>NZ_BCYP01000017.1 GCF_001598255.1 Mitsuaria chitosanitabida ATCC BAA-476 = NBRC 102408
ACCATCATCGAGTAAATCGTCTGCTGGTGCCCACCAGGTGCCGGTGAAGGTGCCGTCCCGCTTCGGCGGGCGGCGCGCTCGGACCCTGGTGGCGCCATCGCTGCCTCCGCAGTGCCTGGGGCATTGCGTCGCTCTTTGAAGGAAAAGTCATGTCTACCAAGCAAAAGATCCGCATCCGGCTGAAGGCCTTCGATTACAAGCTGATCGACCAATCGGCTCTGGAAATCGTGGACACCGCCAAGCGCACCGGCGCGATCGTCAAGGGCCCGGTGCCCCTGCCGACCCGCAAGGAACGTTTCGACATCCTGCGTTCGCCGCACGTCAACAAGACCTCGCGCGACCAGTTTGAAATCCGCACCCACCAGCGTCTGATGGACATCGTCGATCCGACCGACAAGACGGTCGACGCGCTGATGAAGCTGGACCTGCCGGCCGGCGTGGACGTCGAGATCAAGCTGCAGTAATGCAGTCGGCCGCACGCCATGGCGTGCGGCTCGGGTGCCGGGCTTCCGGTGCTCGTCATGAAAGGCGACCTTCGGGTCGCTTTTTTCATTCCGGCAGCCCTGTCGCGCCAGGCCTGCCGACACGCTGCGCTTGCGGTGTTCAGGGGCTTGGCGCTATACTCGCAAGCTTTTCCGCGCCGGGATTTCCTGGTGCGGCTTCGTCGCATGACGTCGACGATGGGTCAGGGGCCTTTACCTCCGACTCATTGACGTTGTTGTGCTTGTCAGCCCGGCCAATCGATGTCGGGTGTGTGAAATGACAACCAACCCAGCCGGCGGTGTCTCCGTCGTGGGGTGGAAGTCAGGAGAAAACCATGAGTCTTAGCAAACGCCGCCTCGGCTTGCTGGGCCGCAAGGTGGGCATGATGCGTGTGTTCACGGCCGACGGTGATACCGTGCCCGTGACCGTGCTGGACGTGTCCAACAACCGCGTGACCCAGATCAAGACCGACGAAATCGACGGCTACAGCGCCATTCAGGTGACCTACGGTGCGCGCAAGGCGTCCCGCGTCACCAAGCCGGAAGCGGGTCACCTCGCCAAGGCTGGTGTCGAAGCTGGCGAAATCATCCAAGAATTCCGCGTCGAGGCCGACGTTGCCGCCGAGTACAAGCCCGGCGCGCAAGTCCCCGTGACGCTGTTCGAAGCCGGTCAGCTGGTCGACGTGCAAGGCACCTCGATTGGTAAGGGCTTCGCAGGCACCATCAAGCGCCACAACTTCGGTTCGCAGCGCGCTTCGCACGGTAACAGCCGCTCGCACAACGTTCCTGGCTCCATCTCGATGGCACAGGATCCGGGCCGCGTGTTCCCGGGCAAGAAGATGTCCGGCCACCTCGGCGACGTCACCGTGACCGTCCAGAACCTGGACGTCGTCCGCATCGACGAAGCCCGCCAGCTGGTGCTGGTGCGCGGTGCCGTTCCTGGCGCGAAGGAAGGATTCGTCGTGATCCGTCCGGCCGTCAAGGTCAAGGTCAAGAAGGGAGCCAACTGATGCAACTCGAGCTCCTGAATGAGCAGGGTCAGGCAACGTCGAAGGTCGACGCTCCCGACACCCTTTTCGCTCGTGATTACAACGAAGCCCTGGTGCACCAGGTGGTCGTGGCCTATCAGGCCAACGCCCGTCAAGGCACTCGCGCCCAGCTGACCCGCGCTGAAGTCCGTCACTCGACGAAGAAGCCGTTCCGTCAAAAGGGCACCGGCAACGCGCGTGCTGGTATGACCTCCTCGCCGCTGTGGCGTGGGGGTGGTCGCATCTTCCCGAACAAGCCTGACGAGAACTTCTCGCACAAGCTGAACAAGAAGATGTACCGCGCCGGCATGGCCGCCATCCTGTCGCAGCTGGCTCGCGAAGGCCGCCTGGCTGTCGTGGACTCGATCTCGATCGAAGCCCCGAAGACCAAGCTGCTGGCCTCGAAGCTCAAGGCCATGGGTCTGGATCACGTCATGGTGATCTCCGACCAGGTCGACGACAACCTGCTGCTGGCATCGCGCAACCTGCCCAACGTGCTGGTCGTCGAGCCGCGCTACGTCGATCCGCTGTCGCTGGTCTTCTACAAGAAGGTGCTGGTGACCAAGGCTGCGATCGAGCAACTGAAGGAGATGCTGGCATGAGCGCGCCCAAGTTTGCTGAAGGCCGTCTGGCCAAGGTGCTGCTCGCTCCGATCGTGTCCGAGAAGGCCACGATGGCTGGCGAAAAGCACAACCAAGTCCTGTTCAAGGTCCTGCGCGACGCCACCAAGCCCGAAGTCAAGGCCGCTGTTGAACTGATGTTCAAGGTCGAGGTCGAGGCGGTGAACATCGTCAACGTCAAGGGCAAGACCAAGCGCTTCGGTGGCCGTCTGGGCCGTCGCGACCACGTCAAGAAGGCGTACGTGTCGCTGAAGGCTGGCCAGGAGCTCAACTTCTCCGGGGAGGCTGCGTAATGGCCGTCGTTAAAGTCAAGCCGACTTCGCCTGGCCGTCGTGGCGTGGTGAAGGTGGTGCACAAGCACCTCCACAAGGGCGCTCCCGAGGCTTCGCTGCTCGAGCCGCAGAAGCAAAAGTCTGGCCGTAACAACAACGGTCACATCACGATGCGCCACAAGGGCGGTGGTCACAAGCACCACTACCGCGTGGTGGACTTCCGTCGCAACAAGGACGGCATCCCGGCGAAGGTCGAGCGTATCGAGTACGACCCGAACCGTACGGCTCACATCGCTCTGGTGTGCTATGCCGACGGCGAGCGTCGCTACATCATCGCTCCGCGCAACCTGGAAGTGGGTTCCACGATCCTGAGCGGCGCTGAAGCCCCGATCAAGGTCGGCAACACCCTGCCCATCCGCAACATCCCCGTGGGTTCGACGATCCACTGCGTGGAAATGCTGCCGAGCAAGGGTGCCCAGATTGCTCGTTCCGCCGGTACCTCGGTGGTCCTGATGGCCCGTGACGGCATGTACGCCCAGCTGCGTCTGCGCTCCGGCGAAGTCCGCCGCGTGCACATCGACTGCCGCGCCACCATCGGTGAAGTGAGCAACGAAGAGCACAGCCTGCGTCAGTACGGCAAGGCCGGCGCCATCCGCTGGAAGGGCATCCGCCCGACCGTGCGTGGTACCGCCATGAACCCGGTCGACCACCCGCACGGTGGTGGTGAGGGTCGTACGGGTGAAGGTCAGGCCCCTGTGTCGCCGTGGAACACCCTGACGAAGGGCTACCGCACTCGCAACAACAAGCGCACGCAGACCTTCATCGTCTCGCGTCGCAAGAAGTAAGGGGTAGACCACCATGGCTCGTTCCCTCAAAAAGGGTCCCTTCGTGGACCATCACTTGCAGGCGAAGGTCGACAAGGCCGTTGCCAACAAGGACAAGAAGCCCATCAAGACCTGGTCGCGTCGCTCGACGATCCTGCCCGAGTTCATCGGTCTGACGATCGCCGTGCACAACGGCAAGCAGCACGTGCCGGTCTATGTGTCTGACCAGATGGTCGGTCACAAGCTGGGTGAATTCGCTCTGACCCGCACCTTCAAGGGCCACCCGGCCGACAAGAAGGCCGGCAAGAAGTAAGGATGACGACGATGGAAACCAAAGCAATCGTTCGTGGCGTCCGCCTGTCGTTCGATAAGGGCCGCCTGGTGGCGGACCTGATCCGCGGCAAGAAGGTGGATCAAGCGCTGAACATCCTGGAGTTCACCCAGAAGAAGGCCGCGCTGATCATCAAGAAGGCGCTGGAATCGGCGATCGCCAATGCTGAGCACAACGACGGTGCCGACATTGACGAGCTGAAGGTCACTTCGATCTACGTGGAGCAGGGCACCACGCTGAAGCGGTTCTCCGCGCGCGCCAAGGGCCGCGGCAACCGCATCAGCAAGCCGACCTGCCATATCTACGTGACCGTCGGCAACTGAGCCTGAAGGAAGACTATGGGACAGAAAATTCATCCGACTGGCTTCCGCCTGCCCGTCACCCGTAACTGGGCGTCGCGCTGGTACGCGAACAACCAGAACTTCGCCAGCATGCTGGCCGAAGATCTGCAAGTCCGCGACTTCCTGAAGGCCAAGCTGAAGAACGCCGCCGTTTCGCGCATCCTGATCGAGCGCCCGGCCAAGAACGCTCGCATCACGATCTTCTCGGCTCGTCCGGGCGTCGTGATCGGCAAGAAGGGCGAGGACATCGAGAACCTGAAGGCCGAGCTGGCCAAGCGTCTGGGCGTGCCCGTCGCTGTCAACATCGAAGAAGTGCGCAAGCCCGAGATCGATGCCCAGCTGATCGCCGACTCGATCACTCAGCAGCTCGAAAAGCGCATCATGTTCCGTCGTGCGATGAAGCGCGCGATGCAGAACGCGATGCGTCTGGGCGCCCAAGGCATCAAGATCATGTCCGCCGGCCGTCTGAACGGCATCGAAATCGCTCGTACCGAGTGGTATCGCGAAGGCCGTGTGCCCCTGCACACCCTGAAGGCTGACATCGATTACGGCTTCTCCGAAGCCAAGACCACCTACGGCGTGATCGGCGTCAAGGTGTGGGTGTATCGCGGCGACCGCCTGGCCAATGGCGAGGCTCCCGTGATCAACACCCCCCCGGGTGCCGAGGATGACCGTCGTCCGCGCCGTAACGCCCGTCCGGGCGCTCCGGGTGGCCGTGGTCGTGGCGACAAGCCTGCCGAAGGCGGCGACAAGCCTGCTGCGAAGCGTGTGGTGCGCAAGCCCGCCGCTGACGGCGGCCAGGCGTAAGGAGAACTCAACATGCTGCAACCCGCTCGTCGCAAATATCGCAAGGAGCAAAAGGGCCGCAACACTGGTGTTGCGACCCGCGGCGCGACCGTCGCTTTCGGTGACTTCGGCCTGAAGGCTACCGAGCGCGGCCGTATCACGGCTCGCCAGATCGAAGCGGCTCGCCGCGCGATCTCGCGTCACATCAAGCGCGGTGGCCGGATCTTCATCCGGATCTTCCCGGACAAGCCGATCTCGCAAAAGCCTGCCGAAGTCCGTATGGGTAACGGTAAGGGCAACCCGGAGTACTACGTGGCTGAGATCCAGCCCGGCAAGGTGCTCTACGAGGTCAATGGCGTGCCCGAGGCACTGGCGCGCGAAGCGTTCACGCTGGCCGCTGCCAAGCTGCCCCTGCGTTGCACCTTCGTGACTCGCCAGCTCGGCGCCTGATTGGAGAACATCCCATGAAAGCATCTGAACTGCGCGCGAAAGACGTGGCTGCCCTGGAAAAGGAAGTCACCGATCTGCTGAAGGCCCACTTTGGTCTGCGCATGCAAAAGGCCACGCAACAGTTGACCAACACTTCGGTGCTGGGCAACACGCGTCGCGACATCGCCCGCGCCAAGACCATCCTGGCCGAGAAGAAGGGAGCCGCGAAATGACGCAAGCTCAAGAGAAGAACACCCGCACCCTGGTCGGCAAGGTCGTCAGCGACAAGCGCGCCAAGACCGTGACCGTGCTGGTTGAGCGTCGTGCCAAGCACGAGCTGTACGGCAAGATCGTGGCTCGCTCGCGCAAGTACCACGCTCATGACGAGAACGGCGAATACAAGATGGGCGACATCGTCGAGATCGCCGAAGGCCGTCCGCTGTCGAAGACCAAGAGCTGGGTCGTGACCCGCTTGGTCGAGAAGGCTCAGCTGGTCTGATCTCGGAGGCGCTGCATCGGTGGCGCCGCCCTCGCGATCGGGATGGTGACGTCCCGATCCCAAATGGCTGGAACCCGGAATACCCGGTGTCCGGCCATTTTTCATTTCTGGCGGCAAACTTCGCCGCTTCCAATCCATCAATCAACAGCAAACAGGAGCGTCTCATGCTGAAAGTGGGTGATCGTCTGCCGGCGGGCCAACTGCAGGAATTCATCGAAGTCGAGGGCGAGGGTTGCTCGCTCGGGCCGAACAGTTTTGACATCGAGAAGGCGACCGCGGGCAAGACCGTCGCGATCTTCGCGTTGCCTGGTGCCTTCACGCCGACCTGCTCCGCTCAGCACGTGCCCGGCTATGTGGCAGGAGCGGACGACCTGAAGGCGGCTGGCGTCGACGAGATCTGGTGCGTGTCGGTCAACGATGCATTCGTGATGGGCGCCTGGGGCCGTGACCAGAAGACGGCCGGCAAGGTGCGGATGATGGCGGACGGCAGCGCGGCATTCACGCAGGCTGCGGGCCTGACGCTGGACCTGGTGGCGCGTGGCATGGGCCTTCGGTCTCAGCGCTACTCGATGCTCGTCAAGGACGGCGTGGTCAAGTCGCTGAACATCGAGGCGCCGGGCAAGTTCGAGGTCAGCGATGCCGGCACGATGCTGGCTCAGGCCAAGGCCCTGTGAGGCCGCGGCACCACTGGATCTCCGGTGGTGCCGGCATGCGACAGTTGACAAGCGGGTTGTGCTTCCAGCATAATCCGCAGCTTCGCCGAATGGTGGTTCCGTCGCTCGACGGGTTCTTTGACTAGCGCAACGAACAGCCGCCTTCGGTTCTCGGTTTCTTGCCCATGAAGGCCAGACGCGGGTCGCCGCAACGCGACGAGTGATTGGCTTACGGGCCCAAGACTGACCGCTCTGGATGGCTGCGATGGTCGCAGTTGCCTGCGCGGGAAAAGTTGGGGACAGACATGATCCAAATGCAATCGCGACTCGACGTCGCGGACAACACTGGCGCCAAGTCCGTCATGTGCATCAAGGTGCTTGGTGGTTCCAAGCGTCGGTATGCCCATATTGGCGACATCATCAAGGTCAGCATCAAGGAAGCTGCGCCGCGTGGCCGCGTCAAAAAGGGCGAGGTCTATAACGCGGTGGTCGTGCGCACGGCCAAGGGCGTGCGTCGTCAAGACGGCTCCCTGGTCAAGTTCGACGGCAATGCCGCCGTGCTGCTGAACGCCAAGCTGGAGCCCATCGGCACCCGCATCTTCGGCCCGGTCACGCGTGAACTGCGTACCGAGCGCTTCATGAAGATCGTGTCGCTGGCGCCTGAGGTGCTCTAAGCCCCGCTCAGACAAAGGTATTGCCATGAACAAGATTCGCAAAGGCGACGAGGTCATCGTTCTGACCGGCCGCGACAAGGGTAAGCGCGGCACCGTGACGCTGCGCGTTGACGTCGATCACGTCGTGATCGATGGCATCAACGTCGTCAAGAAGCACGTCAAGCCGAACCCGCTGAAGGGTACGACTGGCGGCATCGTCGACAAGTCCATGCCCATCCATCAATCCAACGTGGCGATCTTCAACGCCGCTTCCGGCAAGGCCGATCGCGTGGGCATCAAGCTCGGCGCCGACGGCAAGCGGGTGCGCGTGTTCAAGTCGACCGGCGAAGAGATCAAGGCCTAAGGGGTAAGACATGGCTCGTTTGCAAGAGTTCTATCGCGAGAAGGTCGTCCCCGGTCTGACCGAGAAGTTCGGCTACAAGTCCGTGATGGAAGTGCCGCGCATCACCAAGATCACGCTGAACATGGGCGTGAGCGAGGCGGTCGCCGACAAGAAGGTCATGGACCACGCCGTCAGCGACCTGACCAAGATCGCAGGCCAGAAGCCCGTGGTCACGAAGTCGAAGAAGGCGATCGCCGGCTTCAAGATCCGTGACGGCGTGCCTATCGGCTGCATGGTGACCCTGCGTGGCGCCACGATGTACGAATTCCTGGACCGCTTCGTGACCGTGGCTCTGCCGCGCGTGCGTGACTTCCGCGGTATCTCGGGTCGTTCGTTCGACGGTCGCGGCAACTACAACATCGGCGTCAAGGAACAGATCATCTTCCCCGAAATCGAGTACGACAAGGTGGATGCTCTGCGTGGTCTGAACATCAGCATCACGACGACGGCCAAGACGGACGACGAAGCCAAGGCTCTGCTGGCTGCGTTCAAGTTCCCGTTCAAGAACTGAGGTGACCCGTGGCAAAACTCTCGATTAAGCAACGTGAGCTGAAGCGCGCCCAACTGGTCGCCAAGTACGCCAAGAAGTACGCGGAACTGAAGGCCATCATCGACGACAGCAAGAAGTCGGACGAAGAGCGCTATCTGGCCCGCCTGGAGCTGCAGAAGCTGCCCCGGAACGCCAACCCGACCCGCCAGCGCAACCGCTGCGAACTGACCGGCCGCCCCCGCGGCACGTTCCGCAAGTTCGGCCTGGCTCGTAACAAGATTCGTGAGCTGGCCTTCAAGGGCGACATCCCCGGTGTCGTCAAGGCCAGCTGGTAATCGGCAGGTTTAGGAGATTTCGTATGAGCATGAGTGATCCTATCGCCGATATGCTGACCCGCATTCGCAACGCCCAAAGCGTTGAGAAGGCCAGCGTCGTGATGCCTTCCTCCAAGCTGAAGGTCGCGATCGCCAAGGTCCTGAAGGATGAAGGCTATATCGACGACTTCGCGGTGCGCGGTGACGCTGCCCGCCCGGAACTCGAGATCGCGCTGAAGTATTACGCCGGTCGTCCGGTGATCGAGCGCATCGAGCGCGTGAGCCGTCCCGGCCTGCGCATCTACAAGGGCCGCCACGACATTCCTCAGGTCATGAATGGCCTGGGTGTGGCGATCGTCACCACGCCCAAGGGTGTGATGACCGACCGCAAAGCGCGTCAAGCCGGTGTCGGCGGCGAAGTGCTTTGCTACGTCGCCTAAGCCAAGGAGAGACAGACAATGTCCCGCGTTGGAAAAATGCCGGTCGTCGTCCCGCAAGGCGTGGATGTCGCGATCGCAGCTGACAAGATCAGCGTCAAGGGCGCCCAAGGCACCCTGTTCGTGGCCGTGAACCCTCTGGTGACGGTCAAGTCGGAAGGCGGCAAGCTGACCTTCGTTCCGAACAGCGAATCGGCGGACGCCGATGCGATGAGCGGCACGATGCGCGCGCTGTTGAACAACATGGTCAACGGCGTGAGCAAGGGCTTCGAGAAGAAGCTGAACCTGGTTGGCGTGGGTTTCCGCGCCCAGGCTCAAGGCCAGAAGCTGAACCTGCAGATCGGGTTCTCGCACCCGGTCGTCAAGGACATGCCGGCTGGTATCAAGGTCGAGTGCCCGACCCAGACCGAAATCCTGATCAAGGGTGCGGATCGCCAGGTCGTCGGTCAGATCGCCGCTGAAGTGCGCGCGATCCGTCCGCCGGAGCCCTACAAGGGCAAGGGCATCCGTTACGCCGACGAGAAGGTCTCCCTCAAAGAGACCAAGAAGAAGTAAGGAGCCGCGCCATGCTGAACAAGAAGGAACAACGCCTGCGTCGTTCGCGTCAAACGCGTGCTCGCATCGCTCTCCAGCGCGTGGCCCGTCTGACGGTCTTCCGCTCGAACCTGCACATCTACGCTTCGGTCATTTCCGAAGACGGCCAACGTGTGGTGGCTTCGGCCTCCACCGTCGAGAAGGACGTGCGTACCCAGCTGTCGGGCAAGGGTGGCAACGTTGCCGCCGCCGCCCTGATCGGCAAGCGCATCGCCGAGAAGGCGAAGGCTGCTGGCGTCGAGAAGGTCGCTTTCGACCGTTCGGGCTTCGCCTACCACGGCCGTGTCAAGGCCCTGGCTGAAGCCGCTCGCGAAGCCGGCCTGCAGTTCTGACGCACAAAGGATTAGGAAATGGCAAAGTTTCAACCCCGCGCGCAGACCGAAGGCAACGACGACGGCCTGAAGGAAAAGATGATCGCGGTCAACCGCGTCACGAAGGTTGTGAAGGGCGGCCGTACGCTGTCTTTCGCTGCTCTGACCGTGGTCGGTGACGGCGATGGCCGCATCGGCATGGGCAAGGGCAAGGCCAAGGAAGTGCCCGTCGCCGTGCAAAAGGCGATGGAATCGGCCCGCCGCAACATGATCAAGGTCCAGCTGAAGAACGGCACCATCCAGCACAACGTGGTGGGTGAGCATGGCGCAGCGCACGTGATCATGGCTCCGGCTCCTGTCGGTACCGGCGTCATCGCCGGCGGCCCGATGCGTGCCGTCTTCGAAGTGATGGGCGTGACCGACATCGTGACCAAGAGCCACGGTTCGACCAACCCGTACAACATGGTTCGTGCCACGCTGGACGCGCTGAAGCGCTGCTCCACGCCGTCCCAAGTGGCGGCCAAGCGCGGCAAGACGGTTGAAGAGATCTTCAACTGATCGCCAGGAGCTAGACATGTCTGATAAGAAAACTCTGACCGTCAAGCTGGTCCGCAGCCCGATCGGCTGCCGCGCGGATCACCGCGCGACGGTGGTCGGCCTGGGTCTGCGCAAGCTGAACAGCACGAAGACCCTGGAAGACACGCCCGCGGTCCGCGGCATGATCAACAAGATCGCCTACCTGGTGCAGGTGCTGTAAGGCACGGCATCAACGAGGAACAGAAGATGCAACTCAATACCATCAAGCCCGCTGCTGGTGCCAAGCACGCCAAGCGTCGCGTGGGCCGTGGCATCGGCTCTGGTCTGGGCAAGACCGCTGGTCGTGGTCACAAGGGTCAGAAGTCGCGTGCCGGTGGCTACCACAAGGTCGGCTTCGAAGGCGGCCAGATGCCTCTGCAGCGTCGCCTGCCGAAGCGTGGCTTCAAGTCGCTGGCTCGTCCCTTCGTCGCCGAAGTGACGCTGTCCGAGCTGAATGCCCTGACCGGTGACGAGATCGATCTGCTGACGCTGAAGGCTGTCGGCCTGGTGTCCGAGCTCGCCAAGACCGTCAAGGTCATCAAGTCCGGCGAGATCGCCCGCAAGGTGTCGATCAAGGGTCTGGGCGTGACGGCCGGCGCGAAGGCTGCCATCGAGGCAGCCGGCGGCTCCGTCGCTTAATCAGCCAAGCACAGGACTAGGCGGCAGTGGCAAGCAACGCATCCCAGTTGGCCAAGAGCGGCAAGTTCGGCGACCTGCGTCGTCGACTGGTGTTCCTGGTACTCGCGCTGGTGGTCTACCGCATTGGGGCGCATATCCCCGTGCCCGGTATCGATCCGGCGCAGCTTCAGCAGCTGTTCAAGGGCCAGCAGGGCGGGATCCTGAGCCTGTTCAACATGTTCTCGGGCGGTGCGCTGTCGCGCTTCACCGTCTTCGCGCTGGGCATCATGCCCTACATCTCGGCCTCGATCGTCATGCAGCTCATGACCTACGTGGTGCCGTCGCTGGAAGCGCTGAAGAAGGAAGGTGAGGCAGGGCGCCGCAAGATCACCCAGTACACGCGCTACGGCACGTTGGGGCTGGCGATCTTCCAGAGCTTGAGCATTGCTTTCGCCCTCGAGAGCGCGCAGAACTTGGTGCTGAACCCGGGCTTCGGCTTCCGCGTGACGACGGTGACCAGCCTGGTGGCTGGCACGATGTTCCTGATGTGGCTGGGTGAGCAGATCACCGAGCGCGGTCTGGGCAACGGCATCTCGATCCTGATCTTCGGTGGTATCGCGGCAGGTCTGCCGGGCGCCATCGGTGGTCTGCTGGAGCTGGTGCGTACCGGTGCGATGTCCGTGATCTCGTGCCTGATCGTCATCGCGATCATCGGCGGCGTGACCTACCTGGTCGTGTTCGTCGAGCGCGGTCAGCGCAAGATCCTGGTGAACTATGCCAAGCGACAGGTCGGGAACAAGGTGTACGGTGGCCAGAGTTCGCATCTGCCGCTGAAGCTGAACATGTCGGGCGTGATCCCGCCGATCTTCGCGTCGTCGATCATCCTGCTGCCGACCACGCTGGTCAGCTGGTTCGCAACCGGCGATAGCATGCGGTGGCTGAAGGATGCGGCGGACATGCTTCGCCCGGGTCAGCCGATCTACGTGCTGCTGTACTCGGCCGCGATCGTGTTCTTCTGCTTCTTCTATACGGCCCTGGTCTTCAACAGCCGTGAGACCGCGGACAACCTGAAGAAGAGCGGCGCGTTCATCCCCGGGATTCGTCCTGGTGATCAAACGGCGCGGCACATCGACAAGATCCTGTCCCGGCTGACGCTGGCGGGCGCGGTGTACATCACCGGCGTGTGTCTGCTGCCTGAGTTCCTGACGCTGAAGTACAACGTCCCGTTCTACTTCGGTGGCACGTCACTGTTGATCATCGTGGTCGTCACCATGGACTTCTGGGCTCAGGTCCAGTCCTATGTGATGAGCCAACAGTACGAGTCCCTGCTGAAGAAGGCGAGCTTCAAGCCCAACTGAAGCACCAGGCTGGCTGGTAATAACATATCGGACCCAATCCAGCAAAAACTCGAAGGTATGGCGAAAGACGACGTCATCCAGATGCAGGGTGAGGTTATCGAGAACCTCCCGAATGCAACCTTCAGAGTCAAGCTGGAGAACGGTCATGTCGTTCTCGGACACATCTCGGGAAAGATGCGGATGCACTACATCCGCATCCTTCCTGGTGACAAAGTGACCGTCGAACTGACGCCGTACGATTTGAGTCGTGCTCGCATCGTGTTCCGGGCGAAGTGAGCTTCTAGCAACCCCCGGATCAACGCTGTTTGAGCAAAAGTTAGGTCAAGGAGCAGACCATGAAAGTTTCGGCATCCGTCAAGAAGATGTGCCGCAATTGCAAGATCATCCGTCGCAATGGCGTGGTGCGTGTGATCTGTACCGATCCGCGCCACAAGCAGCGTCAAGGCTGATTGGCAACACCGCAAGCGAATTAGAGGACGCAAATGGCACGTATCGCTGGTATCAACATTCCGCCGCACAAGCACACGGAGATCGGTCTGACCTCGATCTACGGCATTGGCCGTACGACCGCTCAGAAGATCTGCACGACTTGCGGCATCCCGTTTGACAAGAAGGTCAAGGACCTGAACGACTCCGATCTGGAAAAGATCCGTGAGGAAGTCGGTCGCATGACCATCGAAGGCGACCTGCGTCGCGAGATGTCCATCAACATCAAGCGTCTGATGGACCTGGGTTGCTATCGTGGCTTCCGCCATCGCCGTGGCCTGCCGGTTCGCGGTCAGCGTACCCGCACGAATGCCCGCACCCGCAAGGGTCCGCGCAAGTCGGCGGCTACCGGCAAGAAGTAATCGCGGCAACCTGAAGAAAGCTCACCATGGCAAAAGCACCCAATAACTCGGCTGCCCAGCGCGTTCGCAAGAAGGTTCGGAAGAACGTTGCCGACGGCATCGCCCACGTCCACGCCTCGTTCAACAACACCATCATCACGATCACCGATCGTCAAGGTGGCGCTCTGTCCTGGGCCTCTTCGGGCGGCCAAGGCTTCAAGGGCTCGCGCAAGTCGACCCCCTTCGCTGCCCAGGTGGCTGCCGAAGTGGCTGGCCGCGCTGCTCAAGAACAGGGCATCAAGAACCTGGACGTCAAGATCAAGGGCCCCGGCCCGGGTCGCGAGTCGTCGGTGCGTGCCCTGGCTGCTCTCGGCATCCGCATCAACTCGATCTCTGACGTGACGCCCGTGCCGCACAACGGCTGCCGTCCGCAGAAGCGCCGCCGCATCTAAGCGTCGGCGATCAGGGATTGCCGTTTAGTGCGATAATCTCCGATTCGTTTCGATCCAGCCGGCTGGCGCGTGAGTGCCAGCCGGCCGTTTTGCTGAAGCTCGCGGAAACGCGGGCTTCGCACGAGCCGGTGGAGACACCGGTTCCGCTGAAGTCGCTGACTTCTTGAAGCCCACCGTCCGAGCTTAGAAAAACACTGGCCGGACTCGCGCGATGCCTGGAATGTTTCCGGGCGCGCGTCAGATTGATGAAGGACACGCAAAGTGGCACGTTACCTCGGCCCGAAGGCCAAACTCTCCCGCCGTGAAGGCACCGACCTGTTCCTGAAGAGCGCCCGCCGCGCCATCAGCGACAAGGCCAAGTTCGACACCAAGCCGGGTCAGCACGGCCGCACTTCGGGTCAGCGCACGTCCGACTTCGGTCTGCAGCTGCGTGAAAAGCAGAAGGTCAAGCGCATGTACGGCGTGCTGGAGCGCCAGTTCCGCCGCTACTTCGCCGAAGCCGAGCGCCGCAAGGGCTCGACCGGCGTGAACCTGCTGGTCCTGCTGGAATCGCGTCTGGACAATGTCGTCTATCGCATGGGCTTCGGCTCGACCCGCGCGGAAGCCCGCCAGCTGGTCTCGCACAAGAGCATCACCGTGAACGGCCAAGTCGTGAACATCGCTTCCTACCTGGTGAAGGCCGGTGACGTGGTCGCCGTCCGCGAAAAGGCCAAGAAGCAGCTGCGCATCATCGACAGCCTGAAGCTGGCCGAGTCGATCGGTCTGCCGGCCTGGGTGGCCGTCGACGCGACGAAGCTGGAAGGCATCTTCAAGAAGACGCCGGATCGCGACGAGTTCGGCGCCGAGATCAACGAATCGCTGATCGTTGAGTTGTACTCGCGTTAATTCTTTCGTGCCTGCCGAGCGGCCCTCACTGGGCCGGCTCGGCATTTCCTCGTCCGGGTGTCGCCAGCTGTTCTGGGGTGCGCCGGGCTGGTCCCTCAGCCTTATCGGTGTAACGAACCGAGGGTATTGAAAGAAAGACCTCATGCAAACGAATCTGCTCAAACCCAAATCCATCACTGTGGAGCCCCTGGGCGGTCATCGCGCCAAGGTGATCCTGGAGCCGTTCGAACGCGGCTATGGCCACACGCTGGGCAACGCCCTGCGTCGCGTGCTGCTGTCCTCGATGGTGGGTTATGCGCCGACAGAAGTGACGATCGCGGGCGTGCTGCACGAGTACTCCGCCATCGACGGCGTGCAGGAAGACGTGGTTCACATCATGCTGAACCTGAAGGGTGTGGTCTTCCGCCTGCACAACCGTGAGGAAGTGACTCTGGTCCTGCGCAAGGAAGGTGAAGGCCCGGTCACGGCCGCCGACATCCAGACCCCGCACGACGTCGAGATCATCAATCCCGAGCACGTCATCGCCCACCTGTCGCAAGGCGGCAAGCTGGACATGCAGATCAAGGTCGAGAAGGGCCGCGGCTACGTCCCCGGCAACATGCGTCGCTATGGCGACGAGCCGACCAAGGCCATCGGCCGCATCGTGCTGGACGCCTCGTTCAGCCCGGTGAAGCGCGTCAGCTACGCCGTCGAGAACGCCCGCGTCGAGCAGCGTACCGACCTGGACAAGCTGGTCATGGAAATCGAGACCAACGGTGCGATCAGCCCGGAGGAAGCGATCCGTGCCTCGGCCAAGATCCTGGTCGAGCAGATGGCCGTCTTCGCGCAGCTGCAAGGCACCGACCTGGTCGACGTGTTCGATCAAGCGCCGGCCGCCCGTTCCAGCAGCTTCGATCCGATCCTGCTGCGTCCGGTCGACGAGCTCGAACTGACCGTGCGCTCGGCCAACTGCCTGAAGGCCGAGAACATCTATTACATCGGTGACCTGATCCAGCGCACCGAGACCGAGCTGCTGAAGACCCCGAACCTGGGTCGCAAGTCGCTCAACGAGATCAAGGAAGTCCTCGCCTCGCGTGGCCTGACCCTGGGCTCGCGTCTCGAGAACTGGCCGCCCCAAGGTCTCGACAAGCGTTGATTTTTTGAAATGGACGGGTCCTTCGACCTGTCCGGTGCCCCCGGCAGTACCTGATCCGGCTGCCGGCAATAACTGAAGGAAGGAAAGCACCATGCGCCACCGTAACGGCCTCCGCAAACTGAACCGCACCAGCGAACACCGCGCCGCGATGTTCCGCAACATGGCGGTCTCGCTGCTGCAACACGAAGCGATCAAGACCACGCTGCCCAAGGCGAAGGAACTGCGTCGCATCGTCGAGCCGCTGATCACCCTGGCCAAGGAACCGACCCTCGCGAACCGCCGCCTGGCTTTCAATCGCCTGCGCGACCGCGACATCGTGTCCAAGCTGTTCAACGAGCTGGGCCCCCGTTTTGCCACCCGTCCGGGCGGCTACACCCGCATCCTGAAGATGGGTTTCCGTGTCGGCGACAACGCTCCGATGGCGTACGTCGAACTGGTTGACCGTCCGGAAGCGGCCGAAGGCGACGCTGAATAATCTCAGCGACTCGCATCCGCGCATGAAGGCCAGCAGCAATGCTGGCCTTTTTTCTTTTGTATCCACGATATGCGCACAGCGGGCAGGGCATGGGGTGTGGCGAGCGTCATGGCCCTCGGCTTGGCGCTAAGCTTCGCGCCTTTCCGACCACAAGACGACGCGGGCCACGAACTCGCGCGTGTTCCGCGTTCATGACTCTTCCTGCCCTGATGCGACGCCTGCTGCCGGCCCTGATGCTGATGGCGGCTCTGGCCGCAAGCCTGCTGGCCGGCCCGGCGCGCGCCGACGACTTCCTCGATCCCGAACAGGCCTTCAAGGTCGATGTGCAGCTGACGGGAGATCGCGAGTTCCAAGTGAACTTCACGATCGCGCCGGGCTATTACATGTACCGCGACCAGTTCAAGCTCGAGCCCACCGGCGGGAAGCTGAGCGACATCGCCTGGCCGACGCCCAAGCGCAAGTTCGACGAGACCTTCCAGAAGGAAGTCGAGACCTACCGCGAGCACCTCAGCATCAAGGTGCCGGTCGAGGCCGTCGAGGCGGCCCCCCTGAAGCTGGTGCTGACGGGGCAGGGCTGCGCGGACAAGGGCCTGTGCTATCCGCCGATGAAGAGCGAGTTGACGCTGGGCCTGAAGGGCTTCGGTGGCGACGGCGCGGTGAAGATCGGTGCCGCACCGGATGCGCTGAGCGGATTCGGTGTATCGAGTGCCGTCGCGGCGCCTGTTCAATCGGCAGCCCCCGAGTCGGCCAAGGCGGCCGCGCCAGAGGCTGCCGGCGGCACCGGGTCGATGCTCGAGGACGTGCTTGCGAAGGGCAACCTTTGGACCATCGTGGCGCTGTACTTCGGCGCGGGCGTGCTGCTGTCGCTGACGCCTTGCGTGTTGCCGATGCTGCCCATCCTGTCCTCGATCATCTTGGGGCAAGGAAGCGCGCCATCGCGGGCGCGTGGTTTCAGCCTCGCCTTCAGCTACTCGCTGGGCATGTCCATCGTGTACACGGCGCTGGGTGTCGCGGCCGGTCTTGCTGGACGCGGGCTGGCTGCCGACCTGCAGGAGCCCTGGGTGCTGACATTCTTCGCGGTGGCGCTGGTCGCGTTCTCGCTGTCGATGTTCGGCGTCTACGAAATCCAGCTCCCCAGCCGCTTCACTGGCGGCGTGTCCGGTGTCACTCAGAAGCTCCCCGCGGGCAAGTTCTTCAGCGTGTTCGTCATGGGTGCGCTGTCCGCGTTCATCGTGAGCCCCTGCGTGGCCGCGCCGCTGGCCGGCGCGCTGGTCTACATCAGCAAGACCGGCGATGTCGTGCTGGGCGGTTCGGCGCTGTTCGCGCTGTCGTGGGGCATGAGTGTTCCGCTGCTGCTGCTCGGCGTATCGGCGGGCACCTTGCTGCCGCGCGCTGGCGCCTGGATGGAGCAGGTGAAGTACTTCTTCGGCCTGCTGCTGGTGGCTGTCGCGCTGTGGATCGTGCAGCCGGTGCTGCCGGCCGTGATTGCGCAGTTGTTGTGGGGGGCCATCCTGGTCGCCGTCGCAGCCTTCCTCGGGCTGTTCCAGCGCAACGACGCCAACACGCCAGGCGTGTGGCTGCGCAAGAGCGTCGGTCTGGCCGCGCTCGTCTTCGGCATGGCGCAGTTCATTGGCGTCGCCGCAGGCGGCACCGATACGCTCAAGCCGCTGGCCGGTGTGGTTGGCTCCGGCGGGGCGTCGAAGGGGGCTGCCGGCGCTGGCGTGGCGTCAAGCGGCGAGCTTCACTTCCGCAAGGTCAAGAGCGTCGCCGAGCTTGACGAGGTGTTGCGCAGCGCTGGTAAGCCGGTGATGCTGGACTTCTCTGCGGACTGGTGTCGTTCCTGCAAGGAGATGGAGGCATTCACCTTCTCCGATGCGCGTGTGCAGGCCAAGCTGGCCGGGGCGGTGCTGTTGCAGGCCGACGTGACGGCGAACAATGCCGACGACCGCGACCTGCTCAAGCGCTTTCACCTGTTCGGCCCGCCGGGAACGATCTTCTTTGATGCCAAGGGGCAGGAGCTGTCGACCGGCACGCGAGTGATCGGTTTCCAGAACGCTGAGCGATTCCTGCAGTCGCTGCAGGCCGCCGGAATCTGAGCGACGTCCCCATCGCGCTCGCCCAGAGACTTTAGAGTCGCGAAGATTGAGTCGATCCGATATTCCGTGCTACACTCTCTTTCTTCGATCGCGGGGTGGAGCAGTCTGGTAGCTCGTTGGGCTCATAACCCAAAGGTCGTCGGTTCAAATCCGGCCCCCGCAACCAATCGAACAAGGGCCTCTCTCACGAGAGGCCCTTTGTTTTTGGTGCTCCGACCCCAGTACTCGTCGTATCCCGCCTTGCATCCGCTGCGACGGCATCGTTGCCGTCCGCCGCAGCGCGTTCCCTCAAGCGACGAGCAATGCGCGGTCGCTCACCGGGACAACGCGTCCCACCACGCTCGCCGCATCGAAGCCGTGTCGCGCGAAGACGGTCATCACCTCATCCACGCTCTCGGGCGAGCAAGACACCAGCAGCCCACCGCTGGTCTGCGGATCGCTCAGCAGAGCTTGCGCCTGCGAAGGCAAGCCAGCGGCGAGCGACACCTCCGCCCCATACGCGGCCCAATTGCGGCCCGACGCGCCCGTGATGAAGCCATCGCCGGCCAGCGCGCTCACGCCCTCGAGCAAGGGCACCGCCGACCAGTCGATCTCCACCGTGCAACCTGACCCGCGCGCGATCTCGAGCGCATGTCCAGCGAGCCCGAAGCCGGTGACGTCCGTCAGCGCATGCACGCCCGCCAGCGCCGCGAGATCCGGCCCGGCGGTGTTGAGCTTGGTCGTGGTCGCGATCATGCGGAGATAGGCCGCATCGTCGAGCTTGTTCTTCTTGAGGGCCGCCGACATCACGCCCACCCCCAGCGCCTTGCCGAGCACCAGCACGTCTCCCGCCCTCGCATCCGCGTTGCGCTTCACCCGCTTCGGATGGACCAGGCCGAGCGCGACCAGTCCATAGATCGGCTCGACGGAGTCGATGGTGTGTCCGCCGGCGATCGGAATTCCGGCCTCGCGGCACACCGAGGCGCCGCCTTCGAGGATGCGGCCGATGGTCGCGGTGCTCAGCACCGAGATCGGCATCCCCACCAGCGCGAGCGCCATGATCGGCTTGCCGCCCATCGCATACACGTCGCTGATCGCGTTCGTCGCGGCGATGCGGCCGAAGTCGTGCGGGTCGTCGACGATCGGCATGAAGAAGTCGGTGGTGGCGATGAGCGCCTGCTCGTCGTTGAGCTGATAGACCGCGGCATCGTCCGCCGTCTCGATGCCGACCAGCAATTCCTTCGGAACGGGCAGGGCGCTGGTGCCCTTGAGGATCTCCGACAGCACCCCGGGCGCGATCTTGCAGCCGCAGCCGCCGCCATGGGACAGCGAGGTGAGGCGCGGTTCCGGTGCGCTCGTGGACGGGGTCGCGGATGGGGTGGGGGTCGAGCTCATGGCATCTCCGGCGGTGAGGCGCCGCAGCTTACCGCGCGACGTCCCGCCTCGTGTCCGCAGAGGCGCCCGCCAGACGGCGCTGCAGCGCAATGAAATCGTCCATCGCCCGCCACAGCGGCTCGTAGCGAACAGCGTCGCCGTCGAGCTGCGCGAGCGCCAGCGCGCTGGCCTCGAGCGTGCTGCGTTGGTGCTCAGACCTCGCGCGGCGGATCGCATAGCGCGACGCTGGCGGTGCGGCGAGCGCCAGGCGCGGCAGCGTCTGCAGCCAGGGGTTCTGGTGGAGGAGGCGAAGACTGCGACGCCAGGTGCCGTCCAGCACCACCAGGGAGAGGGGCGCGATGCGGGCGGGCGGCCACGGGCTCGGCGCGGCGACCTTGCCGTCGCCGGGCGTGTCCGGATACAGCAGCACGTGGCGATCGAGGTCGACGGGCGAGTCGAAGTGCCGGCCGACGCGGAGCTCCGCCTGTGTCAGGCAGGCCCTCAACAGCGCGGCGGTGCCCTTCGCCTGTCCCTGTTCATCGGGATCCTGGAGGATCAGCAGCCGGGTGAAGTTGTCGACGCGATGGATGCATCCACACCAGCACCCGGCGAGCGGCCGACGGCATCCGTCGCAGACGGGGCGCCGGCCGCCGGGGGGCGCGGGCATCAACCGGGCTGGCGCGGCGGCTTGCGACCGTCGTTCGGACGGCCCTGGCCGTCACGGCGGGGGCGATCGCCCCGATTGCCGCCATCGCCACGCGGGCCCTGGCCGGGACGGCCTTCGCCGCGAGGGCCGCCACCGCGCGGACCGCCGCGACGATCATCGCCGCCACGCGGGCCGCGCTCCTGGCGATCGAAGCGTTCCGGGCGCGGAGGCTGCTGGGCATCCTCTTCGCGCGCCAGCGCCAGCTGCGCGTCCAACTGCTCCTGCGTCAGGCCCTTGAGCGCGCAGAAGTTGGCCGGCGTCAGCGTCGTGCGGGAGAAGTCGCGCAGCAGCTGCGCGCGTTCCTGGCGGCCACGGTCTTCCTCGGCGCGGCGCGCGTCGACGATGCCGCGGCGGCGGGTCAGTTCCACCTTGGCGGCCTCACGATGCTCGTCGCTCAGCTCGCCGGCGGGCTGGCCGTCCAGGTCGAAACGGGTCTTGGCCTTGCTCAGCGCGATCAGATAGCCCGTGCCGCCGGTATAGCGGCGCAGGAAGGCCGACAGCTGGGCCTTGGTGAACTTGCCGGGCGCGCGCTCCTGGATGTCCGACTGGACGCGCAGCTTCAGCGGCTTGGCGCCACCGGTGAACAGCGCCGGGAACAGCTCCTTCAGCTGCGCGGCCACCGCCTGCACGTCGACGCGCGCGGCGTCGTTCTTCGTGCCGGCTGCAGCGCCGGGCGCGGGCTCGGCGGCCGTCTCGGCAGCGGGCGTCGCCTCGACCGGAGCGGCCGACAGCGCGTCCTGGGCCGGGTCCGGCTGAGGGGCGGGCGTCTGGGAAGGGGTCACGTCGCCTTGCGGCGGGGTGCTGGAGGACATGAATCAAGCGGCGCGAAGCCGGCCAACGGGAAAAGGCGGGATTGTGCCCATAGCCGCGCGGGCGTGGCAATTCACGTCGATCGACCTCGGCCGCCGGTCCTTCCGGAAAGAAGGCCCCGGGAGCGACGCCGGATCAGGTCTTGGGTTCGCAGGCGGGCTTGCAGATCAGCTCGGTGCGGCCCAGGATGCGCTTGGACTGCAGGCTGCTCGGGGGACGGTGGCGTCCGCACTTGAAGCAGGAACGAGTCTGTCCGCTTCCCTGGAACGGCGACCCTCCCAGCTTGGAGGCATAGCGCAGGCCGTCTTCCCGAACGGCGGTGCTGGTGTCTTTGCTCATGGTCTCGCTTCGCTTGCGCTCTTGTTCGCGCCAGCGGGCTCGTGTCCCGCGGCACATCGATTCCCTCTCGATCGATATTAGGTGGGGCGTGTGACGGCCCGCTACATCGCTTGCCCGGGGGTGAAAGCACGGCCCGACGAACGGTCGGGTTTGCGTCGACAATCGCCCGCTGCCCGACGCCCGGGTGTTCGAGAACCATGGCCAAACTGTTTTTCCGCTACGCCGCGATGAATGCCGGCAAGTCCACCGCGCTGCTGCAGGTGGCGCACAACTACGAGGAACGCGGCCATGCGGTGCGGATCTTCACGGCCAACGTCGACGACCGGTACGGGAAGGGCTTCGTGACCTCGCGCCTGGGGCCGCAGCGGCAGGCCGAGGTGTTCACCGGGGAGACGGACTTCCGCGCGCTGCTGACGCAATCGCCGGGCATCGCCTGCGTGCTGGTCGACGAGGCGCAGTTCCTGTCCAAGGACCAGGTCTGGTCGCTGCACGAGATCGCGCACATGCGCCACGTGCCGGTCATCTGCTACGGGCTGCGGACGGACTTCCAGGGGGAGCTGTTCACCGGATCGGCGGCGCTGCTGGCGCTGGCTGACGAAATGGACGAGATGAAGACCATCTGCGACTGCGGTCGCAAGGCCACGATGAACATGCGCGTGGATGCCAGCGGCCGCAAGCAGACCGAGGGCGCGCAGGTCGAGATCGGCGGCAACTCCCGTTACCGCGCGGTCTGCGGGCGCTGCTTCAGGGCGTCCTGAGCAGGCCGGTGGTGGCCGCGGGCGCGCGGACACCGTTCAGCCGACAAGCGAACGCGGCGCCGGCCAGCGGAGTGCTGGCCACGTGCGCCGCGTGAGCCTGGGCTTACTTCTTGACTGCCAGCTGCTCTTCCAGTTCCTTGCAGGACGGCGCGCAGACCGGCTGGGACTTGCCCAGGAGCTTGCGGGACTTCAGCAGCGCGCGTGGGCGATGCTTGCCGCAGAGGAAGCACGACATCGTGGCCGCGCCGAACGAGGAGGTTGCCGCGAAGGGCGAACCGGGAGCTTTAGAGCGATAGCGAAGACCATCGGCTTCGATGGTCGTCTTGGTCGTATCCTTGGCCACGCTGATCCTGATCCTGATAAGAGTATGAAATGCGGCGCCGACGCCCCGAGTTCCCCCCTGGGGGCAGACGGCGAAACCCGTATTTTCCTACAAGCGCGGGCCAACCCGTATCGGGCCATCGCTAATGCCCGAGACGAAAGGTCGCCCGTTGCGTCGTATTCCGACAGTCCGAGGGCCTTTGGGCATGTAACACGACTACAAGTTGGCTTGGCACGCTTTAGGGAAAACACCTAGAATGGGCCCGCGCCGTTTCACCGTGGCGTCAACAACAAGGACAACACAGGGAAGCGAGCACATCGATGGAGAGGATCGAAGGGCTGTTCGCCGCCATGCGGGCGGCCAGCCAAGACTTGGAATGGCCCGCCACGGAATTTCGCGACGCGGGTCTGGACACCCCCGGCGACCTCGCCGCGCGCTATGCGCAGGCGGTCAGCACGGCGTTGTGCGACTACTTCCGCAGTTCGCACGCCAGCCTCTGGTTGCTTGACGGGGAACCCGGTCTCTACCGCCTGCGGTGCCTGGGCGCGCGCTCCGTCGACGGCCCCAGCCGCCAACTCCCGGTCTGCGAGCAGCAGGCCTATCCCGGCTACTTCGACGCCCTGCTGCACGAGGGCGTCTTCTGCTGCGTCGACGCGCAGACCGACTCCCGCCTGAACCAGCTTCAGCCGCCGCCGACCTGGCGCGCCATGCTGGACGTCAGCGGCCAGATCAACGGCAAGACCGTGGGCGTGCTCG
Source organism: Mitsuaria chitosanitabida ATCC BAA-476 = NBRC 102408 (assembly GCF_001598255.1). Classification (GTDB taxonomy): domain Bacteria; phylum Pseudomonadota; class Gammaproteobacteria; order Burkholderiales; family Burkholderiaceae_C; genus Roseateles; species Roseateles chitosanitabidus. The sequence goes on from NZ_BCYP01000017.1 coordinate 22,934, forward strand.
CGCTGGGACAGCGCAGCGCCGCCCGCGACTGGACCAAGCGCGAGGAACTCGATCTGCGCCGCGCCACCGCCAAGGCCTGCCTGCACCTGCACGCGCTGCGGGGGGAGCTCGAGGCGGTCTGACCGCCCCGCGGCGTGCGATCGTCCTGGTCGACGCCCGATGCTTCTCCGCGTCGGCCCCTCAGCCTCACCTGTTCTTGAGATCGATCAACGTCGACCGACCGGTCGGATGAACGTATTGCGAATTGTCAATGCGGCATCCACTGACGGAACGCCTGTCGAATCTCGCTAGAGTCGGTCGCCGAGTCGAACCCAAGTCGAACAGACGACCAACCTCGGGCAGGCGGCCTTCGGAGCGGCCGCGACGACGCCACCCCTGAGGTCGGCGCGATCGCGGTCAACGGACGCTTGCCCGGAACCACGACAGGAGACAAGGTGGACGGGGCGATAGCAAGCATCCTGGTGCTGGACGGGGTGACCAACGGCGCGATCTACGCGTTGCTGGCACTGGCCCTGGTCCTGGTATTCGCGGTCACGCGGGTGATCTTCATCCCGCAGGGCGAGTTCGTCGCCTTCGGCGCGCTGACGCTGGCGGGCCTGCAACTCGGTCAGACACCGCTGACCATCCACTTCCTGATCGCGATGGCGCTGCTCGCCGCGGTGCTGGACCTGATCGCCGCCGCGCGGGCGGGGCGCGTCGGGGTGGAAATCAAGTCCGTCGCATTGCGCGCGCTGCCCGGCCTGGTCATCGGTGTCGCCGCCTTGCTGCTGGCGCCGATGAAGCTGCCGCTGGCGGCACAGGCGCTGCTGACGCTGGCCGTGGTGACGCCCATGGGCGGGCTGCTCTACCGGCTGGCCTACCAGTCGCTGGCGGACGCCTCGGTGCTGGTGCTGCTGATCGTGTCGGTCGGCGTGCACTTCGCGCTCACCGGGTTGGGCCTGGTGTTCTTCGGTGCCGAGGGCTCGCGCAATCCCAGCTTCTGGGACGCGTCCTTCAACCTCGGGCCGCTGATGTTCTCGGGCCAGACGATGATCATCGTCCTGGTGTCGCTGGCCCTGATCGCCGCGCTGTGGCTCTTCTTCGAGCGCAGCCTCTACGGGAAGGCGCTGCGCGCCACCGCGGTGAACCGTCTGGGCGCGCGGCTGATGGGCATCTCCAGCACCTCGGCCGGTCGCCTGTCCTTCACGCTGGCGGCCTTCATCGGCGCGCTGTCGGGCATCCTCATCAGCCCGACCACGACGATCTTCTACGACAGCGGCTTCCTCATCGGCCTGAAGGGCTTCGTCGCGGCGGTCTTCGCCGGGCTGTCGAGCTACCCCGGCGCCGCCGTGGGCGCGCTGCTGGTGGGCCTCGTCGAGTCCTTCAGCTCCTTCTGGGCGAGTGCCTTCAAGGAGGTCATCGTCTTCACCTCCATCCTGCCGGTGCTCCTGTGGCGCAGCTGGCGCGACCCGCATCACGAGGAGCATTGACGTGGCCGCCGACCGATCCTCCATGATGGCTTCGAACGCGAAGCCCGCGCCCGACGCGGCGACCTCCGCCACCGTCCTTCCCCCCTGGTCCCGACGTCTCGCGCCGGCCCTGCTGGTGGCCGTCATCGCGCTGCTGCCGCTGCTGCCCGTCCCGGAGTTCTGGATCACGCAGCTGAACTACATCGGCATGTTCGCGCTGGTCGCGCTGGGGTTGGTGCTGCTGACCGGCGTCGGCGGGCTGACCTCCTTCGGCCAGGCCGCCTTTGTCGGCGTCGGCGCCTATGCGACCGCGCTGCTGAGCGCGCGCTACGGGCTCTCGCCCTGGCTCGGCCTGGTCGTGGGCATGGCGGTGACGCTGGTGATCTCGCTGGTGCTGGCGCTGATCACGCTGCGCATGTCGGGTCATTACCTGCCGCTCGCCACCATCGCCTGGGCGCTGAGCCTGAACTTCACCATCGCCAACCTCGAGGTGCTCGGCAAGTACGACGGCCTGCTGGGCGTGCCGGCGATCGAGCTCTTCGGCCTCAGCCTGGCCGATGGCCGCGCGATCTACTACCTGATCTGGCTGTTCGCGATCCTGGGCGCGATCGCGGTGCGCAACCTGCTGGACTCGCGTCCGGGCCGCGCCATCCGCGCGCTGGGCGGCGCCACGGTGATGGCCGAATCGATGGGTGTCTCCACCTTCCGCTACAAGGTCGTGATCTTCCTGATCGCGGCGCAGCTGGCGTCGGTGTCGGGCTGGCTGTTCGCGCATGTGCAGCGCACGGTGAACCCCAGCCCCTTCGGTCTGAAGATGGGCATCGAGTACCTGTTCATGGCCGTCGTCGGCGGCGTGTCCAGCGTGTGGGGCGCCTTCGTCGGCGCGGGCGTGTTCAAGATCATCGAGGACCAGCTCAAGGAGCTGCTGCCGCGCCTGCTCGGCAGCAACGGCAACTTCGAGATCATCGTGCTGGGCGTCGTGCTGGTGCTGATGCTCAAGTACGCGCCCAAGGGACTGTGGCCGTCGCTGCAAGCCTGGATCGCGCGCCGCTGGCCGACGCCACCCCGCGCGCGCGACTGGGACGGCGCCGCCGCGCTGCCCGCGCGCGCGAAGCCGGAGGCCGGCACGGTGTTGCTCAAGGTCGACAAGCTGCGCAAGCAGTTCGGCGGCCTGGTCGCGGTGAACGATGTCAGCTTCGAGCTGCGCGCCGGCGAGATCATGGGCCTGATCGGCCCCAACGGCGCCGGCAAGTCCACGACTTTCAACCTCATCTCCGGCGTGCTGTCGGCCACCAGCGGTCAGCTGCACTTCGCCGGCGAGTCCGTCACCGGGCTCCCTTCGCGTCAGATCGCGCGTCGCGGCCTGTCGCGCACCTTCCAGCACGTGAAGATGATCGCGGACATGACGGTGCTGGAGAACGTCGCGCTGGGGGGCTACCTGCGCTCGCGCAGCGGCACCGGCCGCGCGATGCTGAGGCTCGATCGCGAGGAGGAGCGGCGCCTGTTCGCCGAGGCCGAGGCGCAACTGCGCCGCATCGGCATGCAGGACCACCTGCACGAGCTCGCCGGCAACCTGGCGCTCGGACCGCAGCGGCTGATGGAGATCGCGCGCGCGCTGTGCAGCGACCCGTCGCTGCTGCTGCTCGACGAGCCGGCGGCCGGGCTGCGGCTCAAGGAGAAGCAGTCGCTCGCCGCGGTGCTGCGCCAGCTGCGCGCGGAGGGCATGAGCATCCTGCTGGTCGAGCACGACATGGACTTCGTGATGGGCCTCACCGACCGCATCGTGGTGATGGAGTTCGGCACCAAGCTGATCGAGGGCACGCCCGCCGAAGTGCAGGCCAGCCCCGAGGTGCGGGCGGCCTATCTGGGAACGGAACACTGACATGAGCGAGTTGTTGAAGGTCAGCGGATTGCATGCCGGCTACGGCCGCGCCGAGGTGCTGACGGGCCTGGACCTGAAGCTGCGCCAGGGCGAGGTGGTCACCGTCATCGGTCCCAACGGCGCGGGCAAGAGCACGACGCTGAACGCGCTGATGGGCGTGCTGCCGGCGCGCGGTCAGATCCTGTTCGACGGCGAGGACGTCAACGGCCTCGGGCTCGAGGAGCGCGTCATGAAGGGCCTGGCCCTGGTGCCCGAGAAGCGCGAGCTGTTCACCACCATGTCCGTCGAGGACAACCTGGTGCTGGGCGGCTTCCGGCCGATGCGCCTGGGCATCAAGGATTGGCGCGACGAGCTGGAGCGCGTCTACGCGCTGTTCCCGCGCCTGAAGGAGCGGCGCGCGCAGCTCGCCGGCACGCTGTCGGGCGGCGAGCGCCAGATGCTGGCGGTCGGCCGCGCGCTGATGGCGCGGCCCAAGCTGCTGATGCTGGACGAGCCCAGCCTGGGCCTGGCGCCGCTGATCGTGAAGGAGGTCTTCCGCATCGTCGCGCGGTTGCGCGAGGCGGGCGTCTCCATCCTGCTGATCGAGCAGAACGCCCGCGCGGCGCTCGAGGTCGCGGACTACGGCTACGTGCTGGAGACGGGCGAGATCGCCCTGCAGGGCCCGGCCGCGGAACTGGCCAAGGATCCGCGCGTCATCGAGACCTATCTCGGCGCGGCCCGCAAGGCGCATTGAGGCGACAGGCGGGGCCGGTCGCCGGGACGGCGTCCCGGTCCCGTGCCCCGATCCGGACGCCGGCGACGGACGCGGACGGCGCGTCCGTCGACCGATGAGCGGTCAGTGCTGCTGACCCTCGGCGAACATCTTGGCCAGGCGCTCGTGCAGTTGCGCCTCGCCGACGTCCTCGATGTGCGTCGCCACCATCCACTTGTGGCCGAAGGGATCGGTGACCAGGCCCATGCGGTCGCCCCAGAAATGGTCCTGCACCGGCATCTCGATCCTGGCGCCGGCGGCCTCGGCCGCCTTCACCGTGGCGTCGGCGTCCGGCACGTAGATCGTCAGGTTGACCGGCGATCCGTTCAGCTTCAGCGGGCTGGTGCCGCCGAAGTGCTCGCGCTCCTCGGTCATCATGAAGCGGGCGCCGCCGACGGTCAGTTCGGCGTGCATCAGGCCGTCGGGCGCGTCCAGGCGCAGCAGCAGCTTGGCGCCGAAGGCGCGCTGGTAGAAGGCGATGGCCGCCTCGGCGCCGCGCACGGTCAGGTAGGGGAGGACGCCGCTCGGGGCCGGCACGGGGGTCACGAAGGTCGACATGGTGGTCTCCTGGGTTGAAGAGGGAATACATCCCCACGACGACCGAGATCCTGCCGTTTCGACATCAGGATGTCGGCGCCTTTACGCGGCGCCGACGTCCCCGGTGCGCCGGACACCCTGACTCGGGGGGACTGTCATGCGATTCCGGTCGAAAGGAATCCGTCCGGCCGACCATAATCCGCCGACCCGACCATGGCCCTGCTGTCCTCCCTGCGCAAACTCCTGTCCGGATCCGCCGACGCGAAGGCGTCCGGCACGACGTCCGGCATGGGCGCTTCCCAGCACGGCGCGGGTGGTCCGCCGAGCCAGGCCCCCGCGGGTCGCGGACCGGCATCCGGGGTGCCCATGGCACCGCGCGCCGAAACCGCCGCGGGCCGGCCGGCCTCCCAGGCGTCGCCCACGGCACCGTCCCCCAATTCCCAATCGTCCTCGCTCGTCTCGGCGCATCCGTCCTTGCAGGGCGGACCGGCCTCCGCATGGACGGGCGCTCCCTCGGCGCCAGCCGCGCTGCCGGCGCTGGAGGCGTCGTCCGAATGGCTGCAGTTCAGCACGCGGCTGCTGGGCTTGTCTCGGCTCAAGGACGTGCCGCCCTCCGGCGGCGAGCAGGGCCTGATGCAGCGCCTGCAGTCCCAGCGCGGCTCCCAATGGGCGGACCTGCTGCCCCGGCTGCCGGCGGTACTGCCGCAGCTGATGCGGCTGGTGCGACGCGACGACGTGTCCGCCACCGAACTGGTGCAGCTGCTGTCGCGTGACCCCAGCCTGGTCGGCGAGCTGATGCGCCTGGCCAACTCGCCCCGCTATCGCCCGGAGCGCGAGATCACGGACCTGTCCGGCGCGGTCTTCGTGCTCGGACAGCAGGGCCTGAACCAGCTGGTGATGAGCGTGGCGCTGCGGCCGATCTTCAACCAGTCCAAGGGCCGCTACGGCAGCCGCGCGGGCACGCTGCTCTGGGACCTGAGCGAACGCACCGCCGTCGCGACGCTCAAGCTGGCCAATGCCGGTGATGACGAGTTCTCCGCCTATCTCGCCGGCCTGAGCTCGCAGCTCGGGCTGATGGCGCTGCTGCGGGCGCTGGACGGGATGTCCGCGCCATCGATCCCGCCGCTCGATCGCGAGGGCCTGCATCGCCAGTTGCTGCCGCTGACGGCCGCCTGGTCCGCGCACATCGTCGAGCACTGGGGCTTCCCGCCCAAGGTGGCCGAGGCGCTCGCGCCGCAGCCGGGGCGCGGCGCGGAATCGGCCGTGCTCGCGCAGCTCGTGCGCCAGGCGCAGGCTGTCGCGCTGCGCCATCTGATGCAGCCCGGGTTGCAGCCGGCGCAACTGGGCGACTGGTCCGCCGCGCAGCAGCGCTGCTACGCCGAGCTGGAGCGCGACTTCAGCGCGGATGCCGGGTCAGCGCTCGCGTCAGCAGACTGAAGCCGCCCTCGAGCACCAAGGCCAGCGCCGCGGCGGGCAGCGCACCGGCGAGCAGCAGGGTCTGATCGTTCAGCGCCAGTCCGGTGACGATGCGCTCCCCATAACCGCCCGCGCCGATGAAGGCCGCCATCGTGGCCGTGCCTACCGACAGGCTGGTGGCCGTGCGCAGGCCCGCGATCATCACCGGCAGCGCCAGCGGCAACTGGATCAGACGCAAGACCTGGCCCCGCGTCAGGCCCAGCGCGCGGGCCGCGGTGGTCAAGCCTTCCGGCACCTCGCTCAAGCCGACGGTGCAGTTGCGCAGCACGGGCAGCAAGGCGTAGAGCGTCAGCGCGAGCAGCGCCGGCAAGGGGCCGATGCGGTTCAACCCCCAGATCAGCAGCGCGAGCATCGCGAGCGACGGCACGGTCTGAAGGAGCGCGCAGACGGCGAGCAGCGCCTCGCGCCAGCGCGGCCACGGATGCAGCGCGACCGCCAGCGGCACGCCCACGAGCGCCGCCAGCGCGACCGCGCCGATCACCAGGGTCAGGTGTTGCAGCGTGAGCCGGCCCAGGTCCGGTCCGGTGAGGCGTGCCCACAGGCTCTGCCCGCGTGGTGTCGCGCTGCTCGGCGAGACGGCATCGGCGTTGGCGTTGGCGTTGGCGTTGGCGGCCGCCCCTGTCGTTGATGCCGATGACGATGCGGCCACCAGGGGCTCCGCGGCCGCGCCGGATCGCACCGCCGGATGCCGATCGAGGAAGTCCCGCGCGATCTCGTCGAAGGGGCGCTTCCGTGTCTCCGCCTCCGCGTTCATCGCGACCATGGCGCGCTCGTCGATGCGTCCCTGCAGCGACTGCAGCGCGGCCCAGGCCCGAGGGTGTCGCTGGGGCAGGTCGACGCGATGCAGCAGCACCGCGTCGTAGCGCGGGAAGAACTGTCGGTCGTCCTCGAGCACCGTCAGTCCGAGCGCCGCGATCTGCGCATCGGTCGTGTAGATGTCGGTGACGTCGATCTGGGACTCGGACAGCGCGCGGTAGGCGAGGCCGTGATCCAGCCCTTGCGGCTGCTGCGGCAGCGCGTAGCGCTTCGCGAGTCCGGGCCAACCGTCGGCGCGGCCGAGGAACTCGTTGCTGAGCCCGAAGCGCAGCCCGGGCTGGGCCGCCAGCTGCGACAGCGACCGGACGCCCAGCTCGCGCGCCTGCGCCGCGCGCATCGCCAAGGCGTAGCCATTGTTGAAGCCCAGCGGCACGCCGATCGCCAGCCCCAGCGGGCGGAGCTCCGCCTGCAGCTGCGCCAGCGACGCGCCGGTCGTGGCGTGGCCGAGGATCTCTCGTTCGATGGTGCCCAGGTACTCGGGGTAGACGTCGATGCTGCCGGCCTTGAGCGCCGCGTGCACGATCGCCGTGTTCCCCAGTCCCTGCTTGATCTCGATCGCCGTCGACGGGTCCTGCGCGCGCACGGTCTGCGCCATCACCTCGGCGAGGAGGTAGCTCTCGGTGAAGCGCTTGGAGCCGATGCGCAGCGGTTCCGATGCCTGAGCCAGCGGCGCCACCATGAGCGTGATCAGGCACAGCAGGAAGGCGAGGCACGGCCGCGGCCAGCGGGGGATCAGCATCGGCGCAGCATAGTCGAGCGGCTCCCGGTGCCTGTCAGCAGTGGCCTGAACCGAAACGGACTCCGCGTGCCCGAGCGGCGCGGATCGGTTCCCCCGTCCTTCCTCCCGGGATGCGGCCTGTCCCGCCGCCGGCGCAGTCCGTCGCCGGGCGGGGCCGGGCCGCGAATCCGCTCGCATAGAGTCCGCCCATCCCCAGAGCGCAGGAGCGTGCCATGCCCCGTCCCGTCGACCGTCCCCTCGCCCTCTCCGCGCGTCTCGCGCTGGCCGCGGCCGCCGCGGCGCTGACCTTGGGCGCCTGCGCCCAGTCCACCCCGCCGCCGGCCCCCGCGCCCTCGCCGGACTCCTACGGCGCGGGCATCAGCTTCGACGCCAAGGCCGTCGACAAGGACCTGCAGGTGCCGGTCTATCCCGGCGCCACCCCGTTGATCGAGAACAAGGACGACAAGTCCGGCGTCACCATGAGCCTGTGGGGCGGCATGTTCGGCATGCATGTGTCGGCCGGCAAGTTCCAGAGCGGTGACGACGTCGACAGCGTCGCCCGCTACTACCGCAAGGCGCTGGCTCGCTACGGCGCGCTGCTGGACTGCGGCGATCCCAAGGTCGCGCGCGGCAAGCCCAAGGACGGGGGGGGCATGACCTGCGAGGACGACAAGCCCGAACCGGGCGGCCAGCTCTACAAGGTGGGCCAGTCGAAGAACTTCCGGGTCGTGTCGATCAAGCCGCTCAAGGACGGCACGACGCAGATCGGCATCGCGCGCGTCGAGTTCCGCTGAGCGCGGATCAGGCCGGCGGCAGGCCCCAGCCGCAGGGGTCGTCGGCCTCCACGACCATCGTGCCGTCGAACAGGATGTGGGCCCGGGCCGTCTCCGGCTCGCCCGCCAGACGCACGCCGCCGTCGAGCAGGAAGGTGGCCTCGACCGGCCCGGCCGGCAGGTCCAGCTGCACGGGTCCCGGCCGCAGCCGGCCCAGATGGGCCAGCGAGGCGATCACCCCGACCGTGGCACCGGGATGGCGCTCCAACGGCCCGTTCGCGTCGAACAGCAGCAGTCCCGCCAGGCTGGCGGGACGCTCGGGCTCGGTCAGCACCGCGCCGATCGTGCCCGGGGCGCTGCGCGGCGCGCCGGTCAGCGCCCGTCGCCAGGCGTCGTGACGGGTCTGGAAGTCGGCCAGCCGATCGTGCATCGTCGATCCGGGCAGGTCCGGCCCGCCCGCCACCACCAGCCGAGTGGGCATGCCGCCGGTGTGGGAGTCGATGACCCGGATGACGACGGGCAGGAAGTTCATGCGCGCACCTTCTGTGGGGCCGCTCGGGCCGGGTGGTCGAGAACGGTTCGCCTTGCACATGGTCGCCGGCCGAACCTGGGGTTTGCCCGACGGTATGGATTGAGATTGCGCAGGTCAACCCCAGTTAAATCCGCGTTTGCCGGGGACCGGGCCTGTCAAATGGCCCGCATACAATCGCAGGTTCTTCCGTTCGCTCGGGCGTCACTGCCCGAGGGCGCGCCCGGCACACCGCCTGCGCCAACGCATTTCCTGAGGGATATCGACGTGTTTATTTCCAACGCTTACGCCCAATCCGCGGGCGCGGCCGACCCCACCGGCGGCTTCCTGCAGATGCTGCCCCTGGTGGCCCTGTTCGCCATCATGTACTTCGTGATGATCCGTCCCCAGATGAAGCGGCAGAAGGAGCACAAGGCGCTGGTCGAGGCGCTGGCCAAGGGCGACGAGGTCATCACCGCCGGCGGCATGCTGGGCAAGGTCAGCAAGCTCGGCGAGAGCTACCTGACCGTGGAGATCGCCCCCGGCGTGGAGATCCAGGTCCAGCGCTCCGCGGTGGTCCAGGTCCTGCCCAAGGGCACCGTCACCAAGTGACCCCCGTGGACGGGCGGCGCCGACGCGCCGACCGTCCCTGACGACCGGCCCGCGCCCCGTGCGGGCCGTGTCCGCTTTCAGAGGCGCCACCGGACCATCTCCGCGGCGCCGGGTTTGCAGAGGATCTCCTCATGAACCGTTATCCGTTGTGGAAGTACGTGGTGCTGCTGGTGGCACTGCTGGTCGGCTTCATCTACACGCTGCCGAACTTCTTCGGCGAGGCGCCGGCCGTCCAGGTCTCCAGCGCCAAGGCCACCGTCAAGATCGACGACGCCGTGCGCGAGCGCGTCGCGCAGGCCTTGCAACAGGCCAGCCTCAACCCGGACTTCGTCCAGCTCGAGGGCACCTCGGTGCGCGCCCGTTTCGGCGACACCGACACGCAGCTCAAGGCACGCGACACCATTTCCCGCGCGCTGAACGGCGCGACGACCGAATCGCCCCCCTACGTGGTGGCGCTGAACCTGGTGTCGCGCTCCCCGCAGTGGCTGTCGTCGCTGCACGCCTTCCCGATGTACCTGGGCCTGGACCTGCGCGGCGGCGTCCACTTCCTGATGCAGGTCGACATGAAGGCCGCGCTGACCAAGAAGGCCGAGTCGCTGACCACCGACCTGCGCACCGCGCTGCGTGACAAGAACGTGCGCCACGCCGGCATCGCCCGCGACGGCGACGACGTGGTCGTGAACTTCCGCGACGAGGCCACCCGCACGCAGGCGAGCAACCTGCTGCGCGACCAGTTCCCCGACATCGCCTGGACGCCGATGGGCGAGGGCACCGACCTGCGCCTCTCGGGCGCGCTGACGCCCAAGGCCGTCATCGCCGTGCAGGACGCCGCGATCAAGCAGAACATCACCACGCTGCACAACCGGGTCAACGAGCTGGGCGTCGCCGAGCCGGTGATCCTGCAGCAGGGCCGCGACCGCGTCGTCGTGCAGCTGCCGGGCGTGCAGGACACGGCCAAGGCCAAGGAGATCATCGGCCGCACCGCGACGCTGGAGATGCGCCTGGTCGACGACGGCACCGAGGCGCGCGACGCCGTGCGTCAGAACACCCCGCTGCCCTTCGGCACGGAGCGCTTCACCAACAGCAACCGTCCCGTCGACGACCCCGAGCGCGACATCGTCGTCAAGAAGCAGGTCGTCGTCACCGGCGACAACCTGAACGACGCCCAGCCCGGCTTCGACGAGAACCACAACCCCTCGGTCAACCTGACGATGGATGCCAAGGGCGCGCGCCTGATGAAGGACATGTCGCGCGAGAACGTCGGCAAGCGCATGGCCATCATCCTGTTCGAGGACGGCAAGGGCGAGGTCGTGACCGCGCCCTACATCCGCAGCGAACTGGGCAACCGCTTCTCCATCACCGGCAGCATGTCGGCCCAGCAGGCCAGCGACACCGCGCTGCTGCTGCGCGCCGGCTCGCTGGCCGCGCCGATGAAGATCATCGAGGAACGCACCATCGGCCCGTCGCTGGGCAAGGACAACATCGACAAGGGCATCGCGTCGGTCACCTGGGGCTTCGTCGCCGTGGCGATCTTCATGTGCCTGTACTACATGATGTTCGGCGTGTTCTCGGCGATCGCGCTGGGCTTCAACCTGCTGCTGCTGCTGGCGGTGCTGTCGATGATGCAGGCGACGCTGTCGCTGCCCGGCATCGCGGCCATCGCGCTGGTGCTGGGCATGGCCATCGACGCCAACGTGCTGATCAACGAGCGGGTGCGCGAGGAACTGCGCGCGGGGCTGCCTCCGCAGCAGGCGATCCACGCCGGCTACGAGCGCGCCTGGGCGACCATCCTGGACTCGAACGTGACGACGCTGATCGCGGGCCTGGCGCTGCTGGCCTTCGGCTCGGGCCCGATCAAGGGCTTCGCCGTCGTGCACTGCCTGGGCATCGTGACCTCGATGATCTCGTCGGTGATGTTCTCGCGCGCGCTGGTCAACCTCTGGTACGGCCGCCGCAAGCGTCTGAAGTCGGTGTCCATCGGCACCGTGTGGAAGCCCGGCACGACCGGCGCGGCGGAAGCCGCCGCCGACACGGCCGAGGCGAATTGAAGGCTCCGGCCGTCAGAAGCTAGAAGAGAGCGCACAAGCCATGGAATTCTTCCGAATCAAACGGGACATCCCGTTCATGAAGAACGCGTTGATCCTCAACGCGATCTCCTTCATCACCTTCATCGCGGCGGTGTTCTTCCTTGTGACCAAGGGACTGCACCTCTCGATCGAGTTCACCGGCGGCACGGTGATCCAGGTCCAGTACGCGCAGACCGCGGACATCAACAAGACCCGGCACATCGTCGAGCAGATGGGCTTCGGTGAAGTGCAGGTGACCAACTTCGGCACCTCGCACGACGCGCTGATCCGCCTCCCGGTCAAGCCCGACGTCAAGCAGGACGAGCTGGTCGACCGCGTGTTCGGCGAGCTATGCAAGGCCGAGCAGGGTCAGGTCGTGTCCCACCAGGAGGTGACGCCGCAGGGCGAGTCGGTCAGCAAGCGCGCCTGCTCGGTCAACGGGGCCGAGCCGCTCAAGCTCGTCAGCAGCGAGGTCGTCGGTCCGTCCGTCGGCGCGGAACTGGCGCACGACGCCGCCTGGGCGCTGGTCTGCGTGGTGGTCGGCATCATGGTGTACCTGGCCTTCCGCTTCGAGTGGAAGTTCGCGGTCGCCGGCATCATCGCCAACCTGCACGACGTGGTCATCATCCTGGGCTTCTTCGCCTACTTCCAGTGGGAGTTCTCGCTGGCGGTGCTGGCGGCGATCCTGGCGGTGCTGGGCTACTCGGTGAACGAGTCGGTGGTCATCTTCGACCGGATCCGCGAGGCCTTCCGCAAGTACCGCAAGCTCAACACCCACGAGATCATCGACCACGCGATCACGTCCACGATCAGCCGCACGATCATCACGCACGGCTCGACGCAGATGATGGTGCTGTCGATGCTGCTGTTCGGCGGCCCGACCCTGCACTACTTCGCGGTGGCGCTGACCATCGGCATCCTGTTCGGCATCTACTCGTCGGTCTTCGTGGCGGCCGCGATCGCCATGTGGCTGGGTGTCAAGCGCGAGGACCTGGTCAAGCAGACCAACTCCAAGCGCGAGGACCCGGATGACCCCAACGCTGGCGCGGTGGTGTAGTAGAGTCGTCCGCACCCGATAGTCCACAAGCTCGATGACCGCCGCCGACGCAAGATCCCAGGCCCTGGCTTCGCAAGCGCGGCGCGTCCATACGGAGGTGCTGCTGCGGGGCCTGCCGGCGTTGGTCGGCGTGCTGACCACCTCGGTGCAGGACCTGCTGTCCCAGCCCGCCGAGCACGGCCTGCAGATGGCCCGACGCGATGCGTTCGAGGCCTGGCAGCGGTCGGCGACCCCGTGGCATGCGCGCCTGGGCAAGGCGCTGCGCCACGCTTATCACCACGGTCCCGGCGACTCGCGCAGCGCGTCGCTGTCGTCGCGACCGCAGAACCTCTCGCTGGTCAGCGACGACACCATCGAGCGCGAGATCATCGCCTCGCGGCTCGCGCTGGCCATGATGGACAAGGCCAGCTGGGAGTTCAGCGACCTGCGCAATCGCATGCAGTCGCTGGAGCGGGTCGAGGACCTGGCCCAGCAGGACCTGCTGCGCGCGCAAGTCCTGGCCCGCATCGTGCTCGATGCCTGGTTCGAGGCCGGCCTGACCAGCTCGGTCTGGCAGATGCTGCAGCGCTGGCTGCACCACGAGTTCTCCCAACTCCTCAACGAGTCGTACCACGAGGCCAACCGCTGGCTGATCCAGCAGGGCGTGATGCCCGAGGTCGACTTGCGCCCGTTCATCCGCCGCGGCGCCCCCGCCTCGAGCGGCGCGACGCAGGCCGCCGCGCTGGCGCCGGCCGCCGGTCCGACGACGGGCGGGCAGGGCAGTGCCGCCGCGGCGCAGCCGGCCATGGCGGCCGCCGCCGCGACACCCGCCAGCCAGTCGGCCCAGCAGGTCATGGCGCAACTGCAGCGGGTGCTCGCGCGCCATGTGCCCGAGCTCGCGCATACGCCAGCCCCCGCGCAAGCCGCCGCCCCCGTCGCTCCCTCGGGCGCGACGATCCGCGGCGGCGCCTACGCCGCGCCGGCTCCCGCCACCGGTGCCGCCACGCGCGGTGCCGCCTTGGCGTCCGGTCCGTCCGGTCCGGTCACCCAGGGCGGCTCGCCGCGCCTGAGCGCCGCCATCAATCACGCGCAGGAGGCGGTCCAGCGCCGCGCTGATCAGGTCGCCAACGCCGACCACGCGCTGACCGCGCCGCAGGCGCTCGACGAGATCCGCCATCGCAACCAGGCGCTGAAGCAGGTCCTCAAGCAGGCCGCCGACACGCCGGCCGAGCGCGCCACCATCGAACTGGTCGCGCTGCTGTTCCAGGCCATCCTGCAGGAGGAGCGCATCCCGCCCGCGATCCGCGTCTGGTTCGCGCGTCTGCAGATGCCCGTGCTGCGGGTCGCGGTGAGCGAGCCCGACTTCTTCGCCACCGAGGACCATCCGGCGCGTCGCCTGATCGACCGCATGGGGGCCTGCGTGATGGGCTTCAGCGCCTCGAGCGCCGAGATCGGCGATGCGCTGGAGCGTGAGATCAAGCGCGTCGTCCAGGTCGTCGAGGCCTATCCGGACACCGGCCGCCGCGTGTTCCAGACCGTGCTGACCGAGTTCGAGAAGTTCCTGGACCACTACTTCCAGCAGGAGAACGAGGTCTCCCGCAAGGGTGTGTCGCTGGCGCAGCAGGTCGAGCAGCGCGAGACCCTGGCGATCCAGTACACGATCGAACTGCGCAAGATGCTCTCGGAAGTGCCGGTGCAGGACGGCGTGCGCGACTTCCTCTTCCAGATCTGGGCCGATGTGCTGGCCGTGACCGGCGTGCGCTACGGGCCGCAGGCCGAGCAGACCAAGGCGATGAAGCGCGCCGCGGCCGACCTGATCTGGTCGGCCAGCGCCAAGGTCTCGCGCGAGGACCGGGCCGAGGTGATCCGCCGGCTGCCCCCGCTGCTCAAGACGCTGCGCGATGGCATGGGCCATGCCGGCATCAGCAGCGAGCGCCAGGACGAGCAGATCCGCTCGCTGAACAACGCGCTTGCCGCCGCCTTCACCGCCAAGACCGCCGCGATTCCGCGCGAACGTCTGGACGACCTGATGAGCCAGCTCGAGACGCTGGAGGCGATGCTCCCGTCCCCCGAGGCCGGCGAGATCAACGAATCCCTGGTCCGCGACCTGTCCAGCCACGAGTGCGAAGGGCTGGAGGTGGTCGCCGAGGGCGGCACCGCTCCGACTCCGGCCATGTTGGCCTGGGCCAAGGAGCTGCAGGTCGGCAGCTGGTACATGCTGGACTACCGCGGTCGCGAGGAGCCGGTGCAACTGGCCTGGCGCGGGCTGCGGCACCACCTGATCCTGTTCGTCTCGCCGCAGGGGCGGGGCGTGCTGTTCCAGCTCAGCCGGCTGGCGGCCTTCCTGCAGGCGGGGTTGATCCTGCCGGCGCAGGACGAGTCGCTGACCGTCAAGGCGACGCGCAACGCGCTCGCCAAGCTCGAGGTCGACCCGAGTCGCCTGCTGGCCTGAGGCGGCGCGGGCAACAAAAAACCGGCGCCGCTTGCGCGGGGCCGGTTTTGTCGGGAGGGCCGTCGATCAGTGGATCAGACGTTCCTCGGGGGCGACGAAGAGTTCGTCGAGGATCAGCGCATCGGGCTCCTCGCCCAGGCTCCAGAACACCATCAGCACGATGATCTTCAGGTCCTCGAGGTCCAGCGGGCCCCCGGGGATGGCCATGGCGCGGTCGATCACCATCTCGCGCATGGCGGTGGGCAGCACGCCGGCCGAGGCCAGGAAGCTGATGAAGCCGATCGAGACCTCGCCCAGGTGTTCCTGCTCGTCGCGGGAGTAGACCCGCAGGCTGCGGCCGTCGGGTTCGCCGTGATGGGAGTCGGACGCGGCGGCCAAGCCATCCAGCCAGGACAGCGCGTCGCGGATTTCGTCGTCTTCGAACCCGACCGCCGACAGTTTCCGGGTCAATTGCGCGTGATCCGGGCAGGCGTCGGGGCGCCAATAGGTTTCGTACAGATAGACGAGCACGTCGAACATGCGGGGACTATAACTCACGGTCCGAAACCCCTTTCGCCCGAAATGGACGGCCTCCGGCGCGGAGATTCCCGCATCCGGCCGGGCCATTCGAGTGCGAATCAGGCGCTGCCGCGGCGCTGGAACAGGGCCCCCGGCAGCCGGGCGATCCGACCCGACAACTCCAGGTCCAGCAGCACGGCGTTCAGCTCGTCCTGCGGCCAGCCGCTGCGCTGGGACAGCTGCTCCAGCGAGACCGTGTCCCGCCCGATCGCCCGCAGCAGCGGGTGGTCGGCATCGGCCGGCGTGGGTGGGGGCAGGGATTCGGCGGGCGCCGCCGGGGTCGTCTCGAGCGGCAGGCGCGGTGCGCGCGGCAGCCCGCCCGGCGGGAGCTCGGCGAGCAGGTCGTCGAGGTCCTGGACCAGGCAGGCGCCCTGCTTGAGCAGATGGTGGCAGCCGCGCGACTCGGGCGACCGGATCGAACCGGGCACCGCGAAGACCTCGCGGCCCGCCTCGGTGGCCTGGCGCGCGGTGATCAGCGAGCCGGACTTCAGCGCCGCCTCCACCACCAGGCAGCCCTCCGACAGTCCCGCGATGATGCGGTTGCGCTGCGGGAAGTTGGGCCCCATCGGCGGGGTGCCGATGAAGTACTCGCTGACCAGCAGGCCGCGGCGCGCGACGGCGCGGGCCAGGGCGGCGTGCTCCAGCGGATAGACCTTGTCGAGCCCGGAGCCCAGCACGGCGATGGTGCTGCCGGGCGTCTCCAGCGCGGCTTCGTGCGCCGCGCCGTCGATGCCCAGTGCCAGGCCGGAGACCACGCAGAAGCCGGCCTGGCCGAGTCCTCCGGCTAAGTGGCGGGCGTTGTCGTCGCCCTGCGGGCTGGGTCGACGGCTGCCGACGACCGCGATGCAGCGCTGCTGCAGCAGCTCGCGGCGGCCGTCCAGGTAGAGCATCAGCGGCGGATCGGCGACGTGGAGCAGGGGATCGGGATAGTCGGGATCGCCGATCAGCAGGATGCCGCGGTGTTCCCCGCCCGAGAGCCAGGCCTGGGTGCGCCGGATCAGGCGATCGAGCTCGGGGCCAGGCTTGGCCAGTCGATCGGCCTCGTCGGCATCGAGCAGCGCGGCCCAGCCCGAGCGCCCGGCGCGGATCGCGACGCCGGGGTCGCCGTGCCGCGCGAGCAGCCGTCGCGCGGCGCCGCGCGAGACGCTGGAGAGCAGGTGCAGCCAGTCGCGCAGGTCGTCGGGGCTCATCCGTGGGGTCCTGACTGCGACCGGTGCCGGAGAGCCGCCGCGCTTACGGCTGGGTGAAGCGGTCGCCTGGGCTGACCGGTTCCTGGACCGACAGGATCAGCGCGTACGAGACGCGGTCGAAGACCTGGAAGACGAAGAGCACGCCATGGCGCTCGTCCGGCAGCTTGATCTCTTCCTTGCGGTCGGTCGTCGTGTCGCGCACGACGCGGCCGGAGTGCCACAGCGCCAGCACGTGGCCCCGCTCCAGCCCGTCGCGGGCGCCCTTGTTCAGGGCCACGATCTGGTTCTGGCCGGCGCGCACCGCGTCGCCGTAGATCGAGACGATGCGGCCGTCGACCGGCTGCGCCGGCGCGTGCGGGACGTAGCTGGTGTAGCCGCGCGGGGGCACGGGGGCGAGCCGGTCGCCCGTCTGCACTTCCTGACGGACCAGCGTGATCGTCAGCGTGGTCGGGACTTCTTCCTTGGTGCCGGCGTTGGCGCCCGGGCGGGTCACTTCGGCGGTGCCGACGTAAGGGGCCTCGTAGCCGAGCAGCTCCTTGGTCACCGGATCCAGCAGCGGATGCGGCTGGCGGAAGACGCGGTACTCCGTCAGGTTGGGATCGAAGTTGCCGCGGGCGTAGGCCAGGTCGCCCTTGGACATCCAGACGCGGTTCTCTTGCGCGGAGACCACGCGCGGCGCGGTCTCGAACTCGTTGGTGCCCAACACCACGGCCTCGTTGAGGAAGGGCTCGATCAGGTGCTGCGGGATCGCGGCGATGGAGCCGTCGTACAGCGAGGACGAGCGCACGCGCGGGGACAGCTTCACGGTGCCGCCGGCGGCGTTGTCGCCGGCCACGTTGCGGCCGACCTGCAGGCGCGCGCGGCCGTCGCTCTTGACCAGGATCAGGACCTGGCCGGGATAGATCAGATGCGGGTTGCGGATCTGGTCGGTGTTCATGCCCCAGAGCTCGGGCCAGCGCCACGGGCTCTTCAGGAACAGACCCGAGATGGCCCACAGCGTGTCGCCGGACTTGACGGTGTAGGTGTCGGGGGCGTTCGCGGCGAGCTCCGAGATCGGGACCCCGGTCTGCGCGACCTGCTGCGCCGTCTGGCGCTGCTGGGAGGTGATCGGGTAGTCGCCCGCGGCCATCAGCGGACCAGCGCTGAGCAGGCCGGCGGCCAGGGCCGCAGAAATCGTCGAGAAGCCCTGCGGCCGCCATTGCGTCATTACTTGTTCTCCCGCGCCGGTGGGTAAGGCCCCTCGTGGCCGATGGCGCTTTTGTGGCAAGACCCTGACGCCCGTCCCAAATCGGCGAAAATCCCGGTCTTGCTGGCGGCGATTCTGCCCAGATTCAGGGGTACCCGCAATGAAGGTGCCCGCCGTCCCTTGCAAGCCCTTACAACCCGGCGTTGTGTGCCGTCCACAGCGCATCGCTCACGTCCATGTCGAAACTGACCATCCTCCGCTTCCCCGATCCTCGCCTGCACACCGTCGCCAAGCCGGTGGCCGCCGTCGACGACCGCATCCGTCAACTGGCCGACGACATGCTCGAGACCATGTATGACGCCGAGGGCGTGGGCCTGGCCGCGACGCAGATCGACGTGCACGAGCGCGTGCTGGTGATGGATGTCTCCGAGGAGCGCAACCAGCCGCTGGTGCTGGTCAACCCGGAGCTGGTGTCCGCCAGCGACGAGATGATCGAGGGCGAGGAGGGCTGTCTGTCCGTGCCCACGATCTACGACAAGGTCATGCGTCACAAGACGGTGACCGTGCAGGCGCTGGATCGCGACGGCAACACCTTCCAGTTCGACGCCGAGGGCCTGCTGGCCGTCTGCGTGCAGCACGAGATGGATCACCTGATGGGCAAGGTCTTCGTCGAGTACCTGAGCCCGCTCAAGCGCGAGCGCATCAAGACCAAGCTGGTCAAGAAGGCCCGCGACGAGGCCAAGCGCTGATGTCGTCCACGGGTCTGCGCGTCGCGTTCGCGGGAACGCCGGAGTTCGCGGCGGTCGCGCTGCAGGCGCTGCTCGACGCCCGCTTCGAGGTGCCGCTGGTGCTGAGCCAGCCGGATCGCCCCGCGGGCCGCGGCATGAAGCTGCAGGCCTCTCCGGTGAAGCAGCTGGCGGTCCGGCACGGCATCGCGGTGGCGCAGCCCCGCAGCCTGCGGCTCGACGGCAAGTTCCCGGACGAGGCCGAGGCGGGTCGCCAGGCCCTGCTCGACGCCCGCCCCGACGTGCTGATCGTCGCCGCCTACGGTCTGATCCTGCCCCAGTGGGTGCTGGACCTGCCGCGCCTGGGCTGCCTGAACATCCACGGTTCGCTCCTGCCGCGCTGGCGCGGCGCCGCCCCCATCCATCGCGCGATCGAGGCCGGCGACGCCGAGACCGGCATCACCATCATGCAGATGGACGCGGGCCTGGACACCGGCGACATGCTGCTGATCGAGCGCCTGCCGATCGCGTCCGCCGACACCACCGCGACCCTGCACGACAAGCTGGCCACGCTGGGCGGCCGGATGATCGTCGAGGCGCTGGAGCTGGCCGCGTGCGGCGGCTTCCACCCCGTGAAGCAGCCCGAGGCCGGCGTCACCTACGCCCACAAGATCGAGAAGGCCGAGAGCCAGATCCGCTGGTCCGACGAGGCCGCGCAGATCGCGCGACGCCTGCGCGCCTTCGACCCCTTCCCGGGTGGCGTGGCGCAGCTCGACGCCGAGCCGCTGAAGGTCTGGCGCGCCGAGCTCGTCGACGCCGACGGCACGCCGGGCGAGCCCGGCCGGGTGCTGGCCGTGTCCCCCGAGGGCCCGGTCGTGGCCTGCGGCCGGGGCTCGGTGCGGCTGACGGAATTGCAGCGCGCGGGGGGCAAGCGCCTGCCGGCCGCCGCGTTCCTGCAGGCGCGGCCCTTGCAGGTCGGCGAGTCGCTCGCCTGACCCGACACCCCGAGGCGCTCGAGCGCCCCGCGGTCCGGGCGGCGATGCGCCGGGACCGGTGCCCTTCGCTTTGACCTGACTTAAGGTGCGGCTCGACCGGCTTGAACTTGCTGGTCCAGCCTGCACGTGTGGGGGCCTGGACGGTGTACCGTCCGGGCTTGTCCCGTTCGCTGATTTCCCGAGGAGGTACCCCATGTTCAACCTGATGAAGACCGCCATCCTGATGGCCGCCATCACCGCGCTGTTCATGGCGATCGGCGCGATGCTGGGCGGTCAGTCGGGCATGTTGATCGCGCTGGTCGTGGCGCTGGGCATGAACTTCTTCAGCTACTGGTTCTCCGACAAGCTGGTGCTGAAGATGTACAACGCCCAGGAAGTCGACGCCCAGAGCGCGCCCCAGTTCTACAACATGGTCAAGGAGCTGGCGCAGCGGGCCCAACTGCCCATGCCCAAGGTCTACCTGATCCAGGAGGACGCGCCCAACGCCTTCGCGACCGGCCGCAATCCGGATCACGCCGCCGTCGCCGCGACCACCGGCATCCTGCGCGTGCTGTCCGAGCGCGAACTGCGCGGCGTGATGGCCCACGAGCTGGCGCACGTGAAGCATCGCGACATCCTGATCTCGACCATCAGCGCCACCATGGCCGGCGCGATCTCGATGCTCGCCAACTTCGCGATGTTCTTCAGCCCGCGCGACAGCGAGGGCCGTCCGGCCAATCCCATCGTCGGCATCCTGGTGGCGATCCTGGCGCCGATCGCGGCCTCGCTGATCCAGATGGCGATCAGCCGCGCGCGCGAGTTCGAGGCCGACCGCGGCGGCGCGGAGATCTCCGGCGATCCGCAGTCGCTGGCCTCGGCGCTGGACAAGATCCACCGCTACGCCCAGGGCATCCCGCTGGAGACGGCCGAGCGCCATCCCGAGACGGCCCAGATGATGATCATGAACCCGCTGTCCGGCGGCGGTCTGCGCGGGCTGTTCAGCACCCACCCGTCGACCGAGGAGCGCATCGCGCGCCTGATGGCGATGGTCCGCCGCTGAGCGCCACGTCCGGCGCCGCGAGGCGCCGACCGGCGTCCGCGCCATGAAACACCGCCTTCGGGCGGTGTTTTTGCTTGGATCGACCCCGGCGGGCCGGCCGCACAATGCCCCGGTTCAAGCCGAAGCCGCTCGCGGCCGATAAGGACCCCATGAAGGCACTGCTCCGCTCCCTGACCGTCGTCGCGCGCTCCGCGCTGGGCGCGACCGCGCTCGGCTGCGCCGCGTTGCTGGCCGGCTGCGACCAGCTCGGCATCGAGGACCCGGCCAAGATCGCCGCCGCCAAGGAGGCCGATGCCAAGGCCATCGGCGGCGCCTGCCGCAACGCGCTGCGCGCCATCGAGGACTGCTACGCCCTCAATCCCAAGGCGCAGAAGGCCGCGGTCTACGAGGGCTGGCGCGAGATGGACGAGTACATGCGCGAGAACAAGCTCGAGGGCACGCGTCCGGTGGTCGCCAACCAGGCGGCGGCCAGCAAGCCCGCCGACGCGGCCTCCGACGAGGAGGACGCCACCCCCCGCTCGGCCAAGGGCAAGGTCGGCGACGCGCCGGCCGACAAGGGATCGAGCAAGAGCGGCCACTGACCCGCCGGCGCGGGTCCCGCCCCGTGGGCCGGGGCCGGCGCGCGGTGATTTCCAGGCCTTTGTCGGTTCGGTCGGCCGATCGGGCGGCCGTGCAGTTGGACCCCCCGTCGATGCAGTTCGTCGTCCGGCCGTGGCTCGACCGGGCCGGCATCGCGAAGATGCGATCATCGAGAGTCAGGAGATCGCAGATGACGACCCACACTTCCCCCCGGTCCACTTCGTCCACCGGCGCCGCGCGCGCCACCCGCCGCGCCTTCGCCGCCGCCCTGCTGGGCGTGGCCGCCATCGCCGGCGCGACCGGCGCGCAAGCCTGGTCGTGGAGCTTCGGCGGCTCCCAACGCGTCGAGGGCAACGGCGACACCACCTCTGAATCCCGCGATGTCGGCGCCTTCGACGCCGTCTCGCTGGCGGGTGACTTCAAGGTCTACGTGCGCCAGGGCTCGACCGAGAAGGTCGAGGTCAAGACCGACCGCAACCTGCTGCCCTACATCGAGACCCGCGTGGTCGACGGCAGCAAGGGCCGCACGCTGGAGATCACCTCCAAGCGCGGCTTCAACCTGAACTCCCGCGGCACGCCCACCGTGACCCTGGACCTGCGCCAGCTGCGCGGCCTTTCGATCGCCGGCTCGGGCGACATCCGCGTCGAGCCGATCAAGACGGGCAACTTCGAGGCCAGCATCGCCGGCAGCGGCGACCTGCGCATGCAGGGCCTGGAGGCGGACCACGTCTCGCTGCGCGTCGCCGGCAGCGGCGACATGCTGATCAACGGCAAGGCCAACTCGCTGAGCGTGAGCGTGGCGGGCAGTGGTGACGTCAAGACACGCGAGCTGGCCGTCGACGACGCCAAGGTCAGCATCTCCGGCAGCGGCGACGTGACCGTGCAGGCCGCCCGCAAGCTGGACGTGCGCATCGCCGGTTCGGGCGACGTGGGCTATGTCGGCAACCCCGAGATCAGCACCTCGAACGCCGGCTCCGGCTCGGTCCGCAAGCTCAACAAGTAAGCCCGCCCGGGCCGGGCGGTCTGCGTACGCCCCTCGCCGCGACTGCGGACGAGGGGCGATTCGTTTCTGGCGGACGCGTACGACAATCGCCCGCATGGCCGAAGGACTCAAGGCGCTGGCGCGCCACCCGGAATTCAAGCGTGGCGCGAAGGAGATGCTGGGCATCACCCTGGGCATCTCGGCCTGGGGCCTGGTCACCGGCGTGGCCATGGTCAAGAGCGGGCTGGGCGTCGGGCTGTCGCTGCTGATGAGCCTGGTGGTCTTCGCCGGCAGCTCGCAGCTGGCCTCGCTGCCGCTGATCGCCAGCGGCGCGCCGATGTGGGTGCTGTGGGCCACGGCCTTCTGCGTGAACCTGCGCTTCGTCATCTTCAGCGCCCAGTGGCGCCTGTACTTCGCGCCGCTGCCGCGCGCGCAGCGCCTGCTGCTGGGCTACTTCGCGGCCGACCTCAACTACGTCGCCTTCCTCAAGCGCTTCCCCGACCTCAAGCCCGATCCCGAGCGGCAGCTCCCGTATTTCTGGGGCGGCGTCGCGGTGAACTGGTTCGCGTGGCAGGTGCCGGCGATCGCGGGCATCCTGCTCGCGGACCGCATCCCGACGAACTGGGGGCTGGGCTTCGCCGGCGTGCTGGCGCTGCTGGGGCTGACGTACTCGCTGCTCAAGGACCGCAACAGCCGGGTCGCCGCGGCGGTCGCCAGCTGCGCGGCGGTGGCGGCCTACGCGCTGCCGCTGCGGCTCAACATCCTGGTGGCAATCGCCTCGGCCGTCGCGATCGGCCTGCTGATGGAGCGCTGGCTGCCGCCCGCCACGGCCGGCTCGAACGGGAGGTCCGCATGAGTCTCTGGGAAGCGATCCTGGGCATCGTCGGCATGGCGCTGATCACGATGGTGACGCGCGCCTTCTTCATGATCCCCGAGAAGGAGATCCCCATGCCCGACTGGCTGCGCGACGGCCTGCGCTATGCGCCGCTGGCCGCGCTGGCGGCGGTGATCGTGCCGGAGATCGTCATGACGCAAGGCGAGCTGATCGGCACCTGGAAGGACGCGCGCCTGTTCGCCACCGCGACCGCGACGGGCTACTTCTTCTGGAAGCGCGGCATCCTGGGCACCATCGTCAGCGGCACGGTGGTGATGCTGGCGCTGCGCATCGGCCTGGGCTGGTGAGGCCGGCGGGCCGCGGTTTCAACGGCATTCCGTAACCCGCTCGATCGTCAGGGGCGGCAGGCCCGCGCCGCCCGGCTGTTAAGCTGCGCCCCGATTTGCCGGCCCGCCGACCCATCGCCGATGGACAGGGGCCCGGCGCCCGGTTTCCAACTACTCGAAGCTCATTCCCATGAACGTCCTGCGTTTCGCCGATCTGATCGCCGCCGGCAAGGTGGCCGACCAGCGCGTCTTCATCCGCGCCGACCTGAACGTGCCGCTCAACGACGCCGGCCAGATCACCGAGGACACGCGCGTGCGCGCCTCCATCCCCGCGATCGAGATGGCCCTGAAGGCCGGTGCCGCGGTGATGGTCACCTCGCACCTGGGCCGCCCGACCGAGGGCGAGTTCAAGCCCGAGGATTCGCTGGCACCGGTCGCCAAGCGCCTGGGCGAGCTGATGGGCCGCGAGGTGCCGCTGGTCGCGAACTGGGTCGACGGCGTGGACGTGAAGCCGGGCCAGGTGGTGCTGCTCGAGAACTGCCGCGTCAACAAGGGCGAGAAGAAGAACAGCGAGGAGCTGGCGAAGAAGATGGCCGCGCTGTGCGACATCTTCGTGCACGACGCCTTCGGCACCGCGCACCGCGCCGAGGCCTCGACCTACGGCATCGCCCAGTTCGCCAAGATCGCCTGCGCCGGCCCGCTGCTGGCCGCCGAGATCGACGCCATCTCCAAGGCCCTGGCCAACCCCAAGCGCCCGCTGGTGGCGATCGTGGCGGGCTCCAAGGTCTCGACCAAGCTGACCATCCTGCAGTCGCTGTCCAGGAACGTCGATGGTCTGGTGGTCGGTGGCGGCATCGCCAACACCTTCATGCTGGCCGCCGGTCTGAAGATCGGCAAGTCGCTGGCCGAGCCGGACCTGGTGGGCGAAGCCAAGGCCGTGATCGAGGCGATGTCGGCGCGCGGCGCCGCGGTGCCGATCCCGGTGGACGTGGTGACCGCCAAGACCTTCGCCGCCGACGCGCCCGCGACGGTCAAGGCCGCGACCGACGTCGCCGACGACGACCTGATCCTGGACATCGGCCCGAAGACCGCCGCGATCCTGGCCGAGCAGCTCAAGGCCGCCGGCACCATCGTGTGGAACGGACCGGTGGGCGTGTTCGAGTTCGACGCCTTCGCCCACGGCACCGAGACCATCGCCCGGGCGATCGCCGCGTCGGACGCGTTCTCGATCGCCGGTGGCGGCGACACGCTGGCGGCGATCGCCAAGTACGGCATCGAGAAGGACGTCGGCTACATCTCCACCGGCGGCGGCGCCTTCCTGGAAGTGCTGGAAGGCAAGACCCTGCCGGCCTTCGAGATCCTGGCCAAGCGCGCGCAGGGCTGAGCGGCGACGCCGCTTGAAGCACGAGGGCGCCGGCGAGCGCCCTTTTTTTTCGACCCGGATCCACGCAGACCCGGGCGAGCAGGGAGGACACGATGACGACATCGGAGGCCGCGCCGCGGGCCAGAGGAGAAACGCCGGTCGCCTGGCTGGTTGCTGCCGCCCTGGGGGCGGCCGGCCTGCACCAGCTCATGCTGCTGGTGCCCGTGGCGCTGGTCACCCTGCTGCCGGGGCTGCTCTTCGACAGCACCCTGTTCCGCGTGGTGGGCGTCGGGGCCTTCGTGTTTCTGGCGTGGGTGGTCCAGCCGAGCTGGCGTTCGGAGATGCGCCTGCTCACGCGTGCGCAGGCGCCGCGCCTGCATGCGCGCGTCGACGCGATGACGGACGCCATCGGCGCGCCTCGGGTGCATGGGATCGTGCTCGAGGGGGACCTCAACGCCGGCGCGCTGGAACAGCATCGCGGCGTCTCGCTGCGCCGCACCCGGCGCGTGCTGGTGCTGGGCCTGCCGCTGCTGCGCCTGCTGGACACCGCGGCCGCCGAGGCCGTGATCGCGCATGAGCTCGGACATTTCTCGAGGCGGCATGGTCGGCTGGGGCATTGGCTCTACCGGACCCGTGCCGCCTGGGCCGGTTGGGCGGCCAGCGTCGGCACCGAGGTCGAGGACAGCACGCCCTGGGACCGGGCGGGCGCGAGTTTCGCGATGCTCTTCCTGCCCTGGTTCCGCCGCGCCTCGGAAGCCCACATGCGGCGTTGCGAGTTCGAGGCCGACGCCATCGCGGCGCAGTGGGCCTCGCCGCGGGCCCTGGCGCGGGCGCTGCTGGTGATGGAGGTCTCGTCGATGCGCGCGGGCGGCGCGCCGGACGGCGCATCGCTGGACGAGCTGCGATCGAGCGCATCGCCCACCCGTCAATGGGTCGAGCGCCCCGCGCGCACCTTGCTGGACCAGCCGGCCACGCCGGAGGAGATCGCCGAGGCCCTGCGGCATCGGCAAGCGCATGGCAGCCATCCCCCGCATCGCCAGCGGATCGACGCGCTGGGCGTCGACGCGGCGGGCCTGGACCTGAGCCCGGCCTCGTGGAACGAGTCGGCCGCGGCGCACTGGCTGGGGGCGGACTGGGATGCGTTGTGCGCTGACGCCGGGCCGTGGTCCGGCACCGGCGAGCGTCTGGCCTGGGCGATGGCGCATGCGGCGCTGACGGGCATCGATCCGGTCGCCCTGGGCGCGTCACCGGTGCGCGAGGCGATGGACGCCCAGGCGTTCCGGCGCCTCGAGCGGCGTCACCGCGCGGTGTGGGCGGCGCTGGAGCAGGGGCGGGGGCAGCCGGTGTCGCTGGCGCCCTGGCGCCGGGAGGCGATCGCCCGCGCGCTGGTCGCCAACGAGGCGATCGCGCAGGCCTGGCTGTTCGACGTGCCCGTGGCGGTCCAGGGCCAGCCCGCCTCGATGGACACCGGCGTCGTGTTGCGGGTCGATCCGCGCCGGATGGAGGCGCTGGGCCTCAACCTCGAGCAGGTCACCCGCACGCTGTCCTTGACCATGGCGCTGCTGCTGCCCGACGGGCAGGCATGGGCGCCCCGGTGCAGCTACACGACCGAGGGCCTGCCGCCCGAGCTGCAGGCGCGCGTCGACGTGACGCCGCCGCTCAAGGGCTGAGACGCCGACCGCCGGGCTTCACAGCCCCAGATACGGCGGCAGCTTCCCGTCCAGCGGCTTGACCGACGCGAAGCGCGCGGCCAGCTTGGACTGCAGCGTCACCGGCAACGGCGCGAACCCCGTCCCGCGTGTCAGGTCGTCCCCGTGCATGAAGCACCAGTACAGGAAGCTCATCACCGGGCCCGCGTCCGCGCCCTTGGCCGGCGCGGCATCGATCAGCACGAAGCTGGTCATCGTGATCGGCCAGCTCTCCAGGCCCTCACGGTCCATCAGCGAGGCCAGGTCGTCGCCCTTGCGCGACAGATCGCTGTTGGCGATCGCGGACCTGAAGCCGCTCTCGCCGGCGGCCACCCACTGCCCGGCCGCGTTGCGCAGCTTCACGCCGTTGAGCTTGTCGCGCCGCACGCGGTCGTAGCTGACGTAGGCCAGCGTGCCGGCCGCGGCCTTCAGCGCCTTGGCCATGCCGTCGTTGCCCTCGGCGGCCTCGACCTCGCCCGGCCACTTGGGCTGGGCGCTCGCGCCGACCTCCTGGGCGAAGGCCGGGGACACGGCGCTCAGGTACTTGGTGAAGCCCTCGCTGGTGCCCGACTTGTCGGCGCGCACGATGCGCCTGACCGGCAGCGCCGGCAGCGCGAGGCCCGGATTCAGCGCCGCGATGCGCGCGTCGTGCCAGGTCTTGATCCGGCCGGCCATCAGGTCAGCGAGCAGCTCGCCGGTCAATTGCAAGCGGCCTTCGGGCACGCCCGGCAGATTGACCACCGGCACGATGCCGCCCACCAGCATCGGGATCTGGACCAGCTTGCGCTTGGCCAGATCCTCGGCCGTCAAGGGCGAATCGCTGCCGCCAAAGGCCACGCTGTGCGCGCTGATCTGCTTGATGCCGTCGCCCGAGCCGGTCGGCTTGTAGCTCACCGGCTGGTTGCTGCTCTTCTCGTAGGCTGCGGCCCAGCGCGTGTAGACCAGCGAGGGAAAGGATGCGCCGGCGCCCGCCAGCGGCGCGACCTGCGCGAACGCGCGCGGCGCGCCGGCGGCCAGGCTCAGCAGCGGCAGGGCGGCACCCAGGCGCAGGACGGCGCGGCGAGGGACATGGGGCGGGATCGGGGCGGTCGGCATGGCGGGCACGGCAGGGCGTCTGAAGAATCGGGAGAGTCCGGCGCCGCCCCGCGGTCCGGCCGGGCGGGGCCTGGACGGGGCGGGCGCGGTCCGGCAGCGGGTGGCCGGGAGGCGGCCCGCATTCTAGGGAGCGCGAGGACCGCACGCCGTGAGCGATGCACGACGCCGACGACTTGGAGGCGGATCGGGCGGGATCTAGGGTGATCACTCTGACTTGCGGGCAAATCCCGATGCGCTTGTCATCCCGTGCATCACGGATTGCCATCTTTGCATGGCAGTTAAAACTGAATTCATCGCGGCGGCGAATCGAGAGGATTAAGCTTTGCGCCCCCCGTGACACCGCTACCGGTCGATTCCATGGGCGCAAAGCGCCATCCGACCGGGCCCGGGGCCCTATTCATCGCGACGGAGATTTGCATGACCGACCACATCGACGGCCTTGGCCTGAGCCCGGCTGAAGCCGCCCTGCGCGAGGCCGCGCTGGAGTACCACCGCAGCCCCACGCGCGGCAAGATCGCCGTCACGCCGACCAAGCCCCTGGCCAACCAGCGCGACCTGTCGCTCGCCTATTCCCCCGGCGTCGCCTATCCCTGCCTGGACATCGAGAAGGACCCGACCCTGGCGGCCGAGTACACCTCGCGCGGCAACCTGGTCGGCGTGGTCACCAACGGCACCGCGGTGCTGGGCCTGGGCGACATCGGCCCGCTGGCCGCCAAGCCGGTGATGGAAGGCAAGGGCTGCCTGTTCAAGAAGTTCGCCGGCATCGACGTCTTCGACATCGAGCTGGCCGAGCGCGATCCCGACAAGCTGGTCGAGATCATCGCGGCGATGGAGCCCACGCTGGGCGGCATCAACCTGGAGGACATCAAGGCGCCCGAGTGCTTCTACATCGAGAAGCAGCTCAGCGCCCGCATGAACATCCCCGTCTTCCACGACGACCAGCACGGCACCGCCATCATCTCCAGCGCCGCGCTTCTCAACGGCCTGGAGCTGGTGGGCAAGGACATCGGTCAGGTGAAGGTGGCCGTCTCCGGCGCCGGCGCCGCGGCCATCGCCTGCCTGGACGTGATGGTGGGTCTGGGCGTCAAGCGCGAGAACGTCTACGCCGTCGACTCCAAGGGCGTGATCCAGAGCGAGCGCGCCGATGCCGCCAAGCTCGACGAATCCAAGCGCCGCTATTGCCAGGTGACCTCCGCCCGCACCCTGGCCGACGTGGTCAAGGACGCGGACGTGTTCCTGGGCTGCTCCGCCGCCGGCGTGCTGACCGCCGAGATGGTCAAGACCATGGCGCGCCAGCCCATCATCCTGGCGCTGGCCAACCCCGAGCCGGAGATCCGCCCCGAGCTGGCCAAGGAAGCGCGGCCCGACTGCATCATGGCCACCGGCCGCTCGGACTACGCGAACCAGGTCAACAACGTCCTGTGCTTCCCCTACATCTTCCGCGGTGCGCTGGACTGCGGCGCGACCAAGATCACCGAGGCCATGAAGCTGGCCTGCGTGCGCGAGATCGCCGCCCTGGCCAAGGCCGAGACGCCGCCCGAGGTCGCCGCCGCCTACCCGG
The DNA here is from genome assembly GCF_001598255.1 of Mitsuaria chitosanitabida ATCC BAA-476 = NBRC 102408. Classification (GTDB taxonomy): domain Bacteria; phylum Pseudomonadota; class Gammaproteobacteria; order Burkholderiales; family Burkholderiaceae_C; genus Roseateles; species Roseateles chitosanitabidus. Next base: position 52,131 of record NZ_BCYP01000017.1, read on the forward strand.
GCCAGGACCTGGCCTTCGGTCCCGACTACATCATCCCCAAGCCCTTCGACGCGCGCCTGATCCTGCGCATCGCGCCGGCGGTGGCCAAGGCCGCCGAGGAATCCGGCGTCGCCACGCGTCCGATCGCCGACATGGCCGCCTATCGCGAGCACCTGTCGCGCTTCGTCTACCAGACCGGCATGTTCATGCGTCCGGTCTTCGCCGCCGCCAAGGCCAATCCGGCCCGCGTGATCTACGCCGAGGGCGAGGATGAGCGCGTGCTGCGCGCGGTGCAGGTCGCGCTGGACGAAGGGCTGGCCAAGCCCACGCTGATCGGCCGCCCCGAGGTCATCGCGATGCGTCTGAAGCGCGCGGGCCTGCGCATCAAGCTGGGCGAGGACGTCGCCGTCATCGACCCCGAGAACGACCACCGCTTCCGCCAGTATTGGGAGGCCTATCACCAGGCCATGGGCCGCAGCGGCTTCACGCCGGAGATGGCCAAGGCGGCAGTGCGCCGCTCCAACACCACCATCGGCGCGCTGGCCATCCAGCTGGGCGACGCCGACGCGATGATCTGCGGCATGGTCGGCCGCTTCGACTCGCATCTGGAGCACGTCAAGGACCTGATCGGTCTGAAGGCGCAGGTCTCCAACTTCGCGACGATGAACGCGCTGATGCTGGAGCAACGCACGCTCTTCATCGCCGACACCTTCGTCAATGAAGACCCGACCGCCGAGGAGCTGGCCGACATCGCCAGCCAGGCCGCCGAGGAGCTGCAGCGCTTCGGCCTGCCGCCCAAGGTGGCCTTCCTGTCGCACTCGATGTTCGGCAGCAGCAAGCGGCCGTCGGCGCTGAAGATGCGTCAGGCGCGCGACCTCTTCGCCGCGCGTCATCCCGACATCGAATGCGACGGCGAGATGCATGGGGACGCGGCGCTGTCGGAAGACGTGCGCCACACCTTCCTGCCGGACTCGACGCTGAGCGGCTCGGCCAACCTGCTGGTGCTGCCGACGCTGGACGCCGCCAACATCCTGTTCAACGTGCTGAAGGTGGTGAGCGGCCAGGGCGTGACGGTGGGCCCGATCCTGCTGGGCGCCAAGCGGCCGGTGCACATCCTGACCCCGTCGGCGACGGTACGTCGGATCGTCAACATGACGGCGCTGGCGGTGGCCGACGTGCAGGCCGCCAAGGCCTGATCGTTGGAAACCGCACCGTAACCTGTCGAAACCGGTTGGAGCGGCCGAGGCCGCTCCATAATCGCCGGCTGTAACTAAATTTCAGACAGAGACAAGCCATGTCGCGAGCCACCAAGATCGTTGCCACCCTCGGCCCCGCATCGTCCTCCCCGGAAATCCTGGCGCAGATGATTCAAGCCGGCGTCGACGTGGTGCGCTTGAACTTCTCTCACGGCAAGGCGCAGGACCACATCGACCGGGCCCGCATGGTCCGCGAGGCGGCCGCCCGCGCCGGCAAGGAAGTCGCGATCATGGCCGACCTGCAAGGTCCCAAGATCCGCGTCGGCAAGTTCGAGAACGGCAAGATCGAGCTGGTCAACGGCACGTCCTTCATCCTCGACGCCGACCGCACCGAGCCCGGCAACGAGATGGTCGTCGGCCTGGACTACAAGGAGCTGCCGCGCGACGTGAAGCCCGGCGACACGCTGCTGCTCAACGACGGTCTGCTGGTGCTGACGGTCGAGGCGGTGCGCGGCTCGCAGGTGCACACCATCGTCAAGCAGGGCGGCGAGCTGTCCAACAACAAGGGCATCAACAAGCAGGGCGGCGGTCTGACCGCGCCCGCGCTGACCGGCAAGGACATGGAGGACATCAAGACCGCGATGTCCTTCCAGTGCGAATACCTGGCGGTGAGCTTCCCCAAGAACGCCACCGACATGGAGATGGCGCGCCAACTGGCCAACGTCGCCGGCGAGCCCTATCGCCACAAGCCGGGGATGATCGCCAAGATCGAGCGCTACGAGGCGATCCCGCATCTGGAGGCGATTCTCAAGGCCTCCGACGGCATCATGGTCGCCCGCGGCGACCTGGCCGTGGAAGTGGGCAACGCGGCGGTCCCCGCGCTGCAGAAGCGCATGATCAAGATGGCGCTGGAGCTCGACAAGGTCTGCATCACCGCGACGCAGATGATGGAGTCCATGATCGTGAACCCGGTGCCGACGCGCGCCGAGGTGTCCGACGTCGCCAACGCGGTGCTGGACGGCACCGACGCCGTCATGCTGAGCGCCGAGACGGCCGCGGGCCGCTTCCCGGTCGAGACCATCCAGCAGATGGCCGCGATCGCGCTGGAAGCCGAGAACGCCGAGTTCGTGACGCTGGACACCGACTTCGCCAACCGCCAGTTCGGCCGCATCGACCAGTCGATCGCGATGGGCGCGCTGTTCACCGCGCACCACCTGGGCTGCAAGGCCATCGTGGCGCTGACCGAGTCCGGCTCCACCGCGCTGTGGATGAGCCGTCACCGCATCCACGTCCCCATCTTCGCGCTGACCTCGCAGCCGCTGACGCATCGCAAGATGGCGCTGTATCGCAACGTCACGCCGCTGCTGATGCCCAACTTCACCGACCGCGACCAGGCGCTGAAGGCGGCGGAGGATCTTCTGATCGAGCGCGGCGTGCTGATGCCGGGCGACACCTACGCCATCACCTGCGGCGAGCCCATGGGCTACCCGGGCGGCACCAACATGCTGAAGGTCTGCCGCGTCGCGTGACCGTCCGCGGATCCTTGGCTCGATGAGCTCGGGCCTCGGCGACCCCCATGAAGAACGCCCGGTCCCGCCGGGCGTTGTCGTTTCTGAAAGAGCGGCTTGAGGGTCAGGCGTTGCGTGCCGCGGCGACGAGCGCCGCGATGCGCGGCGTCATGTTGAGCGGCACGAGCTCGACCTCGGCGTGCGCCCGCGCGAAGACGCGGAACAGCTCGTCGGCGAAGGCGTGCCCCACATCGTCCACGCCGCTGAAATCCACCTCGGCCCGCTTGAACTGCGGCAGCCGCGCCGCCACCCGCCGCGCCTGCGCGCGCGAGTCCAGCATCTGTCCCGGTCCCACGACCAGGTTCAGCAGGATGCGGGTCTGGTCGAAGGCGATGCCGCTGCCGTCGACGCTCCATTGCTCCAGCACCTGGTCCAGCGTGCGCGAGCTCTCCAGCGCCACCGCCATGTAGATCGAGCTGCCCTGGCGAGGCAGCCCCTTGCCGTCCTTCCACGCATTGCCTTCCCAGGCGCGGCGCTGGAAGGCGCGGCCGTTGGCGTGGATGTCGAAGACGTCGGCCAGCTGCGAGCTGAAGAACAGCCCGCGTCCCGTGTGCGCCTGCGGCTGCGTCGTCAGCCGGCCCTTGCTGAGCTCCAGCATCGCGTGGCGCGCGTCGGTGAGCTCATAGGTGTCGCAGATGCGCTCGAAGACGCCGCAGCCGTCGTCGGAGACCAGCAGCTGCGCATGGGTGGGGGTCTGCCGCAGCGACACCGTCACGCTGGTGCCGCCGCTGTGGTCGATCGCGTTGTTCACCAGCTCAGTGAAGCCGTGCTGGATCATGCGCGCCACGTGGCGGGGCAGCTGGAAATGGGGCGCGTAGTCGCGCTGCCAGATGACGTCCTCCATCAGCCCGTGCAGCGTGTAGCTGCGCGCCACCTGGCGCAGCGAGCCGGGCCCGTAGACCGGCCGGCGCGCCGTGCCGGCGCGGGTCAGCCACTGGGCCTCCACCAGCCGGCGCAGGGCGTTCAGCACGGCGCGGCGGCTGGCGCCGGTGCGTTCCTCGACGTAGGCGGGCAGGTCCAGCGCGTGTTCGTTGGCGGCGGCGGTGATCCACAGCGTCAGCTGGTCGATCGCAAGACGGGTCATGAAGGTCCTGGCAGGGGAGGGCCGCGAGCGGCGTCCGCCCGCGGGGCGGCCGGACCGGACTCGGCAAGGCACGATGCTTGCTCCGATGGGGCCGGGCCGCCCGGCCGAGAGCCTACCGGCCGCCTCCCGGTGCGCGCAACCGCAACGACCCCCATCCAGGGGGCGTCGCGGGGAGGCGATGCGACCACCGCCCCCGTGGCCCCTCTCCCCAGAGAGGGGCGCGGAGCGTGAGGAGGCGGGCTGGTATGGCACCAGTTCGGGGGGAGCCACAGGATCGTTACAGAGCCCGTCATGGGGGCTGGCTAGAATCCTGCCCAGTTACGGCGTGGTTACGGCGCGGTTACGGCGCGACGGCCTCGGCCCAGGAATTCATCACTTCTCCGGAGAACTCTCATGGCACTCGTCTCGATGCGCCAACTGCTGGATCACGCGGCCGAACACGGCTACGGCATCCCGGCGTTCAACGTCAACAATCTGGAGCAGGTCCAGGCCGTGATGGCCGCCGCCGACGAAGTCGGCGCGCCGGTGATCCTGCAGGCCAGCGCGGGCGCCCGCAAGTACGCCGGCGAGCCCTTCATCAAGCACCTGATCCAGGCGGCCGTCGAGGCCTTCCCGCACATCCCGCTGGTGATGCACCAGGACCACGGCACCAGCCCCAAGGTCTGCGAGGGCGCGATCGGCCTGGGCTTCGGCTCGGTGATGATGGACGGCTCGCTGATGGACGACGGCAAGACCCCGTCCAGCTTCGACTACAACGTGGACGTGACCCGCCGCGTCGTCGAGATGGCGCACAAGGTCGGCGTGACCGTCGAGGGCGAGCTGGGCTGCCTGGGCAACCTGGAAACGGGCGACGCGGGCGAGGAAGACGGCATCGGCGCCGACGTCAAGCTGGACCACAGCCAGATGCTGACCGATCCGGAAGAAGCCGCGACCTTCGTCAAGGCCACGCAGCTGGACGCGCTGGCCATCGCCATCGGCACCAGCCACGGCGCCTACAAGTTCTCGCGCAAGCCCACGGGCGACATCCTGGCGATCTCGCGCGTCAAGGAAATCCACAAGCGCATTCCCAACACCCACCTGGTGATGCACGGCTCGTCGAGCGTGCCGCAGGAGTTGCTGGCCATCATCAACCAGTACGGCGGCAAGATGAAGGAGACCTTCGGCGTGCCGGTCGAGGAGATCCAGGAAGCCATCAAGCACGGCGTGCGCAAGATCAACATCGACACCGACATCCGTCTGGCGATGACCGGCGCGGTGCGCAAGTTCCTGGCCGAGAACCCGGACAAGTTCGACGCCCGCGAGTGGCTCAAGCCCGCGCGTGAAGCGGCCAAGCTGGTCTGCAAGGCCCGCTACCTGGAGTTCGGCTGCGAAGGCCAGGCCGCCAAGATCAAGCCGCGCGCGCTGACCGACGTGGCCGCCGCCTACGCCCGCGGCGAGCTGGCGCAGGTCGTGCAGTGAGGCGGGGACTCGCCGGCCTCTGCCGGCGGACCGACGAGGCGCCCCGCGGGGCGCCTTTTTCATGCGTGGCCACGAGGCGGCGGCGTCCCCCGCGGGGCCTGGCTTGTCCGATCGCGGAGGCCCCCGCGGGCGAGCTGCGCGCCGGGACGGCCTCGCGTCATGCGTGGCGCCTAGAATCCCCGCTTTGCCTCAGGTCCCGCCGAGTACGCCCATGACTGCCGCCCTGCACACCTCCTCGCTGAGCTCCCTCCCATTGATCGCGCGCGGCAAGGTCCGCGAGAACTACGCGGTGGGCAGCGACCGCATCCTCATGATCGCGTCGGACCGCATCTCGGCCTTCGACGTCATCATGGACGAGCCGATCCCCGGCAAGGGCGCGCTGCTGACGAAGATGGCGCTGTTCTGGTTCGACAAGCTGGACGGGATCGTCCCCAACCACCTGACCGGCGACGATCCGCTGTCCGTGGTGACCGACGCCGAGAAGGACCAGGTCCGCGACCGCGCGATGCTGGTCAAGCGCCTGAAGCCCCTGCCCATCGAGGCGGTGGTGCGCGGCTACCTGGCCGGTTCCGGCTGGAGCGAATACAAGACCAGCGGCAAGGTCTGCGGCGTCGCGCTGCCGGCCGGACTGCAGAACGCGAGCAAGCTGCCGCAGCCGATCTTCACGCCCGCGACCAAGGCCGAGATGGGCGACCACGACGAGAACATCGATTTCGAGCGCTGCTCCGAAATCATCGGCCGCGACATGGCCGAGAAGGTGCGCGACATCGCCATCCAGCTGTACCAGCGCGCCGCGGACTACGCGCTGACCAAGGGCATCATCATCGCGGACACCAAGTTCGAGTTCGGCCTGGACGCGGACGGCACGCTGACGCTGATGGACGAGGTGCTGACGCCCGACTCGTCGCGCTACTGGCCGGCCGAGAGCTACGCCGTGGGCAGCAACCCGCCCAGCTACGACAAGCAGTTCCTGCGTGACTGGCTGGAGCAGGCCGTGGTCGATGGCAAGCCCTGGGGCAAGGTGGCGCCGCCGCCGACGCTGCCGGCGGAAGTCATCGCCAACACGTCCGCGAAGTATTCGGAAGCGCTCGAACGCCTGACGCGCTGAGGCCGGCATGCAGGACGCCTCGCCCGCCGTCGCCGCCACGCTCGTCATCAAGTCGCGGCTGCTCAAGCAGCTGGAGAAGGACATCGCCTCGGCCGCGTCGCCGATGGCCTCGGCCGGCGCGCGCGCGAAGCGCGCCATGCTGCTGGCGCGTCATGGCGCGGTGACCGAGGCGCGCGAGGCGCTCACGGCGCTGCATCAGCTCTCCTTCCAGCATCCGCATCCCGAGATCGGCGCCTGGCTGCATCTGGCCGAGGGCCTGATGAGCTACTACAACGGCTTCGTCGTGCAGCAGGCGCAGGACCGCATCCAGCGCGCGCTGGCCATCGCCGGCAACGCGCCGTCGCTGGCCGAGGCGCGGGTGCTGGCCTCGGCCTGGCTGGCACAGCTGGCCTTCATCCGGCACGAGCCGGCGCAACTGGTCGAGCACGCGAGGCGCTGCCTCGACGAGGTCGGTGATCCGGAGTCCGGTCACCACGTCGCGCAGGCGCGCGTGTGCATGGCGCTGGGCGTGGCCTGGCACTACGCGGACGATGCCGAGGCGGCGCAGCGCTGGTACATCCGCTCGCGGCGGCATGCGGCCAGCGAGGGCGACGATGCCTCGCTGTCGGCGCTGATGTTCAACATGGCCGGCATGCGCGCGGCGCAACTGCGGCGCGAGAGCCTGTCCGGCCAGACCGGCCGCGGACCCGAGATGCTGCTGACGGTGGATTCCGTCCGCCACTACGACCAGGCCGTCGGCGCGCAGATGATGAGCGAGCTCACGCCGGTGCTGCGGGCGCAGGTGCTGACCCTGCAGGGCCGCTTCGAGGAAGCGCGCCAGCTCTACGAGGAGCATCTGCCGCAGGCGATGTCGCTGGGGCTGGAGCGGCTGGGCAGCAGCCTGCTGTCCGACCTCGCGTGGTGCCGCGCGAACCTGGGCCAGCACGAGCACGCGCTGCACCAGGCGCGGGAAGCGGAGATCGAGCTCGATCCCGACTGCGAGCTCGACGATCGCGCGATCACGCACAGCCGGCTGGCGCAGACCTTCCGGCTGCTCGGCGAGACGACGGAGGCGGATCGTCACCAGGCGCTGGCCGATGCCGCCTGGGCCCAGTTCGGCGAGCAGCAGCTGCAATGGCGCGAGCTGCTCGCGGCGAGCGGCCTGCAGGCCTGAGGGCTCGAGTGCCTCGCGCCTAGGCGCTCGGTGACTTGGACGCCCTCTCCCGCTGCGCAGGAGAGGGAGACGTGCAGGCTCTGGTGTGCGAAGACCCTCACCCCCGCCCTCTCCCGCGCTGCGGGAGAGGGAGTCGCCAGCGCTCAGACGCTTGCGTGGCAGGCCTCTCTGATCAAGACATGACCCCATCGCCAGACGCCGCCCGTATCGCGCCCCTCGCCCACGGAGTGGGAGAGGGGTTTGGGGTGAGGGCCGTTGAAGTCAGCGAGCCTGTAATGCCCCCTCGCCCGCTTGCGGGAGAGGGTTGGGGTGAGGGTCTTCAGCCGCGCCTCGACCCCCGAGGGATCGAGCCCGTTCCCGCCGGTCGACGCCTCGCGTCGGAACGTGCGGGAGCCCGACCCTCGCCGAGCCCCGCCACCGGCGCATGCCGTCGCATCAGTGCGTCGACCCACTGGATGAACACCCGCAGCTTGGCGCTGACGTGGCGGTTCGACGGATAGGCCAAGAACATCGGCATCGCCTCCGCGTGCCAGTCCTCGAGCAGCGGCACCAGCTCGCCGCGATCCGCGTGGGCATCGGCCATGTAGCGCGGCAGCCAGAGCACGCCCAGGCCGGCGAGGCCCGCCGCCAGATAGGCGTTGCCATCGTCGAGCGCCACCACGTAGCGCCCGTGCACGCTGTGCTCCTCCACCATGCCGTCGCGCTCACGCCTCAACGGGATCGGCGCGACGCGGCCGGTGCGCGAGCTCAGGTAGCCGACGAGGCGATGCGGATCCTCGTCGAGCGCGGCGGGATGCGTGGGCGAGCCGACGCGCGCGAGGTAGTCCGGCGCGGCATAGAGGCCCAAGGGCAGTTCCCCGATGCGCCTCGCCGTGAGCGAGCTGTCCGTCAGCGCGCCGCCGCGCAACACCGCGTCGACGTTGTCGCCGATCACGTCGACCATGCGGTCGCTGACGCCCAGATCCAGCTGGATCTCCGGATAGCGCGCATGGAAGTCGGGCAGGGCAGGCACGAGGATCAGGCGCGCGAAGGGGCTCGGCAGATCGATGCGCAATCGACCCTTGGGCGCGGCGGCGGCCGTCGACAGGCTGGTGTCGGCGTCGTCGAGCTCCGCGAGCACGCGCACCACGCGCTCGTAGTAGGCGGCGCCGTCCTCGGTCACGCGCACCTGGCGGGTCGTGCGGTTCAGCAGCTTCACCCGCAGCCGCGCCTCCAGTTGCTGGATCAGCTGTGTCACCGTGGTCTTGCTCAGGTGCAAGGTCTGCGCGGCCTTGGTGAAGCTGCCGGCTTCCACCACGCGGGCGAAGGCGCGCAAGGCGTCGAATCGATCCATCAGAGCGGGCGCCGGGGAGGCGACTGTTTGGTCATCGCAAACAGTGATTGTGCGACCTGCCTGTTTATCGCGGGCACCGCGATTCCTAGAGTCACGGCATCGTCACTTCCCGAATCGAGATCCCCATGTCCGCACGCGATGTCGTCTTCCCCGCCGGCCGCCAGGCGCTGTACGAGCGCAACCGCTACTCGCCGGCCATTCGCGCCAACGGCTTCCTCTTCGTCTCGGGCCAGGTCGGCAGCCGGCCCGACGGCTCGCCCGAGCCCGACCTGGAGGCGCAGGTCCGCCTCGCCTTCGAGAACCTGAACGCGGTGCTGGCCGCGGCGGGCTGCACCTTCGCCGACGTCATCGACGTCACCGTGCTGATCGTCGATCCGCAGAGCAAGTTCGAGAAGGTCTGGACCATCGCCGCCGACTACTGGGGCGAGGCGCCGCACCCGACGCTGACCGGCATCGGCGTCACCTGGCTCTATGGCTTCGACTTCGAGCTCAAGGTGGTCGCGAAGCTGCCCGACGCCCGCTGATCCGGACCCGTCAGCCCGAGGCGCCGATCGCCCAAGCCGCGCCTCCGGATAACTTTCGGCAGTTGGACGCGCGGGCGTCCACTGCTCCAATGGCCGGTTCTCGGACACCCACGAAGGCGCGGGCCATGGCACTGATCTTTCATTTCCACCCCCTCTCGTCGTTCTGCCACAAGGCGCTGATCGCGCTGAACGAGCTGGAGGTCGAGGCCGATCGACGCTTCCTGGACCTGGGCGACGAGGCGCAGCGCGCGGACTTCCTCGCGCGGTGGCCCACCGGCAAGATGCCGCTGCTGATCGACGACGGGCGCGTCGTGCCCGAGACCAGCATCATCATCGAGTACCTCGCCCGGCATCACGCGCGGCCGGGACAGACGCTGATCCCGCTGGACGCCGACGCGGCGCTGGAGGTCCGGCTGATGGACCGGCTGCTCGATCTCTACGTGATGCTGCCGATGCAGGCCATCGTCGGCGACCGGCTGCGCGAGGAGGAGGACCGCGACCCTTTCACCGTCGAGCGCTCGCGCGACACGCTGGCCATGGCCTACGGGATGCTGGAGGGCAAGCTCGCCGACCGCGCGTGGATGGCCGGCGCCGCCTTCAGCATGGCCGACTGCGCCGCGGCGCCTTCGCTGTTCTACGCGACGACGATCGTGCCCTTCACGGCGGAGCATCCGCGCCTGGCGGCCTACTTCGTGCGCTTGATGCAGCGGCCCTCGGTCGCGCGCACGCTCGACGAGGCGCGGCCCTATTTCCAGTTCTATCCGTATCGCGAGGGGCTGCCCGCGCAGTTCCGCCCCGCCTGAGTCACCTGCGCGCATGGGCCGGCTTCCGCCGCCCCGACGCCGCGACCTGTGAACGTCGCGCGGGCAGGGCGTCGCTCAGAGCAGCGCCAGCCCCGTCTTGACGACCCGCTTGCTCAGCGCGGCGTAGGGCGCGCCGTCGGTGCAGAAATGACCGGGCAGCGGCCAGTCGAGCCTCACCGCCGCCTGGATGATCTCGCCTTCCTTGTCGCGCATGCGGGTCCAGCGGTCGCCGCGCAGCACCATCACATAGACCTCCGCATCGGGGTCCGCCGGAATCACGCGACGCGCGATCCAGCACTGGCTGACGCTCGGCTTCACCTGCGCGAGCAGCTCCCGCATGCGCGCCAGGGTCTGCGCCGGCAGGTCCACGGGGCGGACCTCGCTGTCGGCCGCGAGCACGCCGAGCTGCTGCTCGCGCGTCGCTTCCCAGTCCGCGCGCCGGTTCCAGCGATCGGCGTAGTCCTTGGCGCGAGGGTCCTGACGGCTCGAGAGGAAGGCGAAGGCGCGTTCGCAGCCGGCGCGCACCGCGTCGGCGTCCAGCGCCATCGCGCGCTCCAGCAGCGGCAAGCCGGTCTCGTCGTCCTTGTCCAGGCGCTGCGAGCCCTCGAGGAACAGCCCGTGGGCGTGGTCGGGGTGGCGGGCGTTGAAGTCGATCAACGCGGGCAGGTGGTCCTCGTCCGGCTGCAGCTGCAGGGTCAGATGCAGCAGCTCGGCGTCCTCGTCGGCGCCGCGCTCCGGCATCGCCTGAATCGCGGCGACGCGCTCGCGCTTCTGCGACCAGTGCTGGAACTGCTCGCGCCAGTTGTCCGAGACCAGCGAGCACCAGCGCTCCTGGAAGGCGCGCCGATGGCCGACCGCCGACTCGCCCAGCCAGGCTTGCGCCGCCGATTGCCGCGTCAGCGCGTCTGGCGCCAGCGCCATGCCGGCCTCGTCGACGCCCAGCGCGGCCAGACGCTGCTTCAGCGAGGGATGCGTGTCGGCGGCATGCGGCGCGCGGCGCAACGCGGCGTCCAGGTCCTTCTGCACCAGCTCCCGGGGCGGCGGCACCAGGGCCGTGCGCGCCCACTGCTCCGCGAGGTCGCGCGGCGGCACGTCGCTGGAGCGGGTGGTCTTGATCGTCGCCTCCATGAAGCGTTCGTAGGCGCCGCCGCTGACGTTCACCCGCTTGAGCGCCGACACCGCCGCGGCCGTGCCGACCAGCTCGGCGGAGGCGGCGTCGGCCTGGTACTCGTTGGCGCGCGCCAGCACGAAGGTGTAGGCGTTGAAGTAGGCCGCGAAGGCGTCGACCGGCTTGCGCAGCTGGCGACCGGTCCAGCCGCGCCATTGCTCGGTGATGGCCTGGATGTTTCCCCACGACAGCCGCATGCGGTAGATGTAGGCCGCGAAGCGGCTGTGCGAGCCGGCCAGGTGGCCGTACTCATGCGCCACGACCGCCAGCGCCTCCTCGGCGCTCATCGACTCGAGCAGCGGCAGGCCCAGCAGCAGGTAGTTGCGCGGGAAGCCGAACAGTCCGAACAGCGGGCGCTGCACCACGGCGGCGTTCATGTCCTCGACCAGCAGCACCTGGTGGAAGCGGGGGCCGCGCATGCGGCGGCGCATCTCGTCCAGCGCGTCGAAGAGGGCGGGCGCGTCGGCGCGGGTCAGCGGCGTGCCGGTGGGCGCGGGCAGGCGCTTGAACAGCGCCGACAGCGAGGACTTCACCAGGAACCACAGCGGGATGGCGAGCAGCACCAGCAGCTTGCCCAGCTTGAGCAGCACCACGATGGCGCCCACGCCGCTGGTCAGCAGGAACAGCGCCAGCCCCGCCAGCGCGATCAGGCCCAGCCCGGCGAAGGACATCAGCACCGCGATCAGGCCGAAGCCCACCAGGGCCAGCAGCCCCACCTTGAGCTTGTAGGCGGTCGGCGCCGACAGGCTCTCCTGCTCGAGCCGCGCCACGATGCGCTCGAAATCGGCCATCTGCATCGCGTGTTCCTCCCTCGGATTCCGGATCTTTTGTGAGGGCGGATTCTCCGCGCTCCGCCGTCGTCCGCGCCTGGGGTTCACGCGCAGGCGGGCGGAGAGCACGCTCGGACCTGGATGGTTGGATGGCTGGCTGGTTGGCTGATTGGCTGATTGGCTGATTGGCTGATTGGCTGATTGGCTGGCTGGGTGGCCTGGCCTGGGCAGGGCAGGGCAGGGCAGGGCCAGGCCTGCTCGACCGTGCCGTGCGGCACGACGGCGCGGGAGCGGAGCTACTCCGCGAGCCAGCGCAGCGAGGGCTCGGGGATGGCCACCGGCACGACGGTGCCCGGCTCGACCTCGGCGTCCTCGTGGCGGCGCCACAGCGTCAAGGTCTGCCCCCCGGGGCCCGCGAGTTCCCAGGCCACGCGTTGCTGACCGGGGTAGCTGGCCTTGAGCGTCGCGTCGAAGCGCAATGCACCGGCGGAGATCGTTCCCGAGTCCGATTCCGGAACCGAGAGTCCGGTCGAATGGGCGACCGAGCGGGTGGCCGGGCCGATGGGGGACTCGTCCGCCACGACGAGTGACTCGATCGGCGCGATCCAGTGGCCCGCGTCGCGGCGCCAGGCGCCGTCGAGCGCCGTCGCATCGAGCCGGTTGAACATGCCGAGGAAGTCGGCGACGCGGCGATTCGCCGGCGCGCGGCGCAGCTCGCGCGGCGAGGCGCATTGCGCGATGACGCCGTCGAACATGACCGCCACGCGGTCGGCCAGCTCGAAGGCTTCCTCGCGGTCGTGGGTGACGATCACGCAGCTCTGGCCGAGCTCGCGTTGCAGCTGGCGGAACTGGCGCCGCAGCGGGAGACGGAAGTGCTCGTCCAGCGCGGAGAAGGGCTCGTCCATCAGCAGCAGGGTCGGGCGGGTCGCCAGCGCGCGCGCGAGCGCCACGCGCTGCCGCTGCCCGCCGGACAGCGCCTGCGGCAGCCGGTCCGCCTGCGCCTTCAGATCGATGAGCGCGAGCAGCTCGTCGGCGCGCTCATCCGCCTTGGCGGGCTCCTCGCCGCGCGCGAGGGGGCCGAAGCGGATGTTCTCGCGCACCGACAGGTTGGGGAACAGCGCGTAGTGCTGGAAGACCATGCCGATGTCGCGTTGCCGCGCGGGCAGGGCGCTCACGTCCTGGCCGCTCAGCGCGATGCGGCCGGCGTCCAGCGTCTGCAGCCCCGCGATCGAGCGCAGCAGCGTCGTCTTGCCGCAGCCCGACGCGCCGAGCAGCGCCACCACCTCGCCGCGGGCGAGGGTGAGGTCGATGTCGCGCAGCACGGGGCGGCCGCCCAGCGCGAGACGCGCGCCCTGCACGGAGAGTTGAGGCTGCGCGGGCGCGGCAGTCGATTCGGAGGCGGGGGCGGGGGCGGGAGTCGAGGTCATCGTCGGATCGGATCAATGCGAGGACGCGGTCCAGCGCCGCGTGAGGCGTGCCGCCAGCGCGACGATCGCGCCGACGCCGGCGAAGGCGAGCACCATCAGCGCCGCGGCCTGGTGGCCGTTGACGTTGCGCAGGCTGTTCATCAGCGGCTGGAGCAGCTCCATCTGGCCGCCCAGCAGCAGGTTGGCGATCGCGAACTCCATCGCCGCCGTCACCCACGCGAGCAGGAAGGCGGCCAGCAGCGCGGGCGCGAGCATCGGCAGCAGCACGCGGCGCAGCGTGTGGCCGTCGCTGGCGCCCAGGGTGCGGCCGGCCTCGATCAGCGCGGCCGCGTTGAGCTGCGCCAGCGCGGCCAGCAGCGTCTTGTGGATGAGCGGGAACAGCGTCGGCGCGACCACCGCGACATAGACCAGCGGCAAGGGCAGCCAGCCGCCCCAGCGGCCGACGAAGAGCTCCAGGGCGCTGATCGCGATCACGACGGGCGCGATCGCGAAGGGCAGCAGCGAGAGCAGGTCCAGCATGCGGCGCAGCCGGCGCGCCGAGGCGCCGTCGTCCAGCTGCAGCGCGAGCGCCGCCGGAATGGTGGCGAGCCCGCCGCAGACCAGCGCCAGCACGGCGCTCGCCAAGGCGAGCAGCACCGTGCGCAGCACCGCGCCCTGCACACGCGGATCGAGCACCGCTTCGCCGATCCACCGCAGCGTCGGCCCTTCGGGCCACCAGTGGCGATCCCAACGCTCGGTGAGACCGTAGAGCAGCAGCGCCGCCATCGGCACCAGTACCGCGACCAGCAGTACGACCAACGCCAACGAGGAGATGAGCGCACGCCCCCGTCTCCCGCTCGCGACGGCAGGCCCTGCCCCCGCTTGCCCGCTGCCGGGGGCAGGCCCTGGACTCCCTCTCCCGCTTGCGGGAGAGGGCAGGGGAGAGGGTCTTCGGGCTCCCGCGACGGCCTCCACACGCTTCCCGCTCACGCCCGCCCCTCCCTCAGCCGCGCCGCCAACCAGCGCGTGAATCCGATCACCACGACCAGCATCCCGAACAGGATCAGCGCCAGCAGCGCCGACAACTCCGGCTGCGCGAAGATGTCGCCGCTGACCAGCGCGGCGATGCGCACGGCGAGCACATGCGCCGCGGTGCCGTTCAACGCGAAGGGCGTCGCGAAGGCCGCGGCGGCGTTGGCGAAGAGCAGGCCGAAGGTCTCGACCAGGCTGGGCAGCATCAGCGGCAGGCCGACGCGACGCCAGTACAGCACCGGTCCGGCGCCCAGCGTGGCCGCCGCGTCCTGCAGCGAGCCGTCGAGCATCTTCACCGGCGCGATCAACAGCAGCACCGCGAGCGGCGCCTGGAAGCACACATAGGCGAGCAGCAGGCCGCCGAGTCCTTGCAGGTCGATCCACGGCGTCAGCCCGGCCGCCTGCATCGCCACGGTGATCACCCCCTGCGCGCCGAAGAGCAGCAGCAGCGCCACCGCCAGCGGCACGCCGGAGAAGTTGGCGCCCAGACTCGCCAGCAGCGTCACCGGCCGCTCCAGCCGCGGCAGGCGCGCGAGCGCGATCGCCGCGCCCAGGCCGATGGCCAGCCCGATCAGCGCCGACAGCGCGCCCAGCCACAGGGTGTTCCAGGCGGCCTCGAAGTAGTAGCTGTCCGCCGTCAGGTCCGCGATCGCGCAGCCGTCGCCGTGAGCGACGCACTCGCCCAGGATCGCGACCGCGCGCCAGCCGAAGGGCAGCAGCAGCGCGGCCGATGTCAGCCCCAGCAGCGGCCACGCCAGCCGCCAGGCGGTCCTCGCGCTCAGGGTCATGCGAGCGTGCCTTGGCCGTTCACGTCCGCGCGTGCGTCGGCGCGGGGCGTGGCGACGGCGTCCGGACGCGGCTCGTGGCGCACATCGATGCCCAGCCGCTCCAGCACCCAGCCGGCGATGCCGGTCTGCCGATCGGGCAGCGTCAGGCTGACCGCGCCGTCGTGCGGCGCCCAGATCAGCGGCACCTCGCGCTCGATCGGCAGCGGGCCGCCGTGCATGCGATCGGCGTTCATGCCGTGATCGCTGGTCAACAGCAGGTCGAAACCGTCGGCATGCCAGCGCGGCAGCAACTGCGCCAGCAGCATGTCCAGCTTGCGCGCGCTCATCGCGTACTGCGTCGATTCGCCGCCGTGCACGTGGCCCGCGTGGTCCGGTCCCATCGGATGGATGAACAGCAGCGCCGGACCGCTGGTGGCGAGCACCGCGCGGCGCAGCGATTCGGCGTCGGCCAGCAGGTGGCTGTCGGGGTAGTCGTCCTCCCAGTACCAGCGCGCGGCGGCGATGCCCAGTCCCGGCAGCGTCTGGTCGCGATGCCGCAGCGGATCGAAGACCTGGCCCGCGAGCAGCTCGTAGAACCAGTGGTAGGCCGCGATGGCCGCCGGCACGCCGCGTCCCTGCAGGCGCTGGAACAGGTGGCGCTCCAGGCGCTCGCCCGCCTGGCCGTTGCCCAGGATGCCGTGCCGCAGCGGCGTCTCGCCGTTGATCACCGTGGCGTAGAGCGGGCGCGACAGGCTGGGCAGCTCGCAGCGCAGCGACCGCCACTGCGCGCGGCCGGCCTCGTTCAGCGCCTGCAGATAGCCCATGTAGTCGCGGGCCGTGTCGGCGCGCAGGCCGTCGGCCAGCAGCACCACGAGCTTGCGCGGCCCCGTGCCGACCGCGGGGGCGCCGGTCGCCGGGGACGTCGCGTTCGCAAGGCCGGACGTCGTGCCCGTCGGGAGGCCGGGCCCGCCGTTCGTCGGACCACTCATCGCGCCGCCCCCAGCACCTCGCGCTGCCAGGCGCGCGGCAGCTTCTTCACTTCCTCGGTCCACACGGCGGGCTTGAGCGCGCGCGCCTTCGCGTACTGCGCCTCGGGCACGAGCAGGTCCTTGAGGTCCGGCGGGAGCGTGAGCTGCGCGATGCGGATCGGACGCGCATGACCGCGCGCCAGATGCATCTGGCCGGCGTCGCTGAAGATGTACTCGCGCGCCAGCATCGCGGCATTCGGATGCGGCGCCCAGCGGTTGATGATCGTCGAGTAGCCGCTCGTCACCGAGCCGTCCGACGGGATCAGCACCTCGTAGTCCGCCGCGTTGGGCAGCTTGGCCCGGTAGGACAGCGCATTGAAGTCCCACAGCAGGAAGACGTCGGCCTCGGCCCGCTCCATCAGCGCCGGGCTGGCGTTGACCGCCACCAGGCGCTTGTCCTTGGCCAGTCTGGCGAAGGCCTCGAGCGCGGGCTGCAGGCGCGTCTCATCGCCCCCCAGCGCGACCGCCGCCGCCAGCACCGCCGCGTTGGACTGCGCGGCGCGGCCGACCTCGCCGATCAGCACGCGGGCCTTGGACGCGAACAGCGCCTGCCAGCTGCGCGGCACCTGCGGCAGCCGCTTGCGGTTGACCGCGAAGGCGATGGTGCCGGTGTAGGCCAGCGCCCAATGGCCCTCGGGATCCTTGGCCCAGTCGGGCACCTGCGCCCAGGTCGTCGGCTTGTAGGGCTGCGCGATGCCGCGCGCCTTCGCGATCGCGCCGAACTCGAAGCCCACGTCGCCGATGTCGGCGCTGGCGTTGGCCTTCTCCGCCTCGATCTTGGCGATCTCCTCGGCGCTGCTCATGTCGGTGTCGACGTGGGTCAGACCGTAGAGCCGCTGCAGGTCGGCCCAGGTCGCGCGCCAGTTGGCCCAGTCGTCGGGCATGCCCAGGCTGGCGATGCGGCCTTCCTTGCGGGCGGCCGTCATCAGCGCGGACAGGGCCGGCGTGGCCGGCATGCCGCCCTGCGCGAGCGCGGGCCAGGCCAGGGGTCCGCAGAGGGCGGGCAGGGTGTGGAGCAGCGTGCGTCGGGACAGCGTCATCCAGTCATCTCCTCGGCCGCCGACGTCGTGCCCGCGGTCTTCGCGCGATCCGGCCAGCGCAGGCCGGACAGCAGCAGGTCCTTCGTGATCTTCGCGTGTCCGTCGACGTCGCACAACGCGATGCGCAGGCGCAGATCTTCGCGCGGTTCCGTGACAGTCCCGGGGGTTCCTTCGGACGCGGTCGCGGCGGCCGTGATCGGCTCGATGTCGATCAGGCCGAAGTTCAGCTCCGCCATCACCGTCGAGCGCCGGTTGCGGTTGGGCGTGGGGATGTCCCAGACCTCGGTCAGGCCGCTGGAGGTCGCGTCCCACAGCGGGTAGCCGCCGGCCACGTCGACGCTGGAGAGCTCCGCGTAGTGCATGTCGCCGCTGAGGAAGACCACGCCCTCGGCGCCGGTCTTGCGGATCAGCTCGACCAGCCGGGCCCGCTCGCGCGGGAAGTTGGACCAGCATTCCCAGCCGCTGCCGTCGGCTGCGAACTGCACGCTGGAGCCGATCAGCCGCACGTCGGCGGGGATGCGCAGCTGCGCTTCCAGCCACTGCCACTGGGCCTCGCCGAGGATCTCGGCCTCGGGCCGGTCGTCGGGGACGTACCAGCCCGTCATCGGCTGGCCGCTGAGCTTGGCCCGCAACACCATGGCCGCGTAGCTGGACTTGAGCTTGGGATCGGCCGTCAACGCGGTGCGGTTGAAGCGCAGGTCCGGGAGGATGACCTGGATGCGGCGGCCGAAGGCCTCGTACAGGTAGCTCGCGTACACGCCGTCGTTGCGGCGGCGCGGCGAGTCCGCCGGCTCGTTCCACGCGTCGCAGAACAGCTGCTGCGAGAGCTGCTTGTGCGGGTAGTCGCCGCCCTCGTCGTCATCGCCGTAATCGTGGTCGTCCCAGATCGCGATGTGCGGCACGGCGCGGCGGAAGGCCTGCAGCGGCCGCACGTGGTTGAACTCGACGTAGCGCTGGCGCAGCGTGGCCTCGTCGCGGGCGTCCGCGTAGAGGTTGTCGCCGAGGAAGACGAAGAGATCGGGACGGGCGGCGCCGATGGCGCGCCAGATCGGTTGCGGCTTGGACTGCTTCGCGCAAGAGCCGAACGCGACCCGGAAGCGCCGGGGCGCCTCCGTGGTCGCGTTCGTGTCGGCGGGAGCAGCCGGGGCCGCCTCCGGTCCCGTCGTCGCGCAGCCCGCGAGCGGGACCGCCAGCGGCGAGGCCAGCGATCCCGCCAGCAGCAGCTGGCGGCGCGTCAGGTGGGAGGCGCGCGTCATGCGATCAGAACTTGCCGGTCAGCGTGACGTAGAACTGGCGCGGGGCGCCCGGCAGCAGCGTGGCGTAGGTGCCGGCCGCGTCGCTGTTGGTGAAGCCGTTCGAGCCGATCGTCGAGATGTAGTGCTTGTCGAACAGGTTGTTCACCGAGGCCTGCAGGCTGATCTCGCGCAGCATCATCACGTTCTTCATCTTGTAGCCGGCGCTCAGGTTGACCAGCGTGCGATCCGGCACCGAGGCGTCGTTCGTGTACGAGTAGTAGCGCTTGGACATGTAGTCCACCGAGACGTTGCCGAACAGCGCGCCGTCGTCGTAGCCCAGCTGCGACTTGAGCATGGTGTCGGGCGCGTCGGCCACGCGCTTGCCCTTGATGGCCACCGGCGTGGAGCCGCTGGTGACGTCGTCCTGGTAGGTCGACTTCTGCAGGCTCAGGCTGTTGTACCAGGTGAGGGTGGGGCTCAGGCGGAAGGACAGGGCGCCCTCGATGCCGGTGGAGCGCACGTCGCCGACGTTGGACAGGATGACCGGGTTGCCCTGGATGCCGCTGCCGCTCTGCACGCTCAGCAGGCGGTCCTTGAAGTTGACCAGGTAGGCGCTGACCGAGCCCTCGTAGCCGCGGCCGCTGATGCGCCAGCCCGCCTCGAAGGTGTCGGAGGTCTCGGGCTTGAGGCTGCCCTTGATGGCGTTGAAGCCGGCGGCGCTGGTGGCGAAGGGCGAGGTGCCGGTGGCGGCGCCCTGGTAGGCGCGCATGTTGCGGGCGATGGTGCCGTAGAGCTCCTGGCTGGCCGACAGGCGGTAGTTCACGCCCAGCTGCGGCAGGAAGCCCTTGTCGGCGGTGATGGTGCCCGAGGGCATGCCGGTGCCGACCTGCAGGTCACCGTTGATCTTGACCTTGAGCGACTTGAAGCCGGCGCCCACCGTCAGGTCCTTGGTCACCGCCCAGGTGTCCGACAGCGAGAACTGCGTGGTCTTCGTGTTGAAGCCGTACTGCCACTGCGTCAGGAAGGGGTTGCTCGGGAACTGGTAGACGCTCACGGCCGCATTGGCGGCGTAGAAGCGGCGGGCCTGGTTGAAGTTGTTGTCCTCGAACCAGACGCCGGCCTTGATCAGGTGGTCGCCCAGCTCGACCTCGGCGTTGGAGACGACGCCGCTGCGGTTGATGCCGTACTCGGTCGTGCGCACCGAGATCGGCGTGCCGTCCGGCGAGGCCTGGTAGGGCGTGAACCACAGGCCCATGCCCTTGTTGTGGTGGTAGTAGGCGGTGGTCTTCCAGGTGGCGTTCGGGGCCAGGCGCAGGTCGGCCGTGACGCCCAGCAGGTCGTCGTTGCGCAGGCCGGCGCCGGCGTAGTACTGGTCGTCGCAGGCGGCCACGTAGGTGCTGCCGTTGGCGCCGCACAGCGTGTTGGCGGCCTTCACCGCGGCGGCGAAGTCCGGGTAGAAGTTGTCGAGCGTGTCGCCCTTGCGCTTGATCAGGTCCAGCGACAGATCCTGGTAGTCGACTTCACGACGGCGCGAGGTGTTGTAGAAGGCCGAGACGCGGTGCTCGCCGATCTCCTTGACCCACTTGAAGTTCCACTGCTCCTGCTTCTGCTGGCCGTGGCCCTTCCACTTGTCGGCGTCCTGGTCGGTGTAGCTCACGGAGAACTGGCCCAGGAGGCTCTTGCCGCTGTCCACGCGCAGGAAGGTGCGGCGGGCGGAGTCGCTGCCGAAGGTCTGCGACAGGCGGACGCCGAACTGCTGGGCCGGATCCGCCGAGTAGAACTGCAGCGTGCCGCCCAGGTTGCTGGACGAGGCCGCTTCCAGCGCGCCGGCGCCTTGCGACAGCGAGGCGCGGCCGACGTTCTCGCTGGAGATCGCGCGGCTGATGTGCAGGCCGTTGAAGTTGCCGTAGGACATGTCGCCCAGCGGCACGTCGTCCAGCGTGAAGCCGATCTGGTTCTGCGAGAAGCCGCGCACGGTGAAGCGCGTGGACCACTCGTAGTTGCCCAGGCCGTCGGCGGACTGGAAGTTCACGCCGGGCAGGCGCGACACGGTGATCAGCGGGCTGGCGCCGGCGACGGCGTTCTCGAACTCGGCGCCGCTCAGGCTCTGCACCGAGCGCAGCTGGCCGCGGCCGACGCTGATGGTGACGCGATCCAGCTCGGTGCGATCGGCGCCGGCGCTGGCGGTGTCGGCACTGGCGTTGTCGTTGGAAGACTGCGCGACGGCGGGCAGGGCGAAGGCCAGGCTCAGGGCCAGTGCCAGGGCGGTGGGCATCGGGTGCTTCATGGTGTGGACTCGGCGTTCGTGGAGGTCGGGGAGAGGTGTTTGGTACGTCGATCGAACGAGCGGACTGTCACAAGAGTCCAAGACAAAACAACGACAAACACGAAAAACCACAGCCATGACGTCGTACGGTGGCGGAAATCCACAACGACACAAATGAACCCTCAAACTGTCACGAAAGCGCGCACCCGGGTTTGGGTCAATGGGAGGTCCGGCGCGGCGAGGCATGCTCGCGGCCGGCGACCAGTCCATCCGACAGGGAGAAGAAGCGATCCATGTGGTCCCAGGAACGACACGACAAGATCCTGCTGCTGCTGCGCGAGCGGCACCGGCTGACGACGGACGAGGCGGCGCGCGAGCTGGGCGTGTCGCGCGAGACGGTGCGCCGCGACCTGATCGAGCTGGAGCAGGGCGGCAAGCTGGCCCGGGTGCACGGCGGCGCGGTGCAGTCCGAGGTCCCGGCCGAGGCCAGCTATGCGGAGCGCGCGCAGTCGCGTCGCCGTCAGAAGCAGGCGATCGCGCGACAGGCGCTGACGCTGGTCAAGCCCGGGCTGAGCCTGTTCATCGACGCGGGCTCGACCACGCATGCGCTGGCGCAGGCCCTGATGCAGGCGCAGGAGTTGCGGGTGGTGACGAACTCGGTGGCGGTGGCCGACGCGATGGCGGGCCGCCAGGGCCACGAGGTGCTGCTGCTGGGCGGGAGCTACGTGCCGGAGACCTCGGCCAGCTTCGGTGAGTTCACCGTCGCGGAGATCGCCCGGCACCGGGTGGACATCGCCTTCGTGTCGCCGACGGCGCTCGACGCGCGGCAGGGCGCGACGAGCTACCTGTGGGCGGAGGTCGCGGTCGCGCAGGCGATGCTGTCGCGGGCGCGGCAGCGGGTGCTGCTGGCCGACTCGAGCAAGCTGGGGCAGGGCAGCCGCATGCAGGTCTGCGACTGCGTCGACATCGACGTGCTGGTCACCGACCAGGAAGCCGATCCGCAGGAGCTGGACCGGCTGACCCGCGCCGGGGTGGCGCGGGTGATGTTCTGAGGCTCAGCCGAGGATCAGAACAGCGCCATGCTCAGCTTGCGGCGGTACTGGTCGACCAGCGGGTCGGCCGGGGCCACGGTGCTGGGGCCCGACATCTGCAGGCCGCCGCCGGCCTGCGGAGCGGCCGCGTGCGCGGCCGGGGCGGGCTTGGTCATGATCTCGAGGATCGCGACGTAGGTCTTGCGCGCGGCCTGGTCGTTCCAGGCCTTGTCGCGCATGAGGATCTCCAGCAGCTCGTCCATCGCGCCGGTGAAGTCGCGGCCCGCGAACAGGCCCTGCGCCAGCGCGAAGCGCGCGTCGAAGTCGCGCTTGTTGGCGGCGATCGCGGCCTGCAGGCCGGCCGGGTCCAGGCCTTGGGCGGCGCGCTCGGCGGCCGCGATCCAGGTGGCTAGCGCGGCGAAGCGCGCATGCGGGGTGATGGTGTCGGCCGCCTGGTGCGCGACCGGCGCGAACGCCGCCTTGGCATCCTCCAGCAGATCGGCCTCCAGCAGCGCGCGGACCAGGTCGAAGCGGGCCGTCTCGTTGGACGGGTCGGCGGTCACCGCCGCCTGCAGCATCTCCAGCGCGCCCTGGGCATCGCCCTCGTCCATCAGCGCCTGCGCCTCGGCCAGGTCCTCCTCGGCCTCGATGGCCTCGCCGGTGGGGACGTGACGGTCCAGGAACTCGCGGATCTGCGCCTCGGGGATGGCGCCCACGAAACCGTCCACCGGCTGGCCGCCGACGAACAGCACGCAGAACGGGATCGAGCGCACGCCGAAGGCCTGGCTCAGCTGCGAGGCGATCTCCGGCTGGTCGTCGCTGTTGAGCTTGGTCAGCTTCCAGCGGCCGGCATAGGCCACCTCCAGCTTCTCCAGCATCGGGCCCAGCGCCTTGCACGGGCCGCACCAGGGCGCCCAGATGTCCAGCAGCACCGGTTGCTGCATGGAGGCCTGCAGCAGGTCGGCTTCGAAGTTTTGGAGGGTGATGTCGGTCATGGTGGGACGGTACGGGGCAGGGGCGGGACGCCGTGTCGCGCGGGCGCGAAAGACGTGTTCGCGCAGCGGCAAGAACGGCACCTGAGGCTGCCCGCCTACAATTCAAGGTTTCACGATTTGACAGATCGAGGACCGACCCGTGAGCAGCGCCACCACTCCCGACATCGCCCCCGTCATCGGCGTGGTGATGGGCTCCAGCAGTGACTGGGAGACCATGAAGCACGCCGCCGACATTCTCACCGAGTTCGGCGTGCCGTTCGAGGCGCGGGTGGTTTCGGCCCACCGCATGCCCGACGAGATGTTCTCCTATGCGGAACAGGCCGAAGGCCGAGGCCTGCGGGCCATCATCGCGGGCGCCGGCGGCGCCGCGCACCTGCCCGGCATGCTGGCGTCCAAGACGCTGGTCCCGGTGCTGGGCGTGCCCGTCGCCAGCCGCCACCTGCAGGGGGTCGACTCCCTGCACTCGATCGTGCAGATGCCCAAGGGCATCCCGGTGGCGACCTTCGCCATCGGCACCGCCGGCGCGGGCAACGCGGCGCTGTTCGCCGTGGCCATGCTGGCCCGCGACAACCCGGCCCTGCGCGAGCAACTGGCCGCGTTCCGCAAGCGCCAGACCGCCGCCGCCACGGCCATGACCGAGGAGCTGCGCTGATGCCGCTGCTGCCGGGCGACGCCACGCTGGGCGTGCTGGGGGGCGGCCAGCTGGGCCGCATGTTCGTCCACGCCGCGCAGGCGCTGGGCTATCGCTGCGTGGTGCTGGATCCCGACGCGACCAGCCCGGCCGGCGCGGTCGCGCAGGAGCATCTGCGGGCGGACTACCTCGACGCCGCGGCGCTCGAGGACCTCGCCCGCCGCTGCGAGGCGATCACCACCGAATTCGAGAACGTGCCCGCGCGGGCGCTGGAACAGCTGGCCGCCACGCGCGTGGTCGCTCCCGGCGCGGCCGCAGTCGCCATCTGCCAGGACCGTGCCCGCGAGAAGGCCCACTTCGACAAGAGCGGCGTGCCCTGCGCCCCGTACGCGGTGCTGCGCTCGGAGGCGGATCTGGCCGCGGTGCCGGACGCGCTGCTGCCCGGCATCCTCAAGACCTCCCGCCTGGGCTATGACGGCAAGGGCCAGCGCCGCGTGACCGATCGCGCGCAACTGGCCGCCGCCTTCGACGAGCTGGGGCGCGTGGACTGCGTGCTCGAGCAGATGCTGCCGCTGGCGCTGGAACTGAGCGTGCTGGTGGTGCGCGGCGCCGACGGCGCGGTCGTGACCTTCCCGGTCCAGCAGAACCTGCATCGCGACGGCATCCTGGCCGTCACCGAGGTGCCGGCCCCCGACGTCGATGCCGCGCTGCAGGCGCAGGCGCGCCAGTCCGCGTCGGCGATCGCCTCGGGCATGGGCTACGTCGGCGTGCTGTGCGTGGAGTTCTTCGTGCTGAAGGACTGCCGCCTCGTGGTCAACGAGATGGCCCCGCGCCCGCACAACTCCGGCCACTACACGATGAACGCCTGCGACCTGTCGCAGTTCGAGATGCAGGTCCGCGCGATGACCGGCCTGCCGCTGCGCGAGCCGCGCCTTCATTCCCCAGTGGTCATGCTGAACCTGCTGGGCGACCTCTGGTTCGACGCCGAGGGCCGCGAACGCGCGCCCGACTGGGCCGGCGTGCTGGCCCTGCCGGGCGCCGAGCTGCACCTCTACGGCAAGACCGAGGCGCGCCCCGGCCGCAAGATGGGCCACCTCAACGTGATCGGCGCGAGCGCGGAGGAAGCCCGCGCCAACGCCCGCCGGGCCTGCGTGCTGCTGGGCCTGCCGGACACGTGGTGAGCCCGGAGCGCGAGGCCATGGTGCTGGACGGCCAACAACCCGAGTCGGTGCGCGCCGCGGCGCGCGCGCTGGCGGACGGCGAGCTGGCGGGCGTCCCCACCGAGACCGTCTACGGCCTGGCGGCCCGCGCGGACCGCGACGAGGCGGTGGCGAAGATCTTCACCGCCAAGGGCCGGCCCAGCGACCACCCGCTGATCGTCCACGTGCTGGACGAGGCCGGCGCCCGCGTCTTCGCGCAGGAGATCCCGCCCATCGCCCATCGGCTGATCGAGGCCTTCTGGCCCGGTCCGCTGACGCTGATCCTGCGCCGGGTCCCGGGGCTGGCGACGGCCTCGGCCGGCGGCCAGGACACGGTCGGCCTGCGCTGCCCCTCGCACCCGGTGTTCCGGGCGCTGATGGCGGCGTGCCGGACGCTGGGCGTCGAGGGCCTCTCCGCGCCCAGCGCCAACCGTTTCGGCCGGGTCAGCCCGACCACGGCCCGGCATGTCGCCGACGAATTCGAGCCCGGCCTGCTGGTGCTGGACGGCGGCCCCTGCGACGTGGGCATCGAGTCCACCATCGTGGACTGCAGCCGCGGCGGCCTGGTGCTGCTGCGGCCCGGCGTGCTCACGCCCGAGCAGCTGGAAGCCGCGGCCGGCGTGGCTTTACAAGCGCCCGACGCACGGGCGCCACGGGCCTCGGGCACACTGGCCGCCCATTACGCGCCCCACGCGACCGTCCGGTTGATGTCGACCGAGCAGCTGCGCGCGGCGCTGGCGACCGGGCGACCGGCGGGGCTGGCGGTATATTCGCGCACGTCGTTCGGACCGGACGGCGCGGGCGAGCCGCCCCTGCACCGCGCGATGCCTGCCCAGGCGCGCGCGGCGGCGCGGCAGCTGTTCGCCGTCCTGCGCGAGCTGGACGCGGCCGGCGCGACCGAGATCTGGATCGAGGCGCCGCCCGCAGAGGCCGCCTGGGATGGGGTGCGGGACCGCTTGTCCCGCGCGGCGGCGGCGTTCGCGCCCCGCTGAGTTTTCGAGATTTGGAGTGTTCATGAAGAGTTTGAAGCGCCGTCTGGCCCTGGTGCTGGGCGCGACCGCGATGCTGGCGGCCTGTGGCGGCGGTGGTCAGCAGATCGACCCCTTCCACCCGACGCGGATCATCACCTTCGGCGACGAGACCAGCGCGGTCCGCACCGACGGGACCAAGTACACGATCAATGGCGTGGACACCACGACCAACCTGGTCAGCTGCAAGCTGAATCCGGTCTGGACGCAGACCCTGGCCACCTATTTCGGCCTGGTCTTCGCCGAGTGCAACCCCGACAAGCTGGCCAGCCCCACCGGCAAGATGTACGCGGCCCAGGGCGCGAAGGTCGCCGACGTGGCCGCGCAGGTGGACCGCCAGTTCGGCCTCGACGGTTTCGGCAACAAGGACCTGGTCACGGTGATGGCCGGCGCCAACGACATCCTCGAGCTGTACGCCTCCTATCCCGCGCAGGACGCGGCCACGCTGGGCAACGCGGCGCAAGCCCGCGGCGAGGCGCTGGGCGACCAGGTCAACCGCATCGCCAACGCCGGCGGCAAGGTCATCCTGTCGACGATGCAGGACATGGGCCTGACGCCGTTCGCGCTCAAGCAGAAGGCGGCCAACTCCGACACCGACCGCGCCGCGCTGATCACCGAGCTCTCGCGCCGCTTCAACACCGGCCTGCGCCTGCGCATCATCAACGACGGCCGCATGATCGGCCTGATCCTGACCGACGAGACCATGCAGTCGGTGTCCAAGTTCGGCTCGTACTACGGCCTGTCGAACACCACGGACGCCGCCTGCCTGACCACCTCGCTGCCCCCGCTGTGCACCGACAAGACCCTGGTCGCCAACGCCACCGCGACGACCTACATGTGGGCGGGCGACACGCTGCTGAGCCCGTCGGAACAGGCCCGCATCGCGTCGCAGGCGCAGACGCGCGCGTCGAACAACCCGTTCTGACCGCCTGAGGCGACGCCCCGGACCGGGAGGTCCGGGCGTGTCGATTGCCGACGCAAGACCCGACCCCCTGGGGGCAGGGCTTGCCGGGAAATTCCTCCCCCCTGGACAGGGAGAAGCCGATGCGGCTTCTCCCTGTTCGCACATCTGCGCGTCAAGTGTTGCTGTCGCGCCGCGAAGCGGACGCAATGTGCGTCCCGCGCCACGGTCGCGCTGGCATGCTGCGCCCTGTCAGGGTTTTCCTCTTGAGGACGAGGCGAACCCTGCCCTTACAGTGATTGCTGAGAAAAACGAACGACCGTTCGATTTAGTGTCGGCCATCAAGCCTCGGCCGCACGACACGACGGAGACAACCCCTGGAGAAGTCCCAATGAAGAGCCAATTCACCCTGGTCAGCGTGGCCCTGGCGGCCGCGCTGCTGAGCGCCTGCGGCGGCGGCAGCGATCCGTCCACCGACGACGCGCCCCCGGCCCGCGGCACGCTGCTGCTGGGCACGAAGGCGGGTGCCGCCACCAAGACGCAGATCGACGCCGGCACGACCGCCAAGGGCGTGATCGCGCTGACCGGCGCGGCCAAGTGCGACGTGGACGTGCGCTACGTCTACTACATGACCCGCGATCCGCAAGGCAACCCGGCCACGGCCTCGGCCGGCGTGCTGGTGCCGTCGGGCACCGATGCCGCGTGCTCGGGCAACCGCCCGGTGCTGCTCTACGCGCACGGCACGACGACGGACAAGAACTTCAACATGGCCGACGTCGTGAACAACGCGGAGGCCTCGCTGGTGATGGCGTTCTACGCCGCCCAGGGCTTCATCGTCGTGGCTCCCAACTACATGGGCTATGACCGTTCGGGCCTGCAGTACACGCCTTACCTGAACGCCGAGTCCTCGGCCATCGACATGGTCGACGGCCTGCGCGCGGCCAAGGCCCACCTGGCCGCCGAAAGCTCGGTGCTGCCGTCGTCCAAGCTGCTGATCGCCGGCTACTCGCAGGGCGGCCACGTGGCCATGGCCACGCAGAAGGTCATCGAGCGCGACTACGCGTCCGAGTTCACCGTCACCGCCGCGGGTCCGATGTCCGGCCCGTACAACCTGTCCAAGTTCGGCGACGTGATCACCACGACCGGACCGGTCAACGCCGGCGCGACGCTGTTCCTGCCGCTGATGCTGACCAGCTACCAGAAGGCCTACGGCAACATCTACTCGGCCCCGACCGACGTCTACCAGTCGCCCTACGCCGCGACCGCCGAGACGCTGTTCCCGTCGACCGAGACGGTCACCCAGCTGATCACCGAAGGCAAGCTGCCCAACGACCCGACCTTCACCAAGCTGTTCGGCACGGGAGGCCTGCTGACCGACTCCTTCAAGAGCGGTTACCTGACCTCCAACTTCCGCAAGGCCCTGGTGACCAACACGCTGCTGGGCTGGACCCCGAAGGCCCCGGTCGCCATGTGCGGCGGTGCCAACGACCCGACCGTGTTCTTCTTCAACACGACCGACGCGCAGGCCGACTTCGCCACCCGCGGCAAGCTGTACCCGGCGTTCAACCTGGAAAGCCAGACCTCGCTCGCGCCGCTGGGCGCGACGGCGGCCGCCACCATCGCGCAAGGCTTCGCCGGCGCGAAGACGGCGACGTCCACCGCCGCCGGCGGCGGCGCGGCCGGTGCCGCCGCGGTCCAGGGTGCCTACCACGGCACGCTGGTCCCGCCGTTCTGCAACGCCGTGATGCGTGGCTACTTCCAGTCCGTCCTGGCGGCCAACCCGTAATTCCCAGGCAGCACGGAGACACATTCCATGAAAAAGAACATCACCCTGATCCTGGGCGCCGCGCTGCTGGCGCTGGCTGGCACCGCGCGCGCCGACGAGCCCGCGGTCGGCACCCACACGTTCTACCTGGGCCTGGCCCACATCGACGTCAACAGCAAGGCGCCCCCGCTGTCCGGCAGCAAGAACTTCCCGTCGCCGGGCGCGCAGATCCGCGTCGGCGACGCGACGACCACGGGCTTCGGCTACACCTACCGCTTCGCCGAGCGCTGGAGCGGCGAGCTGGTGCTGGGCATCCCCCCGTCCCACAAGATCTACGGCAACGGCGTGCTCGCCAACGCCGGCCAGATCGCCGTGGTGCGCCAGATGCCGCCGACGGTCTTCGTCAACTACCACCTCGGTGAGTGGCTGCCGAAGTTCCACCCCTTCGTCGGTCTGGGCGTGAACTACACCTACTTCGAGAAGAAGCGCAGCACGCCCACCGGCGACGCGATCAGCGGCGGCCCGACCCGCATCACGCTGACCAACTCCTGGGGCGCGGCCGCTCACGCGGGCTTCACGGTGCAGTACTCGAAGAACTGGTCGCTGACCGGCACGGCCGCCTATGCGGACGTGAAGAGCACGATGCGCTCGTACACGACCACGAAGGACGGCATCGAGGAGCTGAGCACCAAGATCAACTTCCGCCCGATGGTCTACACGCTGTCGCTGGGTTACTCCTTCTGATCCTCCGGATCGAGGGGACGCCCCGGTCCCGGGCCGTCCAGGCCGATACACTTGCCGCATGAGCGTGTTGCTGGCCCTGGATAGCTCGACCGAACACATGGCTCTGGCCCTCGTGGGCCAGGGCCATGATTCATTTGTGGACGCCGATGGCGGGGCCCTGGCCTCGCAACGTCTGGTGCCCGATGCGATGGCGCTGCTGCGGCAGGCCGGCGTCGCGTTGGCGCAGGTGGACGCGATCGCCTTCGGCCGCGGCCCCGGCGCCTTCACCGGCTTGCGCACCGCGTGCTCGGTGGCGCAGGGCCTGGCCTTCGGCGCCGGCCGGCCGGTGCTGCCGCTGGACAGCCTGATGCTGGTTGCCGAGGACGCGCGCCAGCAGTGCACCGCCGACGGCGGCGAGGGCGCGATGCCCGCGTCGCAGGAGGTGTGGGTCGCGATGGACGCCCGCATGAACCAGGCCTATGTCGGCCGCTACCGCTGGACCGGCGCGCGCTGGGAGACCTTGCTCGGCCCCGCGCTGACCGATCCCGAACCGCTGCGTCAGCTCTGGCGCGACGAGCCGCCCGCGCTGGTGGCCGGCACGGCGCTGTCCGTCTTCGATCTCGACACCGGCGCCGCGCGCCGCTTCCCCCGCACCGCCTCCCGTGCCCGGGCGCTGGGCGCGCTCGCGCAACAGGCCTTCGCGGCCGGTCTGACCGAGGACGCCGCCCACGCGCTGCCGCTGTACGTGCGCGACAAGGTCGCGCTGACCACCGCCGAGCGCGAGCAGGCGCGCGCCGCGCCCGCCGCGCCGACCGCCCCGGAAGGCCAGCCATGAGCGCCCAGCCCAAGGACCTGAGCTGGCCCGCCTCGCTGCAATCGCTGCAGCCGCTGCGCGCGGTGGACCTGGACGAGGTGATGGCGATCGAGACCGTCGCCTACAGCCACCCGTGGACGCGCGGCAACTTCATCGATTCGCTGGCCGCCGGCTACGCGGGCTTCGTCATGCGTGACGAGCAGGCCCGGCTGTGCGCCTACTTCCTGGCGATGCAGGTGATCGACGAGATGCATCTCCTCAACATCACCGTGATCCCGGAGCGGCAGGGCCAGGGGCTGGCGCGCCGCATGCTGGACGCGCTGGGCCTGCTGTCGCGCGCGCGTGGCTGCCATCAGATCTGGCTGGAGGTGCGCGAGAGCAACGTCCGCGCCCGCCAGCTCTACGACCGCTACGGCTTCGCGCAGAGCGGCCTGCGCCGCAACTACTACCCGGCCGACGGCGGACGCGAGGATGCGATCCTCATGACGCTGCGCCTGACGGAGCCCGCCGCATGAGCTGGACCGACCGACAACGCGCGATGCTCGAGGCCATGGGCCTGAAGCTGTGGACGCCCGCGGGCGAGGCCGCGCCGACGGCGACCCCGACGGCTCGTCAGAGCGCGCCCGCCGCCGCGCCGATGACCGCGCCGGCCCCGGCGCCCGCCCTCGCGCGCGCGGTGCCCCCGCACGACGCCGACGTGGCCGTCGCCGAGCCGCCCGCGCAGGCGGCACCGGCCGCGCCCGTCGCGCCGCCCGCGCCGCGCCGCGTGGCCGAGGTGCTCGACAAGGTGCTGCCGCCGAACGTCGCGCCGGCCGCGGCGCCCGCGGACACCGGCTACGGCCGTCGTCTGGGCACGGACGCGATCGCCGCGCTCGACTGGCCCGCGCTGCGGGACGAGGTCGCGCAATGCCGGGCCTGCGGCCTGTGCGAGTCGCGCAAGAACACGGTCTTCGGCGTCGGCAACGAGCGGGCGCACTGGATGATCGTCGGCGAGGCGCCTGGCGAGCAGGAAGACCTGCAGGGCGAGCCCTTCGTCGGCGCGGCGGGCAAGCTGCTGGACAGCATGCTGCGCGCGGTCGGCCGCGGTCGCGGCGAGGGCACGCCCGAGCAGCAGGTCTACATCGCCAACACGCTCAAGTGCCGGCCGCCGCGCAACCGCAATCCGGAGCCGGCCGAGCTCGCCCAGTGCGAGCCCTATCTGCAGCGCCAGATCGCGCTGATCCAGCCGCGCATCATCCTGGCGATGGGCCGCTTCGCGGTGCAGCAGCTGCTGCGCAGCCAGGAGCCCATCGGCCGCCTGCGCGGCCGGGTGCACCGCTACGAGGGCGTGCCGCTGGTGGTCACGTACCACCCGGCCTATCTGCTGCGCAACCTCGCGGACAAGTCCAAGGCCTGGGAGGACCTGTGCCTGGCGATGAAGACCGCGGACGAGGGCGGAAAGGCCGACTGACATGGACACGCCGCCCGTGCTCCCGCCGGGCCGTCCGGCCGCGCTGGCCGAGCATCAGGCGGCGCAGTTCCGCCTGCTGGCCGACAACGTGCCGGTGCTGATCGCGATCTTCGACGCGGTGGACCGCACCTGCCGTTTCGCCAACCGCGAGTACGCCCGCAGCTTCGGGCTGGACGAGCACAGCGTGCTGGGCCGCACCTTCGCCGAGATCATCGGCGAGGAGGCCGCCCGCGAGATCGCCCCCCATGTCGAGCGCGTGCTCAACGAGCGCGTCAGCGTCGACTACGAGCGGCGCCTGGAACGCGGCGACGGCCGGGCGCACTGGATCGAGGTCAACCTCATCCCCTACGTGCCGGCCGGGACGGACCGCGTCGAATCGGCCTTCGTGCTGATCAGCGACATCACCCGCTTCCGCGAGGCCGAGCGCGCGGCGCGCGAGTCCGAGGAGCGGCTGACCAAGTTCATGCAGGCCTCGATGGAGGGCATCGTCTTCCACCGCGACGGCGTCATCACCGACGTCAACCCGCCGCTGTGCGAGCTGGTGGGCTACACGCTGGAGGAACTGGTCGGCCGCACGGCGCTGTCGACGGTGGCCCCCGACCAGGTCGAGGTGGTGCGCGAGGTGATGGCCTCCGGCCGCGAGACCCGCTATCCGACCGCCATCCTGCATCGCAGCGGCGAGCGCATCGATGTCGAATTCATCGTCCGCACGCTGTGGTTCAACGGTGAGCGCCTGCGGATGACCATCGTGCGCGACCTGCGGCCCCATCTGGACGCGCTGGCGCGCATCCAGCACCTGGCCGAGCACGATCCGCTGACCGGCCTGCTGAACCGGCCGGCCTTCATGGAGCGGCTGCGCGAGCGCCTGTCGCGGCCCGACGCGCCGCGCGCGGCGCTGCTGTTCATCGACCTGGACAACTTCAAGCGGGTCAACGATTCGCTGGGTCACCTGGAGGGCGACCAGGTGCTCGCCACCGTCGCTGAGCGCCTGCAGGGCGGGCTGCGGGCGAGCGACCTGGTGGCGCGCTTCGGCGGGGACGAGTTCGTCGTGCTGCTCGAGGACGTGCATCAGCGCCGCGATGTGCAGACCGTGCTGAACGCGCTGCTGAGCGTCGTCGAGGTGCCGGTGCAGGCCGACGGCCGCGACCTGTCGGTGACGCCGTCCATCGGCGTGGCGATGTACCCCGAGCACGGCGACTCGCCCGAGGAGCTGCTGCAGCACGCCGACACCGCGATGTACCTGGCCAAGACCGCCGGCCGGGCGACCTCCCGCTTCTTCGAGCCCGCGATGGCCCAGAACGCCTACGCCGACCTGGTCATCGAAGCCGAGCTCGCGCAGGCGCTGACGGCCGACGAGTTCGTGCTGTTCTTCCAGCCGCAGGTCGATGCGCAGACCGGCCACCTCACCGGTGCCGAGGCGCTGCTGCGCTGGCGGCATCCCGAGCGCGGCCTGCTCACGCCCGACGCCTTCATCCTGGTGGCCGAGCGCCACCGGCTGATGGTGCCGCTGGGCGAGTGGGTGATGCACGAGGCCGCGCGCCAGGCCCGCGACTGGCACGAGCGCGGCATCGCCGAGGTCCCGATCGCCGTCAACCTGTCCAGCATGCAGTTCCGGCTGGGCAGCTTCGCCAAGTCGGTGGCGCACGTGCTCAAGACCGCCGGCGTGCCGGGCGACTGGCTGGAGCTGGAGCTCACCGAGCGCATGCTCACCGACGAGATCGACCGCCTGCCCGAGCTCCTGCAATCGCTGCGCGCGCAGGGGCTGGCCATCTCGATCGACGACTTCGGCACCGGCTACACGGCGCTGAACCAACTGACCCGGCTGCCGCTGGACAAGCTCAAGATCGACCAGAGCTTCGTCGCGGTGCTGCCGGACGACCGCGGCGCCGCCGCGATCACCCGCGCGGTGGTGCAGATGGCCAAGGGCCTGGGCCTGCGCGTGGGCGCCGAGGGCGTGCGCAACCCGCGGCAATGGCATCTGCTGGCGGAATGGGGCTGCGACGAGCTCCAGGGCGAGGTGATCGCCCCCGCCATGCCCGCCGGCGAATTCGAAGCCTGGCTGGCCGCGCGCGGCAAGCCCAGGCCGCCTGGACTCGACACATGACCTCCACGACCCCTCCCTCCGGACGCGCGAACGGCGCGTCCGTCGCTTCCGTCTCCTCGTCCGCGTCCGGCGCGGCCCCGGAGGCGCCGGCCACCGATCCGGCCATGCTCGCGCGACTGCGCGAGGCGCTCGCCGAGGCCGGGGGCTGGCTGCCCTTCGACCGCTACATGAGCCTGGCGCTGTACGAGCCGGGCCTGGGCTACTACGCCAACGCGCGGCGCAAGTTCGGCACCATGCCTCAGCAGGGATCGGACTTCGTGACGGCGCCGGAGCTCTCTCCGCTGTTCGGCCGCGCGCTGGCGCGGCAGGTCGCGCAGGCGCTGCAGCTCAGCGGCACCGACACGGTGATCGAGTTCGGCGCCGGCAGCGGCAAGCTGGCCGAGCAACTGATCGAGACCCTGGACGCGCTGGGCCAGCCGCTGACGAAGTACTTCATCGTCGACCTCTCCGGCACGCTGCGCGAGCGCCAGGCCGAGCGCCTGGCCCGCTTCGCGCCGCGCGTCGAGTGGCTGGACCGCTGGCCCGAGGAGATCCACGGCGTGCTGGTCGCCAACGAGCTGCTGGACGCGATCCCGGTCGAGCTGCTGCGCTGGGACGGCGCGCACTGGCTGCAGCGCGGCGTGACGCTGGACGCGCAGGACAAGCTGCACTTCGAGGACCGGCCCGGCGAGGCGCGTCCGCCCACGCCGCCCGAGCACGATGTCGGCTTCGTGCCCGGCACGGTGACCGAGGTCCATCCGCAGGCCGAGGCCTTCGTGCGCACGCTCGCGAAGCACCTCAAGCGCGGCGCGGCCTTCTTCATCGACTACGGCTTCCCCGAGTCCGAGTACTACCACCCGCAGCGCACCGGCGGCACGCTGATGTGCCACCACCTGCACCGGGCGGATCCGGACCCGCTGGCCCTGCCGGGCCAGAAGGACATCACCACGCACGTGAACTTCACCGGCATCGCGCTGGCGGGGCAGGACGCGGGGCTGACGGTGCTGGGCTACACGAGCCAGGCCAACTTCCTGATCAACTGCGGCCTGGTCGACCTGCTGGCCGAGGCCAACCTCGCGCAGCGCGGCATGGCGCACCGCCTGATCGCGGAGCACGAGATGGGCGAGCTGTTCAAGGTCGTCGGCTTCGCGCCCGAGGACGCGAGCTTCGACGCGCTGGGCTTCACCGCGGGCGACCGGTCGCACACGCTGTGAGCGCGGCGGCCCGGCGCCGCCGCGGCCGGTTCACGCCGCCGGGGTGGCGGGCAGACCGCCGGCGTGGCGATGAAGGAAGGCCAGCAACGCCGCCCAGTAGTCCAGCAGGTCGCCGCGACTGGGCGAGTGACCGGACTGGAGCAGGCGCATCGATTCGACGGGGCGTCCCAGGCGCTGGAGCGCCTCCACCATGCGTGTGCTCTGCGCGGGCAGGATGCGTTCGTCGAAGACGCCATGGGCGAGGAAGACCGGCGTGCGCAACTGCTCCGCATGCTGGAGCGGCGAGACCGCTTCCAGCGCCGACCGTGCGGTCTCCACGTCGCCGACCAGGCGCCGCATGATCTCGCGCGAGGCGGTCGAGGAATCGTCGGCCCAGTGGTTGACCAACTGGTCGGGCAGGTCGCTGATGCCGGCCAGGCTGACGCCGCAGCAGTAGAGGTCCGGGGTCTTGATCAGGCCCCACAGGGCGGCATAGCCGCCGTAGCTCGCGCCCACGATGGCGACCCGCCGGGGATCGGCGATGCCGCGTGCGATCAGGTCCTGCACGCCGTCGGTGATGTCGTCCTGCATCGCCAGCCCGAACTGCCGCAGGCCCGCTTCCTGGAAGCGCTTGCCGAAGCCGCTCGACCCGCGGAACTGCGGCTGGAACACGACATAGCCGTGGTCGGCCAGCATCTGCGCCTCGATGTCCCACCGCCAGCGGTCGCGCGTCCAAGGGCCGCCGTGGATCAGCGCGACCAGCGGCGCCGGACCGTCACCGCCATGGCGTGGCCGCGTGAGGTAGGCGGGAATCGACAGGCCGTCGCGAGCCCGGTAACGGTAGGTCTCGACCGGCGCGACGGCCGCGGGATCGATCTCCTCCTGCGCGCTGCCGATCAGGCGGAACTTGTTGGTCCGGGTGTTCAGGATGCGCCACCGTCCGGGATCGGTGCCGCTGAAGCTGCTGATCATGACCATGCCGTCGAGCCGACCGCTCAGCAGGTTCACCGAGTCGGGCAAGGCATGGTCCACCGAGGCCTGCAAGTCGGCCCAGTCCTGCTCGAACCAGCGGGTCGTGGGCTTCAGGCCGTCCGTCACCACGCGGTCGATGCTCTCGCCCTGCAGCGACGCGGTCACCAGCACGTCCTCCTCGGGATGACCGGCGATGGCCCCGGTGAAGCGGCGCTCGACCAGGTCGAAGCGCTGCACGGCCACGGTGTCGCGGTCACCGCGCGCCAGTACCGCCAGCGATCGTCCATCCGGCAGCACGCGCAGCAGTTGCCAGAAGTCCTCGGCCACCCGGTTGTCCTGGCGGGCCAGCAAGTCCCAGGCGGCGTCCGGCTTCTCGCGGTACCAATGGCTCAGGACCGAGGCGCCGTTGGCGAAGGGCCCCCGCACCGTCGTGACCGCGATGGGGCGTTCGGCGGCGTCGAGCAGGACCTGGGCCAGACGCTCCCGATCGGGCAGTTGCAGATCCAAGCCGATCGCCGTGCCGGTCCGCACGTCGACGATGGCCGCGTCGTGGTCGAGCGCGCCGCCGGAGCGGCGCACCAGCAGCCGCGGGTGGCCGTCCGGTCCCGGGGGGAGCACGCGGAAGATCTCTCGCTTGACCTCGTACAGCTCGCGACCGTCGATGTCGAACACGGAGTCGGAGATCAGCAGGGTCCGATCGTCCAGCCACAGCATGGGCCCGGCAAAGGCCGCGAGCCGCGTGGTCTTGCCGGTCTCCTGGTTGTTGAGCAGCGTGACCGCGCCTCGCTGGAGCCCCTGGTTCGCGCGGATGGCGACGTGCTTGCCGTCGGGCGACAGCCGCATGTCGCTGAACACCGGCGGGATGAGCCAGTGCTTGACCGGCTTCGGACGATGTGGCGATCCGGGCGTCGCGCCGGCCGCGGACGCGCCTGGCGCGGGCGGAACGGGCGGGACCTCGCCGGCCCTGGCGATCAGCTGCCATGGCGCCAAGGTCGCGACGGCTGCGGCACGGACCGCGGCGCGACGGCGGACATCGAGGGCGGGCGACGGGCGCGGGGTGGGCTTCACGGGGGACATGGGCCGGGAATGTAGTCCGGCCGTCCGC
Source organism: Mitsuaria chitosanitabida ATCC BAA-476 = NBRC 102408 (assembly GCF_001598255.1). GTDB lineage: Bacteria > Pseudomonadota > Gammaproteobacteria > Burkholderiales > Burkholderiaceae_C > Roseateles > Roseateles chitosanitabidus. The sequence goes on from NZ_BCYP01000017.1 coordinate 88,939, forward strand.
GGCGAGGTCGGCGGCGGGATCCGTGCTTTCCCGGGAACCATGCGCGGCTCGCACGGCCTCGCGCCGGCGGCCGGGCGCCTGCTCGCGACCGGGACCGCGTGCCGCCCCGGACGGTGATGCCGGGGTCAGTCCTTGCCTGGTCGTCCGGCGTCGGCGTTCCGCAGCGCCGCCTTGCGGGCCTCCGTGATCGCCTGCCCGATCGCCGGGCCCTTCTTGCCGGCGGCCAGCGCGGCCGCCGAGATCGCCGCCTGATCCACCGACTGCACCGCCGCCAGGTCCGCCAGCAAGGCGGCGCGCTGCGGATAGTCGCGGTCCTGCAGGCCGGCGCGGCCTCGCGCGTCGCACTCGCAGGCCAGCAGCATCTGCGCGAAGCGTTCCGGCCGGCGCAGTGCGTCGCAGCGCTCCAGCAGCCGCAGCCGCGCCTCGGGGCCGAGCTCCAGGCTCCTGTGGACGTTGGTGTGCTCGCGGGCGGTCAGTTCGGCCAGTTCCTTGCAGTCCGACGGCACGCGCCAGCGTTGCGACATCGCGGCGGCCAGCTCGACCGAGCGCGACTCGTGCGCCAGGTGCCGCGGCCATTCGGCCTCCGGCGTCGTGCCCTTGCCCAGGTCGTGGCACAGCGCGGCGTAGCGCACCGGCAGCGGGGCGTCCATCCGCGCGCAGGCCGCCAGCACCAGCAGCAGGTGCGCGCCGGTGTCGATCTCGGGGTGATGCGCCTCGGGCTGCGGCACGCCGAAGAGCCGATCGATCTCCGGCGCGATGCGCGCCAGCGCGCCACAGTCGCGCAGGATCTCGATCATCCGCGCCGGGAAGGCTTCCATCAGGCCGCGGGCGATCTCCTGCCAGACCCGCTCGGCGACCAGCGCGTCGGCCTCGCCGGCCTCGACCATGCCGCGCATCAGCGCCATCGTCTCCGGCGCCACGCTGAACTCGCCGAAGCGGGCGGCGAAGCGCGCCAGCCGCAGGATGCGCACCGGATCCTCGGCGAAGGCCGGCGATACGTGCCGAAGCACCTTCGCCGCCAAGTCGCGCTGCCCGCCGTAGGGATCCACCAGCACCCCGTCCTCGCCCCGCGCCATCGCGTTGATGGTCAGGTCGCGGCGGATGAGGTCTTCCTCCAGGGTGACGCCAGGATCGGTGTGGAACTGGAAACCGTGGTATCCGGTTCCGGTCTTGCGCTCGGTCCGGGCCAGTGCCACCTCTTCATGGGTCACGGGGTCCAGGAACACCGGGAAATCCTTGCCGACAGGCAGAAATCCCTTGTCGATCAAGGACTTGGGCGTCGCGCCGACGACCACCCAATCGCGGTCCTGCACCGGCAGGCCCAGCAGGGCGTCGCGCACGGCGCCGCCGACGAGAAACATTTCCATACTCATGTTGCGGTGCAGCATCCCAAGGGTGAGGGGGGCGCCAGTAGGCTCCGCTCCGTATATTCACCGAGGCCGCCTGCAGACCAGTGCCTGTTTCAAACAGGCCGACTCACCGAGAGAGACGCCTGAGTTAGGCAGGTCGGCCAAGCAGTAGGGAGTTTAAGAATGAAAGCAGTTGCCTTGCTCCTGTTGGGCGGACTCGGTCTCGCCGCCCAGGCGCATGCCCAGGAGCCATCCTCCTCGACCCCGCAGGTGGCCGTCGCGGCCGACACCAGCTTCAGCCGCCAGAGCCAACCCAGCGCCCCGCAGTTGCCGGACGTGAACGAGCAGGAGTCCGACGTCGCGGCGCCGTCCTTCGTGAACGAGCCCCAGAACCAGGCCATGATGCTGGTCGGCCTGCTGGCGGCGGGCTTCCTGGTCCGCCGCCGCCGCGACGACTGATCGCGGCCGGGCGCCGCGCGCGCGGCGCCCCTTCGACAACCCTTCCTCGCGTCTTAGCGCTTGAGCGTCGGCACCGCGCCACGCACGTCGCGGTAGGGCTCCTGGATCTCCAGGAAATCCTTCTCCGCCAGCGCATCGGCGATCCATTCGCGCACGCCGGGCGCCTCCTGCATGCGGGCGACATAGGCCTGCAGCGGCGCGGGCAGCGGCAGGCCGTAGCGCGTCACCCGCATCACCACCGGCGCGAAGAAGGCGTCCACCGCGCCGAACTCCCCGAACAGGAAGGGCCCGCCGCTCTGCGCGAGCGCGTCGGTCCAGAGCTCGCCGATGCGCGCCAGGTCGCGGTGCAGGCTCGGCTCGGTCGCCAGCAGGCGCTGGCCGACGAAGGCCAGTTCCGCGTCGATGTTCATCGGGCACAGGCTGCGCAGCTGGGTGAAGCCGCTGTGCATCTCGGCGCACAGGCTGCGCGCGCGGGCGCGCTGGCGGGCATCGCGCGGCCAGACCGGCTTGTCGGGGAAGCGCTCGGCGATGTACTCGACGATGGCCAGCGAATCCCACACCGCCAGACCCTCGTCCACCAGGACCGGCACCTTGAGCGTCGGCGTCAGCGGCGCCAGCGCGCGGTAGAACGCCGAGCCCGGCTCGAAGTCGAAGCGCACGACGCGTTCCTCGAACGCGATGTCGAGCCCCTTGAGCAGCACCCACGGCCGCATCGACCAGGACGAGTAGTTCTTGTTGCCGATGACCAGTTGCATGGAGGGGGACTCGCTTCCTTGAGGTGACGGGGGCCGGAACGGCCCCGAGGAGGGGCGGCCGGGCGGGACGGGCCTCGTCGCCGGATGCGGCGAGGCGGTTGCCCGGCGCGGGATCAGTTGCCGTTGGCGGGAATGTCCGGTTGCGACGCGGCGGCCGGGCCGATCACGCGGCCCAGGCGGTCGCGCAGCAGCGTGCCGCCCTCGCGGCCCATCAGCTGGGCGTAGATGGTCGCGTTGGACAGGACCTTGCGCACGTAGTCGCGGGTTTCCCAGATGGGGATGTTCTCGGTCCAGATGGCGGCGTCCAGCTGCGGGCCCTCGCGCCAGCGGCGCGGTCGGCCCGGGCCGGCGTTGTAGGCCGCCGCGGCCATGGCCTGCGAGCCGTCGAAGCTGTCCATCACCAGCTTCAGGTAGCCGGTGCCCAGGCGCAGGTTGGTGTCGCGGTCATGCAGCATGTCGGGCCGGAAGTCGACGCCCAGCTTCTTCGCGGTCCACTTGGCCGTGGCCGGCATCACCTGCATCAGGCCGCCGGCGCCCACGTGCGAGCGCGCGTCCATCATGAAGCGCGATTCCTGGCGGATCAGCCCGTAGACATAGGCCGGATCGAGGCCCGCGGCCGTCGCCTGCCTGAGCACGTCGGCGCGGTAGGGCATGGGGAAGCGCTGGGCCAGGTCGATCTCGCCGCGGGTGCGCTCGCTGGTCTGGATGCAGCGCTCCCAGAGCTCGCGCTCGCAGGCGGTCTGCGCCACGGCCAGCAGTTCGCGGTCGGACAGGCCGCGCAGGCTGAAGTTCCACTCGCGCTGGCCCTCGCCGCGCAGGCCCACGGCCAGCAGCTGCAGCGCGCGCTGGATGCCCGCCTGCTGCTGCACCGCGGCCCGTTCCTGGGCGCTGAGCTCGGCCGGCGTGGGCGGGAGCGGCAGGCGCAGCTTGAGCTCGTCGGCGGCGAGCTTGCCGTAGAAGCTCAGCGGGGAGGCGATCGCGCGCAGCGACTCCTGCGCCTCGCGGCGCTGCGCGTCGCCGGCGGGACCCTTCTCGGCCAGTTGCTGCTGCGCCTTCGCGCGCCAGTACTGCCAGACGATGTCCTTCTGGTCCGACGGCTTCATCAGCTCGATCGCGGCCACCAGCTGGGCTGGTCGGCCGGCCCCGTTGTCGGCGCGCAGCGCGGCACGGGCGATCCAGGTGACGGTGTCGTCGCTCCACTCGATGGGCTCGCGGGCCTTGGCCTGGAGCTGGATGGCGCGCGCGAAATGGTCGCTGGCCTCGTCCTTCAGGCGCAGCGCGGCCTGGCGGCCATACTGGGCCCACAGCCAGGCCGACAGGTCGTTCGGCAGCTTGGGCGCCCAGCGCTTCACGTCGTCGTCGGCCTTGTCGTAGTCGGTCGCGGCCAGGCGCATCAGCGCCAGCAGCGTCAGCTCGGCCTTGGCCCGTGGGGAGGCGGCGGCCTTGCGCTTGAGGTAGCGGTCGGGCTTGTCCATCAGCTCGGCGATGGCGTCCTGATCCGCCTTGGACAGCAGCGCCGAGGTCTGCTTCACCGCGCGCGGCTTGTTGGTCTCGACGACCAGGCGCAGCTTGCGCCACACGTCCGCGTCCTTGAACACGCCGTTCTCGTGCAGCGTGGCCGCCAGCATGTTGCAGCCCTCGTCGGCGTCGCGTTGCGCGAACCAGGCGGCGCGGGCGCTGTCGCGCAGCTCGCGCTTGGGCGGATCGGCCAGCAGCGTGTAGCAGACCACCTCGCGGTCGTCCTGCATCTTGTAGCCGGCCAGGTCGCGGCGGAAGTTGGCCCAGTCGCGGCGATGACCCAGTTCCAGCAGCCAGTCGTTGCGCAGCCGGTCCTCGACATAGCTGCCGGGCCAGCGCGCGTAGAAGGCGTTGATCTCGGCTTGCTGGGCCTCGGACAGGCGGGCGTTGAGGTCCCAGTAGTCGAACCAGGGCGCGAGCGGGTGCTGCTGGTCGAAGGCGGCCTGCCGCATGGCGGACAGCTTCGCCCGGTCGCGCACGCGCCAGGCCTCGCGGGCGTCGGTGACCAGGTCCGGCAGCGGCGGCGGCGGATTGGGCACGACGGTGAACGAGGAGGGCGACTGCGCGTGGGCCGTGAGCGGCGCCAGGGTGGCGACGGCGGCCAGGGCTGTCACGGTGGCGGAGGCGAGGGCGGTTACAGTGATCCGAGCGAACTTCATGCCGAACTGCGATGAATGCCTCCCCCAAGGATCCGACCCCGTCCGGTGCCGACACCGGCGCCGGCAAGACCTGGCCCCATGAGCGAAGCGAGCTGCGTCGCGCCTTGCTGGCGCGCCGCCGTGAATGGTCGGCCGGCGCCGAGGCCCGTCTGGCGGCCGATCAGCTGGGCGAGCAGTTGCTGCACCTGCTGCGTCAGCTCGAGCCGCTGAGCCTCGGCCTGTACTGGCCGCTGGAGGGGGAATTTAACGCAGCGGCCTGGGCCGCGGAGCACAAGCTGGGCGCGCGGATGCAACTCGCGCTCCCGTTCGCGCGCAAGGCCGGCGATCGCGGGCCCGCGTCGATGGACTTCCGGCGCTGGGATGGCCAGGAACCGACGCTCAAGGACGAGTGCGGCATTCCCAGCAGTGGCGGCGCCGTGCTGGTGCCGGAGGTGCTGCTGGTGCCCTGCCTGGGCTACACGCGGGAAGGTTTCCGCATGGGTTACGGAGGCGGCTACTTCGACCGCTGGATCGAGGCCCATCCCGGCGTGACCACGGTGGGGCTGGCCTGGGCCTGCTGCGAGGCGCCCTTCGAGGTGCAGGCGCACGACCAGGCGCTGACCGTCGTGCTGACCGAGCGCGAAGTCATCGCGCCCTGAGCGCTGCCCGGGCGCTCAACCCGAGCGCTCGTCCATGGGCGGATCGGGCTCCCCGATCGCTCGGCGGGTGAGGGCGGCCTGCTCGCCGATCCAGCGCGCGAACTCGACCACCTCGGGCCGCGAGCGCCCGTGCCGCGACAGCATCAGCCAGTACACGGTCGGACAGTCGGTGCGGCCGCCCCGGCCGAAGGGCTCGACCAGTTCGCCGCGTTCCAGCGCTTCGTAGATCAGCGGCAGACGGGCCAGCGCCACGGCCTGGCCCGACACCGCCGCCTGGATCTGCTGGTACGTGAAGTTCAGGTACATCCAGCGCCGCGGCTGCAGGTCCGGCGCGCCGTGCAGCGCCAGCCAGCGTCGCCAGCTCAGGAACAGGCCGCTGGGACGCTGGTCGTCCTCCTCGGCCAGCGTGAAATGGCGCAGATCGGCGGCCTCGCGCAGCGCGGGGCCCTGGCCCTCCGCGGCCTGGGCCGCGACCCAGGGATTCACCACGGGCGTCAGCATCTCGCCGAACATGCGCTGCGCCGTCGGCGGCACGCCGCGGCCCGGCGTCGCGTAGCGCAACGCGATGTCGACCTCGCTGTCCTCCAGGTCCACCAGCTGGTCGTGGGCGGAGACGCGGATGTCCATGTCCGGGTGCGCGCGCTGGAAGGCCTCCAAGCGCGGAATCAGCCACAGCGAGGCGAAGGAGGCGAAGGTCGTCACGTTGACCACGCGCCGGCCACGCGTGCTGCGGATCTGGCGCACCGTCCCGTCCAGCCGGTCCAGGATGGACTCCACCGCCGACTGCAGCAGCTTGCCGTCGGGCGTGAGCTCCACATGGCGCGTGCCGCGCAGGAACAGCGTGGCGCCCAGCTCCTCCTCCAGCGAGCGGATCTGACGGCTGACGGCGGACTGGGTGAGGAAGAGCTCCTCGGCCGCGCCGCTGAAGCTCAGCCGCCGGGCGACGGCCTCGAAGGCGCGCAGCGGTCCCACGGCGAGTGGGCGATTTCGGGGCTGATTCATGCGCGGATGGTATCAATCTGCGCTGGAAGACTCATTGGACCGGGACTCGGGGGAACCCTAGTATCACGCCATGCTCACGAGGAATGCCGCCGATGCGCGCGGGGCTCGATGGGCGGGGGGTAGACCATGAGCTTCACGCAAAAGTCATCAATCCAGGTCACGCACGGCGATGCGGCGTGGACTTTGTCGCACGGCGAGGCCATGTCGCTGCCGATCGGCCCGGGCCGTCGCGAACTGCGCGTCCTGGAAGGCCGCGTGTGGCTGACGCAGCGCGGTGCGCTGTCGCTGCCGGCCGAGGACGTCTGGCTGAGCGCCGGCGACACGCTGGAAGTCGACGACGGCGCGCAGCTGGTCGTCGAGGCCTGGCCGGCCGCCCGCTTCCAGCTGCTGGTGCCGCCCAGCGCCTGCGCCGCCCGCACCGAGCGCCGCGTCAGCCGTCTGCCTTCCTTCGGCCTGCGGCTCGCGGGCGCTTGATCGTGGGCGCGGCCTTGAGCGGCTTCACGCTGGTCTCGGTGCTGGGCGCGGCGGTGGTGCCGGCCCTCTTCTTCGGCGTGCTCGTCTTCGCCTTCGAGTTGGCCGAGCGCAAGGCCGACTCCATCGCCACCCGGCCCCAGGGCAGCATCAGCGCGGGCGACTCCAGCGTCTCCTCCGGCGGCCGGAAGTAATTCAGGCTGGCGACCTCCTCGCGGCCTTCCTTGCCGGTACGCGTGTACCGGAACGGCTCGCAGCCCGCGGCCTCGTAGCGGGCCTGGCTGACGGCGTCGGCTTTCAGATAGAGCTCGTCGCGGCTGATGATGGCCAGGAACAGGCCGTCCACATAGAGCCCGAAGCCGCCGAACATCCGGCGCGCGAGCACCGGCCCCAGCGGGCTCAGCAATTCCATGCAGTGGTTGGCGAAGTCGCTGCCGGCGCCGGTGACGCGGCGGACAGTCCCGGTGGTGGTGGTGCCTCGTGCCATGAGCGCCGACTGTAGTCATCTCCTCTGGCGCCTGCCACGCGTCACGGCCACAATCGCCGCTTCCTGGGCCGCGTCCGGCCCGAAGGGAGCCGGATGGATCTGCCCAACGACAAGCACCCGATGTCCCCCGCCGTCGCCACGGACCGCAAGGCCTTGCGCGAGCGCCTGATCCAGGAGCGCCTGGACCTGCCAGGTCGGCTGGACCTCGCGGACGAGCTGCAGCGCACGCTGCGCGTGTGGCTGGTGGCGCGCAAGGAACTGCGCATCGCGGCCTACTGGCCGATCAAGGGCGAATTCGATCCGCTGCCGGCGCTGTTCCGCTGGAGCGAGGTGGACGCCAAGCGCCGCATCGGCCTGCCGGTGGTGGATCGCGAGGAGGAGCGCCTGCGCTTCCACGTCTGGTACCCGGGCTGCCCGATGGAAGTCGACGGCACCGGCATCACCAAGCCCAAGGACACCGAGGCCTTCGATCCCCAGCTGCTGCTGCTGCCCTGCCTGGGCTACGGGCCGGGCGGCATCCGCCTGGGCTACGGGGGCGGCTTCATGCTGCGCACCATCGCGCGCATCGAGCCCCGTCCGATCGTCGTGGGCATCGGCTACAGCCATGGCTTCCAACCGACGCTGACCGCCCAGCCCAACGATGTCCGGCTCGATGCGATGCTGACCGAGATGGGACTGGTCTGGGAGAATCCCCGCGCATGACGTCCGCCGAATCCTCCTCCCTGAACACCCTCTACGCGGCCCACTTGGCCGAGCAGCAGCGCCGCACCGAGCACGCGCTCCAGCGCGGCGGCTACGACGCGCTGCTGATCGCGTCGGGCATCGAGAAGTTCGCCTTCCTCGATGACCGGCCCTATGTGTTCCAGACCAATCCGCACTTCAAGCTGTGGGTGCCGCTGGTCCAGCACACGGACAGCTGGCTGGTGATCCGTCCCGGTCACAAGCCGCGCCTGGTCTATTGCCAGCCCGAGGACTACTGGCACGTGCCCCCGGCCGCGCCGAGCGGCTTCTGGGTCGAGCACTTCGAGCTGATCGTCATCCGCCGTCCCGAGGACGCGCGTCAGCACCTGCTGCTGCCGGGCCGGCTGGCCATCGTCGGCGAGGCCGACGCGGCGCTGGAGGGCGTGGTCCCCAACAACCCGCCCGAGGTCCTGAACCCGCTGCACTACGCCCGCGCGGTGAAGACGCCCTACGAGCTGCTGCGCCTGCGCGAGGCCTCGACCGCCGGCGCGAGGGCGCATCTGGCCTCGCAGCAGGCGTTCCGCGAAGGACGCTCGGAAGCCGAGATCCATCGCGCCTATCTGGCCGCCAGCGGCCATGCCGAGCGCGATCTGCCCTACGGCAACATCGTCGCGCTGAACGAGCACGCCGCGGTCCTGCATTACCAGTACCAGGAGACGAAGGCGCCGGCGCAGTCGCTGTCGCTGCTGGTGGACGCAGGCGCGCACAGCGTGGGCTATGCGTCCGACATCACGCGAACGACCGGCAATGGCGACGCGAGCTTCCAGGCCCTGATCGACGCGATGGAGGCGGCGCAACTGCGCCTGGTCGACCGCGTGCGCGCGGGCGTCGATTACCGCGACATCCATCTGGCCTCGCACCGCGAGATCGCCGGCGTGCTGCGCCAGCTCGGCATCGTGAAGATGGACGAGGACGCGATGCTGGCGGAGCGCGTCACGTCGACCTTCCTGCCGCACGGCATCGGCCACCTGCTGGGCCTGCAGGTGCACGACATCGGCGGCTTCATGGCCAGCGAGGAGGGCGGCACCCTCGACAAGCCCGAAGGCCATCGCTACCTGCGCCTCACGCGCGTGCTGCAGCCGGGCATGGTGGTGACCATCGAGCCGGGTCTGTACTTCATCCCGATGCTGCTGGACCAGTTGCGCGCGACGCCCGCGGCGGCGCAGGTGGACTGGTCGCTGGTCAAGCACCTGAGCGCCTTCGGCGGCGTGCGCATCGAGGACGATGTCGCCTGCACCGACACCGGCGCGCCGGAGAACATGACGCGGGATGCGTTCGCGGCGCTGGGCTGATCCAGGCGGCCACACGGCGCGACGCCCGGCGACGCGCTGAAACGAAAGAAGGGCCCTCGCGGGCCCTTCGTCGTCATGGGGGTGCGGTGCGCGGGCGGTCGCTCAGAACCGGTAGCCGACGCCCACGCCCACCAGCAGCGGGTCGATCTTGAACTTGCCGACGGACGCGCCCTTGGAGCGCACGTCGGTGCCCATCTGGACCTTCTTGATGTCGACGTTGATCGACCACTGCTTGTCGAGCATCACGTCGAAGCCGGCCTGCGCCGCCAGACCGAAGCTGTGCTTCTTGATGCTGGGCGCCAACGCGGCCTGAACCGCCGGATCGAAGCGCACGCCCGAGAACATCGTGTAGTTCACGCCCGCGCCGACGTAGGGGCGGAAGCGGCCTTCGGGATTGAAGTGGTACTGCACGGTCAGCGTCGGTGGCAGGTGCTTGACGCTGCCGATGGCGGCGCCGTTGCTGCGCAGCGTGTGCTTCTGCGGCACGGTCAGGATCAGCTCGGTCGCGATGTTGGGCGTGATGAAGTAGCTGATGTCGACTTCGGGGATGGTCTTGCGGCTCAGCGACAGGCCCAGGCCGGTGCTGTCCTTGTCCGCCGAGTCGATGTTCACCGCGCGGGCGCGCAGCAGCCACGGCGACGACTGCGCCTGGGCCGGCATCGCGACGGCCAGCGTCAGCGCCGCCAGCGAGGCGGCGGCGACTGCGTGAACGTGAGCGCGGCGAACGGAAATGCGGGTCATGCGGGTTCTCCTGGTCAATGGGATGACCCGGATTGAACGACCGCCCTCGATGCCGCTTGTTGATCCTTCACAAGGAAGGAGGGCGCGACGTCCTCGCGTCCCGCGAGGGCGCCCGCCGGTTGCGTCTTGTCAAGCCGCGGTCGACAGACCGAGGCGTCGGCACAACTCCAGCGTCAGCGCGCTCTGGTTGAGCGTATAGAAGTGCAGTCCCGGCACGCCGCCGGCGATCAGGCGCTCGCACAGGCGGGTGACGACGTCCAGGCCGAAGGCGCGCACCGAGGCGGCATCGTCCATGTAGCCTTCCATCTTCAGCGCGACCCAGCGCGGGATCTCGATGCCGTCGCGCTGCGCGAACTGCGCGATGCGCGAGAAGTTGTTGATCGGCATGATGCCCGGCACGATCGGCACTTCCACGCCGAGCGCCCGCGTCGCCTCGACGAAATGGAAGTAGGCGTCGGGGTTGTAGAAGAACTGCGTGATCGCGCCGCTGGCGCCGGCCTTCACCTTGTCGGCGAAGAACTGCAGGTCGCGCGCCGCGTAGCGCTGCTGCGGGTGGTACTCGCAGTAGGCGGCGACCTCGATCTCCCAGTCCTCGCCCTGCGTCTCGCGGATGAAGCGCACCAGTTCCGACGCATAGCGGAACTCGCCCGCCGTCGCCGTGCCGCTGGGCAGGTCGCCGCGCAGCGCGACCACGCGACGGATGTTCTGCGCGCGGTAGGTGGACAGGATCTCGGCGATGTTCTCGCGCGTGGAACCCACGCAGGACAGATGTGGGGCCGCGTCGAAACCTTGCGAGGCGATGTCGGCCACGGTGGCCAGCGTCTTCTCGCGCGTGGAGCCGCCGGCCCCGTAGGTCACGCTGAAGTAATGCGGGTTCACCGCGCGCAGCTCCTGCACGACGGTCTTCAGCTTCTCGGTGCCGACCGGCGTGTTGGGCGGGAAGAATTCGATGCTGACAGGCGTCGTCATGGTTTCTGAACCCAGATGAAAAATTCGGTGTTGCCGTCGCCGCCGGTGACCGGGCTTTCGAACCAGCCCTTGACGACGAGCTCGCGCTTCTCGGCGGCCGCCACGGCCTGTTGCCTGAGCGTGGCGTACTGCGCCTTGTCCTTGACGATGCCGTTCTTGTTCAGGGCCTTCGGGCCCAGCTCGAACTGCGGCTTGATCAGCAGCAGCGCCTGGCCTTGGGGCTTGAGCCAGCCGACCACGTGCTTGAGCGTGCCGACCATCGAGATGAAGCTCAGGTCGCCCACGACCAGATCGAAGGGCGCGTCGGGGACGAAGTCCTTCACGTGCATGCCTTCATGGGCGGTCACGCGCGGGTCGGCCTTCAGGGACTCGTGCAGCTGGCCGTGACCGACGTCGATGCCGGTCACGTGGGCCGCGCCCGCCTTGAGCAGCACGTCGGTGAAGCCGCCCGTGCTCTGGCCCATGTCCAGCGCCGAGAGACCCGCCGCCGACACGCCGGCCTTGGCCAGCGCGCCTTCGAGCTTGAGGCCGCCGCGCGAGACGTAACGCAGCTCGGCGTCGTCCGTCACGCGCAGGGCGGTGGTCTCGAGCAGGTCCTCGCCGCACTTGCGCACGACGGTCCAGCCCTTGGGACCTTCCCACTCGACCGCGCGCGCGTCGATCAGCCGCTGGGCGGCCGAGCGCGTGGGCGCCAGGCCGAGGGAGTGAAGAAGGTGGTCAGCTCTCATGGTCAGAGTCTCTCAGCGCGTCGCGAGCGGGCGTCAGGCTAGGCGCGGGGGATCCGGGAACCGGAACGTAGCAGCGCTACGTGAGGATTCACGGAGGGACCCGCAACGACGCATGGCGCCCGCGCAGTAGCGCCCGATCAATAGCGGTAGGTATCCGGCTTGTAGGGGCCGGACTTGGAGACACCGATGTAGGCGGCCTGCTCGTCCGTCAGCTCGCTCAGCTGCGCGTTCAGCGTCTTCAGCTGCAGGCGCGCGACGTGCTCGTCCAGATGCTTGGGCAGCACGTAGACCTTGCCGACGGCATAGGCGTCCTTGTGCGCGAACAGCTCGATCTGGGCGATCGTCTGGTTGGCGAAGCTCGAGGACATGACGTAGCTCGGGTGACCCGTGCCGCAGCCCAGATTCACCAGACGGCCCTTGGCCAGCAGGATGATGCGCTTGCCGTCCGGGAAGATCACATGATCCACCTGCGGCTTGATCTCTTCCCACTCGTACTTCTCGATCGAGGCGATGTCGATCTCGTTGTCGAAGTGGCCAATGTTGCAGACGATGGCGTTGTGCTTCATCGCGGCCATGTGCTCGTGACGGATCACGCCCTTGTTGCCGGTCGTCGTCACGAAGATGTCGGCCTTGTCGGCGGCGTACTCCATCGTCACGACGCGGAAGCCTTCCATCGCGGCCTGCAGCGCGCAGATCGGGTCGATCTCGGTGACCCAGACCTGGGCCGACAGCGCGCGCATCGCCTGCGCCGAGCCCTTGCCCACGTCGCCGTAACCGGCGATCACGGCGATCTTGCCGGCGATCATCACGTCGGTGGCGCGCTTGATGCCGTCGACCAGCGACTCGCGGCAGCCGTACAGGTTGTCGAACTTGCTCTTGGTGACCGAGTCGTTGACGTTGATGGCGCGGAACAGCAGCGTGCCCTTGTCCGACATTTCCTTCAGACGATGCACGCCCGTGGTGGTCTCTTCCGTGACGCCGATGATCTCGGCGCTCTTGCGGGTGTACCAGGTCGCGTCTTCCGAGATCTTCTTCTTGATCGCGGCGAACAGGATGCGCTCTTCCTCGCTGCCCGGGTTGGCCAGGACCGACAGGTCCTTCTCGGCCTTCTGACCCAGGTGCATCAGCAGCGTCGCGTCGCCGCCGTCGTCCAGGATCATGTTGGGGCCTTCGCCCGCGGTGCCCTTGGCGCCGAAGTCGAAGATGCGATGGGTGTAGTCCCAGTAGTCTTCCAGCGTCTCGCCCTTGTAGGCGAACACCGGGGTGCCGACGGCGACCAGCGCGGCGGCGGCGTGGTCCTGCGTCGAGAAGATGTTGCACGAGGCCCAGCGCACTTCGGCGCCCAGCGCCTGCAGCGTCTCGACCAGCACGGCCGTCTGGATCGTCATGTGCAGCGAGCCGGTGATGCGCGCGCCCTTCAGCGGTTGAGCCGCGGCGTACTCCTGACGGATGGCCATCAGCGCGGGCATCTCGCTCTCGGCGATCTTGATTTCCTTGCGGCCCCAATCGGCCAGCGACAGGTCTTTGATCAGGTACTGGTCTTGGGCCAGCGGCTTCGTTTGGGCGTTCATGCGGACTCCTGCGAGGAAGGGCCGTCGACGCCTGCGGGCTGGGTTCGGAGGAGATGCAATCGGCGAATGCCGCTCGGTCCTCACCCGGCCTGCGAAGGGTCGACGGGTGAGCGCGGTTGCCATGGCCGCGGGCATGTCGCCGCGCGGCGGTTCCGAGCCTGGCCTCGATGGGGTGGGAGGTCGCAACGCTCCTCGGAACAGGGCGCGATTGTAGGGCCACAATCGCGCCCCATGCGAACCATGACCCCGCTGGCGGCTTGTCCGCGCGCCGCCTGGCGCCCGTTGCGCGGCGTGCTGACGGACATCGATGACACCCTCACCGGCGAGTCCGGCATCGCGCCCGCGGGCCTGGACGCGCTGCATCGGCTGCACGATGCCGGCATCCCCGTGATCGCGATCACCGGCCGTCCGGCGGGCTGGAGCGAGCCCTTCGCGCTGGCCTGGCCGGTGCGCGGCATCGTCGCGGAGAACGGCGGCGTGCTGCTGCACCGCGAGGAGGCGGGCGAGGGCAGCGCGCTGCGCGTCGAGTTCGCGCAGGACGACGCGACGCGTGCCGCCAACTTCGCGCGCCTGCAGGCCTGCGCGCGGGAGATCGTCGCCACGGTGCCCGGCGCCCTGCTGGCGCGTGACAGCGCCGGGCGGCTGACCGACATCGCCGTCGACCATTCCGAGTTCACGACGCTGGACGACGCGGCCATCGCCGCCGTCTGCGACCTCATGCGCACGCACGGGCTGACCGCGACGGTCAGCTCCATCCACGTGAACGGCTGGATCGGCGAGCACAGCAAGTGGAGCGCCGCGCACTGGGCGGTGAAGCGCTTGACCGGCGCGGACTTCGATCCGCGCGAGTGGGTCTATGTCGGCGACTCGACCAACGATCAGCTGATGTTCGAGCGGGTGCCGCTGTCGGTGGGCGTGGCCAACATCGCGCGCTTCCTGCCGATGCTAGACCACCCGCCGGCTTACGTCACCCAGGCCGAGCGCGGCGATGGCTTCGCGGAGATGGCGCGCGCGCTGCTGGCGGCGAAGTCGGGCTGATCAGGCGGCGCGGCGGATGGCGCCGCTCGCGGGCGACGCGGCCTTGGCGGAGGAGGCGGTCGGAGCGGTGGCGCCGGCGGTCTGCGCGGGCGTCAAGGCGGCCGCGGTGACGGGGGCCTCGTCGACGACGGCGACGTGCGGTCGCGGCTGACGGCCTTCGACCGCGTCCCAGGCATGTCGGCCGACCAGCGCGGAGATCCCCGGCCAGTCATGCCCGCGCGGCAGCACCCGCGCCAGCGTCGCGTGGCTCACCCGACCGCCCAGCGCGATCAGCCGATGCGCCACCTCGATCCGCCGACGACGGATCCGCGGCAGCAGCCAGCGGTTGGTGGGGCGCTCGCGCAGCACGCTGGGATGCGGCATGCAGCGGTGCTCGGCCATCAGCAAGTGACGCAGCAGCACCTCCAGCGGCGCCGGCGGCAGGTGCCGCCAATCGGCGCTCAGCCGGGCAAGCGCGAAGCGCAGGTTGGCCTGCGCGTCGGAGCGCGGGGCGTGCAGGCGGTTCTGGCCGGTCATGAACATCGAGACCTCCGGGCATCGGGCGGCGCGTCGCGCCGTCATCGGCAAGCGGAGCGCCTGTCCCTGATGTCGGCCATCCTGCGCGCGTTCTGAACCCGCGGCTGTCCCCAAAAACGTCACGAAACGCAAACGGGGTCCTCACGGTCCCCGGGGGCGGGGTCCCGAAAAGCGAAGGGCCGCGCGAGGCGGCCCTTCAGGGGGATCGTGAGATCAGGTGCGGTGAGCGGGAGCGGTCACGGCCTCAGGCCGGCGCCTCCGGATGGCGGGCTTTCCACGCCCGCAGATCCTGGCGGTATTGGTCCATCGCCAGATCGTGCAGGTCGAAGATGCACGGATCGCAGCCGTTGCCGCAGCAGGCGTCGATGTCGGGCTGCTGGGGCGGCACCGGCATGGGATCGTCCACGGCGCCGCCGCTCGACGAGGTCGAGCCGGGGGCGTCGGTGGCGACAAGCGCTGCGACCTGCGAGGTCGCCTCGGTCGGGGCGGTCATGAGGCCGGAATCTCCGGCGCCCGCGAGAGCCGCTCAGCGACGAGCGGATCCCGCGCGCGGGCTCAGCGGCGAACCGGGGGGCGCGACGGCGGCGGGCCGCCCGCGGTGCGGTTCAGGTGACGGAAGGTGATGCGGCCCTTGGTCAGGTCGTAGGGCGACATTTCCAGCGACACGGCATCGCCGGCCAGGATGCGGATGTGATGCTTGCGCATCTTGCCGCCCGTGTAGGCGATGACCTGGTGGCCGTTCTCCAGCGTCACGCGGAAGCGCGAGTCGGGGAGGATTTCATTGACCACCCCCTGCATTTCAATCAGTTCTTCCTTGGCCATACGGGATGTTCCTTTCTTGAATGGAGGGGTCGGATGGGCGGCCGCTCAATGCGAACGCGCCCAGGCGGTGCCTTCGTTCTCAGCGTAGCGCAGCGCGGCGCCACGATTCGGAAAACTCGGCACGAATCGCATGACGCGATCGATGCTGGACATGCCGCGTCCCGAACGAATCGAGACCGAGGCGGTGAAGCCGCCGTCGGCATGGGGTTTGGTCATGGGTGAGACAAGGAAACGCCCCACCTCAATGCTTTTTGTTGGCATGGTTCTCATGAGGTGTGCGCCTTGACAGGTCCACGTGCCGGGCCGTTTCGGGCCCCAGCGCGTGGACGGTCGCGAATTGCGTAACCGTCTTGGCGCGGTTTGGGAAAGGTGGACGAAGCCGGAATTGGCTTCGCCGACGGATCGCCGATGGATATCAGCCGGCGAGAAACGCTCAAGGCACGAACCGGAGGTTGATGCTGTAGCGAGCCGCACGCGTGAGAAGGGTCCGGAGAATTGCAACGTCGGACCGGCGGGGCTGCAGATGAAGACCGCAGGGATGGTCTTGCGCGAATCAAGCGTCGGAATGTATCACACACCGGCAAATGGCGCACCAGGGGGCGAACGCAACAACAGGGGCTTCCGTGACATCTGGCGACACACTGTGTCCATACTCCCTGTCCTTGCCGCGACAAGCCCACCGGAACGAAGTACGGGCCGCGGCGATCGGGACATGCACAGGGAGTTCCCATGGACGTACGACTGACCATCGAACGTTTGCCCAAGCTGCGCGTCATGCGGGTGGACCGCGTGATCCTCGACGGCCCCCGGCGCAATGCTGCGGTGGTGCTGTTCGACCGGGGCGAGGCGCTGACCGACATCGTGCTGACCGTCTACGTCAGCGACGCCTTCGACCCGCAGGCGCAGATCGCCGTGCGAAGACACCTGGACCCGGAAGGCCGACAGCCGGGCTGGCGCGTCCAGGCCTGAGCGTCGCGGGTCGGCGGATCGCCGCCGTCATCTCTTCATCCCGTCGCGCCGTCGCGACGCCGTGCCGCGCTCGTCACCCAAAGCCGTGCCATGCCGGACTTTGGGTGATCTCGAGGTCCGACCGCTACCATCGCCCCCGAACGACAGGTCGGCCGGGGAGGGCACGATGGATCGACAAGGCACGTCGGCATGACGACGGTGGCGCGCTGGGAACCGGCCGGGAAGGGCCGGCGGCGGATCGGGTGGGGCGCGGCGCTGCTGGTGCAGGCGGTCGCGTTGAGCGTGTGGTGGCTGGGCTTCGGCAAGGCGCTGCCCGGTCATCGGGCCGAGGACCGGACCCTGACGGTGCGGCTGGTGACGTCGCCGCCCCGGGCCGCCCGGGGCGAGCACGAGCCGCTGGAGCCGCCCCCGATCGCGAGGCGGCCGGAGCGCCCGCGGCTGCCCGCGCCCATCCTCGTGGCCGCGCCCGAGGTGAGCATCACCGCGGCCGTCCCCGCCACGGGCGTGCAGACCGTGGCCGCCCCGGTGTCCGGCGCGTCGGCGCCGCCGCCGGGCAACGGGCGCACCACGCTCAACCTCGCGCTGCCGAAGATGCCGGCCTCGTCCGACGCGCGGCTGCGGATGGCCGATCAGGTCCGCAACGATCCGCGCTCCCACAGCGAGAAACGCACGCTGGAGTCCGCCATGGCCGACGCGGCGGGCACGCTGCCCGTCGAGACCAGCATCTCCACCAGCGGGTCCGGCTCGAAGCTGGTCCGCCAGGGCAGCAAGTGCCTGCGGGTCTACGACAACCGCGTGGCGGCGCTGAATCCGACCGACGACCGGCTCAAGGACGCGCCCATGCTGGTCAGCCGGTGCTTCAACTGACGGCGGCCGGTGTGTCGCGCCACTTGGCCGCGTCTCGCGAGGGCGGCGCGCCGTAGAGCCGGCTGTATTCGCGGCTGAACTGCGACGCGCTCTCGTAGCCGACGGCGTGGCCGGCCAGCGCGACCTCCAGGCCCTCCGCGATCAGCAGCCGGCGCGCCTCCTGCAGCCGCAGCTGCTTCTGGTACTGCAGCGGGCTCATCGAGGTCAGCGCGCGGAAGTGGTGGTGCAGCGAGGACGCGCTCATGTGCGCCTCCCGGGCCAGCGACTCGATGCGCAGCGGTTGCGCGTAGTGCGCCTTGAGCCAGCGGATCGCCCGCTGCACGCGCTGGGTCTGGCTGTCGGTGCGCGCGATCTGGGCGAGGCGCTCGCCCTGCCCGCTGCGCAGCACGCGGTAGACCAGCTCCCGCATCGCCATCGGCGCCAGCGCCGCATGGTCCTCGGGATGGTCCAGCAAGCGCAGCAGACGGGCCGCGGCGTCGAGCATGTCCGAGGTGAGCGCGCTCACGAACAGGCCGCGGCCGGCGTCGTCGGCACCGTCGGCCTCACGGGCGATCACGGGCGCGGGCACGGGCCGCGGCGGGCCGCTGCGCGCCACCAGCTCGGCCACTTCCTCGGCGTCGAAGTCCAGGCGCAGGCAGAGGTAGGGCCGCGCCGGGGAGGCCTCGATCACGCGGCCGCTCACCGGCAGGTCGGTGGTGAACACCATGAAGCGCGACGCGTCGTAGACGTAGCGTTCCTCGCCCAGCCGCACCTCCTTCGCCCCCTGCGCGATCACGCACAGCGCCGCCGGCTGCACCGCGTGCGCGAGCTCGCCCCCGGGGCCGTCCAGGCGGATCGCCCACACGCGCGGCAGCGCGGTGGGCCAGAGGCCCTCGCGCGGCGCGTGGCGCATCAGCAGGGGGATCAGGGCGGCGACCGAGGCGTCGGTCGTCGCGGAGGCCGGGGGCGTCGGGGTGGCGACGATCGGCGCCTCGGGGCGTGCGGCGGCTTGCTCGACCATCCTCAGCTCGCGCGCAGGATCTGCTCGATGTCCGCCCGCGGCGGCGTGCCGAAGAGGCGGCGGTACTCGCGGCTGAACTGGGAGGCGCTCTCGTAGCCGACCTGGTGCGCGGCCGCGGCGGCGTCCAGCCCGCCGCCCAGCATGAGCCGGCGCGCGTGCTGCAGCCGCAGCTGTTTCTGGTACTGCATCGGCGACATGCTGGTCAGCTGCTTGAAGCGCTGGTGCAGCGTGGACGCGCTCATGTGCGCGACCTCGGCCAGCTCGTCGATGCTGATGGCCTCGTGGAAGCGGCGGTTCAGCTCGTCGATCGCGCGGGACAGCCGGCGCGTCGCGCTGTCCTGCTGGGCCAGCGCCCGCAGCCGCGGTCCCAGCGGACCGGTCAGCACGCGATAGAAGATCTCCCGCTGCAGCAGCGGTCCCAGCACGCGCTGGTCCTGCGGGCTGTCCAGCAGCTGCATCAGCCGCAGCGCCGCGCTGAGCAGCGACTCGGAGACCGGGGCCACGTTCAAGCCCGACTGCGCCTGAGGCGGCGCGTCGCTGCCGGCGGGACCCACCTCGAGCATCAGTTCGGCCAGGGTCGGCGTGTCGCAGCTCACCCGCACGCACAGATAGGGCTTCTCCGGCGTCGCGTCGATCACCTGGCCCTTGGGCAGCATCGTCATCGAGACGAGCAGGAAATGCAGCGGGTCGTAATACAGGGTCTCGTGGCCGAGCTCCACCTTCTTGCGCCCCTGCAGCACGATCACCAGGCCCGGCTCGTACAGCGCCGGCGCGGTGCGCGGGGCGGTGCAACTGGCCTTGATCAGCTGCAGACAGGGGATGGCCGTCGGGCGCGAGCCGTCGCCGTCGGTGTGCCGCAAGGTCAGGTCCACCATCTGCGCCCGCAGGGCCTGCAGCGCGTCGGGGAATCCTTCTGCCAAGGGAATGGGGGTGGGGGCAACCATGCGGTCGATTGTGCAAGTGCCTCGCGCCCGCCGCCAGCGCGCGAGGGGCCTGGAAACGGGCTTCCGGAGGATTGGGCAAGGACGGGCGAGCTTTGCGCTGGTTCCGGTGGGGGGTGAATTTCTACAGTGACGGACATCGCGGCGCCCACCCTCGCCGACGGTCGGCCCCGGTCGGCGCCCGCGATCGCATCACATCAGAAGGAGTGCCCATCATGACCATCATGTCCAAGGAACCCCTCAACAACCTGCCCCAGCTCCCGCGCCGTCGCCTCGGTGCCCACGGGCCCGAGGTCTCGGCGCTCGGACTCGGCTGCATGGGGATGTCCGACTTCTACGGCCCGGCCGACGAGGCCACGTCCATGGCGGTGCTCCATCGGGCGCTGGACCTGGGGATGAACTTCCTCGACACCTCCGACATCTATGGGAACGGCGCCAACGAGCGGCTGCTGTCGGGCCTGCTCGCCAACCGCCGCCGCGAGGTGGTGCTGGCGACCAAGTTCGGCATCGTCCGCAACGCCGACGGCCTGTCGGCCGGCGTCAACGGCACGCCCGCCCACGTCCACGCCTCCTGCGACGCCAGCCTGCGCCGCCTCGGAGTGAACCACATCGACCTCTACTACCTGCATCGGGTCGACAAGGCCGTGCCGATCGAGGAGACGGTCGGTGCCATGGCGGAGCTGGTCCGCGCCGGGAAGGTCCGGCACATCGGTCTGTCCGAGGCCTCGGCCGAGACGATCCGGCGCGCCCACAAGGTGCATCCGATCGCGGCCGTGCAGTCCGAGTACTCGCTCTGGACGCGCGACGTGGAGGCCGAGGTGCTGCCGACCTGCCGCGAGCTGGGCATCGCGCTCGTGCCCTACAGCCCGCTGGGCCGCGGCTTCCTGACCGGCGCCATCCGCAGCGCCGATCAGTTGGCCGCCAACGACTGGCGCCGCGTCAATCCGCGCTTCCAGGACGGCCACCTGGCCCAGAACCTCGCGCTGGCCGATGCCATCGTGGATCTGGCGCGGGATCATGGCCTCACGCCAGCGCAACTCGCGCTCGCCTGGCTGCTGGACCGCGGTCCGGACGTGATGCCCATCCCGGGCACCCGCTCGATCGCGCGCCTCGAGGAGAACGCGATGGCCGCCAGAGTGCGCCTCAGCGACGTGCTCCGGGAGGAACTGCAGGCGGTCGTCGACCACCATCCCGTCGCCGGCCAACGGTACCCCGAGGTCTCGATGGCGTTGGTGAACGCCTGAGCGCCTGAACGCCTGAACGCCTGAACGCCTGAACGGCGCGTCGGCTGAGCGACTGGACGGTCGAATGGTGCAACGCCGCCGGGCGCGAGCCCGTGGCCGCGCGCCGGCGGCGTCAGCCCTCCAGCCCGAGGAAGGCCGCCATGTCGAAGCAGGCCTCGTCCAGGGCCGTGCGGAAGGCCGCGTCGCGCGGCCGCTTCCCGATGAAGCCGAGATCGGGCACCAGCGTCCCGTGCTCGACCTTCAGGTTGGCCCAGCCGATGACCTGCTCGCCCCAGAGCAAGGGCAGGGCGTAGTGGCCCATGGTCCGCTTCGCCGGCGGCGTGTAGGCCTCGAAGCGATAGGCCCAGCCCCAGAGCCGCTCGAAGCGGCGCCGGTCCCAGACCAGCGGATCGAAGGGGGCGAGGAAGCGCACCCGATCCGGCTCGACCTTGTGGGCGCGCGAGGCCGGGTTCTCGTCCGCCGGCCAGTACCAGACTTCTCCATCGACCTTGGCATGCGCCCAGCGCGACTTCGCCTCCTTGAGCACGGCTCGCGCCTCCGTCTTCAGATGCGGCGCCCCGTAGCCCAGCAGGCTGGTGAGATAGCCCAGGCTCGGGGCCGGCAGCGGCGCATAGAGCGCCACGATCATGTCCAGCAGCGCGGCGGCGCGCGCATGGCGTGCCTCGGGACTGTCGTCCTGGATCAGGTGCTCGACGGCCTCATAGACGCGGGTGCCCGAGGCGCGCCGCGCCACGCGCAGCAGGCCGCGATAGTGCATGCCGTCCAGCAGGTGCGTGCTCGCGTTCAGCTCGCCGCCCCAGTAGCCCTCGACCCGACCGTGGCTGAAAGCCTTCAGCACGTCCTGCGGATGGGTGCGGCCGCGCGCCCGGATGAACGCGAGGACCTCGGCCGCGCGGGCGTTCATGTCCGCGTCCCAGACGCGACGGGCCTCGCGGGGATGGAGCAGCGCGAGCACCTCGCGCGGCAGGAACCCATAGTTGACGAGGCAATCCTCCTCGACCGCCAGTCGCGCGTAGCGCGATTCCAGCTGGCCGGCGCGATAGTCCTTCACCCGGTGCATGAGGATCAGGTCCTGCGCCCGCGCGGGCGCGCGGATCGGGTCCGCCTGCACGAAGCCCAGCCGCTGGATCGCCTTCAGCAGCGTCGTCGGCTTGAAGAAGGTGCGGGAGATG
Source organism: Mitsuaria chitosanitabida ATCC BAA-476 = NBRC 102408 (assembly GCF_001598255.1). Lineage (GTDB taxonomy): Bacteria > Pseudomonadota > Gammaproteobacteria > Burkholderiales > Burkholderiaceae_C > Roseateles > Roseateles chitosanitabidus. Next base: position 110,888 of record NZ_BCYP01000017.1, read on the forward strand.
GCGTGACGCCGCAGGGCGTCCTGGTCGATCACGGGCATGCGACGAGGCGGGGAAGGAAAGGCTGAACGCTAACCGCGTCCGCCGACGGGTTCTGGCAGCAGGGCGTCGCCGCGCCGGGCGCGAGGGCGCCAGGCCGCGAGCCGTGAACGCGGACGCGGACGGCGCCGGCGATCGCGCTCACAGCGGCGCGAAGCCGCTGGGCGCCTGCTCGACGGTGTCCATCTGCATCTCGAAGCTGAAGAAGCGGTTGCGGCCGCGTGACTTCGCGGTGTACAGCGCGTCGTCGGAACGCCTGAGCAGGCCCTCCACCGAGGTGTCCTCGCCCGGCACGCAGGTGGTGATGCCGCCGGACAGCGTGACGTAGGACTCGACCGAGTCCGGGTGCAGCATGTTGCAGTTGCGCAGGGTCCGCATCACCGCGCGCGCGAAGGTCATGGCGCCCGAGCGCGGCGTGCCCGGCAGGATCAGCGCGAACTCCTCGCCGCCGTAGCGCGCGGCGCAATCGCGCGGGCGCCGGCAGGTCTCCTTGAGCAGCTGCGCCACCCGCTGCAGGCAGGCGTCGCCCGCCAGATGGCCGAAGCTGTCGTTGTAGCGCTTGAAGTGGTCGATGTCGCACAGCACCAGCGTCAGCGGCTGCTGGTCCCGGCGCGCGCAGGCGATCTCCTGTTCCAGCCGCGCGTCGAAGGCGCGCCGGTTCATCAGCCGCGTGAGCGGGTCCTCGCCGGACAGCTTCTCCAGCCGCTCGTTGCTGTGCCGCAGCTCGTCCGAGACTTCCTGCAATCGCGCCTGCATGCGTCGCAGCCGTTGCATGGCGCGCAGCTTGGCCTGCAGCACCGTGTTGGAGACCGGCTTGACCAGGTAGTCGTCGCCACCGGACTCGATGCCCTGCCACAGGTCCTGATCGCGGTCGCGGCTGGACAGAAAGATGATCGGCGTCCAGCCGCCGTTCTCGTGCGCCCGCATCTGGCTGGCGACCCAGTAGCCGTCGTGATCGGGCATCTCCACGTCCAGCAGCACCAGGTCCGGGTGCTGGCCGTCGAACTGGGCCAGCGCGCTGTCGCCGCAGTCGGCCTCCAGCGTGCGGTGACCGATGGCCTGGAGCTGGCTGCACAGGAATTGGCGCGTGCTCGGCTGGTCGTCCACGACCAGGATGCGAAGAGGCGGCAGCGAGGCGGACAGGTCCATGGCCAGGCTTCATCGATCAGCGGCAGCAAGGCGTGCCGGAGCCGATTATGCGAGCCGGCCCCCGTCGGCGGGGCTCCGGGTATGCCTCAAGTCGGGGAGGGTGGGGGCGTCCCCGGACCCGGCGACTTGCACCCGGTCAAGCGTTGCCCGGGCCCGGCTCGGACGGCGCGGCGCCCGGGGCCGCCGAGGCGCGCCGCCGCTGCTCGGCGGTGTCCATCTGCATCTCGTAGCTGAAGAAGCGGTTGCGGCCGGTGGACTTGGCGTTGTAGAGCGCGTCGTCGGCCCGGATGATCAGGCCCTCGGCGCTGGTGCTCTCGTCGGGCAGGCAGGTCGTGATGCCGCCCGACAGCGTGATCATGCTGTCCGTGGGCGAGTCCGGATGCGGGATGGCCGCCAGCTCCATGGTGCGCATCAGCGCCCGTGCATAGGTCATCGCGCCGGAGCGCGGCGTGTTGGGCAGGATCAGCGCGAACTCCTCGCCGCCGTAGCGGCCCGCGCAATCGCTCGGCCGCCGGCAGGTCTCCTTGAGCAACTGGCCGACGCGCCGCAGACAGGCGTCGCCGGCCACGTGGCCGGCCGCGTCGTTGTAGCGCTTGAAGTGGTCGACGTCGCACAACATCAGCGTCAGCGGCTTGCCGTCGCGGCGCGCCTGCTCCAGCTCCTGCTGCAGCCGCGCGTCCAGGGCGCGGCGGTTCATCAGGCCGGTCAGGGCGTCCACGCTGGAGAGCTCCTCCAGCTGGGCGTTGGCGGCGCGCAGCTCCTCGGACATCTGCACCAGCCGCGTCCGCATCTGCGCCAGGCGCTGCATCGCGCGCAGCTTGGCGTGCAGGATCATGGCGGACACGGGCTTGATCAGGTAGTCGTCGCCGCCGGCCTCGATGCCCTTCCAGACGTCCTCGTCCTGCTTGAACTGGGAGAGGAAGATGATTGGCGTCCAGCCGCCCGGCTCGGCCGCGCGCATCTCGCGGGCGGTCCAGTAGCCGTCGTGGCCGGGCATCTCCACGTCCAGCAGCACCAGGTCCGGCCGGTAGCGGCGGAACAGCTCCAGCGCCCATTCGGCGCTGTCGGCCTCCAGCACGCGATGACCGCTGCGATCCAGTTCCGCCGTCAGCGCGACGCGCGTGGCGTTCTGGTCGTCGACGATCAGGATGGTGAGCGGGGTCGGCGTGGAGGGCGGGGATTGCATCGGGCCATTCTGCCCGCGCGAAGCTGTCGGAAAGCAAACAGGGTCGCCCGAGGCGACCCTGATTTGCGGGATCAAGTTGGCCGGTGTGCGGCAAATGACCGGGGGCGCGAAAGGGTTTCCTCGTCAGCCACCCTCTGGGCGTCCGGTCAATGCCGAACCGTCAACGACGGCTCACAGGCCGGCCGAGGCGCGCAGCGCGGCGGCCTTGTCGGTGCGCTCCCAGCTGAACTCTGGCTCCTCGCGGCCGAAGTGGCCGTAGGCCGCGGTCTTGCCGTAGATCGGACGCAGCAGGTCCAGCATCTGGATGATGCCCTTGGGACGCAGGTCGAAATGCTCGCGGACCAGCGCTTCGATCTTCTCGTCGGCGATCACGCCCGTGCCTTCGGTGTAGACCGTGATGTTCATCGGACGCGCGACGCCGATGGCGTAGGCGACCTGGATCTGGCACTGCTTGGCCAGGCCGGCGGCCACGATGTTCTTGGCCACGTAGCGCGCGGCGTAGGCGGCCGAGCGGTCGACCTTGGTCGGATCCTTGCCGGAGAACGCGCCGCCGCCGTGCGGGCAGGCGCCGCCATAGGTGTCGACGATGATCTTGCGGCCGGTCAGGCCGCAGTCGCCCTGCGGGCCGCCGATGACGAAGCGGCCGGTCGGGTTGACCAGGTACTTCGTGTCCTGCAGCCACTCCTTGGGGAGCACCGGCTTGATGATCTCCTCGATGACGGCCTCGTAGAACTCGGGCTTCATCTTGTCGCCCAGCGACATCTCGGGCGAGTGCTGCGTCGACAGCACGACGGTGTCGATGCTGTGCGGCTTGCCGTCGACGTAGCGCATCGTGACCTGGCTCTTCGCGTCGGGGCGGAGGAAGGGGAGGCGGCCGTCCTTGCGCAGCTGGGCCTGGCGCTCGACGAGGCGGTGGGCGTAGTAGATCGGGGCCGGCATCAGCTCCGGCGTCTCGTCACAGGCGTAGCCGAACATCAGGCCCTGGTCACCGGCGCCGGTGTTCAGGTGGTCGTCGGACGCCTGATCCACCCCTTGCGCGATGTCGTTGCTCTGCTTGTCGTAGGCGACCAGCACCGCGCAACCCTTGTAGTCGATGCCGTACTCGGTGTTGTCGTAGCCGATGCGCTTGATCGTGTCGCGGGCGACCTGGATGTAGTCGACGTGGGCGTTCGTGGTGATCTCGCCGGCCAGCACCACCAGTCCGGTGTTGCACAGCGTCTCGGCGGCCACGCGCGAGCGCGGGTCCTGTGCCAGGATCGCGTCGAGGATGGCGTCGGAAATCTGGTCGGCCACCTTGTCCGGATGACCTTCGGAGACGGATTCCGAGGTGAAGAGGAAATCGCTCGCCAATTTAAACTCCTGTGGTTCTACGGGCGTTGCCGTGTCTGGGAGTCAGGCGGCGAACGCTTTAGCGGGATTTATGAGTCGCCCCGCAAGTTGTCCAAATTAACTCGGCGACAGGGGCGCATTATAGGAACAGACAGCCTGGGAAGGGCGGCGGACGGTTGATGGGAACACTCGCGACATATGCATTGATCGGCTTGCTGTGGCTTCTGCACTGGTTGCCGCTGCGCTGGCTGGCCGCCCTGGGCTGGGGGCTGGGCGGCCTGCTGCACCGCCTGGCGGGTTCGCGCCGGCGCGTGGCGTTGCGCAACGTGGAGCTCTGCTTCCCCGACAAGCCGCTGGCCGAGCGCGACGCCCTGGTGCGGGAGCACTTCGGCTGGCTGGGCCGCTCGCTGCTGGAGCGCGGGCTGCTCTGGTACGCCTCGGACAAGCGGCTGCTGCGCCTGATGCGCATCGAGGGCAACATCAAGCTCTCCGAGCAGGTGGACCGCCCGGTGATGTGGCTGATGCCGCACTTCGTGGGCCTGGACTGGATCGGCCCGGCGCTGATGCTCAACCAGGCCCGTCCCGGCGCCAGCATCTATCAGCGTCAGAGCAACAAGCTCTTCGACGAGGCGCTGCGCAAGGCGCGCTCGCGCTTCGGCACGACCAAGCTGGTCGACCGCCACGACGGCGTGCGCAGCGTGCTGCGCTGCATCCGGGACGGGTACTCCTTCCTGAACCTGCCGGACATGGATTTCGGTCCCAAGGACTCGGCCTTCATCCCCTTCTTCGGCGTGCCGGCCAACACGCTGCTGGCCCCGGCCAAGATCGCGCAGACCATGAAGATGGTCGTGCAGCCGGTGATCGTCACGATGCTGCCCAAGGGCGAAGGCATCGTGGTCTACGCGCACGAACCGCTGGAGAACTACCCCAGCGGCGACCTTGAAGCCGACGCGCTGCATTTCCATCACTGGCTGGAGGCCCGCATCCGTGAGAATCCGGCCCAGTACTTCTGGGTCCACAAGCGATTCAAGACCCGACCGGAGGGCGAGCCCTCCCTGTATTCCCGATAATCCGACCCCATGAAACTGCGCTTCACCAAGATGCATGGCGCCGGCAACGACTTCGTCGTGCTGGACGCGACGCGGCATCCGATGTCGCTGACGCCGGACCAGCTCCGCCGCGTCGCCGACCGCCGCTTCGGCGTGGGCTGCGACCAGGTGCTGGTGATCGAGGGCTCGCCCGCGCCCGGCGTGGACTTCGGCTATCGCATCTTCAATGCCGACGGCAGCGAGGTGGAGCAGTGCGGCAACGGCTCGCGCTGCTTCGTGCGCTACGTCGTCGACAAGGGCCTGACGGACAAGCGCACCATCCGCGTCCAGACCGTCAACGCGCTGCTGGAGCTGCGCCTGCAGGACGACGGCCGCGTGACCGTCGACATGGGCGCGCCGGTCTTCGCGTTGGAGGACATCCCCTTCGACGCCGCCGGCGCCACCCCGAGGCTCGAGAACGGCTTCGAGCTCTGGCCGCTGGAACTGGGCGACGGCATCACCGCGGACGTGGCGGTGCTCTCGATGGGCAACCCGCATGCGGTGCAGCGCGTCCAGGACGTGGACCACGCCCCGGTGGGCATCGTGGGCCCGCTGGTCGAGGCCCATGAGCGCTTCCCGCGCAAGGTCAACGCCGGCTTCCTGCAGGTGCTGAGCCGCTCGGAAGTGAAGCTGCGCGTCTTCGAGCGCGGCAGCGGCGAGACCCTGGCCTGCGGCACCGGCGCCTGCGCGGCGGTGGTCGCGGGGATCCGGCTGGGCTGGCTGGATCCGGTGGTGGAGGTGCACGCCCGCGGCGGCGACCTGCGCATCGAATGGACGGGCATGGTCCCGGGCGGCGAGGGCCTGGGCGCCCACGTCTACATGACCGGTCCGGCCCAGACCGTATTTGAAGGAGAGATCGAACTGTGAGCGGCATCGAAGGCATCACCGAACAAGACATCGCCGACTACCTGGCGAATGACCCGGCGTTCTTCGAACGTCACGCCGAGCTGCTGGCCAACGTGCGGATCTCCCATCCGCACGGCCAGCGCGCGGTCTCGCTGCAGGAGCGCCAAGCGGAGCTGCTGCGCGACAAGATCCGCGGCCTGGAGCACAAGATCGTCGAGATGATCCGCAACGGTCAGGAGAACGTCGCGATCTCCGACCGGCTGCACCGCTGGACGCTGGCGCTGATGCTGACGCGCGACGACAGCCAGCTCCCGGAAGTCCTGCTGCGCGAGCTGCGCCACCAGTTCCTGATCCCGCAGGCCGGCCTGCGCCTGTGGAACGTGGACCCGGGCCATGCGCTGGCCTCGTTCGCGTCCGAGGTCAGCACCGACGTGAAGACCTTCGTGGGCAGCCTGAACCAACCATATTGCGGCATCAATTCGGGCTTCGAGGCGGCGCGCTGGCTGGAGGACGACGTGGCCTCGCTGGCGCTGGTGCCGCTGACGGCGGGCGCCCCCAGCCAGGCCTTCGGGCTGCTGGTGCTGGGCTCGCCGGACCCGACGCGCTACACCGCCGAGATGGGGACGGAGTTCCTGGCCCGTGTCGGCGAGATCGCGAGCGCCGCGCTGTCGCGCCTGCTGGACGCCGATCCGCATGCCGCCGGTCTCGCTGACTGACGAGCAGCAGCGCTACCTGGACTTCCTGCGCGTGCAACGCCGGCTGGCGGAGCGCACGCTGATCCTCTACACGGATGCGCTGCGGCGCCTGACCGCGTTCGCCGCGGCCGAGGACCTGGACCTGATGCGGCTGAGCACGCATCAGGCGCGGCGCTTCCTGGCGAAGCTGCACGGCGAGCGGCTCGGGCCGCGCAGCCTGGCGCTGATCCTGTCGGCTTGGCGGGGCTGGTACCGCTGGCTGGGCCAGGACGGCAAGGTCGACGCCAACCCCATCACCGACCTGCGCGCGCCCAAGCAGGGCAAGCCGCTTCCAAAGGCGCTGGGCGTCGACGACGCCGTGCGCCTGGCCGATCACCACCAGGACCAGGATCCGGTCGCCGAGGCGCTGGCCGCCTGCATCGTGGAGCTGCTCTACGGCAGCGGGCTGCGGGTGTCGGAGCTGGTCGGGCTGGACCTGCGGCATCACCCGCAGTCGGCCGGCTGGATCGTGCCCGACGCGGCCGAGGCGCAGGTGCTGGGCAAGGGCTCGAAGCGGCGCGCCGTGCCGCTGGGCGCGCCCGCGCTGGCGGCGATCCGGCAGTGGCTGGCGCAGCGTCCGCTCTGGGCGGCCGAGGGCGAGCCCGCCCTGCTGGTCGGCCCGCGCGGCGCGCGGCTGACGGCCGACCAGGCGCGCAAGCGGCTCAAGCAGCGCGCGCTCGCGGCCGGCATGCCGACGCACGTGCATCCGCACATGCTGCGCCACTCCTTCGCCTCGCACCTGCTGCAGAGCAGCGGCGACCTGCGCGGGGTCCAGGAACTGCTGGGCCACGCCAACATCAGCACGACGCAGATCTACACGCGGCTGGACTTCCAGCACCTCGCCAAGGTCTATGACGCGGCGCATCCGCGCGCCAAGAAGAAATAACCGACTTGTCTCCGATGGCCCGTTCCTCCTCCCCCCTCCCGCCCGTTCCGGCTCGCGCCCGCTCGACGTCCGCCCACGCAGGCCAGCGCATCCGCGGCGCCCAGTTCCGCCCGGCGCCCGTCGCCGCGCAGCGGGCCTCGATGACCTTCCCGTCTCGCCCGCTGCTGCTGTGCTCGGCGCTGCTGGCCGCGGGCGTGGCCCAGGCGCAGTCGTCGGGCCCGTCCGCCGCCACGGCGACCTCGACCCTCGAGGACCCATCCCGGCCGGCGCTGGTGACGGTGCGTTCGGACGATCGCCGCGTCATCACCGCGACGGACAGCCGCCCGGCAGCCTTCGAGATGAACTGGACGCCGCTGAAGATGCCCACGGGGGAGAAGACGGCGCTGCTGGGTCTGAACTACATGGTCGCGATCAACGAGGACTGGGGCCTGGGGCCGGCCGCGTACGGTGCCGCCAAGGGCGAGTTCGGCGGCCTGTTCACCGTCGGCTTCAACCTGCAGCGCCGCATCCGCATCGCGCCGGAGTGGCATGTGGCCGCCAGCGTGTACGCGGGCGCCGGCGGCGGCGTGAGCTCGGACAAGATCCGCCCCGGCGGCGGTCTGATGATCCGGCCGGAGCTGTCGGTGCGGCGCGAGTTCGGCAACTGGTACCTGGGCGCGGGCGTCGCGCACACGGCCTTCCCGAACGGCAGCGGCAACATCAAGGACACCAGCGTCATGCTGACGCTGGGGCGCATGGACCGCTTCCTGAGCTTCGATCCGAGCACCTCCGGCATGGACGGCCGCACGGGCGACCGCACGGGCATGGGCTTCGACGAGATCGCGCTGAGCGTGGGCGCGGAGAAGCCGCGCACGGGCAGCCGCACCCGCGGCGGCGTGCCGCTGACGGGGCGCAAGGGCAAGGCCGGCGCGGACCTGCGGCAGTACTTCGGCAACGGCGCGTCGTGGTGGGGGCTGGAGGCCTCGGGCGCGGCCTCGGGCGGTCATGACGGCTACATGGAGATCCTGGCCAACGCGGGCCAGGACTGGGGCATCGGCAGCGAGCGCCTGCGCGTCGGCGGCCAGGTGTCGGTGGGCCTGGGCGGTGGCGGCGACATGGACACGGGCGGCGGCTGGCTGGTGCGGGTCGGCCCGACGATGCGCTGGATCACGCCCTGGGGTCCGACGCTGCGGCTGGACGCGGGCTACATGAAGGCGCCCTGGGGGCATTACGACTCCTTCCAGGTGCGGGGCTCGCTGGCGCTGCCGCTGGAGAAAGCCTCGCGCATGCTGAGCAGCCCGCCGCTGGAGGCCGGCACGATCCGCGCGCAGAGCTGGTACATCGCGATGCCGCGTTTCAAGGAATTCGTCTTCAAGGACGGCTCGCGCGCGAGCGTGACGGGTCTGGGACTGGGCATGACGCGCGACTTCGGCGGCCCCTGGTACGGCACGGCGCAGGCGGGCAGCGCGGCGCTGGGCAAGGCGGGCGCGTTCTCGTACGGCATGTTCGGTCTGGGCGCGCACTCGCCGAAGTGGAACGGCGTGCGCGTGGGCGCGGAGGCGCTGGTCGGCGCGGCCGGCGGCGGCGGTGTGTCCGTGGGCGGCGGCGCGGTCACGCAGGGCGAGCTCTGGGCGCAGTGGGAAGGGACCGGCAAGGCCGACCGGCTGCGGGTCAAGCTCGGCGTCGGCCAGTGGAAGGCGCTGGGCGGCGACAAGCACTCGACGCCGCTGGTCAGCCTGAACATCGGCTGGGCCTTCGGGACGCTGGGGCCGGCGGCGAAGCGCTGAGCGGCCGCGGCGCGCCGCCACGGCCGTCTTCAGACGGTCTCGGACGGTCTCGGACGGTCTCGGATGGGCGCGATTATTGAGTTTTATCGGCCTGGTCGATAAATTATCGCTTTCGCGATAATTGGCCGATAAAACGATGATCTCCTTCCCTCGAACCGACCTGGCCCAGCAGATGGTCCCGGCGCTGATGGGCAGGACCTTGTTCGGCGACGCCCACAACGGGCTGTTCCTGTCGGGGCCTCGCCGCACCGGCAAGTCGACCTTCCTGCAGAGCGACCTCAAGCCCGCGCTCGAGGCGGAAGGGGTGGTGGTGGTCTACACGGACCTGTGGGGCGACACGGGCCGGGACCCGGCCACGGTGATCGCGGACGCGATCGGGCGCGCGCTGCAGCCGCAGCTCGGCGTCGTCGCCCGCACCGCGAAGAGGGCGGGCCTGGACAAGCTGAGCCTGGCGGGATGGTTGCAGGTCGACACCAGCAAGATCGGCCGCCTGGACGGGCTGACCCTGGTCGACGCCTTGCGCGCGCTGCATGAGACCGCGGGCAAGCCGATCGCCTTGATCGTCGATGAAGCCCAGCATGCGCTCACCAGCGAACGAGGCGAGGCGGCGATGACCTCGCTGAAATCGGCGCGGGACCAGCTGAACAGCCGCGACGCGGTCAATCTGATGCTGGTGATGTCCGGGTCGGATCGGGACAAGCTGATGCGGCTGGTCAACTCCAGCGCCGCGCCGTTCTTCGGCTCGCAGGTCCAGCGCATGCCGCCGTTGGGGGCCGACTTCATCGCGTACGTGGCCTCGGTGATCGAGGCGCAGCGCCCGTCGCTGGCGCCCGTCGATCAAGCGACCTTGCAGCATGCGTTCGAGGCCATCGGGCATCGGCCGCAGCTCTTCATGACGGTGCTGGGCGAGGTGTTGAGCCCGTTCTTCGGCGCGAAGGAGAGCTTCGAGCACGCCTTGCTCGGCGCCTCCGCCGAGCGCCTGCGCAAGGACGCCGACCAGATGGAGTCGGACTTCCTCGGGCTCAAGCCGATCGAGCAGGTGGTGCTCTGGCGGATGCTGGAGCAGGGCAGCCGCTTCCGCCCCTTCGATGCCGAGGCCTTGCGCTTCTACGGCGAGCTGCTCGCGCAGCCGGTCTCCCTCAGCATGGCCCAGCGGGCGCTCGAATCGCTCCGGCAGCGGACGCCGGCGCTGGTGTGGAAGTCCGCCCGCGGCGAGTACGCGGTGCAGGACTCCGCCATGCACCGCTGGTTCGAGGAACGTCGAAAGAGCGGCACCTGGCCGCCGATTCCGCACCAGGTGCTGGGCCTGGGCGACGACTGATCCTCGCGCTCAAGGACAATCCGCCCCCATGAAATCAATCCGTCTCCGCGAGGGCAAGGACCGCTCGCTGCTGCGCCGGCACCCCTGGGTGTTCGAGGGCTCGATCCAGAAGGGCAAGGCCGATCCGGGCGAGACCGTGCGCGTCGAGTCCTCCACCGGCGAGTTCCTCTGCTGGGCCTCGTTCAGTCCCGAGTCCAAGATCCGCGCGCGGGCCTGGACCTTCGACGAGAAGGAACGCATCGACGAGGCCTTCTTCAAGCGCCGCATCGACGCGGCCGTCGCGCTGCGCGCCCGCATGCCGATCACGTCCAACGCGATCCGCCTGATCCACGGCGAGGCCGACGGCCTGCCGGGGCTGATCGTCGACCGCTACGACGACCTGCTCAGCGCGCAGTTCCTGTCGGCCGGCGCGGAGCGCTGGAAGCAGACCATCGCGGACCTGCTGCTCGCCGCCACCGGCCTGACGCGCCTGTACGAGCGCTCCGACGCCAATGTGCGGCCACTCGAGGGCCTGGCGCCGGTGACCGGCTGGTTGCGCGGCGAGGGCGGCACCGAGGTCGTCATCGCCGAGAACGGCTGGAAGCTCAGCGTCGACGTGGCCGAAGGCCACAAGACCGGCTACTACCTGGACCAGAGCGACAACCGCAAGAAGTTCGCCGAGGTCGTGCGCCATTACGGCTGCCAGTCCGTGCTGAACTGCTTCAGCTACACGGGTGGCTTTTCCGTCGCGGCGCTGGCCGGCGGCGCGACCGAAGTCATCAGCGTGGACTCGTCGGGCCCCGCGCTGGCACGCGCGACGGCGCATGTGGCGCTCAATGGCTACGACGCGGCGCATCACACGGCGCTGGACGCGGACGTCAACCACACGCTGCGTGACATGCTCAAACAGGGGCGCCGCTTCGACGCGATCGTGCTGGACCCCCCCAAGTTCGCCCCGACCGCGGCGCATGCGGACCGGGCCTCCCGCGCCTACAAGGACATCAACCGGCTGGGGCTGATGCTGCTCAAGCCGGGCGGTCTGCTGTTCACCTTCTCGTGCTCGGGCGGGATCGGTCCGGAGCTGTTCCACAAGATCGTGGCCGGCGCCGGGATGGACGCGGGCGTCGACGGCCTGATCCTGGATCGCGTCGGCGCGACGCCCGACCATCCGCAGACGCTCTACTTCCCCGAGGGCGAGTACCTCAAGGGCCTGCTGATCCTCAAGCGCTGAGCCCGCCCGTCTTGCCTCCTCCCGCTCCCGCTCCCGCTCCCGCTCCCGCAAACGGAGAACGCTGAGCCCGTCTTACTCCCTCTCCCGCTTGCGGGAGAGGGCAGGGGTGAGGGTCTTCCGCGCGCCTCACCCCCTCGCCGCCGGCAGGCTCAGCCGCGGCTCAAACTTGGCCCGTTTCACGCTGAAGAAGGCCTTCACGTTGCGGACGTTGGCCTGCTGCGTGAAGAGCCGCTGCACCAGCGCGTGATAGGCCGGCATGTCCGGCACCTGCAGCACCAGCACGAAGTCCGGCCCTGGCGCGACGCGCCAGCACTGCTGGACCTCGGGCGCCGCGACGGCGATGAGCTCGAAGGCGTCCAGGTGCTCGGCGCCCTGGCGGTCCAGCGTGATCTCGACCAGCGCGGACAGTCCCGCGCCGAGCTTCTCCGGCGACAGGATGGCCACCCGCTTCTCGATCACCCCGGCCTCGACCAGTCGCCGCACGCGGCGCAGGCAAGTCGCTGGCGACACATGCGCGCGATCGGCCAGCGCCTGGTTGGACAGCGACGCGTCCTGCTGAAGCAGGTCCAGCACCCGCAAGTCGATGGGGTCGAGATCGATGGAAGGTGCCATAAATAGATCAATCATGAAAGGATCCATCACATCGTGAATCCGATGGTGGATTCTTTCATCATTGACTCAATATCGAAAGCATTCGCCTCGGCGAGATGCCTAGCATTCCGCCATTCGCAAATTTCAACCGGACCACCGGGGAGAGCAAACCATGTGCGGCATCGTCGGCGCTGTGAGCCAGAAGGACATCGTTCCCATCCTGATCGAGGGCCTGAAGCGGCTCGAGTACCGCGGGTATGACTCCTGCGGCGTGGCGGTCCACCAGGACGGCCAGCTGCGCCGGGCGCGCAGCACCTCGCGGGTGTCGGAGCTGCAGGAGCTTGCCGCGCAGGACGGCGTGGCGGCGGGCACCGGCATCGCGCACACGCGCTGGGCGACGCACGGCGCGCCGGCGGTGCACAACGCGCATCCGCACTTCTCGCACGGTCCCGGTGCCGACGCGCATCTGCAGCCCGGCCGTGTCGCGCTGGTCCACAACGGCATCATCGAGAACCACGACGAACTGCGGGCCGAGCTGAAGTCGCGCGGCTATGTGTTCCACAGCCAGACCGACACCGAGGTCATCGCGCACCTGGTGGACTTCCACTACCACGGCGACCTGCTGGAAGCGGTGCAGACCGCGATCCCGCAGCTGCGTGGCGCCTACGCGATCGCGGTGTTCCATCGCGACGAACCCCACCGCGTGATCGGCGCCCGCGAGGGCTCGCCGCTGGTGCTGGGCGTGGGCCGCGACGAGGTCGCCGGCGCGCATTTCCTGGCCTCGGACGCGATGGCGCTGGCGGGCGTGACGGACCAGATCGTCTATCTGGAAGAGGGCGACGTGGTCGACCTGCAGCTGGGCCGCTACTGGATCAGCCGCCGCGATGCGGCGACCGGTCGCTTCCAGAATGTCGAGCGCGAAGTGAAGACCGTGCACGCGCACAGCGGCGCGGCGGAGCTGGGCCCGTACCGCCATTACATGCAGAAGGAGATCTTCGAGCAGCCGGTGGCGATCGCCAACACGCTGGACGCGGTGACGGGCATCAGCCCGGAGCTGTTCGGCGACGGCGCGTACCGCGTGTTCAAGGAGATCGACTCGGTGCTGATCCTCGCGTGCGGGACCAGCTACTACGCGGGTTCGACGGCGAAGTACTGGCTGGAGAGCATCGCCAAGATCCCCACCAGCGTGGAGATCGCGAGCGAGTACCGCTATCGCGACAGCGTGCCGAATCCGCGCACGCTGGTGGTGACGATCAGCCAGAGCGGCGAGACGGCGGACACGCTGGCGGCGCTGAAGCATGCGCGCTCGCTGGGCATGAAGCACACGCTGACGGTGTGCAATGTGTCGACGAGCGCGATGGTGCGGGAGTGCTCGCTGGCCTACATCACGCGGGCCGGCGCGGAGATCGGCGTCGCGTCGACGAAGGCGTTCACGACGCAGCTGGTGGGGCTGTTCCTGCTGACGCTGGCGCTGGCGCAGACGCGCGGGCACCTGACGGACGCGCAAGAGGCCGAACACCTGAAGGCGCTGCGACACCTGCCGGTGGCGGTGCAGGCGGTGCTGGCGCTGGAGCCGCAGGTCATCGCCTGGAGCGAGGACTTCGCGCGCAAGGAGAACGCGCTGTTCCTGGGCCGCGGGCTGCATTACCCGATCGCGCTGGAAGGCGCGCTCAAGCTCAAGGAGATCAGCTACATCCACGCCGAGGCGTATCCGGCGGGCGAGCTCAAGCACGGCCCGCTGGCGCTGGTGACGGCGCAGATGCCGGTGGTGACGGTGGCGCCGAACGACACGCTGCTGGAAAAGCTCAAGAGCAACATGCAGGAAGTGCGCGCGCGGGGCGGGGAGCTGTTCGTCTTCGCCGACGGCGACACGAAGATCGAGAGCGAGCCGGGCCTGCATGTGATCCGCATGCCGGAGCACTACGGCGCGCTGAGCCCGATCCTGCACACCGTGCCGCTGCAGCTGCTGGCGTATCACACGGCCTGCGCTCGGGGGACGGACGTGGACAAGCCTCGCAACCTTGCCAAGTCGGTGACGGTCGAGTGAGAAGACGCGCCCGGGACTCTGATAGTCCCGGGCGCATCTCGGAATCGGCGTCAGGCGCTTTTTGCTTGATGCAAGGCGAGCCTAATCGAGAAGAAGCGACGAGACGATGCCTGGTACAACGCTCTTGGCCGCTGCATATGGGTCAGTTGCCTGCGCTACCTTCAATCTAGCGAAGTAGTTAGCCACCCCCAGTCCGCTTACTAGTTTTGATTCCACCACATATTCCCCAGGTGGAAGGTCGGGCATCGAATAAGTGGCAGAGCCTCGCATCTCGTAGGTGCGGAGATTGGGTTGCGAAATCAGAGCAACTGAAATCGCCCCCAGTTTCAAATTGATTGGTTGTAAATAGATCTCGGTGGTGAGGGAGGCGGCGGACGGTAGGCATTGGGCATTGGCGACGGTTGCATTCACCAGCATGCCTGCTGACAGTTGAATGGGCGTCCTGTCGCCAACAACATAATTGCTTTTGCCAATGCTGGTGTAGCTGTTGTATTGGCAACCATATGCGGCCTGTGCATGCGCCAGTTCAGCGGCGCCGATCGATGCAAACAGGATCGCAATGTGGACTAGCAGTCGACGCATCTTCGTCCCCGAAGTTAGCCGAGCCACAGGCCGATAAGCTGGGCCCCGGACGCCGTGCAAGAGGTGCCGTCGGCAAACCGAGCGCGCACAATCTTCCCAGTGGAAACGGCGGTTAACCCCGTAGCAAAGTAAAACTTGGCAGCGGCGTCCGTCAATGGCGCCATACCCGACCCGCCGGAGTTCCAAGTGATCCAGATGGATCCATTGTCGGCATAGACCGAGGCCGGCGATAGCGCGCATTCAACATAGGCGTTTGCGTTGAATGAGCATGTCATCGCGACTCCGAAAGCCGTGAGGTATTTGCAGAGTGAGTACTTGATTTGAAGCATGATTGGGGCGCTGTCAATTGCGCGGCGCCAATGATGCCCAGTTTCCACCTGAAATAAACTGCAATCCATTACAGCTTGACGGTCCTCGAGTTCTCCTGTGATTTTCTGATTGGCTCAAGCGTTGCTGCTGCGCGAATCGAATAACGCTATGAGTCGCAATTGAATTTCGGGCAGCGCTTCGAGTCGAAAAGCTGACACACGCCTTTAAGGCAGGATACGAATAGCGTCCCACCCTTGATGAGTCTGCCGGGCCGCACTCGCCACATCCGGTCCTCGAGTTGCTACACCATCGTGAGCCCGGTGCCTTGTCCGCCCTCGCGTTGAGGGTGTCGGCAGTGGATGCCCCCATCCGATCTCTCCGCTGACGCGAAGCTCTCCCCCAACGCATCCAGCAGCGTCTTGATCTCCGCCTCCGTACTGCTGACGAAGGGCGGGGCGAGATGGATCGTGTCGCCGCCGTAGCGGACGTAGGAGCCCTTGCGGTACTTGTCCATCGCGATCCGGGCGCGACGCTGGGCGGACCTGGGCCTGCAGTGAGGCCCGCGAGTCAGAACACCAGCACGAACGACGCCCCGCCCGCCATCGGTATGACATGGCGCACGCGACCGCCCATGCCATGCACGAGCTGCCTCACCACCGTGAGGCCGATGCCCTGTCCTCCGGCGCGGGTGGTGAAGAACGGCAGGAAGATCCGCCGTTCGAGGCCGGCCTCGACGCCCGGGCCGTTGTCCCGCACCGAGAGGTGCAAGCGTCCGCCGCGGCCTTGCCGCCCCTCGACCCACAGGCGCGGCGCCGGGACCGCCGCCGTCGCCTGCGCGGCGTTCGCGATCAGCGCGATGAGGGCCTGCTCCAGCTGCCCTTCGTCGGCCATCAGTCGCAGACCCGTGTGCGCGGTCTCGAACCGCGCCTCGCCCCCGCGGGCCGCCCAGTCCGCCGCGACCGATTGCCGGAGGCGAGCGAACAGCGCCTCCAGATCGACCGGCGCCAGCCGCGGTGCCGGCCACCGGCTGACCTCGCGATAGGTCGCGACGAAATCGGCAAGGCTCTGCGCCCTCAGCGCCACCGCATGCACCGCCTGACGCAGATCCGCACGCAGGGACGCATCGCTCCCGATCGCCGGATCGTCCAGCAACTCCACCGCCGTCCCGCTCAGGCTGCGGATCGGCGTCAGCGAGTTCATGATCTCGTGCGTCAGCACCTGCACCAACTGGCGCCAGGCGTCGAGAGACTCCAGCTCCAGCTCGTGCTCCAGCGGGATCAACGCGATCAGCGTTTCCGCCTGGCCGTCGTTGGACAGCGCTTGGCGGCGCAGCAGCCAGCGCTCCTCGCCGCGCTCGGTGTCGAGGACGACGGCGCCGTCGTCGGCGCGCCCGCTGTCGCCGCGCGTACCGCGCAACAGGGCTTCGAGCGCCGCCCGGTCTCGGACGCCCGCGGGCGAGGCGAGTCGATGCGCCCGGCTGCTCAGCGCCTGCAGGCGGTCGTGGGTGAGCACCCAGGCCGCGACGGGCAGGTGGTCGAGCCGCGCCTGGAGCCGATGGATCGAGGGGGCCTGCGCTGAGGACGGCGGCGGCTCGGAGGGCCATGACGAGGGCGACGCGCTTCGCGTGCGGCCGAGCGGCCATGCGGTCGCGGCGCCCGCGACCGCCAGCGCCGCGACCGCCGTCCACCCGCGCGCGTCGTCCGCCGCATGCGCCACGGCGCCCGCGCCGGCCCACAGCAGCGCGGCCGCGCCGAGTCTCAGGCGCTCATAAGCCATGCTTGTCCAGTCGCCGGTAGAGCGCCGCGCGCGACAGGCCCAGCCGGCGCGCGGCCTCGCTGAGATTGCCGTGCGAGGCCGCCATCGCGTCGACGAGCGCCGCGCGCTCCTGCCGCGCGAGCGAGTGGATGGCGCCATCGGGCGCGGTTGAACGCGAGGCGGCTTCCGCCGCGGCGCCCGGACGTGAGGCGGTTCCCGAAGAGGAGCCGCCATGCCGCGGATCCACCGACTCCTGCCCCGCGCTGATCGCCGACCGCTTCATCGCCTCGTGGCAGGTCGCGACCAGCTTCGCGTTGTCCCACGGCTTCGTGATGAAGTCCCAGGCGCCGCGCCGCAGCGCCTGCACCGCGAGCTCGATCTCCGCGTAGGCCGTCATCACGATGACGATCGGAGGCGCGGGCATCGCCACCGTTTCCGCCAGCAAGGTCAGGCCTTGCTCGCCGGCTGTGCGTCCGGGGCCGAAGTTCATGTCGAGCAGCAGTACCGCGGGCCTCAGCCGATCCAGCGCGGGCCGCAGCTCGGCGGGCCGGCGCAGGCAGTGCACCGGGGCGACGCGACGTTGCAGCAGCAACTGCGCCGACAGGCCGACGTCCGGATCGTCGTCCAGCACGACGATGCCGCCGTGCGGCTGCGAGGCGTCGGGCGTGGACGGGGGGAAGGCAGGGCGGTCGATCACGGCGCGGATCATCGCAGGCGCGCGCGAGGCGCCGCCAGAGGGGTGTCCGGAAGCGGACAGGGGGCTGGCGCATGCCCGCCGGGCCATCGATGCTCCGTCCCCTCATGACCGTGCTGCCCTTGCCCCCGTCGATCGCGCCCAGCGGCGCCGCCATGGATCGCCCCGCGCCGGCGCGTTCCCGCCGGCCGCGCATCGTCGCGGCGGCGGCGGCGGTTGTCACGGTCCTGGTCGGTGGCGGACTCGCGTGGGCGTGGCGCGGGCCGGCGCCGGCCGTGGCGCTGACGCCGCAGTTCGCCGCCGTCGCCCAGGGCGAGTTCCGCGATGAGCTCGCCCTGCGCGGTCGCGTCGAGCCGATGCGGTCGGTGCAGCTGGACGCCACCGAGTCCGGGCGCGTCGAGGCCGTGCTCGCCCGCGACGGCGAGGTCGTCGAGGCGGGCGCTCCGCTGTACCGCCTCGACAGCCCCGAGCGCGAGCAGCTGCTGCTGCAGCGCGGGGCCGAGGTCGCGCAGCAGATGGCCAACGCGTCAGCGCAGCGCAGTGCGCAGGCGACCAGCCTCGCGCAGAGCCGCCGGGAGCTCGCCCAGCTGGCGTCCGGCGTCGAGCAGGCTCAGGCCGAATGGCAGCGGCAGCGCGCGCTGGCCGACGCGGGCTTCATCTCGCCCGCCGCGCTCGAGCAGGCCGACCGTGCTCGACGGCTCGCGACGACGCTCTTGTCACAGGCGCGCGAGGACCAGCGCGCGGAGGCTGAGATCCGAGCGCAGTCGCTCGCCGAGATGGACCGCGCCGTGCTGCGGCTCCAAGGCGGCCTGCGCCTCCTGGAGCGCGCCCAGGAGCGGCTGCTCCAGCGCGCGCCGATCGCGGGCCAGATCAGCGGATTCCAGCTGCAGGTGGGCGCGAGCGTGCGGGCCGGCGACCGCCTCGGCCGCATCGACGATCCCGACGGCGGTCTGCGCGTGGTCGCCGACATCGACGAGTTCTACCTTTCGCGGCTGCGGCCCGGGCTGCGCGCGGACAGCGAGCGCGGCCCGCTGGAGCTCGTCCAGACGCTGCCGCAGGTGCAGGACGGCAAGGTCCGCGCGCTGCTGCGCTGGCGCGATCCCGCTGCGGCGGCCGCGCTGAGGCCCGGGCAGGCGCTGGATCTGAAGCTCGCCTTCACCGCGCCGCGCCAGGCGATGTCGCTGCCCGACGGGCCTGGTGTGCAGGCGCGGCTGTACGTGCGCCAGGGCGACCGGCTGTTCCGCCGCGAGGTGCGCCTCGGCGGCCGAGCCGCCGGACGCGTCGAGGTGCTGGCCGGCCTGCGCCCCGGCGACCAGGTGCTCATCTCCCAACCACCCTCGGACGCCGACGTGCTGGCATTGCCGTAGGCGCCGGCCCAGGCGCCCCCCGACTTCCCATGACCTCAACGACCGTGCCTCCCATGATCGATCTGCAACGCATCACCAAACGCCACCGCAGCGGCGATGTCGAGACCACCGCGCTCGACGCCGTCGACCTGTGCATCGAGGCCGGCGAGTACGTCGCCGTTGTCGGTCTGTCGGGCTGCGGCAAGTCCACGCTGCTGAGCCTGCTCGGTCTGCTCGACGCCCCGACCGAGGGGCGCTACCTCCTGCAGGGCGAGGACGTGTCCACCCGCTCGCCCCGCGAGTTGGCCGCGCTGCGCCGCGGGCGCATCGGTTTCGTCTTCCAGAGCTTCAACCTGATCGATGACCTCAGCGTCGAGGACAACGTGCGGCTCGCGCTTCGCTACGGATCGATGCCGGTCGCCGCTCAGCGGACGCGCGTCGCGGAAGTGCTGGACCGGCTGGGGCTGGCCCATCGCGCCCGTCACCATCCCAGCCAGCTCAGCGGCGGCCAGCAGCAGCGCGTGGCCATCGCACGCGCGATCGCGGCCCGGCCGGCGCTGCTGTTGGCCGACGAGCCCACCGGCAACCTCGACAGCGCGCATGGCCAGGAGGTGATGCGCCTGCTGCGCGAGCTCAACGACGAGGGCACGACCCTGGTCATGGTCACGCACAGCGCCGAGCATGCCGCGCTGGCCTCGCGTTGCGTGCGGCTGCTCGACGGCCGGGTGCTGGTCGACGCGCAGGCCGAGGCGGTGGCATGAGCTCGCTGCTGGTCGAGGCGCTCGCCGGACTGCATCGCCGTGGCGCGATGAGCTTCGTCGCCATCGGCGGGCTGGCGATCGCGCTCTGCGCCTGCCTGCTGGTGGCGTTGATCGCGATCGCGCTCGCCGAGCCCGCGCCGGACGTGCCCGACGCGGAGCGCGTCGTCATCGTCGACTTCAAGGGCAACCCGCCGGGCTTCACGTCGCCATGGTTCACGAGCTCGCCCGTGGCCTTCGGGCCGATGCTCAAGCAGCGCCAGCTCCCCCTGGACCAGATCAGCCGCGCCGCGATCGTGGAGCCCATCTCCCGCTTGAACGGGGAGCGGCGGCCCATCCAGTTGCTGGTCGCCGATCCTGATCTGGCGCCGTTGCTGGGCATGCGCGCGATCGAGGGCGATCTGGCCGCGACGCTGCGGCGCCACGACGCGGTCGCCGTCACGCGCGACCTGGCGCGGCGGCTGTGGGGCGAGCATCCCATCCGCGAGGTGCTCGGCAAGACGATCGAGCTCGACGGCCGGCCGGCCACCGTGACCGCCGTGCTGCCCGACCGTGATCCGCGCGATCCCCTCTGGGATCGCGACGCGATGGCGGGCTTCGAGTCGGCCGCCAACACCATGGACGTCGAAGCCCGCGACGCCATCTTCCTGATGACCGGCCGGGTGTTCGCGCGCCTGCGTCCCGGCGTCACGGTGGACCAGGTCGGCCCGTGGGTGCGGGCGGCCTTCCAGGCCGATCCGCGCTATCAGCAACTGCCGGCTGAATGGCGGACCGGTCGCGAGCCGGCCTACTTCCGAGGCTTGCCGTTGACGCGGCTGCCGTTCGAGGGCGAGGCCCGCGTGGCTCGCTGGCAACGCATCGGCGCCGCCGGCGCGGCCTGCGCCTTGCTGCTGGCGATGGCGGTCTTCAACCTCATCAACCTGCAGGTCGGCGCCTTGCTGCAGCGCCAGCGCGAGACGGCGCTGCGTCGCAGCCTGGGCGCCAGCGACGGGCAATTGCTCGCGCTGTGGGGACTGGAACTGGCGATCGTCGTGATCGTCGCCGGCGCGCTCGCGATGGGGGTGGCCTGGTGGCTCGCGCCGATGGCGGGCTCGGGTGTCGGCCTGCCGCCGTCGCACCCGCTCGCCGATCCGGTGCCAGGTCGTGCCTGGGCGGGGCTGGCCATCATGTTGGGGCTGGTCTGGCTCGTCGTCTGGCTGCCCCCGGCCGGGCCCGCGCTGCGCCGCATGCCGGCTCCCGCGCTGCAGGGCCGCACCGCCAGCGAGGGACCGTGGGGGCGACGCCTGCGGCAGGCGCTGCTCGCCTTGCAGCTCGGCGGCGCGGCGCTGCTGCTCGCGCTGTGCGGCGTGCTCGCGGCACAGCAATGGCATCTGCTGCATGCGGATCGCGGCTTCGATGTGCGGGGACGGCTCTGGCTGGGGTTGAAGGTCGACCCGGATCGCGCCGACGGCCTGCGCGACTTCACCACCGCGCTGAGCGCGCAGCCGGCCGTCCGGCACTGGGCCTTCAGCAGCGCGCGGCCGGGCGTCGACAACGGCGGCCAGATGGTGATCTACCGCCATGCCGAGCACAAGGAGACGATGCGCGTGACCACCGTGTCCGCCGGCTTCGTCGACACCTTCGGCATGCGGCTGCTCGCGGGGCGCGTGGAACCGGCACCGATGGACGGCGAGCCTCGCGTGGTCATAGACGCCAAGGCCGCGCGCGCGCTCGGCTTCGCGACGCCGGTCGCCGCGGTCGGCGCGCTGCTTCGCGGAGGCGGAGGCTTCCTGCAGGAGGGCGAAGCGCCACGCCGCGTGGTCGCGGTGGTCGGCGACGTGAAGCTGGAGGGCGCCACCACCGAGGCGCGGCCGCAGGTCTTCCTCCTCGACGAGTCGCCGCAGCGCGACCTCATGGTGCATGGCGACGACCTGGCGGCCCTGCAGCGCGCGATCGAGGACGTCTGGCGGCGTCACGGGCCGAGGATCGGCCACGAGATCCGCGCGGTCGACGAGCTGCTGGCCTCGGCCTATGCGCAGGAGCAGCGCCTGACCGGCCTGATCGGCGCGATCGCGCTGCTGGCGGTGGGAATCGCGATGCTGGGCGGCTATGCGCTGATCGCGGACTCGCTGCGGCGTCGCCGCGCCGAGCTGGTCCTGCGCCGGCTCCACGGCGCCAGCGACGCGGCGATCGCGGTCGGCCTGGCGAGGGACTTCCTGTGGCCTGTCGGCGCGGCCCTGCTGATCGGTCTGCCGCTGGGCGCCTTCGCGGGCAGCGTCTACCTGCGCGGCTTCGTCGACCGGGTCGACCCCGCCACCGGGCTGGTGATGCCCGCGGTCGCCGCCGCGGTGCTGACCCTCGTCGTCACCGGGCTCGCCAGCGCGCGCCACCTGCGGCTCGCGCTGCGGGTGACGGCGGCGGAAGCCCTCGCCTGATCAGGCCGTCGCCTCGAAGCTCTCTCCCAGCGCCTCCAGCAGCGTCTTGATCTCCGCCTCCGTGCTGACGAAGGGCGGGGCGAGCTGGATCGTGTCGCCGCCATAGCGGACGTAGAAGCCCTTGCGGTACATGTCCATCGCGATCAGGTAGGGGCGCTTGGCCGGTTCGCCGGGCAGCGGCGCGACGGTGATGCCGGCGGCCAGCCCGTAGTTGCGGATGTCCAGCACATGCCTGGCGCCGCGCAGCCCGTGCACCGCCGCCTCGAAGACCGGCGCCAGCGCCTTCACCCGATCCAGCGCGTGGTCCCGCTCCAGCAGGTCCAGGGTCGCCAGGCCCGCCGCGCAGGCCACCGGGTGCGCCGAGTAGGTGTAGCCGTGCGGGAACTCGAGCATGTAGTCGGGACCGCCCTGGGCCATGAACACGTCGTGGATCTCCTGCCGGGCGACGACCACGCCCAGCGGCTGCACGCCGTTGGTGATCTGCTTGGCCGCGGTCAGGATGTCCGGCGTCACGCCGAAGGCCGCCGCGCCCGTCCATTCGCCGGCGCGCCCGAACCCGGTGATGACCTCGTCGAAGATCAGCAGGATGTCGTGAGCCGTGCAGATCTCGCGCAGCCGCTGCAGATAGCCCACCGGCGGGATCACCACGCCCGCCGAACCGGAGAAGGGCTCGACGATCACCGCGGCGATGTTGCTCGCGTCGTGCAGGGCGATCAGCTGCAGCAGCTCGTCGGCCAGGGCCGCGCCGTGCGGGCCCTCGGCCGGCGGCATGCCCTTGTGGAAGCTGCCGTTGGGCGGCTGCGTGTGGGGCAGGTGATCCGCCTCGACCGCCTGCCCGAAGGTCTTGCGGTTGCCGACGATGCCGCCCACCGAGATCCCTCCGAAGTTGACCCCGTGATAGCCCTTGGCGCGGCCGATGAGGCGGGTCTTGCTCGCCTGTCCGCGGGCGCGCCAGTAGGCCCGCGCCATCTTCAGCGCCGTGTCGGCGGACTCGGAGCCGGAGCCGGTGAAGAACACCCGGTTCAGCCCCGCGGGCATCTTTTCGACCAGCCGGTTGGCCAGCGCGAAGGACAGCGGATGGCCGAACTGGAAGGCGGGCGAATAGTCCAGTGTCGCGACCTGGCGGCTCACCGCCTCGACGATCTCCCGGCGCGCATGGCCCAGCCCCGTGCACCACAGGCCGGACAGGCCGTCGAAGAGCCGGTGGCCGTCCTGCGTCGTGAAGTGGCAGCCCTGGGCCGAGGTGATCAGGCGCGGATGGGCCTTGAACTCGCGGTTGCCGGTGAAGGGCATCCAATGCGCGTCCATCCAGCCGGGGCCCGTCTGGCGGGGCGCGTCCGAGGTGTGAGGATTCGGCGGGGTCGGGTTTTCCGTCATGGCGCGTCCTGGTGGGTGGTGAGCGACGCTGATCTTGCCATCCTCGACACTTGCGGCAGATGATCGCGAATCAATGTTGACTTGCCGGAACATGAAACAAAAGTCCACCCACCTGCCCGGCCAGATCGCCGACGTCGACCTGCGCCTGCTGCGTGTCTTCAAGTCGGTGGTGGAGTGCGGCGGCATGGCGGGCGCCGAACTCGAACTCAACGTGGGCATGCCCACCATCAGCCGGCAGATCAAGGACCTGGAGGAACGCCTGGGCCTGGTGCTGTGCCGCCGCGGCCGCGCCGGCTTCGCGCTGACGGCCGAGGGATCCGAGCTCTATGCGGCGGCGCTGCAGCTGCTGTCCGCGACCACGGACTTCCGCACGCGCCTGGAGGAGATCCACGACCGCATCGGCGGCGAGCTCCACCTGGCCGTCTTCGAGAAGACCGTCAGCAATCCGGCCAGCCGCATCAGCCAGGCGCTGGAGCGCTTCCACCGCGCCGCGCCGGACGTGAGCCTCAACATCCACGTCAGCGGCATCGAGGCCATCGAGCAGGGCGTGCTGAACGGCCAGTTCCAGCTGGGCATCGTGCCGGAGCATCGGCACTCGGCCAGCCTCGCGTACCAGCCGCTGTTCTCGGAACCCATGCACCTGTACGCGGCTCCGGGGCATCCGTGGTTCTCGTCGACGAAGCGATGGAGCTGGGCCGACCTGCGTCGTCAGCCGCTGGCCGCGCTCGGGTACCAGTCGCCCAACATGCGGCTGATGCATCGCAGGCAACTGGTGCGGCAGGCCACGGCCTCGGACCAGGAGGGCGTGGCGCTGCTGATCCTCACCGGCTGCTTCGTCGGCTTCCTGCCGGGGCACTACGCGCGGCCCTTCGTCGAGGACGGCCGGCTGCGGGCCGTCTCCGAGGGCCTGCTCGGCTACGACTGCCGCTTCGTGCGCCTGCATCGCAACGACCCGCCCCCCTCGCGCGCGGCGCGCATGCTCATCGAGCTGCTGGACGTGGCGCACGGATGAGGCGTGCAAGCGGGAGCGGTGGGCTCCTGCGACATTCACACTTCCATCGGAGAATCGCCGCCGACGCGCGAGAGCGCCTCGGATCGGAGTCCTCGATTGATCCCTGTGAAGCAGTTGTTCCAGACCGCCCGCGTGGCGGCGGCCGTTCTCGCCGTGGCCGCATTGGCGGGGTGCTCGTCCTATCGCCCGTGGCTGAACGCCGGCCTGCCCGCGACCTCGGACGGCGCGCCGCCCGTCGCGCCCCAGGCTCCCCCTCGTCCCTCCGGGCCGGTGGTGGCCGCGGTGACCCTGTCGGGCGGCGGCGCGCGGGCCGCGGCCTTCGGGCTGGGCGTGCTGCGGGAACTCAAGGCGACGACCTTCAACATCGACGGCCACCCGACGACCCTGCTTGACCAGGTGGGCCTGGTGAGCGGCGTGTCCGGCGGCAGCATCCTGGCCGCGCACTACGCGGCCTTCGGCGACGAGACGCTGACGCGCTTCGAGCCCGACTTCCTGATGGTGCCCTTCGAGGCCGGCCTGATCCGTCAGGCCTTCGCGCCCACGCGGCTGTACCACCTGACCTCGCCCTGGTACGGCCGCAGCCACATCCTCGCGCAGCGGCTGGACGAGCTCTACCAGGGCCGCAGCTTCGGCGACCTGAGGCGCCGCCCGAACGCGCCGGACCTGATGGTCACCGCGACCGACCTGACGACGGGCACGCCCTTCGACTTCACGCCCGAGCAGTTCGGGCTGATCTGCTCGGACCTGGACCGCACGCCGCTGTCCTTCGCGGTGGCGGCCTCGTCGGCGGTGCCCATCCTGCTGTCGCCGATGACGCTGCAGAACCATGCGGGCGAGTGCGCGCCGGTCCCGCTGCCGCGCCACACCGCGACGGCGGCCGACGACTACCGGACCCGGCTGCTCGCGCTGAGCGCGCAGAGCTACCGCGACGCGAAGGAGCGTCCGTTCATCCACCTCGTCGACGGCGGCGTCTCCGACAACACCGGCGCGCGGCTGCTGCTGGACCGGCTGCTGGCGGGCGGGTCGATCGCGACCTCGTTCAAGGACGCGCCGCCGGGATCGATCCGGCGGATGGTGCTGATCACGGTGAACTCGGAGCGCGACCTGGCCGAGCGCATCGACTCAAGCGACCGCGTGCCGACCACCGGCCAGGTGATCGAGACCCTGGTCTTCGGCGCCGGCGCGCGGGAGACGCAGGTCACCCTGGCGATGCTCAACGACGACGAGCGCCGCTGGCAGGAGGAGTTGATGCGCACGCGCGGCACGCCGGGCAGCCCGTTCTCGGCGGACGCGGAGCTCCACATCGTCAGCGTGAGCCTGCACGACGTGCCCGACGACAAGATCCGCCACAGCCTGCTGCGCGTGCCGACCGCCTTCACCATCGAGGCGCTCGACGTGCGCGAGCTGCAGAAGGCCGGCGCGCAGGCGCTGCGATCGTCGGTGGAGTTCCGGAAGGTGCGGGACGGGCTCGCCCGGCTGGACGAGCCGCTGCTCAGCCCACCTGCGGCTGATACCGCTCCAGCCAGTGCGCGTACGGTGCCGGCAGCACCCAGGTCGGACGGTCCTTCTTCAGCTCCTGCGCGGCCTGGTAGGGCCAGTGGGGATTCGCCAGCAGCGCCCGGCCGATCATGACCAGGTCCAGCTGACCGTCCGCCACCGCGCGCTCGGCGAGCTGCGCGGTGTGGAAGCCCCAGGCCGAGGCGACCGGCAGGCCCGCTTCCTCGCGCACGCGTCGGGCGATCGGGCCCAGGAAGGCCGGGCCCCAGGGCACCTTGGCCGTCGGCGTCGAGAAGCCGACGCTGACGCTCAGCAGATCCAGCCCCTCGGCCTTCATCGCGCGGGTCAGGCCGATGGCCTCGGCCAGCGTCTCCTCGTCGCGGCCGTCGTACTCGATGACGCCGAATCGCGCGGTCAGCGGCTGGTGCTCCGGCCAGACCTGGCGCACCGCGCGCAAGGTCTCCAGCAGGAAGCGGCCGCGGTTCTCGGCATTGCCGCCGAACTCGTCGTCGCGCTGGTTGGCGTGGACGGAGAAGAAGCTCTGCGCCAGGTAGCCGTGCGCGAAATGCAGCTCCAGCCAGCGGAAGCCGGCGTCGCGGGCGCGCTTCGCGGCGGCGACGAAGTCGGCCTGCACGCGGGCGATGTCGTCCTTGTCCATGGCCTTGGGCACCTGCGGCAGGCCCTTGCCGAACGCCACCGCCGAGGGCGACAGCGTGGCCCAGCCGCGCGGATCGCCCTCGGCGATGTGGTCGTCCCCTTCCCAGGGCTTGTGGGCGCTGGCCTTGCGGCCGGCGTGGGCGATCTGGATGCCGGGCACCGCGCCATGGGCCGAGATGGCCGCCGCGACGCGCGCCAGGCCGGCGGCCTGCTCGTCGTTCCACAGGCCCAGGCAGGCCGGCGTGATGCGGCCTTCCGGCGCGACGCCGGTGGCCTCGACGATCACCAGGCCGGCGCCGCCACGGGCCAGGCCGGCGTAATGCGCCAGATGCCAGTCGTTGACCAGACCGTCGGTGGCGCTGTACTGGCACATCGGCGGCACGGCGATGCGGTTGCGCAGCACCACATCCTTGAGGGAGAACGGAGAGAACAGTTGGGACATCGGGGACTTTCGGGAAGAAGGGCGGCCCCGTCGACACGGACCGCCGGGATCGGTGGCAGGCCGGAAAGACCTGCGGAGGCGGCAGTCTAGGAAGTCCGTTCCATAATGAAAAGCCACGCACCCTTATCGCCGCGATAAGACTTCCTTATGTCCTGGACAAATCGCCCATGCTGAATCCCCAATGGCTGCGCAGCTTCGCCACCCTGGCGCGGCTGGGCAGCTTCACCCGCGCCGCCGAGGCGCTGGACCTGACCCAGGCCGCGGTCAGCCAGCATGTGCGGCATCTGGAAAGCTCGCTCGGACCGCTGGTGATCCGGCGCCCGCGGGCGATCGAGCTGACCCCGGCCGGCCAGGCGACGCTGGACTACTGGCGCGAGCTCGACGAGGCCGACCAGCGCCTGCGCGGCCGGCTCGCGGACGAGAACGCCTGCCAGGGGGAGGTCGGCATCATCACGCCGGGGGGCATCGGGCTGCTGATCTATCCGCGGCTGCTGGACCTGCAGGCGCAACGGCCGGGGCTGGTGGTGCGGCACCGCTTCGCGCCGGATCCCGAGGTCCTGCAGGCCGTGCTGGACAACCGCTTCGAGCTGGGGCTGGTGACGCTGCGGCCGGACGACGCGCGGCTCGCGAGCTGCGCCTTCCTCGAGGAGCGGCTGGAGCTGGTGATGCCCGCGGGGGAGCAGGTCGAGTGCTGGGAGGACCTGCGCCGCATCGGCTTCATCGACTACCCGGACGGCCAGGCCATGGCGAACCGTCTGCTGAGCCGCCACTTCCCCGGCTCGCCGGGCGTCAAGGACCTGCCGGTACGCGGCTTCAGCAACCAGATCGGGCTGATGCTGGAGCCGGTCGCGCGCGGGCTGGGCTTCACGGTGCTGACGCAGCATGCGCGACGCGCCTTCCCGCGCCAGGACGAGATCCGCGTGCTGGACTGCGGCTCGCCGGTGGTGGACACGCTCTGGCTGATCCACCGGGCCGAATGGCCGCTCTCGGCGC
The DNA here is from genome assembly GCF_001598255.1 of Mitsuaria chitosanitabida ATCC BAA-476 = NBRC 102408. Lineage (GTDB taxonomy): Bacteria > Pseudomonadota > Gammaproteobacteria > Burkholderiales > Burkholderiaceae_C > Roseateles > Roseateles chitosanitabidus. The sequence continues at coordinate 138,913 of NZ_BCYP01000017.1, forward strand.
GCGCGCAGCATGTGGTCGAGCATCTGCGCGGGACGGTGGGGGCGATGGCGCCGAGCTTGCCGGCCGGGAAGGCCGTCCCGGGTGACGGTGACGCCGTGCGTTGAGGGGACGGCCGTCATCAACCGGTGGGATGTCGCAAGACATCGCGGCGACCAGACTGGTCGGCCCATCACCGGAGATCGCGATGTCCCACGTGCTCAGCGGCCGCAACATGTTCATCTGGCGCCTGGCGCCCATCCTGAAGACCGAGCTCGGTGTCGCTGGCCTCGTGGCCAAGGCCAAGGCGGCGCGACTGAGCGGCGTCTGGATCAAGATCGCCGACGGCAAGGGCCCGCACGAGAACGTCCAGTCCGCTGCCGCCTTGCAGACCTTCAAGCAGCTGCGCGAGGCGCTGGGCGCCGCGGGACTCTCCGTCTGGGGCTGGCAGGTGCCCTACGGCCAGACCACGCAGAACGCGCAGGCCGAGGCCGCCATCGCGGCGGAGCTCGTGCTCAACCTGGGCCTCGACGGCCTGCTCATGGACGCGGAAGGCGGCGCCGGCTATTTCACCGGCGGACCGACCGTGGCCAGGACCTATGCGCAGGCCCTGTCCACCTCGCTGAACGGCCGCGCCGGGCTCGCCATGTGCGGCAACGACATTCCCAGCAACTTCCCCGACTACCCGTTCGCCACCTTCGTCGACGTGGCGCAGTTCAATGCGCCCCAGGTCTATTACGGCGGCAGCCCCAGTGTGGCGAATCGCCTCGGCCGCGCCGTCAACGACAACCGCCGCTTCGACAAGCCGCTGGTGCCCGTGGGCGCCGCCTGGATCGGGCAGGGCGATGGCGGTTGCGCGTCGGCCTCGGCCTGCGCCGAGCGCGCCCGCGAGTTCCTGCGCCTGGTCGCCGAGCAGGGCTTCCCGGGCTGCTCGTTCTGGCACTGGGGCGGCGCGCCGCTCGCGTTCTGGGAAGTGCTGATCGACACGCCCGCTTGAGCCCGCGCGACCACGACGCCTGGTCGTCCCGCTCGTTTCGCTCGAGCGGGCGCCGTGACGCCGCTAGTCCTCGTCGCGCCTCTGTCCTTCGCGGTCGCGCTCGTAGCGGTGCTTCAACGGGAACGCGGGCAGCCAGCCCTCGCGGCGGACGGTCCACAGCTCGTAGCTCGGCGTGAACTGATCGGGCGCGTCGAGCGCTCCGAGGTGCACTTCCACCTCGTCCCCACTGCGCGCGAAGACCGAGGACCCGCAGCGCGGGCAGAAGCACCGGCCCGCGTAATCACCTGTCTCGCCGGTCACTGTCACCGCCTCCCGCGGAAAGATCGCCGACGCGTTGAACAGCGCCCCGTGGTGCTTGCGGCAGTCCATGCAATGGCAGAGGCCGACGCGGTACGGGCGGCCCGTGGCCACGACCCGGACATCGCCGCAGAGGCAGCTGGCGGTGACGCGATGCATGCGAGATCTCCCGCGGCCGGCGGCCGCTAGCGACAAACGTCCGCTTGTACAACATCAGCTTCGCGGATGCCGAGCGATCCCGCCGTCCCTTACGCTCGCCGCCTCGTCATCCCCCACCCATCGCCGGCCCGAGGCCACGGAGGTTCCATGTTCAAGCGGCTCATGTTCCTGCTCGCCAGCGCGGCGCTGGCGCTCTCCTCACCGCTGTGCCAGGCCTTCGGGGAGGAGGGCCACGCCATCGTGGCCGAGATCGCCCAGCGCCGCCTGGATCCCGGCCCGCGCGCCGCGGTGGACACGCTGCTCGGCGGCTCGATGTCCGCCGTCGCGTCCTGGCCGGACGGCGTGCGCAAGGATCGGCCCGAGACCTCCAACTGGCACTTCGTCGACATCAAGATCAAGGACGCCACCTACAGCAAGGAACTGCACTGCGCCTCCAGCGGCAAGGGGGACTGCATCGTCGAGGAGCTGAACCGGCTGCGCAACGAGCTGGCCTGCGCGCCCTCCGTCGACCAGCGCCGCGACGCGCTGCGCTACGCCATCCACTTCCTGGGCGACATCCACCAGCCGCTGCACACGGTCGATGACTTCGGCGGCGCCAACGGCGTGGCCATCGCCGGCACGCTGCACGGCACGACCTGCCCCAAGGACGGCTGCGAGTTCGGCCCGAAGAAGGACCGTGGCGGCAACGACAACCTGCATGCCTTCTGGGATTCCGGCCTGATCCGGCTCGGCTACTACGACTGGGGCAGCTACGTCGACCGGCTCGAGGCCGGCCTGCTGAAGGACCCGGCCATCGTCGCGCTGGGCGCGAGCGGCGAGCCCAAGGACTGGGCCGAGCAGACCCATGCCGCCGCGCAGGCCGTGTGGATCGACGCGATCAAGAAGGACGCCGACGGCAAGTCCTCCGTCGACGTCGACGACGCCTACGTCAACCGCGCGATGCCGGTGCTGGATCGGCAGCTCGCCCTGGGCGGGCTGCGGCTGGCGAAATTCCTCAACGAGGCCTATGCCCGCGCGGACTGCGCGATCGCGCCGCAGACCAACCTCGGCCTGCTCAAGGCGGAGCTCGCCAGGTACGGCACCGAGAAGGCCGAGAGCGGTCGAACCCGCTACGAGCTCGCGCAGGCGAAGGTGGCCGGCGACGCGCTCGCTTACCTGATGAGCCGCGTCGGCGACACCAGCGCCGGCAAGCTGGCGATCGTGCTGGACATCGACGAGACCTCGCTGGACAACCTGCCGCAGATGAAGCTCAACGACTACGGCTACATCCCGAAGGGGCCCTGCTCGATGGAGAAGGGCCATGCCTGCTCGTCCGAGGCCTGGGAGAAGGACGGCAAGGCCGGCGCCATCGTGCCCACGCGCGAGCTGGTCGAGGCCGCGCGCAAGCATGGCGTGGCGGTGTTCTTCGTCACCGGCCGCCGCGACACGCCCACCGAGCGCGCGGGCACCGAGCGCAACCTGAAGCAGGCCGGACTGGGCGGCTATCAGGCGCTCTACCTGCGGCCCGAGACCGGCGGCCCCGCGACGGTCGCCGCCTACAAGTCCGGCAAGCGCGCGGAGATCGAGGGGCAGGGCTACCGCATCGTCCTCAACATGGGGGACCAGCAGAGCGACCTGGACGGCGGCCACGCGGAGCGCGCCTTCCTGATGCCCAACCCGTTCTACTGGATCCCGTGACCTCGGCGGCGCCGCGTCGATCGGCGCGGCGCGTCAATCGACGCGGAACGACACGCCGGTGATGAACAGCGTGTCGCCCTTCTTCAGGCCCGGTCCCGGATCGCTGTCGTAGCGATGCGAGACCGTGGCGGTCAGGCTGAGCCGCTTGGTCATCGCCACCGACACGCCGCCGTCGAAGACGGCGCGGTACTCGCCGCTGTTGCGCAGGTTGGGCAGGACGGACAGCTTCTGCTTCAGCGTGGTGGAGTCGCTGATCTTGTGCATCGACTCCTCGGACACCAGCAGCTCGGTGTTGTTGTAGCGGTCGCGCGAGACACCGTCCTTGATCTCGGGTGCCACGTAGCGCTCGGCCGTGTAGCCCAGACCGCCGGAGACGTCGAAGGTCAGGTCGTCGCGCTTGATCACGTGATAGCCCAGACCGCCGCCCACCGAGTAGCGTGACGACAGGTTGGCCGGCTCGTCGCGCAGCGCGTCGAACTGGCCGAAGCCGAAGATGCGCGCGTTGAGGTCGCGCTGGTAGTGGCTGCCGAAGGCGAAGCGTTGCTCGGAGTCCGCGTCGTCGCTCTTGACGTACTGCGCCCGCGCATTCAGCGAGAGCTTGTCGGCGTCGGTCGCCTTCACGGCTTCGCCGCTGAGGTTGACCGTCGTCGAGTCGCTGTTGCCCGAGGACACGCTGGCGCCCGCGGTGAGCAGCGATCGCCACTGCCCGTCGGGCTTGACGGTCACCTGCGCCTGACCGCTCAGCGGCAGCAGCGCGAGCGGGGACAGGCAGACGGAGGCGAGGAGCAGACGCGTCGGCGGCATGAGGATTCCTTGGTGGAGTGGGACAACGCCCGCCTGCGGCAAGTCCCATTCCCACGCGGTCACCGATCGTCTGGAACTCGCCCATCGCGGCCCAGGTCGCGATGCACCTCCAAGAGACACCTTCGCGAGGTCTTGTCGCGGGCTTCGCGCGGCCTTGCCCTTGCCTGGCCGCCGCTGGCGGGGCGGTCGATCAGCCGATCGGGAACTCGATGTCGAAGCGGCACCCCTGACCGGGTGTCGAGTCCACCGTGATGCGCCCGCGCAGCCGCTGGATCACGGTCACCTGCGCGACGAAGAGCCCCAGGCCGCTGCGACCACGGCCGAACTGTGTCGAGACGTAGGGATCGAAGACGCGCGGCAACAGATCGGCCGGAATGCCTCGGCCGGCGTCGGTGACGCTCAGCCGCAGATGGTCGCCATCCGCGCGCGGCTCCAACTGCGCGACGACCTCCACCACGCCGGCGCGACCGCCCGGATACGCGTGGCGCTCCACGTTCTGGAACAGCTGGAGCAGCACCTCGGTCAAGGCTTCCGCGGGCAGTTCGTGCTCGAGTGCCGCGTCGCAGCGAAGTTCCAAGGCCGTGCCCGGCGACAGCGCCCGCTGCCAGGCGGCCCGGATCAGGCAGGGCAGTCCCGCGCGACGCGTCGGCTCCTGCGCGTGACGCGCGTCGATGTGCTGATAGCTCTGCACCAGGGCCAGGGCTTGCTCGACATTGCGCCGTGCCAGCTCCGCGCTCTCCTGGCAGCGCTCGAGTTCCGTCGTGAAGTGGCGCCGCGACACGGTGCCCTCGGTCAGGCGGTCCACCAGTCCCGCGTTGAGCTCGGTCACCGTCGACAGCACCGTCAGCGCCGATCCCAGCGGCGTGTTCATCTCATGCGCGACCCCCGCCAGCAGATGCCCCAGCGTGGCGAGCTTGCTGCGCTCGATGAGCTCGGCCTGCATCTGGCGTTGCAGGTCCAGCGCCTGCTGCAGCGCGGCGGCCTTGTCGGCCAGCTCCGACGCATGCGCCTCGGCGCGGGCCTGCAGCTGCTGCGCGTGCGCGACCTCGATGCGCTGCAGCTCGGTGGCGGAGTCCATCCGGCTGCTCTCGCGCGTGTCCTCCAGCTCCAGCGCATGGGCCTCCTGCAGCGTCGCGATCGCCGCGTCGGACTCGCCGCTGAGCTGCTGCCAGCGCGCCACCTGCTTGAGCCGATGCACCACCTGCCGGCGCATGGAGAAGCGCCGGCTGTCCTCGACCACCCGCTGCATCAGCGCGATCGCCGCGGGCGCGTCGCCGCGCCGCCAGGCCAGCGCGGCCTGGGCGGCGAAGAGTTCCTTGGCGATGCGCTCGCCACCGGCGCCGGCCAGGCGCAGGTGCGTCTCGGCCTCGTGCAGCAGCAGGGTCGCCTCCTCCTCGCGACCGTCGCCGAGCAGTTCCTCCGCCAGTGACGAGCCCGTGTTGCAGGCCGAGATCCAGCGCCGCTGCTCGATCGCGATGGCCAGGCCTTCCCGCAGCACCTGCTGCTCCTCCGCGCGCTGCCCGAGGTTGCGGTGGGCGACGGAGATCGAGGCGTAGATGTCCACCCAGCGGCCCCGATCGCCGCAGGCGCGGAACAGCGAGATCGCTTCCCGCATGGCCACGATGGCCGTCGCGAACTGGCGTTGCATCGACATGGCTCCGCCCAGCGCGCGCGCGGCGTGGGCCTGGTCCACCGCCCGCGGACTGGCGGCGGCGCGGCGCGTCAGGCGGTCCAGCAGCACGAGGGCCGGCTCCAGCCGGCCGAAGCGAAGGTGCATGCGGCATCGCAGCGACATCACGGGCACGGCGGCCCTCTCGCCGAAGCCGGCCTCCACCCAGGACATGACCGCGTCCAGCACGGCCTCGATCTGCTCGGAGCGCCACAGCTCGCCGCACAGGTCCGTCAGGTACCAGGCGAGCTCCACGCCGAAGTCACTGGGGTCGCCGGAGACGACGCGCTCGAACAGCGCCTGGGTCGGCGCGAGGCGGTCCTGGGCGCTGCAGGGGTCATCGGCATAGGCGCGCGATTCGGCGGCCAGCCAGGATCTGCAGGCATCGGCATCCACGACGGGCGGTAATTGCCTCACGGTCACGCCTCCAACGACGGACCATTATGGGCATGCTCACTCGAAGTGGGGCCCTGGGCCTTCCCCTGAGAGCTTGTCCCCGTCATTCCTCAGCGGGCAGGCCTTGAGCGACAGGCAGCCGCAGCCGATGCAGCCGTCCAGCTGCGTGCGCAGCTGGGTGAGCGTGCGGATGCGCTCGTCCAGCGCCGTCGCCCAGACCGAGGACATCCGCCGCCAGTCCGCCTTCGTCGGCTCGCGGCCGTCGGGCAGCACCGCCAGCGCCGCGGCGATCTCCGCCAGGCCGATGCCCATGCGCTGCGCCACCTTGATCACCGCCAGCCGCCGCAGCACCGAGCGCCGATAGCGGCGCTGGTTGCCCGCGTTGCGCTCGCTGCGGATCAGTCCGCGCTGCTCGTAGAAGTGCAGGGTGGACACCGCGAGTCCGCTGCGCAGCGCCATCTCGCCGACGCCCAGCCGGTCGTCCTTGCGAGGGGAATCCGGGGTCATGTCTTGACCTCAAGTGAAGTTGAGGTCGGATAGTAGGCCCCGTTCCTTCACCCGATGACCGCCCCTGTGCGGCACCCGCTCACGACATGGCTTTCCCGCTGCGCTTTCTCAATCCCGCCGGCCTCTACGATCCGGCGCCCAACGGCTACTCGCACGTGGCCACGGTCGATCGGCCGATCCGTCTCGTCTACATCGCGGGCCAGGGCGGCGAGGATGTCCACGGCCTGCTGTCCGAGGACTTCGCGACCCAGGTTCATCAGGCGCTGGACAACCTCGAGACCGCGCTCGCGGCCGCCGACGCGCGGGTCGGCGACGTGGCGAAACTGACGGTGCTGGTCGTCGACCACTCCGAGGCGAGGCTGGCGCTGATCGGCGAGGCCCTGAAGGGCCGCTGGGGTGGTCGACCGACGCCCGCCTGCACGCTGATTCCGGTGCCGCGGCTGGCGTTGGACGGGATGCTCTTCGAGATCGACGCCACCGCCGCGCTGCCGGTCTGAGGCCCTCGTGTCTCCTCATGTAGCGAAACGGTCGGGCCCTCGCCCAGCCTGGGCGGCCCTCGCGCCGGCCGAGGGGACGGGGCTGCCGAAACGGTCGGACTAACTCTTTCGAGGGATGTCCCGGCGGTCCCGCGTCTTGCGCCGCCGAGGGGCCGGCTCCTATGATGGTATTTCATGTAGTGTTCCCTACATTGAAGTACCCATGAACGACCTCGCCCACCTGCCTTCCATCGAGTTGTCCCCCCGGGGCGCGCGCCTGCATCGCGTCCATCCGGAGCGCGGGGCCGCCACGCTCGTGGCCGGCCGCGGGAGCGAGGCGCCGGCGACCCTGGCCACCCTGCAGCGCGAGTACGCCTTCCGCGCCGCGCTGCATCCGGACTGGGCCGCCATCCCCGAATCCATGCTGCCGGCCGGGGAGGGCGCGCTGCTGCTCCTGCGCGACCCCGGCGGCCGCCTGCTGAGCGAGCGCGTCGAGGGGCAAGGTCCGCTCGCCGCCGCGGACTTCCTGCGCCTGGCGCGGGCCATCGCCAGCGCGGTGGCCGGCATGCATGCGGCCGGCGTGATCCATCGCGCGCTGTCGCCCGATCGCATCTTCATCGACGAGCCCGCCGAGCGCGCCACCCTCACCGGCTTCGGCTTCGCGCTGCGCCTGGACGAGCGCGGCGCGCGCGCCGACGAGACCCTGGCCTGGGACGACAGCTGCTTCGACTACATGGCGCCCGAGCTGGGCGCCCGCATGAACGTCGACGTCGACGCGCGGGCCGATCTCTACGCGCTCGGCTGCATCTTCCACGAGCTGCTCACCGGCGCGCCGCCCTTCGAAGGCGTCGACACCGCCGCGCGCATCCATGCCCACGCGACCCGACGGCCCGCGCCGCCGCACGAGTCGCGCCCCGAGCTACCGGCGCAACTGTCGAGGATCGTCATGCGATTGCTGGAGAAATCCCCCGACCAGCGCTATGCCGACGCCGGCGGCCTGCTCGCCGACCTGCGCAGCTGCGACGAGTTGCTGCGCCGCCATGGCGGGATCCCTGATTTCGCGCTCGACGCGGGCGCGGCGATCGCCGCCGTGCGCGACGACGGCCCCCTCGTCGGTCGCGGCGACGAGCTGGCCCAGCTGCGCCTGCTGCACGAGCGCGTGCTCGCGGGCGACGGCGCGCGGACGGGCTGGGTCTGGGGCGCGCCCGGCATCGGCAAGTCCTCGCTGCTGCGCGAGGCCGTGGCTCGCATGGGCGCGGCGCCGGGCGGCGTGGCGCCGCTGGTGGCGACCGGCAAGTGCGCCGCCGCGCGCGGCGGTCTGCCCTTCGATTGCCTGTCCCGCGCGCTGGAGCCGCTGCTGCAGCTGGTGCTGGGCAGCCCGGACATCGAGTTCGACGTCTGGCGCGACCGCCTGCGTCAGGCCACCGAGCCGGTCGGCGCCACGGTGGCGGGCCTGGTGCCGGGCCTGCGCCAGATCCTCTCCCTGCCCGAGGACGCCCAGGCCCCGGCGCTGGCGGACGCGGCGCTGATCTTCGAGCGCGAGATCGTCCTGCGCGCGATGGCGCGGCTGATCGCCTGCTTCGCACGGCCCGAGCGCCCCCTGGTGCTGCTGATCGACGACCTGCAATGGGCCGACGTCGACACGCTGCAAGTGCTGGAGCGCCTGCTGATCGACCACGCGCAGGCCCCGCTGCTGGTGCTGGGCTCCGTGCGGGCGCAGGAGTCGCAGGAGGCGCACCCGCTGCGCGCGACGCCGCTGTTCCAGCAGCCCGACGCGCTGCATCTGTCGCTGCGCCCGCTGGACACGGCCGCCGCGCGCGAGCTGGTCGCCCGCGCGCTGCAGCAGGACGCCGACCAACTGGGCGAGCTGATCGCGCTGATCGAGTCCTGGACCGGCCGCAATCCCTTCTTCATCCGCCGCCTGTTGGCTCGCCTGGTCAGCGAGCGGCTGCTGGCCTACGACGCCGCCACGGCGCGCTGGACCTGGGCGATCGAGCGCATCGCCGCGCATCCCGCCGTGCGCGACGTCGGCGAGCTGCTGGCCGGCGAGCTCACCGCGCTGCCGGAGCCGACCCGCGCGCTGCTGCACACGCTGGCCTGCCTGGGCGACCGCGCGGCGGACTGCCTGCTGGCCTTCTCCGCCGGGCTGGACGAGACGGCGCTGGCCGAGCGCCTCGCGCCCGCCGTCGCCACCGGCTTCGTCGCCAGCGAGCGCGACCACTGGGCCTTCGTCCACGACCACGTGCGCGAGGCCGTGCACGCCGCGCTGCCGACCGCGCAGCGCGCGGCGCTGCACCTGGACATCGCGCGGCGCCTGATGACCGTGGGGACCGGCGTCGTGCTCGGCGACGGCCGCACCGCGGCCAAGGCCGCGATGGCCGAGCGGCCCGTGTTCTCGATCGCGACGCAGGTCAACCTCGCCGCCCCCGCGGTGGACGACGTCGCCGAGCGGCGCCGCTTCGCGCTGATCAACCTGGACGCCGGCAGGCGCGCCAAGGCCGCGACGGCGCATCACTCGGCGCTGGAGTTCCTCGGATGGGCGCTGCACTGGTTCGGCGACGAGCAGGCCAGTGCCGACGCCCTCGAGGCCAGCCTGCTGTGCGGCGAGGCGGAGTTCATGACCGGCGCGCTCGAGGCCGCCGAGGGCCGACTCGCGGCGTTGCAGGGCGTGGCGGGCGATGGGCTGTTCGGCGCCGACGTCGCGCGGCTGCGCGTGGCGCTCTACACGACGCTGGGCCGTTTCGATCTGGCGCTGGACGTGGGCTTCGCCTTCCTGGCGCGCGCCGGCATCCTGCTGCCGCGCCGGCCCAGCGACGCCCAGGTCGACGAGGAGCACCGCCGCCTGCGCACCTGGCTGGACGAGCGCGGCGTGGCCGGCCTGCGCGACATCCCCGCCGACACCGATCCGCTGCGCCGCGCCATCGTGGACATCTTCGCGGACCTGCTGCCGCCGGCGATGTACTCGGACCAGAACCTCGAGGACCTGATGCTGATGCGCATGGTCGGTCTGGCGGTCACCCACGGTCACACCGACGCCTCGGTCAACGGCTATGTCTGCATGATCCGCGTGCTGGGCGAGCGCTACGGCGACTACGCCCGCTCCCGCGAGTTCGGCGAGCTGGCGCTGCACCTCATCGACGCGCACGGCCTGCGCCGCTACCAGCAACGCGTGCATCACACCTACGCGACCTTCGTCGTGCCCTGGACCGCGCCGGCCCGCAGCGCGCGCGAGCATCACCTGCGCGCGTTCGAGATCGCGACCCGCGTCGGCGATCACACCTTCGCGCTGTACTGCGGACGCAACCAGGCGACCGGCATGCTGTTCGCGGGCGACTTCCTGGAGGACGTGCGGCAGACCGTGGACCGCGCGCTGCAACGCGCCCGCGACGCCAACTTCAAGCTGGTGGTGGACGCATTGCTCGCGCAGCGCTCGCTGCTGGCCGTGCTGCAGGACGGCGACGCGCCGCGCGAGCCGGCCGCCCCGCGGTCGGCGTCCGCGGTCGAGGCCGAGCGCATGGCCGAGCCGGTCGAGGGCGCGCCCACCACGCTGGTGGACTTCGCCTACTGGGTCTATCGATTGCAGCTCGGGCTGCTGTTCGGGGATCTCGCGGAAGCGCTGGAGGCGCGGCGGCGCGCCGAGGCTTGCCAGCGGGCTGGTCGGTCGTTCGCCGAGTACGCGGACCTGCCGTTCTATGGCGCGCTGGCGCTGCTGCGCGTGCGCGAGCGTGACGCGGCGCAGGAAGACGCGCTGCGTCGACACGTCGCCGCGCTCGACACCTGGGCCGCGGATTGCGCCGAGAACTTCGGCGCCCGTCGCGCCCTGGTGCTGGCCGAACAGGCCCGCGCGCTGGGTCATGTGACCGAGGCCGCCGAGCTCTACGCGAGCGCCGTCGCCCAGGCGCGCCGCCACGGCTTCGCGCAGGTCGAGGCCCTGGCGGCGGAACTGGCCGCCGGCTTCCACGCCGACCAGCGACGCGAGATCGAGAGCCGCGCCTACCTGCGCCACGCGCTGGCCGCGTGGCAGCGCTGGGGCGCGGCCGCCAAGGCGCGCGAGCTGCTGCAGCGCCATCCCGAGCTGCGCGACGCCGACCAGCCCTCGGCCCCGACCAGCCGGCTGCATCAGCTCGACGTGCAGGCGGTGCTGCGCATCACCCACGCGCTGGCCAGCGACATCGTGCCGGAGCGCCTGGTCGAGACGACGATGCGCACCGCGCTGGAGGCCGCCGGCGCCGACTACGGCGCGCTGGCGCTGCTGCGCGACGGGCAGTGGATCGTGCGCGCCCGGGCGCGGCTGAGCGGCGAGGAGCTCGTCGTGACGCAGGAAGCGGCGCCCTTCTCGGGCGAGGTGCTGCCCGTGGCCATCGCGCACGCGGTGGCGCGCACCCAGCACGCGGTGCATCACGACGACGCGCGGGATGTGCCGGCGCTGGCGCAGGACGACTACGTCCAGCGCGCGCGGCCGCGCTCGCTGCTGTGCGTGCCGATGATGCGCTACGCGCGCCTGATCGGCGTGCTCTACCTGGAGAACTCGCTGGCGCCGCGCGTCTTCACGACGGCCAAGGCCGAGCTGCTGGAGGTGATCGCGTCGCAGGCGGCCTTCTCGCTCGAGAACACGCGGCTGTACGAGGAGCTCGTCGACCAGAACCGCCAGCGCGCCGAGGCCGAGGAGCGCCTGCGCAACGCGCTGCAGGAGCTCGCGCGCGCCAGCCGGCTCAAGGCGATGGGCGAGCTGGTGGCCTCCATCGTCCACGAGATCGGCCAGCCGCTGAGCGCCATCGACACCTCGGCCAGCGCGGCCGGCCGCTGGCTGCGCCGCGCCGAGCCCGACATCGGCGAGGCGCTGAGCATGATTTCGCATGTCAGCCTGAGCGCCAAGCGCGCGAAAAGCATCATCCAGGGCCTGCGCGCCATGGCCCGCAAGGCCGAGCCGCAGTTCTCCGAGGTGGACCTGGGCGACGCGCTGCGCGAGTGCGCGACCCTGGTCGGCGGCTCGCTCGCGGAGCTGGGCGTGACGCTGTCGGTGACCGGTCCGACCCGGCCCTGCCCGGTGCGCGGCGACCGGGTGCAGCTGCAGCAGGTCGCGATCAACCTGCTCATGAACGGGGCCGAGGCCATGACCGATCTGCCCACCGACCTGCGCCGCCTGTCGATGCAGTGGTCGGTCACGCGGCCCGACCTGGTGGAGGTGCTCATCGAGGACCGCGGCGTGGGCATCGCCGTCGACGCGGTGCGGCAGGTGCTGGAGCCTTTCTTCACCACCAAGGCGCACGGGATGGGCATGGGGCTGGCGATCTGCAAGTCCATCGTCGACGCGCATGGGGGCAGCCTGAGCTTCGCGCCGGGCGACGTGGGCGGCACGCGGGTCACGCTGAGCCTGCCCAGCTTCGGCGCGACGCCTCAGCAGGAAGGATGAGGCGGGGCCGCCGGACGGACGGCGGCGGGGCATACGGCGGGCACGGCGGTGGAAACCGTCGTATGGGCGGATCCGCCGTTTGGTTGGATTGGTCGGCGCGGGGCGCTCTGGTCCAGTGAAACCCATCGCGGACACGAGCCCGGATGGCCCGGACACCGCGATCCGCCGACCCGTCGGCCGGCCGCCGTCATGACGCGAGCGGACCGGGACGCCGGGCGTCCCTGACCCAAGGAGTTTGACCATGAACCACCATGAAATCCCCCTGTTCCCGCCGCGGCGCTTCCAACCGCAGCGCCTGCTGATCGCGGCCACGCTGGGCTGCGCCCTGATGGCCGGCGTGATGTCGGTCGCGCTGGCCGAGCCGGCCGCGCCCGCCGCGGTCACCCGTGACCAGGTCGTCGCCGACCTGAAGGCCTATCAGGACTCCGGCCTGGCCGCGCTGGAGTCGGACGAGTCGCAATCGGAGATCGGCACGCCGGCCTGGCGCGCGGCGCGCGTGCGCTACCTGGCGCTGCGCGGCATCCCGGCCGACGGCGTGGCGAAGGCTCCCCTGACGCGGGCACAGGTCCTGACCGACCTGAAGCTCTATCAGCAGTCCGGCCTGGCCGACGCCGAGCGCCGCGACGGCGAGGAGTCCAACCAGTCCGCTTCCCTGCTGGCCGCGCAGGAGCGCTACGACCACCTGACGATGATGGACATGATGGACCGCCCGTTGACCCGCGCCGAGGTGCTGGCCGATCTGCAGGTCTATCGCGAGTCCGGCCTGGCCGCCTACGATCGCAGCGAAGGCGACGTGTCGCGCAGCAGCCCGGGTTACCAGCAGGCGCTGGCCCGCTACAAGCAGCTCCGGCGCGACGGCCATTACCAGCACCTGGTGATGGCGCTGGGCAAGTCGAGCTGAACGACGACCGCCGGTCGACCCTCGCCATGCTGGCCGAACGTCCGAGAACTCGAACAACAGCCGACGTCCGGCCGGCCTGGCGTGATTCCCTTTCCCGCTGGCGGGAGAGGGCGGGGCGTGGGGCCGGTGCCCCGCTCCCGCATCCGCTTCCCTGTCCTGATCCCATCTTCCCGTGGAGCCCGCGATGACGCTCTCCCTGCTTGCCCTCGGCGCCTGCGCGCTGATCCTCGCCCTTGCCGCCGGCGCCGTGCTGGCCGAATGGCCGCGGCGCTCCTTCACCCTGATCCTGCTGGCGGTGTCGAGCATCGCCAGCAGCAGCCAGGCCGCCTCGCCGCCGATCGAGGGCCCCGCGCCCGCGCTCAGCGGCGCGACCGGCTGGCTCAACTCGCCGCCCATCGACCTGGGCGCGCAGCGCGGCAAGGTCGTCGTGGTGAGCTTCTGGACCTACTCCTGCATCAACTGCCTGCGCGTGCTCCCCTATGTGCGCGCCTGGTCGCAGCGCTATGCGAAGCAGGGCCTGGTGGTGGTGGGCGTGCACTCGCCGGAATTCGCCTTCGAGAAGGATCCGGCCAACGTCTCGCGCGCGGTCAAGGACCTCAAGCTGAACTACCCCATCGCGCTGGACGACGGCTTCAAGGTCTGGCGCGCCTATGGCAACCGCTTCTGGCCGGCGCTCTACATCGTCGATGCCCAGGGGCGCATCCGGCATCACCAGTTCGGCGAGGAGGGTTCCGCCGAGACCGAGCAGGTCATCCAGTCCCTGCTGCGCGAGGCGATGCCGTCGGCCCCGACGTCGGCCTCGACCGCCATCGCCGCGGCGCCGGCCAAGGCCGCGAAGCCGTCCGCGGGCGGCAAGGGCGGTCTTGTCGCCGCCGCCCCCGCCGACGCGACGCCCATGCCCGTCGAGACCGACCTGAGCGGCGTCGGCATGCCGGCCGACCTGGACCACCTGCAATCGCCGGAGAGCTACATCGGCTACGCCCAGGCGACCGCGATGGCCGCGCCGGGCGCGCTGGCCCGCGATCGCGCCAAGCGCTACGTGATGAGCCGGCTCGACGCGAACGAGTGGTCGCTGTCGGGCAACTGGATCGTCGGCCCCGAGTACGCGACTGTCGATGAGGTCAACGGCGCGATCGGCGTGCGCTTCCACGCCCGCGACATGAATCTGGTGATGGGACCGCCGCCCGACGGCGGTCCGGTGAAGATCCTCGTGACGATCGACGGCCAGCCGCCGGGCGAGGACCACGGCGTCGACATCGACGCGCAGGGCAACGGCGTCGTCGACGCGACGCGGCTCTATCAGCTGGTGCGCCAGCGGGCGGTGCAGCGCGACCGGCGCGTCGAGATCCGGTTCCTGGGCGGGGGCGCGCGCGCCTATGCCTTCACCTTCGGATAACGCGCTCATCTCTTCGTATAGGGCGGCCCCCAGGGAGTCGCCCGCAGTGCTACCGTGCGCGCCAGCGCGAACAGGTGTCCGTCATGCAGCAAGTGTTTTCCCAGCCCGGCAAGCCGGCCCCTCATGCCGCCGGCTCGACGGACGCGGCGGTGCGCCGCACCGTCTTCATCGTCGACGACGAGGATCTGCTCCGCGGCTCGCTGGCCAGCCTGCTGCGCTCGATGGAGCTGGAGGTGAAGGACTTCCCCTCAACGGCGGCCTTCCTGGCGGCACCCAAGGTGACCGGTCCGTCCTGCCTGGTGCTGGACGTGCGCCTGCGCGGCGAGAGCGGCCTGGCCTTCCAGCAGTCGCTGGCCGGCCGCGGCCTGGGCCACCTGCCGGTGATCATCATGACCGGCCACGGGGACGTGTCGATGACGGTGCGGGCGATGAAGGCCGGCGCCCGCGACTTCCTCGAGAAGCCCTTCCGCGACCAGGACATGATCGACGCGGTCATCGCGGCGCTGGAGGTCGACGCGAAGCGCCTGACCGTCGAGCGCTCGCTGGAGGAGCTGCGCGGCTGCTGGGCCGCGCTGACGCCGCGCGAGCGCGAGGTGCTGGGCCATGTCGCCACCGGCCGGCTGAACAAGCAGATCGCTGGGGAAATGGGCATCGCCGAGATCACCGCCAAGATCCACCGCGGGCAGGGCATGCGCAAGATGCGCTCGCGCTCGGTGGCGGAGCTGGTGCGCAAGATGCAGGCGCTCGGCGTGATCCGCGAGACCGTCTGAGCGCCGGAGCCGCCGCCCGTGTCGATCCATCCCCCGGTCCCGATGACCGCCTCGGACCCGCCCGCGAGCACCGCCGCGCGGGGCGGTCCTGTCGCGGCCGCGCCCGAGGCCATCGTGGCCATCGTCGATGACGACCCTTTCGTGCGCGCCGCCACGGGCAGCCTGGTGCGCGCGTTCGGCTGGGCGGCCCACACCTTCGCGTCGGCGGAGGACTACCTGGCGGCCGGCCTCGCGCCGCGCACCGCCTGCCTGGTCTGCGACATCCAGATGGACCGGCTCGACGGCATCGGCCTGCTGGCGCGGCTGCAGCGGGACGGCGTCGCGCCGCCCACGCTGTTCATCACCGCCTTGACCTCGGAGACCGTGCGGCGACGCGCGCTGGGTCAGGGCGCGCTGTGCGTCATCGACAAGCCGATCGATGCGGCAGAGCTCGAGGAATGGGTGCAGCGCGCCATGTCAGGCGGCTGACGATCAGCAGCACCGCGGTGTTCAGCGCCAGGCCGACGAGGCCGATGTTGAGGTCGTGCACCCAGGCGGGCGCCATCGGCAGCAGCGTGCGCGTGGTGGCGCCGGTCACCACGGTCGCCGCGACGAAGCCCACGCCCACGACGATGCCGGCCATCGCCCCGAGGTGGTTGGCTCGGGGACGGCCGATCAGCACGCACAGCAGCGCGGGCGCGAGCTGGGTCACGATGCCGAAGCCCATCAGCAGCAGCGCCACGATGCTGGAGCCGCCCTTGAGCGTGAGCAGCACCGCGACCAGGGTCAGCAGCGGCGCGCCCAGGCGCGAGACGCGCACCAGCCGCGCGTCGTCGGCGTCGGGATGCAGCGGCCGGTAGAGGTTGCGCGCGAGCAGCGTCGAGGCCGAGATCAGCATGATCGAGCCCGGCACCAGCGCGGTGAGCATGCCCGCCGCGCCGATCACGCCGACGAACCAGGGATCGAAGGTCTGCAGCGAGAGCTTGAGCAGCGCCAGGTCGATCTGGCCGCCGGTGAGCCCCGGCACCTTCAGCACGGCTGCGTAGCCGGCGAGCATCGCGAACAGCATCACCAGCGCGTAGAGCGGCATCACGACGGCGTTCTTGCGGAAGCTGCGTTCGGTGCGGGCGGTGAAGACCGCGCTGAAGGCATGCGGCCAGAGATACATGCCCAGCGCCGACAGCGCGACGGTCGACAGGAACCAGGTGCCGTTGCGGCCGGGCTCCGCCAGCGCGAGGAAGCCGGGACGCGCCGCCTCGATGCGCTCGAACATCGCGCCGATGCCGCCGTGGTGATGGATCGGCAGGTACAGGCCGAGGAAGACGCAGACCGCCAGCACCAGCACGTCCTTGACCACGGCGGTCAGCGCCGAGCCGTGGATGCCCGACAGCATCACGTAGACCGTCATGGCGCTCGCGCCCAGCCACACGGCGGCGTCGGGGGACAGCGCGCCGTAGGACGTGAGCTCGACGATCAGGCCCAGGCCCTTCATCTGCACGACCAGGTAGGGCACCAGCGCCAGCAGCGCGACCGCGGCGACCAGCAGGCCGAGCGCGGGGCTGTCGTAGGCCTTGGCGAAGACCTCGGGCTGCGTCATCGCGCCATGACGGCGGGCCAGGCGCCAGATCGGCGGCAGCAGCCAGTAGGACATCACGAAGGCCAGGCAGGTGTAGACCAGGATGTAGAGCGCGGCGCCGCCGTGGCCGTAGGCGTAGCCGCTGGCGCCGAGGAAGGTGAAGGTCGTGTACAGCTCGCCGGCCATCAGGACGAAGACCAGCAGCGCGGAGAAGCCGCGGCCGCCGACGCTCCACTGCGCGAGGTCCATCTTCACGCCGCGTCGCGCGTGCAGCGCGATGCCGATGGACAGCGCCAGAGGCAGCAGGATCACGACAGCGGCGAGGTTCATGGTCCGGGCTCCTCGTCGACGCGGTTGGCGGGATCGAGCCGGTAGACGATGGCCATGACCACCGAGCAGAGCAGGGTGCCCGAGAGGATCCAGGCCATGAAGAAGGGCAGGCCCGCGATGAAAGGCCGCACGCGGTCGGCGATCAGCACGCCCAGCACGGCGTGCGCCACCGGCAGCAGGGCGAGCCAGGGCAGGCGCGAGGCTCGCCGTCCGGCCGCGGCGGCTTGGCCTCGCGAGCTCGCCTCGGTCGACGGTGTCGAACCCGAACCCGAACCCGAACCCGAAGCCGAAGCCGAAGCCGAAGCCGAAGCCGAAGCCGCCGCCGCCGCCGCCTCCGACGAGGATGAGGACGAAGACGACGACGACTCCAATGTCGAAGTCGAAGGCAATGCCGGGGACGTCGGCGTAGACGTAGGCGTAAGCGTGGGCGTGGGCGTGGGCGTGGGCGTGGGAGGCATGGCGGCTCGTCAGGCGGAGGTCGACCGGGCGTGCACGCCGCGACCCGTGGCCGCCAGCGCGCGCAGCACGGCGTCGGGCGTGGCCGGGGCCTCGCGCACGCGGGCGCCGGTGGCGTGGTGGATCGCGTTGAGAATGGCCGCGGCGGTGGGCACCAGCGCCGGCTCGCCGATGCCCTTGGCGCCGTAGGGGCCGATCGCGGTCGGCGCCTCGACGAAGACCGTCTCGACCTCGGGCATGTCGTGCACGGTCGGGATCAGGTAGTCGTGCAGGTTGTCGTTGCGACCGGGCAGGTATTGCTCCATCAGCGCCAGGCCCACGCCCTGCGCGACGGCGCCCTCGATCTGGCCCTCGAGCAGGGTCGGATTGACCATGCGGCCCACGTCGTGCGCCGCCACGACCCGGCGCACGCGCACGCGACCGGTCTCCAGATCCACCTCGACCTCCGCCATCTGCGCGCCGAAGGCATAGGTCGCGTAGGGCCGCCCTTGTCCGGTGGCGTTCAGCGCGACGGTGGGCGGATCGAAACGTTCCTCGGCGGCGATGGCGTAGCCGTGGGCGTCGACGGGGAGCTCGGCCAGCGACAGGCGGCGCACGATGGCCCCATCTCCGGCGCGCGCCGCGCCCGCTTCCGGGGACTGGCGTCGACCATCGGCATTGGCATCGGCATCGGCATCGGCATTGGCATTGGCATCGGCATCGGCATCGGCATCGGCATCGGCATCGGGCGGGCCTTTGACGCCGACCCAACCCGGCCCGAAGACGACCGGCGCGTCGGCCGGCGCGTCCAGCAGCGCGCGCACGCGGCGCAGAAGGGCGGTGCCGGCGAGGAAGGTCGCTCGCCCCGTCACGAAGGTCTGGCGCGACGCCGAGGTGCGGCCGCAGTCCGGCGTCAGATGCGTGTCCGCGCCGACGATGTGCAGCCGCGTGATGGGCACGCCGAGCGCGTCGGCGGCGATCTGCGGGATGACGGTGTTGGCGCCCTGGCCGGCATCGACGGCGCCTTGGTGCAGCACCAGCGTGCCGTCGGGCCGGAGCCCGATGCGCATCGTCGACGGATTGGGTGAGGCGGTGTTGCCACAGCCGTAGAAGAAGGCGGCCATGCCGACGCCGTAGCGGAGATGCGTGGATCGGCTCGCGGCGCCATCGCCCTGAACAGGGCGATCTGGGAACGATGGAGACTGCTGCTCCTGCTCCTGCTCCTGCTCCTGCTGATGCTGATGCTGATGCTGATGCTGATGCTGATGCTGATGCTGATGCTGATGCTGATGCTGATGCTGATGCTGATGCTGATGCTGATGC
>NZ_BCYP01000018.1 GCF_001598255.1 Mitsuaria chitosanitabida ATCC BAA-476 = NBRC 102408
CTGATGCTGATGCTGATGCTGATGCTGATGCTGATGCTGATGCTGATGCTGATGCTGATGCTGATGCTGATGCTGATGCTGATGCTGGCGTTGCTGCTGCGATGGCGGCCGCGGAGCCGCCGCCTCGTTGCGGGCACGGGCGCGCTCGCGCGCGGCGATCCAATGCGGGCGCAGCGCGTCGAGGCAGGCGACCATGCCGACGCTCTCGTCGAGCACCTGCCCGGTGGGCAGCGAATCGCCCGGTCGCAGCGCGTTGCGGGCGCGGAACTCCAGCGGGTCCCATCCCCCATGCAGCGCCAGCTCGTCGATCAGCTGCTCCTGCGACATCGTCGTCTGCGGCACGCCGAAGCCGCGGAAGGCGCCGGCCGGCGTGATGTGCGTGTGGATGGCGCGGGCCCGCGCCGCGTAGTGCGGCACGCGGTAGGGACCGCCCGCATGCACCGGCACGCGGTTGGCGACGGCCGTGCCCCAGGACGCGTAGGCGCCGGTGTTGTAGTCGCCCTCGAACGCGACGGCGCGCAGGAATCCGTGCTCGTCGGCCGCGAGCGTCGACTCGATCCGTGCGGGATGGCGCTTGGTCGAGGTGGCCATCGACTCCTCGCGCGTGAAGACCAGGCCGACGGGGCGGTCCAGGTGCCAGGCCGCGACCGCGAGCAGCGGCTGCACCGTCATGTCGAGCTTGCCGCCGAAGCCGCCGCCCACCGCGGTGGGCACGACGCGGATGCGCTCGGGCACGACGCCTATCACGCGCGCGAGGTCCTCGCGATGCGGATGCGGCGCCTGCGTCGGGGAGTGCACCTCGATCGTGTCGCCGACGCGCCGCGCCCAGCCGGCCTCGGGCTCCAGGTAGGCATGCTCGACGAAGCTGGAGCTGAAGCGACCGCTGACCACGTGCGTCGCCTCGCGGATCGCGGCCGCGGCGTCGCCGCGCGACACGCGGCCCTCGATCAGCTGGTTGCCGGCGCGGTTCGCGTGCAGCTGCGGGCTGTCCGGTCGCGCCGCGTCCTCGACGCTGAAGACGGCGGGCAGCGGCGTCCAGAGGACCGGGAAGTCCGCGAGGTCCAGCGCGGCGACCGCGTCGCGCTCGCCGGCGATCAGGGCGACGGCCTCGAGATGGTGGCGGGTCTCGTGCTCGGCCAGCACGGGCTGGTCCGCATAGGCGGGCGCGATGCCGTGGAGGTTGCGGCCGGGCACGTCGGCATGGGTGAACACGCGGACCAGACCTGGGTGCTCGCGCACGTAGGCGTCCAGGTCGCCGAGCACGAAGCGCGCGCGGTGATGCGGGCTGCGGACCGCGCGCAGGAAGAGGGCGTCCGGCGGGATGCCGTCCGCGCCGAAGTGCTGGCTGCCGTCGACCTTGCAGGGGCCGTCCAGGCGCGTCAGCGGCTGGCCGACGTTGAGGCCGGTCTCGGGCGGTGGCGTGAGCGGACGTGGCGTCGCCCCGGTGGCGACCTCGACGACCGCGTCGACGATCTTGCGATAGCCGGTACAGCGGCACAGGACGCCGTCGATGGCCGCGCAGGCGCTGGCGCGATCGGTCACGCGGCCTGCGTCGATGGCCGCGGTCGCGGCCGTCAGCATGGCCGGGATGCAGAAGCCGCACTGCACCGCCTGGTGCGCGAGGAAGGCCTGCTGCAGCCGCGCGCCGCAGGGACTGCGCTCGGCCAGGCCTTCGACGGTGAGCACCTGCCGGCCGGCCAGTTGCGCCACCGGCGTGATGCAGGCGTAGCGCGGCTCGCCGTCGACCACCACGGTGCAGCTGCCGCAATCGCCCTGACCGCAGCCGACCTTGGTGCCGGTCAGGCCGAGGTCGTCACGCAGGAAGGCCACGGCGGTGCGGGAGAGATCGGCCGGCAGCGGCCGACGCGTGCCGTTGATGTCCGTCCATTCGGCGCGATCCGCCGGAGCGATGCCCTCAGAAGGCTGCGGCATGGGCCACCTCCGGCGGGCAGGGCGCGAGCACGCGGGCGAGCGCGCGCTCGATGGCGACGCGCACCAGATGCCGTCGCAGCGCGGCGCTGCCGCGGTGATCGTCGATGGGCGCGAGCTCCGGCAGCGGCGTCTCGCGGATGAGGCGCGGCAGATCGGCGGGGCGGATGCCCTCGAACAGCGCTTCCAGGCCGCGCAGCCGCACCGGCACGTCGGACGCGCCGCCGATCGCGATCGCCGCGCGAGCGGGCAGGCCGCGGTCGTTCCGGCGCAGGAGGAGCGCGGCCGACACCACCGCCAGGGCGGTGCCGTCGCGGTTCGCGCACTTGATGAAGGCACCGCGCTCGGTCGACGGCGACGCGGCGAGCGGCGTCGCGGCGAGAAGCGACGTGGCGACCGGCGATGCGGCGAGAGGCGACGTGGCGACCGGCGATGCGGCGGTTGGCGATCCGGCGAGCGGCGGCGCTGCGACACGCGATGCGGCGACTGGCCATATGGACCCCGCAGGGACGGGCACGGGCACGAGCACCGCGGTGAGCAGCTCGTCCGGTCGCAGCGCCGTGCGGCGCCGGCCCAGCAGGAACTCATCGAGCCGCAGGCGACGCGAGCCGGCGGTGCTCGCGAGCTCGACCTGCGCGTCCAGCACGAGCAGCGGCGGCACGCCGTCGGCGATGGGCGAGGCGTGGCAGAGGTTGCCGCCCAGCGAGCCCTGCACCCGGATCTGCCGCGAGCCGACCTGGTCCGCCGCCTCGCGCAGCACCGTCGGCGTCAGCGGCGACCGCGCCAGCGCCTCCCAGGTCACGGCCGCGCCGATGCGCAGCTGACCGCCGACCCGCGCGATGTCTCGCAGCGCCTCCACGCGCCCGATGTCCAGCCACGCCGAGGCCGCGACCGGCGCGGCGGGATCGGCGTAGACATCGGTGCCGCCGCAGATCACGCGCCGCGGAAGGCGCGCGAGCTCGGCCAGCGCCTCGTCGAGGGTGTGGGCGCGAAGGTAGTTCATCGAGGCAAGCGGCCGGTCCCGGTCCTCATGACGCGCCGCGGGCGATGCCGCCTGGCGGGCGCATGACGCCGAGGGGAGGTGTGGTTCTGGAGGCCGTGCGGGCGATCCTACAAGTCGAGGATGGCGGACGGTGCACGCCGCCGCGCCGCCGAGGGGCCATGGCGCCTCGGCCTACCTCGAACGAGGTAAGACGGCCGGGCGGCGGGGCGCGGCGTGTGCGCGCTGCCGCGCGCTCGCGCGACGGGCGCGCGGCCCTGATCGGGACCTTGAGGTGCGGCGAGAAACGCGGTTCAGGCCGGATCGGCCCTCACCACGCGCTGCAGGCTGTCGATGACGAAGGCTTCCCACTGCTCGGTGGCGACGCCGTTGTCGATGGAATCGCCCAGGAAGGCCGACATCGTGTATCGGTTGGAGGTGAAGAAGTAGGACGCCGAGACGATCAGCAGATAGACGTCGCGCGCGTTGAGCCCGGACCGGAACAGGCCGCGTTCCGCGCCGGTGCCCAGGATGCGGTCGATCAGCCGCACCGCGTGCGAGGAGTACTCCGTCGCCTTGTCCGACTTCTGCACGTGCTTGCCCTTGAGCAGGTTCTCCGTGTTGAGCAGGTTCACGAACTCCGGGTGCCGCCGGTAGTAGTCGATCTTGAAGCGGATCACCGTGTTCAGCGCCTCGACCGGGTCCTCGGGGTCGGCGACGCACTTGGCCTCGGCCTCGTCCATGCGCTGGTAGATGCCTTCCAGCACCGCGATGAACAGGCCCTCCTTGCTGCCGAAGTAGTAGTAGATCATCCGGTCGTGCGTCTTCGCGGAGCTGGAGATCTTCTCGATGCTGCCGCCGTCGTAGCCGTACCGGGCGAACACCTTGGTCGCCGCCTTGAGGATGCTGTCGCGGGTCGCCTGCGCGGCGGCCTCGCGCACGCCGGTGCCGCGCGCCGTCTTGGTCTGCTTCGTCTGGGCCATGAATGTTCCGGTCCACGGAGCGCGCCCCCATGGCCGCGATCTCCGTCCCGGTGCGGGATCGCCGCGCCGGAGGTTGATTTCATGTAGCGGACACTACATGAATGCAGCGAATGATACGCAGGGCCATGACTTCCGGCAATCGGGGGATCGCGCGGCGCGCGCCCGGCCGTGCGGCCCGCGTCCATGTGCGGATGCCGCGCGACATCCGAAACCAAGGTATGAGCGCCGCAGGCCGCTCGTTCAATTCTCCCGGGCGAGGGCGGCTGCTCTGATGGCGGGACACCATCACCTCAGAGACTTCCATGTCCAAACGCATCCTCCGCACGCTCTCCCTGTCCGCGCTGGCCGCCTTCGCGATCGCCGCGCCGGCCCTGGCCAAGGACGCGCCGTCCGCCTCGACCGCGGGCGCCAAGCCCACCATCGTGCTGGTGCACGGCGCCTTCGCCGATTCGTCCAGCTGGAACGGCGTCGCCGGCGAGCTGCGCGGCAAGGGCTATCCCGTGGTCGCCGTGGCCAACCCGCTGCGCAGCGTCTCCGGCGACGCGCGCTATGCCGCGTCGGTCATCGACAAGATCGCCGGCCCGGTCGTGCTGGTCGGCCATTCCTACGGGGGCTCGGTGATCAGCAACGCCGCGGTGGGCCAATCCAAGGTGAAGGCCCTGGTCTACGTGTCGGCCTTCGCGCCGGAGACCGGTGAATCCGTCGTCGAGCTGGCCGGCAAGTTCCCCGGCGGCACGCTGGGCGGCGCGCTTGCCGCGCCGGTGCCGCTGCCCGAGGGCGGCGTGGACCTGTACATCGACCAGGACAAGTTCCGCGACCAGTTCGCCGCCGACGTCAAGCCCGACGCCGCGCGCCTGATGGCCGTGGGCCAGCGTCCGGTGGCCGAGGCCGCGCTGAAGGAGCCCAGCCAGGGCACCGCGTGGAAGGACCTGCCGACCTACTACGTCTACGGCAGCGCCGACAAGAACATCCCGCCCGCCGCGATGGCCTGGATGGCCGAGCGCGCCCACGCGCGCAAGACCGTCGTGGTCCGCAACGCGTCGCACGTGGTCATGGTCAGCCATGCGCATGAAGTCGCCGCGCTGATCGAGACCGCCGCCCGCGACGCCCAGTGAGCGACGCGCCCGCGGCGGCCGTCACGTCCCCCGATCGCCGCGGGCCGCCTTCCCGCCAGCAGTCCCCGTTCTTCCAGGAGATCCTCATGACGAATGAATCCTCCCGCCGCGACTTCCTGTCGCTGGCCGCCGCCGCTGGCGCCGGCCTGGCCCTGTCCGGCCTCGCCGGCGGCGCGCTCGCCGCCACCGCGGCCACCGGCCGCGCGGCCTTCGGTCCCGTGCGCCAGATCAAGGCCGGCCTGCTCGACGTCGGCTACGTCGAGCTCGGCCCGCGCGACGGCACGCCGGTGATGCTCTTCCACGGCTGGCCCTACGACATCCACACCTACGAGGAGGTCGCGCCGCTGCTGGCCGCGCAGGGCTTCCGCGTGATCGTGCCGCACCTGCGCGGCTACGGCTCCACGCGCTTCCTGTCCGACGCGACGCCGCGCTCGGGCCAGCAGACCGCGCTGGCCGCCGACACCATCGCGCTGATGGACGCGCTGGGCATCGGCCGCGCGATCATGGCCGGCTGCGACTGGGGCGCGCGCAATGCCTGCGTGGTCTCCGCGCTGTGGCCGGAGCGCTGCCTGGCCCTGGTGTCGGTCAGCGGCTTCCTGGTGCTGAACCGCGCCACCGCGCTGACGCCGCTGTCGCCGGCCGACGAGTTCTCGTGGTGGTACCAGTACTACTTCGCCACCGAGCGCGGCCGCATCGGCTACGAGAAGAACCTCAAGGAGTTCGCGCGCTTCATCTGGCGCCAGGCCTCGCCGAAGTGGAACTTCGACGACGCCACCTTCGATCGCGCCGCGGCCAGCCTGGTCAATCCGGACCAGGTCGCGGTGGCGGTGCACAACTACCGCTGGCGCATCGCCGCGGCCGACGGGGATCCGCAGTACGACGCGCTCGAGGCGCGCCTGGCGCAGGTGCAGTCGGTGTCGCTGCCGTCCATCACGCTGGAAGGCGACGCCAACGGCGCGCCCCATCCGGCGCCGGCGGCCTACGCCTCGCGCTTCAAGGGCAAGTACGAGCACCGCAACCTGGGCGGCGGCATCGGTCACAACCTGCCGCAGGAAGCCCCGGCCGAGTTCGCCAAGGCCATCATCGACATCAGCAAGTGGTGAGAGGAGATCCCCCATGACCCGCATCATCGAGAAACCCCTGTACACCGCCACCACCCTGACCACCGGCGGCCGCGAGGGCCAGGGCGTCTCCAGCGACGGCGCGCTCGACGTCCGGCTCAGCACGCCGGGTGGCGGCGGCAAGGGCACGAATCCGGAGCAGCTCTTCGCGGTCGGCTACTCGGCCTGCTTCATGGGCGCGATGCGCCGCGTGAAGACCGCCGACAACGTCCGCGTGCCCGACAACGCGTCCATCGAGGCCGAGGTCACGCTGGGCACGACGGCGGACGGCGGCTTCGCCCTCGCCGCCCGGCTGCACGTCAAGCTGCCCGGGCTGACCGAGGCGCAGAAGTGGGCCCTGGTCGACGGCGCGCATCAGCTGTGCCCGTACTCCCACGCCACGCGCGGGAACATCGAGGTGTCGTTCGACGTGAGTTGATCCGGTCAGCGCGGGATCGACGTCCGAGGGATCAGAGCTCGATGATCCCGCGCTTGATCGCGATCGTGACCGCATGCGTGCGGTCCTTCGCCGAGAGCTTGCCCAGGATGGTCCGGATGTGGACCTTGACCGTCTCCTCGGTCAGCGACAGGTGCTCGGCCACCTCGCGGTTGGCCAGGCCCGTCGCGACCAGGCGCAGCACCTGCGTCTCGCGCAGCGACAGCGTGCGGGTGTTGGCGTGCTCGGCGATCGCCGACTCGATCTCGGGCGGGACCATCAATCGCCCGGCGTGCACGCCGCGGATGGTGTCCACCAGCTCGGTGCGCAGCAGACCCTTGAGCAGATAGCCCGAGGCCCCGGCCTTCATCGCCCGCGCGGCCTGGAAGTCGCCCGGGAAGGTGGTGAGGATCACGATGCGCGCGTCGGGGAACTCCCGCCGGATGGCGGCCATCGCCTCGATGCCGTCCATGTCCCGCATGCGCAGGTCCATCAGCGTGACGTCGGGCTGGTGCTGGCGGAAGCGCGCCAACGCGTCCAGGCCGTTGCCCGCCTCGGCGACCATGCGCAGGTCCGGTTCGGCGTCGACGACGGTGGCGATGCCGCTGCGCATCAGCGCATGGTCGTCGACGGCCATCACGGTGATGGGTCGCTGGGGCAGGGGAGATTCGGTCACGCTCGTGGCAGGGGCAAGGGACGCGATCGGCCGGACCGCGGACCCCGAAGCGTAGCCGCAGCGCCCGCGCCCCGGTCGTCGCCGGTGGCCAGGACCTCCCTCGAAAGAGTTATTCCTCGACCGCGGCCCTCTGAAGTTCTGTTAGCGTCCGCGCGACTTTCCTCCCGAGCCGATGACGCCCGTTCCCTCCCGTTCGACCCTGATGCCGCGCCTGCTCGCGACGTGGGTGCTGCTGTGGGCGGCCTTCGCCCCGCCGGCCTGGGCGCTGGACGCGGACCTGCGCCTGAACCAGTTCCAGCACCGCGCCTGGACGGCCGCCGACGGCGCGCCGACCGAGACCTGGGCCATGACCCAGTCGACCGACGGCCAGATCTGGATGGGCGGCCCCGGCGGGCTGCTGCGCTTCGACGGCGTGCGCTTCGAGCGCTTCCCGGCGTCCCGCTCGACACCGTTCCCGGCGGGCGCGGTGTTGCGCGTGATGGCGGCGTCCAACGGTGACCTGTGGGTGAGCTTCCTGCCGCGCGGGCTGGTGCGCATCCGCCAGGGTCAGGTGTGGCAGGTGCCCGAATCCGAGCCGGTGACCGCGCAGCGGCTGCGCTATCTGTCCGAGGACGCCGAGGGGCGCATCTGGGTGGGCGGCGAGTCCGCCTTCTTCCGTTTTGACGGTCAGCGCTGGGCGCGGGCCGACGAACTGCCCGGCTTCGGCGGCATGCCGCTGGGCGGTCTGGTCGTCGACGGGCGCGGCACCGTGTGGGTGTGCGCGCGGGACCGGCTGCTGCAGGCCCTGCCCCGTGGCGCGGCCAGCTTCCAGACGGTCGGTGATTGCACCGACGCGCGCAGCCTGCCGGTGGTGGACGGCCAGGCCTGGATCGTCGACGCGAAGACGGCGCGGCGGCTGCCCGAGGTGTCGCGCGCACCGATGCTGCCGGGGCTGTCCTGGGCCGCGCGACGCTCGTCGCCGACCTGGATCGACCGCGGCGGCAACCTGTGGTCGCTGTTCTGCCCCGCGGGGCTGTGCCGGCGGACGCTGCCGATCTCGTCGACCGACCGCGCGGCGGTCGCCGGCACGGACCCCATCGCCCTTCCCGAGCCCACCGAGCGCATGGGCGCCGCGGAGGGCCTGAGCGGCGACTTCGGCATGACGATGATGGAGGACGTCGAGGGCAACCTGTGGGTCGCGACCAAGACCGGCCTCGACCGGTTCCGGCGCGCGGCGCTGGTGCCCGCCGCGCTGCCGCGCGGCACCAGCAACTACGCGCTCGCCGCGGAGCCCGACGGCAGTGTCTGGGCGGCGGCGTCCGCGACCGGGGCCTACTCCAAGTGGCGCCTGAGCGGCGTCGGCGAGGCGACCCGCCTGCCGGCGCCGGAGGCGCAGGTCACCGCGGTCGGCCGCGATGCGCAGGGCCGCCTGCTGATGGGCGGCTCCACCGGCCTGTGGCGCCGGGAGGGCGAGCGCTGGGTCGAGCTGCCGCGGCCCGTCGGCGCGCAGGGGCGCTGGGTGCTGGGCCTCGCGGCGCACGGGCAGGGCGTGCTGGCCTCGTTCCAGAAGCTCGGCGTGCAGCGCTTCGAGGACGGCGTCTGGCAGCCGCTGACGGTGCCGGGCGAGACCGGACCGATCGAGGCGGCGATGGCGGTCGCGCCCGACGGCGCGGTGTGGTTGGGGCTCAAGGACAACCGCGTGCTGCGCCTGAAGGACGGCGCGCTGCGCCGCCTGGGACCGGCCGAGGGCGTCGACGTCGGCGACCCCTTCCTCGTCCACGCGGGACGGACGCGCGTGCTGGTGGCCGGCGATCGCGGCGTCGACGTGCTGCGGGGCGACCGCTTCGTGCCGCTCATGGTCGATTCCGCCGATGCGCTGACGGGCGTGTCCGGCATCGTGGAGACGGCGAACGGCGACCTCTGGCTCAACGGCCGCAAGGGGGCCGTGCAGGTGACGAAGGCCGATCTCGATGCCTTCCTCGCCGATCCGCGACGCCCGTTGCGCCATGTGCTGATCGACGCGCTCGAGGGCTATCCCGTCAGCGCGACCTCGTTCTGGCCGCAGCCCAGCGTGGTGGAGGCGGCGGATGGGCGGCTCTGGTTCGCGGGCATCACCGGCGTGGCCTGGCTGGATCCGCGGCATCCGCGCCGCAATCCGGTGGCGCCGGTCGCGCGCGTCACGGGCGTGCGGGCCGATGGCGTCGAATACCCCGCCGGCGCGCCGCTGCGGCTGCCGATCAACAGCTCGATGCTGGAGCTGCGCTTCTCGGCGGCGAGCCTGTCGATCCCGGAGCGGGTGCGCTTCCGCTACCGGCTCGAGGGCATGGATCGCGGCTGGCGCGACACGACGACGCGCCGCGAGACGATGTACACCAACCTCGGGCCCGGCCGGTACACCTTCCGCGTGCAAGCCTTCAACAACGACGGCGTGCCGGCGGCCGAGGAGGCCACGCAGCTGATCGAGATTCCCGCGGCCTTCTACCAGACGCTGTGGTTCCGCGCGGCTTGCGTGCTGGCGGCCGCGGCACTGATCTGGGTGCTGCACCGCCTGCGGATGCGGCAGGCCGCGAACGCCGCGCGCGAGAAGCTGCGCACCCGGCTGGCCGAGCGCGAGCGCATCGCGCGCGAGCTGCACGACACGCTGCTGCAGGGCGTGCAAGGCTTGATCCTGCGCTTCGAGGCCAACGCGGCGCGTCTGCCGGCGGACCACCCCGCGCGCGCCGCGATGGCGCAAGACCTGGCCCTGGCGGACGAGGTGCTCGACGAGAGCCGGCGCCGGGTGATGGCGCTGCGCGGCTCGCCCGAGGCCGGCGGCAGCCTGTCGCGGGACCTGGAAGACGTGGCGTCGCAGCTGGCGCGCGACTACGACGGCGAGTGCCGCGTGGTGGTCGACGGCCGCGAGCGGCCCTTGAAGCCGGAGGTGCGCGAGGAGCTGCGGATGATCTTCGGCGAGGCGCTGCTGAACGCGTTCCGCCATGCCGGCGCGGCGCGGATGACGCTGAGCCTGCGCTACGGCTGGTGGGGCCTGCGGGTCACGCTGGACGACGACGGCCGCGGGATCGCGCCCGAGGTGCTGGTCGACGGCCGCCCGGGCCACCTGGGCCTGGCCGCGATGCGCGAGCGAGCGACGGGGCTCGGCGCGCGATGGTCCGTCACCAGCCAGATGGGGAAGGGCACGACGGTGGCGCTGTGGTTGAGGGCCTCGAGGGCTTACGTGACCGACACCGCGTTGATGCGTGATGCCGTGGGCTGACAGGTTCGCGAGGACAATCGCGCCATGACCGATACCGCCCCGCCGCCGCAAGCGCAGCCCCGCAACCCCCTGCACGGCATGACGCTGGAAGCCATCGTGACCGCGCTGGTCGACGAGTACGGCTGGGAGGGGCTGGACGACCGCATCCCGCTGCGCTGCTTCGCCTTCGAGCCCAGCGTCAAGTCCAGCCTGAAGTTCCTGCGCAAGACGCCCTGGGCCCGCGAGAAGGTCGAGGGGCTCTATCTCTTCATGCTGCGGGAGCGCAAGCGCAACGAGCGCGGCTGAGCTCAGGGGCGCTCGAGCACGTCGGCCCACTTCTTTCCGTTGGGCAGCGGGGGCAGAAAGGACGGGAGATCATTCCGCGCGAGGGCGCGCGTGAGCCTCTCGGCCAGCGACTCCGCCCGGAGGCGGCGGTCGGAGCCCTCGGGCCATCCCCCGAACCAGACGGACTCGATCCTTCCGTCGCAGACACCGTAGGACAGACAGCCGGCCATGAGGCGCAGATCCGTGTCGGCGCGTGCCGGGTCGGCGGTCGCCCGGAAGGCCGCGACGTTCATCGCCGCGATGTACACGTCGACGTCGTCGCCGGACTTGAAGAGCTGTCCTTCGAAGTAGGGCCAGAACATCAGCCACTCTCGGCCCGCGGCCAACTGGCCTTGTTGCGCCAGAAGGAGAAAGGCCTCGATCGACCTCTGCGGGGTCATCCCCTTGCGCCTGACGTCGTGGAGCTTCTCGCCGTCGGTGTCGCCCGCCAGCGGGGTGTCGATGGCGTCGTCCGCGGCGACCTGGCGGCAGCGGGCTTCCATCTGTTGGGCATATCGGGCCTGAAGCGCCTCGCCCTGCTCGACGCTGCCGGTGCTGCGCTGGAGTCTGCGCTGGATCGCCTCGGGCGAGCTGCGATCCCTGTAGCGCAGCAACGCGCCCATGCCCGCGCGGCAGGCGTCCTGCACATAGGTGGCGACGGCGAAGCTGCCGCGCTGCCGGCGCCGATGCTGTTCCACGACGAAGGCGTAGGTCTCCTGCGTGGTCATGCCGTCAGCGATGCCGGGCGACGGGCGTGGCGCCGAGGCTTCCGAAGCCCGGGTGTCCCTCGCGGTTGCCGCGCTTGCCGGCGGCTCGGCATCCTCGGATCGCTGGATCGCGGGCCCGACGGCAGCCGACATCGAGGGCTCGTCGCGGGGCGTGGTGGCGCTCCCGGTGATCAACCAGGTCACGATGCCGACCGCCACCAGGGCGCTCACCAGCAGGAAGACACGATTCACCTTGCGACCCAAGCCGTGCATCGATGGTCGGCCCTGGAGGCGGGCCGTCAAAGGAACTGAGGTCGGCGAATCTACGTCACCCAGGCAGGTTCAAGAATCCTGCCAAGGTGGGAAGGGGTTTCGCTAGGTCGCGTGGGTCATGTTGCCGGCACGGGATCCGTCGCCAATCGCGCGTAGAGCGTGAAGTCGCCCGGCGTGCCGCGCACGAGGCGGAACGAGCGCAGCAGGCCTTCGCGCTGGAAGCCGCATTTCAGCAGCACGCGGTCCGATGGAGCGTTGCCGACCAGCACCGTGCCCTGAACGCGGATCAGTCCCAGGCGCTCGAAGGACCACCGCGTCACCGTGGCGCAAAGCCGTGTCGCCAGACCGCGGCCCCAGTAGTCAGGCGCGAGGTCGTAGGCGATCTCGCCATTGCGATGGACCTCCGAGAGCGTGTGGAAGCCGATGGTTCCGGCCAGACGGTCGTGGTTCGTGTCGACCACGGCCAACCGGCAAGGCGAGCCCGCGAGCGTCGATTCGAAGGCGTCGAACAGCGGATCGAGATCCTCGGGCCGGCGCAAGTTCCAGCTCGTGCGTGCGTGGACCTCCGGCCGGCTCAGGTAGTCGTACCAGGCTTGGCGGTCGGCGCGCTCGATCTGACGCAGAGCGAAGCCCGGCAGGTCCAGCCAGGGGGGCGACTCGATTCTCATGGGATGAGCGTACCCGACCCCGCGTTCAGCGCTTCTTCCCGCCCAGTCCCTGGATCAGGTGCTCGACGAACAGCCGCACCCGCGCGGTGCCTTGGCTGCGCTGCGGATACACCGCGTAGATGTCGGCATCGGGCGTCGCCCATTCCGGCAGCACCGCCACCAGGCGACCGCTGGCCAGGTAGCGCGCGATGTCCCACTCGGCGCGCATCAGGATCCCGTGGCCGTCCAGGGCCCAGTTCACCGCGATCTCGCCGTCGTTGGTGGTCAGCGCGCCGCGCGTCTTCACCGACTCGGTGACCGTCTTGCGGCCACGCCGGGCGCTGAGCCGCCACAACCCGTAGGCTTCCTCCCCCTGGCGGATGCCGATGCAGCGATGGGCGGCCAGTTCCGCCGGCGTGCGCGGTGTGCCGTTCGCCGCCAGGTAGGCCGGCGACGCGCACAGCAGTCGCCGGTTCGGCGCGATGCGCTTGGCGATCACGCGGGCGTCCGGCGGCGGACCGAAGCGGATGCAGACGTCGAAGGCGTCCTCGTGCAGCGGGGGCGGATTCACGGACAGCTGCAGCTGCACCTCCAGCTGCGGATGCTGGCGCGCGAAGCTGGAGATCAGCGGCGCGATGTGCGTGCGACCGAAGCCCAGCGTCGCGTTCACCCGCAGCAGGCCGGTGACGGTCGCGCCGCTCGCGCCCATCAACTCCTGCAGATCGTCGATCGCGCCGAGGATGCGACGCGCGTGCTCCAGGTAGAGCTCGCCCTCCGAGGTCAGGCTCATGCGCCGTGTCGTGCGCGTCAGCAAGGCCGCCCCCAGCCGCGCTTCCATCTGCGACAGGTGCTTGCTCACCGCGGCCGTCGAGACGCCGAGCTCGCGCGCCGCGGCGCTGAGGCTGCCCGCGCCGCACAGCGTCGAGAAGAAGCCCAGATCGGCCGGAGAGATCGCTGGCGCCGTCGGCGCCGGCGGCACCGCGCGAGCGATCGACGGCGTACCGCCATCGCGGCTGGCATGACCCGAGGCGGCGGCGGGCGCCGGGCGGGCGGCACGAGAGGCTCGAGCGGGCATGGGGATTCTCCGGGGGATTGTTGAATTCAGGTTAACGGCGCTTTGACTTTAGCCGTGATCCGACAGGGCCTCCGATTCCTAGAGTCCGGGCTCCGGCCCGCCTCTCGCGGGTCACGCGCCTCAGGGGTTCCGTCAGAGCGGAGCCCGGCGCGCATCGCATGAGCATCACCGCAGGAGTCCCCATGAAGACCTATCGCATCGCCACCATCCCCGGAGACGGCATCGGCAAGGAAGTGATCCCCGCCGGCCGCGAGGTGCTGGAGGCGCTGGCCGCCACCACCGACCGCTTCCGCTTCGAGTTCGAGGACTTCGGCTGGGGCGGCGACTGGTTTCGGAAGCACGGCGAGATGATGCCGGCCGATGGCCTGGACGCGCTGCGCGACAAGGACGCGATCCTGTTCGGTTCCGCCGGCGATCCCGATATCCCCGACCACATCACCCTGTGGGGCCTGCGCCTGAAGATCTGCCAGGGCTTCGACCAGTACGCCAACGTGCGCCCGACCCGCGTGCTGCCCGGCATCGACGCGCCGCTCAAGCGCTGCGGGCCGCAGGATCTGGATTGGGTCATCGTCCGCGAGAACTCCGAGGGCGAGTACGCGGGCGTCGGCGGCCGCGTCCATCAGGGGCATCCGATCGAGGCCGCGACCGACGTGTCCATCATGACCCGCGCCGGTGTCGAGCGCATCATGCGCTTCGCCTTCAAGCTCGCGCAGTCCCGTCCGCGCAAGCTGCTGACCGTCGTCACCAAGAGCAACGCGCAACGCCACGCGATGGTGATGTGGGACGAGATCGCCGCCCAGGTGGCGACGGAGTTCCCCGACGTGACCTGGGGCAAGGAGCTCGTCGACGCGGCGACCGCGCGCATGGTCAACCGGCCCGCCAGCCTGGACACCCTCGTCGCGACCAACCTGCACGCCGACATCCTCAGCGACCTGGCCGCGGCGCTGGCCGGCAGCCTGGGCATCGCGCCCACCGGCAACATCGACCCGGAGCGCCGCTATCCCTCGATGTTCGAGCCCATCCATGGGTCGGCCTTCGACATCATGGGTCAAGGCCTGGCCAATCCGGTCGGCACCTTCTGGTCGGCCGTGATGCTGCTGGAACACCTGGGCGAGGACGACGCCGCGCGCCGTCTGATGCGCGCCATCGAGGCCGTCACCGCCAATCCCGCGCTGCACACCGGCGACCTCGGCGGCAAGGCCCGCACGACGGACGTGACCGCGGCCGTCCGCGCCGCGCTGCGCGCCGGCGACTGAAGCCGCGGGCGGCGCCGCGCGCGGACGCGGGCCGCCCGCGCCGACGCCATCCCCCGCCTCGCGGCGGGGACCTCGGGACCCGACCCGATCCGCACTGCTCACGACCTCGCATCGTCCATACAACAAGGCCGCTCGACGGCGACAGGAGACCCACGATGACCGCAGTCCGACCCCACGCCGCCCGCCGCGCGCTGATCGCCGGCGCCGCCGCGATCGCCGCGCTCGCGGCCTCCGCCGCCGTGACGCCGGCCTTCGCCGACAGCTGGCCCGCCAAGCCCATCACGCTGATCGTGCCCTTCCCGGCAGGCGGCACGACCGACGTGCTGGCGCGCGCCCTGGCCGACAAGCTCCAGCAGAGCCTGGGCCAGCCCGTCATCGTCGAGAGCAAGCCCGGCGCGGGCGCGACCCTGGGCGCGGACTACGTCGCCAAGGCCAAGCCCGATGGCTACACGCTGCTGGTCGGCGCGGTGCACCACACCATCGCGAGCAGTGTCTACAAGCGCCTGCCCTACGACTTCCAGAAGGACTTCGTGCCCATCACCGGCATCGCGATGGTGCCCAACGTGCTGGTGGTCAACGCCGCGGCCACGCCGGCCAGATCGGTCGCGGAACTGGTGGCCATGATCAAGGCGCAGCCGGGCGGGATGACCTACGGCTCCAACGGCAACGGGACCGCGCAGCACCTGATCGGCACGCAGTTCCAGAACGCCACCGGCACGGTGCTGCTGCACGTGCCCTACAAGGGCAGCGGCCCGCTCGCGACCGACCTGCTGGGCGGGCAGATCCAGATGTCCTTCGACACGGTGACGCCGGTGCTGCCGCACATCAAGGCCGGCAAGCTGCGCGCGCTGGCGGTGACCACGGCCAGGCGCTCGTCCGCGCTGCCCGACGTGCCGACGCTGGAGGAGGCCGGCCTGAAGGGCTTCGACATCGGGACCTGGTTCGGCGTGCTCGCGCCGGCGGCGACGCCCAAGGACCTGGTGGCCCGGCTCAACACGGAGATGGTGAAGATCATCCAGTCGGCCGACTTCCGGCAGCGCATGCTGGACATCGGCGCCGAGCCCACCGGGGGCACCAGCGCCCAGCTGGCGCAGCAGATCCGCGACGAGACCGCGCGCTTCGGCAAGCTGGTCAAGGCGGCGAACGTCACGATCGAGTGAATCCCCCTACGTTGCAATATGATGCGCGTCATATTACGATGCGCACCCATGGCAACGACCCCACGTCCCCCGCGTACCGCGAAGACCGATCGCAAGGAGGCTTCGCGCGAGCGCATCCTCGAGGTGGCCTCGCGCGGCTTGCGCCGGTCCGGCTTCCACGGCATCGGCGTGGCCGACGTGATGAAGCAGGCGGGCCTGACGCACGGCGGCTTCTATGCCCATTTCGAGTCGCGCGACGAGCTGCTGGGCGCGGCGGCGACGCGGGCCGGGCAGGACAGCCGGGCGCGCTTCGATGAGCTCGTTCAGCGCCTGACGGCGGCCGGCGTCCCGCCGTTCCGGGCGATGGTCGAGACCTATCTGCATGAGAGCGGCATCACCGACTGCGAGAACGGCTGCCCCGTGGCGGCCCTGGTGTCGGAGATGCCGCGGCAGTCCGGTCCGGTGCAGGCAGTGTCGCGCGCGCTGATGACGCACCTGCATCGCATGGCGGTCGCGGCGCTCGGCGAACGCACCACGGAGGACGACGCCTGGGCGATCGTCAGCAGCCTGGTCGGCGCGCTGCAACTGGCCCGCGCCTTCGGCGACAACGCGCAGGGGCGGGCGGTGCTCGACAGCACCCGGCACGCGCTGCTCACCCGCTACGGCGACGACGGGAATGTCATGAACGCCCGCCACGAGGACACCAAGACCAGCGCCCCACGTCGCCGCTGATTCGACAAGGCCTCCTCCGCGAGGCCTTTCGTTCGACACTGAATATGACGAGCATCATATGAATTCATCCACCGAAGGCACTCTCGCCGCTGAAAGGAAGTTCCCATGAACATCGAAGGATCCGTTGTCTTCATCACCGGTGCGAACCGGGGCCTGGGACTGGAGTTCGCCAAGCAGGCGCTGGCCCGCGGCGCGAAGAAGGTCTACGCCGCGGCGCGGCAGATCGAGTCGATCACGCTGCCGGGCGTCATCCCGGTGAAGCTGGACGTGACACGGCCGGAGGAGGTGGCCGCCGCGGTGGCCGCCTGCGGCGACGTGACGCTGCTGATCAACAACGCGGGCATCGGCCGCACCGGTGGCGTGCTGGCGGAGGACGCCGAGGCGCTGCTGCGCGATCAGCTGGAAACCAACCTCTTCGGCGTGTGGCGCCTGAGCCGGGCCTTCGCCGGCACCTTGGGCCGCAACGGGGGCGGCGCGATCGTCAACATCCTGTCCGTCCTGAGCTGGATCAACACGCCGCTGCTGGGCGCCTATGGCGTCAGCAAGTCGGCAGCCTGGGCGATGAGCAACAGCCTGCGCCAGGAGCTGGGCGCGCAGGGCACGCAGGTGCTGGGCTTCCACGCGGGCTTCATCGACACGGACATGATCGCGGCCTTCGACGTGCCGAAGTCGCGGCCCGAGGATGTCGTGCGGCTGACGCTGGACGCGGTCGTGGCGGGTGAGAGCGAGGTGGCGGTCGACGAGGCGTCACGGCAGGTCAAGCGGGCGCTGTCCGATGGCGTGTATCTGAAGGACGCGCTGGGGCATTGAGCGGGGCGACGACCCTCCCACCCCCACGCCTCTCCCACCCAGTGGGAGAGGGGCTGCGAAGCACCTCGCCTGGCGATCGACGCCTCGACCTTGAAGCCCCGCCTTCGAGGCGTTGTGCTTGAAGCGTCGCGTTTGAAGGGGAGGCGAGGGGGTCAGGCCTTGCCGCCCTGCTCGAGCGCGCGCAGTCGCCAGAGGATCAGCATGCCGGCCGTCAGCACGACGGCGGTGATCCACAGCGCCGCCTGGTAGCTGCCGCTGGCCTGCGCCATCGCGCCGGCCAGGGCGGGCGCGGTGACTTGCGCGACGCCATAACTGAGCGTCAGCCGCGCCATCGCCTTGCCGGGGTTGCCCGGCGAGCGGCGGCCGACCAGCGCGAGCGTCAGGCTCACGAGGCCGATGAAGGTGGCGCCGTACAGCAGCGCGCCGCCGAGCGCGGCCGCGAGGCTGCCCGACACGGCGGGCAGCACGACGGCGAGGATCTGCAGCGCGAAGGCGGTGAGCAGCGCGTTGAGATCGCCGATGCGGCGCGCGACCCGGTCCCAGAGGAACACAGCCGGCGTGGCGGCCAGGCCCACCAGCAGCCAGGCCCACGGGCCTTGGCCCTTGAGCAGGGGCTGGCGCTCGACGATGGCGACGGTGAAGGTCGCGCTGATGACGAAGCCCCAGCCCGCGCAGAAGTAGCTGGCGAGCATCCATCGCATCCAGGTCGCGCTGGGCGCGCCGGCGCCGAGGGCGACGGTCGTCGGTGGCGGCGCGGGCGGCCGCCACCACCAGGTCACGGCGAGCAGCGCCACGCCGATCACGACGAAGCCCCACCAGTGCCCGGCCCAGTCGAGCCCGAGCCGGTCCATCGCCATCGCCCCGAGGGCGGACACGACGATGCCCAGTCCGAGCCCCATGAAATGGACGCCGAGCTCGGGACGCCTGCCGGCGCGCATGAGGAAGCCCAGCACCAGCCCGGAGCCGAGCAGCATGCCCGCGGCTCCGCTGAGGCCGCCGAGGTAGCGCGAGAGCGCCCACAGCGCGAGGTTGGGCGCGAGCGGCATCAGCGCGGTCGCGATCAGGCCCAGCAGCATGCCCCAGAGGTAGAGACGGGCGCGCCATCGCGGGTCGTCGATCCAGGCGGCGAGGAGGGCGCCGCTCATGTA
This sequence comes from Mitsuaria chitosanitabida ATCC BAA-476 = NBRC 102408, assembly GCF_001598255.1. Taxonomy (GTDB): domain Bacteria; phylum Pseudomonadota; class Gammaproteobacteria; order Burkholderiales; family Burkholderiaceae_C; genus Roseateles; species Roseateles chitosanitabidus. The sequence goes on from NZ_BCYP01000018.1 coordinate 18,541, forward strand.
GCCGGCGTAGTTGATCGCCGCCAGCGTGCCGCCCATCGCATCGCCGAGCCCGGCCTGCTGCTGCATCAGCGGCAGCAAGGGCGTGTAGGCGAAGCGCGCCAGGCCGATGCTCAGGATCAGGCCGGCGATGCCGCCGGTGGAGACTTGCCAGGGGTGGAGCTCACGAGGCACGACCTGTCCCTCCCAGGGGATCGATGGAAGCGCGGATCGTAGCCCCGGCGCCCGGATCCGTCCGGGCGCGGCCGTTTGTCCGTTCGGCGCGCGCGCTTGGACGGCGCGTCGCCTCGGGCTCACTCCGCCAGGAACTCGTAATCCGCGTACTGCGCGTGGCTCCACTTGATGAGCACCTTGAGGCGGCCCGGCTTGCCGGCCGTCGCGGCGCCGCTGAAGCGGCAATGCACGCTCACGTCGCCGTCCTCGCCGAACAGGCTCAGCTTGCTGCCGTCCTCGCAGGTGAAGGCCTGGCCGTCGAGCTCCGGCGCGAGGCTCGCCGAGGTGTCGTCATGGCCGCCGGTGAACATCGCCTGGAAGCGGAACTGTCGACCCGCGGCACCGGCCGGGATCGCGCAACTGATCTCGCGCCAGTCCATCATCCGGTCCGTCTCCTGGCAGGCCGTGGCCTTGATCGAGCTCCACCCGGTCGCCGGTGCCGTCGACGGCGTCTCGGCCGCGCGGATCGGCGCGACGGTCAGGAGCAACAGCGGCAGCAGCAGGGCGGTCGGGCGCATGGGACGGGTCTCCGGCAAGAGGGAACCCGCGATGTTGACGACGCTCCGTGACAAGCGCGCGGCGGAGTGCCGCCTGTCCCGCGCTCCCGTGGCAGGGGCCGCCGCCGCCGGCGTCCTCCGGGGATCCTCGTTCAGCCGCGGGCCTGTCCGCTCACACGAACTGCGCCGCCGCGTGGCCGGAGGCCCAGGCCCACTGGAAATTGAAGCCGCCCAGGTGGCCGGTCACGTCGAGCACCTCGCCGATGAAGTACAGCCCTGGCGACTTCAGCGATTCCATGGTCTTGGAGGACACCTCCTTGGTGTCGACCCCGCCCAGCGTCACCTCGGCGGTGCGATAGCCCTCGGTGCCCGCCGGCACGACCTGCCACGCGGACAGCTGCGTGGCGATGCGCTCCAGCTCGGCATGCGTGTACTGCTTGATCGGCTTGGACTCGAACCACTGGTCCGCGATCAGCGTCGCCATCTTCTTGGTGAAGACCTCGCCCAGCAGCGTCCTGAGCTCGGCATTGGGCCGGTCGTTGCGTTGCTGCGCGAGCCACTGCGCCGCGTCGAGGTCCGGCATCAGGTTGATCTCCACCGCCTGGCCGGGCAGCCAGTACGAGGAGATCTGGAGGATGGCCGGGCCGCTCAGGCCGCGGTGCGTGAACAGGATGTTCTCGCGGAAGCTCTTGCCGTTGCAGCTGACCAGGCAATCGACCGAGGTGCCGCTGAGCTCGTTGCAGAGGTCCTTGAGCTGGTCGGTGATGGTGAAGGGGACCAGCCCGGCGCGCGTGGGCAGCAGCTCGTGGCCGAACTGCCTGGCGACCTGATAGCCGAAGCCCGTCGCGCCCATCGAGGGGATGGACAGGCCGCCGGTCGCGATCACCAGGGACTGGCAGCGCATCGGGCCAGCCGAGGTCTGCAGCGCGTAGCCGCCCTCGACCTTCTCGATGGTCTCGACGGCGGTGTCGAGCTTGACCTCCGCGTTCACGGCCGCGCATTCGGCGAGCAGCATGCGCAGGATGTCGATGGACTTGTTGTCGCAGAAGAGCTGGCCCAGCTTCTTCTCGTGGTGGGGGACCTGATGCTTGTTGACCAGCGCGATGAAGTCCCACTGCGTGTAGCGCGCGAGGGCCGACTTGCAGAAGTGCTTGTTCTGCGAGAGGAAGTTGGCGGGCTCGGTGTACAGGTTGGTGAAGTTGCAGTTGCCGCCGCCGGACATCAGGATCTTCTTGCCCGCCTTGTTGGCGTGGTCGATCACCAGCACGCGCCGTCCGCGCGCGCCCGCGTGCGCCGCGCACATCAGGCCCGCGGCGCCCGCGCCAATGATCACGACATCGATGTCCAACACGACTGCTTCCCTTCGACCTTTGAAACCCTGCCCGACCGCTGAGGCGGGCGCGGGAGCTTAACGCATGGTGTCGGCGGCGCCGGCTGGCGCGGGGGCGGTCGATGTCGACGATGACACGGGGAGGCCGGATTCCTCTCGCCCCGCGCTCAGAACGCGTGCCGGATCCCCGCCGCGATCCCGTCCTGCGTGCCGCCGGCCACCGGACCGCTGCCGGCGGCGGCGTTGCTGACGCCAAGGGCCAGGCTGCCGTTGTTGTCCACGCGGCCGGCGGTCGCGTAGACCGCCGTGCGCTTGGACAGGAAGTAGGTCCCGCGCACGGCGTACAGGGTCGCGGCGTTCGCGCTGTGCTTGTAGTCCAGCTTGAAGACCTGCGCGTCGAGCATCCATTGCGCGTTCGGCGACCAGTTGGCGCCGGCGTACCAGAGCCGGCTTCTGGGCGTGGCCGCGCTGCCGTCGTTGCGGCGCGCGATCACGCCCGCGCCCAGCTTCCAGCCCGACACCTTGAACCACCCCGCCACCGTGCTGCGACGGTCCGTCATGGCGCTGCTGGTCAGGCCCGCGAAGGCGCCGGGGCCGCCGCGGATCTCGTCGATCGCGGCCGAGGCGCCCCAGTTCTCCGCGTCGTACTTGACCATCGCCGACCACTGCCGGCAGGCCTTCGAATCGGCCGAGTTCTCGCCCGCGCAGTTGGTGCCCGAGGGGCTCGGTCCCGCGTTGACCGCGTCGCGGCCGGGACTCCAGGTCGCGCCCACGGTCACGCCGCTGAAGCTGCCGCGGTAGGCGATGGCGTTGTCCACGCGCGCATTGGGCAGGTAGCTGTCCAGCGAGCCTGAACCGAACATCGCCGGACCGAGCAGGTCCGCCTCGGTCTGCGACCAGAACAGCATCGAGTACTGCCGGCCCAGGCTCACGGTGCCCCAGGGGCCCTGCAGCCCGACGAAGGCCTGCCGGCCCCAGGCTCGACCGCCCTGGTTGAGCGTCCCGCTGTCCGCGCCCAGGCCCATCTCCAGCGTGAACACGGCCTTGAGTCCGTCGCCCAGGTCCTCGCTGCCGCGGAAGCCCAGGCGCGAGGGCGCGAAGCCGCCGGTCAGGCCCGGCATCCGCGTCAGGCCCGCGGAGGCGGCGCCCACGTGATCGATGTGCTCGACGGACTGGTCGATCAGCCCGTAGATCGTGACGTTGGACTGCGCGGATGCCGCGCTCGCGGCGGCGACGGCGGCCAGCGCCGCCAGGGTCTTCTTCATGAGTCTGTCTCCTCGGGGTGGATGCGCCGACCGCTGCGGGTCGTTCAGCGCGGCGCAGTCTAGGAACCACCCCGAGGGCTCAGAAGATGCCATGCGGGCAAGCGCGATAACGCTTCGTTATCACCCGTGGCTAGCATGGGCCGATGAAGCTCACCAACCTGCGCGCGCTGGTCGCGGCCATCGAGGAAGGCAGCCTGCGCGCCGCCGCGCGTCGCATCGGGGTGTCCCAGCCGGCGCTCACGAAGATGATCCGGGAGCTCGAGCGCTCGCTGGAGACGACGCTGCTGCTGCGCTCGACCACGGGCGTGCTGGCGACCGCGCAGGGCATGGTGCTCTATGACCGCGCCATCGCGGCGGACCGGGAACTGTCCCAGGCGGTCGAGCAGATCCGGCAACTCGGCGGTCACATGGCGGGCTCGCTGACCATCGGCGCGGTGCCGCTGGCGGTGATGCTGCTGGTGCCGGAGGCGCTGCGGACCTTCGGGGCGGAGTTCCCGGAGATCCAACTGCGCATCGTCGAGGAGCTCTACATCGCGCAGCTCACCCGGCTGCGCAAGGGCGAGGTCGACATCGCGCTGGGGCCCTTGCCCGAGCATCTCTCGCCGGGTGAATTCGCGGTCCAGCCGCTGATGCCCATCGACATGGTCATCGTCGTCAGGAAGGGCAATCCGCTGGGGAGGGCCCGGCGTCTGGAGGAACTGGCTGACGCGCCTTGGGTCTACACCGGAAGCACGCCGGAGACGGGTTATGCGAGGACGCTGTTCGAGAGGCACGGCCTGACGCCGCCACGCGCGGGCGCGCTGGTGAACTCGACCTTGGGGTCGTTGTCGGTGATCGCCGGAGGGAATTGCGTGGGGCTGCAGCCGAGGCAGATCGCGTCGCATCCGTTCGTGGCGGAGCATCTGCAGGTCGTCAACGTGAAGGAAGGGCCGCTGCGGCTGCAGCTCGGGGCGCTGGCGCGGGCGGATGCGGCGATGAAGCCGGGCGTGCGGCACTTCCTGGCGCATCTGCATCGGGCGGCTTATGTCCTCGAGCATGGGCGGGCGCGGTGAGGGGCGGCGAGAAGACCCTCACCCCCGCCCTCTCCCGCAAGCGGGAGAGGGAGTAACGCGGTCGCCTCAGAGGAGCCCCTCGCCCGTTTGCAGCAGAGCCGCTGCATGAACTCCCTCGCCCGCTTGCGGGAGAGGGCCGGGGAGAGGGTCTTCGGGGTATGCCCAATCCGAATAGCAGCTAGTCCCCGCCATAACTAGGACGACGAGGCCGGGCTCTCCACAATCCGCCGCAACGCCTCATCGCCTGCCGCGCAAGCCCCCCATGATCATCGACGTCCACGGCCACTACACCACCGCTCCCGCCGCGCTCGGCGCCTGGCGCGACCTGCAGATCGCGGCGCTCGAGGACCCGTCCCGAGGTCCTCGCCCCTCGGACCTGCGCATCAGCGACGACGAACTGCGCGAATCCATCGAGACCAACCAGCTCGCCAAGATGCGCGAGCGCGGCTCCGACCTCACCATCTTCAGCCCGCGCGCCAGCTTCATGGCGCACCACATCGGCGACTTCCAGACCTCGTCGACCTGGGCCGCGATCTGCAACGAGCTCTGCCACCGCGTGGCGGAGATGTTCCCCGATCACTTCGTCGGCGCGGCCATGCTGCCGCAGAGTCCCGGCGTCGATCCCGCGAGCTGCATCCCCGAACTGGAGCGCTGCGTGCGCGAGTACGGCTTCGTCGGGATCAACCTGAATCCCGATCCGTCCGGCGGCCACTGGACCAGTCCGCCGCTGACCGACTGCCACTGGTATCCGCTCTACGAGAAGATGGTCGAGCTGGACATCCCCGCGATGATCCACGTCAGCACCAGCTGCAACGCCTGCTTCCACACGACCGGCGCGCACTACCTGAACGCCGACACCACGGCCTTCATGCAGTGCCTCACGGGCGACCTGTTCAAGGACTTCCCGACCCTGCGCTTCCTGATCCCGCACGGCGGCGGGGCGGTCCCGTATCACTGGGGCCGGTTCCGCGGCCTGGCGCAGGAGCTCAAGAAGCCGCTGCTGGACGAGCACCTGCTCGACAACATCTTCTTCGACACCTGCGTCTATCACCAGCCGGGCATCGACCTGCTGACGAAGGTGATCCCGGTGAAGAACGTGCTCTTCGCCTCCGAGATGATCGGCGCGGTGCGCGGCATCGACCCGCTCACCGGTCACCATTACGACGACACCAAGCGCTACATCGCCGCCACGCCGCACCTGAGCGACCAGGAACGCCACCTGGTCTACGAGGGCAACGCGCGTCGCGTGTTCCCCCGGCTTGACGCGCGGCTGAAGGCGCGCGGACGATAGGGACGCTTCATCGGGGATGGCGATTGCGGGACAATGCGCGCCCCCTCGCGGGCACGCAATCTGCTTAGCTTCCCTTCATGAGCGATCCCCAGCCAACCCCTTCCCACGCCGAGCGTTCCAACGCGCGTTCCGGCGAGCCCTCTGCCGACCCCGCCCCCGAGCCGTCCGCCGTCGAGCCGCTCGCCGACCTGGCGATCCGCTCGCACACGACCTTCGAGGACGCGCAGGCGATCTTCACGGGAACGATCTTCGTGTCGCTGGCGCTGATCCTCTTCGCGCAGGTCGGGCTGCTGACCGGCGGCACGGCGGGCGCCGCCTTCGTGCTGCATTACGCCACCGGCATCAGCCTGGGCAAGTTGTTCTTCCTGATCAACCTGCCGTTCTACTGGTTCGCCTGGACCCGCATGGGCCGGGAGTTCACGCTCAAGACCTTCGTCTCGATCGCGCTGCTGTCGGTGATGACCGAGTTCTCGCCCAAGCTCTTCGCCATCGACCGCATCCATCCGGCCTACGCGGCCGTGCTGGGCGGGCTGCTGCTGGGCTCGGGCTGCCTGTTCCTGGCGCGGCATCGCGCCAGCCTGGGCGGCGCGACCATCGTCTCGCTCTACCTGCAGAAGGCCAAGGGCTGGCGCGCGGGCAAGGTGCAGATGGGCATGGACTGCGCCATCGTGCTGCTGGCGCTGACCGTGGTCGACGTGGAGCGGGTCGCGTACTCCGTGCTCGCGGCCGTGGTGATGAATCTGTTCATCGCCGTGAACCACAAGCCGGGACGGTACGCGGTGCTGTGAGGGCGGCGGCGAGCCGCTCGCCGCCGCGGTCGGAGCGGGCCCGTCAGGCCGGGCCGGCTGCCGGGACCTGTTGCCGCCGGTATTCCGGCGTGGGCAGCCCGCCCACGCCCCAGTTCTCCAGCTCGATCTCATTGATGACCACGAAGGTCAGATGACGCGGCTTGCCGAGGACCTCGAACAGCAGATCGCTGACGCCCTGGATCAGGGCGGCCTTCTGCGCGGGCGTGGTGGCGCTGGCGCCGGGGGTGGTGCCCTCGCGGGTCACCTGGATGTTGACGTAGGGCATGAGGCTTCCTTGGACGTGACGGGGGGAGGTCGACGCGGGCGACGGCTCAGCGGCCGGCATGCTGGCCGCCGTCGACATGCAGCGTCTCGCCGGTGACGAAGGCCGCCTGCTCGAGGTAGCGCACCGCGTCGACGATCTCGTCGATCTCGCCCATGCGGCCCATCGGGTGCAGGCCGGCGAGGAAGGCGTGCGTCTCGGGAGCATGCATCGGCGTCCGGATCACGCCGGGCGAGACCGCGTTCACCCGGATGCCGTCCTTGGCGTACTCGATCGCCAGGCCCCGCGTGACCGCGTCCAGGCCGCCCTTGGTCAGGCTCGCCAGTCCGGCCGGTACGCCGGCGATGGGCTGCTCGACCAGCGTGGTCGTGATCTGCACGATGTGGCCGGCGCGCTGCCGCAGCATCTGCGGGATGGCGAGTTGCGTCACGTGGAAGAAGCCGCCGAGGTTGACGTCGATGACGTCGCGGAAGTCCTGCACGGTGTATTCGGAGAAGGGCTTGGCGACAAAGATGCCGGCGTTGTTGATCAGCGTGTCGATGCGGCCGAAGCGGTCGAGCGCGGTCTGCACGATGCGCTCGGCGACGGCGCGCTCGCCGATGTGGCCGGGCACCGCGACGATGTCGGTGTCGTCGCCCTGACGGATGTTGCGGGAGTTGGCGACGACGGCGTAGCCGAGCGCGCGATAAGCGGCGACGAGGCCGGCGCCGATGCCCTGAGAGGCGCCGGTGACGAGGGCGACGCGGCGGGGCTGGGAGGCGGAAGTGCTCATGGGGAGGGTCCTTTCTTTCGGAGTTGGCGCCGGGGCGTTCCGGCGTTGTCGAAAGAGTAGGGACGGGGTCTCGCGAGCGGTAGCCGCTATCCTCGCTCAATGGCTGATCAGAAACGCACAGGGACAGCGTCCGCATCGAGCGCCGCGCGTGGCGCGCCCGACTGGGAGGACCTTCGCATCTTCCTTGCGCTGGGTCGGCACGGCAGCCTCTCGGCCGCGGCGCGGGCGCTGTCGGTCAATCACGCGACGATCTCGCGCCGCATCCAGGCGCTGGAGGACAGCCTCGGGCAGAAGCTGGTCGATCGCCGACCGGACGGCTACTTGCTCACGGCGGCGGGTACGCGCGTGCTCGCGGCGGCCCGCGAGATGGAAGCCGCCGCGCAGACGCTGGGCCGCGCCGGCGATGACGACGCGCCGCGGGGCCTGGTGCGGGTGAACGCGCCGCCGGCGCTCGCGCAGGCCTTCGTGATCGGCCGTCTCGCGGAGCTGCCCGGGCGGCATCCGGGACTGGACGTGGACCTCGCGACCGACCTGCGCGCGGTCAGCCTGGACCGGCACAGGGCGGACATCGCGATCCGGCTCGATCGTCCCGCCGATGGCGACTTCATCGCCAGGCCGTTGGGGGTGATGGGCTTCGGCTTCTACGGCACGGCGGGGCTGCGCGAGCGGCATGGCCTCGCGGATGTCGATGAACAGGCGCGTTCGGGGCGTCCAGCCGAGGAACCCGTGTTCATCGGATTCGACGAGGCCAATGCCGACATGCCCGATGCGGCCTGGCTCGCGCGTCGCTTCCCACGCGCGCGGGTGGCGTTCCGCGCGGACAACCAGATGGCGCAGGCGACGGCGGCACGCACGGGCGCGGGCTTGGCGCTGTTGCCGCATTACATCGGGCGACAGGTGCCGGATCTCCTTCCGTGCGAGCTCGGCCCGGTGCCCGAGCCGCGCGAGATCTGGCTGCTGATCCGTGGCCAGGATCGCCACGACCTGCCGATCCGCACGGTGGCGGAGCACTTGATCCGCGTGTTCGAGGAGGCCCGGGCGCTCTTCGAGTCCTGATCGAGCCTGGCTTCCCCGCGTCGCTCAGGGACTGCGGCGTGAGTCGTCGGTCGCGATCAGGTCCCTGACGCGCGCCTCGTCCTCGGCGGTCGCCGGCTGATAGATCACCAGCCCCAGGTCCGGCCGGCCGTCGACGGCGAAGGCCGAGTACTCGAAGGCCAGCGCGCCGGCGGTGGCATGGTGGATCCGCTTCAGGCCGCCGCCGAACTCGCGCACCTCGCGCTCGCGCCAGATGGTGGCGAAGGCGGCGCTGCGTTGGCAGAGCTCCTCGACCAGCGCCTGCGCACGCGCCGAGTCGCCCGCCCGCGCCGCGTCGGCGCGGAAGGCCGCCACGACAAAGCGGGCCACGCTCTCCCAGTCGTCCTGCGCGACGCGCACGCGAGGCTCGCAGAACATCAGCCGCAGGATGTTGCGCTGCTCGGGCGCAAGCTGGCCGTAGTCGGTCAGCACCAGCGACGCCGCGCGGTTCCAGGCCACCACGTCCCAGGTCGCCGTCTTCACGATGGCCGGGCTCAGCGGCAGCGCGTCCAGGATGCGCTGCAGGCGCGGCGTGACGCTGGCCTCGCCGGGAAGGCGGGGCTCCGGCGGTCGGCCGAAGGCGAGCAGGAACAGGTGCTCGCGCTCGACGTCGGTCAGCATCAGCGCGCCGGCCAGGCGATCTAGGACCGCCTCCGACGGCGCGCCGCCGCGGCCCTGCTCCAGCCACGTGTACCAGGTGGCGCTCACATGGGCGCGCTGGGCGACTTCCTCGCGGCGCAGGCCCGGCGTGCGCCGGCGGGTCAGCGGGAGACCGAACGCGGCCGGGTCGAGGCGCTCGCGCCGGTCGCGGAGGTAGGCACCGAGCTCGTTGTCCGCGGCCGAGGGGCCGGGAGCAGCGTTCCGCCCGGCATCGACCACGGCCGGATCGGAGGACGCCGAGGTTGGCGAGGCCCCCGTGCCCGGGAGGGCGGGCGACTTGCGGGCCGGCGCGGCGCCGGCAGGAGAGGCGGTGGTGGCGGAAGGGATCGACATCCTGTTGGTTGCCATACCGGGATACGGCCACGTCTTTAACGGGATGGATTCTGCGTCGAGCATGCCGACCGTTGAAACTGAAAGGACTTCTCCATGCGAGTCTTCGTCACGGGTGCCACGGGCTTCGTCGGGTCGGCGGTGGTGCGGGAACTGTTGAGCGCCGGTCACACGGTGTTGGGGCTGGCGCGATCGGACGCGTCGGCGGCGGCACTGGCCGCCACGGGCGCGACGGTGCGTCGCGGCTCGATCGACGATCTGGACGGCCTGCGCGCCGGCGCGTCGGACTGCGACGCGGTCATTCACACGGCCTTCGATCACGACTTCTCGCGCTTCGCCGAGAACTGCCGGCGCGATCGGATCGCCATCGAGGCGCTGGGCGAGGCCTTGCGCGGCTCGGACCGGCCGTTGATCGCGACCTCGGGCCTGGCGTTGTCGCCGTCGATCGGGGCCCGCGAAGCCGATGAGCGGGACGAGGCGCTGCCGACCTCGGAGAACTATCCGCGGGCGTCGGAACCAGCGGCGCTCGCGTTGGCCGCGGCGGGCGTGAACGCGGCGGTGGTCCGCCTGCCGCCGACGGTGCACGGCCTGGGCGATCACGGCTTCGTGCCCATGCTGATGGACCTGGCGCGCCGCACCGGCGTGTCGGCCATGGTGGGCGAGGGCGCCAATCTGTGGAGCGCCGTCCATCGCGAGGATGCGGCCGTCGTCTATCGCCGCGCGATCGAGTCGCCGATCACCGGGGCGCGCTGGCATGCGATCGCGGAGGAACGGATTCCGTTCAAGGCGATCGCCGCGGCGATCGGGACGCGGCTGGGGTTGCCGGTGCAAGGCCTGACCCCGGAGGAGGCGCAGGCGCACTTCGGCTGGCTCGCGAAATTCGCCGGATTGCGGCTCGCGGCGAGCAGCGCGTGGACGCGCGAGACCCTGGGCTGGGCAGCCGCCGGGCCGACGCTGGGCGACGACCTGGCGGATGCGCGTTACGCGGCGATCACTTCGGCTGCTTGACGATGCGCAGGTAGGGCTTCGGGGCCTTCCAGCCTTCAGGGTAGAGGGTCTTGGCTTCGTCGTCGGAGACCGAGCCGGCGATGATGACGTCCTCGCCCTGCTTCCAGTTCACCGGCGTGGCGACGCGGTGCTTGGCGGTCAGCTGCATCGAGTCCAGCACGCGCAGGATCTCGTCGAAGTTGCGGCCCGTGGTCATCGGGTAGGTCAGCATCAGCTTGATCTTCTTGTCCGGACCGACGATGAAGACCGAGCGCACCGTGGCGTTGGTCGCCGCGGTGCGGCCGTCCGACGTGCCGCCTTCATCGGCCGGCAGCATGTTGTAGAGCTTGGCCACCGCCAGGTCGGTGTCGCCGATCATCGGGTACTTGACCGAGGCGCCCTGCGTTTCCTCGATGTCCGCGACCCACTTGGCGTGGTTGTCCACCGGGTCGATCGACAGGCCGATCAGCTTGGCGTTGCGCTTGGTGAATTCGGGCTCGATGCGGGCCATGTAGCCCAGCTCGGTCGTGCACACCGGGGTGAAGTCCTTCGGGTGCGAGAACAGGATGGCCCAGCTGTCGCCGATCCAGTCGTGGAAGGTCAGTTCGCCGTGCGTGGTCTTCGCGGTGAAGTTGGGGGCGGTGTCGTTGATGCGCAGGGACATGGTGGGCTCCAGTGTCGTCAGGTCGAATGTGGGGTGAAACCTGGGGTGATCGGGAACGGAAAGCGGCGATTCTCTCCGCGTCGCGGGACGCCTGCAGGCGGGTCGCGGACGGAGGTTGATTCTCATCCCTCCGATTGAGGATGACGACCCCTGGATCAATGTCCTCATGCGCGCCGCGTCTATGCATGCGCGCCGGGCGCATGAGCCCCGGTGCGGCGCGCTCCGGGCCCGTGCCGACGCCTCAGAAGGGGTGGCCGAACTCCCAGTTCACGCCCAGCGTCCACCAGTCTTCGCGCGGCGCCTGCGCCGTGGCGCGGGCCCGGGCGCGGCTCAGGTCGATGGAGAGCTTCTCCCCGAGGAAGCGCCGCAGCCCCAGCCGCGCCAGCGGGCGCTGGCCGTCGTGGAAGACCTCGGCCAGTCCCTGCCATTCGGGCAACGGTTGCCACTCGATCGCGGCGCCGCGCTGCCAGCGGTCCGGCGCGCCTTCTCGCAGCACGCGTCCGACGTTCAGGTGCAGGGCGAGGTCCTCGCGCGGCGTCCAGGTCACGGGCACCAGCAGGATCGCCTGGCGCTTCGGGGCCAGGTTTTGCCAGCCCAGGGCCGCGACGGCGCCCAGACTCCACTGCGCCGTCAGCGCCGTCGCCCACTTCACCTGGGCGGCGTGAGGATGGAGCGCCGGCGAATCGGCCGCCGTGCCGCGGTCCAGGCTCAGGCCGAGCTCCACGCCCGCGACATGGCAGGCCGTGCCGGCGTGCTGCAGGCGCCGATGCTGCTGCTGGGCGCGCTCGGCCCAGAGCTCCACGTTGCATTGGCCGGGGTCGAGGATGGACGCGTCGTCCACCGCGTGGTGGCCGCCGGCGGCATGGCAGTGACTGGACAGCAGCAGGGCGGCGAGCAGCGCGGCCAGGACCGTCAGGATGGCGGGCATGAGGATCTCCTGGAGCGAGTGTCCATCAGGTCGCCGACGCCGTGATGACATCCGGTTCCGGCTATCGGGTCGATTGAGACGTTCACTTGCCCAGGCTCGGATCGCGGTCCTAGACTCGCCCGGCGATCCCACCCAGCGGACAGTCTCGGGGCTCAGGCTCATCCCCCCACACGATCCTTCAGGAGACCGACATGTCAGGTGACACCAAGTGCCCGTTCTCGGGCGCCCCGCGCAAGCACACCAGCGCCGGCGGCAAGGGCAACCGCGACTGGTGGCCCGACCAGCTCAATCTCTCCATCCTCCATCTGCACTCGGCCAAGGCCAACCCGATGGGCGAGCAGTTCAAGTACGCCGAGGCGTTCAAGACCCTGGACCTGGACGCCGTCGTCAAGGACCTGCACGCGCTGATGACGGACTCGCAGGACTGGTGGCCCGCCGACTACGGCCACTACGGTCCGTTCTTCATCCGCATGGCCTGGCACTCGGCGGGCACCTATCGCATCCAGGACGGCCGCGGCGGCGCGGGAACGGGCGCGCAGCGCTTCGCGCCGCTCAACAGCTGGCCGGACAACGGCAACCTGGACAAGGCGCGGCGGCTGCTCTGGCCGATCAAGCAGAAGTACGGCCGCAAGCTGTCCTGGGCGGACCTCATGATCCTGGCGGGCAACATCGCGCTGGAGTCCATGGGCTTCAAGACGCTGGGCTTCGCCGGCGGCCGCGCCGACATCTGGGAGCCGGAGACCGACATCTACTGGGGGCCGGAGACCACCTGGCTCGGTGACGAGCGCTACGCGGGCGACCGCGACCTGGCGAATCCGCTGGCCGCCGTGCAGATGGGCCTGATCTACGTGAACCCGGAAGGGCCGAACGGCAATCCCGATCCGGCCGCCTCGGGGCGCGACATCCGCGAGACCTTCCGCCGCATGGCCATGGATGACGAGGAGACGGTGGCGCTGGTCGCCGGCGGTCACACCTTCGGCAAGTGCCATGGCGCGGGCGACGCGGCCCAGGTCGGCCTGATGCCCGAGGGCGCGGCGCTGGAGGAGCAGGGCCTGGGCTGGAAGAACGCGTTCGGCGACGGCATGGGCGTCTACACCATCACCAGCGGCATCGAAGGCGCGTGGACGGCCACGCCGACGACCTGGGACATGAGCTACTTCGAGACGCTCTTCGGCTACGAATGGGAGCTGACCAAGAGCCCGGCCGGCGCGCACCAATGGACGCCCAAGGGCGGCGCGGGCGCGGGCACGGTGCCCGACGCGCACGACCCGTCCAGGCGTCACGCCCCGATGATGACCACCGCCGACCTGGCGCTGCGCGTCGATCCGGCGTACGAGAAGATCTCGCGCCGCTACATGCGGGATCCGAAGGCTTTCGCGGACGCGTTCGCCCGCGCGTGGTTCAAGCTCACCCACCGCGACATGGGCCCGCATGCGCGCTACCTGGGCAAGCTGGCGCCCAAGGACGTGATGATCTGGCAGGACCCGGTGCCCGCCGTGGACCATCCGCTGGTCGACGACCAGGACGTGATGGCGCTCAAGGCCAAGGTGCTGGCGAGCGGGCTGAGCGTGTCGCAGCTGGTGGCGACGGCCTGGGCCTCGGCCTCGACCTTCCGGGGCGGCGACAAGCGCGGCGGCGCCAACGGCGCGCGCATCCGGCTGGCGCCGCAGAAGGCGTGGACCGTCAATCAGCCGGCCGAGCTGGAGCAGGTGCTGAGCCGCCTCGAGACGTTGCGGCAGGAGGCCAATGCCAGCCTGGGCGGCGGCAAGAAGATCTCGCTGGCCGACCTGATCGTGCTGGCGGGCGGCGCGGGCGTCGAAGCCGCGGCGAAGCAGGCGGGGATCACGCTGACGGTGCCCTTCACGCCGGGCCGCACGGACGCGTCGCAGGATCAGACGGACGTCGAATCCTTCGAGGTGCTGGAGCCGGCCGCGGACGGCTTCCGCAACTACATCCGTCCGGACCTGGTCGATTCCGCCGCCGAGCTGCTCATCGACAAGGCCCAGCTGCTGACGCTGAGCGCGCCGGAGATGACAGCGCTGATCGGTGGTCTGCGGGTGCTGGGCGCCAACTACGCGCACGCGAAGCACGGTGTCTTCACCCAGACCCCGGGGGTGCTGAGCAACGATTTCTTCGTGAACCTGCTGGACATGCGGACCCGATGGCAGCGCGCGGCGGAGCCGGGCGTGCTGGAGGGGCGCGATCGCAGCAGCGGGGCGCTGAAGTGGACGGGCACGGCGGTGGATCTGGTGTTCGGCTCCAACGCGCAACTGCGCGCGCTGGCCGAGGTCTATGCCTCCAGCGATGGCCGCGAGGTCTTCGCCCGCGACTTCGTGAAGGCCTGGACCAAGGTGATGAACCTGGATCGGTACGACCTGCTTTGAACGGTGGGCGAGGGTGTAGGCAAGTTGGCTACGTCGTAGGCAAAGTGCCTACGATGTAGCCCGATTGCCTACAATGTAGGCAAATCGCCTACGCCCACCGGCTTTCTCATGAACGAATCCCAGCTCACCGAAGTCTTCGGCAGCATCGGCCGCTTCCGCGTCCTGCGCACCCTGTTCGCGGAGCCGGCGCGTGGCTTCGGGCAACGGGAGCTGGCCTCGGAGGCGGGGATCGATGCGGGCAGCATCGCCCGCTGGCTGCGACGCTGGGTCGCTGCCGGACTCGTGACGCGGCGCGAACAGGATGGGCTGCCGCGCTATCAGGCCAGCAAGGATCCATCGCTCGCCCCGCTGGTCGCGCTGATGCAACAGGACAGCCGACTCGTCCGGACCTTGAGGGAGGCGCTGCTGCCGCTGAAGGGCGTGCAGGCCGCCTGTGTCTTCGGCTCCGTCGCGCGCGGCGAGGCGGGGGCGGACAGCGACATCGATGTCCTTGTGCTGGGAAGTTTGTCGGAACTCAAGATCAACGTTGCTTTGAAGCCCGCGGCGCGGGCGCTGGGGCGCGACGTGCATGCGACGGCTTCTACGATCGCCTCCTTCCAGGAGCAACTTCGCGGCGGGGAGAGCTTCGCGCAGGACATCGTGCGAGGGCCGCGAATTCCCTTGATCGGGGACGTCGATGCCGAAGTCATTTCAGGAGTTGGCGGCGGGGCCTGATGCCCCCTTGAAGCCGCTGGCGGTCAACGCACGCGACGTCGTGCAGTGGCTCCATCAGGCCCAGGCCAAGCTCGAGGACGCTCGCCAGCCGGCGATCTCGAACGGCACGCGCATGGACGCGGCATGGGACGCGGTGCTGCTGTCCTGCATGGCCGTGGCGTGCGCCCAAGGCTGGCGCGTGACGAGCGATCGGGGGCACCATGCCGTGGCCCTCGAAGGCGCCGCGCACGCGCTCGCAATCGGCGAGCGCCGCTTCGATGAGCTCGACATCCTTCGCGATTGGCGCAACCGGAAGTACCGGCCCGGCTACGTGGTCGAGACCGAGGAGCTGAACGAGGCGCTCGATTGGGTCGCGCCGTTCCTGACGGATGTCGCGACCTGGTTCGACCGACAGCATCGGGGGCTGATTCAGCGCGGCGTCGCACGTTGAGCCGCGCTGCACGGCGGGCCCCGTACGTTTGGTTCCAGCTTTCCCCGGCCTTAATTTCTAAGATGCCGGGATGAATCGATCCTCGAAGAAGTCGGACGGCCCGCGGCTGCCGCTCGACGCCGTGATGTTGCTGGTGTTGGTCCTGGCCGCTTGTGGTGGCGGCGGCGGAGACGCCACCGGTGGCGACGGCACGCCGGTCGCGACGACTCCCACGACGCCGACGCTGCCGACCACGCCCGTCGTTACCGGCACCTGCGACCTGCCCAACTTCCAGCAGGACCTGCTGACTCGTATCAATGCGTTGCGGGCCGCGGGCGCGACCTGCGGATCCTCCGGCACCTTCCCGCCCACGACGGCGCTGACCTGGAACTCCGCGCTCGCCACCGCCGCCGACGGCCATGCGCAGGACATGGCGACGAAGAACTACTTCAGCCATGACAGCCAGGACGGCCGCTCGTTCTCCGATCGCATCACCGCGGCCGGCTACAGCTGGAGCGCGGCAGGCGAGAACATCGCCGCCGGCCAGGCCAACGTCGAGGCCGTGATGAACGCCTGGATCAACAGCCCGGGGCACTGCGCGAACCTGATGTCGGCGAACTACGTGAACGTCGGCGTGGCTTGCCGTCCCGCGGCGTCGTCGTCCAACTCGTACAGCAAGTACTGGGTGATGGATCTGGCGAAACCGCGCTGAGCCAGCGTCGGCGAGACGCACCCCACGCGCGCGCGGCCAGCAGCGTTGCCGCGCCCATCGCTCCGAGCATCGCGGCGGCATGCACCGCCACCACCGACAAGGCCAGCGCGAGCGAGCCCGACGCGGTGAGCTCTCGACCCACCGTCGACCCTAGGCACAGCGGTGCCAGAGCGGGCAGCAGCAGCATCCCGGCGCCATGCGCCGTCGCCGCGACGAAGGACCAGAGGCCCAGGCCCCAGCCGCCGGAAGCGGCACCAGGCGCTGATGCTGATGCTGATGCTGATGCTGATGCCGCCCCGGACTTCGACCCCGCCCCGAACTCCGACTCCGACGCCGACGCCGACGCCGACGCTGACGCTGACGCTGACGCCGACGCTGACGCCGACGCTGACGCTGACGCCGACGCTGACGCTGACGCCTCCCCTGACGCGGGAGCCGACGTCTGCGCCAGGCGCTCCAAACGAGGTGACATCGTTCGATGCCGGGCTTGGCGCATCGCCAGCGCGACGAGTCCGACCGCTGCCAGGGCCGCCAGGCCGATACGCCCTTCCGCGATTCGCTCCACCGGCACGATCGCGATCACGACCGCGGTGAGGATGACCGAGGCGAGGTGGCCGACCGCGATCGCGCCCAAGGCGCTCAACCCGCGTCGCCACCGGACATCGCGGACCGCGAGTGCCGCCGCCGGTCCCCAGCCCGCGAGCGGATTCAGGCCATGCAAGGCACCGGCGCCCGCGACCGCCAGCCAGGGCCAGAGCGTCTCCACCACATGGCCCATGGCGCTTCCCCTCTCAGTTCCGGATCGAGGCGCGACAGGTCCGCGCTCAAGTCGGCGAGCCCGCGCTCAGGCCCGTGAACCGCAGCACCCGCCGGCGGCCGCGGCCGGTGCTTCCTCGTATCGATCGTGATGCTTCACCCAGGCCATCGTGTACGGCAGGTCACCCTCGTCGCGGCCCTCGGGCAGCAGGTCCAGGAAGCGGTAGGTGTGCATCATCAGCTCGACGCCGCGACCGAAGGTCGAGTAGCTCAGGTAGACGCTCCCGTCGTTGTCCTTGATGAACACGCTGATGCCGGGCGCCTCGCCTTGCGGGAAGGGCTGCATCGTGAAGTTGTAGAACACGTCGCCGCGGGCGCGTTCCTCCTCCGTGAACGAGACGTGGAAGTCGCGGTTGAAGTCGCTGTCGAACGACGACACCCAGTCGAAGCGCCAGCCCATGCGGGCCTTGAAGCGCGCGATGTCCGTGAGCGGCGCGCGCGAGACCGCCACGAAGGCGACACCGCGGGCGGCCAGGTGCGGCAGCGCCGGATCGGTGTGGTCGGCCATGAACGAGCAGCTCTTGCAGGCCGCCTCCGCACCCGGCGTGAACATCATGTGCTGCATCACCAGGCGCCGGTGCGGGCCGAAGAGCTCGGCCAGCCGGCGGGGACCGGTCGCCGTGTCGAAGACGTAGTCCTTGTCGATGCGGACCCAGGGCAGGGTGCCGCGCTCGCGGGCGACTTCATCGCCGAGCCGGGTCAGCGCCTTCTCGCGCGCCAGCAGGCGCTTGCGCTCGGCGATCCAGCGATCGCGGGTGACGATCTCGTGGTGGGTCAGGGCTTGGGAGTCGGTGAGGGTGTTCATGTCGTGCTCCAAGGAATGGATGTCGGGCAAGGACCGAAACGCGGGCGTGAGGACGCCCAT
Source organism: Mitsuaria chitosanitabida ATCC BAA-476 = NBRC 102408 (assembly GCF_001598255.1). Taxonomy (GTDB): domain Bacteria; phylum Pseudomonadota; class Gammaproteobacteria; order Burkholderiales; family Burkholderiaceae_C; genus Roseateles; species Roseateles chitosanitabidus. The sequence continues at coordinate 36,572 of NZ_BCYP01000018.1, forward strand.
CGCCGCGGCGCCGAGGCGCGCGGACGGAGGGATCGGAGGAAGTGGGCGAGGCCTCGCCGTTCAGGCGCGGCGAATCGGGCGTGACGCGTCAGGCAGGGCGCATCAGGCGCGTCAAGCGCATCGCGCGCATCACGTGCGAGCCGGGCGCCGGACGGCGCGCAGCTTCCCGCTGCCGCCCCCGCCGCAATAGAACAGGCCGGCGCCGTCGGACTCCAGCCCGCTGACCCCGACGTTGTCAGGCATCGCCAGGCGTTCCATCACGCGGCCGTCCTTCGGGTCGACGCGGCGCAGCTCGCTCTCGTCGCCTTCCCAGGTCGCGTGCCAGAGCTCGCCGTCGACCCAGGTCACACCGGTGACGAAGCGGTTGGACTCGATGGTCCGGCGAATCTCGCCGGATTCGGGATCGATCTGCACGATCTTGCGGTCCCGGTACTGCCCCACCCACAGGCTGCCCTCTGCCCAGGTCAGGCCCGAGTCGCTGCCCTGGCCCGACGGTGCCGGGATCGAGCCGACCACCTTCCCGCTCGCCGGATCGATCTTGTCGATGCGGGATTCCGCGATCTGGTACAGCAGCCGGCCGTCGAAGGCGGTGCCGGCATCAGCGGCGCAGGGCAGCGTGCGCACGACCTCGCCGCTCGGCGGGTCGATGGCCAGCAGCCCCAGCGCCGTCGCGGCCCAGACGCGATCGCCGTCATGGCTCACGCCGTGCACGGCGGGCGCGCCGGGGTAGGGACCGTACTCGCGGACGATCTCCGCGGGACGGGCGGCCGGGAGTCCGGCGTTGGAGGCCATCAGCGCCTCGGCATGCGGGTCGCAGGACGGGGCGCCCGCGGTGGAGTCTGAACAGGACATCGTGCTCTCCTTGTGCGGCGAGACGCCGCCGCATGGACCTCAATCTAGCCAGCCGGCGGCCAGGCGGGGAGTAACAAGATCGTCGCGATTCCCGTCAGCCCGCCTGTCATGGGCGGCGCCAGCCAGCGCCTGGCCCGCGCCTGCCCCAGCGCCCGCACCCGGCCGTCGGCCTCGAGCTCCGCCAGCGCCCGCTGCACCGTACGCTGGCTCGCGCCCATCGCGAGCGCCAGCGCCGAGGTCGACCACGCCGCCCCATCCGCCAGCAGCGCCTGCAGCGCGGCGGACTCGCCATCGATGGGCGGCGCCAGCATCGTGACCGCCCGGCCCTCGTCGACCCGCAGCGCATAGCCGCGCGCGGTCGCGTCGATGGCGGCGACGGGCTCGATCAGCGCGCGCAGCCGGCCCAGCTCCACGCGCAGCCGCGCGCGATGCGTCTCGTCGGGATGGCGGGTGCGGAAGACGCGCAGGATCAGCGTCTGCCGATCGACGCCGCCGGGCCAGGCTTCCGCCAGCACCCGCGCGAGCAGGAACAGCACCGGACGTCGCGCGAGGTCCACGGCCAGTCCCTCGCCGCGGATCGCGCGCCGGCAGGCGTCGATGACCAGCGTCGGGGAGGCCAGGAGGTCCTCGACCTCGTCCAGTCGCAGCGATTGCTCGGCGCCGGCGTCGATGCGGCGCGCGGCGGGGCGATCGATCAGCGCGCGCAGGTCCTCGGTCTCGGCGATCAGCGCGGGCACGCCGGCGCGGTGGGCCGCGGCCGAGGCTTGCATCAGCGCCAGCCGCGCATCGCGGATCCGCAACGACCGCAAGGCCAGCTCGGCCTCCGCCAGTCCGGCGAGCGCCGCCGGCAAGGGCGGGTAGGTGGCGAGATCGATCGCCGGCAGCGCCCGGGCCGCCTCGTCCAGCCGCCCCAGCAGCACCAGCCGCCGCGCCGCGATCAGGCGGGCCTGCAGCGCGTTGACACGATCGTCGTGGGCGGCCAGTACCTCGGCCGCCTGCAGCAGCGCGCGGGGCGGCTCGCCGAAGTCGCGCATCGCCAGCGCCACCTCGGCCTCGGCGACCACGCAGCGCGCCCGGCTGACGGCCTCCCGCGGGCCGAAGGCCTTGGCCGCCTCCCGCAGCAGCTCGCGCGCCCGGGCATGCTCGCCCAGCTGGGCCATCGCGATGCCGCGCAGCGCCAGCGCGGGCGGGTCGTCCCGCAGTGCCACGCGCCGCAGGGCGCCCAGCGCATCCCCGGCGGCGAGGAAGCGGGCGGCGGCGGTGATCAGGGCGTCCATGGGGGCGCAGCTTACGGGAGCCCCATGACGACGGCCCCCTCGGGACTTGCCCCAGGCGGCGACAGGGCCGGCGCGCGCCGAATACACTCCCGCCCCATGGAACTCAAGATCGTCGTCTACTCCAAGTCCGCCTGCCCGCAATGCGACACGGCGAAGATGCTGCTCAAGTCCCGCGGCATGGCCTTTCAGGAGATCCTGATCGACGACGAGGCCGAGCGCCTCGCGTTCTACGAGAAGTGCGGCCCGTCCGTGCGCCAGATGCCCCAGGTCTTCATCAACGACCAGCGCGTCGGCGGCGTCACCGGCCTGCAGGCCGCGCTCAAGCAGCTGGGCCGCTGAGGTCGCGCCGGCCGGGCACCAGCCCGGCCCCGCCATCCCGGCCGGTCGCCGGCATGGCGCCGCGGCGATCGCCGCATTCATCGGGGCCGCGCCCCGATGCTCACTTCGCCGGAACGCTGCCCAGCAACCCGTCGCGCGTGCTGCCGCGCACCTTCGGGCCGATCCAGACCTTCATCATCATCGGGAAGAAGCTCTCGCCCTGGATGGTGTCGCCGATCTTCTGGCCGTTGAGGCTGAACTCGGTGGTCTGCTTCACCGGGTCGTAGTCGATCGTGCACTGATCTCCCTTGAGCAACTTCGCGCGGTTGCCGAAGATCACGCCCAGCTGCGCGGTCTGGATGATGTTCTTGTTGAACTCTTCCGCGGCGTTCTGCCGGATGCGGTCCAGCATCGCGTTGGCCAGGTCGCGCGAGGACACGTCACGCATCATGAAGAAGGTGATGCGCTTGGCTCCCTTCTCCGCGACCGCCGCTTCCATCGTCGTCTGCTTGCGCGGCAGATAGAAGGCCACCGCCGTCGAGCGGGTCGACAGGATGCTCGACGTCGCCGCGCCGTTCAGCGGCAGCGTCTGGCCGTGCAGCACCACGGTGTCCTGGAACTTGTAGCCCTCGACGTCCACCTCGGCGGCGAAGGACAGGGCGGACAGGGCCGCGAGGCCGAGGGCCAGGGCGCCGCGACAGGCGGTCTTTGTGTTGAATGGCATGGGTGTCTCCTCCGCGCGAATCGCGATGGGGGCGCATTAAACGCGAGCGTCCGTGGCGCGTCAGCCTTGGAAACTGGGGCCGTGCCTCTAATCGACCGCTCGATGTGACGTTTGCCACGCGACCCGCGCGCTTCCGCTGGCAGGATGCGCGCCGCCCCAAGAATTCCAAGCTTTCCGGAGAGATCCCCGTGTCCATCGACTGTTTCCGCCTGATGCCGCGCGCGCTCGCCGTGGCCGCCGCCACGATCGCCGCGGCGGGCGCCGCCCACGCCACCGAGAACAGCCAGGTCCGTGCCTTGCTCGGCGCGCCGTCCTATGAGATCTCGACGCCGCAGTTCCCCGGCCTCTACGCGCAGTTCTGGGCCCAGCACTACGAGGCCGACAAGCTGCGCGACGCCGACGGCCACACGCCCGTGCGCGCGCTGACCGTGCCCGGCGTGGGCACGCTGCCGCTGGCGGTGAACGGGTCGGTCAAGGCGGACGTCTTCGTGCCGCGCCTGACCTGGGTCACCGAGCAGATCGTGATGGACGGGCGTCTGGGCTTCTCCGCCGCCTTCCCCATGGTCCGCCAGACCAACGACTTCGTGCTGACGACGGTGATTCCCGCCGCGGTGCCGGCGGCCGCCGCCGCGCAGATCAACGCGCAACTGGCGGGCGCGGGCGCCGCGCTGTCGGGCACGCGCAGCGGCCTGGCGGATCCGGAGCTGGCCGCCTACCTCGATTGGCAGCAGGACGAATCGCGCGTGGCGCTGGGTGTCGCGTTCAACCCGCCGCTGGGCGCCTACGACGCGAGCCGCGCCGTTAATCCGGGCGCCGGCAAGTTCTGGACCTTCAAGCCGCTGCTGGTGGCCTCGCGGGTGTGGGAGAACGGTTTTGCCGTGGGCCTGCGCGCGACCTACTCGTTCAACACCCGCAACGACGACACCGGCGTGCGCTCCGGCCAGTACCTCCATGCGGACTGGTCCGGCACCTATCAGCTGAACGACCAGTGGAAGGTCGGCGTGCAGGGCTACGTGCTCAAGCAGTTCACCGCCGACCAGGGCGGCACCGCGGGCGCCAACAAGGTGCAGGCGCTGTCCGCCGGGCCGCTGGTCGCCTACCTGTCGGAGAGCGGCGACTGGGGCGTCGACGTCAAGGTGATGAAGGAGTTCTCGGTGCGCAATCGCCCCGAGGGCACGGTGACCTGGCTGCGGCTGAACTACCGCCTGAACTGATCGTCCGGGCCGGGCACCCGGACCGGGTGTCGCCGCTCAGCGCTCGTAGAGCTCGAGCGGCAGGCCGTCCGGGTCGGCGAAGAACACGAAGCGCTTGCCGGTGAACTCGTCCACCCGGACCGGTTCCACCGGCACGCCCCGTGCCTCCAGCGCCGCCTTGCAGGCGGCCACGTCGTCAACGACGAAGGCCAGGTGTCGCAGGCCCCGCGCCTCCGGATACGAGGGCCGCTCCGGCGGCTCGGGGAAGCTGAACAGCTCGATCTGCGTGCCGTCCGGCAGCGCCAGGTCCAGCTTGTGGGAGCGCCGCGCCGCGCGGTAATGCTCCGCGATCACGCGCAGCCCCAGCACCTCGACGTAGAAGTGCCTCGAGCGCGGATAGTCCGCGCAGATGATCGCCGCATGGTGAAGGCCTCGCAGCATCGTCCCCGTGTCCATTCCCGCCTTCCTTCTCACTCGTGTCCCGCCGGATCGAGGCTCACCCGATCCGGCCGTGATGTCGCAGGCCCCCGCGGGCCGATCGTGATCAACGCCCCGCGCGCAGCGTCTCGCGCAGCGCCTCGACGTCGACCGGCTTGACCATGTGCTCGTCGAAGCCGGCGGCGCGCGTCTTCTCGCGGTCCTGTTCCTGGCCCCAGCCCGTCAGTGCGATCAGGCGCGGGTGGCCGATGTCCGGCGCCATGTCGCGCAGGCGCCGTGCCACCTCGTGGCCGTCCATGTCCGGCATGCCGATGTCCAGCAGCACCGCGTCGGGCCGCAGCGTCCGCACGGTCGCCAGCGCGGTCGCGCCGTCGTAGGCGACTGCCACCTCCGCGCCCATCAGCCGCAGCAGCTCCGCCGTGGTGTCGGCCGCGTCGCGGTTGTCGTCGACCAGCAGCAGCCGCGCGGCCAGGGGCGCGTCGTCCAGCTCGTCCTGCGGCGCCGCCACTGCGGGCGCCGCGATCTCGGGCAGGCGCAGCTGGAATCGGCTGCCCAGCCCCAGGCCCTCGCTGGCCGCGCTGAGCTGACCGCCATGCAGCCGCGCCAGCGTCTGCGCCAGGCTCAGCCCGATGCCCAGCCCGCCTTGCGAGCGGCTGTGCGAGCGGTCCAGCTGCGAGAACAGCTCGAACAGCCGCGGCAGCTGCTCGGCCGCGATGCCGATGCCGCTGTCGCTCACGGTCAGCACCGCCTCGCTGCCGTCGCGGCCCAGGCTGACGTCGATCTGCCCGCCGGCGTCGGTGTAGCGCGCCGCGTTGTTGAGCAGGTTCACCAGCAACTGCGTCAGCCGCACCGGATCGCCGCGCACCCAGGGCGCCGGGCCGTCGAAGCGCAGCGTGAGCCGGTGGTGCTCGCGATCGATCAGCGGGCGGCTGCTCTCGACCGCCGCGTCGACGATGTCGCGCAGGTTGACCTCCTCGTGCCGCAGCGTGATCAGCCCGCGGCTGATGCGCGAGACCTCGATCAGGTCGTCGACCAGGCGCACCATGTGATTGACCTGGCGCTCCATCAGCTCGCGGATGTCGGCGAAGCGGCCCTCGCGATCGGCCGCGCCCAGCAGGTGCACCGCGTTGCGGATCGGCGCCAGCGGATTGCGCAGCTCATGCGCCAGCGTGGCGAGGAACTCGTCCTTGCGCCGGTCCGAGCGCAGCAGCCGCTCCTCGCGGTCCTGCAGCGCGCGCTCGCCGCGGGCGCGCTCCACCGCCACGCGGGTGCGATGGGCCACCTCGCGGATCAGGCCGATGTCGTCGGGGCTCCAGGCGCGCGGCTGCTCGTCGTGGACGAACAGCAGGGCCACCAGCTTGCCGTGCTCGACCACCGGCACGTTCACCAGCGAGCGCACCTGGAAGGACTCGAAGCCGGCCAGGTGGCCGTTGGTCATCGGGTCCAGCCGCACGTCGGGGATGGCGACGACCTCGTCGCGCTTGAGGACGTCGATGAAGTCGCCGTAGTCCCGCAACTGGCGCTCGCCCGACACGCTCACGCCGGCGCCGCGCACCCAGTCGCGGTCGATGCGCACGACCTCGGCGTCATGGTCCACGCTGCAGTAGCCGGAGCGGCTGGCGGCCAGCATCATGCCCAGCATCTGCGCCGCGGCATGGCCGATGGCGGTGGGGTCGCGGACCTCGCGCAGGCGCTCGCTCAGGCCGGCCATCGCGGCGCGGCGCTGCTCGCCGCGCACGCGCGCGGTCACGTCCACGCCCTCGACGAAGATGTGCGTCACCGCGCCGCTGTCGTCGCGGATCGGTTGGTAGACGAAGTCCAGGAAATGCTCGTCGGCCTGTCCCCCGGTCTCGGCGGCGAACAGCGCGGACTGCGCCGTGTACGCGCGGCCCGTCTCGTAGACGGAGTCGAGCAGCTTCACGTAGCCCTGGGCCGCCGCGTCGGGCATCGCCTCGGCGACGGTGCGGCCGATCAGGTCACGTCCGGCGACCAGCCGCTGGTAGGCGGGGTTGATGCTCTCGAAGCGGTGCTCGGGCCCGGCCAGCACGGCCATGAAGCTGGGCGCCTGCTCGAAGAGCTGCACCAGCCGCTCGCGCTCCCCGTGCACCCGGCGCTCGGCGGCGACCTTGGCGGTGGTCTCGACCACGATGGCCATCACGCCCGCCGGACGGCCCTCGCCGTCGAGCAGCGGCGAGTAGTCCAGGTTCAGCCAGGCCGGCTCGGCGCGGCCGTGGCGGTCCAGCACCAGCTGCTGGTCCTCGTAGTGCAAGGTGCCGCCGGCCAGGCCGACGGCCATCACGTGGGCATTGAAGTCGGCCACCTCGGGCCAGCCCTCGAGGACGTTGCTGCCGAGCAGCCGCGGATGCCGCGTGCCGGCGAAGACGCCGTAGGCGTCGTTGTAGATCATGACCCCGCTGGTGCCCCAGAGCATCACGATGGGGACCTGGGAGCGCAGCATCAGCGCCGTGGCGTGCCGGATGTGGTCCGGCCACTGCGCGAGCGGCCCCAGCGGCGTGCGGCTCCAGTCCAGCGCCGCGATCAGGCGGGCCATCTCGCCGCCGCCGGAAAGGAAGGCCGGCTGGGCGCTTGGGTCGGAAGAGTCGGCCACGGAGGCTCCGCGAGTCCAGGATCCGCGAGTATCCGTCCTGGCGCGGGCCGCGAGCCGCCGGGCGCCCTTCGCCCGCGTCGCGCTCCCATGTCGGTGTGCGTCAGCTTTGACAACGCAATTTACGGGCGAGTAAGAAGCGCCACCGGCGGGTGGTGCATCATTCGCCCGCCTGATGCGCGACCTTGCCCCAACTTCGGCCAACATCGCCCTTCGTTGACCCATTCAGCCTGTTCAGCCGCCGCCAGAACCCGTCGATGACCCTTGCACACCTTCCGGGCCGCGCTGGCCGCGTCCCGGCGCTGACCGCGCTGCTGCTGAGCCTCGGGCTCGCCGGTTGCGTGAACCTCGCCCCCGACTACGCCCGCCCCGCGCCGGCCGTGCCGCATGCCGGCCTCGCGAGCGCGGCAACACCTGGCCCCGCCGCGGACGGCGTTGCGGCGACCTCGAGCGCCGCCAGCGCGAGCGGGACCGCGGGGAGCGCCACGACCACCGACCTCGCCTTGCCGGACTGGCGCGCCGTCTTCCTCGACGATCGGCTGCGCGACACGGTCGCGCTCGCCTTGCGCCAGAACCGTGACCTGCGCATCGCCGCGCTGCAGATCGAGCAGGCCCGCGCCGCCTTCCGCCAGACGGATGCCCAGCGCCTGCCCACGCTCACTGCCTCGGGCGGCGCGAGCCGCTCCGGCGCGGCCGGCGTGACGACCCAGCAGGTCTCGCTGCAGCTGGCGCTGTCGAGCTACGAGCTCGACTTCTTCAGCCGCGTCCGCAACCTCAGCGATTCCGCCGCGCAGGCGCTGTTCTCGCGCGAGGAGTCGCGTCGCGGCACGCAGATCAGCCTGGTCTCGGAGACCGCCGCCGTTTGGCTCACCTGGGCGGCCGATCTGGAACGGCAGCGTCTGGCCCAGGAGACGCTCGCCAGCCGAGAGCGCAGCCTGGCCCTGACGCGGCGCCGGCATGAGCTGGGCGCCATCTCCGGACTGGTGCTCTCTCAGGCGGAGACCGCCTTGGAGAGCGCGCGCGCGGACGCCGTCGTCTGGCCGACCACCCTGGAGCAGGACCGCCACGCGCTGGAGCTGCTGCTGGGCACCGCGCTGCCAGCCGCTCTCGAGCCCCGCGCGGCCGATGCGGCGGGTACCTTGAGCCAGCTCGTCGACCTGCCCGCGGGCGTGCCGTCCTCGGTGCTGCAGCGGCGGCCCGATGTGCTGGCCGCCGAGCATTCGCTGATCGCGACCCACGCCGACATCGGCGCGGCGCGCGCGGCCCGCTTCCCCAGCATCAGCCTGACGGCCTCGGCCGGCACCGGCAGCCGCGCGTTGTCGGGGCTGTTCGACGCGGGCTCGGGCAACTGGAGCTTCGGGCCGTCAGTGTCGCTGCCGATCTTCGACGGCGGCTCGCGCGCCGCGGCGCTGCGGCAGGCCGAGGCCAGCCGCGACATCGCGCTGGCGACCTACGACAAGACCATCCAGACGGCGTTCCGCGAGGTCGCCGACGCGCTGTCCGAGCGCGCCACGCTCGCGGCCCGGCTGGCCGCGCAGCGGGCGCTGCTCGCGTCCAGCGAGCGCCAGCTGCGGCTGGCCGAGGCGCAGTACCGCGTCGGCAGCACCACCCAGCTGGACTTGCTGGATGCGCAGCGCTCGCTGCTGGGCGCGCAGCAGTCGCTGATCGCGCTGCGGCTGAGCGAGCAGCTGAACCGCGTGACGCTCTACAAGGTGCTGGGCGGCGGCTGGCAAGACGTGCCCCCCATGGCACCGGATGCCGCACCGAACGCCTCGCCGAACGCCTTGCCGAACGTCGTGGCGACGCCCGCCGCGGCCGCCGGAGCGGGGGTGGCCGACAGCGCCGTGCCCCGGCCCACCGGCGCGGCCGGCGCGACGAACTGATCGATTCGAGGGAGATCCGATGAAGAAGTGGTTGAAGCCCGGCCGGCTGGCGCTGGTCGCGGTGATCGTCATCGCCGCGGTGATCGCGGCGCGGGCGATCTGGTTCCGTCCGCCGCCCCCGCCGCAGGTCACGACCGCGGCCGTCGAGCGCGGCGACATCGAGGACTCGGTGCTGGCCACCGGCACGATCAACGCCTACAAGCTGGTCAGCGTCGGCGCCCGCGCGACGGGCGAGGTCAAGCGTCTGGCCGTGGCGCTCGGCGACAAGGTCAAGGAAGGCCAACTGATCGCCGAGATCGACGCCCTCACGCAGCAGAACGCGCTGCGCGACGCGCAGGCCTCGCTGCGCAGCGCCGAGGCGCTGCTGGCCTCGCGCAAGGCGACGCTGGCGCAGGCGGAGCTCACCGCCAGGCGGCAACGCGCGCTCGAGGCCGCCGATGCCGGCGCCCGCGCCGATCTGGAAACGGCGGAAGCCGCGCTCGACACCGCGCGCGCCGACGTCGAGTCGCAGGCCGCGATGGTCGCGCAGTCCCGCATCAACGTGGACACGGCGCAGGTCAACCTGGGTTACGCCCGCGTGGTCGCGCCGATGGACGGCACGGTGGTGGCCATCGTCACCGAGCAGGGCCAGACGGTGAACGCGGCGCAGACGGCGCCGACCATCATCAAGCTGGCGCGTCTGGACACCATGACCATCAAGGCCAAGATCTCCGAGGCCGACGTGCCGCGCGTGAGGCCCGGCATGCCGGTGTACTTCGCGCTGCTGGGCTCGCCGGACCACCGCATCGAGGCCTCGCTGCGCGCGGTCGAGCCGGGCGACACCACGCTGGCCGACACCACGTCGACCAGCACCAGCAGCTCCTCGACCAGCAGCGGCACCAGCGCGATCTACTACAACGGGATCTTCGACGTGCCCAATCCCGACGGCACGCTGCGTATCAACATGACGGCGCAGACGACCATCGTGCTGGCGCGCGCCAAGGGCGTGCTGACGCTGCCGTCGACCGCCCTGGGCAAGAAGGACCCCAAGGGCCTGTACACGGTGCGCGTGCTCGCCGCGGGCGACCGCATCGAGGAGCGCCAGGTCCGCATCGGCATGAACAACCGCGTGCGGGCCGAGGTGCTGGACGGTCTGCGTGAAGGCGAGCGCGTCGTCACCAGCCAGGCCGCGGCCGGCGCCGCCGCCGCGCAGATGGGCCCGCGTCGCGGTCCGCCTCCGGGCTGAGCGATGGCGGCATTGCTCGAACTGCGCGGCCTGGTCCGCGAATTCCCCGCCGGCGAGGGCGTGGTCGCCGTGCTGCGGGACGTCGACCTGACGATCGAGGCGGGCGAGATGGTCGCGATCATCGGCCCTTCGGGCTCCGGCAAGTCGACGCTGATGAACATCCTGGGCTGCCTGGATCGGCCCACCCGCGGCAGCTACCGCGTGGCCGGCCAGGAGACCGGCGCGATGGTCCCGGACGAGCTCGCCCGGTTGCGGCGGGAGCACTTCGGCTTCATCTTCCAGCGTTACCAGCTGCTGGGCGACCTGGACGCGGTCGGCAACGTGGAGATCCCGGCGATCTACGCGGGCTCGCCGGCCGAGCGCCGGCACGAGCGCGCCCGCCGGCTGCTCGGTCGCCTGGGCCTGGCGGAGCGGCTGCATCACCGGCCGGGCCAGTTGTCGGGGGGGCAGCAGCAGCGCGTCTCGATCGCGCGGGCGCTCATGAACGGCGGCGACGTGATCCTGGCCGACGAGCCCACCGGCGCGCTCGACCAGGCCAGCGGACGCGAGGTCATGAAGATCCTGGAGGAGCTGCATGCCGACGGCCACACCATCATCCTGGTGACCCACGACGCGCAGGTCGCGGCGCATGCGCAGCGGGTGATCGAGATCAGCGACGGCCGCATCGTGGCGGACCGCCGGCGGCCCGACGCGACGGCTCCCGCCGTGCTGGCCAAGCCCGAGACGGCGCCGCGGGGCACGGGCTGGCTGTCGGCGTGGGCGGCGGTGCTCGGCCGCGTCGCCGAGGCCACGCACATGGCGCTGCGCGCGATGGCGGCCCACCGGTTGCGGACGCTGCTGACCATGCTGGGCATCATCATCGGCATCGCCTCGGTGGTGTCGGTGGTGGGGCTGGGGCAGGGCACGCGCGAGAAGGTGCTGGCCGACATCAGCGCCATGGGCACCAACACCATCGACATCATGCCGGGCGAGGGCTTCGGCGACCGCCGAGCGGCGGCGGTGCGCACCTTGCGGGCGGCGGATGCGACAGCCCTGTCGCAGCTGGAGTACGTCGACAGCGTGACGCCGTCCGTCAGCGTCAGCGCGGGGCTGCGCTACCGCAACGTGGACGTCAGCGCGTCCATCACCGGCGTGGGCGAGCAGTTCTTCCGCGTGCGTGGCTATGACTTCGCGCAGGGGCAGGCCTTCAACGCGGAGTCGGTGCGGCTGCAGGAGCAGGTCGCGGTGATCGACGACAACGCGCGCAAGACGCTGTTCCCCAACGGGGAACCGGCCTTGGGCGAGGTGATCCTGCTGGGCACGGTGCCGGTGCGCATCGTCGGCGTGACGGCCAGGAAGGAGAGCGCCTTCGGCAACGACGAGTCCAACAGCATCTGGCTGCCCTACACGACGGCGATGAGCCGGCTCACCGGGCAGGACTATCTGGCGCGGGTGACGGTGCGGGTCAGCGACGCGGTGCCCAACGCCGCGGCGGAGGAGGGTGTGCGCGCGCTGCTGACGCACCGCCACGGCAAGACCGACTTCTTCATGATGAACACCGACAGCATCCGCAAGACGGTGGAGCAGACCACGGCGACGATCACGCTGCTGATCTCGTCGATCGCGCTGATCTCGCTGGTGGTGGGCGGCATCGGGGTGATGAACATCATGCTGGTGTCGGTGACCGAGCGCACCGGCGAGATCGGCGTGCGCATGGCCGTGGGCGCGCGGCAAGGGGACATCCTGCGGCAGTTCCTGATCGAGGCCGTGCTGGTCTGCCTGATCGGCGGCGGCCTGGGCGTGGCGCTGGCCGTGGGCGCGAGCCTGCTGGTCGACCACCTGGCGGCGGGCACGGGTTTCCGGATGGCGATCTCGACCACGGCGATCGCGGGCGCGTTCTGCGTCTCGTCGCTGATCGGGGTGATCTTCGGCTTCCTGCCGGCGCGCAACGCGGCGCGGCTGGATCCGGTGGAGGCGCTGGCGCGGCCTTGACGCGGCGCCCGGCCCGGAGCGACGCGCAGCGGTGCGCCCCGGCCGGTGTCGACGCGGCCTCCCGCGCGAGTCGGGGTCAGGTCTTGCAACGGACCACTGTCGTCGGGGGGGCGTGGCGTGGCCGGCGCCGCCGATCCGGTTCCCCGGGCCGTCGCGCGGCCCTGCAGTTCGTCATCCCCCGGGCGCAGTTCGTCGGACCCCGGGGGCGACGGGCACGGCGGCCCCTAGACTCCGCACCCATCCGAAACCAACGAGGGAGTCCCCCATGACCGTCCGCACCGCCGCCCTGATGCTGGCCATCGCCGCCACCGCCCTGTCCACCGGCTGCGTCATCGCCCCGAACTCGAGCGAGGGCAACGCCCAGCGCGCCGAGGACGTGCGCAAGATGAGCGAGCAGGCCACCGCGACCTGCGGCGCCGGCTACGTCAAGGAAGTGAACGCCAAGAGCTTCACCTGCAAGTGAGCGAGCGCCGCTGAGCCCGACCCGCTGAGCCCCGCTCGCTGAGCCCCGCTCGCCGAGCTCGGCCCGCTGAGCTCGCCCGCTGGACCTGGCCCCCTCGGCCCGACCTGGCCCGCCCGGTCCGAATGCCCCCTCTCCCGCTTGCGGGAGAGGGCTGGGGTGAGGGTCTTCGGACCCGCCCCGACAAAGGCATCGACCTTGCGCGATCATCGCGACTCGTCCATCGAGTCAGGATCCATGCCATGTCGACCGCCGCTCCCTTCGCCCCCTTCTTTCTCGGCACGAAGCTGCCGCTGATCCAGGCACCGATGGCCGGCGTGCAAGGCGCGCGCTTGGCCGTCGCGGTCAGCGAGGCCGGCGGCCTGGGCTCCCTGCCGGCGGCGATGCTCTCGCCGGACCAGCTCCGCGCCGAGCTGCGGACCCTGCGCGACGGCACGCGCCATCCCTTCAACGTCAACTTCTTCGCCCACACCCCGCCGGTGCCCGACGAGGCCCGCGAGGCGCGTTGGCGTGACCGCCTCGGTCCCTACTACGCCGAGTTCGGCATCGACCCGTCCCAGATCAAGCCCGGTCCCGGCCGCGCCCCGTTCTCGCCCGAGATCGCCGACCTGGTCGAGCCCTTCAAGCCCCCCGTGGTGAGCTTCCATTTCGGCCTGCCGCCCGCGGACCTGATCGCCCGCGTCAAGGGCTGGGGCAGCAAGGTGCTGGGCAACGCGACCACGGTCGACGAGGCGCTCTGGCTGGAGCAGCACGGGGCGGACGCGATCATCGCGCAGGGTTGGGAAGCGGGCGGCCATCGCGGCCACTTCCTCAGCCACGACCTGACGCGCCAGCCGGGCACCTTCGCGCTGCTGCCGCAGATCGTGCGCGCGGTGAGGGTGCCGGTGATCGCGGCGGGCGGCATCGCCGATGTCCGCGGCATCCGGGCGGCGCTGGCGCTGGGCGCGTCAGCGGTGCAGCTGGGCACCGCCTTCCTGTTGGCGGAGGAAGCCACCACCAGCGCCCATCATCGTGCGGCGTTGCGCGAGCCGGCGGGTCGGCACACGGCGGTGACCAACCTCTTCACCGGTCGTCCAGCGCGCGGCATCGTCAACCGCTTCATGCGCGAGGTCGGTCCGCTGAGCGAGGACGCGCCCGAGTTTCCGCTCGCGACCGCCGGTCTCGCGCCGTTGCGCGCGAAAGTCGAATCGCAGGGCAGCGGCGAGTTCTCGTCGATGTGGGCGGGCCAGAACTTCTCGGCCGTGCGCGAGGCGCCTGCCGCGACCATCGTCGCCGAGCTGTCGGCGGCCTTCTGATCCGCGTGTGAGCGACGGTCGAGCCCCGCGAGCAGGCACATCGGCCTGAGCGCGCGCGGCTGGCGCGAGCGGGGGATGGGATCAGGGCAGCGCGGCGCCGCGTGCCGCTTCGTACAGCGCGTACCACTCCGGTCGGCTGAGCGTCACGCGCAGCGCGTCGCCGCAGGCGCGGATGCGCGCCGGGTTGGCGCTGCCGATCACGGGCTGGATGCGGGCCGGGTGCTTCATCAGCCAGGCCAGCAGGATGCCCTCGGTGCTCACGCCATGCTGCTGCGCCAGCTGCCGCACGAGCACGCGGCCCGCCTCGTCGGCGGGGTCCTGCGCGGTCTCGCCGCTGAAGCGGCCGCGGGCCAGCGCGGCCCAGGCCTGCAGCTGGATGCCGTGCTGCTGGCAGTGCTCCAGCGTGCCGGCCCAGGCGAGCGCCCCGGGACGCGCGCCGGCCTGGCGATCGTTGAAGCAGGTGCCGGCGTCGATCGGCTCCAGATGACCCAGGCCCAGCTCGAGCTGGTTCACCACCAGCGGCTGGTCCAGCGCGCGGCCCAGCCAGGCCATCTGGCCCGCGTTCATGTTGGACACGCCCAGGTGAGCGACCTTGCCCGCGGCGCGCAGGCGCTGGAAGGCCTCGGCGATCTCGTCCGGTTGCATCAGCGGATCGGGGCGGTGCAGCAGCAGGATGTCCAGCTTCTCGGTGCCGAGCCGGCGCAGGCTGGCCTCGACCGCCTGGACGATGTAGCCGCCGGACAGGTCGTAGCGCTTGCCGCCCTCGTCGTCGGCGAAGCGGATGCCGCACTTGCTCTGCAGCACGATGCGGTCGCGCAGCGAGGGCATGCGGCGGAACAGCGCGCCGAAGACCGACTCGGCCTTGCCGAAGGTGTAGATGTCCGCGTGGTCGAAGAGCGTGACGCCGATCTCGAGCGCCGCCTCGGTGGCGGCCTGCGCGTGGTCGACGTCGGCCTCGGTCCACGGGTTGTGGTCCCAATGACCGCCCAGGCCCATGCAGCCGTAGGCGAGTGGGCTGGTGGTCGGGAGGTGCTGCTGCAGCGGAAGGGCGTGGCTCATGGCGGGACCTGCGGAGGGAGCTGGGAATGAGGAACGCGCCCTTGCGGGCGCGTGGGAGCTCGCGCTCGCCGAGCGCGAGGAGCGGCATTGTGACGTGGCAGGTGGGCGGTGTGTTTCAAGGTGGTTTCATCCGCGGCGCGTGACCGCCGTGTGCCGCCGCGGCGGACGACGCCCAGGGGCGTGCGTGGCGTCAGCGGCCGCCGGGGAGCACGTCGACCCGCCAGGCGTTGCCTGCACGTGAGACTTCCAGCCGCGTGTCGAAGCGCAGGTCGAGGAAGCGTTCGATGACCGCGAAGTTGGTGCGGCTGTGCTCGGTCAGCTCGGTGCAGGTGTAGGCCGCCGGACGACCGGAGCCGGCCACCGCCAGCGCGAGCGGCAGCGCCAGTTGATCCGCCAGGTGCGGACCGACCGCGCCGGCCGAGGCTTCATAGGCGCGCATCTCGTTCACCGCGGTGCGCGCCACTTCCTCGGACGACACGCCCCGCTCGCCGAAGGCGATGAAGACCTCGGCCACCTGCGCATGGACCAAGGTCAGCATCAACGCGTTGGCAGGGCCCTCGTTCTGACGGGCCTGTCCCAGACGCAACTGCGACTCGGCCCAGCCGGTGAGCTGCGCGACGGTCTCGAGCTCGCGCTCGGCCACGCCGCGCGGCAGCGCCGGCGCGAGCGCCTCCGCATAGGCCTCCACCGCCGCGCCGCGCTCCAGCAGCTCGAACGGGTCGAGCCCCTCGATCGCGGGCGTGATGATGGCCTCGAGCTCACCGCCCCCGGCGGGGAAGAAGCCGTGCCGGCGCAGTGTCAGGTCCAGGCCGACGCCCGCGCGCCGCAGCAGCGGCGCGAAGCTGCGCTCCAGGAAATGGAAGGGCGGCGCCATCGGGTTGTGGGTGCCGCCCGACAGCTGCAGGCGGCTGGGCGCGTCGGCCAGCATCAGCGCGGGCAGCACGGTCTGCAGCACCAGCGTGCAGCTGCCGGCGGTGCCGACCGCGAAGCGATAGTCGCCCGCATGCACCTGGCCCGGCCGGAACTCCAGCGTCCGCGATCCCAGCTCCGCGCCGATCACCGTCGCGCCGCAGACCTCCTGCGCGGCCAGCACGCAGGTCAGGTGCTGACGCATCAGCCCGGGCTTGGGGCGCCTGGCGCGGATATCGACGATGCGCAGCGGCACGCCGGTGCACATCGACAAGGCCAGCGCCGTGCGCAGGATCTGCCCGCCGCCTTCGCCTTGCGAGCCGTCCAGTTCGATCATGTTCTCCCTCGTGTTCATCTCATTCATGGCGCCGCCGCGCGACATCGGCCGCGGGCGAGCGCCTCTCCTTGTTGTCCATTTCCTGTGCCTGTCGAGCCCGTCGTGCCGGGGCACGGCGCGACGGACGTTCAGGCGGATTCCAGCAGGCGGCTCACGATCAGCGCGAAGCTCAAGCGTCGCTGAAGGTCGGGCGGCAGCGCGGGGGCGCACGAGGCCCACTGGGCGCGAAGTCGGCCGGCCTCCGGTTCCGCGGGCGCCGAAACGCCCTGGCGCGTGGATTCGCACCAGCGGTCGAACGCCTCCAGCAGCACGTCGGCGCCGCCTTCCGGCAGCGGCAGACGCGTCAGCTTGAGCAGCTCGCGAAGCTGGGTCCAGGTGCCCCAGTGCCGGAGCACCGTCAGCCCCCGACGCAAGGCATCGGCCCGACGATGCTCGAGCACCAGGGGCCACAGCTCGTCCGGTGTCGGGGGCGGCGCGCCGCGCCGGATCGCTTCCACCACCATCCGCTGGATGCGCGGCGAGGGTTCGGCCAGGGCCTGCCGGATCCAGCGCTGCTGCGCCTCGTCCTTGCTCGCGCTGACCAGGTGATGCAGCGCGACGGCCCGCAGCGATCCAGGAGGGCGCGCCTCGCCGGATCTCGAGAGCAGTCGCTCGCAGCGCGCGTTCATCCCGTCGGGATCGACCGTGGCCAGGAAGAGCAGGGCGGGCACGCCGCGATGCGGCGCCGATGCCGGCGACTCGAGCTGGGCCAGCGCCCGGTCCCGGATCGTCTCCAGGCCGCCCGTCCCGCGCAAGCGTGCGATCGCGACATCGCGCACCGCAGCCCTCGGGTCGAGCGTCAGCCGCAAGGCTGTCGCCGAGCCCACCTCGGGCAACTCGTCGCAGAGACGCCGCAGCGCTTGCGCGCGCACGGGACCGTGCGCCTGATCACAGGCGAGCAGCCACAGCGCGGGCCGTGCCATCGGGCTGGCGAGGTCATCGATCCGATGCAGGGCCCAGCGGATCGCCGCGACGTCGTGACCCGTCAGCCGTTCGGCGATCAGGCTGGCGCGCCGCTCCTCCGAGGCCGACTGCCATTCCTGCGCATCCAGCCAGCGCTGCACGAGGCGCGGCAGCGAGGCGCGCACCTCGTTCAGGTGGTCGATGCGAGATGGTGCGACCAGATAGCCGGCGATCGCCGCCAGCAGCGGGGCATGGTCGGCGCGTCGACCACGCAGCAGCTCGACGAGCGCCGGCAGCACGGTCAGCCAGGTGGGCAGCGCCGCGTCGACGAGGCAACGCCGCACCGCGCTGTCCGCGGCCGCGCGCACCTGTGGCACCCAGTCGTTCACCCGGGCGATGAGATCCGGCAGCGCCTGATGCGCGCCCAGGCGGCCGAGCGCCTTGACCGCGGCCTCGCGTTCGTGGCCGTTGTACGAGCGCAGATGAGGCAACCAGGCCTCGGCGGACAGTGCCGGCGGTCGGTCGCCGGAGAACCATTGCTTCCAATCCATGTCGCTTCTCCCTCATCCTCCGGGGTCGGCGCCACGCCCCGGAGGGGGGCGGGCGCTCAGCCCTTCACGCACACCACCTGCTTGAGCGTGTGCACGACTTCCACCAGGTCCTGCTGGGCGGCCATGACGGCGTCGATGTCCTTGTAGGCCATGGGGATCTCGTCGATCACGTCCTTGTCCTTGCGGCATTCCACGCCCTCGGTCGCGGCGCGCTGGTCCTTCAGCGTGAAGCGGCGCTTGGCCTCGGTGCGGCTCATCGTGCGGCCCGCCCCGTGCGAGCAGCTCTCGAAGCTCTCGGGATTGCCCTTGCCGCGCACGATGTAGCTGCGCGCCCCCATGCTGCCGGGGATGATCCCCATCTGGCCCTGCTTCGCGCTGACCGCGCCCTTGCGGGTCACGAACACGTCCTGGCCGAAGTGGGTCTCCTTCTGCACGTAGTTGTGGTGGCAGTTCACCGCCTCGATGTGGCTCTCGAAGCGCTTGCCGATGACCTTCTTCGCGGCGGCGATCACGCGGCGCATCATCACCTCGCGATTGGTCTCGGCGAACTTCTGCGCCCAGCTCACCGCGCGCACGTAGTCACCGAAATACTTCGCGCCTTCCTCGAAGTAGGCGAGGTTGGCGTCGGGCAGGTTGGCCTGATGCTGCATCGCGTCCTTCTTGGCCAGCTCGATGAACATCGTGCCGATCGCGTTGCCCACGCCGCGCGAGCCCGAATGCAGCATGAACCACACGAAGCCCAGCTCGTCCAGGCAGACCTCGATGAAGTGGTTGCCGGTGCCCAGCGTGCCCAGGTGCTTGTGGTTGTTGGTGTTCTTCAGCTTGGGGTAATCGCGGCAGAGCTCGGCGAACTCGGGCGCCAGCTCGGCCCAGGCCGCGTCGACGGCCTCGGGCGGGTTCTCCCACGCGCCCACGTCGCGGCCCTTGGGCGTGCGGCCGTGAGGCACGGCGGCCTCGATCGCCGAGCGCAGGGGCGCCAGGTTGTCGGGCAGGTCCTCGGCGCGCAGCGTGGTCTTGCAGGCCATCATGCCGCAGCCGATGTCCACGCCCACCGCGGCGGGGATGATCGCCTTCAGCGTCGGGATCACCGAGCCCACCGTCGCGCCGATGCCCACGTGGACGTCGGGCATGGCGGCCACGTGCTTGAACACGACGGGCAGCCTGGCCGCGTTGGCCAGCTGCTTGAGCGCCTCGTCCTCGACGGGCACGCCCTTCGTCCACATCTTCACCGACACACCGTCGGCGACTTCCATCTCGTTGTAGTTCTTCATGGCTGTTTCCTTTGGCGCGTCGACTCGACCGGCGAGTTCCCGCGGAGAGCGATGACAAGGGGAGGTGAAACGGTTTCCTGCTCTACCGACTGAGCTACGGCCTCCCGCAGGAGACCGGTGGGATTCGAACCCACGACCCGGGCATTAACAGTGCTGTAGTTCCACCGGCATTCATCGCTCGCCGCGGGAACCCTGCCGGTTCCGTCGACGATGCCATCGTTCATTCTTTCTCGTTCGTCATGTACAGCCCCCGCGTGGCGACCAACGGGTGACGAGGACATCGATTTTGGAGATGTAGTCCTCGCCGGCATTCGCCACGCGACAGCATTCATTTCACGCTCACTGCGGATCGAGCGTCACGCCTTCGATCTCGCGGACCCAGTGGCCGGCACGAGTGTCGCCCGCGGCGAAGTCGCCGACGATGCGGAACACCGCGTCCGAGAAGCCGCCGACGTTCAGCACGTCGTCGCGCTCCAGGGCCTGCGTCGTCGCGCCGGGCTGGATGTCGATGCACACCAGCTTGGCCTTCGGGCAGCGCGCCTTGATCGCGGACCACTGCACCATGGTCTCCGTCGCGCCGTGGCGGCGCGCATCGACCCACGATTCGTTGTCCGACACGATCACCACCAGATCCACCGGCGCGTGTTCCTGGTTGAGCTGCTTGAGCGGCGCGCTGACCGAGGTCCCGCCTCCGCCCACCGCCGCCAGCTTGGCCGCGTTGGTCATCACCGAATCCCGCGGATTCAGCGCGACCTTCACGACCGAGTGCTCGAAAGGCATCACGCGGCAACCCGGATTCTTGCGGACCAGGGCGGCGGCCACCAGGGCGGCCACGTCGATGCAGCGCACCGTCGAGGTCGCCGTGCCGCGCCAGCCGGTCACCGACGAGGACATCGAGCCCGACACGTCCGGACAGACCACGACCTGGCCGTCGATGGCCGGCACGTTGGACAGCGCGGCTTCCATCGCGTCCTGCAGCGCCTCGCGGATCGCCGCCGGCACGTCGGTCGCCGCGTTGAACGCCGTCATCAGCTGATACGGCAGCACGCGGGCCGACGCCACCGCCTTCGGATCGCGCAGCAGCGCGGCCAGTCGGTCGGTCATGCCGGGACGGTCGAACACCCCATGACGCGCGAAGGCGTTCAGGTTCTGCCGGACCATCTGCCAGGAGCCCTGTGCCGCGATGCGCGCCCAGTGGTCCCCGTTCAGCGGCAGCGCCGTCAGCATCTGGAAGGGCACGGGTGGCAGGTCGTCCGCCGTCGCGCCTTCCGTCCGGCCGGACAGCAGCGCGCGCTTGAAGCGCTCGAAGGCCAGCGTCGCCGGCGGCAGCGCCGCTTCGTCGAAGGGGCGGCCGATCAGCCACGCGAACCAGGCGGCGCGCCAGGCCTCGGCCGGCTTGGGGTGAACCATGCGGACCACGTCCGCCAAGGTCGGCGCCGTGCCGATCGAGGCCTGCAGCAGACGCTGCTCCGATGCCGTCAGCAGCCAGTCCTGGACCAGCTTCTTCGGACGCGTGCCCAGCGACTTGCGACCGGTCTGGCCGGACCGCAGGATCTGGACGAAGTTGCGCAGCATCTTGCCGTTGTCGATCACGCGGCCGAACACCGGGCGCAGCAAGGCGATGTCGCGCTGCGCCAGCACGGCGGCCAGCAGGGCGGGCATGTCCTTCATGTGGCCGGCCTGACGGGCGTAGACCGCGGTCTTGGCCAGGAACACGGGGTCCACCTCATGCGCCAGGCTCAGCACGTCGTCGAGCTGGGTGTGTGGGCGTCGGCGTGAAAGGTCTGCGTCATGCAGCCCGTCGCCGCCAGTTGCGCCAGGCGATGGCGGGCGTCGTGGCCGTAGGCACGGGCGCCGGACTGGTTCACCGCGTTCGCGGCGGGCGCCAGCGCACCGGACGTCGTCTTGAAGAGTTGCGTGTTGACCATCTTGTCCTCCCTGTCGGGGCTGTCTTGTCGGCCGCTGGGCCGCGACCGTCCTGCCTTCTTCATTGCAACGCCCGTGCCAGGTCGTGCCAGGTCTTGCCCGTCGGATGCTCAAACCATTGATTCATAAGGGTGAAACTCCGATTCGACCATGCCAGGTGCGGGCCTCCATTCATCCGCGCCTCCTGAACGAATTGGCTGATGGGCTAGAAAACTAGCTGATTGGCTAGTCGACGCGCGGTGGCCAGCTAGACTCCGGCCCCATGGCCAAGAAGAACGTCGCGATCGGATACCTGGGGTCCCAGCTGGATGGCGGGATGGGCCCGGGACGTTGGGAAAAGTGGCGGCCGACGATCTCGCTGGTGTCGCAGCCGGATGTGGTCGTCCATCGGCTGGAGCTCTTCCATGCCCCGCAACACCTGGCACTCGGCCGGCTGTTGCGGGACGACATGGCCAAGCTCTCGCCCGAGACCGAGGTCAGGCTGATCGAGATGGCGGTCGAGGACCCCTGGGACTTCGGCGAGGTCTACGCCTCGCTCTACGACTGGGTGCGCAGCTACCGCTTCGATCCCTCGCGCGAGCAGTACTGGGCCCACATCACCACCGGCACCCACGTCGCGCAGATCTGCATGTTCCTGATGGTGGAGGCGCGCTTCATCCCCGGCGTGCTGCTGCAGACCTCGCCGCCGCGCAAGTGGAAGGAGGGCGAGCCGGGCTCCATGACGCTGATCGACCTGGACCTGTCGCGCTACGACCGCATCGCGCAGCGCTTCCAGGCCGAGCGTCATGACGCCGTCACCTTCCTCAAGAGCGGCATCGCCACCCGCAACGGCCGCTTCAACGCGCTGATCGACGAGATCGAGCGCGTGGCGGTGCGTTCGCGCGCGCCCATGCTGCTGGCCGGACCGACCGGCGCGGGCAAGTCCTTCCTGGCCCGGCGCATGTTCGAGCTCAAGAAGTCCCGCCATCAGCTCGATGGCGAGTTCGTCGAGGTCAACTGCGCGACCCTGCGCGGGGACGGTGCGGCGTCGACGCTGTTCGGGCACAAGAAGGGCTCGTTCACCGGCGCGATGGCGGACCGCGCCGGCCTGCTGCGCAGTGCCGACCAGGGGCTGCTGTTCCTGGACGAGATCGGCGAGCTGGGCCTGGACGAGCAGGCCATGCTGCTCAAGGCCATCGAGGAGAAGCGCTTCCTGCCCGTGGGCGCGGACCGCGAGGTCGGCAGCGACTTCCAGCTGATCGCCGGCACCAACCGCGACCTGCGCGCGGAGGTCGCGGCGGGCCGTTTCCGCGACGACCTGTTCGCGCGGATCAACCTCTGGACCTACAGCCTGCCCGGTCTGGCCGAGCGGCCCGAGGACATCGAGCCCAACGTCGACCACCTGCTCCAGCTCTCGGCCCGCGAGGCCGGCCGCGCGGTGCGCTTCAACGCCGAGGCCAAGGCGCGCTACCTGGGCTTCGCGCAATCGCCGAAGGCACCGTGGCGAGGCAACTTCCGCGACCTGTCGGCGTCGGTGACGCGATTGGCGACGCTGGCGGAGGGCGGCCGCATCGGCCTGCCGCTGGTGGAGGCCGAGATCGCGCGCCTGACCTGGCTGTGGTCGCGCGGGGGCGAGGCCGGCGCGGCGGGCCTCGCCACGGGCCGGGACGTCGACGACGAGGGGGACGAGGCCGAGCAGCTCCTGCTGAGCGTGCTGGATCGGGCGAGCGTCGACGCGCTGGACCTGTTCGACCGGCTCCAGCTCGCGACCGTGTTGCGGGTGTGCCGGGCCTCGCCCTCGCTGTCCGAGGCCGGCCGGCGGCTCTTCCACGTCAGCCGCCACGCGCGCAGCGTCGTCAACGACGCCGACCGCCTGCGCAAATACCTGATCAAGCACGGCCTGACCTGGGATCGCATCGCGCCGTGACGCGCATCCCTTCACACCGCTCGCCCCCGTGCCCCGTACGGCAGGCGCGCGCCGTGCGTGCGCCGGGCCACAATCCCGGACTGCCCGCGCCATCCATGAAATCCGTCCGGTCCCCGATCCCGTCCGCTGTCCGTCCCGTCGCCCTGGCGCTCGCGCTGGCGGCGACCGCGTCGTCGATGGGCGCCGCCCGGGCGGTGACCAGCCCGCTGACGGCCGCCGCGGTGGTGCCCGACAAGGGGCCGGCGTCCGGCCCCGTGGTCCCGGCGTCGCCCGCCAGCGCGGCGTCCGAGGCCTACGTCGACCTGCGCGACCCCGTCCGCGCGGTCAGCCAGTACAAGATCGACCTCTGGCAGACCGACCAGGGCCTGCCGCTCAACACCGTGCAGGCCTTGCTGCAATCGCGGGATGGCGGCCTGTGGATCGGCACGGCGGGCGGATTGGCGCGCTTCGACGGCAAGCGCTTCGTCACCTTCGACACCACGCAGTCGCCCGAAGTCGCTTCCCAGCCCATCTTCGGCCTGATGGAGGACACGCGCGGCCGCCTGTGGATCGGGCATCCCTCGGGTGCCCTGGTCTACGAGCACGGCCGCTTCACGCCGGCGATCACCAAGGCGCAGACCGGCGCGCGCCGCATCTGGTCCTTCGTCCAGGACAAGTCCGGCACCGTCTGGGCCGCGGGCGAGGCGGGCCTGTTCCGCGTGCGCGACGGCGAGGTCAGGAACTACGGGCTGGCCGATGGGCTGCCCACGCTCAAGCTGCGCGCGCTGGCGCTGGACACGGCCGGCACGCTCTGGATCGCGACCAGCAACGCGGGCCTGGTCGCCATGCCGCCCGACGGCGGCTTCAAGGTCTTCGACACCCGCAACGGCTTCCCGCACCTGGTCGTGCGCCAGGTCATGGCCGATCCGGCCGGCGGGGTGTGGGCCGTCACCGCCGGCGGCGGCCTCGTGCGCATGCAAGGCGTCGACCACCCCGCGCCCCGTGTCTACACGACGGCCGACGGCCTGCCGTCCGACCATCTCACCGCGCTGGCGCGCGACGCCCGCGGCGACCTGTGGGTGGGCAGCTGGGGCGGCGGCGTCAGCCGGATGCGTGACGGCCGCTTCGACACGCTGTCCACCGCCAACGGCCTGGCCGGCAGCCAGATCTGGTCCATGGCCGCCGACCGCGAGGGCAGCCTCTGGATCGGCACCTGGGTCGACGGCCTGAACCGGCTGCGCAACCGTTCCTTCACCGTGCTGGGCACGCCCGAGGGCCTGAGCCACGACAACGTCCGCTCGGTGCTGTTCGCGCGCGATGGCTCGACCTGGGTCGCGACCTCGGGCGGCGGCCTGAACCGGCTCAAGGACGGCCGCATCACCGTGATGCGCAAGGCCGACGGCCTGCCCACCGACGAGATCTCCACGCTCCACGAGACGCGCGACGGCACGCTCTGGATCGGTACCTACACGGCGGGCGTGGCCCGCCTGGGCCGCGACGGCCGCTTCGAGTCCTTCGGCATCGACGCCGGGCTGCCGGGCAACGAGGTCCGCGCCATCCTCGAGGACCGCGCCGGCACGCTGTGGGTCGGCACCCGCTCGGGCCTGGCGCGCTTCGACGGACACCGCTTCGAGGCGGTGAAGGCGCCCGGCCTGCCGGCCGAGGGCGTGGCCGCCATCCTGCAGGACCGCTCAGGCGCGCTGTGGTTCGGGACCACCGGCCAGGGCCTGGCCCGCTGGCAGGACGGCGTGGCCAAGACCTTCACCGTCGCCGACGGGCTGGTGTCCAACTGGATCATCGCCCTCAAGGAGGACGCGCGCGGCGCGCTCTGGGTCGGCACCAACGGCGAGGGCATCAACCGCATCAAGGACGGCCGCATCGGCGCCATCCGCACCGACGACGGCCTGTGGGACGGCCTGTCCCAGACCTTCCTCGAGGACCGCGCCGGGCAGTTCTGGATCACCTGCAACCGGGGCTTCTACCGCGTCTCGCGCGCCGACCTGGAGGCCTTCCTCGACGGCAAGCTGGAGCGGGTGCGCTCGGTCGGGTTCGGTCCCGGCGACGCGCTGCGCGCCACGAGCTTCGCCGGCGGCCTGCAATCGGCCGGCGGCGTGGACGCGCAAGGGCGCGTGTGGCTGCCGTCCTCGGGCGGCCTGGTCATCGTCGATCCGGCGCGCCTGCCCGGCGGCGGCGAGCCGCCCGCGCCCCGCATCGAGCTGCTCAAGGTCGACGGCGAGACCCACGCCCTGGACGGCCACGCGCTGGCGCTGCCGCCCGGACCGGTCGCGCTGCGGCTGACGCTGGCCGCGTCCACGCTGCGCGAGGCGGACCGGGTGCGCTTCCGCTTCCTGATGGAAGGCCTGACTCGGGACTGGACCGATGTCGGCGCCGATCGCGAGCTGACCTTCCCCGCGCTGCAGCACGGCCGCTACCGGCTGCGGCTGTCCTCCTCGCTGGACGGCGCGCGCTGGCGCGAGTCGGACACGCCGCTGGACGTCACCGTGCGGCCGCGCTTCCACCAGACCGGCTGGTTCCAGGCGCTGGTGGCGCTGCTGGCCATCGGCCTGTTCGCCGGCCTGGTGAGCTGGCGCACCCGCCTGACCCGCCGCCGCCAGGCCGAGATGGAGCAGCTCGTGGCGCAGCGCACCGAGGAACTGCGCCTGGCCAACGAGCACCTGCGCCGGCTGTCCTTCCTGGACGCCGTGACCGGGCTGGCCAACCGCCGCCGCTTCAACGAGGCCGCGGCCGAGGAATGGCGGCGCGCGCGGCGCAGCGGCGGATCGCTGGGGCTGGTGCTGGCCGACGTCGACGCCTTCAAGCGCTACAACGACCAGATGGGCCACCTCAAGGGCGACGAGGCCCTGGCCGCCGTGGGCGCGGTCTTCGCCGCCTCGGTCGGCCGGGCGGGCGATCTGGCCGCGCGCTATGGCGGCGAGGAGTTCGTCGTCCTGCTGCCCGGCGCCGACCGGGCGGCCGCCGCGGACGTCGCCGAGCACATCCGCGCTGGCATCGAGGCGCTGGGCCTGCCGCATCCGTCCTCGCCGGCCGCAACGGTGCTGACGATCAGCCTGGGCGTCGCCGCCTGCGTGCCGTCGGACGAACGCACGCTGGAGAGCCTCATCGCCGAGGCCGACGACGCGCTGTACACCGCCAAGCGCGAAGGCCGCAACCGCGTCCGCTGAGACCGCCGCCGGCCCTTCACTCCAGCTTCACGCGCCGGAGAGGCCGATGACACGGGCGCTTGCGGCCGCAGGCGCCCTCAGGGCCGATTGGGAGCGCTACCGGCGCGGTGCCGGCCGTCCGGCCTGATCGAATCGGGGTCGGCGCCACAGTCGGTCGCAGGGAATTCATTCCCGCGACGCCGTCGGCGGTGTACAACCGCGAGCACCGCCACGTCGCCTGTCCATCGCCCCGATGCCGATCATGCAGACCGTCCGACACCACCTGGGCCGCACCTACGTCATCGACGCCACCGGCCCGAACACGGGTCCCTGGCACGGCCGCTTCGTCGTCAAGGGAGAGGAGGACGGCCACCGTCCCGGTGCCACCGCCTGGCACGATCTGAGCGACGATTTCGCCTCGGAGGACGAGGCGGCGGCGCATGCCGACGCCGTGGCCCGGCAATACATCGCGACCTTCGCGGAACAAGCGTGAGACACGCGCGGCGACCGCTTTCCGAGCGGCGACCGCGCCCCGCGCACCCGCATGGGCACGGGGCTTGCCCGCGCCGATCCGCCCGCGTCGAGGCTGACGTGCCGGGGCCGGACCGCGCCTTGCCCGACTCCGCTGTCGTGATCCGTGTGCATCCAGGGAGAACAACATGCCGTCGCTGTCCAACTTCAACATCGGCACGCGGCTCGCCGCCGCGTTCGCCATCGTCATCGCGCTGTTGCTGATCGTGCTCGCCGTCGCCGTCTCGGTGCTCAACCGGACGAGCGACACGATGGATCGCATCGTCGACGACCGTTACGCCCAGATCTCGATCAGCGACGACATCAAGAATGTCGGCGACCAGGGCGTGATCGTGATCGGCCGGCTGCTGCTGTCCACCGACGCGGCGCAGGCCAAGGGCTACATGGACGATTACGCCAAGGTCCGCGCGGCCAACACCGAGAACTTCGCCAAGTTCGAGAAGATGCTCAACACCGAGCAGGGCAAGGCGATCTTCGCGGAGCAGGCCGAGGCGCGGAAGACCTACGGGGCCGCCGTGCGCAAGGTCTTCGACCTGGTCGCGGCCGGCCAGCGCGAGGCCGCCATGGCCGTCTACCAGGGCGACATGGCGCGCGAGCAGGTCCGCTACTACGCGCTGATCGACAAGATGGTCGACTACCAGGACCAGGCCATGACCCAGGACGTCGCCCACGCCAAGGACGATGCGCGCCGCTCCAAGCTCTGGATGGGCGTGGTGGCGGTCATCGCGGTGGTGCTGGGCGTGGTGACGGCGATCAGCATCACCCGCTCGCTGACGCAGCGCATCCACGGGGTGATCGCGCTGGCGGAGGACGTGGCCAAGGGCGACCTGACGCCGCATTCCCTGCCCGAGAGCCGGGACGAGATCGGCCGGCTGATCACCGCCCTGCAGCACATGCTGAGCAGCCTGCACCAGATCGTGTCCCGCGTGCGCAACGGCGCCGACACCATCGCCGCGGCCGCGCGCGAGGTCGCCCAGGGCAACGCCGACCTGTCGGCGCGCACCGAGGCGCAGGCCAGCGCGCTGCAGCAGACCGCGTCGGCGATGGAGCAGCTGACCGCGGCGGTGCGGATGAGCGCGGACAACGCCGATCAGGCCAACGCCACGGCCGCCTCGGCCTCGCAGGTGGCCAGCGCCGGCGGCAAGGCGGTGGGCGAGGTGGTGGCGACGATGAGCTCCATCTCCGCCTCCTCGCAGCGCATCGGCGAGATCATCGGCACGATCGACGGCATCGCTTTCCAGACCAACATCCTGGCCTTGAACGCGGCGGTGGAAGCCGCCCGCGCGGGCGAGCACGGCCGCGGCTTCGCGGTGGTGGCCTCCGAGGTGCGCGCGCTGGCGCAGCGCTCGGCGGGCGCGGCCAAGGAGATCAAGTCGCTGATCGACGACTCGAGCGCGCAGGTCGGCACCGGCAGCCGGCTGGTGGAGCAGGCCGGCGCGACGATGACGCAGGTCGTCACCGGCATCCAGCAGGTCAGCGGCGTGGTGGCCGAGATCAGCGCCTCCAGCCGCGAGCAGAGCATGGGCATCGAGCAGGTCAATGCGGCCATCATGCAGATGGACGACACCACGCAGAAGAACGCCGCCATGGTCGAGCAGAGCACCGCCTCGGCCAAGGCCCTGCAGGACGAGGCCACCCAGCTGAACAACGCGGTGCGAGCCTTCGTGCTGTGAACGGAACCGCCGTCGACTCACCAGGGAGCGACCCATGAACGATCGAATCCACGAGGACGCGCCCCCGGGCGGCCCCGCCACCCGATGGCGACCCGAGGTGATCGCCTTCATCGACGCGCACCGCCGCGACGGCCATCGCTGCGCGAGGCTGGATCCGCTGGGCCTGTCGCGGCCCGCCGATCTCGCGCTGCTGGACCCGCATCGCTTCGGCCTGCAGCCGGGCGACTGGCTGTCGCCGACCGGCACGCCGCTGTGGAGCGCCCGCACCGTCGGCGACCTCGACCGCACGCTCAAGGCGGTCTATTGCGGTGGCCTCGCGCTGGACGCCAGCGCGGTGCGCGACGACGCCCGCCGCGAGTGGCTGTTCCGCGAGATGGAGGCCGCGCCCCCGACGCCGGGCGGCGCGGCGCAACGGCTGGCCCTGCTCGAGCTGCTGGTGCGCGCCCAGGCCTGGGAGGCGCATGTGGCGCAGGCCTTTCCGCACGCGAAGCGCTTCTCGCTGGAAGGCAACGAGACACTGATCCCGCTGCTTCACGCGCTCTGCGAGCAGGCCGCCGACGCGGGCGTGCGCCGCATCTTCCTGGGCATGCCGCACCGCGGCCGCGTCAACGTGCTGGTCAACCTGATGGGCATGGCGCCGGCACGGGTGCTGGACTACTTCGACCCGAAGTCGCCCACGCCCGAGCTGCACACCGACCTCGTCTACCACCTCGGCGGCGAGCGCGAGCTGCCCACCGCGCACGGGCCGGTCTCGCTGACGCTGGCGCACAACCCCTCTCACCTGCAGAGCGTGCAGCCGGTGCTGACCGGCCTGGCGCGCGCCTGCCAGGACGCGCTGGACCGCGCGCCCGGCGCGGCCCCGCACACCGGCCGGCGCGAGGTGCTGGCCCTGATGCTGCACGGCGACGCGGCCTTCGCGGGGCAGGGCGTGGTGATGGAGACGCTGATGCTGGGCGGCAAGCCGGGCTACAGCGTCGGCGGCACGGTGCACGTGGTCATCAACAACCAGGTCGGCTTCACCGAGCCCAATCCGATGAGCGCCTGGCCGGCGCAGTACTGCACCGACGTCACGCGCATGGTCGACGCCCCGGTCCTGCGCGTGAACGCCGACGAGCCCGAGCAGGCCCTGCGCGCGGCGGCCATCGCGATCGCATGGCGGGCGCGCTTCGGGTCGGATGTCGTCATCGACCTGATCGGCTACCGGCGGCTGGGCCATTCGGAGAGCGACGTGCCCGCGCTGACGCGCCCCCGCATCCATGCCATCACGCAGGCGCATCCCACGGTGGTGGATCGCTATGCCGCCGCGCTGAAAGCGGACGGCGTCGCGGCGCCGGACGGGGACATGGCCTCGCACGTGACTGGCGCGCGGGTGCGGGCGCACCAGGCCTTCGCCGATCCGGTCCGGCCGGTCGAGGACGAGGCGCCCCAGGCGCTGCGGCGGCCGGGCGAGGTGCCGCCGCTGGACGCCGACGGCGTGCGCGCGCTGATCGATCCGATGACCCGCCTGCCCGAGGATTTCGAGCCGCACGCGATGGTGCGCACGCTGACGGAGCACTGGCGGCGCATGGCCGGGATCGCCGAGCCGCCGCTGCCGCTGGACTGGTGCTTCGCCGAGAACCTGGCCTACGCGACCATCCTGCGGGGCGGGATGAACGTGCGCATCTCCGGGATGGACGTTCGGCGGGGCACCTTCCTGCACCGGCAGGCGGTGTGGACCTCCCAGGCGCCGTTGCCGTCGTCACCGTCCTCGACCTCGACCTCGACCTCGTCCTCGTCCTCGTCCTCGTCCTCGTCGGCGACGGCTCGGCCCTCGGACGGTGCCGCCGCCGCGCCGCGCGAGTTCGTGCCGCTGCGGCAGATCCCCGCGGGCGGTGGCCGCTTCGACATCTACAACTCTCCGCTGTCGGAGGAGGCCGTGCTGGGCTTCGAGTACGGCTTCAGCGTCGGCGCGACGCGCACGCTGACGGTGTGGGAGGCGCAGTTCGGCGACTTCGTCAACGGCGCGCAGGTCTTCGTCGACCAGTACATCAGCTCCGGCGAGGAGAAGTGGGGCGACGCGAGCGGGCTGACCGTGCTGCTGCCGCATGGCAACGAGGGCATCGGGCCGGACCATTCGAGTGGCTACCTGAGCCGCTTCCTGCAGCTGTGCGGCGAGGACAACCTGCGGGTGTGCTGCCCGTCGACCTCGGCGCAGTGGTTCCACCTGCTGCGCCGGCAGGCCTTCGACACCTTGCGCAAGCCGCTGATCGTGATGTCGCCCAAGGGGACGCTGTACTTCGAGAAGGCCTCGCACGGCGCCGTCGAGGACCTGACCCGCGGGCACTTCCGGACCGTCATCGACGACCCTGGGGTGGAGCGGCCGCGGCAGATCGAGCGCCTGCTGCTGTGCAGCGGCAAGGTCTTCTACGACCTGGAGCGCGGCCGGCGCTCGGTGGCGCGAGCCGACCTGGCGCTGGCGCGGATCGAGCAGTTCTATCCCTTCCCGGCAGACGAGCTGATCGCGCTGTTCGCGCGCTATCCGGCGCTGGTCGAGATCACCTGGGTGCAGGAGGAACACCGGCAGCAGGGGGCCTGGACCTTCATCCGCGAGCAACTCGACGAGATTCTTCCGGCGCACTGCAAGCTGCGCTGCGTCGCGCGACGCCCGAACGCCTCCGGCGCCACCTCCTCCCACGCGATCCACCAGCTGGAGCAAGTGGACCTGGTCGCCCGCGCCCTGGGCGAAGCGTGACGCGCCTCACCGTCCGCCACGCCCGACTTCACGACCCACGAGCCACGACCCACGACCCACGACCCACGACCCACGAGTCACGACCCACGAGTCACGAGTCACGAGTCACGAGTCACGAGTCACGAGTCACGAGTCACGAGTCACGAGTCACGAGTCACGAGGACCGCGAGCCCGTAGCCATGGCGCCCCCTCTCCCGCTGCGCGGGAGAGGGCTGGGGTGAGGGCGGTGGCAGTCCCTGAGCCTCTTACTGCCCCAGCGAATCCAGCCGCCTGGCGCTGGAGCCGCTGCCGCGGCCCTGGGCCTGCGGCCGGCCGAGCTGGAGGATCTCGATCGCGTGGCAGGCCGCTTCGGTCGCGTAGGTAAGGGCTTCGTTCTCGGTGGCCCAGACCGAGTCGACCGGCGGATGGACGACATCGACGAGCCCGTCGATGAGCGCCTCATCGGCGTCGCTGCGGCGCCGCCCGCTGTCGAGCAGCTGATAGCGTCCCAGGAACGAGCCGCCCGGCTGGAGCTCCGATTCCACGCGGTAACTGATGCCTCGGTACTGTCCGTCGCGTTGCATGGGGGTCTCCCTTACTTCCATGAGCGCGCTCGCGGCAATCCCCGCGCCCGCGCTGGCGGCCTGTGCCTGCCGCCCGACCCGACATCCGCCACCTCCCTGCACCGGCGCGATTCGGCAATATTCCGCATCGAACGGGGATCCGATGGGCGGCGTCACGCCCGGGGCGGACGGTGTCCGATAGCCCTCCGGACTTGTGCCAACATCGAGCCCGTTCCGACCCGACCCCGATGCCGATCTTGGATGCTCTGCTCGCCCAGCTCTCCGCGACCGTTCCGGCCGCGCGCAATGTCGAAGACCTCACCCGCCCGCTGCTCGAGATGCTGGGGACCGTCACCGGCCTGGAATCCACCTACTTCACGACCATCGACCTGACCGCCGGCCGCCAGACCGTGCTGCTGGCCCGCAACGTCGGATCGATGACGATCCCGGAGGGCCTGACCGTCGACTGGTCCGACACGCTGTGCAAGCGCGCCCTGGACGAGGGCCGGATGGCCACGACCGACGTCGGCGCCTGCTGGGGCGATTCCGACGCCGCGCGCCAGCTGGGCATCCAGACCTATGTCAGCGCGCCGGTGCGCGGCGACGACGGCGAGCTGCTGGGCACGCTGTGCGCGGCCAGCGGCACGACCCGCCCCATCGCGCCGGAGACCGAATCCCTGCTGCGGCTGTTCTCCTCGCTGATCGGCCAGAACCTGCAGCGCGAGCGCCTGGTCGCCGACCTGCGCGCCGCCAACGAGCAACTGACCACCTACGCCCTCACCGACGCCCTGACCGGCCTCCCAAACCGCCGCGCGCTCTTCGACGAGGTGCAGCGCCAGCTGCAGCGCGCCGCTCGCGACGGCAGCTGCGTGCTGGTCGGCGGCATCGACCTGGACGGGTTCAAGGCCATCAACGACGAACTGGGCCATCAGCGCGGCGACGAGTTCCTGCGCCAGATCGCGCAGCGCCTGTCGCTGGAGCTGCGCGGCTCCGACATGCTGGGGCGCATCGGCGGAGACGAGTTCGTCGTCGTCGGTCCGGGCCTGGCCCTGGGGCAGTGGCCCGCCACCGGCCTGGTCATCGACCAGGGCGAGGCCCTGATCGCCGCCCGCACCCTGGAGCAGCGCGCCACGCTGGCCACGGTGGGCCGCTTCGAGCTCGACGGCCGGACCCTGCAGTACGCGGGCGCCAGCGTCGGCGTGGTCGCCATCAACCCGGTGGGCGCCACCGCGGAGGACGCGCTGCACCAGGCCGACGAACGCATGTACGAGATCAAGCGCGCCCGCCGCCGCGCCGCCCCCGCGCCGTCCATCGCGGCGCTGCAGGCGGCGGACTGATCAGCGCGGCCGCGCCAGCTGCAGCTTCTCGATCAGGCCGTCGGTGTCGACCGGCTTGGCGACATGGTCGTCGAAGCCCGCCGCGATCGCCGCGTCGCGGTCCTGCAGCGTCGCCAGTCCGGTGAGCGCCACCGCGTAGATCGGCATCGCGCCGATGCCCAGCTCCCGCTGCCGCAGGCGCCGGATCAGCGCGTAGCCATCGGCGCCCGGCATCGCCACGTCGCTGACCAGCGCGTGGAAGCCGGCGTTCCTGGCGTCGTCGCCGGTGGCTTCGATCACCCGCCAGGCCTCGTCGACGGAGCCGGCCGAGGCGACCTCGGCGCCCGTGGCCGCCAGCAGGTGGGAGAGCGCCTCCAGCGCGTTCGGATCGTCGTCGACCACCAGCACGCGCAGTCCCTCGAGGTTGGCGTCCCCGGACAGCGGCGGCTGCGACTCCGGTGTTTCGCTGACCAGGTCGATCGCGGGGAAGCGGACCGTCAATCGCGTCCCGCGACCCTCGCCCTCGCTGTGCGCGGCGACCGTGCCGCCGTGCGCCTGCACCAGGTGCCGGACGATGGACAGGCCCAGGCCCAGGCCGCCGTACTCGCGCGTGCGGCTGATGTCCGCCT
Source organism: Mitsuaria chitosanitabida ATCC BAA-476 = NBRC 102408 (assembly GCF_001598255.1). Lineage (GTDB taxonomy): Bacteria > Pseudomonadota > Gammaproteobacteria > Burkholderiales > Burkholderiaceae_C > Roseateles > Roseateles chitosanitabidus. The sequence goes on from NZ_BCYP01000018.1 coordinate 70,276, forward strand.
GCGTGAAGCGGTCGAAGAGCCGGGGGAGCAGCTCGGGCGGGACGCCGATGCCGGTGTCCGACACGGCCAGCTCCACCATCGGTCCGACGCGGTTGAGCGTCACCGAGATGCGCCCGCCGCTGGGCGTGAACTTGATCGCGTTGCCCACCAGGTTGGCGACGATCTGCTGCATCCGGCGCGCGTCGCCCTGGACCCGATGCGCCTGCTGCAGCCCGGTGCCGCGCAGCGTCAGGCCCTTGGCCTCGGCGGCCGGCATCAGGCCGTCCGTCACCGCGCGCAAGGCGCCGCCGAGATCCAGCGGCCGCATGTCGAGCGCCAGATGTCCCGACGAGATGCGCGACACGTCCAGCAGGTCGTCGATCAGCTGCGCCTGTGTCTGGCAATGCTTGAGGATGGTCGTGATCGCCCGCGTGGCCGTGGCGTCGGCCAAGGTCCCGCGCTCCTGCGCCTGCTTGAGCACCGAGGCCCAGCCCGCGATCACGTTCAGCGGCGCGCGCAGCTCGTGCGACACCATGCCCAGGAAGTCGTCCTTGGCCGTGTTGGCGCGCTCCGCGTCGCCGCGCGCGTGCTGGGCCTGGCCCAGCGCCCGCTTGAGCTCGTGGATGTCCTGGAAGGCGATCACCGCGCCGTCGATGCGGTCGTCCGCCGTCCGGTAGGCGCGGACATTGATCAGCCACCAGCGCTCGCCGCTGTCCTGCAGCTCGTGCTCCACCGGGGTCAGGCCTTGCACGGCCGCCTGCACCAGGTGCTCCAGGTGTCCGATCGCGAAGCGCGTGCTGACGCTGCCGATCGGTTGGCCGACCGCGTCGGGCGTGAGCCCGAAGAGCTGCGCCGCCTGCGGCGACGCGTGCCGCAGCTTGAGCTGGCGGTCCAGCAGCACCACCGGCAGCGGGATGCCCTCGACCAGGTTGCTCAGGTCGTCGTTGACCTGGTCCAACTGGTCGTTGCGGGACTTGAGCTCCTCGTTCAGCGAGATCAGCTCCTGGTTGGCCGACTCCAGCTCCTGCTTGGCGCTCTGCAGTTCCTCGTTGGCGCTCTGCAGCTCCTCGTTGGTGCTGAGCATCTCCTCATTGGCGGTGCGCAGCTCCTCGTTGGCCGATTCGAACTCGACCACCAGCGTGCGCAGTTGCGCCTGCGTGCCTTCGAGCTCGTCGGACAGCGTGGTCACGGTGCGCTCGAGCTCGTCCACCCGCGCGCGCGGCGGACCCGGCGGCGTGCCGGCCGGATCGGACACGTCCTCGACCTGCGGCGCCAGCGTGACCAGGAAGTGCTGCAGCGCCTCGCCGGTCTCCAGCGGCAGGACCTCCAGCGCGTAGCGGCGCTCGTTGAAGGCGACGCGCTCGCGCCGCACGGGCTGCGCGGTGCGCTTGGCCTCGATCAGCGCGGTGCGCACGGGGACGTTGAGCTCCGCGTGCAGCAGCCGCGGCAGGGCCAGCGTCGCCTCGCCGCTGGCCGGCGCGATGAAGGGCGCGATCTCGCCGCGGAACTGCACGACGTCGCCTTCCTCGTTGACCACGAAGCCGGGCGGCGCGTAGCGCGCCAGCGCCACGCGATTGGCCGCCTCGCTGACCAGGTCGGGCGGGGGCGGTTGCGTCACGCGCGGCGTCGTGCCCTCGCTGGCCCAGGGGCGCAGCGCGTCGATCGGGAACAGCGGCCGCTGCCGGCGCGCGTTGGCCAGCTTGCGATACAGGTGCGGCGCGCCGGCGTGTTCGAAGCCGTCGGCCGCCGAGGCTGCTTCCGCGCGGCCCAGCAGCATGAAGCCGTCGGCGCGGGTCGCGTAATGCAGCACCTCGAAGACATGCTGCTGCGCTTCCTTGCGCAGGTAGATCAGCATGTTGCGGCAGCTGATCAGGCCCATCCCCGAGAAGGGCGCGTGCGTGAGCAGGTTGTGCCGCGCGAAGACGCACATCTCGCGCAGGTCCTTGGCCACCAGGTAGCCGCCGGCGCTGGGCACGAAGGCCGTGTCGCGGAAGGGCTGGGGCACGTTCTCCAGCGCCGCCGCGGCGTAGCGGCCGGCGCGCGCGGTCTCGATCGAGGCCTCGTTGATGTCGGTGCCGAAGATCTGCACGCGCCGCGCGATGCCCTCCGCGTTCATCGCCTCCTTGAGCAGCATGGCGATGGTGTAGACCTCCTCGCCGGTGGAGCAGGCCGGGACCCAGATGCGGATCGGGTCGTGGCGCAGCTCCAGCAGCTTGGGCAGCACCACCTGGCGCAGCACGTTGACGAACTCCGCGTCGCGGAAAAAGGCGGTGACGCCGATCAGCACGTCGTCGCGCAGCGCGGCGGCCTCGTGCGGGTCGGTGCGCAGGAACTGCAGGTAGGCGCCGACGTCGCGGTCCTTCTGCAGCAGCACGCGACGCAGGAAGCGGCGGCGCAGGTTGACGTCCTTCACGTAGCCCAGGTTCACGCCCGCCTTCTGCTGGACGATGGCCAGCGCGGACTCGAGCGCATCGGCGCCGTGGGGCGCGCCCAGCGCCGCGTCGGTCAGCGCATGGGCCGGATCCCCGAAGCGGCGTACCAGCGCGGCCGCGATCTCGACCGGCGGCAGCACCTCGTCCACCAGGCCGGTGTTGATGGCGGCGGTGGGCATGCCCTCGTGGTCGGCGGTCTGCGGCGCCTGCGCCAGGGCGATGCCGCCGGCGGCCTTCAGGTCGACGATGCCGGCCGCGCCGTCCTGGCCGGTGCCGGACAGGATGGCCACGGCGGCGTCCACGTCGGGATCCTGGGCCATTGAGGCCAGGCAGGCGTCGATCGGCAGGTGCAGGCCGGGCAGGCGGCGCACCAGCCGGAAGTGACCGTCCAGCGCGATCACGCCGGCGTTCTCCGGCATCACGTAGACGCGGTCGTGCTCGATGCGGCGCAGGTGCTCCAGGCGTTCGACGGGCAGCGCGGTGCGGGTCTGCAGGACCTCGGGGAGCTGGGTCTCCTCGGTCGGATCCAGGTGCGTGATCACCAGGACCGCGAAGCCCGGTTGCGGGGGCAGGGCGCCGAGCACCGTGCTCAGCGCGTCGATGCTGCCGGCCGATCCGCCCAGCACGACGACGCGCAAGGCCTGTCGCTCTTCTGTCTCCACCCGGTGTCCTCTTCTGCCGCGAACGTGCGGCGCAGTCTAACCGTGCGGGTTCGCGACGGCCGGTGCTGCGCGCGGGGCAATCGGCTTGCCAGGGCTTGCACAATCGCGCCCCATGAAAACCAACTACCTCCTGGCCGCCATCCTGGCCTGCAGCGCCATCGGCGCCTTCGTCGCCGACAAGTCGATGAAAACCATCTTCGCCCTGGCATCCGGCGGCATCGCGCTCTATGCCCTGCTGCGCCAGGTGATCTGAGCGGGCCCGGCGCGACGATGCCCTGATGGGCGGATGTCGCCCGCCGCCGGCCTCCGGACGCCGCGGAGCCGTTCGCCCGGCCGGCTCCGCCTTTCATCCTTCTCCCCCCGACATCCCCCATCGACCACCCTATGGTGGGATGGCCCACTTCCCCGGTGGGCACCGATAGTGACGGTTCGTCAGGAGAGGACCCCATGCGACACCGCATCGCTCGCCCGGCCGGGTCGACCGGCCGTTCGCCCCACGCCAGCCACCAGTTCACGTCGGTCATGCAGCACATCCTGCGGCAGACCGAGGTGCTGCTGCAGCGTCGCATCCCCTTCAGCCCCTCGGGCTGGCCCGTCGAGACCGATACCCCCGCGCTGGAAGGCCTGGAGGTGACCGAGTCCACCTGGGACGAATGGACCGACGCGATGGCGCGCCAGTCCCGCTGAACATCACCCCCCGGACCGGCACGCGCGCCGGTCCAGGCACCGGTTCCAGCACCGGTACCGATACCGACCGAACGCCCGGCCCCGCGCCGGGCGATTTTCATGGTGCCTCGGGCGTTGATCGCCCGCTCCGGAGCGTCCGCGCCCGGAACTTGAGCCGGCAAAGCGGCGCGATGCCGGCGCATCTCGATCGCTCGGTGATGTGCATCACCCAGGCTGTGTCCATCCGCCGGATCCGGACCCTCATCACGGCATGCCTGCGGAGCCCCGCGGCGAAGAATCCGCTCACCCCAATGAACGAGAGCGCTTCGCCATGAACGTCAAGACCGCTTCTCCCGCATCGGCCGCCCATGGCGCCGGTGCCACCCACGCCGCCTCCGGTCCCGCCAAGGGCGCCAAGCCCGCCGCGGCCGGCAACGCGGATTTCTCCAAGATGCTGAAGAGCGCCCAGGCCGACGGCCCGGCCGCGGCGGCGCACGCCACGCCGCCCGCCGCGCCCACGGCGGCGACGCCGGCACCGGCGACGCTGGCGGTGGACACGGCCTCGCTGGCCGCCCGCGCCTGAACGCCGGAGGCCCGCACGTGACCAGCGTTCCTTCCTTCTCCGGCACGCTCGCCGACGGCGGCGGCCGCGCCTCCGTGGCGGCCTCGGTGTCGGCACCGGCGGCGTCCGGCGGCTCGCCCGAGCTCGGTCTGACCATCGGCCTGCCGGTGCTCGGCGTGACCGCGACCTTCAGCGCCGAGAGCCTGCAGGCCCTGGCCGGATCGGCGGCCGACGTGGTCACCGGCGCGGCCCATGACCTGGGCGAGGCCGGCGCGAACGTCGTCAAGGGCGCGAGCCAGGCCGCGACGCGGGTCATGAGCGCGGTCGGCGACGGCGCCGGCGCGGTGCTGGACGCGGCGGGCGAGGCCGGATCGCAGGTGGCGAGCGTCGCCGGCAATGTCATCGGCTACGGCGTCATGGCGGCGCTGGCCGGCGGCGCCGTGCTCGACGAGCTGGTCTGAGGGTCAGGTCATGCGTGTCCCCGTGATCCGATCCGCGCTCCGGCGACCGCTGGCGCTGCTGCTGGCCCTGACCGCCGCGGCGGGGCTGGGCGGCTGCGGCATCCTGAGCCCGTTGCCGGCCTGGGAGCTGGTCAAGGCGACCGGCACGGCCACGTCGACGGCGCTGGCCACGGCCGCGCCGGCCAAGGCCAGCAATACCGTCCACCACGGCGACGCACCGGTGCGCGACGTGTGCATCGAGTTCAACCGCAACGCGCCGCTCGAGGATCTGGTCCCGTCGCTGCAGGCGGAACTGCGCAAGCAGGGCGTCGAGAGCCGCGTCTTCGAGCCGGGCACGGGGCTGCAGCAATGCGGCGTGTGGCTGCGCTACGTCGCCACCATCGAATGGGGCGTGCCCCCGATGGCCAGCGCCTACCGCGCCAACCTGAGCGCCGCGTCGCTGAGCCTGCACCGGTCCGACGGCACGCTGATGTCCACCAGCAGCTACCAGGCCGAGGAGAACTACGGCATCGCGCGCTGGGCGGGCACGCGCAACAAGATCGCGCCGGTCGTGAAGGCGCTGATCACCGGCTTCGAGAGCTGATCCGACGCCCGCCTGGCGCGGGCATGAGCCCGCCGCGCACCGGCCGCCTCACCAGGCCGGACGCGGCGTGACGAGAACACGCAGAGAGGAACACCATGTCGACGAAAGACGCACTTCCTGTCGGCCGGGGAGGCCGGTGCCTGCCGGACGGACGCGCGATGCGCGCCGCCGCGGCGCTGATCACGGCGGCCCTGCTGGCGGCCTGCTCGAGCCCGACGCCGCCCACGGTGCCGGGACCGATGCTGGTGCAGCCGCCGCAGGCCGCGATGTACATCGAGCGGCCCGCCAACGGCGCGATCTATCAGCCGGGCATGTCGCCGACCTCGCTGTTCTCGGGCGAGAAGCGCCCCAGCGCCATCGGCGACACGCTGAAGGTCGACATCCAGGAGACCTTGAAGGCCAGCCAGAAGCAGACGACCGACACCACGCGCGACAACAAGGTCGCGGTGAAGGGGCCGGGCGGGCAGAGCAACGTCGGCGCGATCGAGCGGCTGCTGAACGTGAACGCCAACGCCTCGGGCAGCGATTCGTTCAAGGGCTCGGGCACGACCGAGACCGACAACAGCTTCGTCACGCAAGTGGCGGTGAGCGTCATCAACGTGCTGCCCAACGGCAACCTGCTGGTGGCGGGGGAGCGCAACGTGGGCCTGAACAAGGGCGTGAACACGCTGCGCTTCTCGGGGATCGTCAATCCGCGCGACATCCGCCCGGGGAACATCGTCGCGTCGCGAGACGTGGTGAATGCGAGCCTGGAGAGCGTGGCGCAGGGGGACGTGTCGGAGGCCTCGTCGCGCAGCTGGCTGCAGCGCGTGCTGGCGAGGAGCCTCTCGATCTGGTGACCGCGGGGCGCGTCAAAGCGCAAAGGGGCCGGCGCCACGGGCCTTATCGACCGATCGGCGTCAGGGCTCCGCTTCTATAACCAACGATTCGCCACCGAGGCGTCCGTGAATTTCCGCGACAGGGAGCGGAGGGCGGAGCCTTGTCCGGCGGACTTCATCGCACGACAAGCATGAGCACGAGAGGGACGCGAGCGCCGCGCATGGACGGCGATCCGACGACGAGCGACGACTGGCTGGCCGATGGCCAGGTCCGGACGTACCGTCGCGGGCAGAAGATCATCGAGGCCGGCACGCCGCTGGCCGAGTGGATCGCGATCAGCGGCGGCGCGGCCTTCCTGGCGGCGCGGGTCGCGGCGGACACGCGCGTGGCCGTGGCCGCGCTGTGGCTGGGGGACGTGATCGGGGCGGACTCGCCGCTGGGCAAGCTGGCGGCGCGCTACGACGTCACCGCGCTGGTGGACGTCACGACCATCCACATCCCGCTCACGCGGGTGAAGGATCCGCACGCGCCGCAGCGCGACGCCGCGACGGGCGAGCTGTACGCGGCGACCGCGTCACGGCTGCAGGACCAGATCACGATGCGCCTGGCGGGCAACGGCCTGCAGCGTCTGGTGAGCGTGCTGGCGACGCTGGCCGCGGCGCTGAGCAGCACGCCGCGCGCGATCGCGATCGGGAACAGCCTGTCGCTGCCGGTGTCGCAGGCCTGCATCGGGCAGCTGTCGGGGCTGTCGCGCCGGCAGACCTGGATCTACCTGGGGCAGCTCGCGGAGAAGGGCTGGAGCCGGACCTCGCGGACCAAGGTGACGCTGGAGGGCATCAACGCCTGGCTCAGCCTGATGGCCGAGGTCGAGAGCCGCGGGCTGGACTGCATCGCGACCGTGGACCAGTGCGACATGGTGCTGTCGGCGCTGGCGGCCGCGAGACCCTTGCGGAGATAAACATTTTTGTTTACTCTTGCCGAGCGTCATGAATCGACCGGCACCGGAGAATCCATGAAGTCGACAGGCGCCCCCACCAAGGGGGCGTTTGTCGTTCTGATGGGGGAAAAAACGCCGCAAGCGGTGTCCGAATCCGCAGACTCGACGCCTCTCGAAATGAGGCGGGCGATGAAGGTCAGCGAGTTCCGGCGATGGCTTCAGATGCGAGGCGCCACCTTCGTGGAAGGTGGTCGACATACCAAGGTCTATCTGGGCGGACGACAGAGCGTCATGCCGCGCCATCCCTCCCATGAATTGCCGGAGGGGACGCGGCGCGCGATCTGCAAGCAGCTCGGACTGAAGGCAAGTGAGGACTGAAATGCTGTTGAGCTTCCCTGCGCGCGTCACGCCGGACGGGACCGGCTTCATGGTCACCTTCCCGGACGTTCCGGAAGCCATCACCTGCGGCGCCACTTACGAGGAGGCCCTGGACATGGCGGCGGATGCGCTGGCGACGGCGATGGACTTCTACTTCGAGGACAAGCGTCCCGTGCCCGAACCTTCGAGGCTCAAGCGCGGGCAAGTGCTGGTCGATCTGCCGCCGAGCATCGGAGCGAAGGTCCTGCTGCTCAACGAGATGCTGGCGCAGGGGACGCGCAACGCGGATCTGGCAAGGTTGATGAACGTGCGTCCGCAAGAGATCAATCGCCTGACCGACCTCAAGCATCCGACCAAGATCGACACGATCGCCATCGCCTTGAAGGCGCTGGGAAAGCGTCTTGAACTCCGCTTGGCGGATGCCCGTTGAAGGAATGACATCGGCAGGGCAGAGGCCGCCCCTCATCGGAGGGGCCTCGGGCGCGCGAGGCGGGCCATGAGCCCTGAGCCATGAGCCCTGAGCCCTGCGCCCTGATCCTGCGATTGAGCGCATGCGTGTCGAATCCCCGGGATGTCGAATTCGCCCGACCTCGTGCGTCGTCGAGATGAGGTGGGCATTCCGCTCGCCCTTGTCATGCACCGACCCGGGAGTTCCCCATGAGAAAGCTCATCGCATCCACCTTCGTCTCGCTGGACGGCGTCATGCAGGCGCCAGGCGGCCCCGCCGAGGATCCGGCCGGCGGGTTCAGCTTCGGCGGCTGGACCTTCCCGTTCTGGGAGGACGGCATGGGCGAGGAGATGGACGCCTTCAACGGCAAGGACCGCGAGCTGCTGCTCGGCCGCCGGACCTACGAGATCTTCGAGGCCTACTGGCCGTATCAGCCGGACGACCATCCGATCGCCAAGACCTTCAACGCGACGCGCAAGTACGTCGCCTCGCGGCAGGCGCGGCGCCTCGACTGGGCGAACTCGACCTTGCTCGAGGGCGATGTGCTGACCGCGGTCGCCGCCCTCAAGCGGCAGGACGGCCCCGATCTGCAGATCATCGGCAGCGGCGATCTGATCCAGTCGCTGCGGCGCGGCCACCTGATCGACGAGTACAACGTGTGGACCTACCCGGTCGTGCTCGGGAGCGGCAAGCGGTTGTTCGAGTCGGGCGCCAAGCCGCAGGCGCTGAGGCTGGCGTCGAGCCGGACCTCGGCATCCGGCGTGCTGATGAGCCGCTACGTCCCGGATGGGGAAGTGCAGGTCGGCTCGTTCGCCGATGACTCGCCCAGCGAGCGCGAGATCGCGCGCCGGGCGGCCTGGGCGCGGGAAGGCGTCGGGATGAGGTGAGCCGGTCGCGGTCGGACGGGCGCCCCGTTTGCCTCCCTGTTCCAAGGAAGGAGCACCTCATGTTCATCATCCTGGGCGCGACCGGCCATGTCGGATCCGAGGTCGTGAACGCACTGGCGGGCGCGGGTCAGCCCGTGATCGCGGTCACGCATGATCCTCACCACCCCACGCCTTGGCGGTCCCCCGGCGTCGAGGTGGCGATCGCCGACCTGAACGACCCGGCCGCCTTGCGGATCGTTCTCCGGCGCGGCCGTCGCGCCTTCCTCCTCAACCCGCCGGCCGCCGTCACCGGCGATACCGACCGCATCGAGCGCCAGACCGTCGCCAACCTCCTCGAGGCCGTGCGGGGCAGCGGTCTCGAGAAGGTCGTCGCCGAATCCACCGGTGGCGCGCGACAGGGCGAGCGCCTGGGCGACCTCAACGTGCTCTGGGAACTGGAGCAGGGCCTCGAGCGCCAGCCGATTCCGTCGGCGATCAACCGGGCGGGCTTCTACATGAGCAACTGGGCGGCACAGCTCGATGACGTGCGGCGGACGGGGCAGCTGATGTCCATGTTCCCGGCCGATCTGCGCCTGCCGATGGTTGCGCCGCGCGATCTGGGCGAGGCGGCCGCCCGGCGGCTGTTGTCGGGCCTGGACGACACCGGCATCCAGTACGTGGAGGGACCGACGCGCTACAGCGCGGATGACGTGGCCGTCGCGCTCGAGAAGGTGCTGGATCGCCCGGTGCGGGTCGTCGTCACGCCTCGGGAACAGTGGGAGGCGGCCTACCGCCGACAGGGCTTCTCGCCCGCGGCGGCGGCGTCCTACGCCCGCATGACGGGTGTCGCGATGGACGCGTTGGATCTCCCCGACGAGTCGATTCGCGGCCAGGTCACCCTCGAGGCCTACTTCCGGGGCCTCGTCGGGCGAGGCTGAGCGGCCCTCGCGGGCCGGGCGTCCTCACTCCTTCGCGACCGCCTCCACCTGGATCCGCAGGTCGACGTTCATCTTGAAGCCCCAGTCCTTGCCCGCGGCGAGTCCGAAGGCCTCGCGGTCGAAGCTGCCCGTGGCGTCCGCGCCGCAGTAGTCGCGCTTGAGCATCGGGTGCGGCATGCACTTGAGCTGACGGACGGTCAGCGTCATCGGGCGGGTCTTGCCGTTGAGCGTCAGCTCGCCGACGACCTGGGTCGGGACCCCATCCTTCGCGCCGTCGAAGCGGCCCTTGAAGCTCGCGCCGGGGTTCTTCTCGACGTTGAAGAAGTCCTTGCCCGTGGCCCAGGCGTTCATCGCGTCCAGGCCGAAGTCGATGCTCGCCAGGTCCATCCGCACGTCGACGCTGCCGGCGCCGGTGGCCTTGTCGTAGACGATGGTGCCGGCGCTCTTGTTCAGCTTGCCGCGCCAGTAGGACAGGCCCATGTGATCGGCCTCGAAGCTGGGGTAGGTGTGCGACGGGTCGATCTCGTAGGTCACGGGCGCGGCCTGTGCAGCGACGGCGGCGGCGAGCAGGGCGGGAACGAGCAGCAGCGTTTTCATGGCAGTCCTTGTGAGTGGGTGAGACATCCAGGCGGAGGGCGCCTCCCTGACGACGAGCGAGGTCGGCGTCTTTCGACACGCGGGCGACGAGGCCAGGAGCTTAGAGGCGCTCGATCCCGGTCCTGGCAGCAGCCGCCACCACCAATACCCGCACGGGCCGGGTGTAGGCCGGACTGGCCGCCCGCAGGGTGGACAGCAGCGCGTCGGCCGCATCGGCATCCGGCGCGCGGACCATCAGCAAGGTCGGCCGCCGGGGACGGAAGGCTGCCGCGGCACTCGGCGGACCTGCCCGCCACCAGCCGCAGTCCCAGGGATCGTGGGGTCGCGCGGCACCGGTGGAGAAGCATTCGCGCGCCAGGAGGCGCAGGCGCCACGCCAGCCCGGGCCAGCGGCCCAGGCGCGTCAGTTCATGGCTGCCGTCGAGCGCGCCAGCCGCGCCGTCGAGGCCGTCGCGCGGCGCGATGCTGGCCGCGCGCAGCGGCTCGGTCATCCGGGGGAAGGCGCCGGCCGCGCACCAGGCGGTGAGCATGGCCGTCAGCGCGGGATCGATCTCGCCCGCCGCCTCGGGCGGCGCCATCAGCGCGTCGTCGAAACGGCGAGGCAGCCGCATGGGCTCAGCCGCCGGCCGGCTTTCCGGGCTTGGACGCGCCCGGCTGTTCGGTCACGCCGAAAGGGATGACGCGCACGCCCGAGGCCGTGGCCGAGGGCTCCGCCGGACGGGCCGGCGGCGCGCGCTTGATCCATGCGCCGACGCCCGGGGAGGAGAGCATGTCCACGGCGCCCTGACGCATCTGGGTCGCGATGAACAGCCCGGCCACGGCCAGGACGACGGCCGCGATGCCCGCGGCGATTTTGATGGGGGAGATCTGCATGAGGAGGCCTTCGACAGGGCGCAGAGGTTAACAGGGCGGCAGGCCGGCCATGCCGTGACGACCTACACTCGCCCGGTCCCGGCCGACGGCCCGGTGCGGCGTCGCACCGGCGGGTCGCGCCAGCCCCTGGAGCGCCATGGATCACCTTCCCGCCACCGCCGCGATGGCCCCGATTCGCGGCGCGATGGCCGCGCGCGTCCGGACCTTCGACTGGAGCGCCACCTCGCTGGGCCCCCTGGACCGCTGGCCCGCCTCGCTGCGCGCGGTGGTGGCCACGATGCTCGAATGCCAGCTGCCGATGTACCTGGCCTGGGGCGGGGACTTCGTCCAGATCTTCAACGACGCCTACCTGCCCATCCTCGGCTCCAAGGCCGAACCGGCGCTGGGCGGCCGCGCGCCCGACACCTGGGCCGAGATCTGGCCCACCATCGGCCCGATGTGGCAGCAGGTGCTGAGCGGCGCGCCGGTGGGCTTCGACGACTTCAAGCTGACCATCGACCGCTTCGGCTATCCCGAGGACGTCTATTTCAACTTCTCCTACAGCGCGGTGCGCGACGACGAGGGCCGCGCGGCAGGCGTGCTGGTGACCTTCGCCGAGACCACCGAGAAGGTGCTGATGTCGCGGCGTCTGGCCTTTCTCGACGCGTTGGCGCAGGGCACGCGCAAGCTGACCGATCCCGCGGAGGTGATGCGCTTCACCGCCGAGCACCTCGGCCGCTACCTCGGCGCCAGCCGCTGCGCCTATGCGACCGTGCGCGCCGATGAGGACACCTTCGACCTGATCGGCGACTACAACGAGGGCGTGTCCAGCATCGTCGGCACCTACCGCTTCGGCGACTTCGGCCAGGAGGTGCTGCGGCTGATGCGCGCCGACCAGGCCTACGTCAACCACGACATCGATCGCGACCCCGTCACGGCCGGCACCGATCGCTCGGCCTACCAGCGCACCCGCATCCAGTCGGTCATCTGCGTGCCGCTGCACAAGGGCGGCCGCTTCGTCGCGGCGATGGCGGTGCATCAGCGCGAGGCGCGCCACTGGACCGACGACGAGGTCGCGCTGGTCAAGGTCGTCGTGGCCCGCTGCTGGGAAGCGCTGGAGCGCACGCGGGCCGAGTCCGCGCTGCGCGAGGAGGCCCGCACGCTCGAGATCCTGAACGGGACCGGGGCGACGCTGGCCGCCGAACTGGACATCGGCGCGCTGGTGCAGCGCGTCACCGACGCGGCCACCGAGCTGACGGGCGCGCGCTTCGGCGCCTTCTTCTACAACGGCGTCGACGAGCAGGGCGAGGCCTATCTGCTGTACGCGCTGTCCGGTGCCGAGCGCAAGCATTTCGAGCGCCTGGGCCATCCGCGCCCGACGCCGCTGTTCGGTCCGACCTTCCGCGGCGAGCCCACCATCCGGCTGGACGACGTGAGCGCCGATCCGCGCTACGGGCAGTGGGCGCCGCACCACGGAAAGCCCGCCGGTCACCTGCCGGTGCGGAGCTATCTGGCGGTGCCGGTGATCAGCCGCTCGGGCGAGGTGCTGGGCGGGCTGTTCTTCGGGCACGAGGAGGTGGGCGTCTTCACCGAGCGCAGCGAGCGCCTGGCCGAGGGCATCGCGGGTCAGGCGGCGATCGCCATCGACAACGCGCGGCTCTACACCGCGTCGCGCGAGGCGATGGTGGAGCGCACGCGGCTGCTGGAGAGCGAGCGCACCGCGCGGCTGGCCGCCGAGCAGGCGGGCCTGGTCAAGGACGAGTTTCTTGCGACCCTGTCCCACGAGCTGCGCACGCCGCTGAGCGCGATCACCGGCTGGGTCCACATCCTGCGGCGCAAGCTGGGCGACGAGCAGCCCGAGCTGCGGCGCGGCATCGACGTCATCGAGCGCAGTGCGAAGGCGCAGGCGCAGCTGATCGAGGACCTGCTCGACATGAGCCGGATCACCACCGGCAAGCTCAGCCTGGAAGTGGCCCCGGTCGCGGCGGCGAGCTTCACGCTGGCGGCGGTCGAGCTGCTGGCGCCGGCGGCGGAGCGTGCGGGCGTGCGTCTGGACACCGAGGTCACGGTGGACGCGGGCACGACCGTGATGGGCGACGCCGCGCGACTGCAGCAGGTGGTGGCGAACCTGATCTCCAACGCCATCAAGTTCACACCGCGCGGCGGCGAGGTGCGGGTGCTGCTGCGGGGCGACGACCAGCATGCGGACCTCATCGTCGAGGACACCGGCATCGGCATTCCGCGGGACTTCCTGCCCTTCGTGTTCGAGCGCTTCCGCCAGGCCGACGGCTCGATGGCGCGACGGCATGGCGGCCTGGGGCTGGGGTTGTCCATCGTGCGCAACCTGGTCGAGCTGCACGGCGGCGAAGTACGCGCCGAGAGCGACGGCGAGGGCCGCGGCGCCCGCTTCACGGTGACGCTGCCGGTGATCGGCGCGCGGGATTTCGCGAGCGCCTCGCCGGAGGCGGGGGCGACGGATCGGATCTCGCTGGCCGGCGCGCGCATCCTGGTCGTCGACGACGACGAGTCGGTGCGCGAGATGGTCGCGCGGGCGCTGGAGCTGCAGGGCGCGCGGGTCGTCGAGGCCCGCAGCGGCGCGCAGGCGCTGGCGCTGCTGGCCGATGCGGACGTGAACCTGTTGATCTCCGACCTGGGCATGCCGGAGATGACCGGCTACGAGCTGATTGCGCGGACGCGCGTCCTGCCCGCGAGACGGGCGCTGAGGGCCATCGCGCTGACGGCCTTCGCCGGCGAGAGCGATCGGCGCCGGGCCATGGACGCGGGCTTCGAGGCCCACTTCAGGAAGCCCGTGGATTTCTCGGCGCTGGTGCGCGCGATCCAGGAGATGGGGCTGTCCTGAGACCGTGGGCGCTCAGGTGATCGATCGTCCGGTGCGGAGCTGCTCGACGTGCTTGCCGAGCGCGATCTCCCGCAGGTCGGCGATCAGGCGCTCCACGCCGTCGCCCTTGTCGTAGAAGCCGTTGGCGCCGCGGGCCTTGCAGTCGAAGGCGGCGGACTCGTAGGGACTGGCGCTCAGCACGAAGATGTAGCCGGCGAAGCCCTGGGTGCGCAGTTGCTGCAGCACATCGATGCCGTGGGTCCCGTCACGCAGACCGAGGTCCAGCAGCACGGCGTCGGGCCGGCTGAGCGCGATGGTGGACAGGGCCTCGGCGGGGCTGCTCGCCTGGCCCACGACGGTGAGGAAGGGCTCCTCGCCCAATCGTTCCAGGATGGCCTCGCGCACGGTCAGCGAGTCCTCGACAACCACGATCTTCATCTCAACCCTCTCTGGCAACACCTGGCACGCGCCCCCCGGTGGGCGCCGTGGCCGGACATTCTGCATCGGCCGCCGTGCGTGTGCTCAGAGCGAGGGCATCCGGATTTCGGTGAGCTGCCAGGAGGCGAAGCCGCGCCGTTCGAGGACCAGGCCGGTGCGGCGGTCTTCGGGCTGACCGGCCTGGCGCGCGTAGAGGATGAAGGTGTCGACGCCCTGGCGCTCGGTCGACCAGATCGGCGCGCGGGAGGGCGCCGGCGCGGAGCCGGACGCGTCCGGGGTCTCGGGCGGCGGGCTGTCGTCGGACTCGCCGCCGCGGGCGGCGCTTCGGGGCATCAGGCGGCCCTCCTGCAGGATCCGCATGACCGCTTCGGGCCGGACGATCGCGTCGACCAGTCGGTCCGTCATGGCGGACGCGAACAGGGCACCGAGTGCCGCGCCGGCTTTGCCGACGTCGCTCCGCGGCATGCGCTCGGCCATCCGGCCGCCGATGGCGGCCGAGAGCTGCCCCTTGAGGCTGTCCCTCAGCCGGGGATAGTCGACGTGTTCACTGAACGCGTCCGCGTCGCCGGCCTTGGCCGCGGCGCGCAGCTGGTGGATCGCCAGGAACGGCGACCAGTACCAGTAGGCCGCGACGCCCAGCACGACAGCGATCGCGCCGATCTTCCAGGTCCTGGCTGCCATGTCGTGCCCTTGAGGTGGGGAGAGGCGGCAGGGTAGCACTGGGTGGCGGGAGACACCGTTCGTACGGGCCCGAGGCGCGAGGAACTAAGCCGCATGCAATGCACGCTCCGCGATCTGCTGCGCACGCGACACGGAAATGCCATGGACCTGATCGATCACCAACGGGTCGTCCTCTGGCGTTCCCCGGTGCAGCACCACCTTCGGCCGGTGGCCGCCAAGCTGGACGAGAACGTCGGCTGGACGTGAGCCCTCGTAGGGATAGATCGGAATGGCGTTGCAGACCCAGCCAAAGAACCCGTCACCGTCGACTGGCGCCTGGCAGGTCTCGACGTAGCGCTTGAAACTCTTCTCGCTCAGCGACACCCAGACCCCCCACAGGAAGGGATCATCGACGCCGTGAATCGGCACCTCCAGAACCGCGCGAATGAAGTAGTCGGTGCCTTCTGCGTGGGTGATGGTGCAGAGATCGCTGTCAATCGTGCCCATGGCCTCGCGCTGCTCGTCTGACAGGCAGGCGTACTGATCCGGCATTCGATAGCCGATGCTCGGAGACCCTTCATGGATCTCACCGCAGCAAGTGCACTTGAAGGCGAACATGGTGGCGGGTGTGGCTCAACTGGATTGATGGGGATCGTCGACGATCCCTGTCCAAAATTTGAGCATAGGTCGGCATGCGCGAGGCGCGGTCGTCGCGACGAGGGTGCGGAGGGCATTGCTCCAGGAGGCAACCTGCTACTTCGACATCTCCGCCAGGCAAGCCCGCAGCAGCGATGCCCGACGAGGGCGAAAGCTGTCGCCTGTCGTCTCGGCCGTGGCGATGCGATCCACGCGGAACTTGCGGAACCCCTCCCTCAGGCAGCACCAGGCCATCAGGACCAGGGCATGGTCCACGTACACGATGGCCAAGGGACGCACGGTCCGCCGGCTGGATCGGCCCCGGCCGCCTACCGACGCCAGTTCGGTGAGCTGCCCTCGCAGACAATCGTATGTAATCCCTATGCACTCGATTCCGAGTGCGGATGGGTGAAAAGCGAGATCAAGCGAACGGCACTGTCACCTGGCTGAGGACCCTTATTGAAGGCAGCGGCGAGGCATTGTCTGCATGTCACTGATGTCTGGATTCTTGAAATCTCGAAAGGGCAAGTGGCTTGCCCTTGCTCTGATTGCATTGCTCGGCGTCATCGCCATTGGCTGGCGGATGAGCGAGGCGCCGGCAGACTCCCACGTTCTCGAGTCGAAGCACGACGATCCGTCGCTGGTCTCGACCACGCAAGCAACCCAGCCGGCGTCGGCTCAGACGTCGGCTTCGGGAAGCCCTCCGGTCGAGAGCGAGATGTTCCGACGATTCAACGAGTCAAGAAACTACCGGGAGTTCGTGTCCTTCGCCTTGGCGCATCCTGAATCCGGTGGTCGCTTCTATGCACTCGCCGCGGTCACCAGGTGCAGTCAAGCACGCGACCTGGTCGCCATGGTGGGTGGATTGCAGCTTGACGGGCTCCGTGCGCGTGCGCTGGAACGAGTCAGTTCGGTGCTGAATGCCTGCGATGGACTGGAGGATCAGTTTGGCGGCCGGTCCAACTTGAGCCGTTTGATCAGTGGAGGCGCCTCGCCACAACCTGGCGATCCGCTGCAGGACGCCGAGCGGCGGCTGACGAGGGAGAAGGATCCGGCACGTGCGCTGAGGTTGGCATCCGAGACCGGTGATCCACTCCTCCTGTCCACGGCCATCGAATCCCACGGTGCGCTGTTGGTCGCCCTCCGCCATCCGGAGGTCGTGGATGCCATTCCTCCGCGAACCGCGCACATGGCTGCGGTGGGCGTGGCGTGCGAAGTCGGCGGCTTCTGCGAGAGCAGCCTTTGGGCTCTTCGAACCTGCGTTCAACAAGGCTGCGACTCCTTTGACCTGCGCGCGCAGGCGCGCTCGAGCCTGTCAGTTGCGGAGCGGGGCCAGCTCGATCGCTTCGCCGCATTGATGCGTGAGGAGCTTCGGCGTCCTTGATAGGTATGGGCGCAGCACACGGCCGGGCTGCGGCCGGCGCGCCGGCTGACTTGAGGAACACGGCTTCCGTCCGCGTGCGAGCTGGATGCTTTGAGCGTGGTGAGATGGTGGAACGATCAGGCGTTCGATGCGCCCTCGGACTGCCTGTTATGACCGCACGGAATGGCGACTCCGTTTTGCGTGACCTCGAAAGTCGATGCGTCGTTGCAGTACACCTGTGAAGAGTCGTCCCACGCCACAAGTTCAAACGACGGAGCGATTTCGTCGCCGAACGCAGTTACCTCCAAGGATTCGCCCGGGAGCAACGTGTAGTCCGCGCCCCAGGGCTCGACAGCAATAACGTGTGGGACCGTCTTGCTGCTGTGAACTTGAAACTTGCTGCTACGAAGCGTCATGGTGACCGGTAGACGGTGAGGGACGGCAATGCAGACTCTAACCGGCGTTCCCCCGGCTCGGACGAAGGACTGCAATCGCCGCGGCCGCGGGTCCAAGCTGAGCGCGGACGCGAAACCGTCCAGGCTACATCGTGTACGAGGACGAGTTCCAGGTGGCAGCCGAGCCATTCCAAGAGACCGTCACGTAAGGCCGTGCGTTCGATAGTGGCGGGCAAGGTCAACGAACGCTTCCGCTGCGTTGCCGCCATGGCTTAGGCCATCTCTCGCGCATCATGGCAATGGCCGTTACCAACTCGTCATTGCCCTTCAACACGAGGCCCATGAAAGTCTCTTCTGTGGCTGCAACTGTCCCGCTCGGGAAACGGAGCTCAAAGACTTCCAACTCCTGGGAACCTGCCACGGACCAACTGCTTGCTCCGATTGAGCCACCAAGCACCCGGACCGAATCAAACAATCGACGACGAAGGTTGACGTCGAATTCAGCACCTAGGGTGAGTTCCAGCATGAGACTTGGGTGTTGGCAGGTCGACGCATTCTGACCTGCGAAGGTCCGCTTCCGCCAGCGGAGGCGGATATGCAAGCTATCCTCCGAGTTCCCACTTGGAAGGACTCTTCAACCTCTATGACCGCTTCTGCGCCAATGACGATCCGCTGTGGCGAGCACGAGGAACGAGTAGCCGCCGTGGTTTGCGGTCACATGCTGCGTGGCGAGCCGGCACCAGCCGGATTCGTCGAAAACTCCAGCGACCCTAACGACCTTCAGGCTTGGTGTTCCGCGTGCGAAGAGCTCTGGTTGCGCGAAGGCGAGATGACGGACGCGTTCCGAGATTTCAACCGCATGGCTGTGGTTTGTACTGCTTGCTACTCCGAAGCAAAATCTCGTCATTCATTGCCTTGAGCGGTCGTCGCCAGGCAAGGGAATTTCACCAGCTCAAGCCAGATTGCGCATGCTCCAATGCTCGATGGGCTTGCAAGGAATCGCGTGCCGCGCGATTGTTTTCAGAGATGCAGACAGTTGAACTCGTCCGGTGGCTTCCCGGCATGCAGAAGGTTTCTTGCACGCGAGCGCTTCAACACTATTGTGGGTTGCCCTTGTCGGTCGCCAAGGCCGTAACCGACGCGCTGCTTGAGAGCAAGTATCCAACTGTCGACGTTGAGTCTGCGGCATCCGCCCGACAGCTCATTCGCGCTCTTGCACCACTGCGTGTCGTAGCAAGGTTCGCCGAAGGACCAGACTACTTCCCACAAGAGCGTTTCAACCTCGGGTTTGAGCAAGTCGTGCAGTTCCTTCCCGCCGCCACCGCCATCAACTGCCGTGCGCTAGCTACACATGGTGAGTGGGAGCTTGCGCTGTCTGCGTGCTTGGCAGGTATACCGGCAAGCGTGGAACTGCCGCCAGCCGTTGAAGATTTACTTGGTGAGCTGGCCGCGGAGTTTGGCATGCTTCCGCCAAAGGCCTAGTCGGTAAGCGACGTCCGCTTCCGCTGCGAAGCACCCACCCCGACATCAGATCTGCCGGCCGGTCGTTGGTAGATGCACGTAGCCCCGGCGCTTCTGGCGCTCTGGTGGCGCCGTGCGAAACGCGCGCATGCTTCTTCGACGGCATTCCATTCGGCGACCTCAGATTTCTGATCGACACACTCGAATGAGCAACTCGCCCAGCGCTGGGGCCAGCGCATCCACCACGACGCCGTGGAGGCCGGGGGGCACTTTCGGCTGCCTGACTACCCCCTCAACCCGATCGCCGCATAGACGCAGGTGTTGCGCGGCTCGCCGCTCGGCGTGACGCGCTCGTTGCGCAGCACGCCTTCCAGCTCGAGGCCGGCGGCCTCGCAGACGCTCCGGCTGCCCGCGTTGGCTTCGTCCGGAAAGGCTTCGACGCGCTTGGCGCCGAGCGACTCGAAGGCGTGGCGGACCAGCGCCGAGGCCGCCTCGCTCGCCAGTCCTTGTCGCTGTCGCCCGGATCGGCACCAGAAGCCGAGCTCGAACTTCGGGATCGACCAGTGGATGCCGTGCAGGCTGCACGCCGCCACCAGCGAGTCCCGTGAATCGAAGACCAGATAGACCAGCTCCGATCGCTTGAGGAAGGCCGCGGCGCTTTCCCTGCAGAAGGTCTCGGACGCCGCCACCGACGGCGGCGCCATGGCCCAGGGCAGCGACGCGGGCCAAGCCCGCAGCGCGTCGAGCGTCTCGACGACGGCCTCATGCACGCGCACGCCATCACCCGGACGGGGCGGGCGAAGCAGCAAGCGGTCGGTGTGCAACTCGGCGGCGATCTCGCGCAGGATGGGATCGAGCGGCATGGCGGGTTCTGGCGGTAGGCAGCGCAGGAGGGGCGATGGAGCGGCCCAGTCTAGCGACCTGTCATCGGGCGGCCTCGCGTGCCAGCTCGCCGAGCAGGCGCAGCGCGGCGGACCGCCGCTCGTCCAGCGCGTGCGCCGCGGAGAGCCGCAGGCAACCGTCGAAGTCCTTGCCGGTGGTGAACACGGCGCCCGGCACGAAGGTGATGCCCTTCAGCCGGACGCGCGCCAGGAGCTCCAGCGCGCTGATGCCCGCCGGCAGCGTCACCCAGAGCTGATGCCCCAGCGGACCGTGATGTACCGAGGTCCCCGGTGGCAGGCAGGCGAGCGCGGCCTCGCGCCAGCCGCGGACCCGTCGTCCCAGGTGCTGGCGGAGCCGACGCAGATGCCGGTCGACGGCGTCACCGCTCAGGAAGTCGGTGAGCACCTGATCCGTCAGCGCGGGCAGCAGGTCGCCGTGCACCGCGCGCGCCGCGCGCATCTGGAGGCGGTGGCGGCCGCTCGCGATCCAGCCGACGCTCATGCCGGTGCCGGTCACGCAAGCCAGGCTCCCGCAATGGAGCACGCGGTCGTGCTCGTCGAAGGCCTTGAGGGGTTTCGGATGGTCGATGCCGATCGGCAGCTCGCCGAACAGGTCGCTGTCGATGAGGGGCAGGTCATGCCGACCACAGGCGGCGACCAGCGCGGCGCGCGCGGCGTCCGGCCACGCCGTGCCCATCGCGGCGGACAGCTCGGTGCCCGCGACGCACACCGCGATCGCGCTCGTGCGCAGCAGCTCGTCCAACGCCGCCGCGACCTGGTGGCCGTCGCGTGCGGCGGGCAGCTCCACGACCGTCAGGTCCATGCTGTGCAGGATCTCCAGCGTCCGCAGGGGGACAGGCCGCGTCACGGCCACGCGGTCTCCGGCACGCGTCAGCTGGCGAAGGCAGAGCTGGAGCGCCTCGCCCTCGCCGTGGGTGAGGACCAGGTCCTCGCCGTGGAGCCGACAACCGCGCTGGACCAGGCGCCGCGCGAGGACCTCCCGCAAGGCCGGTGATCCAGCCACCGAGCCTTCCGCCCACGAGGCCGTCGCATCACGAAGACGTGCCTGGGCCAGGCGCCGGAGCGTCGCGAGCGGCAGCAGGTCGGCTGACAGGGCCAGGTGACCCAGGGAGAGCAGATCACTCTGCGACGCCGCCAAGGCCATCAGCCGCTCACGGCGGAGATCCAGCGCATCGGCGTGACCGGTCGGCGCTGACGCCGGGGGGATGGGCCGGTTGGCTCGCACGAAGAAACCCCGCCGCGGACGGGACTCGATCAGCCCCGCGTCCTCCAGGCGATGCAAGGCATGCGTCACCGTCGCGAGGCTGGCGGCGTGGAGCTCGCACAGGCTGCGGACCGAGGGCAGGCGAGCGCCGGCGGCATGGCGGCCGTCGAGCAGCTCCTCGGCCAGGCGGTCGGCGAGCTGCTGATAGCGGAAGGGGGATTCCTCGGGGCGGGCGCTCACGGTCTGTGTCGGATGCGGGGCGCGCAACGATACCTCGGCGAGGGCGCGCTGTATCGATCCAGCGCGACGGCTCCCGGATGGATACAGACGGCGGATCGGCTGTATCGATGCATCGCGGGGGTGTCTGGGTCTGCCGCTCGCGGGCGCCGCTGCCTAGAGTGCCGCCGCATGCATCGCACGCTCCTGCTCCGACTCGCGCCCTCGCTTCGACTCCGGCCCCGCTGGCGTCGAATGCGGATGCACGGCCCCGTCGGGGCGCTGCTTCTGGGCGAGATGACGACGCTCTTCGCCAGCACCGTCGGCCACGGCGCCGCGTTGTGGTGGCTCGCTCGCCATGCCGGTGTGCAGGGGCTGACGGTCTACAGCGCCTTGATGGCCGCGCTCGCGCTGATCAGCTTGCCGCTGCTGTCGCCACTGGGGGATCGTCTGTGCCGGCGTCGGTTGATCGTCTGGGGTCAGGCCTTGCTTGTCGGGGAGGCGGCAGCGCTCATGGTCCTCGCGTGGATGGAGGCGTTGAGCGTGCCCGTGCTGTGCGCCTGCGGCGCGATGGCGACCTGGGCCAACGCGGTGATTCAGCCCGCGAGATCCGGCCTGCTGCTGGACGTCGTCGCGACCTCGCGGCTCGGCGCCGCGATCCGTGTCCGACGAGGTGCCCAGGCCCTCGGGACCTTGGGTGGGCCGGCGCTCGGCGGCGTGGCGCTCGCGCTGGGCGACGTCGGCCTGGCCTTCGTGCTTCAGCTGGCGCTGGCCATCGCGGCGTTGGTGCTCGCGCGCAAGACCCGACCCCTCGCGCCGCCCACCTCGGCGCGATCGACCGAGTCGTGGCGCGCCAGCCTGGCCGCCGGCCTGCGGGCGAAATGGCGGGTGCGTGTCGACCGCTGGTGGAGTCTGACGGGCGCCTTGATGATGGTCTTCTTCCTGCCCGCCACCGGCATGCTGCTGCCGCTGCGCCTGCAGAAGCTCGGTGCCTCGCCGGCCTGGCTGGGCTTGTGCGGCAGCGCGTTGTCGCTGGGTGTGCTGGTGGGCGTGCTGGGGATCGCCGATCGATGCATGGCGCGACTGGGGCGGATGCGCGCGATGGTCGTGGCGATCGCGGTGTGCGGGCTGAGCCTGGGCGCCGTCGGTGGGGTCGATCGGCCGGCTGCCGTGATGCTCTGCTTCGGCGTCATCGGCGTGTGCCTGTCCGTCACGCAGCTGATGGGCCAGACCCATCGGTCCCTGGCCGTGCCGGAGGACTTCCGCGCGCGCATGGCGTCGGCGCAACTGACCCTGTCCCACCTGGCCGCGGCGCTGTCGCCCTTGCTCGCCGGCCTGTGCCTGGGGTGGTGGCCGATCGAATGGGTCTATGGCCTCATGAGCGCGGGCTTCCTGCTCAGCGGCCTGGCGCTGCTCGTGGTGCCGGATCTCCGGGTCTTCCTGGCCGCCTCGCCGGTCGAGGCGACCGGCTGGTATGAACGGCGGTACCCGGAGGCCTTCCGGCGTGGCGAGCGCCCGGGCGCCGAGTCGCGCGCCTGATCCGAGCTACTCGGGCCGCTTCATGAAGAACTGCTCTCCCAGCTCGAAGTAGTCGCCGGGGCCACCTCCGCGCAGGATCAGCCCCGCCGCGGCGGTGTCGAAGGTCCCGTCGGCCTTCAGCAGCGCCGGCGAGATGTGCATGAGCACGACCTGGCCCAGGATCATCCAGGTGTCGACCGGCGCGTCGTCCATCGTCGTCAGCCGGAGGATCTGCGAGACCTTGCACTCGAAGGCGACCGGGCTCTCGCCGACGCGGGGCGGCGCCACCTTGACGGACGGCACCTCGGTCAGGCCGCCGAGTCCGAACTCGTTCACGCCGTGGGGAACAGGCGCGCAGGTCGCGTTCATCGCCTCGGCCAGCTCGCGGGTGGCGAGGTTCCACACGAACTCGCCGGTCTCCTCGATGTTCCTCAGCGAGTCCTTCCGGCCGATGCTGGAGAAGCCAATGATCGGCGGCGTGTAGTTGAGCGCGGTGAAGAAGCTGTACGGGGCGAGGTTGACGATGCCGGCGCCGCTCATCGTCGACATCCAGCCGATGGGGCGGGGCCCGACGATCGCGTTGAAGGGGTTGTGCGGGAGGTTGGGCGCGCTGGGGTCGTAGAGATGCATGCGTCAATTTTGACGGGGATCGTCCTCGTCCACCGCGATCACCTGCTCGGCGGCGCGCAGGTAGGCGAGGGCCGCTTCGGGATGCCGCGATCCGCGCGCCACGGCCTCCAGCGAGCCCGAGCGGCGCAGCGCCTTGTTGAGCTCGGGCACCTCGTCGCCCAGCGCGCGGGCGGCTTCCAGCGCGCGCATCAGGTCGAGCAGTCCACCGCTCCCGGGCTTGGAGACATCGGGGCAGAGCCGCCGCACCAGCGCCGGCTGCGTGCGCAGCGCCTCGGCCAGCGCGAGGGACTCGCGGTCGCGCAAGGGGGCGAGATGGCCGGTGCCGTGGAGCAGCATCGGCGCGATCGCGCGCAGGAAGCCCGAAGGCAGGTTGGCGTAGAGCTCGCGCAGCAGCGTGGCGGCCTCGTCGAGCTGCAACCGGATCGCCGCGCGCGCCACCGGCCGCATCGCCGGGTCGGCCTCGACCTGGTAGCGCCACACGCTGGCCGCGGCCAGGTACAGGCAGGCGAGCACGTCGCCCAGCCGCGCCGACAGCAGCTCCATCCGCTTGAGCTTGCCGCCCAGCAGACCCATCGCGAGATCGGCGGTCAGCGCATAGCGGGCGGACAGCGAGGCGATGAGCTTCGCCTCGGGCCGCAGGTCGTCGGGCGGTCGACCGCGCAGCGGCGCGTGCGCGACGCTGCGCCAGAGGTTGCGCATCACGTGGCCGACGTGGCCCGTCAAGGCGCGGCCGAGCCGCTCCGGATCCTGCGCCTGCACGGCGGCCATCTCCTCGAGCACGAAGGGATGGCAGCGGGTGGCGCCCTGGCCGAAGATGATCAGCGCCCGCGACAGCAGGTTGGCGCCTTCCACCGTGATGGCGATGGGGGCGTGCCGATAGGCCACGCCGAGCAGGTTGCGCGGACCCGCGATGATGCCCTTGCCGCCCAGCACGTCCATGCCTTCGTTGACCGCATGGCGGCCGGCCTCGGTGAGCTGCACCTTCAGGATGGCGCTGGCCACGCTGGGGCGCTCGCCGGCATCGAGCGCGGCGGCGGTGTAGCGGCGCGCGGCATCGGTCGCATACAGGCGGGCGGCCATCTTCGCGGTGATGCCCGCGATCGCGTGGAAGCGCCCGATGGGCAGGCCGAACTGCTCGCGCACCTGGCCGTAGCCGTTGACCACGAACAGCGCCGTCTGCTGCATCGCCGCGCCCAGCGCGGGCAACGAGATCGCGCGGCCGGCGGCCAGGCATTCCATCAGCATGCGCCAGCCCTGGCCGACGCGTTCCTCGCCGCCGATCACCCAGTCCATGGGAACGAAGACGTCCTCGCCCCGGATGGGGCCGTTCATGAAGGCCGAGTCCATCGGCCGGTGGCGATGGCCGATGGTCATGCCCGCCGTCGGCACGGGCAGCAGGGCGCAGGTGATGCCGAGTTCCTGCCGGCCCTCGGGGCGCGAGGGATCGATGGCCTGGAAGGCCAGCCCCACCACGGTCGCGACCGGCGCGAGCGTGATGTAGCGCTTGTCGAAGCGGACGCTGAAGCCGCGCACCGTGCGTCCGTCGATGGTGCGCTCGGTGAGGACGCCGCGATCGGGAATGGAGGCGGCATCCGATCCCGCGTGGGGCGAGGTGAGTCCGAAGCAGGGCAGCTCCCGTCCGTCGGCCAGGCGGGGCAGGTAGTGCTGCTGCTGGGCCGGCGTGCCGTAGTGGAGCAGCAGCTCGGCCGGGCCCAGCGAGTTGGGGACCATCACCGTCACCGCGCAGGCGGTGTTGACGGTGGCGATGCGGGTCACGACCTCGGCATGCGCGTAGTGACCGAAGCCCAGCCCGCCGAATTCCTTGGGGATGATCATCCCGAAGAAGCGGTGCTCGCGCAGATAGCCCCAGACCTCGGGCGGCAGGTCGCCGGCCTTGTCGATGGCGTGGTCGTCGAGCATGCCCACCAGCGTCGTCACTTCCTCGTCGAGGAAGCGGCGTTCCTCGTCGGTGAGGCGGTTCGGGCCTTGCGCGATCAGCGCGTCGAAGTCCGGTCGCCCGGCGAAGAGCTGGCCTTCGAAGCCGACGGTGCCGGCCTCGAGGGCGGCCCGTTCGGTGTCGCCCATCGCGGGCAGGGCCTTGGAGAACGGCGCCATGGCCAGGCGCCCGATGAGTCGATGCACTCCCATGGCAGCAGCCTACGAGCCGGCGGCGGGCGAGGCCGTCGGCGAGGGGCGCGTGCGGGCGTAGGACGTCAGGCCGACGCGGCGGCGCGCGGACGGGGCGTCCGCGGGCGTGGCGAACGCTGTGGAGCGCCCCGGATCAGGGCGTCGACCCGCCGAGCACCACCCGCGCGCCGCGCTGGAGCTTGGACAGCACCGGTCGGTCCTGGGCGCCGGGATAGGCCCGCTCCGCCGGGACGTGGACCGAGAGGGTCGTGCCTTCGCCCGGCGCGCTTCGCAGCTCGAAGCTGCCGCCGATGCGGACGGCGCGTTCCCGCATGCCGCTCAAGCCCCAGTGCCCCGGGCGCTGCCCGTCGATCTGCGTCTGCAGCGGGACACCGACGCCGTCGTCCGAGATCCTCAGCGTGAAGCCCGTCTCGGCGTAGCTCAGGTGAACCTCGATGTGGCGCGCACGCGCATGCTGGAAGGCGTTGAACAGGCCTTCCCTCGCCACCAGCGCCAGCTCCGCCCGCGCGCCTGCCTCGAGCGGCCGCGACGTGCCGTCGACGCTGACCTTGAACGCGACGTCGTGATAGCCGGCCAGGTCGTGGCCCAGCGATTCGAGCGTCCGCTCCAGCGGTGCCGAGTCCGAGGGCGCCTGACGCAGGTCCGTGATGCGGTGGCGGCCCTCGATCACGACCTCGTCCGCGCGATCGAGCACGCGCTCCATCTCGGCGCGGGCGGGCAGCTCGTCCGGGATGCCCCAGGCGACCCGCTGGAAGCGCAGCATCAGGCCCTGGAAGCCCTGGAGCAGGGTGTCGTGCAGGTCCTGGGCGATGCGGGTGCGCTCGTCCAGACGGGCGCGGTAGCGCTCCAGCGCGCGCGCCTCGACCTGTCGCAGACGCATCTGCACCAGCAGCGCGATCAGTCCGATCGCGAGCAGCACGCACAGGATCCGGAAGGTCGCGGACTGGAAGAAGGTGGGCGGGATGTCGACCGCCAGGCTCGCGGGCGAGCGGCTCCAGATCCGACCGTCGTTGGAGGCCTGGACCTCGAAGGTGTAGCGGCCCGGGCCGAGGTTGGTATAGAACGCCTGGCGCCGCGCGCCCGCGTCCTGCCAGTCGGTCTCCTGTCCGCGCAGGCGATACCGGAACCGGGCGCGTTCGGGCTCGGCCAGCGACAGCGAGGCGAAGTCGATCCGCAGGTCCCGCGTGCCGGCGGCGGCCTGCACCAGACTCGGTTGCGCGCGCGCCAGCGGGGCGCCGTTCACCACCACCCGCTGGATGTCGACGGGGGGCGGCGCGCTGTCGCTCGCCAGGGTGGCGGGGTCGATCGTGACCAGGGCGTTGGTCAGGGAGAACCACAGCCGCCCGTCCGGCGCGCGCAGCGCCGTGTTCAACGGGAACGAGGTCTCCGCGCGGCCGGGCAGGCCGTCGAGGGTGCCCAGCTGCAGCAGCGGCACCCGATAGGACGGATCGGACATCGCGCGGCGCACGTCGGCGGCCTTGATCCAGGTGATGCCCGCCTCGCCGTTGAGCCAGAGGTCGCCCTCGGGGGTCTCGACGATGCCGCTGATGGCGTTGAGCGCGTCCTCCGAGACGGCGCGCAGGTCGTGAACCTGGCCGCTGTCGTCCATGCGCTGCACGCCGTGCTCGCCACCGATCCAGAGGTAGCCCTTGCCCGGGGTGAGGGCCAGCAGGTCGCCGACGTTGATGCCGTTCTTCTCGTTGAGGCGCGTCAGGCGGTCGCCGGGCTCGACGCGTAGCAGCCGGTTCCCCACGGTGCCCATCCAGACGCGTCCCTGATCGTCCGCCGTCATGCAGTGGAAGGTCGCGTTGGGAAAGCCCTTCTGACCGGCCAGGCGCTCCCACCGTCCGTCGCGGAAGCGGCGCATCGGGCCGAAGGACTGCGACATCAGCCAGATCGTGCCGGCCGAGTCCTCGGCGAGGTCGGTCACGGCCCCGTTCCAGTCGGGGAAGGAGGACTTGAGCTCGTTGACATAGCGACCCTGCGGCGTCAGCCGCCACAGGCCGCCCTGGTCCCCGACCCACACCGTCCCGGCATGGTCGACCAGCACCCGGCTCATCGAGACGCTCTCGCTGGGGAAGGTCTCCAGGTCCGGGCCGCCGCCCGCCGGATTCATGTGCAGGAGGCCGATGCGCGACGTGAACCAGAGGTCGCCACGGGGCCCCGCGGCCATCGACAGCGTCGAGGTCCGGACCGGGAACTGGAAGGTGGGCACGCGCGTGGGGCGCAGTCGGTCGAGACCGGCGTTGGTGCCGATCCAGATCGATCCCTCGCGGTCCTGGAAGACCTTCAGCACGCGGTCGCCGGTGAGCCCCTGGCTCGGCGTCAGGCGCTGGAGCGCCGGCGAGCGGAAGTCGTAGGCCTGCCCCACGCCGGGACCTCGGGCGCCGGAGGCCGGCGCGAGCGGCACGATGGGGACCGGGGGCGCGGCGGCGAGGGAGGCGGACAGCGGCTCGTCGGAATCGGGGGCCTGGTCCGAGAGGCGCTCGCGGATGACGCCGTCGAGCGCGCCGTACCAGAGATGGCCCTCGCGATCGAAGACCGGCATGAAAAGGCTGTTGTGCACCGGGCGGCCGCTACCGAGGACGTCTCCCGGCACGTTCGGGCGCGGCAGTCGGCGGTAGCGCTGCTCGCCGATCCGGGCCCAGATCCGGCCTTGCGGGTCCACCGCGGCGTACATGGGGTTGCGTCCTTCGCTCGGCACCTCGACGAAGCGCGTCTGCCCCGCGGGCCTGACCAGCGCGCCCCGGGTGGTGAAGGCCCAGAGGTTGCCGTCGCCATCCGCCAGGACGTCCATGGTGTAGTGGCCCGGCGCGACGGGCGGATAGCCCTCGGCTTGTCCCATCTGCTTCCAGCGGTCGCCGTCCCGTCGGAACAAGCCGCGGCTGTTCGCCGCCCAGACCGTGCCGTCCTTCTCGCGGGCGAAGGCGCGCGTGGAGGCGCCGAAGCCTTCCTTGGCCGGCTCCGAGGCGAGCACATGGCCATCGCGCACGAGCGCGGCGCCGCCGGCCAGGAAGCCGACCCACAGGCCGTTGTCCGGCGTGGCGAAGAGGCTGAGCACGGCCTTGCTCTGGAGCGACTCGCCGGCCAGGGTCTCGAAGCGTTCGAACCGGAGTCCGTCGAAGCGGAAGAGCCCTTGCGCGGTGCCCACCCAGAGGTAGCCGTCGGTGGTCTGCGCCAGGCCCATCACCGGGCCGTACATCCCCTCGCGGGCGGCCCATCCGGTGTGATAGAGCTGGTCGAGCGGTTGCTCCTGGAGCAACTCGGCCAGCGAGGTGCGCCCGGGCGAGGGCGGGGGAGGGGCGGCGCCCTGTGCCGCGCCCGCGGCTGACAGCAGCAGCGCGATACCGGCCATGACCATCGATCGGAACCGTCGGACGCAGGGTGCTCGCATGGCAAGGGCCGGATTTGCGGAGCGCGGAACATAGCATGGTCCCCCGCCGTACCTGCCGGGGGTTCACCTGATGTGAGAGCCGCGCCACGCGCACCCCGCGAGGCCTTGCGCGCCTTACCCGTAGAGCACGAGCAGCACCAGGAAGTAGCCAAGGAAAAGTCCGGTGGCGACGTATTCCAGGCTCACGCCGAAGCGCCGCGGATTGCTCCGGATCCAATCGGTCGCGGCCTGTACGCGGCTCCGGAGGGGATGGCTCTCCGGCAATGAGCGACATGCGAAACGCAACAGGGCGAGGGATACGGTCACCAGCACCAGGAGTGCGAAGGGGACGGCCATCGAGAGCGCGAACCAGGACATGGAGGGTGGAACTTGGGAATGTGATTGAGCGATGCGGTTGGCCGCTCCGAACCGGTATAAGACTCGCTTCATTCGCCGGTCGAGTGGGGCCCAATGCCGCCCCGCGGACTTGGCTTCGGGAGTCAGATGTTATTGGTTGCCATCATCCTCGCGCTGTTCGCCGTCATGGCCGGCTGCTTCCTGTGGCTGGAAGCGCTGGCCAGCAAAGCCGCACTGCAGGAGAGATATCCGGACTATGCGGGGAAGATCTACCGCCCCGTCCATCGGGTCATCACACGCCAGGGCGGGCCGGTCCGAATGTTGGCGCTCATCGGCACCACCTCCCCGGATCCACGTGACCATCGCATTGCCCGGATGCGCGTACTTGCCCTGATCTGCGTCGGGTCTGGGGCGCTCTCTGTCTTGTTCTGGGCATGTGCCTGACGGCGCGTGTGCCGGCCTTGGGGCGCTTTGACGCTTGATCGGCACGATGCCGTCGTGCTGGACACCTCGCGACGTTCAAGGGGCCGACTCGTGGTCACTCCGCACGAATCTCCCTCGCATTCGAGACCAGGAACTCCCGGGCATCCGCATCGGCCCATCGCAGGTACTCGTCAAGCTTCGCTGACCTAACGTCCTTCAACGCCCACAGCGCCGCGATGCGCTGGTACTCATGACCCGTCGCCCACGCGCGTTCTGCATACGTCTCCGTCTTTCCGGACCTCGCCCTGCCCAGTGCCAACAAGGCCCGGCGACTGACGTATTCGTTGGCGTCTTGCGCGAAGTGAACCAGCAGTTCCTCCGCTTCCGCCAATGGCCCGCACCGTTCGCCGAGCTTCACGGCAATCTGCCACTTCGCCTCTGACTCGGCCGAATGCGCGGCTCGGGAAGCGACCGCCATCAGCACCGAATCCCTTTTCGCGAGTGCGTCCGCGATGACCTCGCATTCGTTGTCCCGAGCAAGGGCGTAGAGCAGATCCTCCATTGCAGACTCGGCCCAGACATCGACGGGCACCGTCTCCATCAGTTGCTCGGCGGCGGACCACAGGCGCTGCCAGTCCGGGTAGTCGCATTCCCACTCGCCCGAGCGGGTCTCGACAGGAACTGCCTCCGCCCACTGCTTGAAGTGGTTGACCGCAAGGTGGAGGTGGGACGCGGCGGCTGGCGAAAGGTCGTTGTCCAGGGTCATGGCTTCCGATCCAAGGAGGCGTCCTTCCCATGAAGCGCCTGAGCGTTGTCTGTGGGCACGGAGGCCCTCTCTCTTCTGGAAATCGTGAAGTCACAGCGTAAACGACTTCGCCGAAGCTCAAGCCATGCGACGGCGACAGGATTCGTCGACCGCGGGTCACACATCGCGTCGCCCCCCCCGGGCTTGAATTTCCGGGGGAGTACCGCCTTCATGGTTTGGTGAATGCGTCGGGACAGGATTGGCAGGGGCCTTCGGAAAGCCAAGGAATCACACCGGGACAAACTGTCTTGATTCCGGATCACGGACGAATGAGGAGCCCTCATACCTTCGTTCAATGCCCCGCCGGGCGCGATTTTGGTCTGATCCCCACCATTCCCCTGAATGGTCCGAGGACGCCCATGAACGCCTTCCGTATCGCCTCGCTGCTGGTCCCGGCGATGCTCGCCGCCACCGCGCTGTCGGCATCGGCCGATGACAGGCCGGCCAAGCCCGCTGCCCCCGCAACACCTGTCCCCAAGGCCGCCAAGGCCGCGGACAAGCCCGCCTCTCCCATCTACGGCGTGACGCTGCCCGACGGCTATCGTCAGTGGCAGATGATCGGCGTCGCCACCGAGGACGCCCCGCTGGACGAGCTGCGCGCCGTGGTCGGCAACAGCATCGCCGTCGAGGCCTATCGCCTCGGCAAGCTGCCGTTCCCCGACGGCGCCATGCTGGTCAAGCTGGCCTGGAAGCGCGAGCGCTCCAAGGAGTTCCCCGCGGCCACGGTGCCCGGCCATCCGACCACCGTCCAGGTCATGGTCAAGGACGCCAAGCGCTACGCGCAGAGCGGCGGTTGGGGCTATGGCCGCTTCATCAACGGCCAGCCCGTCGACGCCGCCCAGCACCAAACCTGCTTTGCCTGCCACGAGTCGCTGGTGAAGGACCGCGACGACGTGTTCACCCGGTTCGCGCCCTGACACGTCGCGACCACCGCGCCATGCGGACGGTGGACGGATCGGCAGGTCTTCGAGTCGATCGGGCAGGTCCGGCCCGACCGCGCCCTCTACCATCGAGCGCCGTTTCCCCTCCGACACCATGACCGAACGCCTGGACGATCAAACGCCCATCGCCCCCGCCGAGCGGGCCGACGCGACGCTGCCGCGCGTCATCGGCCGGCTCCGCGAGGTCCTGCGCGGACGGGCCGTGCCCTTCACCCGGCCCGGCTGCCTGAGCGGCATCGCCAAGAGCCCGGTCGCCGATGCGGTCGCCGTGTCCGCGACGGGTCTGGAGGGCGACGAACAAGGCGATCCACGCATCCATGGCGGGCCGGACAAGGCCGTCCACGTCTATCCCTGGGCGCATTACCCGATCTGGCGCGAACGGCTGGACGGCAACGACCAGGCCTTGTCCCTGCTGGCGCGCCCCGGCGCCTTTGGCGAGAACTTCAGCCTGGACGACAGCCCACGCCTGGATGAAGCCGGCGTGTGCCTCGGCGACCGGTGGCTGATCGGGAGCACCCGCTTCGAGGTCAGCCAAGGACGGCAGCCCTGCTGGAAGCTCAACGACAGGTTCGGGCAATCCGACATGGCCGCGCAGCTGCAGCACAGCCGCCGCACGGGCTGGTATCTGCGGGTGCTGACGCCGGGCTCGGTTCGGGCCGGCGACGAGATTCTCCTCATCGATCGTCCGTATCCCGCCTGGCCGCTGGACCGGCTGCTGGGCCTGATCGCGGACCGCGACACCGAGCCGGCCCTGCTGCGGGAGGTGCTGGGCTTGCCGTTGCCGCCGTCCTGGGTCCGGCTGTTCAGCCGCCGGCTGGAATCGGGCGAGGTCGAGTCCTGGACGAGCCGGCTCGGTGGTCCCTGAGCTTGCCTATTTTTCCGACCCGGGGAACGAATAGGCAAAACACCGGCAGCTTCATGCATTGAAAGTCCGGGTCCCGGGAACAACAATTTCATCCGTCACACCGACCCTCGACCGCCTCCCGGCGACGATCGGCGACATCGGATCCGCGCCATTCCGGCGCCCCGGATCCCCCCGACACAGACGGATGAATGCCATGAACAACTTCTCGCTCAATACCCCCACCAAAATCCTGTTCGGCAAGGGTCAGATCGCGAACCTGGGGAAGGAAATCCCCGCCGACGCGCGCATCCTGATCACCTACGGCGGCGGCAGCATCAAGAAGAACGGCGTCCTGGACCAGGTGCTCAAGGCCCTGGAAGGTCGACCTGTCTTCGAGTTCGCCGGCATCGAGCCGAATCCCTCCTACGAGACGCTGATGAAGGCCGTCGAGGTCGTCAAGGCGCAGAAGATCGATTACCTGCTGGCGGTCGGCGGCGGCTCCGTGGCCGACGGCACCAAATTCATCGGCGCGGCCGCCCGGTATACCGCCGGCGACCCCTGGGACATTCTGCTGAACCGCGGCGCCCAGGTCACCAGCGCCGTACCCATGGGCTGCGTGCTGACCCTGCCGGCCACCGGCTCGGAATCCAACAACGGCGCCGTCATCAGCCGTCTGGCGACCGGCGACAAACTCGCGTTCTTCTCGCCTTACAGCTATCCGACCTTCGCGGTGCTCGATCCGACGGTCACGTATTCGCTGCCGGCCCGCCAGGTCGCCAACGGCGTCGTTGACGCCTTCGTCCATACCGTCGAGCAATACCTGACCTACCCCGTGCAGGCCAAGGTGCAGGACCGTTTCTCGGAAGGTCTGCTGCTGACGCTGATCGAGGAAGGCCCGCGCGCGCTGGCCGAGCCGGAGAACTACGACGTTCGCGCCAACGTGATGTGGAGCGCCACCCTCGCGCTCAACGGCCTGATCGGCGCCGGCGTGCCGCAGGACTGGGCAACCCACATGCTGGGCCACGAGCTGACCGCCATGCATGGCCTGGACCATGCGCAAACCCTGGCCATCGTGCTGCCCTCGCTGCTGGCCTACAAGAAGGAGCAGAAGCGCGCCAAGCTGCTGCAATATGCCGAGCGCGTCTGGCATCTGCGCGACGGGACCGAGGACCAGCGCATCGACGGCGCGATCAACGCCACCCGTGCCTTCTTCGAGCAGATGGGCGTGCCCACCCGCCTGTCGGGCCACGGCCTGGACGGCAGCGCGATTCCCGCGATGATCGCCAAGTTGAAGGAGCACGGCTGCGTGGCGCTGGGCGAGCACGGAGATATCACCCTGGAAGACAGCCAGCGGATTCTCGAAGCCGCGCGCTGACGAGAATCACCCCCATGACAGCGGCATTGAACGACCAGGTCCGGCGGCGCATCGTCGAGCAGGCCATCGGGTATTCGACGGGCGCGTTCGCGAGCCCGTCCCCGGTCGCGGGGGTGAAGATTCTTCATACGGAGAAGGGGCACCCCCGCACGCCGGTGCTTTACGACCCGACGATCGTGATCGTCGTCCAGGGCGCGAAAGTGGGGTTTCTCGGCGACCGGACTTTCCGCTACGACGCGGACAACTATCTGCTGCTGACGGTCCCGCTGCCCTTCGAATGCCAGACCATCGCCAGCAAGGAAGAACCCTTCGTCGGCATTTCCATCGGCGTCGACGTGCCATTGCTGCAGTCGGTGCTGATGGATCTGGATCAGGACCATCTCGACGAGCTGGCCACCGCGGAATCCTCGGGGGTGAATGGCGCCCCATTCACCAACGACCTGCTGTGCGCGATCGAACGGCTGTTCGACGCGATGCGGAATCCGCGCGATGCCCAGTTCCTCGGGAAACTGATCATCAAGGAAATCCTCTATCACGTGCTCTGCGGCGAGAGCGGCGCCGCGCTGCACGCGCTGGTGAACCGGCATACCCATTTCGGACTGATCGCCAAGGTCATCCAGCACATCGAGGCGAATTACGCCGAGACCTTCAGCGTCGAGCAATTGGCGCGGATGGTGAACATGAGCGTGTCGGCCTTCCATCACAACTTCAAGGCCGTGACGAATACCTCGCCGCTGCAGTATGTGAAGTCCTACAAGCTGCACCGCGCGCGCCTGATCATGCTGAACGAGGGCGCCAAGGCGGGAGTCGCCGCCTCGCGGGTCGGCTACGAAAGCGCCTCGCAGTTCAGCCGCGAGTTCAAACGGTATTTCGGCGCGACGCCGGTCGACGAGGTCGCCCGGCTCAAGCCCGTGCTCGTGGGCTGAGCGCCAGGCCGGTTCGGCGCGACGCCAGTCACGCGTGGCGTCGCGGTCGCGCGGTTCGATCCGTGTGATCGCCCCGCGGCGGCTGTCGTGCGTCGATCAGCTCGCGGACAGGCGGATCTCCGCGGCCTTCTTCGCCGACATGGCGGGACCGAAGCTGGTGAGGTTGCGCAGGATCAGCGTGTGGTGGTCGATGATCTGCGGCGCGCTCAGCGCGCCATTGGCCAGCGTCGTATGGCCGTCCTCGACCAGCGTCACGTCGTAGCCCGACGAGAGCGCGCGCCGCGTCGAGGTGTCGACGCAGAAGTCGCTCTGCGCGCCGCAGATGACGAGGTGCCCGATGCCCAGGTCCCGGAGCGCCGCGTCCAGGTCGGTCTTGTGGAAGGCATCCGGCGAGGTCTTGAAGATGCGCCGGTCCTCCGGCAGCGCCGCGAGGCGGTCGTCGAGCTGCCAGCCCTCGCCGCCACGGCGCATCGACTCCCAGCCGTCCTCCTCGTGCTGCACGAAGATCACCGGCGTCCCGGTCTCGCGCGCCTGCGCGATCAGGCCGTTGACGCGGCCGATCACCGCTTCGGCCTCATGGCACGCGTACTCGCCGGTGCACAGCACGCGTTGCAGATCGATGATGAGCAGGGCAGTCGTCATGGCGGTCGTGGGTGGTGAATCGGAGCGCGCCAGCATACGACCCACGCGTGACCGGGCCGTTCGTCATCGATCGCGGAAAGTGGGGACGACGCGCGATCCGGGCAGTGTCCTTCGCCGCGAAGGCCTCGGTCCTCGCTTCACCGGCCGCCAGCCCGCGTGATCAGAACTTGTAGTTCATCACCACCCTCAGCGCGCGGTTGTCGCCGCGCATGCCGTTGGGCTTGTCGAGGTTGAGGTTGTCGCCGCCCAGGCGGTTCGCCGCCGCGCCGGGCGCCGGCGCGTTGCCGATCCAGTCGTCGTAGCCGCCGTAGTTGTCCGCGCCGAAGAGGTTCAGCACGTCCAGCCGCAGCGCGAAGCGGTGGATGCCGTAGCGGAACTCCTTGCCCACGCTCACGTCCACCTGGCGGTAGCTCGAGGACTGGCCCTCGACCAGCACGCATTGGTCGGCGCCCGCGGTGCAGTCCGTCAGGCGCCGCGGGAAGCCGCTCGCGTAGGTAGCCTTGGCGGCGAAGGTCAGGCCCCAGGGCAGCAACTTGTCCGTCATGAAGGCACCGACCAGGCGGTGCTTGTCCACCAGCGTGCTCGGGTTCCAGCCGCGTCCCGGCCGACCGTAGGTCCAGTCGAAGAGGTCGTTGCTCCACTGGAGGTTGGTCGTCCTCGCGTCGCTGTAGGTGTAGGCCAGCGTCGCCGTCCAGCCCGAGGTCTCGGTGTACGGCTTCTCCGCCTTCAGGAAGAGCGAATCCGTCCGCGTCCGCCCGATCGTGTCTCCCAGCACCAGCTGACCGAACCCGTTGGGGCCGCCCCACAGCGGGTCGATGCTCGCCTGTCTGGCGAAACCGCCGTCGGGATCGCGGTTGCCGCTGAACCAGACGAACTGGTTCCTGGCCTCGACGCGGCTGAGGGCGATCTCGCCGTTCCAGGTCGGCGTCAGCGCCTGTCGCAGGCCGATGCTGACCTGGTCCGCATAGGGCATCTTCAAGTCGTTGCGGATCAGCCAGATCTCGCCGCCCGGCGACTGGTTCTTCTGCAGCTCGTCCAGCGCGTGATTGGCCATCGTGCGGTCGTAGCTGCGGCCGTAGCCGCCGTAGACCACCGTCGCCCGATCGCCAAACACGTCGTAGGAGAAGCCCACCCGCGGCGCGAAGGCACTCTTGAAGGCCTTGCGCGAGCTGCCGGTGCTGACGTACTGCCCGATGTCGATGCCGCCCTTGGCCAGGGACTGCGCATAGGTCTGGCCCGTCCCCGGCACGATGCCGAAGCGCGTCACGTCAGGCGCCAACAGCGCGGCGATGCGGTCGGCCGGCGTCGCATAGCCGTTGTTGAGCATGTTGTCCTCGTAGTCCCAGCGCAGGCCGAGGTTGAGCTCCAGCTGGCGCGTGAGGCTCCAGTCGTCCTGGAGGTAGAGGCCCCATTGCCGGTTCTTGAAGGACACCGCCGTCGGATCGGTGGCGCGCCGGATGTTGCACTGGTCGCTGGTGCGGCCGTTGTTGGAGACATTCGTCCCCAGGCAGTTCGCGCCGTCCCAATAGGGCTGACCGGTCACGTTGTCGATGAGCACGTCGACCGAGTCCACCGCGTTGGCCGTGCCGCTCAGGTCGTAGCGCATGTCCTTGAACTTGAGCCCACCCTTGATCACGTGGCCGTCGAGGCCGGTGTAGGTCAGCTCCTCCGAGACGAACGTCCCGCGCTGCTGGCGCCGCTGCGCATCCGGCGATCCGCCGTCGATGATCACGTCCTGCGAGGTCGTCAGCGCCTGCGGCGTCGAGGTCGACACCTTGTAGCGCACCATCGGCGTGTCCGACGAGGACTGCGGATTCCACACGTAGTCCTCGTAGCCGATGCGCGCCTCGCTGAGCCAGTCGTCGCGCGCCCATTCGTGCTTGAGGTCGACGCGGGTCTCGTCGTTGCGCCGTGCCTTGTCGTTGCCGGGCAGCGAGAGGTTGCGGTCCTCGGCGATGCGGTCGGTCTCGCGCCGCAGCCGCGCGCTCAGGGTGAGGCGGTGCTCCTCGTTGAGCTGCGCGTCGAGCTTGCCGAAGAGCAGGTCCTCATGGAAGGGATCGACCTGGTTGCCTTGCCGCGCCCGCAGGCCCGGCACGATGCCGGCGTCGGGCAGCTTCTCGAAGTTCTGGCCGATGATCTGCCGCGAGTCCTCGATGCGCTTGCCGTCGTAGGCGACGAAGTAGTGCAGCTTGTCCTTCACGATCGGGCCGCCGATGCTGCCGCCGTACTCGTACTTCTCGGAGGACGGCCGCTTCACGCCTTGCGCCTCGCGCTCCTTCTCGAGCGCGTTGAGCGAGCGCCAGTTGGTGCCGGTGCGATCGGCGTAGAGCTCGCCGTGCAGTTCGTTGGTGCCGGACTTGGTCACCGCCGTGATCGCGGCGCTGCTGACCTGGTCGAACTCGGCCTTGTAGTTCTGCGTCAGCACCTTGTACTCGGCGATCGCCGACTGCGGGAAGGGATTGCCGCGCGAGTTGTCCTGGCCGCTCAGCCCGCCGCGCAGGATGTTGTTCTTCTGGCCAACGCCGTCGATGAAGACGTTCAGATGGTCGTAGTCCTGCGCGCCGGATTGCAGCTTGCTCAGCCCCGAGGCGTCGCTGGAGAAGGCCACCCCGGGCGCGAGGTCCGCCGCGCTGAGGAAGTTGCGGGTGTTCTGCGGCAGCGCCTCGATCATCTTCTGGGAGACCGTCGTGCCGACCTGCGAGTCCTTCACGCCCTGCCGGATCGCGTTGCCCTCGACCGTGACCTTGCCGAGCTGCACGGGCTCGGCCTTGCCCTCGACGGTGGTCGCCGGCGCGGCGGCCCGCAGGTCCAGCGCGGCGCTCTCGCCGACGGACAGGGTGATCTGCTCGGTCTTGAGCGGCGTGCCCGAGGCGTCGAGCACGCGCACGACATAGGTCCCGGGCGCCAGGCCGACCAGCGCGTAGCGGCCGTCGGCGCGCGTCGAGGTGCGATAGCTCGTGCCGTTGGCCGCGTTGACTGCGGTGATGGCGAGCCCGCCGTTGGCCGCGCCCGGCGCGACCGAGACCAGTCCGCGCACGGTCGCGCGGCTGACCTGCGCGTGCGCGCCGCCCGCGGTCAACGCGAGGACCAGCGCGGCGGCGACAGCGGTGAGGGGAAGTCGAGGGCGGGGCGTCCTGGGTGCGGGCGCCGTCATGTCGGCAGTCCCGCCTTGGCGCGCTTCATCTGTTCATTGAAGACCTGATCCAGCGTCTTCTTCTCGGGCAGCACGTAGACGATGCCGCCTTGCTTGCCGAAGGTCGGCCACAGGGTCTGCTCGAAGAATTTCACGGGCATGTTGATGCAGCCGTAGCTGATCCGGTTGTCCTTGGGCGTCGGCGTGGCCAGGCGCTCGAGGCGGCGTTCCGCGGGGTTGGTCGGACGCACGCGGTGCATGGAGACGGCGGCGTCGTAGTCGACCCAGAGCACGTCCTCGTGCAGCGCGTTGCGGCCCGGCTGCGCGACGAAGCGGCCGGCCGGCGTGGTGCGCTCGGACGGCCGGACCTGCGCGATGGGCCGCAGACCGATGCCCGCGACGCTGTCGTCGCCGGCGGCGTAGCCCAGCAGCACCGGCGTCGACGCGATCAGCTTGCCGTCGGGACGGAACACCAGGACCTGCGCCTGGCGCTTGTCGAGGATGGCGAAGGGGCGACCGTTGTGGTCCCAGCCCGCCATCACCCATTGCGCCAGCAGGTGCGCCTGCTTGGAGGCCTTCACCTTGCCGAAGTCGGGGGTGCCGCTCTGCCGGACCGCAGGCGCGGCTTGCGCCACCTGCCGGACCGGTTGCGGCGAGAGATGACCCGATGCCATCGGCGCGTGCGCCGGTCGCATCTGCTTCATGAGATAGGTGGCCGCCGGCCACGCGAGCAGCGCGGCGGCCAGGCCCAGCGCCAACCCCTGTGCGGCCCAGCCGAAGCGCTCTTTCAGGTGCTCGGGGATCCGATGCGGCGCCGGGGAGGGCGGCGGCGGATCGCCGAAGTAGTACCCGCTGGAGGCTCTCAGCATGATGGGCTTTCAGGTGGTCAGGACAGGATCGTCGGACGCGAGGCCTGGGCCTCGGTCATCGGATCTGGCGGGGGCCCTTGAACGTCGGACCGCGATCAGTTGCGGTCAGCGCGGGGAGCCGGCGTGCCGGCGGCGGTCGGCTCGCTGGGCAGCGGGTCCTGCGTGGCGGGCTGCTGCTGGTTCTGCCACTGGTCCGAGGACTGCGGCTGAGTCTGCTGCGACTGCGATTCGGTCTGCATCTGCTGCGACTGGGATTGCTCCGCGCCGCTGGCCGGCTGGTCGGCCGGGGTCATGCTCTGCTCGGCCGGCACGGCCTGCTGCGTCGGGTCCGTCTGCGTCGACGGATATTGCTGCTGCTGGGTCTGCGCGTTGGGATCGGTGTTCTCGACCTGCGCATAGGCCAGGCCCAGCACGCTGGCGAAGGCGGTCAGGGCAACGGCACCGGTCACGAGGGATTTGGTCGCATTCATGTGTCTCTCCTTAGGGCTTGAAGGGCCGATCGGTGGAGATCGGTTAGGACCTACTGTGGACGCTAGTCGGGACCCCATCCGTGGGTTGAGGTCGCATGCGTTTGTAGGACAACCGGCAGCTTGCAGCTCGATACAAAACCGCTTCCCGTTGCCGATAAAACGCCCGGAAACGCCGTGTTCATCGGGGCAAACGGCGATCCCGCGGGCAACAAAAAGCCGGACGACCCTGGCGGGTGGTCCGGCGAAACGAAGGCGCTGATGGACGCCTTCGGAGACTTCAGGAGACAGGAGAGATCGGAGAGATTGGCGCCCCGCGGGGCGCCTGTGCTCAGCGGGCCGAGACGGCGGCCGCGTCGCCCTCGCCGGCGGACGTGGCCTTGGCGGTCTTGGCGGCTTCCTGCGCGGCGAAGCGCTGGATCAGGGCGGCGTACTTCGGCGAGGCCTTCAGCTCGGCGTAGCGGCTCTCGGCCTTGGCGCGCTGGGCGGCGTTCAGCGAGAAGTCCTCGGTGCGGTCCACCGCGGCCAGGCCGGACTCACGGTAGATCTCCAGATCGGCCAGCACTTCGGCTCGGGTCTTCTGGCTGGCCGTGATCGGGTCCAGGTGGCTGTAGCTCTGGGCGAAGGCCGGGGCGGCGACGGCGGTCAGGGCAACCAGGGCGGTGGCGATCAGGGTCTTGGCGGTGTTCATGGCGTTTCCTTTCAGCGGTGTCGAGCGTTCGGCTCGGTGTTCGGGGGTGTCCGGGGGTTTCGTTCAGCGGCTTCGTTTGCCGATGGCTGAACAATAGGCATTGACCCGAATCGCATAAATGGCGGTCCGGGCAACGCATCGTTGTGGGCCTCGCAACAATCTCCGACCCTCGCCCCAGGCCCCCGCGCGCAAGGGGTCGAGATCCGTCAATCGCACAAAACCCTCGGTGTTGGGTCGCCTGCCGCCCGGCTTGCCATGACGACCGGCTGTCGGTTTCGTGCGAATGACGTCCGCTTTCCCAACGGGTTTGTCAGGAAACGTCTTTGATTTGCGTCAATATCGCGCCCGCTGACAGCCTCCTGAACCATCTATTGCAAAGCGTCACGCGTAAGCGAGCCCTAACGGCTTGTTCACGGTTGCGCTACCAGAGGGACATGACAGGGGGACGTCGGCCGATCGCGAGACGGGAGGAGGGTTCCGTCCCGCGATCGAAGGACACCGGGCCGCCTGCGGGCGGCCCGTTCAAATTCTTCTGGAGGACTGAATGTCTACTGTGCTGACCGACCCCAGCGTCGGATCCGCCGGCTCGAGCTGGCTGGACAAGGAGCGCACCATCGCCGCTCCCGGCTTCAACCGCTGGCTGGTGCCGCCGAGCGCGCTCGCCATCCACCTGTGCATCGGCATGGCCTACGGCTTCTCGGTGTTCTGGCTGCCGCTGTCCAAGATGCTGCAGACCGCGGGCGCCGGCGCCGCGTGCGCCAAGGACGTGGGCTTCCTCGAGCAGCTGACCACCACCAGCTGCGACTGGAGCGTCGCCACGCTGGGCTGGATGTACACGCTGTTCTTCGTGTTCCTGGGCTGCGCCGCCGCGATCTGGGGCGGCTGGCTGGAACGCGCCGGTCCTCGCAAGGCGGGCCTGGTGTCGGCGCTGTGCTGGTGCGGCGGCATGCTGATCTCCGCGTTCGGCATCCACACCCA
Organism: Mitsuaria chitosanitabida ATCC BAA-476 = NBRC 102408; assembly: GCF_001598255.1. Lineage (GTDB taxonomy): Bacteria > Pseudomonadota > Gammaproteobacteria > Burkholderiales > Burkholderiaceae_C > Roseateles > Roseateles chitosanitabidus. Next base: position 111,689 of record NZ_BCYP01000018.1, read on the forward strand.
CCAGTTCTGGATGATGATCCTGGGCTCGGGCGTGATCGGTGGCATCGGCCTGGGGCTGGGCTACATCTCGCCCGTCTCCACGCTGATCAAGTGGTTCCCGGACCGTCGCGGCATGGCGACGGGCATGGCCATCATGGGCTTCGGTGGCGGCGCGATGATCGGCTCCCCGCTGGCGGTGGAACTGATGAAGCGCTTCGCCACCCCGACCGACCCGGGCGTGATGCAGACCTTCGTCGTGATGGCGCTGATCTACTTCGTGTTCATGGTCGCCGGCGCGCTGGGCTACCGCGTGCCCCCGACCGGCTGGAAGCCCGAGGGCTGGACCCCGCCGGCCGCCCAGGCCAACAACGCCATGATCACGCAGCGCCACGTGCACGTGAAGAAGATCTGGGGCATCCCCCAGTTCTGGCTGGTGTGGGTCGTCCTGTGCATGAACGTGACCGCCGGCATCGGCGTGATCGGCATGGCCAGCCCGATGCTGCAGGAGATCTTCGGCGGCGCGCTGATCGGCGTGCAGGCCAAGTACGCCGAGCTGGACAAGACGCAGCTGGCCGCGATCGCCGCGATCGCCGGCGGCTTCACCGCCCTGCTGAGCCTGTTCAACATCGGTGGCCGCTTCGTGTGGGCCTCGCTGTCGGACAAGCTGGGTCGCAAGCTCACCTACACCGTGTTCTTCGTGCTGGGCGGCCTGCTGTACGCCAGCCTGCCGAGCAGCGCGGCCGCGGGCCACAAGCTGGCTTTCGTCGGTGCGGTGTGCCTGATCCTGTCGATGTACGGCGGCGGCTTCGCCACCGTGCCGGCCTATCTGGGTGACCTCTTCGGCACGCAGTTCGTGGGCGCGATCCACGGCCGCCTGCTGACCGCCTGGGCCACCGCCGGCATCCTGGGCCCGGTCGTCGTGAACTACATGCGCGACTACCAGCTGAGCCAGGGCATCCCGCGCGACCAGGTCTACAACCAGACCATGTACATCCTGGTGGGCATCCTGGCGATCGGCTTCATCGCCAACCTGCTGGTGCGTCCGGTGGCCGACAAGCACTTCATGACCGACGCCGAACTGGCCGTCGAGAAGAAGCTGGCCCACGAGAAGGCCGCGGCCTCCGAGGTGGGCAGCGGTCCGGGCGCCGGCAAGGCGACCCCGGTGGCGCTGGTCGTCCTGGCCTGGCTGGCCGTGGGCCTGCCGCTGGCCTGGGGCATCTACAAGACGCTGCTGAGCGTGGCCAAGTTCTTCAACTGATGAAGACCTTCGCGGTACGGCGTTGCCAGTCAGCGCCGATACTGTGACCTTCGATGGCAGGCCTCGGTCTGCCATTCCTTCTTCTAAGCGAGGGGCGGGCCGAGCGCCGGGCCGCCCCAAGCCGGCCCGCCACCCCCACGGGGGGGGGATTCAACGGGCCATGCCCGTTGAATCCGGGGGTAAACCATGAGCGAGCAGAAGATCCATTTCTACAAGGGCCCGGCGGGCGGTTGGGGCGCGCTGAAGAGCGTCGCGAAGCATCTGCAGCAGCAGGGCATCGCGGTGAAGGGCGCCAAGACGCTGCTGTCGGCGAACCAGCCGGACGGCTTCGACTGCCCCGGCTGCGCCTGGCCGGACCGGGATCACCGCTCGACCTTCGAGTTCTGCGAGAACGGCGCCAAGGCCATCGCCGCGGAAGCCACCTCGCACCGCGCCACCGCCGACGTGCTGGGCGGCCACACCGTGACCGAGCTGGCCGGCTGGTCCGATTTCGACCTCGAGAACCTGGGCCGCATCACCGAGCCGCTGGTCTATGAACCCGCCAGCGACCGCTACGTGCCCATCGCCTGGGACGACGCCTTCGAGCTGATCGCCGCGCGCCTGAACGCGCTGAAGGATCCCAACGAGGCGATGTTCTACACCTCGGGCCGCGCGAGCAACGAGGCCGCCTTCCTCTACCAGCTGTTCGTGCGCGAGTTCGGCACCAACAACTTCCCCGACTGCTCGAACATGTGCCACGAGCCGTCCGGCCAGGGCCTGAAGCCGACCATCGGCATCGGCAAGGGCACGGTGACGCTGCACGACTTCGAGCAGGCGGACGCGATCTTCATCTTCGGCCAGAACCCCGGCACGAACCACCCGCGCATGCTGGGCGAGCTGCGCGAGGCCTCCAAGCGCGGCTGCAAGATCGTCAGCTTCAACCCGCTGCGCGAGCGCGGCCTGGAGCGCTTCGCCGATCCGCAGGACAAGCTGGAGATGGCGACGCTGGGCAGCACGCCGATCTCGACCAACTACTTCCAGCTGCGCATCGGCGGCGACATGGCCGTCATGAAGGCGCTGTGCAAGCGCGTCTTCGAGCTGGACGACGCGGCCGTCGCCGCGGGCGGCGAGCGCGTGCTGGACCTGGGCTTCATCGCCGAGCACACGAGCGGCTTCGAGGACTTCGAGGCCAGCATCCGTGCCGAGTCCTGGGACGCGCTGCAAGCCGAGTCCGGTCTGTCGCGCGAGCAGCTCAACGCGGCCGGCGACCTGTACGCGCAGGCCAAGCGCGTGATCATCTGCTGGGGCATGGGCATCACCCAGCATCAGCATTCGGTGGCGACCATCCAGCACATCGCGGCGCTGCTGATGCTGCGCGGCAACCTGGGCCGCGAAGGCGCCGGCGCCTGCCCGGTGCGCGGCCACTCCAACGTGCAGGGCGACCGCACGATGGGCATCTACGAGAAGCCGCCCAAGGCCTTGCTGGACCGTCTGGGCCAGGTCTTCGGCTTCGAGCCGCCGCGCGAGAACGGCTACGGCACGGTCGAGTCCATCCAGGCGATGCTGGATGGGAAGGGCAAGGTCTTCTTCGCGCTGGGCGGCAACTTCGCCGCGGCGACGCCCGACACGGTGGCGACCTGGAAGGCGCTGCGCTCGACCGACCTGACGGTCCACGTGACCACCAAGTTCAACCGCAGCCACACCATCCATGGGAAGGAAGCGCTGGTGCTGCCCTGCCTGGGTCGCACCGAGATCGACATGCAGGCCACCGGTCCGCAGGGCGTGACGGTGGAGGACTCGATGAGCATGGTGCACATCTCCAGCGGCATGAACGCGCCGGCCTCGGAGCACCTGCTGTCCGAGCCAATGATCGTGGCGCGCCTGGCCGCGGCGACGCTCAAGGGCCGCTCCAAGACGCCGTGGCTGTGGCTGGTCGAGGACTACGCGCGCATCCGCGACAAGATCGAAGAGGTCTTCGACGACTTCAAGGGCTTCAACGAGAAGATCAAGCAGCCGGGCGGCTTCCGCCTGCGCAACACGGCGTCGGAGCGGGTCTGGAACACGCCCACCGGCAAGGCCAACTTCATCACCCACGCGCTGCCCACCGACACCCCCTTCCACCTGGCGCAGGCGCGCGCGCAGGAGCACAAGACGGTGGTGTTCAACCTGGCGACGGTGCGGTCGCACGACCAGTACAACACCACGATCTACGGCATGGACGACCGCTACCGCGGTGTCTGGGGCCATCGCCGCGTGGTCTTCATCCACAAGGACGACCTCAAGCAGATCGGCATGAAGGCCGGCCAGTGGGTGGACATCACCAGCGTCTATCCGGACGGCGACACGCGTCGCGCGGAGCAGTTCGTGCTGATCGAGTACGACATCCCGCGCGGCTGCCTGGCCAGCTACTTCCCGGAGACGAATTCGCTGGTGCCGCTGAGCAGCGTGTCCATCGGCGCGGGCACGCCGACGTCCAAGTCCATCCCGGTGGTGCTGACCCTGCGTCCGCAGGACGCGCCGCTGCCGCAGGACCAGGCGCGCTCCATCGCGGGCGCGAACGCCTGAGGCCTGGACCGAGGTCGACCGCATGAGCCGCGACGACGTCCAGGATCCGGCGCCTGAGCGCGAGGGCGTCGCGGCGCATGTCGTCGCGACCGACGCGGGCCTCGACGACGACGTCCCGATGGACGACGGCGACGTGGCGGCGCAGGCGCGGATCGCGCTGGAGACCCTGGCGGAGCTGGACGCCGGCAACGGCGTCTCGCTGCCGCGACTGGCCAAGCGGACCGGCATGCGGGTGAGCGTGCTGCTGCGGCTCTACACGCTGATGAGCGACGCGCGAGTCGGCGCGGAGCAGGGCCCCGGCTGGGTCCGGCTGCACGTCGACGAGGACGGCCGCTGGATCGCGCACATCACGCCGGCCGGCCGCGGCGATGAAGGACCCGCCCCATGACGAGCTGCCCGCTGCCCGGTCCCGAGGACCTGCGTCCCGACGAGGGCGACGCGCCCCTGCCAGCGGCGCTCACCGCGGTGCGGCCGCGGCGGCTCGGCGCCGCGCGCGCGACGGACGAGGAGTTCGTCGCCGAGGAAGTGCCGATCGCGCTCGAGTACAACGGCCTGTCGCACGCGGTGATGCTGGCGACGCCGCTGGACCTGGAGGACTTCGCGCTGGGCTTCTCGCTCACCGAGGGCCTGCTGGCCACGCCGGCCGATCTGCTCGACGTGGAACTGCGCACGCGGCCCAACGGCATTTCGCTGCAGCTGACCGTCACCGCGCGCTGCGAGGCCTTGCTGAAGGAGCGCCGCCGCAGCATGGCCGGCCGCACCGGGTGCGGCCTCTGCGGCACGGACAACCTGGACCAGGTTTTCCGCGTCCCTGATCGGCCGGTTCCGCCGCTGCCGGCGGGCCTGACCTCGGACGAGGTGCTCGTGCCGGCGCTGTCGCGCGCCATGCGCGAGCTGGCCGAGGCGCAGCCGCTGCAGCAGCGCACCGGCGGCATTCACGCCGCCGCCTGGTGCGGGCCGGATGGCGGCGTCACCCTGGTGCGCGAGGACGTGGGGCGCCACAACGCCCTGGACAAGCTGATCGGCGCCATGGCGCGTGCCGGCATCGATGCGTCGGCGGGCTTCGCCGCCGTCACCAGCCGCGCCAGCTTCGAGATGGTGCAGAAGGCCGCGATCGCGGGCATGCCGATGCTCGCGGCGGTTTCCGCGCCGACCCACCTGGCGATCCGCACGGCGCAGTCCTGCGGACTGCGTCTGGCCGGCTTCGTCCGAGAAGGCCGAGCGACCCTCTACGCCTGACGCCGCGAATGGACGGCGTATCGGACAGGCGTGGCCTGCGCCGGCGCCCCGGAATTCGCGAGGGCACGCGGAGCGTGCATCCATGACTGACTTGCCGCCGTCTGTTTGAGCAGAGCGAGCCGAAGGTGAGCGGTGCGAGTTGGCGGCACCTCGCGGGTTCCGGGGCGCCGGCGCAGGCCATGCCTGTCGTGCTCGGTCCCGCGCCGTGACGAGCGTTCAGAACTTGCAGGCCATCCCGAGCTGGGCCGAGATGTCGACCGACGTCGACCCATCGCCCTTGCGATTGAGCTTGGACGGCATCCGGAAGCGTCCCGCGCATTCCGTGGCGTCGAGACCGAGGCCGCGGAGCATCTGCTTGGGTCCTTCCATCCCGATGCTCAGCGCGTGATGCGCGCGCTTGGGCGGCGGGCCGATCTGGGCCCCCTCGCGCGGGAGTTCGATGACCTGGATGTTGGGGCCGGTCCGCAGGGCGAGGGCGTCGGGGGCGTTGTCGCTCGAGCTGGAGCGCCAGGGCTGCATCCGGGCGCGGAGGGCGGCGACCGAGGCCTTGAGCGAGAGCGGCGTGGCGCGAGCCGGGGGAGGCGTCGCGGGGCGACCGTCGAGGCCGAGGGTGTCGCCGGCGGGATTCGCATCGGCGACCGCAGGGGCAGGGGATGCCGAGGGGAGTGGCGACGAGGCGGACAGTGCCGCCGTCTGCCGCGCCGGCTGCACGCTGAGCGCGGCGACCTGGGCGGTCACGGCCTGGGCGACGTCGGGGCCGGGTTGAGCGAAGGCGCAGGGCATCGCGGCGGCGAGGGCGGCCGCGCGGGCCCACACCGACAGCCACGCTCGCGAAGGCGATCGCTCTTGCGCGACGCCTGGCTGTGCCGGGTGTTCCATCGTGGCCTCCAACCTCTTGCGGACCGGCAGTCAAGATGCGCGCCAGGGCTGAAGCGCGGCTGAAGGCAGGGTCAGGGCTTTCCCCCGTGGTCATGGGGGAACCGAGGCGGCGGGGGAGGCTCTGGTGTGGCACGGCCCTCACCCCAGCTCTCTCCCGCGCAGCGGGAGAGGGGGCCGGCAGCGCTCAGGTGTGCTCGCGGCAGGCGCGGCGTTCCCTCGCCCGTTTCAATCCAGCGTCTGCCGATACCTCATGAGCGCGACGGTACCCGCGACCAGCAGGAAGGCCAGCATGGGCCACAGCTCCGGCAGGAGCTGGGACATCGCATTCCCCTTGAGCATGATCCCCCGCACGATGCGCAGGAAGTGCGTCAGCGGCAGCGCCTCCCCGATCGTCTGCGCCCAGCCGGGCATCCCGCGGAACGGGAACATGAAGCCCGAGAGCAGCATCGACGGCAGGAAAAAGAAGAAGGTCATCTGCAGCGCCTGCAGCTGGTTCTTCGCCAGCGTCGAGAAGGTGAACCCCACCGCCAGGTTGGCGAGCATGAACACGCCGATCATCGCCAGCAGCAGCAGGAAGCTCCCCGCCATCGGGATCTGGAACAGCAGCGCCGCCGCGACCAGGATCACACCCAGCTGCACGTAGCCCAGCACGATGTACGGGAGGATCTTTCCGATCATCACCTCCAGGGGCCGCACCGGCGTCGCCAGCAGGTTCTCCATCGTGCCGCGCTCCCGCTCGCGGGTCATCGCCAGGCCGGTGAGCATCACCATGGTCATCGTCAGGATCGTGCCGATCAGGCCCGGGACGATGTTGTAGCGGGACAGGCCCTCCGGGTTGTAGCGCCGATGGATGCGCCATTCGAAGGGCGCGGCGGACGAGCCGGCGTTGGCCGCGACGGGCGCGCCGCTCGCGTCGGCCTGCGCGGCCGCCGCGCCCGCCAGCGCCGCCGACGGCGCCAGCGGTCCGACCAGGTCCCGCCGCAGCGCCTGCGCGCCCAGCTGCGCCAGCGCCGCCAAGGCGTTGCTCGATGCCGAGGGATCGGTCGCGTCGACGCTCACCAGCACCGGCGGCTGCTCGCCGCGCACCACGCGGCGCGTGAAGTCCGGCGGGATCACCAGCAGGAACTGCACCTCGCCGTCCTCCACCAGCGCGTCGCCGTCGCGCTCCGAGGCGGGCCGCGCGACGATCTTGAAGTAGCCGCTCTGTTCCAGGGCGGCGACCAGGCTGCGCGCCATCGCGCCGGTGTCTTGCGTGACCACCGCCGTCGGCAGGCCCTTGGGGTCGGTGTTGATCGCGTAACCGAACAGCATCAGCTGCAGGATGGGTACACCCACCGCCATCGCGAAGGTCGGCCGGTCGCGCAGCATCTGCTGCACCTCCTTGATGAAGATCGCCAGCACACGCGCCAGGCTGAAGCGGGAGGCGGCGCTCATCGCCGATCCCCCTGGCTCGCTCGCCCCGTCGAACTCGAACTCGAACTCGCACTCGAACTCGAACTCGAACTCGAACTCGCACTCGCACTCGCACTCGCACTCGCACTCGCACTCGCACGCGCACTCGCACGCGCACTCGATGTCGACGTCTCGTCCGCGGTCCCGGTCTCGGCAGCACCGGCGCGCGAAGAGTCACCGCTCGGCGCGGCCCCGGTGGTGGCCGGCGCGTCCTCGAAGTTGTCGGGGCTGCGGCTGATCAGGCTGATGAAGACGTCCTCGAGGTTGGCCTCGGTGCGCTCCCAGCGCAGGCCGGGCCGGGACTGGAACTCGGCGATGGCGCGTTCCAGCGCGGCGTCGTCCTGCCCGGCCACATGCAGGCTGTTGCCGAAGGCCGCGACGCTGAGCACGCCGGGCCGGCCGTTGAGCGCGATCGACAGCTCGGTCAGCCGCTGCGGATCGTCCGCATGCAGCGCCCGCACCGCGAGCCCCGCCTGGTCGATGATCTCGCGCTGCGTGCCGCGCGCCAGCAGCTTGCCGTAGGCGATGTAGGCGAGCTCGTGGCAGCGCTCCGCCTCGTCCATGTAATGCGTGGAGACCAGCACCGTGATGCCGTCCGCGGCCAGGCGATGGATCTCGTCCCAGAAGTCGCGCCGCGCCTTGGGATCGACGCCGGCGGTGGGCTCGTCGAGCAGCAGCAGGCGGGGCTCGTGCAGCAGGCACGCGGCCAGCGCCAGACGCTGCTTCCAGCCGCCCGAGAGCGAGCCCGCCAACTGATCCTTGCGTGTCTTGAGCCCGAGCCGGTCCAGCGCCTCGTCCACGCGTCGGGGCCGCTCGTCGAGCTCGAACAGCCGCGCGACGAAGTCCAGGTTCTGACGGATCGACAGGTCCTCGTAAAGCCCGAAACGCTGCGTCATGTAGCCGACCTGCCGCTTGATCTCGCCGGCCCGCTTGCGCATGTCGAGGCCCAGGCAGGTGCCTTCGCCCTCGTCGGGCGTGAGCAGGCCGCAGAGCATGCGGATGGTCGTCGTCTTGCCGCTGCCGTTGGGGCCGAGGAAGCCGCAGATGCGGCCGCGTCCCAGCCGCAGGTCGACGTGGTCGACGACGGTCCGCGGACCGTAGCGCTTGGTCAGGCCGCGCACGTCGATGGCGAGCTCGCCGTCGTCGCTCATGAGCCGGACACCGCTTCCGCCCGCCGCACCTCCAGCGGCTGCCCGGGATGCAGGCGCGTCGCCTGCGCGGGGTCGGGTCTTGCCTCGACCAGGAAGACCAGCCGGCTGCGCTGGCTGTTGGAGTAGATGACCGGGGGCGTGTACTCCGGCTGCGGCGAGATGTAGCTCACCGTCGCCGCGATCGGCGCGCCGCAGCCGTCGCAGCGCAGCTGGACGGCCTGGCCCTGGCGCAGCGAGGCCAGCTCCGCTTCCGGCACGTAGAAGCGCGCCTTGCGCTGCGAGGGCGGCAGCAGCGAGACCACCGGCTGGCCGGCGTTCACGTACTCGCCGACGCGATAGAAGGTGTCGTTGACCAGGCCGGCGGCGGGTGCGTTCTGGCGCGTCTGCGACTCGCGCCAACGCTGCTGGTCGAGCGCGGCGGAGGCCGCCTCGGTGGTCGCGCGCGCCGCGGCCTGCGCGTCGCTGCGGGCCGGGAGCTCGGCGACGCGCAGCGCCGATTCGAGCTCATGCACCCGCTGCCGGGCCTGCGCCGCCGCGCTGCGGGCGTCGTCCAGCTGGGCGGGGGAGATGAAGCCCTGATCGATCAGCTTCTGCTGCCGGATCAGGTCCGCGTCGGCAAGCGCCGATTGCGCGCGGGCCTGGCCCAGTTGGGCGCGGCTCACGGCGATCTCGTCGGGGCGGCGGCCCTTGCTGGCGTCGGCCTGCGAGGCGCTGGCGGCGGCGAGCTGCGCCTCGGCCTGCGCCCGGGCCGCGCGGGTGGGGACGACGTCGACGCTGAACAGCGCCGCGCCGGCCTGGACCGTGTCGCCGCGCTGGACCTCCAGCGCCATCAGCTGGCCCGCGACCGGCGACGCGACGTAGACCGGATCGCCCTCCGCATAGCCGGACCAGGCGTCCGGCGGCTTGTCGCCGCAGGCGGCGAGCAGGAGCGCGGGCAGGATCAGCGCGAGGGGCATGCGCCGCGGCGCTCGCGGCATCGGCCCGCGTGTCGGGCACGACGGACTCGGTGAGAGTGGTGAGCGACGTGGGGACCCAGCCTGCGGCCGGATGGGCGGGAGCGACGGGATCCTCGGCATCGACGCGATCTCCGGCAAGGGGGATGCCGGCGATTATTGCCCTGGGGCCGGATCGACGCGCGAGGCCTGGGCGGGAAGCGTCAAGCCGGAAGCACGAAGGCCCCGGCGGGTGAGCGCGCGGGGCCTTCGGGGCCTCATGGGCGATCCGCGCGGACGCGGATCGCGAGGGCAGGGCGGGGCCGGGTCAGGCCACCAGTCCCAGCAGCCTCGGCAGCGCCAGCGACAGCGCCGGCCAGTAGGTGACGACCAGCAGGAAGCCCAGCATCGTCAGCAGCCAGGGCCACACGGCGACCGTGAGCTCGGTGATCCCCATCTTCGTGATCCCGGAGGCCACGTACAGGTTCAAGCCCACCGGCGGATGGCACAGGCCCACTTCCATGTTCACGGCCATCAGGATGCCCAGGTGCACCGGGTCCACGCCCAGCTTGGCGGCGACCGGGAACAGGATGGGCGCCATGATCAGCACGATCGCGGCCGGGTCCATGAAGTTGCCCGCGCCCAGCAGGATCAGGTTGACCAGCAGCAGGAAGACGATCAGGCCGAAGCCCTGCGCCGACATCCACGCCGCCATCGTCTGCGGGATCTGCTCCGAGGCCATCAGGAAGCTGAACAGCACCGCGTTCGTGATGATGTACAGCAGCATCGAGCTCATCGCCGCCGCCTTCAGCAGCACTTTGGGCACGTCCTTCAGGCTCATGTCCTTGTAGACGAACACCGAGATGATGAAGGCGTAGACCGCGGCCACGGCGGCCGCTTCCGTCGGCGTGAACTTGCCGCTGTAGATGCCGCCGATGACGACGACGATCAGCATCAGGCCCCAGAAGCTGTCGCGGAAGGCCTTGAAGCGCTCGCCCCAGGTGGCCTTGACCATGCGCGGGTAGTCGTACTTCTTGGCGCGGTACCAGGTCGTGAGACCCAGCAGCAGCGACAGGCACACGCCCGGCACCACGCCGGCCATGAACAGCTGGCCGACCGAGGCCGTGCCCACGACTTCGCCGTTCGGTCCGGTGGCGGACATGCCGGCTGTCGCGATCGAGAACATCACCAGGTTGATCGACGGCGGGAACAGGATGCCCAGCGCGCCCGAGGTCGTGATCACGCCGGCCCCGAACTGCTTCGGATAGCCCTGCTTGGTCATGGCCGGCAGGATGATCGAGCCGACCGCCACCACCGTGGCCACCGACGAGCCCGAGATCGCCGCGAACATCGCGCAGGCCAGCACGCCGGCCAGGCCCAGGCCGCCGTACCAGTGGCCGATCATGGTCGTGGCGAAGTGGATGATCCGTCTGGCCACCCCCCCGTGGGTGAGGAAGTTGCCCGCCAGGATGAAGAACGGGACGGCCATGATCTCGAACTTCTCGATGCCGGTGAACAGCTTGAGCGCGACCGATTCGATCGGCACGTTCGTCATCGTGAAGAGGTAGGTCAGGACCGTCAGGCCCAGCGAGATCGAGATCGGCATGCCGGTGAGCATCAGCACCACCAGCAGAGAGAAGATGATCAGGGTGTTCATGCGCGATCTCCCTTCGACGTCTTCGCGGCTTCCTCGGCCGTCTTGGCCGAGCCGATCGCCGCGGCGTCGTCCTCGATGCCCTCGACGTGGCCGTGGTCGGCGTGCGGCGCCTCACCGGTGCGGATGAAGTGCCAGCACACCTGCAGGAAGCGGAAGCACATCAGGTAGGAACCCAGCGGCACGCAGGAGTAGGCGATCCAGGTCGGGATCTCCAGGTCCGGCGAGGTCGGGCCCTCGAAGAGGTCGGGGTTGTCGATGCCGAAGGCATGCGTGAAGGCGTAGTGGGCGCCGTTCTCCCAGACGAAGGTGGCGCCCAGCGTGCCGATGGTGGCGGTGAACAGCGCGCCCGCGAGCAGGCTGAAGATCACCAGGTACTTGGCATGCTCGGGCTTGAGCTTGCGCACCAGCACGTCCACGCCCACGTGGGTGCCGGCCCGCACGCCGTAGGCGGCGCCGAACTTGGCCATCCACACGAACATGTAGATGCACAGCTCCTGCGCCCAGCTCACGTCGATGCGGATGATCAGGTCCTGCAGATGCGGCACGCCCGCCAGGAAGCGGTGCAGGACGGCCATCGCGATCACCAGCGTCGCGGCGCCCATGAGGAAAGCGATCAGGCTTTCCTCCAATCGATCGAGCCATCTCAGGGACATGGCGATCTCCTCGGGGAAGAGTCCGGCCCAGCGGCCGGACGAAAGAAATGCCGCGCCGCCGGAGGACAGCGCGGCATGGAAGGTCGCCGGGAGGACTGGCGACGGCTCAGGAAAACAGCGCGGGGCTTACTTGGTCGGCGGGACGAAGCCGGCGGCCTTGTAGGCGGCCTCGACGGTGCCCTTGCCGACACGGCCTTCCATCTCCTTGTGGACCGGCATCAGCGCCAGCTTCCACTCGTTCACTTCCGCCGGGGTCAGCGTGTAGATGGTGGTCTTGCCGCTGGCCTTGATCTTCTCCAGCGCCTGCTGGTTCTCGGTCTGCGCGATCGCGTTGGCGTAGGTGGTGGCGTCCTTGACGCTGCTGTCCACCACGGCCTTCAGGTCGGCGGGCAGGCCGTCATAGAACTTCTTGTTGATGATCAGCGTGTAGGCCAGGTGGCCGTGGTTGCTGATGGTGGTGTGCTTCTGCACCTCGTAGGTCTTCTGGGTGTAGAAGTTGGAGGGCACGCCCTCGGTCCCGTCCACCACGCCCGACTGCAGGGCCTGGTACAGCTCGGAGAAGGCCATCACCTGCGGGATCGCGCCCAGCGCGCGCATCTGCGCGTCCAGCACCTTGGAGGACTGGATGCGCATCTTCAGGCCCTTGAAGTCCGCCACGTGGTGCAGCGGCTTGTTGGCGCTCATGATGTGGAAGCCGTTGTCCCAGAAGGCCAGGCCCTTGATGCCCTTGGGCTCGAGCTTCTTGAACAGCTCCATGCCCAGGGTGTTGGTCGTGTTGCGGAAGGACGCGTCGTCCTTGAACAGGAAGGGCAGGTCGAAGACCTCGAACTCCTTCACGCCCAGCGGGCCGAACTTGGCCAGCGACGGGGCCAGCATCTGCACCGAGCCCAGTTGCAGGGCCTCCAGCTCTTCCTTGTCCTTGTAGAGCTGGCTGTTGGGGTAGACCTCGACCTTCAGGCGGCCCTTGCTGCGCTCTTCCGCCAGCTCCTTGAAGCGCTGCGCGCCCTTGCCCTTGGGGGTGTCGGGGGCGACGACGTGGCTCAGCTTGATCACGATCGGCGCCTGGGCGAACGACGCGCCGGCGGCGGTCAGGCCGGCAACGGCCAGCGCGGCGGACAGCAGCAGGCGGCGGGGGAAGCGGACGGACATGGAGGTCTCCTGGTGTTCTTGGATGCGCCGGGATTCGGGGCATCCTGGATGGGGACGGATTGTGGAAATCGGCCCCTGGCGCGGCCAGTTGTGGACTTCCACATTGGGGAAAAGCGAAACGCCCGCGCCCGCGCACAGGCGTGCGAGGGGCGCAGCGCCTAGACTGCCGGCCATGGCCGTTCCCCGTCCGGTGCTCCACCGATTTCTCCACCTGCTCAAGCGCGCCAGCTGGGCCCTGCCCCTGGTGCTGGCGCTGGCCTTCGCCGCGTCGGTGGGGGTGTGGCTGCGCCTGACCGACCAGGCCGACATGGAGGAGGAGCGGCTGACGCTGATCGCCGACTCGCTCTCGCTGGAGGCGCGCATCTCCGACTGGCTCAACGCCGAGCACGCGGCGGTGGACCGCCTCGCGCAGCAGCTGCCGGGCAACGTGGACGACAACACCCTGCTGCGCCACCAGACGGTGACCGACGGGCTGCGCCGGCTGTGGGTCAGCGTGACCGTGCTGGACGCCAACAACCGCGTGCTGGCCCATGTGCCGCAGCAGTCGCCGCACACGACGGCGCCCCCGCGGGAACGCACCGGCGTGAGCCTGGACGAGGGCGGCCTCACCGCGCACTGGAGCGCCCCGCGGCCGCAGGGCGGCCGGCTGGTGGTGCGCTTCGCGCCGAGCGCGCTGCTGCGGCAGACCTTGCCCTGGTGGCTGGCGCAGAAGTACGACGTGCGCCTGGTCGACGCGCTGGGCCAGCGCCTGGCGCAGAACGGCGAGCCGCAGCAGCTGCCCGGCACGCAGAGCTACAAGGTCAGCGTCGATCCGGCGATGCGCGAGACCTGGCTCGAGCTCAACACCCGCAACCGCCACACGCCCTGGTGGCACACGCTGGCGGCGGCGCTGATGGGCGTGTTCATCCTGCTGTCGGCGCTGGCCAGCGGCATGCTGCGCCGGCAGATGCGCGAGGTGCGCCGCGCCGAGAACGAGGCCCGCACCGAGGCCGCCTGGCGCCGCGCGGTGGAGGACTCCCTCACCGTGGGCCTGCGCGGCCGCGACCTGGACGGCCGGCTCACCCACGTGAACCGCGCCTTCTGCGACCTGGTGGGCTACAGCGCCGACGAGTTGCTCGGTCGCCTGCCGCCGATGCCGTACTGGCTGCCCGACGAGATGGAGGACAGCCTGCGCCGGCACCGCCGCAACATGGCCGGCGGCGCGCCGCGCGACGGCTACGAGGCGCGCTGGATGCATGCCGACGGGCACACGCTGGACGTGATGATCCTGGAGTCCCCGCTGGTGGACGCCTCGGGCAACCAGATCGGCTGGATGGGGTCCATCGTCGACATCAGCGCGCGCAAGCAGGCCGAGGAGCGCGAACGCCGCCGCACCGAGGCGCTCGCCCATCAGGCGCGCCTGAGCACGCTGGGCGAGGTGGCCTCGGCGCTGGCGCATCAGCTCAACCAGCCGCTGGCCGCGATCGCCGGCTACAACGCCGGGGCGATCCGCTCGCTGGAGCGCAGCGGGCAGGCGGACGAGATCGTGATGGGCGCGCTCAAGCGCCTGGGCGAGCAGGCGATGGAGGCGGGCCGCATCGTGCAGCGCATCCGCGCCTTCCTGACGCGGCGCGCGCCGCAGCCCGAGCGCTGCGCGGTGCCGGAGCTGGTGGGGCGGGTGCTGGCGCTGCTCAAGCGGGATCTGCGCGGCGTGCCGGTGGAGGTCGTGATGCCGCCGGACCTGCCCGAGGTGCAGGCCGACGCGGTGCTGATCGAGCAGGTGCTGATCAACCTGATCCGCAACGCGCTGGACGAGCTGCATGGCCGCGCCGACGCGCGGCTGCGGATCGCGGGGCTGCGCGTGGGCGAGCGCTTCGTGCGCGTGGACGTCGACGACAACGGCCCGGGCCTGCAGGGGCGCGGCATCGATCAGCTGACGACCGCCTTCTATTCGACCAAGGCCGAAGGCATGGGGATGGGGCTGGCGATCTGCCGGTCGGTGGTGGAGGCGCACCACGGCGGCATGGAAGCCGGCGTCGGCGCGCTGGGCGGCGCGAGGATGAGCTTCACGCTGCCGCTGTGCGCGCCCCGGCCGACGCCCTGTCCGGAGGTCCCGGCAACGACGACGACCACGTCGACCACGCTGACGACGGAGGCGCCGATGCCGCGCCTCAGCGGGAACAAGGAGAGCGAACGATGAGCGACCCCCAGGCGACGGTCCATCTGGTGGACGACGAGGCGGCGGTGCTGGACGCGCTGGCCTTCCTGATGCGCTCGCACGGCTTGCGGGTGGAGACGCACGCGAGCGGCCCCGCGCTGCTCCAGGCGATCGAGCAGGAGTTCGAGCCGCACGGCTGCATCGTGCTGGACGTGCGGATGGAGCCGCTGTCGGGCCTGCAGGTGCATGACGAGCTGATCGCGCGCGGCATCCCGATGCCGGTGATCTTCCTGACCGGCCATGGCGACATCCCCATGGCGGTGGACGCGATGCAGAAGGGCGCGATCGATTTCGTCGAGAAGCCGTTCAACGACCAGGCATTGGTGAACAAGGTGCAGCGCGCGCTGGCGCTGGACGTGCATCGGCAGCGCGAGGCGCGCGCGCATGCGGACGCCTCGGGCAAGCTCGCGACGCTGACGGACCGGGAGCGCGAGGTCGCGCTGCTGGTCGCGGCGGGCAAGCTCAACAAGCAGGTCGCCGACGAGCTCGGCATCGCGATCCGCACGGTGGAGGTCCACCGCGCCCGCGCGTTCACCAAGCTGGGCCTGCGCTCCGCCGCGGAGCTGGCGACCCTGCTGGAACGCTTCGAGCTGAAAAGGGAGAAGGGCGCTCAGTGAGCGGTGGCAGGTCTTGCGGTGAGCTCGATGCCGAGTGCATTCAGGACCGTCAGCAACGTGCGGAGCGTCGGATTCCCCTTCTCGCTGAACGAGCGGTAAAGGTGTTCACGGGAAAGCCCCGTCTGCTCGGCAACCTGCGTCATGCCCTTGGCACGCGCGACCATTCCCAATGCGAAGGCGATGTAGCCGGCATCATTGGTTTCGAAGGCATCCGCCATGAAGATCGCGATCGACTCGTCGGAGGTCAACATCTCCGCCGGGTCATAGGTGCGTACCTTCTCAGCCATCTTGAAACTCCCCTTTCGCGAGTTGAATCGCGGTACGTATGTCCGAGTCCTGTGAGGACTTGTCCCCGCCGCACAGCAGCAGGATCAATGTCTCGGCACGTCTGACGTAGTAGAGGCGATACCCCGGACCGTGGTGAATTCGTAGCTCGCGAACGCCGCCACCAACAGCCTTGTCGTCACCGATGAGGCCGTAGCTGAGTCTCGCGATGCGCGCGTTGATCCGGTTCGCCGCCTCAAGGTCCTTGAGACGGCGAAGCCACTTCTCGAACGTGCGGGTGGCCTGGACGGTGATCACCCGTTCACTGTAGTTTAGAAGCTACGAGTGATCTTTTCCAGCGAGAAGGGTTTGGTGGCGCGCTTGAGATTTCTCAAGGTGCCTGTAGTACCAGCGACACGTTGCTCCCGCCGAAGGCGAAGGAGTTGCTGACGATGGCCTTCGAGCGGTCGAAGTCGCGGGTCTCGCGGATCACGTCGGCCACTTCCTCCAGCACGCTGCTGCGGATGTTGGCGCTCGCCGGCAGCTTGCCGCGGCGCAGCGCCTGCACGCAGGCCACCAGTTCCAGCGCGCCACCGGCCCCGATCAGGTGACCGTGCAGCGCCTTGGTCGCGCTCACCGGCACGCCGCGCTGGCCGAAGACCCGCATCAGCGATTCGCACTCCACGGTGTCGCCGACATCGGTCGCCGTCCCGTGCGCGTTCACGTAGCCCACTTGCGCCGGTTCGATCCCGGCGTCCTTCAGCGCGGCGCGCAGCGCGCGTTCCTGGCCGTCGGCGTCGGGCCGCGACAGGTGCACCGCGTCGACGCTATGTCCGTAGCCGGCCAGCACGGCAAGCGCCGTGGCGCCGCGTGCGCGGGCGTGGGACGCCGTCTCCAGCACCAGCGCCGCCGCGCCCTCGCCCAGCACCAGGCCCTTGCGCGCATCGTCGAAGGGCCGGCAGCTGCGCGACGCGTCGTCCGCGTCCGCCGCCGCCATCACGCCCATCGACTGCCACGCGGCCACCGAGCCCGGGTTCAGCATCGCTTCCGAGCCGCCCACCAGCACCACGTCCGCGCGGCCCTGGCGCATCAGCATCAGCGCCTCGCCGATCGCCTGCGCCGAGGAGGCGCACGCGTTGGAGATCGTCAGCATCGCCGCCTTGAGCCCGTACTTCATCGCCAGGTGCGACGCGGCCGAGTTGGCCATCACCCGCACCACCGTGTACGGGTGGATGCGCGGCACCTCCTTGACGAGGTGCTCCGTGTAGGACTGCTGCAGCGAGTTGGAACCGCCCAGACCGGTGCCCCAGGCCACGGCCGCGCGCTCCGGCGTCGCCGCCGTGTCGGGCAGGCCCGCATGGGTCCAGGCCTCGCGCGCCGCATGCAGCGCCATCAGGCTGTGCCGGTCGTGCAGGTTGCGCTGCGCGGGCGGCATCTCCTGGCCCAGGGCCAGCGTCACCGCGGCGGCCGCGAAGGGCGGCACGCCCCGCGTCGGCTCGCCCGGCTGCAGCGCGATGCCGGAGCGGCCCTGCTCCAGCGCGTCCGCGAGCGCATCCGCGTCCGGGCCGAGCGCGCTGCACGCGCCGATGCCGGTGATCCATATCGCTTCCGAACGGGCGTCCGCGCTCATCGGCGATCCCGCCTCAGGCCGCCGCGGCGGCCGTGTCGGCCTTGGCCGCGCCGTCCTTCTCGGCCAGCAGGCCGTCCACGATCGAGGCCAGGCCGGCGATCGTCGGCTGCTTCATCGCGGTGTCGTGGTCGATCTGGACATGGAAGTGGTCCTCGACCGCGAACATGAAGTCGACCAGCATCAGCGAGTCCAGACCCAGTTCGGAGAAGGCGACGTCGTTCTTCAGCGCGTCATCGGTCATGCCCAGCTCGTGGCAGGCAAGGCGACGCAGTTGTTCAAGCGTGTTGCTCATGGCGGAAATCCTCGGTCGCGGTCAAAGGTTGGAGACGCTCGGCCAGGTCCGCGACGGGAACCTGACGCAGCAGGAATTGGCGGGCGGTCTGCGTGACGGCGCCGCGCTCGTTGTCCAGGGTCAGCATGTGATAGCTGTGGTGGAACCAGTGCACTTCGGGCGTGGTGCCCAGGCGGCGCTGCAGTTCCAGTACCGAGCGCGGTCCGCTGACGTCGTCCTCGCTGGCGTGCAGCACGACGGTCGGGGCGTCGATCTCATGCAGGCGGGCGCGCACGTGGCGGATCAGGCGCGAGGCCTGGTGCAGCGAGGCGGCCGGCAGGCGGTCGGCGCCGGCGGCCGAGACGTGGCTGGAGTTCATCGCCTGGGCGACCCACTCGCGCAGGCGCTCGTTCTTGATGCCGTAGGGCGGGGCCTCGCGGAAGGCCAGCCACTGGCGCAGCGGCGGCACATAGGCCAGCGGCAGCAGGCGGCGCCAGGGGGAGACGTTCCAGCCGTCGAAGTGCAGGCTGGTGGACAGCAGCATCAGCGCCGCGGCCGGGCGCTTGAGCGCCAGGGCCAGGGTCAGCACCGAGCCCATCGACAGGCCGCCGATGGCGACCCGGGCGTGCCGGGCGGCCAGCGCGTCGAAATGCGCGGCGGCCATGTCGACCCATTCCTCGAAGCGGGGCACCGGGCGGCGCACGCCGTCGGTGGCCGACACGCCGTAGCCGTCCAGGGCGGGGGCCTCGACCACGTAGCCGGCGTCGCGCAGCGAGCGCGCCAGCGGCATCATCTCCAGCGGATTGGCGCACAGGCCGTGCAGCAGCAGCACGGCGGGACGCGGATCGAGCGCCGTCTGGTGGGTCCCGGAAGCCGACGGCGTTGGCGACAGGGTATGGATCGGATTCGACATGTCCGGCATGTTGGCGGCGGTCGCTGTTGCGGACTTGACGCAAAGCTGTCAGAAACCTGTCGACGCCGTTGCCCTCAGGTTTCTGCAAGGGACCCGATGGCCCGCCGCAAGGCACACGCTTTAGGATCGTCCACCATGCGAATCCTCCTGGTCGAAGACGATGATTTCCTGGCGGAGTCCACCGCCCGGGCGCTGCGCTCGCAGTCCTGGGTCGTGGACGTCAGCGCCCGTGGCGAGCCTGTTCCGCTGTCGCTGCGCGAGGATCGTTACGACTTGCTGATCCTGGACATCGGCCTGGCCGGCATCGACGGTTTCGAGACCCTGCGCCGCGTCCGCGCGCAGGGCAGCCAGGTCCCGGTGCTGCTCCTGACAGCTCGTGACGCCGTCGAGGACCGCGTGCGCGGCCTGGAAGGCGGCGCCGACGACTATCTGGTCAAGCCCTTCGCGCTGAGCGAGCTGATCGCCCGGGCCCGCGCCCTGGTGCGCCGCAGCCAGGCGCGCTCGGGCAACGAGCTGCAGCTGGCCGCGCTGCGCATGGACCTGGAGGCCCGCCGCGCCTTCGTCGGCGAGGACCCGCTGGCCCTGTCCGCCCGCGAATGGGACGTGCTGGGCTTCCTGCTGGCGCGCGCCGGCAAGGTGGTGGCCAAGGAACAGATCGCCTCGGCCAGCAACGGCTGGGAGCAGGGCGTCAGCGACAACGCCATCGAGGTCTGCGTCTCGCGCCTGCGCGCCAAGATCGAGCCGGCCGGCCTGCAGCTGCGCACCGTGCGCGGCCTGGGCTACCTGCTCGAAGAGGCGCCGCCCGCCAAGGCCTGACCCCGGCGAGCGCCCGTTCCGGGGCTCGCTCCCGTCCGCATCCCCGTCCCCCGACGACCGCCGCGCCGCGGGTTTTCCCGCGCGCCGGCCCCCTCGTGCCCTTCGGTTAGGCTCGCCCGCATGACTGCCTCCCAGCTCCGCCGCGCCACCTACAGCCTCAAGCAGCGCCTGCTGATCTGGCTGATGCTGCCCGTGCTGGTGGCGGTGCCGGTGGCCGGCCTGGTGCTGTACCAGGTCATGCACGACACGGCCATCAGCTGGCTGGACCAGGCGCTGGGCGACACCGCGCTGGCGGTGGCCAGCCTGCTGCGCGAGCGCGACGGGCAGGTCTTCGTGGACGTCTCCGGCCCGACGGACCGGGCGCTGCGCTTCGACCGCACCGACCGCATCTATTACCTGGTGCTGGACCCGGCGGGCAATGTCCTGCACGGCGACCAGCAGCTGGCGCGCATCCAGCTGCCCAAGCGCAAGCCCAACGAGTGGATCTTCACCGTCGCCGCGTTGAACGGCGAGACCCTGCGCGCCGCCGCGCTGGGCGCCACCTGCGGCAATGGCCGCGTCTGCCAGATCCTGGTGGCCGAGACCCTGAACAAGCGCGACGCGCTGCAGCAGCAGCTGGTGCTGGTGGTGGGGCTGATCATCGGCGGCATGGCCGTGCTGTTGGCCGCGGCCGGCTGGTGGGCGACCTACCGCGGCCTGCGTCCGCTGGCGCGCCTGAGCGCCGAGCTGGAGCAGCGCGACCTGGCCCGCCTCGAGCCGCTGCAGGCCAACGTGCCCGGCGAGCTGCGGCCGCTGATCGCCGCCTTCAACCGCCTGTTCGAGCGCCTGCGGCGCGCCTCCTCGGCGCAGCAGGACTTCCTGGCCAACGCGGCGCACCAGCTGCGCACGCCGCTGACCTCGCTGCGCACCGAGATCGACCTGGCCCTGCTGGAGCCGCACGACCCGCAGGTGGAGCCACTGCTCAAGCGCCTGCAGCGCTCGGTGGACCGCAGCGCGCGCCTGGCGACGCAGATGCTCTCCATCGCCCGCGCCGAGGCCGAGACCTCCGGCGGGGAGCAGCCGCTGGACCTGCGCGACATCGCCGCCCAGGTGGCCGAGGACTGGGTGCCACGCGCGCTGGAGTCGGGCGTGGACCTGGGCTTCGAGCTGGAGAGCGCCCCCGTCCTCGGGCAGGGCTTCCTGCTGCGGGAGCTGCTGGAGAACCTGCTGCACAACAGCGTCAATTACGCCGGCGAGAACGCCAGCATCACCGTCAGCACCGGCTGCGCGGGCGACTGGGCCTGGCTGGAGGTCGTGGACAACGGCCCCGGCATCCCGCCCGAGGAGCGCGAGCGCGCGCTGCGCCGCTTCGAGCGCGGCAACGAGATGAAGGTCACCGGCAGCGGCCTGGGTCTGGCGATCGCGCTGGACATCGCGCAACGGCATCACGGCCGCCTGGAGCTGCTGGACGCGGTGACCGGGCCAGGACTGCGCGTCCGACTGAGCGTGCCCAAGCGGCCGGCCTGAAGCGCGAGCCCGACCGCTTTCGCGGATCGCGGATCGCGGTCACGCCAGGACGATGCCGCGAGGGGGTGGTGGCGACCCGGCGGTCACGCCTCGCCGAAGACGATCGCGTCGAACATCCGATCCAGCTTCGCCACCCGCGTCGCTGCCAGAAACTGGCGCGCCCACGCGAGCCGGCCCCGCAACGGATCGCGCAGCGCCGCGTCCACGCGCGGCATCCCGGCCAGGCGGTGCAGCTCGGCCCTGAGCCGGTCGTAGTCCTCGCGGGCGAGGTTGGGGCGCTGGTTCACGACCACGCCCGTCACCTGCTGACGGCCGCCGGCCGGCATCGCGCGCGTCTTGTCGGGGCGCAGCCGGAAGCCCTCGTCCTCGATGACGGCCCGGACCCAGGCGCGCAGCCGCCCCTGGTCGCGGCGCAGCGTGGCCGGGCCGGAGATCACCAGATCGTCCGCGTAGCGCGAGTAGCTCGCCCCGAAGCGCTCGGCCAATCCCGCCAGCCGCAAGTCCAGGCCGAAGAGGCTGAGGTTGGCCAGCTCCGGCGAGGTCGGCGCGCCTTGCGACAGATGCGGCGCGGCCAGCCGCCTCGCGCCGTCGAGGTCCAGCGCGCCGTCCTCCCGCAGCCGCTCGCGCACCATCGCCGGCGTGCGCGTGGTGCAGAGCGTGGCGAGGCGCTCCACCACGCCGTCCGAGTAACCCAGCGTGCGGAAGATCGCCGCCACGCGGGCGCGGCCCACGCTGGCGAAGAAGTCCTGGAGATCGAAACGGATCACGAAGTCCTGGCCCGCGTGGCAGGCGGTGTGGCTCGCGACATCGCGGCCCGGCACGAAGCCATGGGCCGCCTCGTGGCAGGGCAGGGCGTGCAGCAGCCCGTCGAGCAGCCGCCGCTGCAGCGCGCGCAGGCGCGGCATCGGGGCCTCGATCAGGCGCAGGCCGCCGCGGCGCTTGGGGATCAGCAGGCAGCGGTAGTGGCGGGTGGCTGCGATGTGTGGCCGACGCGGCGTGGCGACCGTCTCGCGGTAGCGCTGCGACGGACCGGCGAAGTGATCCAGTTCTTCCCCCGACAGTCCCAGCCAGGCCGCGAGTTCCGCCTCGGTCTGCCAGTCGGGCAGGCTCAGGTGTTCGAGCGCGAACGGCAGCGGTCGCCGTCGAGAGGGGCGCAGCAGCACGCGATGCACGCGCGGACGCGGGTGCAGTGCCGCGTCGAAACCGTCGAGGAAGGCGCTCGTGTCCTGGAGCTCGTCCGCCAGCGAACGCACCGAATGCGCGCGCCACACGGGATCCGGCCAGCGCGCCAGCACGACGCACAGCGGCCGCAACCAGAGGCGCGCCTCGACGCCCAGGCATTGCTCCGCGCGCGCCTGCAGCGCCCGGGCGCCGCGGCCGCCGGGCGTCTCGTCGTCCGTCTGGAGCGCGCGCGCGAGCGCCAGCGCGATCCAGCGGGTGTAGGTCAGCGGCGTGGCGTGGGACATCGGCGGGGTCGGCGGAGCGGGCGGCGGGTCGGTCGTCGAGGCCCGCGGCGAGGCGCGCTGCAGGGAGCTCGGCGACGGGGCAAGAGGTGACCCCCTCGGCCGCCAACTCACCGGTCTCGCGGGTTCATCTCCGCGCGCGAGCGCGGTGCCGAACCGGCGCCGGATGGCTGTCCAACGAGAGCGCCGCGGGGATGCCCCGCGGCCGGAGGCGCAAGCGCTTCCGAAAGCTTGGCGGCGTCAGGAGTCGCGGCGATTATGGCCGCGGCGTCAGTGCCGCGCCATTCTTACTGGAGTAGGTCAGTGACGGCCGCAGCCGCGATCCCTAGCCTGAGCGCTTTCGTCCAAGGGGATCCCGAATGTCCGTTCTGCACCTGCCTCGATGGATCGTCCCATCGCTGCTCGTCTCGCTGATGCTCTCACTCGCCGCCTGCGGGGGCGGAGGGAGCGATTCGCCGTCCTCCGCCGTCAAGGTCGCGTCAAGCGAGCAGCCGCCCGATGACGGCACCGTCACCGCGATGCCGGCCGACGTGACGGCGCTGTATCGCGACGGCGGCAACACCGCCTCGACCGACGTCGTGCTGTTCCTGCAAGGCGGCCCGATCGACACGCTGTTGCCCGAGGACAAGCTCGATGGCTTGGGCTTCGCGCTGGCGCACACGCATCTGGTCTTCGTCCACCAGGCCAGCACGCTCAACCCCGCGATCGTCGCGAATGCGGACCTCTCGCCGGCGCGCGCGCAACGTGAGAACGCGCTGTCCGTCGCCGTGATCGACCGGTTGATCCGCCACTTCCACGCGCAGGGCAAGCGGGTGCATGTGCTCACGCATTCCTTCGGCTCCTTCCTGCTGATGCGGGCCTGGGCGGAGCACCCGGAACTGGCCGCGCTCGTCGCCCGCACCGTGGTCATGAACGGACGTCTGGACATCCCGGACGAGGTCTGGCGCGGCATGCGGACCGGCAGCCAATGGACCTTCCCCGGCGGCGGATCGCCGCAGCTGGCCAAGCGCCAGCCGACGCGCGACACCTTGGAGGGCGATGACGGCCGCGCGCCAGGCGAGCCGCCCTTGACCCGCACCGTGGTGCTGTCGCAGCTCCAGCTGCTGGCGGCGATCGGCGAGCCGCGCATGACGCAGCGACTCGCGGGCCGGCGTCTCGATCAGCTGGTCTACGTCTGGGCGTCCAGCGATGAGGCCGTCGGCCGGCTCAGCGCGGCGGAGACGCAGTTCCTGAGGCAGGCCGGGGCGACGCTCTACTGCATGGCGGGCGGCTCGCACGATGCCGGCTTCGAGGCGCCGTATGCCGAGGCCCTGGCGAAGCTGCTGCTCGGTCGTCCGGCCGAGATCGCGCATTGCGAGCGGCCCACGCCGAACGGGCGTGCGGGGCCGCAACTCGCGCTCTGAATTCGAACCCGGGCCTGAGCACGCGGCCCGGGCGGCTCAGGCCGCGCTCAGCACCGCCTGCTTGGCCGCGTTGGGCTCCAGCGGGATGTAGGCCTCGTCGGTCTCGGAGCGCTTGGCCTCGCAGCTGGCGACCAGCTGCTTCTGCCACTGGCCGTGGCGGTCGAAGAGCTCCGCCACCCAGTCCACGAAGACCCGCAGCTTGGTGCTCAGGTGCCGGTTGGGCGGGTACACCACGTACAGCGGCAGCGGGTCCGACTCCCAGTCGCAGAGGAAGGGCACCAGCTCGCCCGCGTCGATGTGGGGCTTGATCATGAAGTAGGGCGCCTGGATCACGCCCAGCCCCGTCAGTCCCGCCGTCATGTAGGCGTTGCCGTCGTTCACCGACACCTTGTAGCTGCCGTAGATCTCGTAGCGCTGGCCGTTCTTGCTGTAGTCGAAGGGGAAGCGCTTGCCCGTGCGGGTCGAGAAATAGCTGACCACGTGATGCTGGTCCGACTCCAGGTCCAGCGGATGCTGCGGCATCCCGTGACGCTGGATGTACTCGGGCGAGGCGCAGCAGCCGTAGCCCCAGTCGCCGATGCGGCGCGCCACCAGCGATTGATCGGTGATCTCGCCGCCGCGCACGACGCAGTCGACGTTGTCGCCGATCAGGTCCACCGGCCGGTCCGACACGCCCAGGTCGATCTGAATGTCCGGATGTCTTGCATAGAACTCCGGAAGTGCCGGAATCAGCAGCAGGCGCGCCACACTCGAGGCCACGTCCACGCGGATGCGGCCCTTGGGCGCGGCGCGCGCATGCGAGACCGAGCCCTCCAGCTCCTCGATGTCCGAGAGCAGCCGCGTCACCCGCTCGTAATAGGCGGCGCCGTCCGGCGTGACGCTGACGCGCCGCGTCGTGCGGTTCAGCAGCTTGACCTTGAGGTGGTCCTCCAGCGATTGAATCAATCGCGTCACCGCCGTCTTGGGCAGGTCCAGCGATTCCGCCGCCCGCGTGAACGTCCCCGCTTCCACGACGCGCGCGAAAGCTTGCATGGCATTGAGCTTGTCCATCTGAGAACCCCTGACCTCTGAAGCGTCGGATCGTCGATCCGCCTGAAACCCCGATCGCGACGGCCCTGTGGGTCGCCGATCTCGATCGGTCGCTGTCCGCGCGGCCCCCCGGCCGCTTCCATGACTCGGCGCGTCTGCGCGCGCGCGAGGTCGCCATCGTGCCCGATCGATTGTTTCTTCCGCGAAACGGTGATTCGCGTCGCGGCCTGTTTATCGGATGGCGTCCGGCGTCTAAATTTCGCTGCATTGCAACATGAACGCCTGCCCCTTCGCCGAGCAGGCCTTTGGTGCCGCCATGGACGCGCTGCTGCTGACCTCCTGCCAAGACGACCTCCTGCCCGCCGGTGACGGCGTGCTGCCGGTGCGCGTCTACAAGGGGGCCGCACGCCGCAAGGACGCGCCGGTCGTCATGCATCTGCATGGCGGCGCGTTCACCGAGGGCAACCTGGACAGCGGCGAGCTGGTCTCGCGCCTGCTGGCCGACGCGGGTGCCGTGGTCGTCGATGTCGACTACCCGACGGGCCTGGACCAGGTCTTCCCGACCGCGCTCAAGGCGCTGGACGTGCTGCTGCAGGGCTTGCACAAGGCGCGGGCACGGCTGTCGGGCAAGCATGCGCCGGTGATCGTCGCGGGCGAGGAGGCCGGCGGCAACCTGGCCGCGGCGCTGGCGCTGATGGCGCGCGACCAGGGCCACCGCAAGCTCGACGGACAGATCCTCATCGGGCCGATGCTCAATCCCTGCCTGGCGACCGCTTCGCTGCGCCAGGCCGAGGCCGGCTACGGCGAGTGTCGCTGGATGCACGGCTGGCGCGCCTACCTCGGTCAATGCGAGACGGGCGACCACCCGTACGCCGCGCCCGCCAACACCAGCCGGCTCGCGGGCCTGGTCCCCGCGCTGGTCCTCAGCAGTGACGACGACCCGATGCGCGACGAGGCCCTGGCCTACGCCCGCGCGATGAAGCGGGCCGGCGTCGACGTGCACCAGTCCCTGATCCCGGGACCCAGCGGATGGCCGCTGAGTCTCATGAAGCTGCCGGCACTGGCCGCGCTGCAACTGCCATGGGCCCGCGCGCTGCGCGAGCGTCTGGCGGAGTTCCTGTCCCTGTTCCCGCCCGCCGGCGGGCCCCGTCCACAACCAGCCTGAGCCCCGGCGGTCTCAGCCCCGCGTTCCCCGACTGCTTCCCTGGCCCACCGGCATCGAACCGGGGGCCGGTCGCGGCGTCCCCGTCGTCCCCGGTTTTCCCGTCACTCCCTACGTTTATCCCCGTCCACGGAGCACCACCATGAACAAGAAAGTCTTCGCCACCTCGTTGACCGCCGTCGCCGCGGTCGTCGCGGCCGCGGTCGTCGGCCTGCACAGCCAACAGGCCGAGGCCAACCAGCCCGCCGGCGCGCCGCAGGCCATTCCCGTGTCCGTCGCCACGGTCGCGAGCCAGGACGTCGCGGCCTGGGAAGAGTTCTCCGGCCGCCTCGAGGCGGTCGAGCGGGTCGACGTCCGCGCCCGCGTCTCGGGTGCCGTGCTGTCCGCGCATTTCCGTGAAGGCGCGCTGGTCAAGGCCGGCGATCTGCTGATCACCATCGACCCGGCCCCGTACCAGGCCGAGGTCGATCGCGCTGAGGCGCAGGTGCTGGCCGCGCAGGCCCGCGTGACCTACACCAAGAGCGAGCTGGACCGCTCCACCCGCCTGTGGAGCGAGCACGCCATCGCGCAGCGCGAGCTCGACGAGCGCAGCAACGCGTCCAACGAAGCCGCCGCGAACCTGCGCGCCGCGCAAGCCGCGCTGCAGTCGGCCAAGCTGAACCTGGGCTACACGCAGGTGCGCGCGCCGGTGTCGGGCCGCGTCGGCAAGGTCGAGGTCACGCAGGGCAACCTGGTGGCCGCCGGTCCCGGCGCGCCGGTGCTGACGACGCTGGTCTCGGTCAGCCCGATTTATGCCAGCTTCGACGCCGACGAGCGCACCGTCGCCCGCGCGCTGTCCGAGCTGCCCGACGGCGCCCGCAACCAGCTCGACAAGATCCCCGTGCAGATCGGCACGGCCGCCACGACGGACACGCCGTTCAACGGCCGCCTGCAGCTGATCGACAACCAGGTCGACGCCAAGAGCGGCACGGTGCGGGTGCGCGCGGTGCTGGACAACAAGGACGGCGCGCTGATCCCGGGCCAGTTCGCCCGCATCCGCCTGGGCCAGTCCAAGTCGCGTCCGGCGGTGCTCGTCAACGAGCGCGCGGTCGGCACCGACCAGAGCAAGCGTTTCGTGATGGTGGTCGGCGCGGACAACACGCTGAGCTACCGCGAGGTCCAGCTCGGCGCCAATGTGGACGGCCTGCGCGTCGTCACCGCGGGCCTGAAGGCGAATGAGCGCGTGGTCGTCAACGGCCTGCAGCGCGTGCGCCCGGGCGCGCTGGTCGCGCCCACCGTCGTGCCGATGAACGCCAAGGCGGAAATCCAGGCCAAGGAAGGCGCAGCGAAGGCGGACAAGTCCTGATCCGACGCGCCCGCTGACCGGGTCACCCTCGGTCGGCGGTCACGCGGGACAGCCCTCGGGGCGGCGATTCGGGCCGCCTCGCGGGGGACCTTTGCCTGTATCTCCAGTCGAATCGAAAGACTGACATGAATCTCTCCAAATTCTTCATCGACCGCCCGATCTTCGCGGGCGTGCTGTCGGTGCTGATCTTCGTCGCGGGCCTGCTCGCGGTGCGCGTGCTGCCGATCTCGGAATACCCCGAGGTCGTGCCGCCGCAGGTGGTGGTCCGCGCGCAGTACCCCGGCGCCAACCCCAAGGTCATCGCCGAAGCCGTCGCCACGCCGCTCGAGGAATCGATCAACGGCGTCGAAGGCATGCTCTACATGGGCAGCCAGGCGACCACCGACGGTCTCATGACGCTGACGGTCACCTTCAAGCTGGGCACGGACCCGGACAAGGCCCAGCAGCTGGTGCAGAACCGCGTCTCGCAAGCCGAGCCGCGCCTGCCCGAAGAGGTGCGCCGACTCGGCCTGACCACGGTCAAGAGCAGCCCCGACCTGACCATGGTCGTGCACTTGCTGTCGCCCAACGACCGCTACGACATGACCTACCTGCGCAACTACGCGGTGCTCAACGTCAAGGACCGCCTGGCGCGGATCGGCGGCGTGGGCCAGGTGCAGTTGTTCGGCTCGGGCGACTACTCGATGCGCGTCTGGCTGGACCCGCAGAAGGTCGCCGAGCACGGTCTGTCCGCCGCGGACGTGGTGCAAGCCATCCGTGAGCAGAACGTGCAGGCCGCGGCCGGCGTGGTCGGCGCGTCCCCCGGCCTGCAGGGCATCGACCTGCAGCTGCCGATCAACGCGCAGGGCCGCCTGAACAACGAGCAGGAATTCGGCGACATCATCGTCAAGACCGGCGCGAACGGTCAGGTCACGCGTCTGCGCGACCTGGGCCGCATCGAGCTGGGCGCCGCCGAGTACGCGTTGCGCTCGCTGCTGGACAACAAGTCCGCGGTGGCGATCCCGATCTTCCAGGCTCCGGGCTCCAACGCGATCGAGATCTCCAACAACGTGCGCGCCACGATGGCGGAGCTCAAGAAGTCCATGCCCGAGGGCGTCGACTATTCGATCGTCTATGACCCGACGCAGTTCGTGCGCGCCTCCATCGAGTCGGTGATCCACACCCTGCTCGAGGCCGTGGCGCTGGTCGTGCTGGTCGTGATCCTGTTCCTGCAGACCTGGCGCGCGTCCATCATTCCGCTGCTGGCCGTCCCGATCTCCATCATCGGCACCTTCGCGGTGATGCATCTGTTCGGCTTCTCGATCAACGCGCTGTCGCTGTTCGGCCTGGTGCTGGCCATCGGCATCGTGGTCGACGACGCGATCGTGGTCGTCGAGAACGTGGAGCGCAACATCGAGGCGGGCCTGAGCCCGCGCGACGCGACCTACCGCGCGATGCGCGAGGTGTCCGGTCCCATCATCGCGATCGCGCTGGTGCTTGTGGCGGTGTTCGTGCCGCTGGCCTTCATCACCGGTCTGACGGGGCAGTTCTACAAGCAGTTCGCGCTGACGATCGCGATGTCGACGGTGATCTCGGCGGTCAACTCGCTGACGCTGTCGCCCGCGCTGGCCGCGATGCTGCTCAAGGGCCACGACGCGCCCAAGGACTGGCTGACCCGCGCGATGGACAAGGTGCTGGGCCGCTTCTTCGGCGGCTTCAACAAGCTGTTCAACCGCGGCGCCAAGGCCTACAGCGGCGGCGTGACCAAGGCGATCTCGCGCAAGATCATCATGCTGGTGGTCTACGCCGGTCTGCTGGGTCTGACGGTGGGCCTGTTCAAGGCGGTGCCGAGCGGCTTTGTGCCGGCGCAGGACAAGCAGTACCTGATCGGCTTCGCGCAGCTGCCCGACGGCGCCACGCTGGACCGCACCGAAGACGTGATCCGCCGCATGAGCGAGATCGCGATGAAGACGCCCGGCGTCGATCACGCGGTGTCCTTCCCGGGTCTGTCGATCAACGGCTTCACCAACAGCTCCAACTCGGGCATCGTCTTCACGCCGCTCAAGCCCTTCGACGAGCGCACCGGCAAGGGCCTCTCGGCGGGTGAGATCGCGGCCAACCTGAACGCGCAGTTCGGCCAGATCCAGGACGCCTTCGTCGTGATGTTCCCGCCCCCGCCGGTGCAGGGCCTGGGTACGACCGGCGGCTTCAAGTTCCAGCTGGAAGACCGCGGCGGCCTGGGCTACGAGGCGCTCGACGGCGCGGTCAAGGCCTTCATGGCCAAGGCCCAGAAGGCGCCGGAGCTGGCAGGTCTGTTCAGCAGCTACCAGGTCAACGTGCCGCAGCTGTACGCGAACCTGGACCGCACCAAGGCGCGCCAGTTGGGCGTGGCGGTGACGGACGTGTTCGACACGATGCAGATCTACCTGGGCTCGCTCTACGTCAACGACTTCAACAAGTTCGGCCGCACCTACACGGTCCGGGTGCAGGCAGATGCCGCCTACCGCGCCCGCGCCGAGGACGTCGGTCTGCTGAAGGTGCGTTCGGCCTCGGGCGAGATGGTGCCGCTGTCGGCGCTGATGAAGATCGAGCCGAGCTTCGGCCCGGAACGCGCGATGCGCTACAACGGCTTCCTGTCCGCCGACATCAACGGCGGCGCGGCCCCCGGTTACTCGACCGGCCAGGCGCAGGAGGCGGTCGCCCGCATCGCCGCCGAGACGCTGCCCCCGGGCATCAGCTACGAGTGGACCGAGCTGACCTACCAGGAGATCCTGGCCGGCAATTCGGGCGTGTGGGTCTTCCCGCTGGCCATCCTGCTGGTGTTCCTGGTGCTGGCCGCGCAGTACGAGAGCCTGGCGCTGCCGGTGGCGATCATCCTGATCGTCCCGATGGGTCTGCTGGCGGCGATCACCGGCGTGTGGCTGAGCCATGGGGACAACAACGTCTTCACGCAGATCGGCTTGATCGTGCTGGTGGGCTTGTCGGCGAAGAACGCGATCCTGATCGTGGAGTTCGCCCGGGAGCTGGAGTTCTCCGGCAGAAGCCCGCTGCAAGCGGCGATCGAGGCCTCGCGCCTGCGGCTGCGTCCGATCCTGATGACCTCGATGGCCTTCGTGATGGGCGTGCTGCCCCTGGTGCTGGCGCACGGCGCCGGCGCCGAGATGCGCAACGCGATGGGCGTGGCGGTGTTCGCCGGGATGATCGGCGTGACGGCCTTCGGCCTGTTCCTGACGCCGGTGTTCTACGTCGTCGTGCGTCGCCTGTCGGGCAACAAGCCGCTCAAGCAGCACGGCGAGGTGCCGCATGACGT
This sequence comes from Mitsuaria chitosanitabida ATCC BAA-476 = NBRC 102408, assembly GCF_001598255.1. Lineage (GTDB taxonomy): Bacteria > Pseudomonadota > Gammaproteobacteria > Burkholderiales > Burkholderiaceae_C > Roseateles > Roseateles chitosanitabidus. The sequence goes on from NZ_BCYP01000018.1 coordinate 142,487, forward strand.
CGAGGCCTTCGTGCAGCCGGAGCAGGGCGCCGGTCACGACTTCGGCGACCACGCGGGTCCCGGCGGCAACGCCCGCCCGCATCCGGCCGCGCCGCGCCATGAGCTCGAGTGAGCGAGAGCCCACGAGCAAGCACGAGCGAATCTGATCCCGGGCTCCCGACGTCCGCCATGAAGCGGGCGTCGGGGCCGGCGGAGCCGACGAGGCTCCAAGGAGTCCAAGCCATGAAAACGAAACTGATGATGACGACGCTGCTGGCCGCCCTGGTGCTGGCCGGCTGCGCGACACCGCCGCCGATCGACGAGTCGCGGGTGCCGCCGACGCCCACCGCCTTCAAGTCGACCGCGACGGTCGGCGAGGCGCGCTGGGCAGTGGTGCCGCCGGCCGACGCGGAGCCGCGCGGCGATTGGTGGCTCGCCTTCGGCGACGCCACGTTGAACGATCTGGTCCGTCGCTCGCTGGTCGGCAACACCGACCTGCAAGGCGCGGCCGCGCGACTGGCGCAAGCGCGCGCGCTGCTGCGCAGCGCCGACGCGGACCGCATGCCGCAGGTCGGCGTGAACGCCGGCGCCGCGCGCGGCACGGTGGCGGGTCAGGGGCCCGCGGCCACGACGCTCTACAACGCGGGCGTTGCGGCGAGCTGGGAAGTGGACGTGTCGGGTCGCCTGTCGCAGGCGAGCCGGGCCGCCTCGCTGGACGCGCAGTCGCGAGAATCGCTGCTGCAGAGCACGCGGCTGATCGTGCAGGCCGATGTCGCGCAGACCTATCTGGCGTTGCGCTTCACCGACCTCGAACGCCGCCTGGTGCGCGACACGGTGAGCGCCTATCGCGAGACCCTCGCCCTCACGCAGCGCCGCTATCAGGCGGGCGATGTGGCGGAGCTGGATCTGGCGCGCGTGCAGACGGAAGTCGCCTCGACCGAGGCCGACGCGATCAGCCTGGACCGCCGCCGCGCCGAACTGGTGAACGCGCTGGCCGTGCTGCTGGGCGAGCCGGCCTCGAGCTTCTCGGTGCCGGAGGACCAGGCCCTGTCCTCATTGCCCGCGATCCCCGCGGGTCTGCCGAGCGCGATGCTGGCGCGCCGTCCTGACGTGGCCGCGGCTCAGCGCAGTCTGCTGGCGGCGCAGGCGCGGGTGGGCGTGGCGCAGGCCGCGTGGTTCCCGAGCCTGTCGCTGACCGCGAACGGCGGCTATGCCTCGCCGGAGCTGAGCGACGTCTTCAAGTGGTCGGCGCGCGCGTGGTCGGTGGATGCGCTGCTGTCGCTGCCGATCTTCGACGGCGGCCGCCGCAAGGCCGGCGTGGAATCGGCGACGGCGGGTCTTGATCTGGCGATGTCCTCGTATCGCCAGCAGCTGTTGCAGGCGCTGCGCGAGGTCGAGGATTCGCTGAGCGGTCTGCGGACCTTGTCGCAGCAATCGGAGGTGCAGGCGCTGGCGGTGCAATCGGCCTCGCGGGCGACGGCGCTGTCCGACTCGCGCTACCGCAACGGCCTGGTGAGCCAGCTGGATCTGCTGGACGCGCGCCGCAGCGAGCTGCGCAACCGCCGCGCGGCGCTGCAGGTGCAGGCCGCGCAGTACCAGGCGACGGTGGGCCTGATCCGCGCCCTGGGCGGCGGCTGGGACGCGCCGCAAGCCTGAGCGTCTCTCGACCTCAAGACCGGGATCTTTACCGGTGCCCCTTTGGCGTGCAGAGATGCACGCCTTTTTTCTTGGCCTGCGGATTCCAGTCGGTCCGCTGACGTTCATCAGTCTGCGAATCGCCGATGCGCATGGGTGTGGGTCATGGCACCGAGCGCCCCATTTCCCTAAGGTTCATGGCAGGCAACCAGACCAGGGGAACGACATGGACATGAGGTCAACCGAGCATGGTTGGTGGGCGAGGCCGCTCGATGCCGCGGCATTGAAGTTGAATGAAATGATGTCTACAGTTGACGAATGGCGACAACTACGGACAGGAAATCATTCAAGGATCTGCTTCGTGGGCACCCCCGCGGAGAGCCCTTGGACATGCGGATCCTGCATCGCGAGGGCGTCCCTGCGCACCGGGCGTCGGCATGGGCGCGCAGCGGTTGGCTGGACCACCTGGGGCGCGGTGTGTACGCCATCGGAGGCGACGAGCCGACCCGCGATGGAACGCTGGCCTATCTGGCACGCAACGTGGCCGGCTTTCATGTGGGAGGCAAGACGGCGCTTGCATGGCATGGACTGGAGCACGACCTCGCATTCGATGAGGTGCTCAGCCTTTGGGGCGATCGGGCGAGGGCGATACCGTCATGGGTCGCCGAGCGGTTTCCCCTCCGGTATCAGACGACCCGAATCCTGGATTCGGCAGCCCATGACTCGATGGGACTGAAGCCCTTGCTGGCTGGCCATCCGCGCATTCCTGTCTCCGTGCCGGAGCGGGCCCTGCTCGAGATGCTGAGCGACCTGGGAAAGACGCAGAGCCTCACCGATGCCCGTCGCCTCATGGAGGGGCTTGGCGGCCTGCGGGTGAAGGTGCTGGATCAACTGCTCGCACGAACACAGCGTGTCAAGGTGATTCGTGCGGCCGCACACCTGGCCGCGGACCTGGACCTCCCATGGGCGTCCACCGCGCGCAAGCACAGCGACCGCCTGGGCGGCTCACGCTGGATCGCCGTCTCCAAGGCCGGGGAGAGAATGGATTTCCGATGAGCTTCAATGCGAGGTATGTCGACACCGTCCGGCTGTTGCTCGACATCCTGCCGACGGTGTTCGCCTCGGGCCGATTCGCGATGAAGGGTGGAACAGCCATCAATCTGTTCGTGCAGGACATGCCCAGACTCTCCGTCGACATCGACCTTGTCTGGTTGGATCCAACGGCGAATCGCGAGGCAGACCTCGCGGCGATCGCGGCCGATCTGGCGCGCCTGTCGCAAGACCTGCAAGCGCGAGGCTTGCAGGTCCAGTGGTCGACACGGCTCGATGGTGACGAGGTGCGATTGCTGGCCGCGCGGCGTACGACGCGCGTGAAGGTCGAGGTGAACGCCGTCTTTCGCGGGACGCTCCTCCCAGTTCGGCGCCAGCCGCTGACCCTCATGGCGCAGGAAGCATTCGATCGGGAGGCATCGATTCCCTGCCTGGCGGAGGAGGAACTCTATGGCAGCAAGCTCGTCGCGGCCATGGATCGGCAACATCCCCGCGATCTCTTTGACGTCATGGGCATGTGGGAGCGCATGGGCTGGAACCCGATCGTGGTCGATTGCTTCGTCGGGTACCTCGCCGGCCACAACCGCCCTGTGCATGAAGTCCTGTTTCCGGCGGCTCGGTCACTTCAGCTCGCGTATGGCAACGAGTTCCAAGGCATGACGCGGAGACCTGTCCCGAAAGCAGACCTCGTGGCGGCCCAACGCAAATTGTTGGAGGAGCTCCCTGGTCAGCTCACGGCGCGACATCGCTCGTTCCTGACGTCGCTCGTGATGGCAGAGCCAGACTGGGCCTTGATGCCGTTTGCCCACCTGCGCGAGCTTCCTGCCATTCGCTGGAAGCTGGAGAACCTGATCGTTCTGCGTCGTCGGCATCCGGAGAAGTTCAACGAGCAGCATCGTCGGCTGATGAGCAGGTTGCAGCCGTGAGCGGGCTCAGCAATGCCCCCTCACCCTCACCCGCAGCCTGCGCCATCCCGCCCGCATCAACCACGTCCCGACGCCGGCCAGCAGCGCCACGATGACGAACGCGCCGCCCGCTCCCGCGGGGGCACCCGCGCCGTCCGCGGCGCCGATCAACGGCTTGAGCGCCGAGTAGCCGGCCACCACCGCGGCGATCCACAGCACGGCTCCCCCCACCAGCTGTCCGAGGGCCACCAACTTGTCCATCGACCAACTCCGAATCCTGAAAACGCAGAAGCCGGCTAGCCTAACCGCGCCAGCGCGCGTGTCGCTCAAAGGCCCTCGGTGAGGAACGGCATCACCGCCGCGAGCAGCGCGTCCGGCGCTTCCTCCGGGATGTAGTGACCGCTGGGCAGCGGCCCGCCGTCGACGTCCAGCGCGACGCGGCGCCATTCGGCCAGCGGGTCGAAGCACTTCGCCACGACCCCGTTCGCGCCCCAGTACACCCTCAGCGGCATCGGCAACCAGCGGCCCGCCTCGCGATCCGCGCGGTCGTGGTCGAGGTCGATGCCGGCCGCGGCGCGGTAGTCCTCGCACATGCCGTGCGCGGTGCCGGGCAGACTCAGCGCGCGCTGGTACTCGATGAAGGCGCGCGGGTCGAAGGCCGACAGGCCGGCATGACGACGGCCCATCACGTCCAGCGCGTAAGCCGGCGGATCCGCTTCGATCAGACGCTCCGGCAGCGGCGAGGGCTGGATCAGGAAGAACCAGTGCCAGTAGGCGCGCGCGAAGGCTTCGGAGGTCTGCTCGTACATGGCCAGCGTCGGCGCGATGTCCAGCAGCGCCAGCCGCTCCACCGTCTGCGGATGATCGGCCGCCATGCGATGCGCGACCCGCGCGCCGCGGTCGTGCGCCAGCACGCGGAAGCGCGTGTGGCCCAGTGCCGCCATCACCGTGACCAGGTCCTGCGCCATGCGGCGCTTGCTGTAGTTGCCGTGGTCCGTCGCGCCGGGCGGCTTGGAGGAATCGCCGTAGCCGCGCAGGTCCGGCATCACGACGCTGAAGCGCGCCGCCAGCGCCGGCAGCACGCGGTGCCAGATCGCGAGCGTCTGCGGGTGGCCGTGGATCAGCAGCAGCGGCGGGCCCTCGCCGCAGACGCGCGCGTGGATGCGCACGCCAGGCTCGACCTCGACGAAGAGGCGCCTCGCGCTCGACGGGAAGAGGGCGTCCGCCGGATGCGGCTCGCTCGTGAAGCGGGCGGTCGGCGCGGTGGCCGGGGCCGCGGACGCCGTGGCGGTGGGGGCGAGGGTGGGACTCATGACCCGATGCTAGGTTCGTCCGCTTCAACCGCGCTGTCGGCAGGGAGACACATCGCGCGGGAGCGCCGCTCCCACCAGGCCAGCGCCACCACGACGGCGCAGGCGAAGGCGCTGGTCAGCACCGGTGGCCAGGTGGAGACGAAGACCGCCGCGATGCCCAGCACCCCCGCGGCGACGAAGTGCGACCACGGCCAGCGGCCCATCACCGCGCGCTTGAACAGGCCCACGCCGACCGCGTAGAGCCCGACGCCGCCCAGCAGGCAGACCGCCGTCCTCAGGTCGGTGTGGCCCTCCGGATGCGCGAGCACGAACTCGTCCGCGGCCGCGTTGACGATGATGCCGGCCACGATGGGCAGATGCATGTAGGTGTAGGCCAGCCGCGCGAGCTGCCCCGGATCGTCGCTGTGGGCGATGCGGCCCGAGGCGAATTCATTGGTCGTGTCGAAGTACAGCCACCACATCGCCAGGCTGCCCGCGAACGAGACCAGGAAGGCCAGCAGACCGATCGGCGTCAGCGGCTCCGCGGCGAAGGTCGCGCCGGTGACCAGCAAGGACTCGCCCAGCGCGATGATCACGAACAGCGCGCAGCGCTCCGCCAGGTGGCCCCCCGAGACATTCCAGTCCGTGGTCGTGGACTTGCCCAGGCCCGGCACGTGGAAGCCGGCCGAGGGGCCCACGTACTCGATGGCCAGCGCCGCGACCCACAGCGGCACGCGCAGCGTCGGGTCCAGCGCGCCGGCGATCCACAGCACCGCCGACACCGTCAGCCACACGCCGATGCGCTGGAAGTTGAGGGTCAGGGTCTCGTCGGCGCCGCGCACGGCCCAGAGGAAGAACAGCGTCCGGCCCACCTGGATGGCGGCGAAGGAGCCGGCGAACATCAGCGCCCGGTCGCCGAAGGCCTGCGGGAGCGAGGCCGACATCAGCAGTCCCAGCAGCATGATCGCGAACAGGCCCACGCGGACCGGCACGCGCTCCGGGTCCAGCCAGTTGGTGACCCAGGAGGTGAAGATCCAGACCCACCACACGGCCAGCATGAGGAAGCCGGTCTCCAGCACGCCGTGCAGCGAGAAGTGCCCGATCAGCGTGTGCGACAGCTGCGTGACGGCGAAGACGAAGACCAGGTCGAAGAACAGCTCGGCGAAGCTGACCTTGGCGTGACCGTCGGGATCGGGCGCGCGCAGCAGCGGATGGCGGTGGCGGCCGGCCGGCGGGGGCGCCGGACGGGGAGGGGCGGGGGCGTTCATGCCCGGACTGTCGCATGTCCGCATGAGGGTTCCCCCCGTGCCGATGCCGGGTTGACGGACAGCGACGGGGGGCGCCCATAATCCACCGGACCGACCCGTGCGGCGTACGCCCCGGCCGGTCACCATCCGCCCACAGATCGACCGCCCCGCCCGAGACGACGCATGCGTCCGCCGCCCGTGCCGTTCCATCGCAGCAGCCTGGGTCGCGGCGTGGCGTTGCTGATCCTGGCGCTGGCGGCGATGGCGCTGCTGGTGACGCTGCTGGCGATCCGGGCGCGCGACACGCTGGCCGACCTGCGCCGCTTCGACCAGATCAACCTGGTCCTCCCGTCGATGACCTTGCTGCTGGAGAACCTGCTCAATGCGGAGACTGGCCAGCGCGGCTACCTGCTGACGCAGAAGACCAGCTACCTGCAGCCCTATCGCGACGCCGTGCGCGACCTGGACCGGCGGGTGGAGGAGCTCGTCGAGCGCGACAAGGACCCCGCCCACGCGGCCAAGCTCGAGCGGGTGCGCGAGCTGGTGCGGCTCAAGATGGCCGAGCTCTCGCAGACCGTGCGGCTGCACGAGTCCGGGCAGCACGACGAGGCGCTCGAGCTGGTGCTCAGCGACCAGGGGCAGCACCACATGAACGAGCTGCGCGACCTGCTGGGCGAGCTCACGTCCTCGCTGCGCGCCGAGCGGGCGGTCATCAGCGACCGGCTGGCCGTCAACACGAGCCGCACGGAGCTGCTCCTGCTGGCCGCGCTGGCGATGCTGGCCCTCTTCACCATCGTGGCCACGACGCAGGTGTTCACGCGCACGCGGGCGCTGTCGCAGGCGCAGCGGCGGCTGCGCGGCATCGCCGACAACGTGCCGGCGCAGATCACCCAGCACGACCGGGCCGGCGCGCTGCGCTTCGCCAACGCCGAGGTCGGGCGGGTCCATCACGCCGATCCCGCCACGCTGCTGGGCAAGAACATCGAGCAGGTCAGCGGCGCGCAGCACGCCGCGCTGCTCCAGCCCTTCATCGCGCGGGTGCTGGCCGGCGAGGCGGTGGAGTTCGACGCGCCGCAGACCGTCGACGGCGAGACGCTGCACTTCCATCGGCGCTTCGTCCCGGACCTGACCGGCGACCAGGTGACCGGTTTCTACGCGGTCTCGCTGGACATCACCGAGCGCAAGCGGGCCGAGGCGCAGGTCGCCGCGAGCGAGCGCCGCATGAAGGCGATCACGGACAACCTGCCGGTCTTCATCACCTACGTCGACCGCGAGATGCGGCTGCGCTACGCCAACGAGACGCTGCGCAACTGGTTCGGGCTGGATCCGGACCTGGTCATCGGGTTGCACCTGCGCGACGGCTTCGGCGAGACGCTCTACGAGCAGCGTCGCGCGCAGTTCGAGCTGGCGATGCAGGGGGAGCGGGTGGAGTTCGAGGTGGCCTCGGTGCTGATGGGCAAGCTGCGGCATCTGCGCACGATCTACGTGCCCGACCGCGGGCCGGACGGCGTGGTGCTGGGCGCGTTCACGCTCGCGATGGACATCACCGCGATGAAGCAGGCCGAGGCGCAGCTCGCGCGGCTGGCGAGCTCGGACGCGCTCACCGGGCTGCCGAACCGGCGCGAGCTCGACCAGGCCTTGACGCGCGCGCTGGCGCGGCAGCGGCGCCATGCGCATCACGGCGGCGCGATGGCGCTGCTGTTCCTTGACGTCGACCGCTTCAAGGCGATCAACGACACGCATGGGCATGGCAGCGGCGACGCGGTGCTGCGCGAGTTCGCGCAATGCCTGCGGCGGGCGGTCCGGTCCAGCGACATCGTGGCCCGCATCGCGGGCGACGAGTTCGTGGCGGTGCTGGAAGGGCTCAACAAGCCCGAGGAGGCCGCGCAGGTGGCGGCCAAGATCGTCGAGTCGGTGCGGGTGGCGCGGCCGGGCGGGCTGGAGGTGACGGCCAGCGTGGGCGTCGCCACGGTCACCGTCGGCGAGGTGCCGCCGTCGGAGCTGATCGCGCTGGCGGACCGGGCGCTGTACCAGGCCAAGCGGGAAGGACGCGACGGCTTCGCCGTGCTCGCCTGGCCCGGCGTCGAGCAGCGGCGCGAACCGCACTGAAGGCGCCGCGCGAACGCTCGGGGATCGCACGTCCGGCGGGGGAGGGCAGGGTGAGCCCGGCCCGGCTCGCCCATCGCTTCGGCGATGATGGCCCGATGAAGATCCCGCGTTCGATTCCGCGTGTCCTCATCGCCGCAGTGCTGGGCCTGGGACTGTCCTCCGCCATCGCGCAAGGCGCCGCCGCGCCGCCGGCCGTTGCCGGCCCGGCTGCGGGCGTCGATGTCGTCGGCGCTTCTAGCGTTCCCGCCGCTTTCGGATCTTCCGGCGCACCGAGCGCATCGGGAGCATCAAGCACCTCCGGCATATCGAGCGCGGTGGTCGCCGGCGCCCCCACACGTCCGCTGCGTCCGCTGACCAACGACACCGGCGAGCGCATCCAGGCCTGCACGCTGTGCCACGGCCCGCAAGGCCGCGCGACGCCGCAGGGCTACTTCCCGCGGTTGGCGGGCAAGCCGGCGGGCTATCTCTTCAACCAGCTGCAGAGCTTTCGCGACGGGCGGCGCCATCACGCGCTGATGGCCGGCTTGTTGCGCAACATGAGCGACGACTATCTGCGCGAGATCGCCGGCTACTTCGCCGCGCTCGACGTGCCTTATCCCGCACCCGTCCCGCAGCCGTTGAGCGAGGCACAACGGCAGCGCGCCGAGCAACTCGTCACTGTCGGCGACCCCGGGACGCGCGTGCCTGCCTGCACCGCCTGCCACGGGCCGGCGATGGCGGGGCGGCAGCCCGCGATTCCCGGTCTGCTGGGCCTGCCGCGCGATTACCTGGTCGGGCAGCTCGGGGCCTGGCGCACCGGTCATCGGCGCGCGCATGCGCCTGACTGCATGGCCGACGTGGCCAAGGCGCTGTCGCCCGACGACATCGCGGCCGTCGCCTCCTGGCTGGCGATGCGGCCCGCCGGCGCGCATCCGGAGCCGCCTGCCACCGCGCCACTGCCCGTGACCTGTGGAGGGCTCGCGCCATGAGCGGCGGGAACATCGACGTGCGGCCTGACGAGTCCCGCGGGGCGAGCGCGGAGCGCGGGAGCGGATCGCGCGAGACCGGCTCGATGCGGACCTTGAAGCGCGTGCTGATCGGCCTCGTGATCGCCGTGCCGCTGATGGCGGCGCTGGTCGTCGGCGGCGCATGGAGCCGCGAAGCGTGGCTCGCCTCGCGGCCCTTGGCGGTGAGCGCCACATCGATCCCGGCATCGCCGCCGGCATCATCCGCCTCCGCCTCCGCCTCCGCCTCGGGCTCGGGCTCGGCATCGGCATCGGCATCGACATCGCCAGCAGGTTCGGCGGAGACCCAGGCCGCGCTGGTCGCCAAAGGCGCCTACCTCGCACGGGTGGGCAACTGCGCGGGCTGCCACAGCCCCCGCGGCGGCGCGCCGATGGCCGGCGGCCTGCCGCTGCCGACGCCCTTCGGCACGCTGTTCAGCAGCAACCTCACGCCCGATCCGGAGACCGGCCTGGGCCGTTGGTCCGCCGACGACTTCTGGCGCGCGATGCACCACGGCCGCAGCCGCGACGGGCGCCTGCTCTATCCCGCCTTCCCCTACACCAGCTACACCGCGATGACGCGCGAGGACGCGGATGCGATCTTCGCGTGGCTGCGCGCGCAGCCGGCGGTGAAGCAGGCCGCGCCGGCGCATCAGCTCGGCTGGCCGTATCGCTGGCAGTCGGCGTTGGCCGTGTGGCGCCTGATGTACTTCACGCCCGGCGACGAGCCGGTGCGCTCGGAGTCGATGGAGACACGCGACGACCGCCAGGTGCCGCTGGCACGAGGCCGCTACCTGGTGCAGGCGCTGGGGCATTGCGCCGAATGCCATGCGCCGCGCAACCGGCTGGGCGCGCTCGAGGACGCGGCCGGGCTGAGAGGCGGGTGGGTCGGCGTGCAGGGATGGATCGCGCCGTCCCTCGCGGATCCCAAGGCGGCCGGCGTGCAGGACTGGCGCGAGGACGAGGTCGCCGCCTGGCTGAAGGCCGGCTGGTCGCCGCGCGCGACGGCGGTGGGGCCGATGGCCGATGTCGTCGCGGAAAGCCTGCAGCACCTCTCCGACGAGGACGCGAAGGCCATGGCCGTCTACCTGCGCGGACTGCCGCGCGAGGGCTCGACCACGCCGTTGTTCAAGCCGGCGTCACCGGCGCAACTGGACCTCGGCCGGCAGGTCTATGCGCGCTACTGCGTCGATTGCCACGGCGATCGCGGGCAGGGTCGGTCGATCGACGGCCAGCCGGCCTACCCGCCGCTGGCCGGCAATCGGGCGGTGACGCTGGCCGCCCCTGAGAACGTCGTCCAGGTGCTGGCCAACGGCGGCTACGCGCCGTCGACGGCCTCGCATCCGCGTCCGTTCGGCATGCCGCCGCTGCGGCAGGTGCTCACGGAGGCCGAGATGGCGGCCGTGGCGACCCTGATCCGCCAGAGCTGGGGGAACGAGGCCTCCGAGGTGACGGAGCAGGACGTGCTGCGGCTCAAGTAGATGGGGGCGGGGCGAATTCCGGACGCCGTTCACTCCCTCGCCCGCTTCGATGAGAGGACACGAATGACCCCCACGCCCGCTTCTATGAAAGGACACGAATGACTCCCTCGCCCGCTTCTATGAGAGGACACGAATGACTCCCTCGCCCGCTTGCGGGAGAGGGCAGGGGAGAGGGTCTTCGGGGTCCGGCGCACTGCAACGCTCCCACCCTCTCCCGCCCCGCGGGCGAGGGGGCAATACCCGGCGAGCGTGGTTGCCGACGGCTTCGGTCGACGCACGGGGAGGGCGCCTGCAGGATGGCGGGAAGGTCCTGTCCATGCGGGCAGGCGCGGCATATTGGGGCGCCGCACACGCGATTTCAAGATCTTGAAGCGCGGCAAGGGGATCCCAGTTTGGGAGTCATGGCGGACACGCAACCGCCGGATTCACTCTCAAAGCAGGATGCCAAGGAGCCCCGCATGTACCACCGTCTGTTTGCCCGTGACCTGTTCAACGAGTTCGACCGCGTCCAGCGGGAAGTGAGCGGCCTGCTCGAGGCCCAGCGCGGCACCACCGCGCGCGGCGGCTTCCCGGCGCTGAATGTCGGCCTGTCCGACGAGGCCGTCGAGGTCTACGCCTTCGCCCCCGGGCTCGATCCGGCGAGCATCGCCGTCGATCTGGATCGCGGCGTGCTGAGCCTCTCCGGCGAGCGCGTGTCGGCGCTGATCCCCAAGGTCGAGGCCCGGGTGGAGGGCGAGGCCGAAACGGCCGCCGCCCCGCCCGCCGAGAAGCGCATCGTTCATCAGCGCGAACGCTTCGCCGGCAAGTTCCGCCGCGCGGTCAACCTGCCCGACGACATCGATCCGGAACAGGTCTCGGCGTCCTATCGCGACGGCGTGCTGCGCGTCACCGTGAAGCGCAAGCCGACGCCCCAGCCGCGCCGCATCGACATCCATTGAGTCGGCACCCTTCGGTACCAGCCGGCACGACACGCAACGACCAGCCCCATTCGCGACGAGATCACATCATGAGCAACTCCGCCGTTCATTCCTCTTCTCCGGACACCGCCGCCCAGACCGCCCGCCGGCGCGATGACTTCGCCATCCAGCCCGCCGTCGACATCGTCGAGGACGCGCAAGGCATCACCTTGTTCGCCGACCTGCCCGGCGTGCCGCGCGAGCAACTGCATCTGCGCGTCGATGGCGATCGGCTGATCGTCGAGGCCGACATGCAGTTGGACCTGCCCGAGGGTCTGAAGGCCGGTCATGTCGAGGTGTCGCGGCAGCACTACCGCCGGGTGTTCACGTTGAGCAAGGAGCTCGACGCGAATTCCGTGTCGGCTGAGCTGACGCAGGGCGTGCTGCGCGTGCGGATCGCCAAGGCCGCTCATGCGCAGCCGCGGAAGATCGAGGTCAAGCTCTCCTGAGCAGAGTGCCGCGTTGAGCCGCCAGGGCGCTCGCGGCTCCCTCGCCCGCAACGCGGGAGAGGGCGGGGGGTGAGGGCCGTCGCAGGCCGCGGAGCGTCAATCGCAGGCCGGTGAACAGCCAGGCTCTGGTGTGCCACGGCCCTCACCCCCAACCCCTCTCCCACTTCATGGGCGAGGGGCTTCGTGGCGTCTCACGGATCAGCTCAAGCGTGACGCGGTCGGATCCGTGTCGGGCGGCGCGGACATGGCCTCGAGCGCGGCCTCGGCGGCTTGGCCGGCGCGCGCCGCATCGTCCAGGCTGACCTGCATGCGTCGACGCATCCAGGGCCGCAGATCCTCCAAGGGACCCACCTCGGGCAGCAGGCTCCAGTCCTGCAGCGCCTGCACCGCGTGCGGCACGGGCTCCTTGCCCGCGAGCGCGCGCTGAAGCCGCTTCGCCGCTTCCGGCAGTTCCTCGATGGTGTCGCCGACCAGATCCTGCGAACGGCGCAGCAAGCTCTGCCGCATCATCGACAGGTGCGCCATCAGGCGATAACCGTGGTCGAGCATGGTCAGCAGCTCCTGCAGCGGCGGCCGTACGCGGCGCGGCTCGGCGGCGCTGCGCTGGATCGCGGCGGACAGCGCCGCCAGCGCGTCATAGGCCTGCCGGCGCGCCATGCGCTGCGCGAGCGCCCCGGCCGGTGTCATCGCCGCCGTCATCGCCTGCATCGCGTACTGCTGCAAGGCGCCGCGCGCGCGCTTCAAGGCGCGCGGCAGGTTCCGCCGCTCCCACGCCGGCAGCACATAGCTGAAGGCCCAGGCCAGCGCCGCGCCGAACACCGTGTCGGCCAGCCGCTCGGAGATGGCCATCGCATGCGACGGATCCGCCAGATGCGACTGCAGCAGGGCCATCACGGTCGCCGCGATCGCGGTGATCAGATAGCGGCGCGTGACGAAGGCGTGCGCGATGCCCACGGCGATCTGCAGCACGATGAGCGTCACCGTCAGGTTGTGGATCTGCGCGATCGCGACCATCAGCCCGCAGCCGATCGCCGTCCCCAGCACCCGCATGTTGCGGCGCTCCAGGGTCTGGTCCAGGGTGCCGCGCAGCACCACCGCCACCGACAGCACCAGCCAGTGCGGATGCGAGGCCCACGGGAGCGTGAGGGCGATGTAATAGGCCGCCGACAGCGCCAACGCGCTGCGCAGCGCGTGCCGCAGCACCGGCGAGTCCAGGTGCAGCTGCGCCTTGAGCAGCCCCATCGGCCAGCCTTCCGGGGTCACGAAGTGCTGAAGCTGCCGGGGATCGAGCGCCATCGCCGGCAGCGGGTGAGAGCCGTCGAGCGCGCGGCCGATGGCCAGCACTTCCCCGTCCAGATGCGACAGCCGATCCTGCAGCACCAGCTGCAGGCGGCGGCGTGGATCCTGCGGCGAGAGCGCCTCCCACTCGATCACCGGCACCCCGTGCGACGACGGCGCCCGCTCGTCCAGCACCGCGTTGCGGTACTCCTCGAGCAACGCCGCCAGCGCCTTCAACCGGCCGACCAGGGCCGCCCGCATGCGCTGCCCGACCGGGTCCTCGCCCAGCAGCTCCAGATCCAGCCGGCTGGCGAGCATCAGGTCCCGCAGCTCCACGACATGCAGCAGCACCGCGGCGCTGCGCGGATCCTGCTCCGCATGCGGGAACAGCTGATCGCGCGCGGTCTGCAGCATCTCCGCCAGCTGGGCCTCGTTGCCCAGCCAGTCCTTCATCGCGTGCGCGGCGCCGCCCGTTCCCAACAGCTCGGCGCGCGCGCCGAGCAACTGCGCCAGGCCGCGCAGCGCCTCGGCGAGCGACAGGCGCCGGTAGCGCTGCTGCAGCACGGCGCTGCTCAGCAGGCTCCACAGCAGATAGAGGAGCACGCCGGCGGTGCCGCTCGCCATCACGACGAACAGCGGCTGCGGCGGCCATGCCAGCGCGAACACCAGCGCGAGGATAGGCGCGAAGGACACCGGCCCCGCGCGCAGCCCCCAGCTCAGCAGCATGGCGCCGCCGAAGGCCAGCGCCGCCACCAGCAGGCCCATCACGGGTCGATAGGGATGCAGCACCGCGACCGCGCCCACCGCCAGCAGCGCCATGACGCCGCCGGTGATGACACGGTTGCGATTGCGTGTGACCACGCCGGGCAGATCCGCCAGGCTGGCGCAGATGGCGCAGGCCATCGCCAGTTGCGACGCGATGTGCTCGTAGCCCGCCGGGGCCAGGTGCGATACCACCACCTGCACCAGCAGCACCCCGACGGCGACGGTCAGTCCGTTCCACCAGTGCGCCGGCCAATGCCGCCACTGGCGGAAGAAGCTGCGCACGGTGCGCTCGGGGGGCTGGGACTGCGGGCCGGCGTCGCCGCCGGCGCGCGTGGGCGGTCCGCCGTTGAGGCCCGCCGACATCAGGCTTCTTGGATGCGCTGGTTCAGGTGGGCCAGCGCCTCCTCGACCTGGTCGACCAGGACCAGGCACAGGTCGCCCGGCTGCAGACGCTCCAGCGCACGGTCGATCGCGACGAACTCGCCGCGGATCTCCTCGATGTGCTTGGTCCGCGTCGCGCCCTTGAGGCCCTGCTGCAGCAGCGCCAGGACCTCGCCGTCCTCGCGGCCGCGCTGGCAGGCGTCCTGGAACAGGATGGCCTCGTCGAAGGCCTCGCCCAGGATCTGCGTCTGCACGCGGATGTCCTCGTCGCGCCGGTCGCCGGCGCCGGAGATCACCACCGAGCGCTTGTTGGCCGGCAGCGCCTGAACCGCCTGCACCAGCGCGCGCATCGCGTCGCCGTTGTGGCCGTAGTCGGCGATGACCGTCGCACCGCGATAGTCCATCACGTTGAAGCGGCCCGGCACGCTGTCCGAGTCGCTCATGAAGCTGGCCAGACCGCGGCGGATGGTGTCCCAGTCCAGACCGACGCCCCAGGCCGCGGCCACCGCCGCCATCGCGTTCTCGTTCTGGAACGGGATCGCGCCGCCGCGGGTGAAGGGGATGTCGCGCAGCGGGATCGACTCGCGCCACGCGCCCTGCGCCGCGACCAGCGCGTCGCCGTCCACGTAGACGCAGCGCTTGCCCTGCGCGCGATGCGTGGCCATCAGCGGGTGATGACGGTCGCTGGCGAAGAAGATCACCTGGCCGGGGCAGACCTCGGCCATCTTGGCCACCACCGGATCGGCGGCGTTCAGCACCGCGTAGCCGTTCGGCGCCACGTTCTGCACGATCACGCGCTTGACCAGGGCCAGTTCCTCGACGGTGTTGAGGAAGTTCATGCCCAGGTGGTCGCCCTCGCCCAGGTTGGTCACCACCGCCACCTGGCAGCGGTCGAAGCCCAGACCCTCGCGCAGCACGCCGCCGCGGGCGGTCTCGAAGACCGCCGCCTCGACGTCCGGGTGCATCAGCACGTTGCGGGCGCTCTTGGGGCCCGAGCAGTCGCCGCTGTCGGTCTGGCGGCCGTCGACGTAGACGCCGTCGGTGTTGGTCATGCCCACGCGCAGGCCCTGCGTCGCGAACATGTGCGCCACCAGGCGCGAGGTCGTCGTCTTGCCGTTGGTGCCGGTCACCGCCACGATGGGGATGCGGCCGTCGTCGCCGCCGCGGCCGCCATGCGCGCCGTGGCCATGGCCGTAGAGGCTGGAGATGATGGCCTCGCCCACGTCGCGGCCCTTGCCGTAGGACGGGCTCAGGTGCATGCGCAGACCGGGCGCGGCGTTGACCTCGACGATGCCGCCGCTCTGCTCTTCCAGCGGACGCAGCACGCTCTCGGCCACCACGTCGACGCCGCAGACATGCAGCCCCACCACCGTGGCCGCCGCGATCGCGCGGGCCGCGACTTCCGGATGCACGTCGTCGGTGACGTCCGTGGCGGTGCCGCCGGTCGACAGGTTGGCGTTGTTGCGCAGGATCACGCGGCGACCCTTCTCGGGCACCGACTCGGGGGTCAGGCCTTGCAGGTCCAGGCGCGCGATGGCGATGTCGTCCAGGCGGATCTTGGTCAGCGAGGTCGCGTGACCGTCGCCGCGGCGCGGGTCCTCGTTGACCTTGTTGACCAGCTGGCGCACCGTGTGCGCGCCGTCGCCGATGACGTTGGGCGGGTCACGGCGCGCGGCCGCGACCAGCTTGTCGCCGACCACCAGCAGGCGGTAGTCGCTGCCGGGCAGGAACTTCTCGACCATCACGGTGCCGATGTCCTCGGCGGCCTTGTAGGCCATCTCCATGTGCTCGCGGCTGGCGACGTTGACCGTCACGCCCTTGCCCTGGTTGCCGTCCAGCGGCTTGACCACCACCGGAAGGCCGATCTCCTGCGCCAGTGTCCAGGCTTCCTCGACGGACTCGACCGGGGCGCCGATGGGCACCGGCACGCCGGCCGACTGCAGCAGGCGCTTGGACAGGTCCTTGTCCTGCGCGATCGATTCCGACACCGCGCTGGTGGCGTCCACCTCGGCGGCCCAGATGCGGCGCTGCTTTACGCCCCAGCCCAGCTGGACGAGCGAGCCCTGCGTCAGGCGGCGGAAGGGGATGCCGCGCTTGCAAGCGGCGTCGACGATGGATCCAGTCGAGGGGCCGAGGCGGATGTCCTCGTCGGTCTCGCGCAGCGCCTTGACGGCGGCATCGGCGTCGAACGAGGCGCCGCTCTGCGCGGCGGCGATCAGCTCGACCGCCTTGTCGAAGGCAGCCCGGCCGACGTCCTCTTCGCTGTACTCGACGACGACCTGGAACGTGCCTTCCTCGGACGTCGCATGCGTGTGGCTGAAGGTCACCGGGCAGCCGGCCTGCGCCTGCAGCGCCAGCGCGGCCTGCTCCAGCACATGCGCCAGCGAGATCGGCGTCTTCTGGCTGCTGGCCGGCCTCAGCGGGCCGATGCCGGGGAAGCGCTCGCGCAGGCGGGCCTCGAAGCCGGCCATGTCGGCGAGCGCGCGTTCAGCCTCGCCGCAATGCACCACCGCCTCGATGGCGGTGTGGCGGCTCCACATGTTGGGGCCGCGCAGGGCCCGGGTGCGAGAGACTTCCATCTGAGGTCTTCCGATTCGAATGTTCTTGTGATGACGGGGACGAAGAGAGGGCGGCGGCTCGCTCAGCGCGAGCTCACTGCGGCAGCTCCGGCACGAAGGTGTCCAGGCCGGCCGAGATCAGCTCCGGGGAGATGCCCATCGCCCAGGCCGTGGCCACGGCGGCGAGCACGGACTCGCTGGAGATCTCCTGGCCCGCGGCCTGGAAGCGCTTGCGCAGCGACTCGACGTTGGCGCCCGAGGTCTCGGCGCTGCCTTGCGCCAGCACGGCCGCGCCGCCACGCAGGAAGACGCCGCGGCCTTCCTTGCCGCGGTGCTCGCTCAGCGCGGCGTTGGCGGCCTCGACCGCGTAGAAGATGACCTCGCCGTCGGACAGCGGGGCCATCTCGACCAGCTTGGCGTCGTCGGCGTTCAGCACGGCCGCGCCGTCCGACAGCACGACGTCGACCTGGGTGCGCAACACCTTGAAGAGCTGGTCCTCGGTCTGGATGTCGTGCGCGTCGAGCTCCGGCACGCGGCCGGAGTCGGTCACCAGGCCGACCTGGCAGCGGTCGTAGGCCAGGCCGTCGCCCAGGATCACGCCGGCGCCGTTCTCGACCACGATCGCGTCGACCGCGCGGTTCATCAGCAGGCGGTGGCTGGCGGCCCAGGTCGCGCTGGGCTTGCGCTCCACGCGGCGGGTGCCCAGGAAGAGGCCGTCGCCGCAGGCCAGGCCGACGTGGCGGCCGTTCAGGTGCAGCAGCCAGCCGACCAGGCGCGCGATCTGCGCCGTGCCGCGCGAGCCCGACACGCCCACGATGGGGATGCGGCCGTTCTCGTCCTCGGCGAAGAGGTGGTCGATGATGGCCTGACCCACCGGCTGGGGCATGCCCTCGGCGGGCTTCAGGTGCATCAGCAGGCCCGGGCCCGCGTTGACCTCGACGATCGCGCCGCCGGTCTCGGACAAGGGGCGGGCGATGTCGCTGCACACCAGGTCCACGCCGGCGATGTCCAGGCCGACGGTGCGCACCGCCAGCGAGACCGCGTGCGCCACTTCCGGATGGATCTGCGCGGTGCAGTCGATGGCGACGTTGCCGTTGCGCTGGATCAGCACGCGGCGGCCCGCCTCGGGGACGCCCTCACCGGACAGGCCCTGGCGTTGCAGGTCCAGCAGCACGACCGGGTCGTCGCGGATGTCGATGCGGTTGAGCGGGAAGTCCTCGGTCGTGCCGCGGCGCGGATCGGTGTTGATCTGCAGGTCGACCAACTGCACCACGCTGTGGACCCCGTCGCCGGTGATCCAGGCTTCCTCGCCGCGCGCGGCCGCCACGACCTGGCCGCCGACCACCAGCAGGCGGTGCTCCATGCCGGGGATGTAGCTCTCGACCAGGACTTCCGAGCCTTCCTTGTCGGCCAGGTGGAAGGCGGCCTCGATGTCGGCCTGCTGGCGCAGGTCCAGCGTGACGCCGCGACCATGGTTGCCGTCGGAGGGCTTGACCACGACCGGCAGGCCCAGGTCCTGGGCGACGTCCCAGGCCTCGGCGGCGGTCTTCACGGCCTGGCCGGCGGGGACCGGGACGCCCACGGCCTTCAGCAGGTCCTTGGTCAGGTCCTTGTCGCGCGCGATGCCCTCGGCGATCGCGCTGGTCATGTCGGTCTCGGCCGTCCAGATGCGGCGCTGGCGCGCGCCGTAGCCCAGCTGCACCAGGTTGCCGTCGTTCAGGCGGATGTGGGGGATGCGGCGGTCGGTGGCCGCGGCGACGATGGCGGCGGTCGACGGGCCGAGGTAGCAGTCGTCCAGCTTGTCGCGGATCGCCTCGACGGCGGCGTCGACGTTGAAGTCGTCGCCGTTGATGGTGGCCATCAGCAACGCATGGCCCTGTTCCAGCGCGCAGCGGGCGACCTGCTCGTCACGGGCCCGGAACACCATCCGGTACACGCCGTGCTGCGAGGTCGAGCGCGTCTGGCCGAAGCCGGTGGGCATGCCCGCCAGGTTGAGCAGCTCGATGACGATGTGCTCCAGCACATGGCCCATCCAGGTGCCCTCGGTCAGGCGCTGCAGGAAGCCGCCGCGCTCGCCGACGCCGCAGTGGTGCTCCACCAGCGCCGGGAGCCGGGCGCACAGGCGGTCGGTGAAGCCGGGCAGCAGGTTGGACGGGTGTTCCTCCAGACCTCCCAGGTCGAGCCAGGTTTCCAGCACCGGCCGGTAGGTCCACATGTTGGGGCCGCGCAGGTAGTTGATGCGCAGGAGCTTGATGTCGTCGTGTCGGCTCATGGGGGGAGGGGACGTAGTGGGGACCGGCCGGGGGCGGCTACCGGAGTTTGAAGCGAAGCACAATTGTGCGCTTAAGAGAAAATCCGGCGAAACATCGCCAGAAGAATCACGCATGCAGCATCAACATCCTGTTTCGCCAGTTCCGGCCGGGTCGGCCGCCGAGGCCTTCGAATCACGCCATCGGCGTGGCGAGAACGTCCGGGCGACGCTGGAGGTTGACCTTGACACCCAGTTGCGCTTCCGCGCGGGCGCTCTGCAACTCACCGACCAGCGCCTCCTGGCCTGGGGACCTGCCGGCAACGCCGGTGCCCGGACCGCGGATGACGCGGAATTCCAGGAATGGCCCCTGTCCCCGGACCTGCGCCTGGCGCTCTCCGACCACGCCGGCCTGGGCCTGCTGGAACTGGTGAACGCCTCGGGCCGGCTGGCCCAGTGGCGCTTCACGATGAAGGCCAACCTGCAGGCGCAGCGCTTCCAGGACGCCTTCAACCGCCGCGACGAGGCGGCGCACGACCAGGAGGCCGAGCCCGAGCTGTGCCCCAGCTGCCAGGCCGTGCTGCCCGAGGACAGCGAGGAGTGCCCGAGCTGCGCCCGCGAGCTGCACACCCCCCCGTCGACCTGGGTGCTGCTGCGCCTGTGGCGCTTCGCCGGGCCCTACAAGGGTCAGTTGTTGCTGGGCTTCCTGCTGATGCTGGGCGCGACCGGCGCGACCCTGGTCTCGCCCTACCTGACCATGCCGCTGATGGACAAGGTGCTGATCCCCTTCCAGCAGGGGCAGCAGATCGACACCGGCCTGGTGGTGCTCTACCTGAGCGGCCTGCTGGGCGCGGCGCTGGTGTCCTGGATCCTGGGCTGGGCCAAGACCTACATCCTGGCGCTGGTCTCGGAACGCATCGCCGCGGACCTGCGCACCGCGACCTTCGATCACCTGCTGGGCCTGTCGCTGGAGTACTTCGGCTCCAAGCGCACCGGCGACCTGATGAGCCGCATCGGCTCGGAGACCGACCGCATCAGCGTCTTCCTGTCGCTGCACGCGCTGGACTTCATCACCGATTGCCTGATGCTGCTGATGATCACGGTGATCCTGTTCTCCAACAACGCCTGGCTGGCGCTGGCGACGCTGGTGCCGCTGCCCTTCATCGCCTGGCTGATCCACCTGGTGCGCGACAAGCTGCGCACCGGCTTCGAGAAGATCGACCGCGTCTGGGGCGAGGTCACCTCGGTGCTGGCCGACACCATCCCCGGCATCCGCGTGGTGAAGGCCTTCGCCCAGGAGCGCCGCGAGGCCGAGCGCTTCCGCACCGCCAACAAGCACAACCTGGTCGTCAATGACCGCCTGAACAAGACCTGGAGCCTGTTCACGCCCAGCGTCTCGCTGCTGACCGAGATCGGCCTGCTGGTCGTCTGGGCCTTCGGCATCTGGCTGATCGCGCACTCGCAGATCACGGTCGGTACGCTGACCGCCTTCCTCGCCTACATCGGCCGCTTCTACGGCCGGCTGGATTCGATGAGCCGCATCGTGTCGGTGACGCAGAAGGCCGCCTCCGGCGCCAAGCGCATCTTCGACATCCTGGACCACCACTCCAATGTGCCGGAACCGGCGCAGCCGGTGACGCTGGCCAAGGTCGAGGGCGGCCTGTCGCTGCAGGACATCGGCTTCCGTTACGGGAACCGGACGGTGATCCGCGATCTGAACCTGGAGATCAAGCCGGGCGAGATGATCGGCCTGGTCGGCCACAGCGGCTCGGGCAAGAGCACGATGGTCAACCTGATCTGCCGCTTCTACGACGTGACCGAGGGTTCGATCAAGCTGGACGGCGTGGACCTGCGCCGCTTCAAGCTGTCGGACTACCGCCGCCACATCGGCCTGGTGCTGCAGGAGCCCTTCCTGTTCTTCGGGACGATCGCGGAGAACATCGCCTACGGCAAGCCCGAGGCGACGCGCGAGGAAATCGTCGCCGCGGCCCGCGCCGCGCACGCGCATG
Organism: Mitsuaria chitosanitabida ATCC BAA-476 = NBRC 102408; assembly: GCF_001598255.1. Classification (GTDB taxonomy): domain Bacteria; phylum Pseudomonadota; class Gammaproteobacteria; order Burkholderiales; family Burkholderiaceae_C; genus Roseateles; species Roseateles chitosanitabidus. The sequence goes on from NZ_BCYP01000018.1 coordinate 163,812, forward strand.
AATTCATCCTGCGGCTGCCGCAGGGCTATGACTCGCTGGTGGGCGAGCGCGGCCAGGGCCTGTCCGGCGGCGAGCGCCAGCGGATCTCGATCGCCCGCGCGCTGCTGATCGACCCGCGCATCCTGATCATGGACGAGGCCACCTCGGCGGTGGACACCGAGACCGAGAAGGAGATCCAGAAGGCGCTGGACAACCTGGTGCGCGGCCGCACGACCATCGCGATCGCCCACCGCCTGTCCACGCTCCGCAAGGCCGACCGCCTGGTGGTGATGGACCGCGGCGAGGTGGTCGAGGTCGGCCCGCACGACGAGCTGATCGCCAAGCAGGGCGCCTACTGGCGCTTGTGGGAGGCGCAGGCCCGCCGCGTCGATGCCGAGGAGCAGGACAGCGTCGTCGTGGTCGCGCCCAACGTCAATGTCCACACGGCCACGCAGGCCTGATCGCGCCGAGGTTTCCGCATGAGCAACATCCATTCCCTCGCGCGCAACGCCTTCGGCCGGCTGGTGCTGGTCGACGCGCAAGGCCTGACCCATGAGAACGTCAGCGCGGTCCGCGCGCATCCGCTGAGCGCGCCGGACGAAGGCATCTCCATCGTCGGCACGGACGGGCACGAGATCGCCTGGATCGACCGCATCACCGATCTGCCGGAGGCGCAGCGCGCGCTGCTGGGCGAGGAACTCGCCCATCGCGAGATGACGCCCGCGGTGCTCAAGCTGCTGTCGGTGTCGACCTTCTCCACGCCCTCGCAATGGACGGTCGAGACCGACCGCGGTCCTACCAGCTTCATCCTCAAGAGCGAGGAGGACATCCGGCGGATCGGCGACGGCCGGCTGCTGATCCAGAGCAGCCACGGCCTGCACTTCCTGGTGCCGGACCGCTTCGGGCTGGACCGGCACTCGAGGAAGCTGCTCGAGCGCTTCCTCTGATTCAGTTGCCCAAGGGCTGGATCACGACGAAGGAGGGCACGGACACCGTGCCCGGACCGCTGTAGCGCGGCTTTCTGGCGACGACCTGGAAGGACTTGGGCCCCGTGTACACGGCGCCGCTGGCCTTGCCGACGTTCAGGGCCATCGCGGACTGGCAGTCGGCGCCTGCGGGGCGGGGCTCGGCCAGCCATTTCGCCAGCTCGTCGATGGCCACGGGCTTGCGCGCGACCGCCACGGCCAGCGTGCCGTCCGCCCGGGTGCAGAAGACGCTGTAGGTGGAGCGGACCTCGCTGGGGTCGCGATCGCAGACCGCGGGCTTGCCTTCCTCCACCAGCAGCGGGCCGGACTGGATGGCGTGCTCGCAGGCGGCCAGACCGGCGATGTCGGCCGTCACCTTCCCGATGGAGACCGCCCCGCTGTCCTTGCGCACGCACAGCAGGCCCGACAGCCGATAGCGGTCGGCCCGGCGCAACGCGCAGTCCTCCGCCGGGCTGCCGCGGAGCTTCGTCAGGTTGGTGGACGACGACAGCCGGCCGTTGGACTTCAGCAGACCGTCCGGCAGATCGGTGCGGCTGCCCGCCCGGCCCCCGCTCACCAGCAGCAGCTCCCTGCGGCCCAGATCCGCGATCGCGGGCAGCTGCTTGAGCGCGTCCTGGATCGACACCCCTTCGTCGGGCCGCATGTCGGTGGTCTTGAGGGAGCCGGTCGCCTCCACCCAGACCTTGACGCGGTTGCCGGGGAACTCGAACAGCTCGACGGGCAGGGTCGGCGCGTCGCGGTGCTGCACGACCTGCGCATGCGCGCCACCGCCCAGCATCGCCCATCCGATCACCGCGAGCAGGCGCATCGACCGCGCGCCCCCGGGCGTCGCGCGCCTCATGGCTGCGCTCCCGCCGCCGCCACCGTCGTGGTGGCGCCCGGTGCCGGCATCGGAGTCGTCGAATCCTTCAGCACCACGACCCCCAGGACCACGTCGGCCACCAGCCCCTCGCAGTCGTGCAGCGCGTGCAGCGGATTGCCCTTGTCGGCGATCCGGTTCGCGAGCCCGATGCTCAGCTCGACGTCCTCCTCCTGCTGGCCCGCGGCGACGATCTTTCCCCACTGTTCCGCGGTGACCTTCTGCCGCGATTGCGGGTCGTCGCGCTGCCGCATCCCCCGCACCACCACGTTGTTGGCCAGCACCTCCAGCACGTCGTGCTTGCGAAGGATCTCCGGGTCGGGGTAGTCGCAGGAGCGGGGATCGGCGGCCGACAGCCGCACCGCGAGCGGCTGGATCGAGATCTCCTGGTACGGCTTGACGCTGATGTGGACGTTGGTGGACTTCTCGATGTCGCCATGGAACTGCACCACCTGGTAGTAGTCCAGGCTCTTGTTCAGCGAGCGCGCCAGCTCGTCCGTGCCGAAGGCGTGCCGCACCTCGAGCGCCACGCGCTGGCGCAGCCGCTCCGGCATCCAGTCGGACTGCATCGCCGTCGTCACCGCCAGCAGCAGGGCGAAGGGATAGATCACGGCCAGGAACACCACCGTCGCCACGATGGCGCCAAGACGCGAACGCAGGTCCGCGTCCTTGGTCAGCAGATCCACCGTCGGCTTGCCCACCACGGGGATGAACTGAAGAAGAAACAGGAACAGCCGCCAGACGATCGACGGGGCGGGCGGGACATCGCTGCCAGGGGGCATGGCTTCCTCCTCGTGGCGCGCGGGCGCGGCCATCGGGTCGGGACCATAGGAGTCCGGCCCGAGCCGGTCATCCGCAATCCAAAGGACGCCCCACCGGGCGTCCCGCGCTTGCGGGACTGTGCTTACGTACTTCTGCAAGGGCCCGCCCCGGCAGTTGACGCGGTATAGTCCGCGACCTGTAGTTGACGTTTACGTAAACGTAAGACGAATCATCCCGACGGCGCGCGCAGACGCGCCGAGGAGGTGGTCGAGGAGACATCCCATGAGCCTGCCCGGTCTGAACTTCCACCTCGGCGAGGACATCGACGCGCTGCGTGACGCGGTGCGCGAGTTCGCCCAAGCCGAGATCGCCCCCCGAGCCGCGGAGATCGACCGCAGCGACCAGTTCCCCATGGACCTGTGGCGCAAGATGGGCGACCTGGGCGTGCTGGGCATCACCGTGCCCGAGGAGTACGGCGGCGCCAACATGGGCTACCTGGCCCACATGGTGGCCATGGAAGAGATCAGCCGCGCCAGCGCCTCCGTGGGCCTGAGCTACGGCGCCCACAGCAACCTGTGCGTCAACCAGATCAAGCGCAACGGCTCCGCCGCGCAGAAGCAGAAGTACCTGCCCAAGCTGATCAGCGGCGAGCACGTCGGCGCGCTGGCCATGAGCGAGCCGGGCGCCGGCTCGGACGTGGTCTCGATGAAGCTGCGGGCCGAGGACAAGGGCGGCTACTACGTCCTCAACGGCAACAAGATGTGGATCACCAACGGTCCCGACGCGGACACGCTGGTCGTCTACGCCAAGACCGAACCCGAGCTCGGCGCCCGCGGCATGACCGCCTTCCTGATCGAGAAGGGCATGAAGGGCTTCTCGATCGCGCAGAAGCTGGACAAGCTGGGCATGCGCGGCAGCCACACCGGCGAGCTGGTGTTCCAGGACGTCGAGGTCCCGGCCGAGAACATTCTCGGCACCGTCGGCGGCGGCACGAAGGTGCTGATGTCGGGCCTGGACTACGAGCGCGCCGTGCTGGCCGCCGGTCCGATCGGGATCATGCAGTCGGTGATGGACAACGTCGTCCCCTACATCCACGACCGCAAGCAGTTCGGCCAGTCCATCGGCGAATTCCAGCTGATCCAGGGCAAGGTCGCCGACATGTACACGGTGCTGCAGGCCGCCCGGGCCTTCTGCTACACGGTGGGCAAGAACCTGGACGCGATGGACGGCGCGCACGTGCGCCAGGTGCGCAAGGACTGCGCCTCGGTGATCCTGTGGTGCGCCGAGAAGGCCACCTGGATGGCCGGCGAAGGCATCCAGATCTTCGGCGGCAACGGCTACATCAACGAGTACCCGCTGGGTCGCCTGTGGCGTGACGCGAAGCTCTACGAAATCGGCGCGGGCACGTCGGAAATCCGCCGCATGCTGATCGGCCGGGAGCTCTTCGCCGAGACGATGTGATCCTTTCGTCCCTGGGAAAGACCGGCGACCTGCACGTGTCGCCCGTCAGCCGCGACAATGCCACCCCATGAGCACGAACGAACTGCAAGACCTGCTGGACAACAACAAGCGCTGGGCCGCGGAGACTGAGCAAGAGTCCCCCGGTTTCTTCTCGCGCCTGCTGAAGCAGCAGACCCCGCAATACCTGTGGATCGGCTGCGCCGACAGCCGGGTTCCCGCCAACGAGCTGGTGGACCTGCTCCCGGGTGAGCTCTTCGTCCACCGCAACGTCGCCAACGTCGTCGTCCATTCCGACCTGAACTGCCTGTCCGTCATGCAGTTCGCGGTGGACCAGCTGCAGGTGCGCCACATCATCATCGTGGGCCACAGCAACTGCGGCGGCGTGCGCGCCGCGCTGGAGGACTCGCGGGTCGGGCTGGTCGACAACTGGCTGCGCCACGTCCAGGACGTGCGCAACCACCATCAGGACTGGCTGGACCAGCTCCCGGCGGACCAGCGCGTCAACGCGCTGTGCGAGCTCAACGTGCTGGAGCAGGCCCGCAACGCCTGCCAGACGACGGTGGTCCAGGACGCCTGGGCGCGCGGCCAGTCGGTCGCCGTGCACGGCTGGGTCTACGGCCTGCACAACGGCCTGCTGAAGGACCTGAGCGTCACCGCCTCCGGTCATGACGACGTGGGCCCCGCCTACCGCCGCGCCCTGGAGGCGCTGCACCGCCGCTACGAGGCGGCCAAGGGCGGCTGAGCCCCCGCACCGGAACGGCGGCCGCGATGTTCCCCCACGAGCTCAACGATCCCCGCGCGTTCGAGATCGCGCAGGCCATGCTGGAGGGTTTCGACAAGCATTACCGCCTGTTCCGCGCCGCCTCGGCCACCGCCAAGCAGCGCTTCGAGCGCGCCGACTGGCACGGCCAGCAGCGCGCCCAGCGCGAGCGCATCGAGTTCTACGACCTGCGCGTGGACGAGGCGGTCGCGCTGCTGGAGCAGCGCTACAAGACCAGCGAACTGCCGACCGAGGTCTGGCAGCAGGTCAAGCTGCACTACATCGGGCTGCTGACCCGGCACCTGCGGCCGGAGCTCGCCGAGACCTTCTTCAATTCGGTCACGACGCGCATCCTGCACCACAGCTACTTCCACAACGATTTCATCTTCGTGCGGCCGGCCATCTCGACCGAGTTCATCGAGAACGACGAGCCCGCCGCCCAGCCCACCTACCGCTGCTACTACCCCTCGCAGGACACGCTGCGCGACACGCTGATGCGCATCGTCTGGAACTTCCAGCTGGCGCTGGAGTTCGAGGACCTGCAGCGCGACGTGGACAAGGTGCTGGAAGCCATCGGCGCGGAGCTGGGTTCTTTCCGCTGGCGCACCAACTTCCAGGTGCAGGTGCTGTCCTCGCTGTTCTTCCGGAACAAGGGCGCCTACATCGTCGGCAAGATCATCAACGGCTTCACCGAGACGCCGTTCGCGCTGCCCATCCTGCACAAGGAAGCCCCCGTCCTCGACAACAACGCGCCGCCGGCCAAGGCCCCCGGCCAGCTGTTCATCGACGCCGCGCTCTTCGGCGAGGACGACCTGCTGATGCTGTTCAGCTTCGCGCGGGCCTACTTCCTGGTCGAGATGGAGGTGCCCAGCGCCTACGTGCAGTTCCTGCGCTCGCTGATGCCGCGCAAACCGCGCTCGGAGATCTACTCGGCGCTGGGCCTGCAGAAGCAGGGCAAGAATCTCTTCTACCGGGACTTCCTCAACCACCTGCGCCACAGCAGCGACAAGTTCCGCATCGCGCCCGGCATCAAGGGCATGGTGATGCTGGTCTTCGACCTCCCGTCCTATCCCTTCGTCTTCAAGGTCATCAAGGATTTCTATCCGCCGCAGAAGGACACCTCGCGCGAGCAGATCCAGTCCAAGTACCTGCTGGTGAAGCAGCACGACCGCGTCGGCCGCATGGCCGACACGCTGGAGTACACCCAGGTCGCCTTCCCCCGTCACCGCTTCGAGGAGGAGCTGATCGCCGAGCTGCGTCACTTCTGCCCCTCGCTGCTGGAGGAGAACGGCGACGACCTGGTCATCAAGCATCTGTACATCGAGCGCCGCATGGTGCCGCTCAACATCTACCTGCAGGAGGCGTCGCCGGCGCAGGTGGCGCATGCGGTGGTCGAGTACGGCAACGCGATCAAGGACCTGGTGGCGGCCAACATCTTCCCGGGCGACATGCTGTGGAAGAACTTCGGCGTGACGCGTCATGGCAAGGTCGTGTTCTACGACTACGACGAGATCGAGTACCTGACCGACTGCAACTTCCGCGCGGTGCCCGAGCCCCGCAACGAGGAGGACGAGCTCTCCGGCGAGGTCTGGTATCCGGTCGGCAAGCACGACGTCTTCCCGGAGACCTTCGGCCCATTTCTGCTCGGCCATCCCGGCGTGCGCGACGTCTTCATGGCGCACCACGCGGACCTGCTCGACCCGGCCTTCTGGCAGGGCCACAAGCAGCGCATCCAGGCCGGTCACGTCGAGGACGTCTTCCCCTACGACGCGCACAAGCGCTTCCATGTCCGCGATCCGGTCCCCGCGCTGAAACCGCCCGAGCCTCAGGATCGCGAGCTCCCCATCCATTGAGGCCCGTCGCCCTCGCGATCACGGCCTCGCTTCCGACCTCACACGAGACCCCACGACTTCATTGAAGGAGAACCCCATGTCCGACTCCATCGTCATCGTCTCCGCCGCGCGCACGCCGATCGGCGGCCTGCTGGGCGACTTCGCCGGCCTCTCGGCCTGGGAACTGGGCGCCGTCGCGATCAAGGCCGCCGTCGAGCGCGCCGGCATCCCGACCGACGCGATCAACGAGGCCTTCATGGGCAACTGCCTGATGGCCGGCCAGGGCCAGGCCCCGGCGCGCCAGGCGGTGCTCAAGGCCGGCCTGCCGCAATCGGTGGGCGCGGTCACGCTGTCCAAGATGTGCGGCGCCGGCATGCGCGCGACCATGTTCGCGCACGACACGCTGAAGGCCGAGAGCGCCGACATCCTGTTGGCCGGCGGCATGGAATCCATGACCAACGCGCCGCACCTGATGTTCGCGCGCAAGGGCGTGAAGTACGGCGTCGCGCAGATGTATGACCACATGGCGCTGGACGGCCTGGAAGACGCCTACGAGCGCGGCAAGGCCATGGGCGTCTTCGCCGAGCAGTGCGTCGACAAGTACGCGTTCACGCGTGAGGCGCAGGACCAGTTCGCGATCTCGTCGACCGAGCGCAGCAAGCGCGCCAACGAGGACGGGAGCTTCGCCTGGGAGATCGCCCCGGTGACCATCGCCGGCAAGAGCGGCGACACGGTGATCTCGCGCGACGAGCAGCCCTTCAAGGCCAAGCTGGACAAGATCCCGTCGCTCAAGCCCGCGTTCAAGAAGGACGGCTCGATCACGGCCGCGACCTCGTCGTCGATCTCCGACGGCGCCGCCGCGATGGTGCTGATGCGCGAGTCCACCGCCAACAAGCTGGGCGTCAAGCCGGTCGCCCGCATCGTCGGCACGGCGGTGCACGCCAACGCGCCGGAGTGGTTCACGACCGCCCCGGTCGGCGCGATCCAGAAGCTGCTCGCGAAGAACAACTGGGACGCCAAGAGCGTCGACCTGTGGGAAGTCAACGAGGCCTTCGCCGCGGTGACCATGGCCGCGATGGCCGAGTTCAAGCTGCCGCACGAGATCGTCAACGTCAACGGCGGCGCCGTGGCGCTGGGCCATCCGATCGGCGCCTCGGGCGCGCGCATCATCGTCACGCTGCTGGGCGCGCTCAAGCATCGCGGCCTCAAGCGCGGCGTCGCGGCGCTGTGCATCGGCGGCGGCGAAGCCACCGCCGTCGGCGTCGAGCTGATCTGAGGAACGAGAGCAGATGACGCAAGTCCTCATCATCGGTGCCTCGCGCGGCATCGGCCTGGAGCTGGTCAAGCAGCATCGCGAGCGCGGCGACACGGTGGTCGCCACCGCGCGCGACGAGGCCTCGCTGGAGAAGCTGCGCGCCCAGGGCGCGACGGCGATCAAGCTGGACGTGTCCGACATGATCAGCATCGCCGGCCTGGCCTGGCAGCTGGACGGCTTCCAGTTCAACCGCGTCATGTACGTGGCCGGGCTCTACGGTCCCAAGACCATCGGTCTGCAACCGCCCAGCGCGGCCGACTTCGACGCCGTGATGCACACCAACGTGCTCGGTCCGATGCGGGTCCTGCCGCAGTTGCTGGACGCGCTGGCGCCGGACGCGCGCATCGGCATCCTGTCCTCGCGGATGGGCTCGCTGACGCTGCGCGCCAACTCGGCGGGCTGGGTGTACCGCGCGTCGAAGGCGGCCGTGAACTCGGTGATGAAGGACGTGGCGCTGACGCTGGACGGCCGCGCCATCTGCGTCAGCCTGCATCCCGGCTGGGTCAAGACCGACATGGGCGGCCAGGAGGCCGACATCGACGTGGCGACCAGCGCCGCCAGCCTGCGCGGCACGCTGGACGGCCTGAAGGCCGGCGACAACGGCGGCTTCTTCAATTACGACGGCAAGCCGCTGCCCTGGTGAGCGATCGGGACCCGCCGCGTCAGACGGCGGGCCGATCGCCCGGTGACGGCCGCGGAGGCGGTCGCGCCGGCAGCGGGCATCGAATCATCTCGACGCGTTTCGTCAGGCCGAGCTCCGCTATCCCATCCCTTCCGGCGTCACGAACGCCGGCAACGTTCCGGGATCCCGCACGGATCCCTCTCCGCTGCAAAGCCAGAAGCTGACCATGCTGCTCTCCGAAGACCATCGCGCCATCCAGGACGCCATCCGCGCCTACGTGCAAGACCAGATCGCGCCCAAGGCGGCGGCCTGGGACAAGTCCCACGCGTTCCCGGCCGCCGAGCTCAAGGGCCTGGCCGCGCTGGGCTGCTACGGCGTGGCCGTGCCCACCGAGTACGACGGCGCGGGCCTGGACTATCTGTCGCTGGCGCTGATCCTGGAGGAGATCGCGGCCGGCGACGGCGCGACCTCCACGGTGGTCAGCGTCAACAACTGCCCGGTGTGCAGCATCCTGATGGCCTTCGCCAGCGAGGACCAGAAGCAGCGCTTCCTCAAGCCGCTGGCGCGCGGCGACATGCTGGGCGCCTTCTGCCTGACCGAGCCGCATGTGGGCTCCGAGGCCGGCGGCCTGAAGACCACGGCGGTGCGGGACGGCGACGCGTACGTGCTCAACGGCGTCAAGCAGTTCATCACCAGCGGCAAGAACGGCGACGTCGCCATCGTGATGGCGGTGACCGACAAGGCGGCCGGCAAGAAGGGCATCTCCGCCTTCCTGGTGCCGACGAACACGCCGGGCTATGTGGTGGCGCGGCTCGAGGACAAGATGGGGCAGCACGCCAGCGACACGGCGCAGATCCTCTTCGAGAACTGCCGCGTCCCGGTGGCCAATCGCCTGGGCGAGGAAGGGCAGGGCCTGAAGATCGCGCTGTCGGGGCTGGAGGGCGGCCGCATCGGCATCGCGTCGCAGTCCGTGGGCATGGCGCGCGCGGCCTTCGAGGCCGCGCTGCGCTACAGCAAGGAGCGCGTCGCCTTCGGCGTGCCGATCTTCGAGCACCAGGCCATGCAGCACAAGCTGGCCGACATGGCCACGCAGATCGAGGCCGCGCGCCAGCTGATCTGGCATGCCGCGTCGTTGAAGGACGCGGGCCTGCCCTGCCTGAAGGAGGCCGCGATGGCCAAGCTCTTCGCCAGCGAGATGGCGGAGAAGGTCTGCTCCGCGGCGATCCAGATCCACGGCGGCTACGGCTACGTCAGCGACTTCCCGGTCGAGCGCATCTACCGCGACGTCCGCGTCACGCAGATCTACGAGGGCACCTCGGAAGTCCAGAAGATCCTGATCGGCCGCGCGCTGGTCTGAGGCGGCCGGCGCGCCTGATCGCCGACGCGCCACGGACGCCTTGGCGGCCGATCTCGCACGCGTGTGATGGGCGCATGTCGCCCTCGCCGCCGCAACCCGCGCGATGAAGCTTGGGGCAATCCCTGACCCCCGTCGGAACGTGTTGTCCCGTGGCGCAGGTGCTGCTAGCCTGCGCGCCGCCCGTCGACAAGAAGCGGACGCGCGCCCGCGCGATCCGTTGACGGGTCATGCAACGTCAGGGAGTGACCATGCGAAGGATTCGATCGCGGCCGCGGGCCGCGTGGGGCGGCGCCATGCCCGTGGCGGCGTCGATGATGGCGACGGCGATGATGGCCGGTTGCGGCGGGAATCCTTTCGAGCCCGACCAGGTCGACATGTTCGCGCTGAGCCAATCCAGCGTCTCTTGCGGCGCCGAGCCCGGGACCACCTGCGCGGAGGTCACGCTCTACGCGACGCCGATCAATGACATGCCGAAGGAGGTCCGGCCGGGCTGGACCGAGCACCCGTCGGATGGCAAGACCCTGGTGATCGACCACGTCTACCGCAACCTGCAGGCCGACGGCCGGTGGCAGCTCAGTGTCGGCTTCTCGAACGCGATGAAGCCGGGCCTCTACAGCGGCACCATCGAGCTCGGCACGGACCCGGTGGGCGACATCCTGGCGCCCTTGCCGGGCAAGCGCAAGACGGTGAGCTTCAGCTACCGCGTCGAGGTGACCGCGGACCCGGCGACCCGACCCGCGCTGCAGGCGGTCGCGGGCGCCGGCGATTGGACGGGTGCCGGCGGTACCGCGACGCGCGACGGGCGCGTGGCGGTGACCGTCGACCCGACGAAGATCAAGCGGCGCTGGACCCGCGCCCTGCTGCCGGTGGCCGCCAGCATCGCGCCCACGCCGCTGCTGAGCGCCGGCCAGGTCGTGCTGGCGGGATGGCGGCTTGAGGATGCCAATCCGCTGAGCGGCGCCACGGTGCTGAACGAGACCGACGGCACGGCGGTCTGGAGCGGCGCGCTGCCGATGAAGCCCGATCGGGTGCTCGGCCTGGGAGATCGCCTGCTGTTCTCCGGCGCGACCGCGGACGGACTCCTCTCGGATCTGGCCGTGGTGGCGCGCGGGGACGCGACGGTCGTCGGCCAGGCGACCGGCGTGGCGGACGCGTCGGAGGAGGGCTGGACGCTTGGCGCCGGCAACCTGTTCGTCACCGGTGCCGGCGGCGGGAGCGTGACGGCACGCGGCCTGAGCGATCTGAAGACCCCGCGCTGGAGCACCTCCGCCTACAACCCGCCGCTCGGCTACGGCGGCTTCATCAGCTGGGGCCTGACGGTCTCGGGCAGCACGGTCTATGCCAATGTCGGCGGCCATCTGCTCGGCTTCAGCACGGGCGATGGCTCGCGCGTGGTCGACATCGCCGTGCCCGGCAAGGGCCCCCGCCTGCTGCTGAACACGCCGTTGTCCCAGTCGCCGGTGCTGATCGATGCGTCGACGGCCGCGGTCGTCACCCATCGCGGCACGAAAGCGGGCGAGGCGGTCGACAACCAGCTGAGCGTGGTGGACCTGGCGGGCGGCGTCACGCGCTGGACGGCGGCGGGCCAGTTCATGGACCTGCCGGTGGCCGGCAACGGCGTCGTCTACGCCTCCAACCAGAAGACCCGGGCCGTCGAGGCGCGCAGTGCGGCGGACGGCAGCCTGCTGTGGTCCTGGCCGATGGAGACGGCGGACCAGTACCTCCAACGTCAGATGGTGCTGACCAACGGGCACCTGTTCGTCTCCACCGATCGGCAGACGGTGGCCCTCGACCTGGCGACCCATCAGCCGGTGTGGCGCTATGGCGCGGGCGGCGTGCTGGGCATGTCGGCGAACGGGACGCTGACGCTCGCGATGAGCCGGGGCGGCAACGCGACGCCGGTGACCTGGCTGTTCGTGGCCTTCGACGTGCGCTGAGTCCGGGGCGGCGGCGACTACTCGTCGCGGTCGAGCGCCCGAGCCCACAGGGACGCGGCGGCCGTGAACATCGAGGGCGCCGCGTCGGTCGTCGCCAAAGCCGCCGGATCCCGCGCCAGCGCCAGCCATGCCAAGGTGTCGTGATGGCTGCCCGGCAGCAGGTCGCGTGCGCGCTCGGCGCTCAGCCAGGCGTGCAGCGCGGCGTAGCGCGCCGGGTGCCGGCGCGCGGTCCAGGCCAGCGCGACGAGATCGCCGTAGCCTTCCTCGCGGCGCGTGGACTTCATCGACAGGTAGGCGCGTCGCAGATCCTCGCTGAGGCCCTCCGGGACGCGCGCGGCGGCGAAGCCCGCCGGCAGCGCGAACCAGGCGCCGTCGAGATAGCGCCGGCAGTGACCGAGCTCGTGCGCGGCCATCAGCTCCAGCGCCTCGGCCTCCAGGCCCTCGGGCAATCGGGTCAGTGTCGCTTCGCCCTCGGGATTGCCGCGCAGGCTCAGCACCAGCTTGCAGCGTCCGTCACGGAAGCCCAGCGCCAAGGGCGCCGCGTCGGGCGCGTCCTGCGGCTGCACCACCACGTCGACCGGCATGCCGTCGGACCTCGCCTGCATCAGCACCGGCGTCATGCCCGCGATCCAGCGCTGCTCGAGCGGCGTGAGACCGGCGGCCTGGGTGGTGGCGGGGAGGGCGAGCAGGACCGCGGCGGCGGCGCTCAGCGTGGCGAACAACTGCTTCATCACGGCGTCTGCGAAAACGTGGCGGTCGGAACGACCGGGGAGGGCAGAGCACCGATGGTGACGGGCGAAGCGCCGCTTGTGGGACTCGCGCATGCCGCGCGATCGGGACGAGCGTGACGGGATGCCGGATGTCGGCGGCGAATCGCGACCGCCTTGCCGCGGAGGCCGCGCGCACGTCCGCCCGCGCCGGTGGCATCGGCCGCGCGCTACAGCCGCGACCCGGCTTCCCGCAGCAGCAGTGCCGCGCCCGCGAGCAGGATCAGCAGGCCGACGGCGCGACGCAGGCGTCCCACCCTGGCGGGCGGTCGCCCGCGCGCCGCGGTGACGCCGTCCGCGCCGTGGCTCGTGCCCGGGGCGTGCGCGCGCGCGGAGCGGCCCTGACGCGGGCCGCCGTGACGGGGGATCGCCTCAGAGTCCGCCATCGGTGAGCTTGGCCGGATCCAGCATCTGCTGGAGGGTGGCGCGGTCGAACTCGGTCATCTCCTCGGCGACGTCGAGGATGGGCCGCTTCTCCGCATAGGCGCGCTTGGCGATCGCGGCGGCCTTCAGGTAGCCGATCTCGCGGTTCAGCGCGGTGACCAGGATCGGGTTGCGCGCCAGCGCGTGCTGCAGGCCCTCGACGTTCACCTTGAAGTCGCGGATCGCCTGTTCGGCCAGCGCCTTCGACGCGGCGGCCAGCAGCGCCAGGCTGTCCAGCAGGTTCGTCGCGATCAGCGGCAGCATCACGTTGAGCTGGAAGTTGCCCGACTGCCCCGCGATCGTGATCGCCGCGTCGTGGCCGATGACCTGCGCGCAGACCATGGTCACCGCCTCCGGAATCACCGGATTCACCTTGCCCGGCATGATCGACGAGCCCGGCTGCAGCGCGTGCAGCTCGATTTCGGCCAGGCCCGCGAGCGGGCCCGAGTTCATCCAGCGCAGGTCATTCGAGATCTTCATCAGCGTCACCGCCACGCCCTTGAGCGCGCCCGACAGCGCCACCGCCGTGTCCTGCGCCGACAGCGCGGCGAAGAAGTCCGGCGCGGGCCGGAAGGTCAGGCCGGTGAGGGCGGACAGCTCCTCGCAGAAGCGGCGCGCGAAGTCCGGATGCGCGTTGATGCCGGTGCCCACGGCGGTGCCGCCCTGCGCCAGCTCGCACACCGAGGGCAGCAGCGCCCGCAGCTGCGCGCGCCGCGCGTCCACCTGCGCGAGCCAGCCGCCCAGCTCCTGCCCCAGGCGCAGCGGCATCGCGTCCATCAGGTGGGTGCGGCCGGTCTTGACGTGGTGGCCGACGCTCTGGATCTTGTCCTGCAGCGTCTGCGCCAGCAGGTCCAGCGCGGGCAGCAGCTCGCCCTGCAGCGTCTGCGCGGCGCTGACGTGCAGCACCGTGGGGATGGAATCGTTGCTGCTCTGTCCGGCGTTGACGTGGTCGTTGGGGCTGACGGTGATCGCGTTCGGTCCGCCGGCCAGCAGGCGCGTGGCCAGCGTCGCCAGCACCTCGTTGGCGTTCATGTTGCTGCTGGTGCCCGAGCCGGTCTGGAACACCTCCACCGGGAAATGCGTCATCAGCTGCGGGTCCTGCAGCAGCTGCGCCGCGGCGCGGTCAATGGCCTGGCCGATGTCGGCCGGCAGCTGCTCCAGGCTGACGTTGGCGCGGGCCGCGGCGGCCTTCTGCTGCAGCAGCGCGCGCACGAAGCGCTCGGGCATCGGATGGCGGCTGATGGCGAAGTTGTCGACCGCGCGCTGGGTCTGGGCGCCGTACAGCGCGTCGATGGGGACGGCGACGTCGCCCATGGAGTCACGTTCGATGCGGGTGGCCTTGATCATCGGGAATCCTTCTTGGCTGCGTCCATGCCGGACAGGTTGGAGGCAGCGTACCAGTGGGCTCCCACGCGCGCCTCGCCCGTTCGGGCAGGCCGCGCGCCTGACGCGGTCAGCTGGCCCGGGCCGCACGTGACGCCACGTGGGCCTGCAAAAAGAAACAGGGTTCGCGTCGCCGGGATGCCGATCCGGTGGCGACGCGAGCCCTGCGCAAATTGCATTGATCGCGGGCGTTCCGCAGGAGTCTCTTGTCGTTTGAATCCGATGCTAGATGAGAATTGCTCGCATCTGCAAGCCGAGGCTTGCAAGCGCTTGCAACCGTTGGGGGCTTTGCGGGCTCAGACCAGCTGCAGGTCCTTGGGCGCGATGCCGGGGAAGACGCGGGCGAGCGCCGCGTCCGACAGACCGAACTGGCGCTTCCACAGGCCGCCGAGCACCGCGCGGTAGTCGTTGAGCACCGGGTAATCGCGGTTCTGGAACAGCGTCTTGGCGGTCAGCGGGATCTGGTCGCCGGCGACAGGGGATCCGGAGGCCAGCCCGCCGCCCAGCAGCCAGTACACGCTGCCATGGCCGTGGTCGGTGCCGCGGTTGCCGTTCTCGCGGAAGGTGCGGCCGAACTCGCTGATGACCATCACCGTGGTCTGGCGCCACAGGTCGAGGCCCAGTTCCGACGAGATCGCCGCCAGGCCGCGGCCGACCTCCTCGAAGCGATTGGCCAGCGGGCCGGTCGCGCCGCCCTGGTTGACGTGCGTGTCCCAGCCGCCGATGTCGATGAAGCCCAGGCTGAAGCGGCCGCGCATCAGCGTGGCGATGCGGCGCGCCTCCAGCTCGAAGCCCTTGGCCGGGATCGCGTTGCGGCCCGCGGCGTCGGTCATGGTCTTCATCTTGTCGGGCGACAGGTCGCGCGCGAGCTCCTCGCGCAGCGCCAGGCCTTCCTCGACCGAGGCGCCCAGCGCCTGGCCCTGGTACATGCTGGCGATCAGCGCGCGGTTCCTGGCGTCGACGGCGGGCCGGGCGGTCTCGCGCAGCGCCGCGTTGGCGATGCGCACCGGGCCGCGGAAGGCCACGGGCAGTTGGTCGGTGAAGGACAGCGCCTGCTGCGCGTCCAGCTCCGCCGCGAGGCGGTTCAGGAAGCCGGAGTTGTAGTCGCGCGAGCCGCCCACCGGCTGGCCCAGCTCGATGCTGTCCTGGGTCTCGAAGTGGCTGCGCGACAGGTCCTCGGTCCCGGCGAAGGGGATGAAGCGCGCCTGCCCCGCCTGCATCAGCGGGTGGACCGAGTTGCGCAGCGCCGGATGCAGGCCCCAGTCCGCAGTGACGGGCAGCGCGGCGTTCGGGTCGGGCGCGCCGCTGGCGGCGGTGACCGGACCGGGCCGGGCGATGGCGATGCGGGGGCGCTGCTCGTAGTAGAAGCTGCTGCCGGTGGGGACCAGCAGGTTGGTGGCGTCGTAGCCGCCGCGCAGGAAGACCAGCAGGAAGCGCGGACGGTCCGCGCCGGCCGCGAACAGCCGCACGCCGGGCATCGCGAGGCTGCCGGCGGCCAGGGTCTGGAGCAGGTGGCGTCGGTTCAGGACGAAGGACATGGCGGGTCTCCGGGCGCGTCAGCGATACATGAAATCGGGGCTGGACAGCAGCAGCGTCAACCATTGCTGCGGCGTGGCGGTCTGGGCCAGCGCGGTGCGCGTCGCCGGCGCGAGCGAGGGTTCGATGCGCGCGCGCAGCGGCTTGAGGTCGGGCATGGGCACCGGGGTGTTGCTGCCGTCGGGCCTGAACAGCGCGACCGCGCCGCCGCCGATCTGGCGCGCGATCTCGAAGCGCTGCGTCATCTGCCCCGGGCTGTCCCAGGCGTCGGCGGTGAGCGGGTAGCCGTCCGGCGTGAGCTTGTCGTAGAGGCCCTGGCCCAGGCGGCGCATCCAGTTCTGCAGCGGCTGCGCGTTCTGCAGCGACTGCTGCTCGAAGCCGGCGCGCAGGCTGGACAGCAGGTAGTGGTGCGGGTCCTTGAACTTGGGCGTGTCGGCGGCCGTGAAGCGCGGCGAGTAGAACAGCGGCCTCAGCGTCGCCGGGATGTCGCCCTTGCTGCCGAGGAAGGCCGCGGCCATCGCGTCGACGAGGTCCTGCGGCGGCTGGTCGCTGAGGAAGAACACCGCGAGCTTGCGGCTGACGAAGCGCGCGGTCGCGGGTTGCGCGACGAGCAAGTCGTGCACCTGGTCGAGCTCCTTCTCGCCGCTGCCCTTGATGGTGTGGCCCAGGAGGACCTTGTCGCCGAAGTCGTGGCGCGCGGGGTGGAACTCGAACAGCCCGTCGCGGCGGTACATCGACGCGAACTTGGGCGCGACCTTGGCCGGGTCCGGATCGACGCGCACGCCGAAGCCGGTCAGCACGCGGGCCAGCTCCTGCACGTCGCGCTGCGTGTAGCCGCCGTCCACGCCCATGGTGTGGAGCTCCAGCATCTCGCGCGCGTAGTTCTCGTTGATCGCGCGCACCGCGTTCTGGTCGTTGTCCAGGTAGCGCAGCATCGCCGCGTGCCGGGCCACCGCGCCCAGCATGTGGCGGAAGGACCCCAGCGCATGCGGCCGCAGCGCGCGGTCCTGGTAGTCGGACAGCAGCAGGCGTATGTCGCGCTTGCCCTCGTGCACGTTGAAGTGGTTGAACCAGAACCAGCTCAGGTGCTCGAGCAGCTGCTGCTCCGAGTAGAGCTCGCGCAGCAGCTGGCGCTCGCCGGTCTCGCGCGCGGCGCGCTGCTGGGCTTCCTGGTAGGCCTTGCGCGCGGCGACGCGATCCTCCTCGGAGCCGCCCTTGTCCCCGTTGCGGCGGAAGGACTCGGCGGACCAGACGCGCGACACCACGTCGCCCTGGCTGATGCCCAGCGCGTCGATCTGCGCCTGCAGCGGCACGGCCAGCGGCGCCTTGGGGTCGGCCTTGATCTGGCGCTCGACATAGCGGCCCCAGCCCACCGACCCGATCGCGTCGAGCTGCGACTGCGTCGCGCCCCAGCCGATGCGGTTGGCGGCGCGCAGCCGCTGGGCCGGATCCATGGGGATGTCCGGGGCCGAGGGGAGCCCGCCGCAGGCCGCGAGCGCCGCCGCGGCGGTGGCGCCGAGCAGCAGGCCGCGACGGCCGATCGTGGGCGTGGGGAGGTCGGCGCGCGGGCCGTGCGGGGCAGGTGTCGAGGCGGACATGCGGCAAGCATGCCGCCCCCCGGACAAGCCTGTCCAGGGGCCTTTGCGCTACTTCACAGTTGTCAGCGCACGCTTGTCCGATGCGTCACGGTGCTTCATGCCGCGCCATCGCGGCCTTCACGGCCGCCTGACCTGCCAGGGCACCGCGCGCAGCGGCGCGGCGCGCGCCATCGCGCGCATCCATCGCCGGGTGCCCATCACCCCCTCGAGCAGCCCCGGCAGATACACGTCCGCGTTCAGGCGCGGGAAGTGCAGCCCGTGGCCGGAGGGCGAGATCTCCGCCTCGGTCAGGTCGTCGACCTCGGCGCAGCCCAGGCCCTGCACCAGTCGGGGGGCGAAGGCGAGCTCCACGCCGGTGTCCAGGATCACGATCAGGCGGTCGGTCTCGCCGTCGTAGCGCACCGCCACGGCGGCGGGCAGCAGCGAGCGCTGCAGCTCGCCCTGGCGCTCGGAGGCCTCGAAGTCGGCGGCCGAGATCGACGGGCCGCGCGGCGTGGGCGGCTCGTCGAAGCGGTCGAGCGCATCAATGCCGGCCATGGAGCGTCCTCCAGTCGGCGCACAGCCGCGGCATCTGGTCGGCCAGCAGCTCCGCGATGCGGTTGAGCCGCGCATGGGTGAAGAAATGGTGCTCGCACAGCTCGGGCGGACCGTCGGGGCAGCGCAGCGCGAAGCGCGCTTCGCCGCCCTGGCCCATCACGTGGATCTGCGCGGGACGCTGATCGTTGAGGTAGATCACCGCGCGCAGGCCTTGGAACTTCAGGATCGTCGGCATGGGGAGCACGCCGCGGTCCGGCACGGCCGGTCCGGGGCGGGGAGGAGTGGAGGGGACGCTCAGCTTCCCCGTCCTCGACGTCGCGCGCCTTGACGAATGTCGACTCGCGCGTGATCTCCCGGCGCTTTCCCCCATCAGGACGTGGGGACCTCCCCCGGCATGTCCCACACCGGGGGGAGGCCGAGTCTCAGAGCTCGGCGACGCCCTTCACCCGCGCGGGGGCCTGGGTCAGCGGAATGATCGCGACCGGCGCCTCGACGGCGCGGCCGTGGAAGCGGTCCAGCAGATCCTTCCACTGCGCGCGCACGGTCGCGACGTTGGCCAGCTTGACGTGGCCGTAGCCGCGGATGCCTTCGGGCAGGCGGGCCAGCTTGGTCGCGATCTCCAGCTTGTCGGCGCTCAGGCCGCGCAGCAGCTCGTCCACCAGGGCCTCGTAATCGCGGATCAGCTGGCGCTCGACGCGGCGCTCCTCGGTCTTGCCGAACAGGTCCAGCGCGCCACCGCGCAGGCCCTTGAACTTCGCCAGCGCCTTGAGCGCCTTGAAGGTCCACGAGCCCAGCTCGACCTTCTTCGCGCGGCCGTCGGCGCCGGGCTTGGAAAGCATCGGCGGGGCCATGTGGAAGCTCAGGTGGTCCCAGTCCTCGAACTGCGCCTTGAGCGCGGCCTCGAACTTGCCGTCGGTGTACAGGCGCGCGACCTCGTACTCGTCCTTGATGGCCAGCAGCTTGGCGTAGTAGCGGGCCACGGCCTTGGTCAGGCGCAGGCCCTTGCCGGCCTCGCCCAACGCCTGCTCGGCGGCGCGCACGCGTTGCACCAGGGCCTCGTAGCGCGAGGCGTAGGCGGCGTCCTGGTACTCGGTCAGGAAGGCCTTGCGGCGCGACACCAGACCCGGGCGGCCGTCCTTGTCGTCGAGCTGGTCGAAGTTGAACCACTGCACGGCCGAACCCGCCTGCTCGCCGGCGAGGCGGCGCAGCGCCTCGGGCGCGGCGATGGCCAGGCGGCCCAGCGCGAAGGCGGTCTTGTTGTTCTCGACCGCGACGCCGTTGAGCTCGATCGCGCGCATCAGCGCCTCGAAGGACACCGGCACCAGGCCGCGCTGCCAGCAGGCGCCCAGCATCACGATGTTGCTGGGCATGGTGTCGCCCATCAGGCGCTGGGCGATGTCCTGCGCGTCGATGCTGGCCAGCAAGTCCTGACCCTCCCCGACCGCGTGACGCATCTTGGCGAGCAGCGACTCGGCCTGCAGGCTGGCATCCGGGTTGCGGACGAAGGCGGCGGTGGGCAGCTCGTGCGTGTTGGCCAGGATGACGGTGCGACCGGCCTTCACCGTGGCCAGCGCGTCGGCGCTGGCGCCCACGACCATGTCGCAGGCCAGCAGCACGTCGGCCTGCTGCGTGTCGATGCGGACCTGGTTGAGCAGGTCCTGCGTCGGCGCGACGCGCACGAAGGACAGCACCGCGCCGCCCTTCTGCGCGAAGCCCATGAAGTCCAGCACCGAGCTCTGCTTCCCTTCCAGGTGCGCGGCCATGGTGACCAGCGCGCCCACCGTCACCACGCCGGTGCCTCCGACACCGGTGACCAGCATGTCGAAGGGGCCCGTCCACGCCCAGGTCGCGGGCGGCGTGATGGCGGCGATCTCGCGCGCCAGATCGGCCGGCCCGAAGGCCGCGCCGGCGCGCTTCTTGAGCTTGGCGCCGTGCACCGAGACGAAGCTCGGGCAGAAGCCGTTCACGCAGCTGAAGTCCTTGTTGCAGCTGCTCTGCTCGATCGCGCGCTTGCGGCCGAAGTCGGTCTCCACCGGCACCACCGACAGGCAGTTGCTGGCCTGGCCGCAGTCGCCGCAGCCCTCGCAGACGGACTCGTTGATGAAGATGCGCTTGTTCGGGTCGGGGAACTCGCCCTTCTTGCGGCGGCGGCGCTTCTCGGCGGCGCAGGTCTGGTCGTAGATCAGCACGGTCACGCCGGCGATCTCGCGCAGCTCGCGCTGGACGGCGTCGAGCTCGCTGCGATCGTGGAAGGTGGTGCCGGCGGGGAAGAGGCCGTGATGGCCGTCGTACTTGTCGATCTCGTCGGAGACCACGACCAGGCGCTTGACGCCCTCGGCCTCGACCTGGCGCGCGATCTGCGGGACCGAGGTCTGGCCGTCCACCGGCTGGCCGCCGGTCATCGCGACCGCGTCGTTGTAGAGGATCTTGTAGGTGATGTTGGCCTTGGCCGCGATGGCCTGCCGGATCGCCAGATAGCCCGAGTGGTAGTAGGTGCCGTCGCCCAGGTTCTGGAAGACATGCTTCTCGGTGGTGAAGCGCGAATGCGCCGCCCAGTCCACGCCCTCGGCGCCCATCTGGATCAGGCCGGAGGTGCCGCGCTCCATCCAGCTGGCCATGAAGTGGCAGCCGATGCCGGCCAGGGCGCGCGAGCCCTCGGGCAGCTTGGTCGAGGTGTTGTGCGGGCAGCCCGAGCAGAAGTAGGGTTGGCGGCGCACGCCGTCGGCGCCGTTGGACAGCAGGCAGGGCGTCAGGAAGTCGACGACCAGATGGCGGCGGTCCAGCGCGGGGTTCAGCCGCGCGAGCCAGTCGGCCACGGTCGGCATGATGCGCGAGGGGCGCAGCTCGCCGAGCGAGCTCAGCACCGCAGCCCCGTGTTCATCGGACTTGCCGACCACGCGCGGACGCTGGGCATCGGGCAGGTGGTAGAGCAGCTCCTTGATCTGGCGCTCGACGACGGGGGCCTTCTCCTCGATGACCAGCATGTCGGTCAGGCCCTGCGCGAACTCGCGGATGCGCGTCGGTTCCAGCGGATAGACCAGGCCGACCTTGTAGACCCGCACGCCCGCCGCGGCCAGCGCGTTGGGGTCCAGGTCCAGGCGGCGCAGCACTTCCATGAAGTCGTAATGCGCCTTGCCGACGGTGACGATGCCCAGCGTCGCGCGCGGGCTGACCACGATGTGCTTGTCGATCGAATTGACCTTCGCGAAGGCCAGCACCGCGTCGATCTTGTGCGCGAGGCGAGATTCCAACTCCAGCGAGGGCAGGTCCACCGAGCGGATGTGCAGGTTGGTCGGGGGCGTGTGGTCGACGGGGCGTTCGAAGTCCAGCGGCACGGCGTCCAGGTCCACGGTCATGCCGGACTCGACCACTTCCGAGATCGCCTTGAAGCCGACCCAGGCGCCCGAGAAGCGCGACAGCGCCCAGCCGTAGAGGCCGAACTCGAGGTACTCGGCGACGTTGCCCGGATGCACCAGCGGCATGGACCAGGCCTGCAGCGCGAGGTCGCTCTGATGCGGGGTCGACGAGGACACGCAGCCGTGGTCGTCGCCGCAGACGACCAGCACGCCGCCCTGCGTCGCCGTCCCGTAGACGTTGCCGTGCTTGAGCGCGTCGCCGGAGCGGTCCACGCCCGGGCCCTTGCCGTACCACATGGCGAAGACGCCATCGACGGTGCGCTTGGGATCCAGCGCCACGCGCTGCACGCCCAGGCAGGCGGTGGCGGCCAGGTCCTCGTTGATCGCGGGCAGGAAGTTCACCTGCGCCTTGTCGAGGAACTTCTTCGCCTTCCACAGCTGCTGGTCGACCATGCCCAGCGGGCTGCCCCGGTAGCCGCTGACGAAGCCCGCGGTCTTAAGGCCGTGACGTTCGTCCTGGGCCTTCTGGGCCAGCAGCAGCCGCACCAGGGCCTGCGTGCCGGTGAGGAACACCTGGCCGGACGTGGCGGCGAGGTTGTCGGACAGCTGGTACGGACGCAGCGCGGGCGCGGCGGCAAGACTGGCTTCGGTCATGGCTTGTCTCCCCCATGCCCCCCAACGGGGACCGGCCGCGCGGACGGGCCGGGCGACCTGGGATGTTCGTTGAAATGAATGGAGGGATTCTTTACGAGACAATGCGCGGTTTCTTGCTCGGTTTGCTCGATCCGTCGACTTGATCGATTGATCCATTCTCAAAAGAGGCTGGAATGGAGAATGAACGTTTCGATCGTGCCACGCGCCTGATCCTGGAGGCGCTCCAGGCCGACGCGCGCCAGAGCACCCAGCAGCTGGCGGACCGGGTGGGGCTGTCGGCCACGCCGGTGTGGCGCCGGGTCAAGGAACTGGAGGAGCGCGGCGTGATCCGCCGCCATGTGGCGCTGGTCGACCGCGAGCAACTGGGGCTGTCCATCTGCGTGCTGGCCAACGTCAGCCTGGTGAGGCACACCGAGGGCGCGGTCGACGCCTTCGAGGCGATGGTCGCCGGCAGCCCGGAGATCGTCGAATGCCAGGCCATCACCGGCGAGGCCGACTACGTCATGAAGATCGTCGCCCCGGACATGAAGGCCTACGACCAGTTCCTGCAGAGCAAGGTGTTCAAGGTGCCCGGCGTGGCCAGCGTGCGCAGCAACGTCGTGCTGCGCGAGGTGAAGTACGAGACGGCTTATCCGGTGCCCTGAGGGTCGTCGGCCCCATCGAGACCCGGATCGACGCGCCGCGCGCGACCGGGGCGCGGCGCCGATGGATGCTGGTTCTCCTCAATGTGCGCCGCTGAACAAAGTGACATTCTTCCGCCCATGTTCTCCGTCTACGGCACATCCGGAAAGATCCTGACCGGCGGTCTGGAGCAGGTCCGCGACCTGGCGCCCGTGCAGGCCGTGGCGCGTACCCGCGCCGTCGCGCCGATCGCGCGCCAGGGCGATCTGACGCCCTCGTCCGTGGTGCTGGCCGCGCTGGGGCAGGGCGGCGGGGGCAACACCGGCGGGCCGCTGCCGACCGGGCCGTCGGCCTATGTCGCCAACGAGGCGCTGGCCGCCTATGCCGGCGACACGACCCGCCAGGTGCTCACCCAGGTCCACCAGCTGATGAGCCGCAAGCTGATCAGCGTGCGCTCCGGCGCGACGCTGCGCCAGGCGCAGCGGACCATGTCCCGCGCGGGTGTGGGTCAGGCCCCGGTGCTGGGGCCGGCGGGCGAGGTGCGGGGGCTGTTCACGCGCGCCGATCTGATGCGCGGCCTGCCGGACGACCTGGACGAGGCGGCCGAGATGGCCGTGGTCGCCCATCGGCTGGCGTCGCCGGTCGACGAGGTGATGTGGACGCCGGTGCCGGTGGCGCTGTCGGACACGCCGCTGCGCGAGGCCGCGCAGCTGATGCTGGATCTGGGACTGCCGGGCTTGCCCGTCTCGCAGGACGACGGCCAGCTGATCGGCTTTCTCTCGCGCAGCGACCTGCTGCGCGGCATGACGCACGAGCCGCCGCTGGACCTCTGGTCCTGAGTCGACGGCGTCGATCGGGCCATCGGCCCGTGGTCATGGCGACGTCGGCCGTGACCTGCGAGGCGCGATCAGTATTTGCGGCCGCCGCGCTGCGCTTCTTCCAGCTCGATGGCCTGCTGGGTGCGCCAGTCGGTGCAGACGAAGTAACCGTCCTCCACGATGCGATCCCGCAGCGAGTCGTCGCCGCGCGCGATGCGCCCGTCCTTGCACACCAGGCTGCCGGTGGGCGAGCCCTGCTCGGACAGCGCCTTGCCGACCATCATGCTGTCGCGCGTGTAGAGCGTCAGCGCCAGCAGCGCCGCGAGCACGCTGAGCATCAGCACCACGCCGACCACGATCTCGCTGGCGTCGCGCAGGGCCGATGGCACCGGCGCTGCGGCGGCGGCGCGGGGCGCGGCGGCGAAGCTGGCGGCCTCTCTCGAGGCCTGCGCGGACGAGGCGCCGCGCGACTGCAGATTCGACCGGTTGACGCCGGTCGACGGACGGGTGGTGGCCATGTTCATGGGACTGATCGCAAGTACAGACGGTCAGTGGACGGACGGGATGAAGGCTACAGGCGACCGGCCCGGGGAACTACTTAAATGCTGGATCAAGGCCCAAAAATGCACGGGTCCCACCACCCCTTTCCGTTGGTTACAGCAGTTGCAGAACTAAGATTTCGGGCTACAGGAACGCCCCTCATGACCACGTCCACCCCCCCTTCCGCGGCCGCCGCGCAGGCCTTGCACAAGCTCTCCAGCGAGCTGCCGGATGCCTGCGAGCGTCTGGACTACGTCAAGCGCATGACCGATCAGGCGGCCAACAAGGTGCTGGGTCTGGTGGAGGGCGCCCAGGAGGATGCCGAGGCGGTGCGCCGTCAGGGCTCGGAGCTGTCCGAGTCGCTGCAGCGCCTGGCGGCGGCGCCCGACCTGAGCGTCGAGCGGGCGCGCGCCATGATGCGGCTGTGCGCGGCCTATGCGGCCAGCGCGTCGGGCTTCGCCGATCGCGTCAAGGGCCTGCAGACCGAGATCATGATGGCGCAGGACTTCCAGGATCTGTCCGGCCAGGTGATCAACAAGGTGCTGGGCATGCTGCGTCCGGCCGA
The DNA here is from genome assembly GCF_001598255.1 of Mitsuaria chitosanitabida ATCC BAA-476 = NBRC 102408. Taxonomy (GTDB): domain Bacteria; phylum Pseudomonadota; class Gammaproteobacteria; order Burkholderiales; family Burkholderiaceae_C; genus Roseateles; species Roseateles chitosanitabidus. The sequence continues at coordinate 188,480 of NZ_BCYP01000018.1, forward strand.
GGAGCCGCTGCAGCAACTGCTCGCCGAGCACGACCAGATCCACCACGTCGCCCCGGAAGCCGAGCAACTGGCCGGCGTGCAGACGCCCGACAAGGCGCTGCAGCAGGACGACGTGGACGCGCTGCTGGCGGAAATGGGCTTCTGAGCGGGACGCCCGCCCGAACGAGAAAGCGCGCCGACCGGCGCGCTTTTTCGTGGGAGCCCGAGACGGCGTCCGGGCCCCGGAGCCGCCCTCAGGCCCACAGCATCGGATCGACCTCGTAGAAGCGGCGCAGCTCCGCGTAGAGCATGGGGTGCGCCTGCGCCAGCGCCCAGGGCTGGCCGAAGAAGCGCTCGCTCGCCACGGCGAAGAACTCCGCCGGTTCGGTGGCGGCGTAGTCGCCCAGCGGATCGGGCTCGCCGGCCGCGAGCCGTGCCCGCAGCAGATCGAAGCTGCGCTGCATCACCTGCGCCCAGCGCGCCTGACGCGCGCGGCCACCCAGCCAGGGCGCGCCGTTCGCGACGCCCTTGACCTGGTCCAGCTGATGCGCGAACTCGTGCACCGCCACGTTGTGGCCCAGGCCCGGCTGCGACGCGTCGCGCAGCACGTCGTCCCAGGACAGCACGACCTGGCCCTCGCCCCAGGATTCGCCGCTCAGCACCTGGCGCTGCTGCATCTGCAGCGGGCCCTGCGCGCGGACGCGGTCCACGATGAAGGCGCCGGGATAGACCAGCACCGAATGCAGCTTGGGGTAGTAGCCCCGCGCGCGGCCCAGCAGCGGCAGGCAGGCGAGGGCGGCGATGGTGATGCGCACCTCGTCGGTGATGGCCTGGCCGGCGCAGCCGATGAAGGACTTCTCGTCGAGGAACACCTGCATGTCGCGCTTGAGGCGCAGCTGCAGGTCGGCGGGCAGGCGTGCCACCTGGGGCACGGTGCGGCGCAGGATCGCGCGCCACGCGGCCGGGAAGGCCCGCGCGCGCAGCGACGCGCGGCGGCGCGCCTGACGCCAGGGCTGGCTCATCAGCCAGAAGCAGATCAGCGCCGCGATCAGCGCCAGGACGACGAGGGCCATGTCTTGCGCCTTTCCTCTTTCGAGGGCGAGGACGTGCGTGGGGCCGCGTCGGGTGCGGGCGTCGGACGCGCGGGGCGATCGAGGCGGCGATCCTGCCCAGATGCGAACGGCGTCACGCCTTTCAAGGCCCCCCGGGCGCAGCCCGCCCCGGCATCGTCGCGGCGACGCGCGCGCACGACAGCGGCGGGGCCTGGTGCCCGGACAATCGCGCCCTCGGCCACCGGTCGGAAAACTTGAGCCCGATCTTCGGCCCGCGCTTAAGGACCGACAAGCCCCGGTCGCCAGATCAGACAAGGACAAGAGAACGAGAGGGAGCGGCCGCGCGCGCCAGGGGCGTCAGCAGCGGTCCGTCGGGTCGGAGTGAATCTTTCGGAAGTGCTGGCGACGCCGCTGAGGACGTCGCCTTTCGACGTCGAGCCCCTGCGCGCCTACCGCGCCCAGGTGCAACAGGAGATGCTGCAAGGGCCCGAGCCCTCGGTGCAGCTGCGCCTGTCGCCGTTCATCAACGAGCCTTCGCCGCTGGCGGCGATGCGCGCGCAGAACAGCGCCGACGTCACCTACGGCCGGCATCCGCTGGGCCAGGAAGCGCCTCCCGTCAGCCGCGTCGAGACCCCGTCCTACACCCGCAGCAGCTTCACCGCGGTCAGCTATCCCGACTTGTCGGTGCAGGTGACGCTGGGCCCGGTCCTGTGGAGCCATGTCGAGCGCGCCGGCGGGACGCCACGCGTGCTGGACGCCACCGCCTGAAGCCCCTAGCATCGTCCGCGCCGCCCTGGGCGGCGTCGCCCGCGCGCGCCTGATCGCGCGGGTCCAGCGGGAGGATGCGGATGACAGGAACGAGCAGCGCGCCGCGGCGCGCGATCGCGGCGGCGGTGTCCGCCGGTCTGGTGCTGACGGGCCTGCCCGCGCGTGCCGACGAACAGACCGTCGAGCTGCGCTCGCGCGGCGGCAACGAGACCTACCGGCTGCCCGACGGCACCACCGAGGTCGACCTGGTCGAGCAACTGGCCGGCGGCTGTCGCTTCGGCCGCACCTGGGGCTACGACCTGGCGGTGAAATCGCTGTGGGTGGATGGCGGTTGCGGGGGGCGCTTCAAGGTGACCACGGCGGCGACGGAATCCAACCGGGACGGATCGAGCAACGTGGGCGCGGCGATCGCGGCGGCGGCGGTGATCGCCGGCATCGCGTTGATCGCGAGCAGCAAGGACCGCAAGGACGACCGGCCCGACGACCCCTACCCCGGCAATCCGGGCAACGGCTGGGGCTCGAACGAGATCCGCGGCAAGGGCAACCTGTGCATGGACATCGAGGGTGGCGCGCGGCCCGGCCGCGGCCTGATCGTCTACAACTGCAACGGCGGCGGCAACCAGCGCTTCGAATGGGGGCGCGGCGGCGAGCTGCGGGTGTCGGGCCTGTGCCTGGACGTCGAGGGCGGCCGGACCAACGACGGCGCGCGCGTGATCGCCTACAGCTGCAACGGGAATCGCAACCAGCGCTGGCGTGCGCGGGGCGGCGAGATCCGCAGCGCCGACAGCGGCAAGTGCCTGGACATCGAGGGGGGGCGCGCCCGGCCCGGCCAGCGCGTCATCGTCTACAGCTGCAACGGCAACGACAACCAGCGGTGGTCGTGGTGAGGGGGCCTCTCATGCGGACAGCAACGGTGGTCGCGGCGATGCTCGCCGCGGCGGCGGGGGCGACGTCTCCGGCGCGGGCCGCGGAGCCGGCGGCCCATGGCGCATCGGCCGCGACGACCTCGTCGGCAGCCAGGACCCAGGCCGCCGCGCATCGGCACGCCACCGCGGGCGGCGAGGCGCGCGGCCCGTCGCCGACGGAGATCCGACGCGCCTTCGACGCCGCCGATCTCGACCACGACGGCTACATCAGCCTGGAGGAGTTCCACAAGAACGCGCTCCAGGCCTTCAACGCGCTGGACTCCGACCACGACGGCTACATCTCGCGCGAGGAACTGGCGCCGTTGCCGCGCGCCCTGCGCCAGAGCCTGCTCGGCTCACTGCGCCATGCCGACCAGGATGGCGACCTGCGCCTGAGCTTCAAGGAAGTGATGGAGGCCCGCATGGCCGACTTCGCCGCCGCGGACACCGATGGCGACGGCCGGCTCTCGCTGCGCGAGGTGCTGGACTTTCACTCGAAGCGGTCGAGGATGCCCTAGGACGGCATCCGCCGTGCCGCGCGGCCACCCACGGGACCGGCGGAGGTGATGGGAGTCAGCGGGATCCGGTACCCCCTGAGCGATTTGCGGAGACTGCGTCGCGTGCGGCGCAGTTGGAGCGTATGAGCGAAGGGGGTGCCGGATGCTGCTGACGACGGCTCGGTGGTGGCGAAGGCCTCAGCGGTGCTCGCCGTCACTCGGATCGTCGTCGTCGAGGTCCTCGACCTCGTCGTCATCGACCTCATCGCCTTCATCGGGCTCGTACGCCGACTGCGCGTCCCGCGTGCCGCGTCTGGCTTCCGCGCGACGGGCTTCCTTCTCCGCTTCCTTGGCCGCCTCGGCGGCTTCGGCCGCGGCGGTCCACTCGTCGAATTCCTCGGGCGTCTCCAGCGTGATGCGTCCGAGCTGACCTTGTCGCAGGTCGTAGAGCAGGATCTCCGCCGCCTTCTGCGTGTTGATCCGCCCGCCCGACAGCACCGCGCCGCGGCGCTTGCCCAGCGCCTCCAGCACCTCGCCGTCGAGCATCGACGCATCCGGCTCCAGCTGGTAGCGCTTCTTCAGCGATTGCGGATAGTGCCGGCGCAGATAGCCCATCAGGTCCAGCGCGACGACCTCCTCCTCGAAGGCGTTGCGGCCGATCGCGCCGCTGGCGGCCAGGTTGATGCCGGCCTCCGGCACGCGGATCTTGGGCCACAGCATCCCGGGGGTGTCGAACAGGTAGACGCCCTTGTCGAGCAGGATCTTCTGCTCGATCTTGGTGATGCCCGGTTCATCGCCGGTGGCCGCGGCGCGCTTGCCCACCAGCGTGTTGATCAGCGTGGACTTGCCCACGTTGGGAATGCCGCAGATCAGCACCCGCAGCGGCTTGTCCAGCCCGCCGCGGTTGGGCGCCAGCGCGCGGCACTCCGCCGCGATCGCCTTCGCCAGGCCCGGTTGGCCCTGGTGGATCGCGATCGCGCGGGTGTCGGGCTGGGCGCGGTAGAACGCCAGCCACTCGTCCGTGCGGGCCTGATCGGCCAGATCCTGCTTGTTGAGCAGCTTCAGCGCGGGTCGGCCCTGGGTCAGCTGCGCGAGCAGCGGATTGGCGCTGCTCGCGGGCACGCGGGCATCGAGCATCTCGATGACCACGTCGATCCCGCTTTTCATGCGCTCGCGGATCGCGCCCCGGGTCTTGTGCATGTGCCCGGGAAACCATTGAATCGCCATCGCGCGATTGTCGGTGATCCGGCGCCGCTTTCCACCCGCGAGCGCTCGACGCGTCGCCGCCAGGGCCGGGGGTGCCCGGCGACCAGCGCCGAAACCCCGCCGGCCGTCCCTGACGGGGCGGCCGGCCGACCTCAGTTCGAGGCCGCGGCCTGACGGAGCTCGACGATCACCAACTGGCCTTGCTGCTGCTCGATGCGGGCCTCGATCCTGTCGCCGACCTTGAGCGCGGCGAGCTGCTCCGCGCTCAGCAGGCCCGGCTTCAGGCGGAAGGCCATGGTCATGCCGGGCATGTCGAGGTGGCGGATGTCGCCGTGCTTGAGCGTCAGCTTCTGCTGCGCGGCGTCGACGCGGCGGATCTCGGCCGGGGTCCAGTCCACGGCGGCCGGCGCGACCTCCGAGGCGGGTTCGGCGGCCGCCGCGTGGTGCGCGTGCGGGTCCTGCGGCAGCGCGTGCTCCTGGGCTTGGGCGAAGGCGGACGTGGCCGCGAGGACGGTGGTGATCAGGGCGACGAGGAGGGGCGTGGCATTGCGGGTCATGGGGATCTCTTCAGAAGTGGGATGTGGATGTGGATGTGGGCTGGATGGCGATGCCGAGGACGGGCGCGGCTCAATGGCCCTGATGTCCGTGGCCATCGGGCTTGCGCACGCGCAGCGGCTCGGGCGTCGGCGCGGAGGCGGCAGGAGAGGCCGGATGCGCGTGGGGCGCGGCCGGCGCGCGAGGGGCATCGGCGGGCGCATCGACGCGACGGGCGACGGTGCCCGCGGGCGCCGCGTACCAGCCCGGATCGCGGTAGTCCCCGGGCGGCTGGTCCTTGCGGACCTTCACCACGCTGAACATCCCGCCCATCTCCAGCGAGCCGTGCGGCCCCTGGCCGGCCATCATGGGCGCGGTGTTCTCGGGGATGGGCATCTCCATCTCGGACATGTCGGCCATGCCGCGCTCGCCCATGGCCATGTAGTCGGGGATGACCTTGTTGATGCGCGCCGCCAGGCCGCGGTGGTCCACGCCGATCAGCGTGTCGACCTGGTGGCCCATCGCATTCATCGTGTGGTGGCTCTTGTGGCAGTGGAAGGCCCAGTCGCCGGGCTCGTCGGCGATGAACTCCACCTGCCGCATCTGGCCCACCGCGATGTCGGTGGTGACCTCGGGCCAGCGCGCCGACTTGGGCACGGGACCGCCGTCCGTGCCCGTCACCTCGAACTCATGCCCGTGGATGTGGATCGGGTGGTTGGTCATGGTCAGGTTGCCGACGCGGATCCGCACCCGGTCGCCCTGACGCACGTTCAAGGTGTCGATGCCCGGGAAGATGCGGCTGTTCCAGGTCCACAGGTTGAAGTCGGTCATGGTCATCGTGCGCGGCGTGTAGCTGCCGGGATCGATGTCGTAGCTCGACAGCAGGAAGCAGAAGTCGCGCTGGACCTCGGCGATCTGCGGGTGACGCGTCTTCGGATGCGTGACCCAGAAGCCCATCATCCCCATCGCCATCTGCGTCATCTCGTCCGCATGCGGGTGGTACATGAAGGTGCCGGGCCGGCGCGCGACGAACTCGTAGACGAAGGTCTCGCCCGGCTTGATGGCCGGCTGCGTCAGGCCCGAGACGCCGTCCATCCCGTTGGGCAGGCGCTGGCCGTGCCAGTGCACGCTGGTGTGCTCGGGCAGCTTGTTGGTGACGTAGATGCGGACGCGGTCCCCCTCGACGACCTCGATGGTCGGGCCGGGCGACTGGCCGTTGTAGCCCCACAGGTGCGCGGTGCAGCCGGGCGCGAGCTCGCGCAGCACGGGCTCGGCGACCAGGTGGAACTCCTTGACGCCGTCGCGCATCCGCCAGGGCAGGGTCCAGCCGTTGAGGGTGACCACCGGGTGGTAGGGCCGGCCGTCGGGCGGCGTGAGCGGCGGCGCGGTGTCGGGGCCCTCGCGCAGGACGGGCTCGGGGAGCGCCGCCATGGCCACGCGCGAGACGCTGCTCGCGTTGACCGCGCCGGCCGCGCCGAGCGCCGCGCCAGCGGCCGCGCGGGCGAAGAGATTGCGTCGGGAAATCATGCGGATTCCTTTCGAGGCCGCGCTCAATGCGCGGCGCCGCCGGCGGCCTCGGGGGCGGCGGCGGTCGATGAAGCGGGGGAAGCGGAGGCGTCGCGCACGGGGCCCAGCAGGCTCTGCGACAGCGCCGATTCGGCGAGCCAGTAGTCGCGCTGCGCGTCCAGCGTCGCGGCGACGGCACGTGCCTGCGCGCGCGCGTCGGCCAGCAGGTCCATGACGCCGACGAGCATGCCGTTGTAGCGCAGCAGGGTCTCGTCGGAGACCTGCCGGGCGAGCGGAAGCACCTCGTCGTGATGGCGGCGCGCGATGCGCCACGCGGTCTCGGCGTGCAGCCGCGCGACGCGAACCTCGGAGCGCGCATCGATCGCGACCTGCGCCGTGCGCTCGAGCGACTGCTGGTAGGCCTCGCGCGCGCCGGACACGCGCGCCTGGCCCCAGTCGAAGAGCGGCAGATCGACGGTCAGGTCGACGCCGCGCTGCGTGGGCTCGAGGTTGCTGCTGTTGCGCTGGACGCCGAGTTGCAGCACGTTGATGCGTCCCGTCGTGCGCGTGAGACCGAGTTGCGCGGCGAGCTGCTCCGACTCGCGCTTGGCGGCCTGGATGTCGACGCGCTGCGCGACGGCCTGGCGCTCGAGGTCGTTGGCCGCGCGGAAGTCGGTCGGCACCTCGGGCAGGCGATCCGGCAGCTTCAGCGCGGCGACATCCTCGCCCCACAGGCCGATCGCGCGGATCAGCGCCTCGCGCTCGCGCACGGCTTGCAGCTGCGCCTGCTCGAGCGCGAGCTGGGCCTCGGCGAGCACGGTGCGCTCGCGCGCCAGACGCAGCGCGCTGACATTGCCGGCCTGCCGCATGCGCAGCGCGAGCTCGGCGCCCGCGGACGCGGAGTCCAGCACCGTCCGCGCCTGCTTGAGCTGTTCCTGCGCGGCGACGGCCAGTACCCAGGCGCGGCGCGCCTGGCCGGCGACATCGAGCAGCTGCTGCGCGACGCGCGCCTGCTCGCGCTCCAGCGCGCGGGCGCCGGCCTCCTGACGGGCGCCGCGGCCGAGCAGGCTCAGCAGGTTGAACTCGAGACCGCGTTCGATCTCGCGCTCGTCGCCGCGGATCATGCGGCCGATGTTCAGCACCGGGTTGGGCCAAAGTAGCGTCTGCACGCGCTCGGCCTCGACCAGGCCCAGGCCGTGGAGGCTCGCGCGCAGGTTCCGGTTGTTGAGCAGCGCGAGCTGCACCGCGCCTTGCGCGTCGAGCGGCTGGGCGAGCAGGGCCTCGCTGCGCGCGCGGGCGGCGGCGCGTTGGTCGTCGTCGCGCTGCAGCGGCAGTTCGGCGCCCAGCCAGTCGCGGCTCTTCTGCTGCACGGGGGCGGCGGCTTGCTCGGGAGAGTAGCTTGCGCAGCCGGTGAGGAGGGCGACGGCGGCCAGCGCAAGCGAGCTGAAGCCGCGCGTCATGTGGCCCGCCATCGGGCGTTTCATGTGGAAGGACATGGCGCGCTCCTCAATGGTGGTGGTGGCCGGACGGCGCCGACGCCGCTGGGGCCGCTGATGCCGCCGAGCCCGCGGGCATTGCGGCCGTGGGCCTGTCACGCATCAGCTGGCGCCAGCCGCCGGCCTCGTGGACGGCGCGGTTGGCCGCGCGCCAGTTGCCGACGCCAGGATCGGCAACGGCCGCGCTGGAAGGGGCGGCGGGCGGCGTCGGACGCGGCGCCTTGGAACTCAGGCGAGCATCGGTGGGGTCAGGCGGCGGCGCGGTCGCGGCCAGGGCGGCACCTGTCGCGATGGTCGCGCCCAGGCACGACGCCAGCGCGATCGCCGGAAGGATTCGAGAAGACATGGCTTCCTCGCGGAATGAACGGAGATGGAGCCGTCATCGCGGCCTGCGCTCGCCTCAGGCGAGGCGGGCACCGGCGTGACGGATCGAGCGGCGCGCGATGGCGCCGGCGTTCAGGCGAGGAGAGGTTTTGGCGGCCGGTCGAGCGACTGCGGCAGCTGCTCCGGCGCGCCGATGGCGCCGAGCGTGGGGGGGGCGTCGCGCAGGTCCTGCGCGGCGACGATCAGCGGCGCGACCGGAATCGCGGCGCCGATGCAGCACTGCAGGCAGATGCCGCAGTGGTGGTCGGAAGAAGAAGCTGCGCCGTCATCGGCATGATCGCCGCCGTGGTCCATGCCATGGGCGATCGCGTGATCCATGCCGAGGTCCGTCGCACTCATGCCCTGCATGTCGGCGAGGCCCATGTCCTCGCAATGCGTGGGCATGGTCATGACGGCGCCGTGCGAGCTCGCGGGAGCCATCAATGTCATCCCGATCGCCATCGTCGCGGCCAGCGCGCCCTGCAGCGGCAGCGTCAGGCTCAACAGCGCGAGCACCAGCCAGCGGCTCCAGAGGAGCCGGCGCGGGGTGGACGCGATCGGGCGGGACATGGGGCGTGAGTGTAGGCGAGTGCGAGGCGCCGGGCCCTTAGATGCCCCTGAACGCCCCATGACAAAGGGCCGCTCGCGCGGCCCTTCGGGTGTCCGGGCGGGCCCGGGCTGAGGGTCGCCGCCGCCGGCAGGGGGCGCGACCTCGAGGATCAGTCCTCGTTCTTGAACACCAGCTTCACTTCGTGGGTTTCCTTCTGGCCGCTCGGCTCGAACTTCCAGTCCATCAGCGCGCGGGTCACGGCCTTGTCGAAGACCTTGCGCGGCTCGGCTTCCAGGATTTCCACGCCCGAGACCTTGCCGTCCGGCTCGATGTTCATCTTGGCGCGCACGGAGCCCTGCGAGATCGACTGGCGGGCGGCCTCGGCCGGGAACTCCGGCGGCACCTTCTTGATGATCTTGGGGGTGGCATGGGCGCCCATGCTCAGCGCCAGCGCGGCGGCCAGGCCCAGCAGGCCACGGGAAACGGTCTTGGTCAGGTTCTTGCTCATCTTGGGACCTCGTACGTCTTGGGTGAGGAAAAGGGGATGTCCGGTAGGAACTCTTGAAGGCGGGTGTCGAACGGCGGGGGCGCCGATCACGTCGCGGAACGCGCGGTGCTGAAGAAGCCCACGGCCTGCACCAGGCGCGAGCTGCTGTCGCGCAGCGAATCGGTCGAACGGGTCAGCTCGTCCACCAGCGTGGTGTTCTGCTGCGTGGCGCGGTCCAGCTCGTTCATCGCGTTGTTCACGACGCCGACGCCAGCGGCCTGCTCCTGGGCCGAGTGCGAGATCTCCTCGATCAGCTGGCCCATGTTGTTGACCTCGTCGACGACGGAGCGGATGGTCGCGCCGGCGTTGTTGACCAGGGCGGTGCCGTTCTCGACCTTGACGGACGATTCCTGGATCAGCACCTTGATTTCCTTGGCGGCCTGCGCCGAGCGCGAGGCCAGCGCGCGCACTTCCGACGCCACCACCGCGAAGCCCTTGCCGTGCTCGCCGGCGCGGGCCGCTTCCACGGCGGCGTTCAGCGCCAGGATGTTGGTCTGGAAGGCGATGCCGTCGATCACGCCGATGATGTCGCCGATCTTGCGCGAGCTGGCGCTGATCTCTTCCATCGTCGACACGACCTGGCTCACCACCGTGCCGCCGGCCGAGGCCGACTGGCGGGCCTTGGTGGCGATGCCGGCGGCCTTGCGGGTCAGCTCGCTGGCGCCGTTCAGGTTGGAGGCGATCTGCTCGACCGACGCGGCGGTGTTCTGCAGGCTCTCGGCGGAACGCGCGGTGCGGTCAGACAGATCGACGTTGCTGCCGGCGATCTCGTTGGAGTTCTGCGCCACCTCGCCGGCCGCCGCGCTCACGCTGGCGACCACGCCGGACAGGGCAGTCTGCATGTCGCGCATGGCGTGCAGCATCTGGGCCAGCTCGTCGGAGCCCTGCACCTCGATGTGCTGCGACAGGTCGCCCGAGCTGATCGCCTGGGCGGCGTCCTTGGCCTTGCGGGCCGGGACGATGATGGAGCGGCCGATGGTCAGGCCGCCGACACCGCCGATGACGACGGCGATCAGCACCAGCGCGCCGGTGATGAAGATGGACTGGTTGGCCAGCTTGGCGCCGTTCTCGGCCAGTTCGCGGCCGTTGGCGAACTGCAGGTCCACCAGGCCCTTGAGCGCGTCCTGGTAGTCCTTCTGCACCGGACGCACTTCCTTGATCAGGGCCTCGCGGGCCTCGTCGGGGCTGCCGTCCTGCTGCACCTTCAGGAAGTTGGTGACGGCGCCGACGAACTTGGCCTGCTGCTCGCGCACCTTGGCGACGGAGTCCTTGTCCTTGGCGTCGGAGACCTTGCCTTCCAGGTCGGCCAGTTGCTTCTGGCCGTCTTCCAGCGCTGCGGCGATGTCGGTCTTCTGACGCTTGATCGCGTTGGCGGTGTCGAGCAGCAGCAGGTCGCGGGAAGCGCGGGCGATGACGTTGACGTCGCTCTCCAGCGCGTTGGCCAGGGCGATCTTGACCAGGCTGGAGTTGGCCGTGGTGGTCAGGTCGTGGGACAGACGGCTGGCGTTGTGGGCACCGAAGGCGCCGATCACGACCAGCAGCAGGATCAGCAGCGCGTAGCTCAGCGTCAGGCGCTGGCCGATACGCAGGCGGGACAGAAACGACATCGATTCCCTCGCAACGAGATGAGTTGTTGAATGGCGGACTCGCGGGCAAACAGCGGCGCTCGTGGCGCTCGGCGCGGACCGTCCATCGGCTTCGGCGCGATCATCGTTGGACTTGATTCGGGTTCACCATGCCGTCGCGGAGGTGACGTGAATTCTGACGCGGCACTTGCAACTGAATGAAAACGACTGTCGCGAGGGTCATCCCACCTCTCGGGGAAAGCCCTGATAGGGTTCTCATCCGGGTTTCATCGAAACGCAACTTTCGGCACTTCCGCGGTGCGGCGCGTGTCTCTCGACGCGCATGCGCGGACGCCCGACGAGCCCGTCGTCATCGCGGTCGTTTCGAGGTACCCGGGCCGTAACCGGCCCGATGGGGGGGCTCCGGGGTCAGGACTTGCCCGCGGCGCCCGGCATGGTGGCGGTGCCAGGGGCGGCGGCGTCCAGCTCGACGCGGTCGCGACCGCCCTGCTTGGCGCGGTACATCGCCGCGTCCGCGCGCCGCAGCGAGTCCTCGATGCCGGCGTCGTCCTCGCGCATGACCGTCACGCCGATGCTGACGGTGTACGTCACCGGCGCGCCGCCGGGGATCTCGACGGGCGCGGCGGCGATGCGCTCGCGCAGCCGCTCGGCGAAATGGCGGGCGCCCTCGAGGTCGGTGTGGGCCAGCCCGACGACGAACTCCTCGCCCCCGAAGCGTCCGGGCAGGTCCACGTCGCGCGACGTGTCCTTCAGCGCCCGCGCCAGCGCGCGGATCACCACGTCGCCCGCGGCGTGGCCGTGCCGGTCGTTGACCTGCTTGAAGTGGTCGATGTCCAGCATCAGCAAGGCGGCCGGTGTACGGTAGCGCCGCACGGTGCGCAGCAGCGCGCGCAAGCCCTCCTCGGTGGCCATGCGGTTGGCCAGGCCGGTCAGGCCGTCGGTGCGGGAGCGTTGCTCCAGCTCCGCGTTCACCTTGGCCAGTTGCGTCACCAGGGCCTCGGTCGAGCGCAGCCAGCGCGCCAGCGCCTGGTACCCGAACTGCGCCACGAAAAGCACGATCAGCACGAAGACCCAGAAGAACACCCAGGCCGTGCTGACCATCACCCGGGCCGCCTCCTCCAGCCGCGCCCACTCGCCGCTGTGCAGCGCCTCGCGCAGCTGCAGCGAGCCCAGGCCCAGGCTCACCAGTCCGTAGGCCTGCACCGCCAGGACGATGGCGAACAGCAGGCCCAGGCCCATCGCGCGGCGGCCGCGGGGCGGCGGCGAGAACAGCGTCGGTCGCGCGACGATCCAGCGCGAGAGCCGCGGCCAGGTCAGGGTCATCAGCGCGCCGCCGAAGACCGCGCTCTGCAGGAAGGCGCCCAGCCACCAGCCTTGCCAGATGGGCAACTGCTCCTGGGCGGAGAGGTGCCGGCTGAAGGTCCAGAGCAGCGCGCCGGCGGAACTGAACACCGCCGCGACGAAGCACAGCGGCAGGAAGAACAGCCAGGCGCGCAGGCTGCGCAGCCCGCGCGCGGCGCCGACGGCGCGGTAGCCCAGCGCCATCACGGCGAAGCCCAGCGGATTGGCGCAGGCGAAGATCGCCGCCCAGGCCGGCGGCATGCCGGCGTCCAGCGCCAGCACGAAGGTGGCCAGCCAGGCGGGCAGGGCCCCCCAGCGCCAGCCGAAGCACAGCGTCCACCACAGGCACAGCGGGATGGGCGGGTAGAACGTGAGGAAGGCGGTGGCGCCGCCCAGGTCCAGCGGGATGCCGGACCAGCCGCGGCGGACGGTCGCCAGGCCCAGCAGGAGGCAGGCGGCCACGGTCAGGGTCCAGCCGCCGAGCACGCGCCAGCGCTCGGCCGGGGTGCCGTCGTGCCACAGCGCCCGGAGCGACAGGCTGCCCGGGGTCTCCGGGACCAGGTCGTCGGGGCGCTGCAGCGGGTTCACGTCAGCCGCCGGGGCGTGGACGGGCGCCGAAGATGGCCGAGCCGACGCGCACCATCGTGGCGCCTTCCAGGATCGCGGCGTCCATGTCGGCGCTCATGCCCATGCTGAGCGTGTCCAGGGCCAGGCCGTGCGTCTCGTTGATCGCGGCCAGCAACGCGGCCAGCGCGCGGTGCGGGCGGCGCTGCTCGTCCAGGGTCTCGGCGGGCTCGGGGATGGCCATCAGGCCGCGCAGGCGCAGGTTCGGGAGCGCGGCCACCTGGCGCGCCACCTCGGCCACCTCGTCCGGGGTCAGGCCGCTCTTGGTGTCCTCGCCGCTGATGTTGACCTGCAGGCAGACGTTGAGCGGGGGCAGCGACGCGGGCCGCTGGTCGGACAGGCGCTGGGCGATCTTGAGCCGGTCCACGCTGTGCACCCAGTCGAAGCGCTCGGCCACGACCCGGGTCTTGTTGCTCTGCAGCGGGCCGATCATGTGCCACTCGATGCGGTCGCGCAGGTCGGCCAGCGCGTCGATCTTGTCGACGCCCTCCTGCACGTAGTTCTCCCCGAAGCGATGCTCGCCCGCCTCGAAGGCTTGTCGCACATCCAGGGGGCCGAAAGTCTTTGTTACCACCAGCAGCGTGACGCTGTGCACGGCCCGCGACGCCTGGAGGCAAGCCCTCTCAATGCGGCCATGGAGCTGTTGTATGTTCTCGGAGATCGTCGCCATAATCGCCAACGCCTTTTTTTCATCCCATGGACATCACCCAACTGCTGGCATTCTCGGTCAAGAACAAGGCATCCGACCTTCACTTGTCCGCGGGGCTGCCGCCCATGATCCGCGTCCATGGCGACGTGCGCCGCATCAACGTCGAGCCGCTCGAGCACCGCCAGGTGCACGACATGGTCTACGACATCATGAGCGACGCCCAGCGCAAGATGTACGAGGAGACGCTGGAGTGCGACTTCTCGTTCGAGATCCAGGGCCTGGCGCGCTTCCGGGTGAACGCCTTCAACCAGAACCGCGGCGCCGGCGCCGTGTTCCGGACCATCCCGAGCAAGATCCTGACGCTGGAGCAGCTGAACTGCCCCAAGGTCTTCGGCGACCTGGCGATGAAGCCGCGCGGCATGGTGCTGGTGACGGGCCCGACGGGCTCGGGCAAGAGCACGACGCTGGCCGCGATGATCAACCACCTCAACGAGAACGAGTACGGCCACATCCTCACCGTCGAGGATCCGATCGAATTCGTCCACGAGTCCAAGAAGTGCCTGGTCAACCAGCGCGAGGTGGGCCCGCAGACGATGAGCTTCTCGAACGCGCTGCGCTCGGCGCTGCGCGAGGACCCGGACTGCATCCTGGTCGGTGAAATGCGGGACCTGGAGACCATCCGCCTGGCGCTGACCGCGGCGGAGACGGGCCACCTGGTCTTCGGCACGCTGCACACCTCGTCCGCCGCCAAGACGGTGGACCGGATCGTCGACGTGTTCCCGGCGGCGGAGAAGGAGATGGTCCGCGCGATGCTGTCGGAGTCGCTGCAGGCGGTGATCTCGCAGACGCTGTGCAAGACCAAGGACGGCAATGGCCGGCTGGCGGCGCACGAGATCATGCTGGGCACCTCCGCGATCCGGAACCTGATCCGCGAGAACAAGATCGCCCAGATGTACTCGTCGATCCAGACCGGCCAGAACCTGGGCATGCAGACCCTGGACCAGAACCTGACCGACCTGGTCCGCCGCAACATGATCACGCCGGCCGAGGCCCGCCAGAAGGCCAAGTTCCCCGAGAACTTCCCGGGCTGATCGGCCCGTACCCAGCGCGGGCGCGACGGCAGGGCCGTCGCCCGCGCCCCGAGAGATTTCCAGAAGAAGAACCCGACCGGCGCCCCCGGGTGCCGCGCGACCGCGCGGCGAGGCGTGCCGGCACACAGGACAGGACCCCGTCATGGAACGCGACCAGGCCACCAAGTTCATCAACGACCTGCTGCGCCTGATGGTGTCGCGCAAGGGGTCCGACCTCTTCCTGACGGCGGAGTTCCCGCCCGCGATCAAGGTCGACGGCAAGGTGACCAAGGTGTCCCCCCCAGCCGCTGACCGGCCAGCACACGCTGCAGCTGGCGCGCGCCATCATGAACGACAAGCAGGCGGCCGATTTCGAGCGCACCAAGGAGTGCAACTTCGCGATCTCCCCGCAGGGCATCGGCCGCTTCCGCGTCAACGCCTACATCCAGCAGGGCCACGTGGCGCTGGTGCTGCGGACCATCCCGCAGACGCTGCCGACCATCGAGTCGCTGGATCTGCCCCCCATCCTCAAGGACGTGGTGCAGACCAAGCGCGGCCTGGTGATCCTGGTGGGCGCGACGGGCTCGGGCAAGAGCACGACGCTGGCGGCGATGGTCGACCACCGCAACGAGACCACGCACGGCCACATCATCACGATCGAGGATCCGGTCGAGTTCGTGCACCCGCACAAGAACTGCATCGTCAGCCAGCGCGAGGTGGGCCTGGACACCGAAGGCTGGGAGCAGGCGCTGAAGAACACGCTGCGCCAGGCGCCGGACGTGATCCTGATGGGCGAGATCCGCGACCGCGAGACCATGGAGCACGCGGTGGCCTTCGCCGAGACCGGCCACCTGTGCATGGCCACGCTGCACGCCAACAGCGCCAATCAGGCGCTGGACCGGATCATCAACTTCTTCCCGGAAGAGCGGCGCGCGCAACTGCTGATGGACCTGTCGCTCAACCTGAAGGCGCTGGTCTCGCAGCGGCTGCTGCCGCGCCAGGAGGGCAAGGGCCGGGTGGCCGCGGTCGAGATCCTGCTCAACACCCCCCTGATCAGCGACCTGATCTTCAAGGGCGAGGTGGGCGAGATCAAGGAGATCATGAAGCGCTCGCGCGAGCTGGGCATGCAGACCTTCGACCAGGCGCTGTTCGACCTCTACGAGTTCGGCCGCGTCACCTACGAGGACGCGCTGCGCAACGCCGACTCGGTCAACGACCTGCGCCTGCAGATCAAGCTCAACAGCGAACGGGCGCGCAGCGGCGATCTGTCGTCGGGGACGGAGCACCTCACCATCGTGTGAGCCGAAGGAAGGGCCACAATCGGCGGGTTCTCATCCACCCATCGACAGGTCCCTCATGAGCAGCATCGGCCAGCGTTCCTACGAATCGACCCCTTCCCTCCGCGTGTCCTTCCTGGGACTGGGCGTGATGGGTTATCCGATGGCGGGCCATCTGGCCAAGGCGGGGCTGACGGTCACGGTCTACAACCGCACCGCGGCCAAGGCGCAGGCCTGGGCGGCGGAGTTCGGCGGCCAGGCGGCCACCACGCCGCGCGAGGCGGCGAAGGACGCGGACATCGTCTTCTGCTGCGTCGGCAACGACGCGGACCTGCGCTCGGTGGTGCTGGGCGAGCAGGGCGCCTTCGCCGGCATGAAGCCGGGCGCGATCTTCGTCGACCACACGACCGCGTCGGCCGAGGTGGCACGTGAGCTCTACGAGGCCGCGAAGCAGGCGGGACTGCAGTTCGTCGACGCGCCGGTGTCCGGCGGCCAGGCGGGCGCGGTGAACGGCGCGCTGACCGTGATGTGCGGCGGCGACCAGGCCGCCTTCGACGCGGTCCGTCCGAGCGCGATGCATTTCGCCAAGGCGGTCACCCGCATCGGCGAGGCCGGCGCGGGCCAGCTCGCCAAGATGGTCAACCAGATCTGCATCGCGGGCCTGGTGCAGGGCCTGTCGGAGGCCATCGCCTTCGGCCAGAAGAGCGGTCTGCCCATGCCGCTGGTGCTGGACGTCATCGGCAAGGGCGCCGCCCAGAGCTGGCAGATGGACAACCGCGGCAAGACCATGGTCGAGGACAAGTTCGACTTCGGCTTCGCCGTGGACTGGATGCGCAAGGACCTGGGCCTGGTGCTGGACGAGGCCCGCCGCAACGGCGCCCGCGTGCCGGTCACCGCGCTCGTGGACCAGTTCTACGCCGACGTGCAGTCGCAAGGCGGCGGCCGCTTTGACACCTCCAGCCTGATCAAGCGGCTGCGCTGATCGCGGAGAGGGGCGGACGGCGGGATCGTCCACCGGCCGTCACCCTCCATGGGCCGGCGACCCGAGGCACCCATGAGAAAGGGACCGCCGAGGCGGTCCCTTGCTCGTGGGCGATGCGACGCGGCTTACTCGCTCGGCGTGGCCCGCTTCGATTGCGCCTGACCCATCGCGGCCAGTTCCTGCTCGCTGATGATCTCCATCGCGCGGACCACCTTCTGCACGCCGCGCACGCCGCGCGCGATCTCGGTGGCGCGATTGGCCTCGCGCTCGGTGACGCGGCCCATGATGTAGACGTTGCCGCGTTCGACGACGACGTAGAAGGCGTTGGAGATCAGGTCCTTCGCGTCCACCAGGCTGGCCTTGACCTTGGCCGAGATGGTCACGTCGTTGGCCCGGCTCGACAGCGAGCTCAGCATGCCCACGCCGACCTCGTTGAGCACGCTGCTCACGTTCTCGACGCCCTGCGCGATGCGCTCGACCGCCGCGCGGTCCTCGTCGGTGCGGGTCTCGCCCGTCAGCAGCACCATGCGGTTGTAGCTGTTGACGTTGATGTGGACCCGGTCGCCCAGCTGCTCGCGGATGCGGTTGGAGGTCTTGAGCTCGATGCCCTGGTCTTCCAGCTGCGTGCCGGAGGTGCGGCGATCGGTCGCGACCAGCGCGCCGCCCACCGCCGCGCCGCCGACGATCAGCGGCACGCAGGCCGTCTGAAGAAGGGCGCCACCGAGCGCGGCAGCCAGGATCAGGCAACGGGTCTTGGTCATCATCGTGAGGTCCTTGGAGACTTCATTGGAAAGCAAGGTCCGGCGTCGGCGCCGGGACCCCTCGAAACACTCGCAACAGGCGGCGTCAGCGGGTCCGCCTCATTCGCTGGCGCCCAGCAGCTGCAGGTCGATCGCGTCGCTCAGGCAGTGCGACAGCAAGCGGTGTGCCTCCGCGACCCGCGCGAAGCGGCTATGGGGCACGCGCAGTTGCACGTCGGTGTCCAGCAGCGTGCCGCGCCAGTCGTCGTCCTGGGTGCCGCTCAGCACGATGACGCTCATCTCCTGGCCGTGCGCCACCTGCAGCAGCGCGCCGGCGGCCTCGCTGGCCTGCGACTCGAACAGCAGCAGCAGGTCGCCCGGATGACCGAAGGTCTGGATCTGGCGCATCAGCGCCGAGGCCGGATCGGCGTAGCCCTGGGCATGCGCGTCGAGCGCGATGGCGGCCAGGCCGGGACGTTCCTGTTCGAAGCGACCCGAGAGCAGCGAGGCCATGTAGGTCGCGTCCGCGGCCGAGATGCCCAGCCCGGCGCACAGCACCCGGCCGCCGCCCGTCAGGGCGTCCACCATCATCTGCGCCGCCACGGCGAGCGGGCGCGACAGGTTCTCGGCGACCTGATAGAGCAGGTCGGCGCTTTCGAAGAATTGTTGTTGTATGCGTTGTTCCAACATGAGCGCGCAATGATAAAGGCTGGGAAGACCCTCTCCCTAGCCCTCTCCCGCAAGCGGGCGAGGGGGCCCATGCAGGCTCCCGCGCTTGCGGGTGAGGGGGCAATGCAGGCTCTCGCGCTTGCGGGCGCGGGGGCCCATGCAGGCTCTCGCGTTTGCGGGCGAGGGGCCATGCGGGCGGGTTCCTTGCGCGGGCCTCAGTGTTCCTGCGGCACGTCGAAGGCGCCGCGCAGCCACTCGATGCGGTCGCCGTCGATGGCCACCACGTCGAAGCGGCAAGGCGGCGTCACCGCCTGCGTGCGCAGGAAGCAGGTGGCCGCGAAGATCACCCGCGCCTGCTTGGCGCGCGTCACGCTCGCCGCCGCGCCGCCATGCGCGGCGTCGCCCCGCGCCCTCACTTCGATGAAGAGCAGCGTACCGTCCGGGGCCCGCATGATCAGGTCGACCTCGCCCCCGCGTGCCCGCGGACCGCGCGCCACTCGATAATTGCGCGCCACCAGCCGCAGGCCTTGCCGCCGCAGGTGGTCCAGCGCGCGGCGTTCGGCGTCGTCGCCCAGGCCCTTGGTCGTGTCCCCGGGCGCTTCCCTGGCCATTTCCTTGGCCGCTCGCTTGACCGTTTTCGTGGAGAGCTTCTTGAACATGTCGTCGTCCCCGTCCGCCTCGATGTCCGCCGCCGCGGCCGCCGCCGCGGGCCATCAGCAGTACCCGGGCGGCACGCTCTACATGGTGGCCACGCCGATCGGCAACCTCGCCGACCTCAGCCTGCGCGCCATTCACGTGCTGGGGCTGGTCGACGCGGTGGCCTGCGAGGACACCCGGGTCAGCGCTCAGTTGCTGCGTTGGCTCGGATTGCACAAGCCGCTGGTGGCGCTGCATCAGCACAACGAGCAGCAGGCCGCGGAAGGCCTGGTCGCGCGGCTGCTGCAGGGCGAGCGCATCGCCTACGTCAGCGACGCGGGCACGCCGGCGATCTCGGATCCCGGCGCGGCGCTGGTGGCCGCGGCCGCGAAGGCGGGGGTGCGGGTCGTGCCGCTGCCGGGCGCGAGCAGCGCCGCGGCGGCGCTCAGCGTCGCGGGCGACACGCGGGGGCAGGGATTCCGGTTCGTGGGCTTCCTGCCGACCAAGGCGGCGGAACGGCGTAGCACATTGCAGGCGCTGACCGGCGCGCCCCACAGCCAGGTGCTGTTCGAGGCCCCCCATCGCATCCAGGAACTGATCGCGCTCCTGGCCGAGTTGGCGCCGACGCAGACGCTGACGGTCTGCCGCGAGGT
Source organism: Mitsuaria chitosanitabida ATCC BAA-476 = NBRC 102408 (assembly GCF_001598255.1). Classification (GTDB taxonomy): domain Bacteria; phylum Pseudomonadota; class Gammaproteobacteria; order Burkholderiales; family Burkholderiaceae_C; genus Roseateles; species Roseateles chitosanitabidus. Next base: position 208,110 of record NZ_BCYP01000018.1, read on the forward strand.
CACGAAGCAGTTCGAGACCATCCATACCGCGCCATGCGCGTCGCTGCCCGCCTGGATGGCCGAGGACAAGCAGCGCGAGCGCGGCGAATTCGTGCTGGTGCTGCATGCGGCCACGGCACAGCAGGACGCCGACGGGCTGCCCGAGGAGGCGTTGCGCACGCTGCGGGTGCTCGTGCGGGACCTGCCGCTGAAGCAGGCGGCGGCGCTGGCGGCCGAGCTGACCGGCGTGTCGCGCAAGGCGCTGTATCAGCAGGCCCTGGACTGGAAGCAGGGTGCCGACGACGACGGCAGCGATGCAGCTGCCGGAGAAGACGAAGGTCGGTGACCATGGCGGCTGGAGAGAAGCGACGAACGCCCCGAAGGGCGTCCGTCTCATCGTTCAATCATGGGCCGAACGTCGGTCGATGATCTGATCGACCCACCGCTCAGCGGATTCAGCTGGTCTTGGCGACGCGCTTGTTGTGCTTGGCGCGGCGGATGTCGGCGCTGGCGACGTCCTGTTCCTTCTGCAGGTGGCGGCGTTCCTTGGCGGTGACCACGCCGTCCGACTTGGCCTTGGCTTCCGTCTTGTCGATGTGGGCCTGTTCCTTCTCCAGACGCTGCGTTTCCTTGGCGGTCAGCTGGCCGGAGGCGGCGCCGTTGGCGATGCGCTGCTGCTGGTTGGCCTCGCGCTGATCGACGCGCGGCGTGGCGGTCGGGCTGACCGGGGCCGTCGGCGCGGTGGTCTGCGCGAAGGCCGTGGCGGTCGTCAGGGCCATCAGGCCGGACACGAGGGCGAGGGTCAGGGAATGGCTTTTCATCGAGGGTCTCCTGGGGAGGTTGGACGCGGCAATCGCGCCGCTGAGGGTGACAACGACGCCTGTGAGAAATCGGCGGACCGGGTTCCGGTAAAGAACCGTGTAGCGATTGCATCCACCCGTTCCGCCCCTGGGCCGGCCCGGTTCTCCCCGCCCGGGACCCTGTCATCGGCGCGGCCATCCGGCGCGGCCCGGGCGCTGCCTACAATCGCCCGATGATTTCGCGCGAACCCACCCTTGCCCGCCTGGTCACGGCCCGTGCCCAGCTGCTGGAACCCTTCGGCCTGACCGACGCGACGCTCTCGAAGGCGCTGCGCCTGATCACGGAACATCGCGTCGACGACGCCGACCTCTACTTCCAGACCACCCGCGCGGAGGGTTGGAGCCTGGAGGAGGGCATCGTCAAGAGCGGCAGCTTCTCCATCGACCAGGGCGTCGGCGTGCGCGCCGTCGCGGGCGAGAAGACCGCGTTCGCCTACTCGGACGACATTTCCGAGGCCGCGCTGCTGGACGCCGCCCGCACCGTGCGCGCGATCGCGTCGGCCGGACAGAGCAAGCGGGTGAAGGTCCCGAGCGAACCCATCGTGTCCGCGAGCCGCGCCCTCTACGGCGACGCCGACCCCATCGCCAGCCTGGACAGCACGCAGAAGGTCGCCTTGCTGGAGCGCACCGAGCGCCTGGCCCGCGCCAAGGATCCGCGTGTCGTGCAGGTGATGGCCGGCCTGGCCGCCGAGCATGAGGTCGTGCTGATCGCGCGCGCCGACGGCACGCTGGCCGCGGACGTGCGACCGCTGGTGCGTCTGTCCGTGACCGTGATCGCCGAGAGCAACGGCCGCCGCGAGGTGGGCTCGGGCGGCGGCGGCGGCCGCTTCGGTCTGGCTTATTTCACCGACGAGATGATCGCGTCCTACGTCGAGCAGGCGGTGAGCGCGGCCCTGACCAACCTGGAATCGCGCCCGGCTCCGGCGGGCGAGATGACCGTGGTCCTCGGCCCGGGCTGGCCCGGCGTGCTGCTGCACGAGGCGGTCGGCCACGGCCTGGAGGGCGATTTCAACCGCAAGGGCTCGTCGACCTTCTCCGGCCGCATCGGCGAGCGCGTCGCCGCCAAGGGCGTGACGGTGCTGGACGACGGCACCATCCCGGACCGCCGCGGCTCGCTCAACGTCGACGACGAGGGCTGCGCCTCGCAGCGCAACGTCCTGATCGAGGACGGCATCCTCAAGGGCTACATCCAGGACGCGATGAACGCGCGCCTGATGAAGGTCGCGCCCACCGGCAACGGCCGTCGCGAGAGCTATGCCCACGTCCCCATGCCGCGCATGACCAACACCTACATGCTGGGTGGCGACAAGGATCCGGCGGAGATCATCGCCAGCATCGACAAGGGCCTGTACGCGACCAACTTCGGCGGCGGCCAGGTGGACATCACCTCGGGCAAGTTCGTGTTCTCCGCGAGCGAGGCCTTCTGGGTCGAGAACGGCAAGATCCAGTACCCGGTCAAGGGCGCGACCATCATCGGCAACGGCCCGGACGCGCTGACCCGCGTCAGCATGATCGGCACCGACATGCAGCTGGACACCGGCGTCGGCGTCTGCGGCAAGGAAGGCCAGAGCGTCCCGGTGGGCGTGGGCCAGCCGACGCTGCGCATCGACGGCCTGACCGTCGGCGGCACCGCCTGAGGCGCGTGCCCGCCCGGAAGACGGCGCCCCGAGGCGCCGTCGGTCCATGCCATGACCCGGCTCAGGCCGGGTTTCGTTTTTCCGCGAAGGCTCGGTTGCCCGATGTCGTCGCGCGACGCGTGCGGCTGTCACCCCTTCGCGCTTGACGCGGTGCAGCAAGCCCAGGCACCATTGGCTCTTATGCGTTCCGCCCCGAAGTTTTACTTTGCTTTTTTTTGGTTCTCGCACCGCCCCGGCGGAGGAGAGGCGAACGCATAAGCTGAACGCCGAGAATCCTCAAGAAACCGCCGGGCCCAAAGCCCGGCGGTTTTTTTTCGGCCGGGCTCCCCGTCCCCCCAGATGCACCTCATCGGTGGTCCTTGAGCGGCACCCCGCACACCACCAGAAAGCGTGATTCCCATGAATGCCAAGTCGACCAGTTATCCCAGCGCTCAACAGGCGGAGCGCTGGTATTCGCCGCAGGACAAGACCTCCCAGACCGACGACGAACGCATCCTGGACATCACGCCCTTGCCGCCTCCTGAACACCTCATCCGCTTCTTCCCGATCCGTGGCACGGCCATGGAGCAACTCGTCGTCGGCACGCGCCAGCGCATCCGCGACATCATGCAGCGCAAGGACGACCGCCTGCTCGTGATCATCGGGCCCTGCTCGATCCACGATCCGGCCGCGGCGCTCGAGTACGCCAAGCGCCTGACCGCGCTGCGCGAGCAGCACGCCGACACGCTGGAGATCGTGATGCGCGTCTACTTCGAGAAGCCGCGCACGACGGTGGGCTGGAAGGGCCTGATCAACGATCCCTACCTGGACGAGAGCTACCGCATCGACGAGGGCCTGCGCATCGCGCGCCAGCTGCTGCTCGAGATCAACCGCCTGGGCATGCCGGCCGGCTCGGAGTTCCTGGACGTGATCTCGCCGCAGTACATCGGCGACCTGATCAGCTGGGGCGCCATCGGCGCGCGCACGACCGAGAGCCAGGTCCACCGCGAGCTGGCCTCGGGCCTGTCCGCCCCCATCGGCTTCAAGAACGGCACCGACGGCAACATCAAGATCGCCACCGACGCCATCCAGGCCGCGGCGCGTCCGCACCACTTCCTGTCGGTGCACAAGAACGGCCAGGTCGCCATCGTCGAGACCAAGGGCAACCAGGACTGCCACGTGATCCTGCGCGGCGGCAAGGCGCCCAACTACGACGCCGAGAGCGTCGCCGCCGCCTGTGCCGACCTGGTCACCTCCAAGCTGCCGGAGCGCCTGATGGTGGACTGCTCGCATGCCAACAGCAGCAAGAAGCACGAGCGCCAACTGGACGTCGCGCGCGACATCGCCGCGCAGATCCGCGCCGGCAGCACGCGCATCTTCGGCGTGATGGTCGAGAGCCACCTCAAGGGCGGCGCGCAGAAGTTCAGCCCGGGCAAGGACGATCCCTCCAAGCTGGAGTACGGCAAGAGCATCACCGACGCCTGCCTGGACTGGGACGATTCCATCGAGGTGCTGGACGTGCTGAGCGAGGCCGTCCGCGCCGCGCGCGTCGAGGCCGCCGTCAGCTGATTCCCTGCCCGGCGGACCGGGCATGGCGGCCTATGATCGCCGCCATGCCCGCAACGCTCGACGGCCGCCTGGTGGTGGCCCTTTCCTCCCGCGCGCTGTTCGACTTCGAGGAAGAGAACCAGCTCTTCGAGAACAGCGATGACCGCGCCTACATGCGCCTGCAGCAGGAGCGCCTGGACGAGCCGGCCAAGCCTGGCACCGCGTTCTCGCTCGCGCGCAAGCTGCTCGCGTTCAACGTACCCGGGCAGACGCCACGGGTCGAGGTGGTCGTGCTCTCGCGCAATGACCCGATCTCGGGCATGCGAGTGTTCCGCTCGGCCCAGCATTACGGTCTGTCCATCGAGCGCGGCGTGTTCACGCGCGGTCAGAGCCCGTGGCGCTATCTGAAGCCGCTCAAGGCGCAGCTCTTCCTGTCGGCCAACGAGGACGACGTGCGCTCCGCGCTGGCCGCCGGCGTGGCCGCGGCGCGGGTCTTCCCGCAGTCCGCGCGCGCCTCGGCCGCCTATCCGGATGAACTGCGCATCGCCTTCGACGGCGACGCGGTGCTGTTCTCCGACGAGGCCGAGCAGATCTACCAGCGCGACGGTCTGGACGCTTTCCAGGCCCATGAGCGCGAACGCAAGCTCACCCCGCTCCCAGCCGGGCCGTTCAAGCAGGTGCTGCATGAGCTGCAACGGCTGCAGGCGGCCGCGCCCGTGCCGATGCGTCTGCGTACCGCCCTGGTGACGGCGCGCAGCGCGCCCGCCCATGAGCGCGCCATCCGCACCCTGATGGACTGGGAGGTGGAGGTCGACGAGGCCATGTTCCTCGGCGGCCTGCCCAAGGGCGAGTTCCTGCGGGAGTTCGAGCCCGATTTCTTCTTCGACGACCAGCAGGGCCACATCCAGAACGCGGTGCCGCACGTGCCTTCGGGCCATGTGGCCATGGGTGTGACGAACCGCTGACGTCCGACACGGCGCCAGAATGCGCGCCGCATGACTTCCGGCAGCGGTCGGGCCGGGGTCTCCCATTCATTCCCACAAGGAAGCCACACGATGCGCATCACCTTCCGCCGCCTGGCCATCGCCTCGGCGTGCACCCTGGCCACCATGGCCTTCGCTGCCGAGACCACCACGACCACGGCGTCCGCGGCCGCCGCCACGGCGGCCGCGCGCGGCGCGGTCTCCGACCCGTCGCTGGGCTTCTACCGCATGCCGGCGCTGCGCGGCGACCAGCTGGTCTTCGTCGCCGAGGGCGACCTCTGGCGGGCCAACGCGGCAGGCGGTGTCGCCCAGCGTCTGACCACGCATGCCGGCGCGGAGTCCTTCCCGGCGATCTCGCCGGATGGCCGCTGGGTCGCCTTCGTCGGCCAGTACGAGGGCGCGGGCGATGTCTTCGTGATGCCCGCCGCGGGTGGCGTGCCCAAGCGTCTGACCTGGGACACCGGCGCGGTGCGCGTCTGGGGCATCACCGCCCAGAACGAAGTGCTCTACACCGGCGCCACGGAGCGTGGCGAGCCCGGCACCCAGCTGCACCTGGTCGACCTGAACACCGGCAAGCATCGCGCGCTGCCGGTCGGCCAGGCCAGTGACGGCGCCCTGAGCGCCGACGGCAAGACCCTGTACTTCACCCGCAACGGCCTGCGCGGCGACAACGCCCGCCAGTACCGCGGCGGCGCGCTCGCCCGTCTGTGGGTGATGGACCTGGGCGCCAAGACCGAGGCCCGTCCGCTGGTCGCCGAGGGTGCCAACGACCGTCGCCCCATGCCCTACACCGACGCCGCCGGCAACGCCCGCGTGGCCTTCCTGTCGGACCGTGACGGCACCTTCAACCTGTGGTCGGTGAAGGCCGACGGCAGCGATCCGCGCGAGCACACCCATCACAAGGGCTGGGACATCCGCCACGCCAGCCTCAGCGACGGCGTGGTCGCCTACGCGCTGGGCGCCGATCTGTACCGCGTCGATCTGAACGGCACGGCGGCGGAGCAGAAGCTGACCGTGACGCTGGGGGGCGACTTCGACCAGCAGCGCAAGCGCTGGGTCGCCAAGCCGCAGGACTTCCTGACCAACGTGTCGCTGTCGCCGGACGGCGAGCGCGTGGTGATGACCTCGCGCGGCCGCCTGGCCACGCAGGGCGTGGGCCCGCTGCGCCGCGCCGAACTGCAGATCCCCGCCAGCCTGGGCGACGCCGGCCGCTGCCGCGACGCCGCCTTCAGCAGCGACAGCCGCGATGTCTTCGCCCTGTGCGACTACAGCGGCGAGCTGGAGATCTGGCGCTTCGCCGCCAATGGCACCGGCCAGCCCAAGCAGATCACCGAGGGCGCCACGGCCATGCGCCGCAACCTGTCGCCGTCGCCGGACGGCCGCTGGATTGCGCACACGGACAAGGAGAGCCGACTCTTCCTGACCGACCTGAAGAACCCGAATCGCGCCGCCGCGACCCGCGAGGTCGATCGCGACACGATGGGCGACGGCGCCGCCTGGATGAGCTGGTCCGCCGACGGCAAGTCGCTGGCCTACGTCCGCAACACCGACAACGCCTACCGCGAGCAGCTGATGCTGCTGACCGTCGCCGACGGCAAGGTCCATCAGCTCGGCAGCGACCGCTATGCCGCCACCGCGCCGGCCTTCAGCCCCGACGGCCAATGGCTGTACTTCCTGTCGCGCCGCAGCTTCAACGTGACCGGCAACCCCGGTCCCTGGGGCGACCGCAACATGGGGCCCTACTTCGACAAGGGCTGGAAGATCTACGCGCTGGCGCTGCAGCCGGGGCTGCGCTTCCCGTTCGCGGCGCCGGACGAGCTCCAGTCGATGAAGGCCCGCGAGGAGGCCGAGGTCCGCGAGCAGGAGAAGGACAAGCCGGACAACAAGGAATCCAAGCAGAAGGTCGAGGAGGCCAAGGCCGCGACCGCCAAGGAAGCGCCGGCCGCCAAGCCCGCCGCCAAGGGCAAGCCGGAGATCCAGATCCCCGGCCTGGCCCTGCGCCTGTACGAGCTGCCGGTCCCGGCCGGCAACTACAACGGCCTGGCCGTCGATTCCAAGCGCCTGTACGTCCAGGAAGGCGCGGCCTTGCGCCAGCTGCCGATCGGCCCGCAGGAGAGCAAGCTCGAGACCTTCGCCGACGGCGTGGCGGGCTGGGACCTGAGCGCGGATGGCAAGAAGCTGTTGATCCGCCGTCCGGCCGCGCCGGGCGTGGCGCCGGAGATCCTGATCGTCGACGCGGGTCCCCGCATCCCCGGCGACCTGGACAAGGCCCGCGTGCGCTGGAGCGACTGGCAGATCCAGGTCGATCCCAAGGCCGAATGGCGGCAGATGTTCGCCGACGCCTGGCGCATGCAGCGGGACTTCTTCTACGACAAGGACATGCACGGCGTGGACTGGGTCGCGATGCGCGCCAAGTACGCCCCGCTGGTCGAGCGCGTCACCGACCGCTACGAGCTGGCCGACCTGATGGGCCAGATGGTGGGCGAGCTCAGCCTGCTGCACAGCCAGGTCGCCCCGGGCGACGTGCGCAAGGGCGCGGACGAGCCGGGTTACGCTGGCCTGGGCGCGCTGCTCGACCGCGACGCCAAGGGCTGGAAGGTCTCGCGCATCTTCGCGGGCGATCCGGAACTGCCCTCCGAGGCGGGCCCCCTGGCCGCGCCGGGCGTGAACGTGCCGGTGGGCTCGGTGATCACCGCGATCAACGGCCGCGACGCGACCCAGGTGCCGGACCCGAGCGAGCTGATGCGCGGTCAGGCCGGCAAGCAGGTGCTGCTGCAGCTGCGTGATCCGTCGGGCAAGGACCGTCCGGTGGTGGTGACCCCGGTGGACCTGCGTCGTGAAGGCCAGCTGCGTGTCAACGACTGGCGCTATGGGCGCGCCAAGGCGGTCGAGACCGCCGGCGGCGGCAAGATCGGTTACCTGCACCTGCGCGCGATGGGTCGCGACGACATCAACGATTTCGTCCGCGAGTTCTATGCCCAGAGCGATCGCGAGGGTCTGATCATCGATGTGCGCCACAACAACGGCGGCAACATCGACAGCTGGATCCTGCAGACGCTGCTGCGCCGCGCCTGGGCCTTCTGGCAATCGCGCTCGCCGGCCGGCAGCAAGCCGTATCCCAACATGCAGCAGGTGTTCCGCGGCCATGTCGTGGTGCTGGCCAACGAGGAGACCTACTCGGACGGCGAGACCTTCTCCGAAGGCTTCAAGCGCCTGGGCCTGGGCCCGGTGATCGGTCAGACCACCTCGGGCGCCGGCGTGTGGCTGTCGGACCAGAACCGGCTGATGGACAACGGCCTGATGCGCGCCGCCGAGAACGGCCAGATGAGCATCGACGGCCAGTTCCTGGTCGAGGGCAAGGGCGTGACGCCGGACATCGCGGTCGACAACCCGCCGCGCGCGACGGCCGAGGGCCAGGACGCGCAGCTGGACGCCGCCGTCGCCTGGCTCAAGAACGCGATCGCCAAGGAGCCGATCAAGACGCCGAAGCCGGGTCCGTACCTGCGTCCGATCAAGCAGTGACGACCTGACCCCCGGCACCCGCCTCGCGCGGGTGCTCGGGCCGTCATCCACGCGGGCGCGCGATGCGCCAAGCAAAACGGGAGGCCAAGGCCTCCCGTTTCTCGTTGGGCGTCGCGCCGGGCGTGGCGCGGCGTGATCAGCTCAGCGTGACGCGCGCGAACTTGCGCTTGCCCACCTGCAGCACCATCGAGCCGGCCTCGAGCTTCAGGCCCTTGTCGCTGATGGTGGTGCCGTCGATCTTGACGCCGCCCTGGTCGATCATGCGGTTGCCCTCGCTGGTCGACGGGACCAGGTTGGCCGCCTTCAGCAGCGCGGCGACGCCGATGGGCGCGCCGCTCAGCGCGACTTCCGGGATGTCGTCCGGGATGCCGCCCTTGGCGCGGTTGTTGAAGTCGGCCTCGGCCTCGTCGGCCGCCTGCGCGCTGTGGAAGCGGGCGGTGATCTCCTTGGCGAGCATCACCTTGGCTTCCTTCGGATTGCGGCCGCCCTCGATCTCGCGCTTGAGCGCCGCGATCTCCTCGATCGACTTGAAGCTCAGCAGGTCGAACCACTTCCACATCTGCACGTCGCTGATCGACAGGATCTTGGCGAACATGCTGTTCGCCGGCTCGGTGATGCCCACGTAGTTGTTCTTGGACTTGGACATCTTCTCGACGCCGTCCAGACCCTCCAGCAGCGGCATGGTCAGGATGCACTGCGGCTCCTGGCCGTACTCGGCCTGCAGGTGGCGCCCCATCAGCAGGTTGAACTTCTGGTCCGTGCCGCCGAGTTCCAGGTCGGCCTTCAGCGCCACCGAGTCGTAGCCCTGCATCAGCGGATAGAGGAACTCGTGCACCGAGATCGGGGTCCCGGCGGCGTAGCGCTTGGTGAAGTCGTCGCGCTCCATCATGCGGGCCACGGTGTACTTGGCGGCCAGCTGGATCAGGCCGCGCGCGCCGAGCGGGTCGGACCATTCGCTGTTGTAGCGGATCTCGGTGCGGGCCGGGTCCAGCACCAGGCTGGCCTGCTTGTAGTAGGTCTCGGCGTTGTGCTTGATCTGCTCGGGCGTCAGCGGGGGGCGCGTCGCGTTGCGGCCGGAGGGGTCGCCGATCATCGAGGTGAAGTCGCCGATCAGGAAGATCACCTGGTGGCCCAGGTCCTGCAGCTGGCGCATCTTGTTGAGCACCACCGTGTGACCGACGTGGATGTCGGGCGCCGTCGGGTCCAGACCCAGCTTGATCCGCAGGGGCTGGCCGGTCGCTTCCGAGCGCGCCAGCTTCTTCAGCCACTCGTCCTGCGGCAGCAATTCCTCGCAGCCGCGCAAGGACTGCGCCATGGCGGCGCGGACCCGGTCCGTGATCGGAAATTCGGGGGTCGACGGGGACTCGGTTCGGATGTCAGACATGGCACTTCGGAGCCCGCACGGGCTTACGTAAAGTCTTGATTTGTCGGGTTTTCTAGCGCTTTGTAGCCCGGACGCGCCGGTATACTGCCGGCTGTTTTGCGGGGCGCCCAGGAAGGCAAAAAGCGTTCCTGGCGCACGTCGTTCCGCAAAGCGACCGATTCTAGTGGACGCCCCTGACCCCAGCGGGCGTCCGTCGCTTGACAGGGCGGTGAATCACCAGCACGGGCCGTTCGGGCCGCGTCGACCGGACGCGGTGGCGAAGGGCAGTCCCAGGTTTCCGAAGGAAGGTCTTCAGCGCGTGATGAATTGGAAAGACGAATGGCAGCGCGTGCAGCGCTCGCTCGCTCGCGCTGAAGCCTTCGCGGCCAAGCATCCTCGTGCACTGACCGGCACCGTCGTCGGCACGCTGAGCTGTTTCGCCGTCACCGCCTTCGGCATCGCGCCGATGGCCCCGGACGCCGAGGATCTCCCGCAACGCGTCATCAGCGAATCCATCCCGCTGCAGTCGCTCGACGAGCAACTGGCGCAGCTGGCCGCCTTCGACCCCGGCCTGTCGCGCAGCGACCAGACCCGCGCCGGCGACACGGCCGACACGCTGCTCAAGCGCATGGGTGCCTTCGACACGAGCTTCGCGGCGTTCCTGCGCAGCGACGACACCGCCAAGAAGCTGCTGTCGGGTCGCACCGGCAAGCGCGTGCAGGTCGTCGCGACCGCCAGCGGCGAAGTGCAATCGCTGGTGGCCCGCTACGCCGCGGAGGCCTCGGACCAGCAGGACACCCAGTTCACCCGCCTGAGCATCACCCGCGACGGCGACCGCTTCGTCTCCAAGCTGGAGACCGTCCCGCTGCAGAGCCAGACGCGTCTGGGCAGCGGCACGATCCAGTCCTCGCTGTTCGCCGCGACCGACGAGGCCAATGTGCCCGACGCCATCGCGACGCAGCTGGCGGACATGTTCTCCGGCGACATCGACTTCCACCGAGAGCTGCGCAAGGGCGACCGCTTCTCCGTGGTCTATGAGACCCTGACCGCCGACGGCGAGCCGGTGAACTGGGGCAACCGCTCCGGCCGCCTGCTGGCCGCCGAGTTCGTCAACAACGGCAAGAGCTACCAGTCCGTCTGGTTCCGCGACGCGGCCAGCGGCAAGAGCAACTACTACGGCTTCGACGGCGAATCCAAGCGCCGCTCGTTCCTGGCCAGCCCGCTGGAGTTCTCGCGCGTGACCTCCGGTTTCGCGATGCGCTTCCATCCGATCCTGCAGACCTGGCGTCAGCACCAGGGTGTGGATCTGGGTGCGCCCAGCGGCACGCCGGTGCGCAGCGTCGGCGACGGCAATGTCGAGTTCGCCGGCTGGCAGAACGGTTTCGGCAACGTCATCCAGCTCAAGCACAGCGGCAACCGCATGACGGTCTATGCGCACCTGAGCCGCATCGACGTCAAGAAGGGTCAGAAGATCGAGCAGGGCCAGAAGATCGGCGCCGTCGGCGCGACCGGCTGGGCGACCGGCCCGCACCTGCACTTCGAGTTCCGCGTCAACGGCAAGCAGCAGGATCCGCGCGTCATCGCCAAGGCCTCCGAGGCCTTGACCCTGCCCGCGACCGCCAAGGCCGCGTTCAAGGCGCAGGTCGCCAGTGCCAAGGTGCAGCTGGAAGCCGCGGCGACCATCAACGAGGGCGTCGTCGGCGAGTGAGCTGGCGACCCGCGGGCGCGCCCATGTCTCCGGAGCTCTACATCGGCCTGATGTCGGGCACCTCGATGGACGGCGTCGATGCCGTGCTGCTGCGTGCCGAACCCGATGGCCGCGTGCACGCGCTGGCGCATGATCACCAGCCTTTCGGCGCTGAATTGCGCGCCGAGCTGATGGCGCTGAACGCACCGACCGACAACGAATTGCAGCGCGCCGCGCTCGCGGCGAACGCGGTCTCGCGCGTGTACGCGCAAGCCTGCCGTGCGCTGCTGATGGCGCAACGCCTGTCCCCGACGGAGATCCGAGCCCTGGGCGCTCACGGGCAGACCGTGCGGCATCGGCCTGGCGAGTTCGACGGGACGGGTTTCTCGATCCAGTTGCTGAATGCGCCGCTGCTGGCGGAGCTGACCGGCGTCGCTGTCGTTCATGATCTGCGTGGTCGTGACGTCGCGGCGGGCGGGCAGGGGGCGCCATTGGTGCCGGCCTTCCATCGCGCGGTGCTGGCGCAGCCAGGCGTCGATGTCGTCGTGCTGAACGTCGGCGGCATCAGCAACGTCAGCCTGCTGCGAGCCGATGGCCAAGGTGGCGGCTTCGATTGCGGTCCTGGCAATTGCCTGATGGACGGCTGGATCCATCGCCATCAGGGGTTGGACTACGACGCTGGCGGTCAGTGGGCATCGCAGGGCAGCGTGCATGGCGCACTGCTGGAGGCGCTGCTGGCCGAACCCTACTTCCGCCTGTCGCCTCCGCGCAGCACGGGTCGGGATCTCTTCCACCTCGCTTGGCTGGACGCGAGGATCGCCACGCATGCGCCAGCCATCGCGCCGGTCGACGTGCAGGCGACCTTGCTCGAGCTGACCACGCGCTGCGTGGTCGACAGCCTGGCCGCCTTCGCACCGGGAAGCTGGCGCGAGTTGCTGGTCTGCGGCGGTGGCGCGTTCAACGACGCGCTGCTGCGCCGTCTGCGCGCGCTGCTGCCGGCGGTGGCCGTCGACACGACCGAGGTCAAGGGCTTGCCGCCCATGCTCGTCGAAGGCGCGGCCTTCGCCTGGTTGGCGATGCGGCATGTGCGCGGGCTCTCGGGCAATCTGCCCGAGGCGACCGGTGCCACCGGGCCGCGCATCCTCGGCAGCTACACGCCGGCCTGAGGGCTGAACCCGACGGGGCGCGCGCAAGCGCCCTTTGTCCACGCCAGAAGCGAAAAGACCGCCCGAGGGCGGTCTTTTTCATGGCGCGGTGGGCTGAGGGGCCCCGATCTCGTCGATCGTCGATCAGACCGAGAAGCTGGAGCCGCAGCCGCAGGTGGTGGTCGCGTTCGGATTCTTGATCACGAACTGGGCGCCTTGCAGGTCTTCCTTGTAGTCGATCTCGGCGCCCATCAGGTATTGCAGGCTCATCGAGTCGATCAGCAGGGTGACGCCGTTCTTGGTCATCGGCGTGTCGTCGTCATTGACCGCTTCGTCGAAAGTGAAGCCGTACTGGAAGCCGGAGCAGCCGCCGCCTTGCACGAATACGCGCAGCTTCAACTCGGGGTTGCCTTCTTCCAGCACCAGCTCGCGGACCTTCTCGGCGGCGCTGTCGGTGAAGACCAGCGGCACGGGCATCGCGCCGGTGTCGGGGGTGGTGGTGTCGAGGACTGCGCTCATCGTGGATCCTGTGATGTCGGAGTGATGCGGGGATTATCTCAAACCGCTTCCAGAGCGGTCGGCCTTGCCGCCGGATATCCCCACTCGATGTGGATGGGCTCCCACATGGCGGGCGAGGCACAAAAAAACAAGGCCGCTGAGAAGCGGCCTTGTCTTGGATTTCGCGTCGCCGCGGATCCGCCGAAGCGGATCGTGCGGCGATCGGAAGTCGATCAGCGCTTGCTGAACTGCTTCCGGCGACGGGCGCCGTGCAGACCGACCTTCTTACGCTCGACTTCACGCGCATCACGCGTGACGAAGCCGGCGCGGCTCAGTTCGGGCTTCAGGGCTGCGTCGTAGTCGATCAGCGCGCGGGTGATACCCAGGCGGACCGCGCCGGCTTGGCCGGACTCGCCGCCGCCGTGCACGTTGACCTTGATGTCGAACGCTTCGCCGTTGTTCGTCAGCAGCAGGGGCTGACGAGAAATCATGATCGACGTCTGACGGCCGAAATATTGCTCGATCGAGCGGCCATTGACGGTGATCTGGCCAGTGCCCTTCTTGATGAAGACACGAGCCACAGACGACTTGCGACGGCCGGTACCGTAGTTCCAGTTTCCGATCATCTCCGCTCCTTAGATTTCCAGAGCCTTGGGCTGCTGGGCAGTGTGCGGATGCGTGTCGCCCGCGTACACCTTCAGCTTCTTGATCATCGCGTAGCCGAGCGGGCCCTTGGGCAGCATGCCCTTGACGGCCTTCTCCAGGGCGCGGCCCGGATGCTTGGCTTGCATGTCCTTGAACTTGGTGGCGTAGATGCCGCCCGGGAAGCCCGAGTGACGGTAGTACACCTTGTCCGTGGCCTTGTTGCCAGTGACGCGCAGCTTCTCGGCGTTGATGATGACGATGAAATCACCGGTATCGACGTGAGGCGTGTAGATGGCCTTGTGCTTGCCGCGCAAACGGAGTGCCACTTCGCTGGCAACACGTCCGAGCACCTTGTCGGTGGCGTCAATCACAAACCACTCGTGCGTCACTTCGGCCGGCTTGGCGCTGAAGGTCTTCATGAGATTCTTTCAAAAGGCTTGATTCCGGGCGATCTGCCCCCGTACGCTCGGTGCGCGCTTGTGGATGCGGCCTCTCACGGACGTCTTCCCTGCTGCCTTGGAAACAGGAAAGCCGACGAGTCTACCAGAATCCCTCGCGGACCGCTAGCATCGGCCCCATCCCGCCTTCCGTCATGACCGCTCCCCAGGATTCCCGCCCCCCGCCCCCCGACGCGCCTCCGGACGCGGCAGGCCCGCGTTCGCGCTGGCACCCGTCGACGGTGCTGGCGCGCTGGACCGCCTGGGTACCGATCCGCTCGCTGGGCCGACGGCACCGCAAGCGCATCCTCCAGCACCTGCTGGCCTTGGGCGAGCGCGACCGCTATCTGCGCTTCGGCTACCAGGCGCGCGATGAGCAGATCGAGAAGTACGTCACCGGCCTCGATTTCACCCGGGACGAGGTGCTGGGCATCTTCAACCGCCGGCTGCAGCTGATCGCGGTGGCTCACCTGGCCTACGCGCCGGCGCCGCAGATCAAGGGCCGGCCGGCGATGGCGGAGTTCGGCGTCTCGGTCGCCAAGTCCGCTCGGGGCCGGGGTTTCGGCGCCCGGTTGTTCGAGCGCTCCGCCCTGCACGCCCGCAACCGCGGCATCGACACCCTGTTCATCCACGCGCTGAGCGAGAACGCCCCCATGCTGGCCATCGCTCGCAAGGCTGGCGCCAAGGTCGAGCGCGACGGCGGCGAGTCCGAGGCCTGGTTGCGGCTGCCGCCGGATTCGGTGTCCTCGCACGTGGACGAGGCGCTGGAGCGCCACATGGCTGAATGGGACTTCCAGTTCAAGCGCCACATGCGGACCGTGGGCGACATCCTGGACGGGGTGGCCGAGGTCAAGTCCAAGCTGTCCGGGAAGGGCCGCGAGGGACGCGAAAAGTAGCTCGCGCCGGGCTCGGCATCCGGCCGGCGTCGATATTCCTTGGGCGCCACCCTATTTCAGGGGGAACCCTCGATGCAATTTGTAACGACTTTCGGCTACATTCGCGCGATCGTAGAGGGAGGGCGCCTGGCGCGCCCATTGTGTTCGTCCGGGTCGTTGGGATATGCAAAGCACGCTTCCGTGGATCATCGCGGGACTGTCGGCGTTGGCGGTCCTGGGGCTGCTCGTCGCCATGGCGCTGAAGCGGCCTCGCCGCTCGCGCAAGCCATTGCCGGGCGAGTGGTCGCTCACGCCTCGGCCGGTCTTCAGCGCCGACGAGCGCCGCGTCTTCCGCCTGCTGCGGGAGGCGCTCCCGCATCACGTCGTCATGTGCAAGCTGCCCATGGTGCGTTTCTGCCAGCCCACCGAGGCCAAGGAAGTGCGCTACTGGTATGAGCTGCTGGGCGGCATCAGCGTGAACTTCGCGATCTGCAGCCCGAACGGCCGCGTGCTGGCCGCGATCGACCTGGAAACCGAGCGCGCCGGCTCCGCGCGCAGCCTGCAGATCAAGCAGGCGGTGCTGGCGGCCTGCCGCATCCGCTACCTGCGCTCCACCGTGGACGAGCTGCCCAGCGCCAGCGAGCTCCAGCTGCTGGTCCCGTACAGCAACCAGAACGCCCGTTCCACCACGCCGATGAGCACGCGCGGCGCCCCGCGTCTGGCCCCGGCACCGGTGCCCGCGCCGGCGCCCCGTCGCGCCCCGCAGCCGGCCGCCGGTGCCCGCAACACGCTGTGGAACGACTCGCCGGTGTTCAGCGATTCCTTCTTCGCGCCGGACAGCCGCTTCGATGCCTTCCCCGGCGCCGAGCCGACCACCCCGGCGCCCCTGCCCGAACCGCGTCATGAACCGCGCCACGAGGTTCGCCACGAGGCGCCCCGGCATGACCCGCGCCCCGAACCGCGCGTGCGTGGCTACCGGCCGCGCGCCGGCGTGGCGGGCGAGGGTGGCGACTCGCAGTTCGGTCACGAGTTCCCGGCCTTCCAGGACGAACCGGCGGCGCCCGACATCGGTGGCGTGGTCGTCGACTCGCCCCGCTACGGGCGGCGCTAAGCTACGCGACCTGCCCGCTCTCCAGACGGACCTGACGGCGCTTCGGCGCCGTCGTCGTTTCCGTCCCGCCTTCGATGACTGATGCCCCGGCCGGATTCGGCCACCTGACTCCCGAGCTGATGCTCGACGCGCTCGAGCATGCCGGCCTGCGACCCGACGGTCGCCTGCTGCAGCTCAATTCCTACGAGAACCGCGTGCTCCTCGCCCATCTGGAGGAGGGGCCCGCCGTCGTGGCGAAGTTCTACCGCCCCGGCCGCTGGAGCGATGCGCAGATCCTGGAGGAGCACGCCTTCGCGCGTGATCTGGCCGAGGCCGAGGTGCCGGTCGTCGCGCCGATGCCGGTCGACGAGGCGGGCGGCACGCTGGGGCATTTCGCCGGCCATCGTTTCGCGGTCACGCCGCGGCAGGGCGGTCGCGCGCCGGAGCTCGAGGATCCCGAGGTGCTGGCCTGGATCGGCCGTTTCCTGGCGCGGATGCATGACGTCGGCCAGCGCGAGCCCTTCCGCGAGCGCCTGTCCTGGAACAGCGCGGCGCCGGCGCGCGACGCGCGCGACTGGCTGCGCGAGCACGACACGCTGCCGCCCGAGCTGGCCGCCAACTGGCACGACGCGGCGGCCCGCTGCATCGAGGCCATCGACGCCGCCTTCGAGCGCCTGCCCGATCGCCGGGCACTGCGCCTGCACGGGGACTGCCACCCCGGCAACATCCTCTGGACGCCGGACCGCGGCCCGCACTTCGTCGACCTGGACGACGCGGTGCAGGGCCCGGCCGTGCAGGACCTGTGGATGCTGCTGTCGGGCGACCCCGAAGCCGCGCGGCGTCAGCTGCACGCGCTGCTCGACGGCTACGAGAGCGTGCGCGAGTTCGACTGGCGCGAGCTGCGTCTGATCGAGGCCCTGCGCACGCAGCGCATGATCCATCACAGCGCCTGGCTGGCGCGCCGATGGGACGATCCGGCCTTCCCGGCCGCGTTCCCGTGGTTCGGCACGCCGAACTACTGGAGCGACCAGGTCGTGAAGCTGCGGGACCAGCTCGACGCGATGCAGACGCGCGAGGAATGACGGGCCGGGGCTGTCCGGGCGGCCATGAAGAAGGGCCTCGATGACGAGGCCCTGGGCGGTGGGGGTTCAGGCCGCCGGCGCGGCGGCCCGGATCGGGGGCGAGTCCCCGATCAGCCCAGCAGCAGCGCGTTGACGCGCTTCACGTAGGCGGCCGGATCTTCCAGGACGCCGCCTTCGGCCAGCAGCGCCTGGTCGAACAGCACCTGCGCCAGATCGCCGAAGCGCGTGTCCGCGGCGTCGAGTCCGCCCAGTTTCTTGACCAGCGCGTGATCGGGGTTGATCTCCAGCGTGGGCTGCGAGGTGGGCGCCGCTTGGCCGGCCTGCTTCAGCATGCGGGCCAGGTGGCCGCTGATGTCGCCTTCATCGACGACCACGCAGGCGGGCGAGTCCACCAGACGCGTGGTCACCCGCACCTCCTTGGCGCGGCCTTCCAGCGCGGCCTTCAGTCGATCGAGCACCGGCTTGAACTGCTCGGCGGCCTCCTCGGCCTTCTTCTTCTCTTCCTCGTCCTGCAGGTCGCCCAGGTCCACCGCGCCCTTGGCGACGGATTGCAGCGGCTTGCCTTCGAACTCGAAGAGATGCGACAGCATCCACTCGTCGACGCGCTCGGTCAGCAGCAGCACCTCGATGCCCTTCTTGCGGAAGATCTCCAGCTGCGGGCTGTTCTTCGCGGCGGACAGGCTGTCGGCGGTGATGTAGTAGATGACGTCCTGGCCGTCCTTCAGGCGCGACACGTAGTCGGCCAGGGACACGCCGGTGTCGGCGTGCGTGGACGAGAAGCGCAGCAGCTTGACCAGACGCTCCTGGTTCGCGTGGTCCTCGCCGACGCCTTCCTTCAGCACCTGGCCGAAGTCCGTCCAGAAGCGCGCGTACTTGTCGCGCTCGCCGGCATCCTCGCTGTTGGCCAGCGATTCCAGCATCGAGAGCACGCGCTTGGTCGAGCCCTCGCGGATCGCCTTCACGTCGCGGCTTTCCTGCAGCAGCTCGCGGCTGACGTTCAGAGGGAGGTCGGCCGAGTCGATCACGCCCTTGACGAAGCGCAGGTAGACCGGCATCAGCGCCTCGGCGTCGTCCATGATGAAGACGCGCTTGACGTAGAGCTTCACGCCGCCGCGCTTGTCGCGGTTCCACAGGTCGAAGGGGGCCTTGGCCGGGATGTACAGCAGCTGCGTGTACTCGCTGCGGCCTTCGACGCGGTTGTGGGTGAAGGCCAGCGGGGCTTCGGTGTCGTAGCTGATCTGCTGGTAGAAGGCGTCGTACTCGGCCTGTGTCACCTCGCTCTTGGAGCGGGTCCAGAGCGCGGAGGCCTTGTTGACGGGCTCCCACTCGTCCTTCAGGACCTGCTTGGCGTTGTCGGCGTCCCACTCCTCCGCGCGCATCAGGATGGGCAGCGAGATGTGGTCGGAGTACTTGCTGATGACCGACTTCAGGCGCCAGGTCTTGAGGAACTCGTCCTCGCCCTCGCGCAGGTGCAGCACGACGTCCGTGCCGCGGCTGGGCTTGGTGATGGCCTCGACCTCGAAGTCGCCGGTGCCTTCGGAGCTCCAGCGCACGCCCTGGTCCGCCGGCAGGCCGGCGCGGCGCGACTCGACGGTGATGCGGTCGGCGACGATGAAGCCCGAGTAGAAGCCCACGCCGAACTGGCCGATCAGGTTGGCGTCCTTCTTCTGGTCGCCTTCCAGCTTGGCCATGAACTCGCGCGTGCCGCTCTTGGCGATGGTGCCCAGATGCGCGATGGCCTCTTCCGCCGACAGGCCGATGCCGTTGTCGCTGATGGTGACGGTGCGGGCCTGCTCGTCGAAGCTGACGCGGATCCGCAGGTCGGGCTGGTCCTCGAAGAGCTGCGGGTGGTCGAGCGCCTCGAAGCGCAGCTTGTCGCAGGCGTCGGAGGCGTTGCTGACCAGCTCGCGCAGGAAGATCTCCTTGTTCGAGTACAGCGAATGGGTCACCAGATGCAGGATCTGCTTGACCTCGGCCTGGAAGGAGTGGGTTTGCTTGTCCATCGTTCGTGAGAAGGGTGGGGGCGGAAGAAATGGCGACGCGTCTCGCCGGGCGGCGAGGTGGCGGGGCCGGGATTATCGCGGGCCCAGATGGACGCGCTGGCGGCGATTTCAAGAGGGCTGCTGCGCGGCGATCGCCGCGCCTACACTCCGCGCCCTATGCCGATGATCTACTGGTTCGACTTGTTGGGCGTGGCGGTGTTCGCCATCAGCGGAGCGCTGGCCGCGATGGCGGCGGGGCTGGACCTGTTCGGCCTGCTGGTGCTGGCGGCGATGACGGCCGTGGGCGGCGGGACGCTGCGCGACGTGCTGCTGAATCGGCATCCGGTGTTCTGGATGAAGGATCCGCGCTATCTGCTGGTGATCATCGGGAGCGCGCTCCTGGCGTTGGCGGTCGGGCCGTTCCCGGACCACGCGATCATGGTCCTCAAGATCGCCGACGCGCTGGGCCTGGCGCTGTTCGCGCTGTGCGGGACGGAGATCGCGGAGGAGCAGGGCGTGCGGCCCTTGCCCGCGCTGCTGATGGGCACGCTGACGGCCTGCGGCGGCGGCGTGCTGCGCGACGTGCTCAGCGGTCAGGCGCCGCTGTTGCTGCGCAAGGACATCTATGCGACGGCCGCGATCGGCGGCATCGCGCTGTACTTCCTGCTCAAGCACCTGGGCATGTCGCTGCGCTGGGCCTTCGTGCTGGGCATGCTCGGCGTGGCCGGGCTGCGCCTGGCGGCGCTGTACTTCGGATGGCAGCTGCCGGCGCTGCAGATGCTGCGGGTGCATTGAGCTGGCGAGGCGAGGGGCTGTTGAGGCTCTGGTCTGCGACGGCCCTCACCCCAACCCCTCTCCCACTTCATGGGAGAGGGGCTCCCTCGGCGCCCGGTGCGTATGGCCCCTCGCCCGCTTGCGGGAGAGGGGTTGGGGTGAGGGCCGGCGCACACAGCGAGCCACCCCCTCGCCCGCTTGCGGGAGAGGGCGGGGGTGAGGGTCTTACTGCGTCGCCAGCTTGTTCATGTCGATGATCGGCAGCAGCACCGACAGCACGATCAGCATGACCACGCCGCCCATGGCCACGATGAGCAGCGGCTCCAGCAGCGTGGCCAGCGTCATCGCGCGGCGCTTGACCTCGTTGCCCAGCTGTTTCGCGGCGCGCTGCAGCATGTCGGGCAGCTGACCGGTCTGCTCGCCCAGACGGGCGAACATCGACAGCAGGCCCGGGAAGCGCTTCTTGCCCGCGAGCGCCGCGCCCAGCGGCGCGCCCTCGCGCACCATGGCCAGCGCGTCCATCGCGTCGGCGCGCATCGCGTGATTCGACAGGGTCTCCGCCGCCGCCTGCAGCGCCTTCAGGATGGGGACGCCGGCACCGGCCAGCATGGCCAGCGTGCCGGAGAAGCGCGCCGCGTTGTAGCCCCGCGAGAGCCGGCCCAGCAGCGGCAGGTTCAGGAAGGCCGCGTCGAAACGCTGGCGAGGTCCCTCGCGCTTGAGCACCTGGCGGATGCCGAAGCCCGCGCCCACCAGCACGACCACGATGGCCAGGCCCCAGTGCCGCAGCACGTCGGACATGCCCATCATCACGCGCGTCAGCAGCGGCAGCGTCTGCCGCGTCTGCGTGAACACGGCCGCGACCTGCGGCACCACGTAGGTCAGCAGGAAGCTCACCGCCAGGATGGAGATGATGCAGACGATCACCGGATAGGCCAGCGCGCCGAACAGCTCCGAGCGCAGCCGCTGCTGCTCCTCGAGGTCGTCGGCCAGGCTCTCCAGGACCGGCCCCAGCGCGCCGCTCTGCTCGCCGGCGGCGACCACGGCGCGATAGACGTCGTCGAACTCCCGGGGCGCGATCGCCAGGGCCCGAGCGAAGGACGAGCCGGCATTGACCTCGGACTTGAGCTGCGACATCAGCTCGCGCTGACGCGGCTCCTCGGCCTCGTCCGCCAACGCGGCCAGCGAGCGCTCCAGGGGTAGCCCGGCCGAGACCAGGCCGGCCAGCTGCCGGGTCCACACCGTCAGCGTCGCCGCCTTGAAGGCGCGGCGCGACCAGCGCGAGCGCGTCTTCTCCGCCGCCACGGGCTGCACCTCCATCGGCACCAGGCCCTGCGCGCGCAGTTGCGTGCGGGCGGCCTTGACCGTGTCGGCCTCCAGCAAGCCCTGATGGGCTTTGCCGGCGGCGTCGAGGGCGTCGTACTTGAAGGCGGGCATCGCTCGGAACCTCGTCGTTGACTGCGTGTGCGGCGGCGTGCGCGCGCTCATTCGCGCGTGACGCGCAGCACTTCCTCTTCGGACGTGACGCCCGAGGCCACCAGCCGGTCACCGTCCTCGCGCATCGAGCGCAGGCCGTTGGCGCGCGCCGCGGCCAGCAGCTCGGACTCGGCCGCCTGGTTGTGGATCAGGCCGCGGATGGTGTCGTCGCAGACCATCAGCTCGTACACGCCGGTGCGGCCCTTGTAGCCGCTGGACGAGCAGGCCGGGCAGCCCACCGGGTGGTAGCGCGAGCCGCCGTCCGCCAGCGGCTCGGCCGACTTGCACACCGGGCAGAGCTTGCGCACCAGCCGCTGCGCCAGCACGCCCAGCAGCGAGGAGCTCAGCAGGAAGGGCTCGACGCCCATGTCGGTCAGACGCGTGACCGCGCTGACCGCGTCGTTGGTGTGCAGCGTGGCCAGCACCAGGTGACCCGTGAGCGAGGCCTGGATCGCGATCTGCGCGGTCTCGTAGTCGCGGATCTCGCCGATCATGATCACGTCCGGGTCCTGGCGCAGGATCGCGCGCAGGGCCTTGGCGAAGCTCAGGTCGATGCGCGAGTTGACCTGCGTCTGGCCGATGCCGGGCAGCTCGTACTCGATCGGATCCTCGACGGTCAGCACGTTGGTCGTGGCCGTGTCGACGGTCTGCAGCGCCGCGTACAGCGTGGTCGTCTTGCCGGAGCCGGTCGGGCCGGTCACCAGCACGATGCCGTGGGGCTGCTGCACCAGGCGCTGGAAGCGCTCCAGGCGCTCACCGTCCATGCCCAGCGCGGACAGGGTGAAGCGCGATTCGGACTTGTCGAGCAGACGCAGTACCGCGCGCTCGCCGTGCGCCGACGGGAGCGTGGAGACCCGCACGTCGATCGCGCGGCCGCCGATGCGCAGCGAGATGCGGCCGTCCTGCGGCAGACGCTTCTCGGCGATGTCCAGCTCGGCCATGATCTTCAGGCGCGAGATCAGCGCCGCGTGCAGCGCGCGATTCGGGCGCACCACCTCGCGCAGCGTGCCGTCGACGCGGAAGCGCACCGAGCTCTCGCGCTCGTAGGGCTCGATGTGGATGTCGCTCGCGCCGTTGTTGGCGGCCTGCGTCAGCAGCGCGTTGAGCATGCGGATGATGGGCGCGTCGTCGGCCGCCTCCAGCAGGTCGGCCACGGCGGGCAGGTCCTGCATCAGGCGCGACAGGTCGACGGCGCTCTCGACCTCGCCGACCACCAGCGCGGCGCTGTCGTCGCCGCCGGCGTAGGCGGTCTGGATGCGCTGCGACAGCTCGGCCGCGGACAGGCTCTCGATGCGGCGCGGCGCGTAGACGCGCTGCAGCTCCGACAGCGTCGGCAGCGACAGCGCCGGCGTGGCCCACAGCGTGCGCTGCTGGCCGTCGTCCTCGATCAGGACCTGCTGGCCCTTGGCGACCGCGTAAGGCAGGGGATGGCGGGTGGCCATGGTGTCTCCCGTCCTGCGGCGCTCAGCGCGCCGGCACCGAACCCGGCGCCGAGCCGGCCGGCGACGAGGCCGGATTGATCGGCAGCGGCAACTGGCTGGGGCTGAAGTTGCCCGGCGCCGAGGCCGGCTTCTCCGGCAGCAGCGGGGCGCCGGTGTCGGGCAGCACCAGGTTGGACTTGGGTTGCGCGTCCTGCTGGTAGGCGCGGATCGCGTCGTAGCGGTCCATGGTCAGCGCGGTGGCGTTCTCCGGCGTGCGCAGCACCACCGGACGCAGGAAGATCATCAGGTTGGACTTCACCCGCTTGCGGCTCTGGTTCTTGAACAGGTTGCCCAGCAGCGGAATGTCGCCCAGGCCGGGGACCTTGTCCTCGCCGTCGGTGTACTCGTCTTTCAGCATGCCGCCCAGCACCAGCACCTGGCCGTCCTCCAGAGTGACCGAGGTCTCCACCGCGCTCTTGTCGAAGGTCGGTCCCTGCGTCCCCGAGTTGACCGTGGCCACCACGCTGGAGTTCTCCTGGTAGACCTTCATGCGCACGGTGCCGTTCTCGCCGACCTGCGTGCGGACCTTCAGGCGCAGACCGACGTCTCGGCGCTCGAAGGTCTGGAAGGGGCTCGTGGTACTGCCCGAGGTCGTGGTCGTGTTGCCGGTCAGCACGGGCACGTTGCTGCCGATAAGCAGGTCAGCCTCCTCGTTGTCCTGAACGACTAGCGATGGCGTGGACAGGACATTCGTGCCGCTGACGGAGCCCAGCGCGTTGGCCACGGCGCCCAGGGTGTAGTAGCTGCCAACCTTCTTCAGGAAGCCCAGGTTCAGGCCGGAAGGGATCTGGCCGGAAGTCAACGCGGCGCCGATCCCCGTCGATGTCGTGCTGGAGACGCCCTGCGCCGCGGCGCCCGAGAGGTTCAGGATGTTGCTGAAGCCGGTGCCGAAATTGGTGCCGAATCCAGAGATCGTCGAATCCCCCTTGTTGCCGAACAACTGCGTGAACTGCACGCCGAACTCACCGAGCTTGCTGGCGTCAACCTTGACGATCAGGGCCTCGACGTAGATCTGCGCGCGGCGCGTGTCGAGCTGCTCGACCACGGCGCGGATCTGGCGGTACATGGGCTCGGGCGCCGTGATGATCAGCGAGTTGGTCGCCGGGTCGGCCTGCGCGAAGCCACCGGTGTTGACCTGCGCGGTCTGGGCCACCTGGGTGGACGCGCTGCCGCTGGAGCCGCTGCTGCCCGAGGTGCCGCCGCTGCTGCCGCCTCCGAAGGAGCTGCTGTTGCCCGCGAAGCTGCCGCCGCCGGTATTGGCGCCGCCGCCGGTCTGCGCGCTGGCGAAGCTGCCGGTACTGCCACCGCCGCCGCTGCCCTGACCGCCGCCCGAGCCGCTGGCGCTGGCATTGGTGAAGGCGGCGCGCAGCACGGTGGCCAGGCGCACCGCGTCGGCGTTCTTCAGGTAGATGACCCGGATGTTGCCGTTGGCCGCGTCGACGCCGGGCTGGTCCAGCTTGGCGATCATGGCGCGCAGCTGCATCAGCTTGGCCGGGTTGGAGGCGCGCACGATCAGCGCGTTGCTGCGCGGGTCGGCCATCACGTTGCTGCTGCCGCCGGAGCCCTGCGCCACCGCGACGCCGGGCGTGGCGCCGCCGCCCTCGGACAGGCGTTGCACCAGCTGGACGATGTCGGAGGCCACCGCGTTGCGCAGCGGGATCACCTCGATGTCGGTGTTGGACGGCTGGTCCAGCGCCGAGACGATGCGCGCCAGGCGCTGCAGGTTGTCGGCGTAATCGGTGATCACCAGGCTGTTGTTGCCGGGGTTGGCGTTGATCGTGTTGTTCGGCGTGATCAGCGGACGCAGCACGGCCACCAGGTTGTTGGCGTTCTCGTGGTTGAGCTTGAAGATCTGCGTCACCACCTGGTCGCCGCGGGCGCGGCCCTCGCCGGCGACGGTGACGTTGCCGGTCTGCAGCTTGGCCTCGGCCTCGGGCACCAGCTTGAGCAGGCCATTGGCCTCCACCATCGCGAAGCCCATGCCGCGCAGCGTGGCCAGATAGCTCAGGTAGGCCTCCTGCACGGGGACGGGCTGCTCGGCGGTCAGGGTCATCGTGCCCTTGACGCGCGGGTCGACCAGGATGGCCTTGCCCATCGCGGCGGACATGGCGCGGGTGACGGCCTCGATGTCGGTGTTGACGAAGTTCAGCGTCACCGGCGTGCTGGGTCTCACGGCGGGGGCGCGGCGGTTGGCCTGGCCGGTCTGCGCGCCGGCCTGCAGCGGCAGGCTGGAGGCGATCATGCTGATCGCCAGGGCCAGCGCCGTCGGACGCATCGAGTGCTTGTTCATGCTCATCCCACCGAGATGATCGAGCGCGCGCCCTCGCGGCGCCCGATGATGTTCAACAAATTGGCCAAGGCGGCCTCGCTGCCGGGAGCGGGCGATGCCTCGCCCCGGAACTGCGGCCGCGCGCCCAGGTGTCCCTGGCCGCTCAACTGCAACGGACCCTGGTCGGTCCTGAGCATCAGCTGCGGCTCCGCGCCGCCGCCGATCAGATTCATGCGATAGCTGCCCAGCGGGGACAGCTGCGACAGGCGCGAGGAGAAGTCCCGCAGTTCGACCTGCGCGATGCCCTGCACCTTCACCGTCTTGTCCTGCGCGTCGACGACGAAGCCCTGCGCGCTGAAGGCCAGCAGGCCGTCCGGCGCGACGGTGTTCCAGGGCGTGCCCAGGCCCGTCAGCCAGCTGGCCGGCCAGCGGATCCACGGGCGGTCGGGCGTGGCGTCGGGCAGGCGCAGCGTCATGCGGTTCATGCCCAGGCGCAAGGTCAGCGGACGGTCCGGCGCGACGCAGCAGGACTGGTCCAGCGTCAGCCGGATGCCCAGTCCGCCGTCCAGCCACGCCGGCCGGAGCCGCCAGCCGAGGCGCTCGGGCAGCTCGCTCGCGTCGTTGCTGCCGGCGCCGGGGCTGAGGATCACCCGCGCGCTGCCGTTCCAGAGGCTGCCCCGCGCGTCGGCCAGCAGCAGGCGCTGGTTGGACATGGCCGCGAGCGCCGAGCCCAGCCAGGCGGCCGGTGCCCAGGTGACCACGGCGACGGCCACGCCGAGCACGGCGCCGCCCAGGGCCCAGCGTCGCGCGCGGATCGCCGCGGGGGTGTCGGTGTTCGCAAGCGTGAGCGCCATCGTCCGATGCTCAGTTCGACGCTGCCGGGACCAGCAGCGTCAGCTTGCCGGTATAGCCGTTCGCGCCGGTCTGCAGCTCGGCGTCCTGCACGCGGGCGCGGGCGCCCTGGCGGGCTTCGCCGAGGAAGGCGGTCAGGGCCGCGCCGGGCACGCCGCGCAGGCGCACCTGCGCCTGGGTGCCGGCGACGGTCAGTTCGGCGGCGGGGCCGAGGCGGGCGGTGGCGGCGCGCAAGGCGGTGATCGATTGCTCGGCCGAGACCGGGACGGCCTGCTTCAGCGCCTGCGTCTGCTGCGCCATGGCGCGCATCTGCTGGAGCTCGCGGTCGAGCCGATCGATCTCTCCCGGCACGCGCCGCAGGGTGGCCCAGGCCGGGGCCAGCGCGATCGCCCACAGCAGCAGCAGCCCGACCAGCACCGCGGTCACGCGGGCGATCAGGCGCTCGCGCGGCGCGGCCGCCTGCCAGCGGGCCCGGAGGTCGCCGCGCATCGTCGTGAAGCTGTTCATCGGGCGTCGGGTCGCAGGCTGAGTTGGAGCGCGTCACCGTCCTCGGTCACGCGCAGGGAGGCGTCCTGCGCCAGCCGGTCGCGCAACTGCGCGCGCTGGGGCGGGGTCAGGCCGGTGAGTTGCAGGCGGCCCGGCTCGAAGCGCAGGCCGGGCAGGGGCGCCTCGCCGGGCGGCCAGCCGCGGGCCACCGCGGTCAGCAGGTCCTCGAGATCGCCCGGGCCGACCTGGCCGGCGCCGCCGCGCAGCGCCTCGGTCTCGCGGACCATCTGGGCGCGGGCGTCGCGGATCACGCGCACCTGCGGGAAGCTCTGGCGCAGCAGGGCTTCCTGCTCCGCCTTGCGGGCGTCGACGGCGCGACCCTGCTGCCAGGCCATCGCGTTCAGGCCGACGACCTGCACCAGCAGCAGGCCGATCACGCCCCAGCGGAACGGTCGCCAGGCTGGTGCCTGCAGCGCCTGCCAGGCGAGATGCACGCGCTGCCAGCCGCGTTGGCGCGGGGTCAGGTCGAACTGCAGCAGGTTGATCGGCGCGCGGCGGGCGGCCCAGGCGCGCTCGGTGTCGTTCAGGACCTGCACCGGGCGGCCGAGCCATTGTTCGGCGGAAGCCGCCGCCGCCGGCGTGGCGGTGACGGCGGCGCGGGACAGCCAGTCCTCGCCCAGCCAGGCGCGCAGGCCGCCGCTGTCCAGCGGCAGCGTGGCGACGCCGTCGGCGCGCCAGGCGCGCAGGCGGGGGTGGTCGTCGCTGCCGGCGTGCACGTGTCCGCCGGGCGTGGCCTGGGGCCAGGACAGCGGCAGCAGGGCCTCGACCAGCAGGCCCGCGGCCTCGATGGCCTGCAGGTGGGCCCGCAAGGGTTCGCGCGCGGTGACGGCGACCCAATGGGTCGCGCCGGCGTCGTCGGTCCGCTCCAGCAGCGCGAAGTGCAGGCGCTCGGCATCGTCGAGCAACTGGTCCTCCATCACGCCGACGACCGCGCCGCGCAGCTTCGCGCCCTTGACCTTGGGCAACTGCGCCGGGAGCCAACTGAGCTGGTCGTCCCCGAGCAGCGCCATCACGCGGTCGGCGCGAGGCATCGCGGACAGCGGCGCGCGCTCGCCGTGGCCCGGGGCATGGGCCGGCGCTTGCGCGTCGTGGCTGAACCAGTATTCGTAGTCTTGCGCGCCGGCGCTCGAGGGTGCGGACGCGGGCAGCAGGATGAGCAGGGTACTCATGAGAACGCGGATTCTAGGAGGGCTTCCATGACGGAACGGGGCTTAACGTCTCCGAACAAGCCCGTAGACATGGCGTCGGATCTGACCTTGGTCATCTGTCCGCCTGCTGCTGCAGCCGCTGGCGGTCCAGGATCATCATGTCCAGGCCGCGCCGCTGGACCAGCGAGCGTTGCCGCAGCACGCGGTCGTCCAGGCGCAACTGGCCCTCGACGAAGAAGAAGGCGCTGGTGAAGGCGCTGCGCTCGGCCGTGAGTTCCAGACCTTGCGGGGTGTAGGCCTTGAGCTCGTCGATCGTGCGGAAGGGTTTGCTCTGACGGGCCCGCACGATGCGGTCGGCGCTGCCCAGGTCCATGCCCTCGAAGACGGCGGCCAGCACCTCGCGCGGCGCGGTGTTGACGTTGATCGGCGTCTGCACCGGCAGCAGCACCGCCAGCGGGCGCAGGCGCTCGATCTGCTCGTCGCTCAGGCCCAGCCAGCGCAACTGCTCCAGCCGGGCGGGCATCAGGGGGAGGTCACCCTGGGGGGCGCTGGCGGCGTTGGCGGCCTCGCGCAAGGCGGTCTGCACCTGGCTGGCCAAGTGGGTCGGCAGACCGGCTGCCTGGAAGATGCGCTGCCCGATGCGCAGCTCCACCGGCGTGCCGTTGGCCAGGTTGCGCAGGTTGTAGCGGGCCTGGGCGTCCTCGATGTGGCCGGACAGGAAGGCGTCAGGGCCGGCATCGGCCGAATGGTTGTCGTCGGCGGCCAGGAAGCTGGAGAGCCGGGCCTCGGCCAGCGGCACCGCCCAGACTTCGCCCAGATGGTCGACCGCATCCTTCTGGTTGGCGCGGGCGTCCTCGCGCAGGATCAACCGGGCGTAGTCCAGCGCGCCCTGCAGCACCCAGTCCGCCTGCGCGCGGCCACGGTCGGCGGACTCGATCTGGATGCTGCGCGCCTGGCGCCACAACATCGCGGCGGCCAGCGTCGTCACCAGCACCACGATGAGCAGCGCGGTCAGCAGCGCCGCGCCGCGGCTGCGCCGGGCATCGACCGCGTGGCGAGGGGAGGGGCGAAGCCGGTGCGTCATGAGCCGGTGCTCTCCACCGGGACCTCACGGATGAGCTCGCCGCGATAGCCGCTGTCGTCGGCGAACTGCAGTCGCAGGCGCACGCCGGTGGGCACCAGGCGACGTTGCGCGGCCTGCTGTCCGGTGGGGTCGGACGCGCCATTCGACGGTCCCTGGACCACGTCGTCGCTGGATTGGGCGTTGCTCCAACCATTGCCGCGGAAGAAGTAGATCTGCCAGCCGGCGACGCCGCCCAGGCCGGGCAGGGCGCGCAGTTCCTCGGGGCTGAGCTGGTGGCTGCGGAACCAGGCGTCCTGCAAGGCGTCGCGGCCCGAGGCGGGCGCCGATTCCCAGCGGCTGAGCCGGCCGTCGCGCAGCTGCCAGCTGACGAGCTGCAGCCCGGTCTCGCGGCGTCGGGTCAGGCGCAGCGTCGCACCGTCGAAGGACAGCGCCGGGACCAGCGTGCTGTCCTGGACCTCGCGCAGGTCCAGCTCCCACTGCCGCATCAGGGTCTGCAGGGTCTCGGCGCGGTCCATCGCGGCCTCGTTGTGGTCGCGGCTGCCCGTCAGCGCGGACACGGCGCGCCAGGCCATCACCGTCATCACCGCCATCAGCACCAGGGCGACGATGACCTCGATCAGGGTGAAGCCGCGCGCGGCGCGGCGGGCATGGCGGGGCGCGCGCATCAGTACCGCCCCACGATGGTGGCGATGGTCAGCAGCGGTCGCTGGTCCTCGTCGAAGACCTGGGCCTCGACGCGGCGGAAATTCGGGTTGGGCGTGCCCTGCACGGTCATGCGGCCGCTGAAGTTGCGGCCCAGCTGCGTGCAGCTGAAGCTGCTCTCGCCGACGCCCGGGAAGAGCTTGGTCAGGCGCATCTCGGTGAGCTCGTTCTCCGCGCACCACTGCGCCAGCGAGTTGGTGGCGAGGCGATCGGCGTTCGAGGTCATCGCGCCCGCCGCGCGCAGGCCGGCGGCCAGGCACAGCGCCACGATGGTGAGCGCGACCAGCACTTCGATCAGCGTGAAGCCGGCCTCGCGCCGCGCGAGCCGCGTCATGACGCCGCCCCCTTGACCACGGCGAAGGGCCGCAGGCCGTCGGTGGCCAGGCTGATGCGGTGGTCGCCGCGGATCAGGGTGACGCGTTGCGCGCCGATCAGCGGCTCGGGGCCGAGCTTGATGCTGCGGCCGTTGGCGGACGGTCCCTGGATCTCGACGATGGGGGTCTCGCCCAGCCAGGGTTGTTCCAGGCCGAGGCGCTTGACGAGCGCGGGCGGGAGACCGGTCATGCGAGCGCGGCCGCCTTCGGCGCCCGTGTCGGGGATCCAGCGCACGTCCAGCGAGGCCGCGCGGGCCTCGGCCCGGGCGGTCTCGAGCACGGTGGCCAGGTGCAGGGCCTCGCGCTCGAGTTCGGTGTCGGCGCGATCACGGATCGCCAGCGCCACGGTGGCGCTCGCGATCGCGACGATGGTGATCGCCACGATCAGCTCGATCAGCGTGAAGCCACGCGCGGCGCGAGCGCGTCGGCGCTCGCGTGGACGGCCGGTCAGGCGCGCGCGCACGGCGGGTTCGATCGGTCGGATCGGCGGGAAGAGCGGAGGCCCGGATGCCGGGGCTTATTCCCAGGAGCCGATGTCGGCGTCGCTGCCTTCGCCGCCCGGCTTGCCGTCGGCGCCCAGGCTGTAGACGTCGACCTCGCCCTTCAGGCCGGGGTTGTCGTACTGGTAGGGGTTGCCCCAGGGATCCTTGGGCAGCTTCTCGACATAGACCTTCCAGTTGGCCGCGGCGGGCCCGCTGGTGGGCTTGTTGACCAGCGCGGCCAGGCCTTGCTCGCCGGTCGGGTAGCGCCCGTTGTCCATCTTGTAAAGCTTGAGGGCCTGCATCAAGGTGTTCACGTCGGACCGAGCGGCCGTGCGGCGCGCCTCGGACACGTGGTTCATCACCGCCGGGACGACCACCGCGCCCATGACCGCGACGATGGTGATGGCGACGATCAGTTCGATCAGCGTGAAACCGCGCTGGGCGCGGCCAGAAGAATGAGTCCGGCGCATGTGTGGAATCCTCGCGGAGCCGCCCTCGGCGGCCCATCGCGCTGCATCATAATCGGCGGATGCATGCACGATGGTTAAGCTTCGTCGTCTGGGCGCTGCTGGCGGCCAGCCTCGCGTATTGGGTGCTGACGCTGAGCGTCAAGGGCCCGCAGGCGCCCGCGAACGCGCGCGCCGCGACCACCGATTCCGCGCCCGCCGACTGGACCCGCCTGTTCGCCAGCGCGCAGGCCCAGACGGCGCCGGTGGAGAGCGCCTCGGCCCGCTACCAACTGCTGGGCGTGGTCGCGCCGACGGCCGCCGGCCAGCATCCGGGCGAGGGCGTCGCGCTGATCGCGGTGGCTGGCGCGCTGCCGAAGTCGGTGCGCATCGGCCAGGTCGTCGACGGCGACCTGAAGCTCGTGGAGATCAACCGCCGTGACGTGGGCCTGGGCGCCGATGGCGCGGTGTCCGTGCGGCTCAGCCTGGCACCGGGCGCCGCCGGCGCGCCGACGCCGGGCCAACCCGCGGTCGGCATGAGTGGCGGCCCCATGTCCCAGCCCCCCGGCTTCGGCGGCCCGTCGGGTCCCCCGCAGCTGGCGCCGGGCAGCGAGAACATGGTGGTGCCGACCCAGGTCGGCGGCTCCCTGCCGGTGGCGCCGCCCCCGGGCGATGGCAGCGCGAATCCGTTGAAGTGACGCGATCCTGCCGCGAGCCGTCGCGACATCGGGAACATCACGGGAAGAGAACAGGGGCGGTTTGACCGCCCCTTGTCGTTGAGGGACGGCTCAGTACTTGGAGCCGAAGCCCGACCGGCCCGCTCCGGTCGTCAGCGCGCCGGGGTGCGTGGAGGGCGTGCCGCCCGATCCGGTCTCGCGCAGGTCCGAGGGCCGGCTGTGGACGGGGCCGTCGGGAATGTCCTGGACTTCCGTCAGCAGCGCCGCCGCGCAGCGGATCAGGGGCCAAGCCACCGTCGCGCCGGTGCCGTCGCCACATTCCATGCCCAGCTCCAGCAGCGCGGCCGCGTGGAACAAGGCCAGCGCCTCGTCGAGGCCGCGATGCGTGGTGCTGCGGCAGAAGACAGCGTAGTCGGTGACCGGGGGCGCGATCATCGACGCGACCTTCAGCGCTGCGCAGGCGGGCAGACCGTCGACCAGGATCAGCTGCCGCTTGGACGCCGCCACCAGCATCGCGCCGACCATCACCGCCAGCTCGAAACCGCCGAAGGCGGCGAGCACGGCCATCGGCTCCTGCACCTCGCGGTGACGCGCCTGGGCCCCCTGCAGGACCAGCATCAGGTGGGCGAGGTCCTCGTGCGGCATGTCCGGACCGGACACGATGAAGTCCTGCACCGGCATGTCCATCAGCCGGGACAGCACCAGGGCCGCGGCCTCCAGCGAGCCCTGGCCCAGCCCGGCGCAGGCGATCACGTTGCCTGCGAGGTTGTCGGAAATCTCCATGCCGACCCGCACGCCCGCATGGGCCTGCTCCAGCGTCATCGCCGGACCGGCCCGCGAGTTGCGGGTGCCGTGCGCGATCTTGCGCGCGAGCAGCCGTTGCTGCGGGCTGAGCGGTTCGGCGATCCCGCAATCGACGACGGTGACATGCATGCCCTGGCTGCGCGCGAACACGGTGGCCGGCAGCCGGTGCTGCAGCGCGAGCAGCGCCTGCTCCCGCGTGGTGCGGCCGTTGGGCAGCGCGATGCCGTCGACGGCCAGACCATGGTCGGCGGCGAACAGCACCAGGGTCGGATCGCGGAACTTGGGCGTCAGGGTGCTCTGGATCAGACCGAGGCGGACCGCCAGCGGCTCCAGCTCGCCCAGCCGGCCCGCGATCGCGCAGCGCCGCTCCAGGCGCTGGCGCAGGGCGCGCTCCAGCTCCGGGTTGGCGGTCGGCGAGATGAGGGACTGATGGATGGACATGGGGAGCGCCATTCTCGGTCCGCGCCGCGCGGCGGCCATCGGCAATTGCCCCGGCGCACGCTGTCTGCCCCTCGTCCCTGGGGCAGATGTTGGTGTCGAGCTGTAACGTCGCGCGAGACTCGCCCGGCGAGCCTCGCGCCCAGACCGGGTCTCAGCGCAGGAAGAGGCGGTAGACCGGGTTGTCTGTCTCTTCAGTGTACGGGTAGTTCAGCTGATCCAGGAAGTTCTTGAAGGCTTTCCCGTCGCCCTTCGGAACCTGGATGCCGACCAGGATGCGACCGTAGTCCGCGCCCTGGTTGCGGTAATGGAAGAGGCTGATGTTCCAGTCGGGGCTCATGCTCGACAGGAAGCGCATCAGCGCGCCGGGTCGCTCCGGGAAGATGAAGCGGAACAAGCGCTCGTTCTCCGCCAGTTCGGTCCGGCCGCCGACCATGTGCCGCACGTGCTGCTTGGCCAGTTCGTCGTCGGTCAGGTCGACGGTCGGGAAGCGGTGCTTCTCGAAGCCGCGGGCAAGTTTCTCCGCCTCGTCGCGCTTGCCGATGGAGACGCCGACGAAGACATGGGCCTCGTCCCGGTCGGAGATGCGGTAGTTGAACTCGGTCACGCTGCGGCCGCCGACCAGCTCGCAGAAGCGGCGGAAGCTGCCGCGCTCCTCGGGGATGGTGACGGCGAACAGGGCCTCGCGCTGCTCGCCGACCTCGGCCCGCTCCGCGACGAAGCGCAGGCGGTCGAAGTTCATGTTGGCGCCGCAGGTGATGGCGATGAAGGTCTGGCCCTTCAGGCCGTGCTCGGCCGCGTACTGCTTGACCGCCGCGACGCCCAGGCCGCCCGCGGGTTCCAGGATGCTCCGGGTGTCGACGAAGACGTCCTTGATCGCCGCGCAGACGGCGTCGGTGTCGACCAGCACATAGTCGTCGACCAGCTCGCGGCAGATGCGGAAGGTCTCCTCGCCGACCAGCTTGACGGCGGTGCCGTCGGAGAACAGCCCCACGTCGCTCAGCGCCACGCGCTTGCCGGAGCGCACCGAGCGCACCATCGCGTCCGAGTCCCGGGTCTGCACGCCGATGATCTTGATCTCCGGCCGCACCGCCTTGATGTAGGCCGCGATCCCCGAGATCAGGCCGCCGCCGCCGATGGCGACGAAGATGGCGTCGATCGGGCCGGGATGCTGGCGCAGCAGCTCCATCGCGATCGTGCCCTGGCCGGCGATCACATCCGGATCGTCGAAGGGATGGACGAAGCTCAGGCCCTGGTCGCGCTCGAGGACCAGCGCCTGTTCGTAGGCGTCGGTGAAGGACTCGCCGGCCAGCACCACCTCGCCGCCCAGGGCCTGGACGGCGTCGATCTTGAGCTTGGGCGTGGTCACCGGCATCACGATGACGGCCCGGCATCCGAGTTTCTTCGCCGACAGCGCCACGCCCTGGGCATGGTTTCCGGCGGACGCGCAAATCACGCCGCGCGCGAGTTGCTCCGCGCTCAGATTCGCCATCTTGTTATAGGCGCCGCGCAGTTTGAAGCTGAATACCGGTTGTTGATCCTCGCGTTTGAGCCAGACCTTATTGCCGATGCGCTTGGAGAGATTGCGGGCGGCGTCCAGGGAGGTTTCCTGCGCGACCTCGTAGACCTTGGCGTTCAGAATTCGCTGCAGGTAACTCTGGTCCGCGGGCAATAACGCGGGGTGAGCGGCTGCGGGGCGCGCCGAAGGGCGCTGCGAAGTGGTCTTGCGCGGTGCGCGGCGGGTGCCGGCCATGGAATTCCCTCCGAATCCGGCCCGCCTGGATGACGGGACCTGGGCGGTCGATGATACGGGGCGGGTGTCCGGCGGCGGTCGCCGTGGCGTGGGCCGGGTGCGGCCCCGCGTTCGTGATTGGAGGAGCGACGCTTGCGTTCGCGCGCTGGGCGCGATCCGGGCAAAAAAAGGCCCGAGGCTTGTGGCCTCGGGCTGAATCCACCATGGAGGCGGTGGAGGAGACAATCGGCGCGATGCAGACCCTACAGAGAGGGATAGCGCTATCGCATGCCTAGAATTCTAGGGCGGAGCATGTTGCGCTGCAATATTTTTCGAGCGCCCGGCCCTGGAGTCGGGCCTCTAAATGCGCAAAATCACCGCCAGAGTCGACCGGCGTGCCGGTCTTGTGGCGAAAAAACGGGGTCAGACTGGCTGACCGGAAGGAACGAGCGATGGAATGCACGATCAACTGGATGGGCGCCGACGGCATGGGTTTCGTCGCCGAGACCGGCAGCGGCCACATGATCAACATGGACGGCGCGCCTGACGGCGGCGGCCGCAACCTGGCACCGCGCCCGATGGAGACGGTGCTCGCGGGCACCGGCGGCTGCACCGCCTATGACGTCGTGCTGATCCTCAAGCGGGGGCGCCACGATGTGCGCGGTTGCCAGGTGAAGATGAGCGCGGACCGCGCCGAGGTGGATCCCAAGGTCTTCACCAAGATCCACATGCACTTCGTCGTCACCGGCAAGGGGCTGCCGCAGGGCGCGGTCGAGCGCGCGGTCGCGCTGTCGCACGAGAAGTACTGCTCGGCCAGCATCATGCTGGCCAAGACGGCCGAGATCACCACCTCGGTGGAGATCGTGGAGGCCTGATCGGCCGATGGTCCGATCTTCGGGGTGGCATCGCACCGCCCCGGATTCCAACCGCTCTTTCTATATATGGTGAGCGGTACGGGTCATGACCTTGGCCGCGAGCCGCATCAGCCCCTTGACGGGCGATGGCAGCTCGACGGCGCCGCGGTTCCGCGCGTCCTCGGCATGACGGGCCTCCTCGTCCTTCATCTGGGCGACGATCGCCCTTGAGCTGCGATCGCCTTCGGGCAGTCGCTCGAGGTGGCTGGCGAGGTGTGCTTCCACTTGGCGCTCGGTCTCGACGACGAAGCCGAGGCTGACCTTGTCGCCCACCAGCCCGGCGATCGTTCCGATCGCGAAAGCGCCGCCGTACCACAGCGGATTCAGCAGGCTGGGACGATCGTTCAGGTCGCGGAGTCGTTGCGCGGTCCAAGCCAAGTGGTCGATCTCTTCCTGGGCGGCGTGCTCCAGATGCTGGCGCAATTCGTCGTCGCGGGTGGTCAGCGCCTGGGCCCGATAGAGTGCCTGGGCGCAGATCTCGCCGACGTGGTTCACGCGCATCAGCGCGGCGGACAGCTTGCGTTGCGGCTCGTCCAACGCGTCGTCGGTGATGGGCGCCGCGGGCACCGGCCGCGCCATCGGCGCGACGCCCGCGAGCGTGCGCAGGCTGTGATCCAGTGTGGAAATCCACGCGTCCGCGCGGGTCGGGGAGCGCGCCGGGCGCTGAGGTTGGGCATTCATCTGGGGCGCATGACGAGGCCGGGAAGGCCGATTACCGGGAGTTTAGGAGCCTCGCGTCAAGCGGCCGGACTCGGCCGAGCGGTCCATTGTGCGAATGCGTGATGACACAAGTTCTTAACCTCATACGCGTTGCTTCGATCCAACGAAATCAGGACTTTTACGGGGTGCTTGCTGGTCAGGCGGGATCGGACCTGTTGCAATACGCCACAGCTTCATTGCAGGAGCTTGGTTTGCGGACGTATCCGCAACCTCATTGAAGATCTAGGAGTCTCTAATGAAGAAATCTCTCGTCGCGCTGGCTGTGCTGGCTGGTTTCGCTGGTGCCGCTTCCGCTCAATCGTCCGTGACGCTGTTCGGCGTGATCGACGTGGCTGCCCGTTACACCAAGGCCCACGGTCAAGACACCAAGCAACTGGCCAAGGACGGCAGCAGCTCGAGCCGCATCGGCGTCCGTGGCGTTGAAGACCTGGGTGGCGGCCTGAAGGCCGGCTTCTGGCTGGAAGGCGCTCTGTCTGCCGACACCGGCACCGCCGACAGCAGCCGCTTCTGGGGCCGTCGCGCTTCCGTGAGCCTGATGGGCGACTTCGGTGAAGTCCGTCTGGGCCGTGGCAAGACCTCGACCCGTCTGGTCGTTGACGACTTCGACGTCTACAGCACCACCGGTCTGGGCGACGTGACCCGTTCGTACTCGACCTTCGGTCTGACGTCGGCTCTGTACGACACCAACAACCGTGCTGACAACCTGGTTCAGTACTTCCTGCCGAGCGATCTGGGCGGTGTCTACGGCTCGTTCGACGTCGCCGCTGGCGAAGGCGCTCAAGGCAAGAAGATGTACGGCGGCCGCCTGGGCTACAAGGTGGACGACCTGAACGTCGCCGCCGGCTACCAGACCACCGACACGCAGAACACCAAGTTCAAGCAGCTGTCGCTGGGCGGTTCGTACGACTTCAAGGTCGTCAAGGTCTCGGCTCTGTGGAGCCAGCTGAAGCTGTCGCAGTTCAAGCAGAACATCTACACGATCGGCGCCGTGGTGCCCGTGACGGCCGCCGGTTCGGTGACCGCTCAGTTCAGCAAGGCCAGCACGAACAGCGCTGCTGACGCGGCTGCCGCTACTGCCGGCGACGCCAAGGTCTTCACGATCGGCTACCAGCACAACCTGTCGAAGCGCACCGCGCTGTACACGACCGCTTCGTACATCAAGAACGACGGCCGTACCAAGTTCAGCGTGGCTGACAACGCCGTGCAAGCCTTCTCCGGCGGCAAGTCGGGCGGCCTGGACGTCGGTATCAAGCACAGCTTCTGATCCCCTGCGGATCTACGCGCATCGCGCATCGAAAGCCGCCCTTCGGGGCGGCTTTTTTTCGTCCCTGCGTTCTTGCGCGGTCCGCCGTTGGATGACGGATGGCGAGCACTTCACTCCACCATCCGAGAGCGCGCCGCATCTGCCGGAATGCATGGGCGCCCGGTCATACGCATCTGGGCGCTCTGCGTTCTCCGGAGGATTTTCAAACCGAGACCCCGTCCTGCGTGTTTCCCCCGACGCCATCGCGCCGATCAGGGTCAGGTATTGCGCTCGTTGATTCACCACTGTCGTCGCAACGGACTGTTGTTGATTTTGTTGATAGTGATTGCGGGTTTTCCCTCTGACGTGTCGTCACGAACTTGACAGGGTTAGCTCGCGTGGGCGATGTGCAACACAAAGCGTCTCCCTTTGTAGCGTTCGCTCAGAATCGACCACGGCGACCAAACATCAAACAAAGGAGACATCACATGAAGAAAGCCGCCTTGGCTCTGGGCATCCTGGCAGCCAGCACGAGTGCCGCTTGGGCCCAGTCGAGCGTGCAGCTCTACGGCATCATGGACGTGGGTTTGCGTGCGACCAGCAACGCCAACGCTGGCTCTTCGAAGTACCAGGTCGTGCCCGGTGGCATGTCCCAGAGCCGTCTGGGCATCAACGTGACCGAGGACCTCGGTGGTGGCCTGAAGGCGATCGCCAACCTGGAACACCGCCTGAACTCCGACACCGGCACGGTCGCGGCCGCCGACTTCTGGCGCCAGTCCTGGGTCGGTATCCAGTCGAGCGACTTCGGTCGGATCACGCTGGGTCGCCAGTACAACATCCTGTTCGACATCTACACGTCGACCTACGCCTCCTTCAAGTACTCGCCCTACATCGAGGCCTACAAACCCGAGATCGGCCTGTCCATGGGCGCGCGCCAGGACAACATGGTCAAGTACCTGTTCGAGACCGGCCCCGTGCGCGGTGAGATCCAGGTCTCCGCTGGCGAGGGCAACTCCCAGAACAAGTCGGTCGGCGGCCTGCTGCGCTACGCCGAAGGCGCGTTCTCCCTGGGCGGTGCCGCCCTGCAGGTGACGGACACCCTGGGCAAGAAGGTCAAGGGCTTCACCGCCGGTGGCGCCTACACCGACGGTCCCCTGTACGTGAACCTGTCCTGGGCGACCAACAAGTTCGACGCGGGCGGCCTGCTCGGCACGGCCTACACGGCCGGTCTGCTGGGCACGGTGCTGAACACCGCCGCGAACGACGTGAAGAAGCGCGACATGGTGTCCGCCGGCTTCACCTACCAGTTCACGCCGCAGTGGAACCTGGGTGCGCATTACTGGTACGCCCAACAGACCCACTACAGCGCGGCGCTGGCCAACACCAAGAGCAAGGGCCACTACTTCGCCGTCGTCGCCGACTACGCCTTCTCCAAGCGTACCGACGCCTACGTCGAACTGGACTACACCAAGCACAAGGGCGCCGTCGCCTTTGCCAACGGCGAGACCAGCCGCACCGGCACGATGGTCGGTCTGCGTCACCGCTTCTGATCGCGCGGCGATCGCGGGCCTCGGGTGGCCCGCGACTCGACGCCGAGAGGCCGCCTTCGGGCGGCCTTTTTCATTTCGAGTCTCCGCCGATTCTCGACCTGAGCTGCGATTTCGTCGATGTCCGCCGCAGGGTGGGGCGAAGCGAGGTTCAGGTGCCGTTAAGGGCTACCCCACTTGCCCGCCGGGAGCGCGTCCCGGATGATGGTCGCTTCCGAAGCGTCCAGCCCCCGGGGTCAGGTCGTGCCAGGGCCACAAGCCCGGCCCGCCGCCGGAGGGCCTTCCCTCATGCTGGTTTTCATTCTTCGCCGCCTGGCGCAGGCCCTCATCGTCATGCTGACGGTGGCCTTCATCGCCTTCATGCTGTTCCAGTACGTCGGTGATCCGGTCAACAACCTGCTCGGCCAGGACGCCACGCCCGAGCAGCGCGAGCAGCTGCGCAAGGATCTGGGCCTGGACCAATCCTTCATCGTCCAGTTCGCGCACTTCGCCGGCAATGCCGCGCAGGGCGAGTTCGGCGTCAGCCTCAAGCAGGGGCGCAAGGTGTCCTCGCTGATCGCCGAGCGCTTCCCCGCCACCTTGGAGTTGTCCGCCGTGGCCGCGCTGATCGCGCTGGTCTTCGGCATTCCGCTCGGCGTCTATGCCGCGCTGCGGCGGGGCTCGATCGGCACGCAGATCCTGATGACGCTGTCGCTGCTGGGCGTGGCCTTGCCCACTTTCCTGATCGGCATCCTTCTGATCCTGTTCTTCGCGGTGCAGCTCGCGTGGCTGCCCAGCTACGGTCGCGGCGAGGTCGTGATGTTCGGCGAGTGGAGCTCCGGCCTCCTGACCGGCGACGGCCTGCGGCATCTGCTCTTGCCGGCGACGACGCTGGCCATCTACCAGCTGACGCTGATCATGCGCATCGTGCGCTCGGAGATGCTCGAGGTCCTGCGCGCCGATTACATCAAGTTCGCCCGTGCCCGTGGCCTCACCGACCGGACCATCTACTTCGGTCATGCGCTCAAGAACACGCTGGTGCCCGTGATCACCATCACCGGCCTGCAGCTGGGATCGCTGATTGCCTTTGCGATCATCACCGAGACCGTGTTTCAATGGCCCGGCATGGGCCTGCTGTTCATCCAGGCGGTGCAGTTCGCCGACATCCCGGTGATGGCGGCCTATCTCTGCCTGATCTCGCTGATCTTCGTGGTGATCAACCTCGTGGTGGACCTGCTGTACTTCGCCGTCGATCCTCGCCTGCGCGTGCGGGGCGGAGCGCACTGACATGAGCGCGACCCCCGTCGTCAGCAGCGCCGCGACCGGCACCTATCAGCGCCTCTTCGACGCTCGCGGTGAACTGGTCGCGCTGCGCCGCGAGCTGCACGCGATGCCCGAGCTCGGCTTCGAGGAGCACCGCACCGCCGCACGCATCGTGCAGGCGCTCAAGGCCTGCGGCGTCGATGAGCTCCACCAGGGCCTGGGCCGCACCGGTGTCGTCGCCCTCATCCATGGCCAGGCCACGCCCGGCACGCCACCGCGCCTGATCGGCCTGCGCGCCGACATGGATGCGCTGCCGCTGCGCGAGCAGAACGACTTCGCGTGGCGCTCGTCCACCCCGGGACTGATGCATGCCTGCGGCCACGACGGCCATTGCGCGATGCTGGTGGGCGCCGCCCGCTACCTGGCGCAGACGCGGCGCTTCTCCGGCACCGCGGTGCTGGTCTTCCAGCCCGGCGAAGAGGGCTACGGCGGCGCGCGCGAGATGATCGCCGACGGCCTGTTCGATCGCTTCCCGGTCGAGTCCATCTACGCGATGCACAACTGGCCGCACCTGCCGCCGGGCAAGATCGGCCTGAACCGAGGCGCGATGATGGCCGCGGCCGACCGGGTGCAGATCAGCATCCAGGGACGAGGGGGTCATGGCGCGCATCCGCACCTGAGCGTCGACCCGGTGCTGATCGCCGGGCATGTGATCACGGCCGTTCAGAGCCTGGTCTCGCGCAACATCGCGCCGATCGATCAGGCGGTGGTGAGCCTGTGCTCGATGCAGGCCGGCGAGCCGAGCGCCTTCAGCGTCATTCCCGAGCTCGCGCAACTCACCGGCACCGTGCGCAGCTTCAAGCCCGAGGTGCAGCAACTGCTCGAGGAGCGGATGACGCGCCTGGTCGAGTCCGTCGCGCTGGGCTTCGGCGCGAGTGCCAAGGTCGATTACCAGCGGCTCTACCCGGCCACCATCAACAGCGCGGCCCAGGCCGATTTCGCGGTGTGCGTGTCGCAGTGGCTGGTCGGCGCGGAGAACGTCGACGACAAGCTGCCGCCCAGCATGGGCTCCGAGGACTTCGCCTTCATGCTGCAGGCGCGCCCGGGCGCGTATCTGCGCCTGGGGCAGGGCGGTCCCTGCGGTCTGCACCAGCCGCGCTACGACTTCAACGACGAGGTGCTGCCGCTCGGGTCGGCGCTGTTCGCGGCGCTGGTCGAGCAGGGGCTGCCGCTCGCGCCGCATTGAGGCGCCCGATCGCCGCGCCGTCGTCGCCTCCCGTGTTTCCTCGCATTCCCCCGTGTCGCCGGCCCGCCGGCCTCGCTTCCGCCATCCTTTCAGACAGCCGCATGATCCCGACCGGAGAATCCGCCGCATGAGTTCCACCGTACCGACCGCTTCGACCGGCCAGAAGGCGCCGGGCGCGCTGCGGCGCTTCCTCGACGGCGACGTCTGGCATTCCTTCACCCGTTCGCCGCTGGCGATGATCGCGGCCTTCGTCGCCCTGGTGTGTCTGGTGTGCGCGGTCTTCGCGACCTGGATCGCGCCGCACGATCCCTTCGACCTCTCGGCGCTCGAGCTGATGGATTCGCGCCTGCCGCCGGCCTGGATCGACGGCGGATCGACCAAGTACCTGCTGGGTACCGACGACCAGGGCCGCGACCTGCTGTCCGCGATCATGTATGGCGCGCGCATCTCGCTGCTGGTGGGCGTGGCCTCGGTGATCCTGTCGATGGTGATCGGCGTGGGGCTGGGTCTGCTGGCCGGCTTCGTCGGCGGCAAGGTGGACGCCTTCATCATGCGCATCTGCGATGTGATGCTGTCCTTCCCCTCCATCCTGATCGCGCTGCTGATCGACGGCATCGGCCGCGCGGTCTTCAAGAACGCCCATGACACGCTGGCCTTCGCGGTGCTGATCCTGGCGATCTCGCTGACCGGCTGGGTGCAGTACGCGCGCACGGTGCGGGGCTCGACACTGGTCGAGCGCCACAAGGAGTACGTGCAGGCCGCGCGCGTCATCGGCGTCAAGCCGCTGGCCATCATGTGGCGCCACGTGCTGCCCAACGTGACCGGTCCGGTGATGGTGCTGGCGACGCTGCAGGTGGCCTCGGCCATCCTCACCGAGGCCACGCTGTCCTTCCTCGGCGTCGGCGTGCCGCCGACCAGCCCGTCGTTGGGGACGCTGATCCGCATCGGCAACGACTTCCTGTTCTCCGGCGAATGGTGGATCACCATCTGGCCCAGTGTGATGCTGGTGATGATCGCGCTCTCGGTGAACCTGCTGGGCGACTGGCTGCGCGACGCGCTCAATCCGCGCCTGCGTTGAGGACGACTCCCATGACCGCCCCCCTGCTTGAAGTCCGCCACCTGCGCGTGGAATTCCCGACCCGCCACGGCACGCTGCTGGCGCTGGACGACATCTCCTTCGACATCGCGCCCGGCGAGGTGCTCGGTGTCGTCGGTGAATCCGGCGCCGGCAAGTCGCTGACCGGCGCGGCCATCATCGGCCTGCTCGAGCCGCCCGGCCGCATCGCCGGCGGCGAGATCCTGCTCGAGGGTCGCCGCATCGACAACCTGCCGCCCGACCAGATGCGCCGCGTGCGCGGCCGGCAGATCGGCGCGATCTTCCAGGACCCGCTGACCTCGTTGAACCCGCTCTACACGGTGGGCCGCCAACTGGTCGAGACCATCACCACCCACCTGGGCCTGAGCGCGAAGCAGGCCCGGGCCCGCGCCATCGAGCTGCTGGCCGCCACGGGCATTCCCGCGCCCGAGGCGCGCGTGGATCAGTACCCGCACCAGTTCTCCGGCGGCATGCGGCAGCGCGTGGTGATCGCGCTGGCGCTGGCGGCGGATCCCAAGCTGATCGTGGCCGACGAGCCGACGACGGCGCTGGACGTGTCCATCCAGGCGCAGATCATCGCGCTGCTCAAGCGCGTCTGTCGGGAGCAGGGCGCGGCGGTGATGCTGGTCACGCACGACATGGGCGTGATCGCGGAGACCTGTGATCGCGTGGCGGTGATGTATGCCGGGCGCGTCGCGGAGATCGGTCCGGTCCACGAAGTGATCCATCGCCCGGGCCATCCCTACACGGTGGGCCTGATGGGTTCGATCCCGTCGATGGACGAGGACCGCGAGCGACTGGTGCAGATCGACGGCGCCATGCCGCGGCTCAATGCGATCCCGCCG
Source organism: Mitsuaria chitosanitabida ATCC BAA-476 = NBRC 102408 (assembly GCF_001598255.1). Lineage (GTDB taxonomy): Bacteria > Pseudomonadota > Gammaproteobacteria > Burkholderiales > Burkholderiaceae_C > Roseateles > Roseateles chitosanitabidus. The sequence continues at coordinate 251,557 of NZ_BCYP01000018.1, forward strand.
GGATGCGCCTTCCATCCGCGGTGCCCGAAGGCCTTCGACCTGTGCCACGTGCGGCGACCCGAGCTGATGCCGGCGCCCGCGACCACCGCGGCCTGTTGGCTGCATGCGAGCGAGGTGAACGAGGCGAGTACGTCGATGGTCGGGCCGGCGGGCGGCGGTGATCATCACGGCGCGCGAGCCGCCATGCAGGGAGACGTCGCATGACGGTGCTGAGCGAGAAGACGGATGTGACCGGCGACGACCACGTGATGGCAAGACCTGGCACTCCGCTGGTCGAGGTGCGGGATCTGGCCAAGACCTTCGATGTGTCGGCGCCCTGGCTGAACCGCGTGGTGGAGCGCAAGCCGCGCCAGTTCGTCCATGCGGTCGACGGCGTCAGCTTCACGATCGAACGCGGGCGCACGCTGGCGCTGGTGGGGGAGTCCGGTTGCGGCAAGAGCACCGTGGCGCGCCTGCTGGTCGGCCTCTACGAGCCGACCCGCGGCGAGGTGCGCGTGGACGGCGAGGACATCGCGACCACGCTCAAGGGGCCGCACGCGCTGACCCTGCGCCGCCGCATGCAGATGATCTTCCAGGATCCGTATGCGAGCCTGAACCCGCGCTGGAAGGTTCAGGACATCGTCGCCGAGCCGCTGCGCGAGCACGCGCTGGTGCGCGACGTGGGTGAGCTCAAGCGCCGTGTCGGCGAGCTGCTGCAGTCGGTGGGGCTCTCGCCGGCGGACGCGGAGAAGTTCCCGCACCAGTTCTCCGGCGGCCAGCGCCAGCGCATCTCCATCGCGCGCGCGCTGGCGACTCAGCCGGAGTTCCTCGTCTGCGACGAGCCGACCTCCGCGCTGGACGTGTCGGTGCAGGCGCAGGTCCTCAACATCATGAAGGACCTGCAGCGCGATCGGGGGCTGACCTATCTCTTCATCTCGCACAACCTGGCGGTGGTGCGGCATGTCGCGGACCAGGTCGGCGTGATGTACCTGGGGCGGCTGGTCGAGCAGGCTGACAAGCGCGCGCTGTTCGCGACGCCGCGGCATCCGTACACGCGCATGCTGCTCGACGCGATCCCGGACATCCGGATGACCGGGCGTTCCCGCACGCCGGTGCAGGGCGAGGTGCCCAACCCGCTGAATCCGCCGAGCGGCTGCAGCTTCCACCCCCGTTGCCCGCACGCGAACGCGCGCTGCGGCGCGGAGCGCCCGGCGCTGCTCGAGCTCCCGGGCGTGGGTATCCGCGTGGCCTGCCACGCGGTCGAGGAAGGCCGGATCTGACCGCGCCCGGCCGGTCGCGCACCGCGCGCGCCGGTCAGGCGATCGGCCGTCAGGAGGCGGCGCTGGCCGCGCTCGCGGCCGGAGCCGCCGACGGGGTGGTTTTCGCGGCCGGGGTCTTCTGCGGCAGTTGCAGCGGTCGCTTCTGGCCGCAGGCGCTCAGCGCCAGCACCGCGCACAACATCAGGCCCGTCATGGCCTTGGCACCGCGCCGGCTGGTCATCGCGGGGGCAGCGCCTACACTTCGCGTCTTCACGTTCTTCATGGGCTCGCAGTCTAGCGAGTCCGTCCCCGCCTGCACATGATCCCGACGCCTCTGACCGACGCCGACTACGACGCCCGCACCGACGCCGTGCTGGCCAGCATCGAAACCCAGATCGATGCCTGGCTCGATGGCGATGTGATCGACGTCGATCAGCACCGCACCGGTGGGCTGCTGGAGCTGGAGTTTCCGGATCGCAGCAAGATCGTCGTGAACACGCAGCCGCCGCTGCATGAGCTGTGGCTGGCGTCGCGCCGGGGCGGTTACCACTTCAAGTTCAGCGAGGGGCGGTGGGTGGATACCAAGGACGGCAAGGAGTTCTTCGCTCGGCTGTCCGAGGAGGTCTCGCATCACGGGGCGAAGGCGCTGGTGATCAGCGAGGGCTGAAGACCCTCTCCCCAGCCCTCTCCCGCAAGCGGGCGAGGGGGCCATGCGGGCTCTCCCCCCGATCAGGACTGCCCTACCGCTTGAAGAGATCCAAGATGCTCTTCTTCTCTTCCTCGGTGCCCGTCGCGGGCATGTTCTCGTCGTTGCTGAGCGCCTTGACGCCGTTGTTGCCCGCGTACTCGTCGTAGAACCACTCGCCGCCGATGTTCACCACGCCTTCGGGCGGCTGGATCTCCTGCACCGGCGTGTTGCGCAACGCGTACTGCATGAACTCCACCCAGACCGGCAGCGCCAGGCCGCCGCCCGTCTCGCGGTCGCCCAGCTTGCGCGGCTGGTCGTAGCCGATCCAGACGATGGAGACCAGCTCCGGCTGGAAGCCCGCGAACCAGGCGTCCATCGAATCGTTGGTCGTGCCGGTCTTGCCGTAGATGTCGGGCCGCTTGAGCATCGCCTGCGTGCGCGCCGCCGTGCCGCTGCGCGCCACTTCCTGCAGCAGGCTGTCCATCAGGAAGGCGTTGCGCGGCTCGATCGCGCGCTGCGAGTCCTCAAAGGGTTTGGGCTGCTGCTGATAGAGCACGCGCCCCGAGTGATCGGTGATGCGCTGCACCAGCTGCGGCGCGACGCGGTAACCGCCGTTGGCGAAGACCGAGTAGGCCTGCGCCATCTGCATCGGCGTGACCGAGCCCGCGCCCAGCGCCATCGTCAGATAGGCGGGATGCTTGTCGGCGTCGAAGCCGAAGCGGGTGACCCACTCCTGGCCGTAGCGCACGCCGATGGACTGCAGCACCCGGATCGAGACCATGTTCTTGGACTTGGCCAGCGCCTTGCGCAGCGGCATCGGGCCCTCGAACTTGCCGTCGTAGTTCTTGGGTTCCCAAGGCTGGCTGCCGGTGGTCGTGGCGTCGAAGAACAGCGGACCGTCGTTGACCACGGTCGCGCCGTTGAAGCCCTTCTCCAGCGCGGCGGAGTAGATGAAGGGCTTGAAGCTCGAGCCCGGCTGACGCCAGGCCTGGGTCACGTGGTTGAACTTGTTCTTGTTGTAGTCGAAGCCACCGACCAGGGCCCGGACACTGCCGTCCTTCGGGCTGAGCGCCACCATCGCGCCCTCGACCTCGGGCAACTGGGTGATGGTCCACTCGTCCTTGTTGTTCTTCGTCAGCTTGATCACGCGGATCACCGCGCCGCGGCGGATGCGCGTCTTGGGATTGCCCTTGTCGGACAGCCCCGAGGTCGCGGGCTTGAGGCCGTCGCCGACGATGGTCACCGATTCGCCGCTCTGCAGCGCCGCGACCACCTTCTTCGGATCCGCCTCCAGCACCACGGCGGCCAGCAGCTCGTCGTTGGCCGGATGGTCGGACAGCGCCTCGGCCACGCGGGTGTCCAGCTCCTTCGGATCGGCGGGCAGGTCCACGTAGGCCTCGGGGCCGCGGTACACCTGGCGGCGCTCGTAGTCCATGATCCCGCGGCGCAGGGCGCGGTAGGCGCGCTCCTGCTCGTCGGCGTGCAGCGTCAGGTAGACATTCAGCCCGCGGGTATAGGCCTCGTCCCCGTACTGGCTGAAGATCAGCTGGCGCGCCAGCTCGGCGACGAACTCGGCATGACTGGCCGCTTCCTGGGGCGGGCGCACACGCAACTTCTCGGCCTTGGCGGCGGCATGCTGCTCGGGCGTGATGAAGCCCATCTCCAGCATCCGGTCGATGATGTATTGCTGGCGCAACGTTGCGCGGCGCGGATTGTTGATCGGGTTGTAAGCAGATGGTGCTTTCGGCAACCCGGCGAGCATCGCCGCCTCGGCGACGCTGATGTCCTTGAGCGGCTTGCCGAAGTAGACCTCGCTCGCGGCCGCGAAGCCGTAGGCGCGATGGCCCAGGAAGATCTGGTTCATGTAGATCTCGAGGATCTTCTCCTTGGGCAGGGCCCGCTCGATCTTCAGCGCCAGCAGGATCTCGTAGATCTTGCGGGTGAAGGTCTTCTCGGTGGAGAGATAGAAGTTGCGCGCCACCTGCATGGTGATCGTCGACGCGCCCTGGCTCTTGGCCTCGCCGAAGTTGGCCAGGCCGGCGCGGATCACGCCCAGGTAGTCCACGCCGCCGTGCTGATAGAAGCGGGCGTCCTCGATGGCCAGGATGGCGTCCTGCATCACCTTGGGGATCTCGCGGATGTCCGAGTAGCTGCGGCGTTCCTCGCCGTACTCGGCCAGCAGCTGGCCTTCGCTGGACATCACCCGCAGCGGCAGCTTGGGCCGGTAGTCGGTCAGTCCGCTGATGTCGGGCAGCTGCGGATAGGCCATCGCCAGCGCCATGCCGACCAGCAGAACCACCGCGCCAACGCCCGCCAGCACCAGGCCGAGGAGCCAGCCCAGCGCGCGGACGAACCAGTGCCGGCGGGGCCGGGGCGCCTTGGTCTTGCCGGCCTTGGCCGGCTTGCCGCGCTTGGCGTCGGACGAGCCGCCGGAGCCGCTGTCGGACGGGGCGTCGAAGGAGGGTTCGGAGGGCTCTGCGGGTGGTTTCTTCGAGGGCATGGGCCAGATGTGTGCAATCTTGCGTGCCCGGCCGCCCCCTATCAGGGCCTGTACGGGTGACGATTCCGGCCGCGAGCGGCGATTATAGGAAGCCGGCACGCCGCCACAGCGGCCGCTTGCCGTCCCCGGTTACGGACGCTTGCCACGTGCCGGGAAAGGATCCCTTCAGTCCGCCGAAAGGTGGCCGACATACTGGGGAAACCCGGATGGCGCCCCTCCCCGGAAAGGCGGAAAACGGCTGGAAATCGGGCGATAAACGACCGAATCGAGTGGGATACCCAAGGGGAAACTGCCTGCTTTCGGGTGCTTTTGGCGTCGCATTACCACCCGTCGGTGGCGTGTATGTTACGCAACGCGGCGTTACGTGCTGTGACCGGTTTCCCTTGGGGCGACAAAGGCTTTGCTGATAGCATTCAAGTAACTTATTAACAAACCGGCGCAGAGCGGCGCGTTGGGGGAACGCATCATGGGGCTGTTGGACGTACTGCGTGGGCGCACGCATCCACCCATGATTGGCCTGGACATCTCATCGTCCAGCGTCAAGCTTGTGGAGTTGAGTCAAAACTCGAGCGGCGAATACGTTCTGGAACGTTTCGCCACCGAGCCATTTGAAAAAGGCTGGATTACCGACGGCCAGATCGAGAAATTCGACGAGGTCGCGGACGCGGTCCGGCGCGTGGTCACCCGCAGCGGCAGTCGCACGCGGCAGGCCGCGCTGGCGATGCCGCAATCGGCGGTGATCACCAAGAAGATCATGCTGCCCGCGGGCCTTCGTGAAGAAGAGCTCGAGCTGCAGGTCGAGGCCGAGGCCAATCAATACATCCCGTTCTCGCTGGACGAGGTGTCGCTGGACTTCTGCGTGATCGGCCCGAGCCCCACGTCCGTGGGCGACGTCGAGGTGCTGATCGCCGCGTCCCGCAAGGACCGCGTGCAGGACCGTCAGGCGCTGGCCGAGGCCGCCGGCCTGCGGCCCGTGGTGCTGGACATCGAGTCGCACGCCTCGCGCATGGCCGTGGGCCGCCTGGTCGAGACCCTGCCGAACGAGGGCAAGGATGCGCTGGTCGCGCTGTTCGAGATCGGCGCCGACACGACCTCGCTGAAGGTGCTGCGCGACGACGAGATGCTGTACGACCGCGACCAGGCCTTCGGCGGCTCGCAGCTCACGCAGCTGATCTCGCGCCAGTACGGTTTCTCCTTCGAGGAAGCCGAACAGAAGAAGCTGGGCGGCGAGCTGCCCGACGACTACGACACGCAGGTGCTGAACCCCTTCGTGGATTCGCTGTCGCAGGAGATCGGCCGCGCGCTGCAGTACTTCTTCACCAGCACGCCCCACCACAAGGTGCACTACGTGATGCTCGCCGGCGGCACCGCCACGCTGCCCGGCCTCAAGGAGCGGGTGACCGAGCTCACCGGCTTCGCCTGCATGGTGGTCAACCCGTTCGAGAACATGGCCCTGGGTCCCGCGGTGCGCGAATCCAAGCTGCGCCGTGAAGCTCCCGCCTATCTCACCGCCTGCGGCCTCGCCATGCGGAGGTTCTTTCAGTGATTCTGATCAACCTGCTCCCGCACCGCGAGGAGAAGCGCAAGCGCCGCAAGGCCGCGTACTTCGTCGGCCTGGGAATGTCCTTCGTCGTGGGTCTGCTGATCTCGGGCGTCATCTACCTGCTGCTGCAGCAGATGACGGCCGCGCAGGTCGAGCGCAACGACTTCCTCAAGGCCGAGATCGGCAAGCTCGACGCGCAGATCAAGGACATCGCCACGCTGCGATCCGAGATCGATGCGCTGCGCGCTCGTCAACGCGCCGTCGAGGACCTGCAGAGCGACCGCAACACCCCCGTGCACCTGCTCAATGAGCTGGCCCGCTTCACGCCGGAAGGCGTGTACCTGCAGGCCGTGCGCCAGACCGCCAAGGCGGTGGTGATCAACGGCATCGCGGCCTCGAACGAGCGCGTGTCGGAGATGCTGCGCAACCTCAGCCACGCCGAATGGGTCGAGAACCCCGAGCTCGTCGAGATCAAGGTCGCGCCGGTGAACGCCAAGGACCCGCGCCGACTGTTCGACTTCGCGATCAAGGTGGCCATCAAGAGCGCCACGCCGGACGCCGCGGCGGGCGCCGCCAGCGCGCCCTCGGGCGCCAAGCCCGCGAAGAAGTCGTGAGGACCCCATGGCCAATCTGAAAAACCTGGACCTCAACGCCTGGTTCGCTGACTTCTCCAGCCAGTTCCAGGACCTGAACATGAAGGAGCCGGGCCAATGGCCGCCGGCCCCGAAGTACCTGTCCTTCGTCGCGCTGGCGCTGGCGACCGTCGGCCTGGGCTGGCTGGCCGTGCTGTCGGACGAGCAGTCGGCGCTGGACGCCGAGCGCGACAAGGAACCCCACCTCAAGGAAGACTACGGCAACAAGCTCACGCAGGCGGTCAACCTGCCCGAGCTGCGCAAGCAGAAGAGCCAGGTCGAGGAATACGTGCTGCAGCTCGAGAAGCAGCTGCCGGGCAAGGCCGAGATGGACGCGCTGCTGTCGGACATCAACCAGGCCGGCCTGGGTCGTGGCCTGCAGTTCGAGCTCTTCCGCCCCGGCCAGGTCGCGATGCGCGACTACTACGCCGAGCAGCCGATCTCGATCAAGGTCACGGGCCGCTACCACGACATCGGTTCCTTCACCGCCGACGTGTCCAACCTGTCGCGGATCGTCACGCTGCACGACCTGAACATCGCCTACCCGAACGTGTCGCCCAACCAGAACACGCCGCCCCGGACGGATTCGAACGCGACGCTGACGATGGAAGCGATCGCCCGGACCTATCGCTATCTCGACCCGACCGAGGTCGAGGAGCAGAAGAAGGCCGCCGCGGCCGCGGAGAAGAAGAAATGATGCGCAGCAGCGATCTTCGACGCGGCGGACGGCGCCTGGCGGCGCTGACGCTGTGCGGCCTCGCCTTGGCGGGGTGCTCGGGCAGCAACGACGAGCTGCAGCAATGGATGGAGGAGCAGCGCCAGCAGACGCGGCCCACGGTCCGTCCGCTGACGCCGCCCAAGAAGTTCCAGCCGGCGCCGTACGAGGCGACCGCGGTGGTCGACCCCTTCAGCACGCAGAAGCTGACCGTCGCGCTCAAGCGCGAGGCGGCCCAGCCCAGTTCGCTGCTGGCGGCGGAGATGAAGCGCCGCCGCGAGCCGCTGGAGGCCTATCCGCTGGACAGCATGGCGATGGTCGGCAGCGTCACGCGCGACGGACGTCCGTACGCGCTGCTGCGGGTCGACAACCTGCTGTACCAGGCCCGGGTCGGGGAATACCTCGGCCAGAACTTCGGCCGCATCACCAAGATCACCGAAACCGAAATCTCGTTGCGAGAAGTCGTCCAGGACGCTGCGGGCGAATGGATTGAACGCACCAGTACTCTCCAGCTTCAGGAGCAGGGACGATGAATAACCTTGTGAAGAACGCCCCGATGAGCTCTGCTATGACTGAAGTCGGCAGCCGCGCGAAGCGCTGGCGCACCCTGGCCTGCGCGATGGCGCTGGCCGCGTTGATGCCCGTGCAGGCCTGGGCACAGAACACGATCCGGTCGATCACCTCGACCCAGCAGTCCGGCAGCGACGTCGTCCGCATCGAGCTGGCGCAGCCGCTGAAGGAAGTGCCGCGCGGCTTCGCGGTGCAGGTGCCTCCGCGCATCGCGCTGGACCTGCCCGGCGTCGGCAACGGACTGGGCCGCAGCGCGGTCGAGATCAACACCGGCAACATGCGTTCGGCCAACGTCGCGCAGGCCGGCGACCGCACCCGCGTCGTGCTGAACCTTCGCCAGGCCAGCACCTACCGCGCGCAGCTGCAGGACAACTCGCTGCTGGTCTTCCTGGATCCGGCTCCGGCCGCCGCGACGAACACCGCGGCCGCCACGCCCGCCGGCGTCGCCACGACCGAGCCGCTGCACTTCGCGCCCAGCCAGAACGCCGACGCGCAGTCGCTGCAGGACATCGACTTCCGCCGCGGCAGCGATGGCGCGGGTCGCGTGGTCGTGAACCTGCCCAGCAGCCAGGTCGGCGTGGACATCCAGCAGCAGGGCAAGACGCTGGTCGTCGAGTTCCTGCGCAGCACGCTGCCCGAGCGTCTGCGTCGCAAGCTGGACGTGACCGACTTCGGCACGCCCGTGCAGACGGTGACCGCCTCGCAGAACGGCGACCGTGTGCGCCTGGTCGTGGTGCCCAAGGGCGACTGGGAGCACAGCGCCTACCAGAGCGACAACCAGTTCGTGCTGGAAGTGCGCCCGCAGAAGGTCGACCCGAACAAGCTGACGCAAGGTCCCGGCTACAACGGTGACAAGCTCAGCCTGAACTTCCAGAACATCGATGTCCGCGCGCTGCTGCAGGTCATCGCCGACTTCACCAACTTCAACGTCGTCACCAGCGACACGGTGTCCGGCAACGTGACGCTGCGTCTGAAGGACGTGCCCTGGGATCAGGCGCTGGACATCATCCTGCAGGCCAAGGGTCTGGGCATGCGCAAGTCCGGCAACGTGCTGTGGATCGCGCCGAAGGAAGAACTGGCCGCCAAGGAGAAGGCGGAGCTCGAGGCCAAGCAGCAGATCACCCAGCTGGAGCCGCTGCGCACGCAGTCCTTCCAGATGAACTACACGAAGGCCGAGGAAGTCGCGAAGGGCCTGACCGGGCAGAACAACCCGGGCGGCGCCTCCAGCCCGCAGACCTCGCGCATCCTGTCCTCTCGCGGTAGCGTGATCTGGGAGACCCGCACGAACCAGCTGTTCGTGTCCGACATCCCGTCCAAGCTGGAGGAGATCCAGGCGTTGATCGCCAAGATCGACGTGCCGGTGCGCCAGGTGCTGATCGAGGCCCGCATCGTCGAGGCCGACGACAAGTTCGGCAAGGCGCTGGGCGTCAAGCTGGGCGCCTCCGACCTGCGCGGTCGTCAAGGCGGCATCCCGGGCTACAGCGTGGGCGGCAGCAACTACGTGACCGTGGGTGGCAACTACTCGGCCGTCGGCTCGCAGACCAATCAGCAGTCGACCTACAACTACGCCGACTCGCAGTTCGTGAACCTGCCGGCCAACGTCTCGAGCGACGTGTTCGGTCAGCAATCGGCGGCCAACTTCGCGCTGTCGCTGTTCAGCGCCACGGCCAACCGTTTCCTGAACCTGGAGATCTCCGCGCTGGAGGCCGATGGCCGCGGCAAGGTGGTGTCCAGCCCGCGCGTCGTGACGGCCGACCAGACCAAGGCGCTGATCGAGCAGGGCGAGGAGATCCCCTACCAGCAGGCCACGTCCAGCGGTGCCACGTCCATCAGCTTCAAGAAGGCTGTGCTGAAGCTGGAAGTGACCCCGCAGATCACGCCTGAAGGCAACGTCATCCTGACCGTGGACGTCAACAAGGACAGCCGCGGCACGCTGACCCCGCAGGGTTACGCGATCAACAACAAGCATGTGCAGACGCTGGTGCTGGTCGAGAACGGCGGCACCGTCGTGATCGGCGGCATCTATACACAAGAAGACCTGGACAGCGAGAACAAGGTTCCGTACCTGGGCGACATTCCGCTGTTGGGCAACCTGTTCAAGAACAGGACACGCAGCACGGCTAAAACGGAACTGCTGATCTTCATCACGCCGAAGGTGGTCAGCGACCGTGTGACGACCCGCTGAGCGGCGTCGGCCGCGGCGAACAATCCGCAACGATAGGGAGAGACCGCGCCTGAAGGCGCGGTGTGGCTGGAGTAGCAAGACATGACGATATTCGCGAAGTACGCGCGGTGGATCAGCACCGCGTCGATGGGGGCCTTCCTGGCCGCGACGCTGACCGCCTGCGGCGGCGGCGGCGGCGCGGCGGGCACGCCCGCCGTGGGTGGTGGCGGCTCGACGCCGACCACGCCGACCGCGGTGGCCAAGCTCGTGGTCGAACTGGACAAGAAGACGGTGACCAACACCGGCGCGACCACGGTCGACGTCAAGGTGACCTCCACCGACGCCAATGGCGCGACCGTGGGCAGCGTCCCGGTGGCCTTCGCCGTCGACTCGAACGCGATCATCACCCCCGGGGGCACGCAGACCGACACCAGCGGCGTGCTGCACGCCACCGTGGGTCTGGGCTCCGACCACACCAACCGCACCATCACCGTCACGGTCGCCGCGACCGACGGCAAGTCGACCATCACGCAGAAGGCGTCCTTCGACGTCGTCGACAGCGTGACCGGCGGCAAGGTCGCCGACCTGTCGATGACCACCAACCGCAGTTCGCTGCCCAACGACGGCAGCGCCACGGCGACGGTGACCATCACCTCGCTGGACGCCAGCCGCAGCGCGGTGGGCGGCTCGCCCGTGACCCTGGCGATCGCCGACCCCGCCGGCACGGCCTTCGTCTCCGCCGGTGGCTCCACCGACGCGACCTCGGGTCAACTGAACGCGACGGTCTCCATCGGCAGCAACAACACGAACCGTACGCTGACGGTCACCGCGACCAGCGGCACCGTCACGCGCTCGATCACGCTGAACGTGATCACGCCGGTCTCGTCCACGCCCCTGGCCAACGACATGACGCTGGTGCTGGACAAGCTCAGCATCGGCAACACGGGCGGTGACAAGGTCACGGCCACCGTGACCGCCGTCGACGCGCAGCGCAACGTGATCACCGGCATCCCGGTGAGCTTCTCGGTGAACAACAGCGCGACCGTGGCCGTTCTGAACGGCACGACCAACGCGTCGGGCCAGTCGATCGCCACGGTCACCAGCGGCGCCGACAAGTCGAACCGCCTGATCACCGTGACGGCCACCAGCGGCACGCTGACGCGCACCGCGACCTTCCAGGTCCTGGGCGCCAAGCTGACCGGCACCGCGGTGCCGCAGCAGCCGACGGCCGGTTCCGCCGGCAACCGCATCGACTACCGCCTGACGGACGTCAACCAGAACCCGATGACCTTCGTGCCGATCTCGGTGACGGCCTCGGGCCTGACGCCGGCGAGCGGTCAGACGGATGCCAACGGCGCGTTCTCGTACACCTACACCGCGCCCGCGACGGCAGGTCCGATCGACATCACCGCCACCGCCGGCGGCGTGTCGGCCGTGACGACGGTGACCGTCCCCAGCAGCACGTCGACGGTCCCGACGGCCACCCCCGCCGTGGTGTCGGCCTCGGTGCAGGCCACCCCGTCGGTGGTGAGCGTCAATACCGGCTCCACGAACAACCAGGTCGTGGTCCGTGCGATGTTCCTGGCCACGGGCAACGCGCCGGTGCAGAACGTGCGCGTGCGCTTCGACCTGAACGGTGACGCGAACAGCATCGGTGGCACGCTCAGCGCCGGTACGCAGATCGTCTACGCCGATACCGCCGGTATCGCGTCGACGACCTACACGCCGGCCAACCGCGCCAGTCCGACCAGCGGCGTGACCATCCGTGCCTGCTGGGACTACAACGACTTCGCGGCCGGCGCTTGCCCGAACTCGGTCCTGACGACGCTGACGGTCGTGTCCGACCCGGTGTCGGTGACGATCGGCACGAACGAGCTGATCGACACCACCACGAACTCGCTGACCTATCGCAAGCAGTTCGTCGTGCTGGTCGTCGATGCGGCGGGCCAGCCCAAGGCGGACGTGCAGATCACGCCGGTGATCGACCTGCCCGGCTACTTCAAGGGTTACTACAACTTCGTCAGCCCCAACTGGATCCAGTTCTATGACCGGGATACGACGGGCAACACGCAGCCCATCTCGTCCGAGCCGATCTGCTACGCGGAAGACATCAACCGCAACGGCCTGATCGACGGCACCGAGGACCAGAACACCAACGGTCAGCTCGACCCGCGCAAGTCCGACGCATCGATCACGATGAGCGGCTCGACCCGTACCGATGCGAACGGCCAGGCCGTCATCACGCTCGAGTACCCGCGCAACGTCGCAAGCTGGGTGGCCTTCACGATCAGCGCCACCGCGGGTGGCGTGGTGAGCCCCCCTGCCACCATCAGCGGCGTGCTGCCTGTTCCGGCGGCAGCGATCTCGGCCTTGGGTTCGCCGGCGTTCGTCACCAGCCCGTACGGTCGCCGCCGCGTGATCGCCGACGGCAACTTCTGCAAGAACGCCGATTGAGCGACGTCAGGTTGGCGATGGAAGGGGCGCCGCGTCGCCCGCTGGTGATCGCGCTGGTCGGCATGCCCGGCGGTGGCAAGTCCACCGTCGGGAGACTGCTGGCCAGGCAGTTGAACGCCCCTTTCATCGACTCCGACACCGAGATCGAACGCCGCCTCGGCGGCGAGTCGATCAAGGACTACTTCGCCCGTGAGGGCGAAGCGTCGTTTCGGGACCTCGAATCGCAGGTCATTTCGGAGCTGCTCGACCGCGGCCGCCAGGGCGAGGAAATGATCCTGGCCACCGGCGGTGGCGCCGTGCTGCGGGACATCAACCGCGATCGGCTCAAGGAGCATTCGACGGTCGTGTACCTGCGCTCCTCGCCGGACGAACTCTTCCGGCGCCTGCGCCACGACACGCAGCGTCCGCTGCTGCAGGTCGCCAATCCGCTGGCCAAGCTCCGCGAGCTCTATGCCCAGCGTGATCCGCTGTATCGACGCTGCGCGCACTTCGTGCTCGAGTCGAGCCGGCCCTCGGTGCATGGCCTCGCGAACATGATCCTGATGCAGCTCGAGCTGGCCGGCCTCATCGACCCCGCACGGGTCGCGGCGACCGTCGGCGCGACGGAGGCCCCGTACACTCCGGGGCATGACCGCTCCGCTTCCTGACGCCACGCCCACCGGTGCGTCCCCCACGGTCGTGCCCATCGACCTGGGCGACCGCAGCTACGACATCCTGATCGGCGCCGGCCTGCTCGACCAATCGAGCACCTGGGCCGGCCTGCCACGCGCCAGGACGGCGCTCATCGTCACCAACGACCTGGTCGCGCCGCTGTACCTGGAGCGCCTGACGCGCCAACTGTCCACGCACTACGCGAACGTCGAATCGGTCGTGCTGCCCGACGGCGAGCAGCACAAGTCCTGGGAATCGCTGGACCGCGTCATCGACCATCTGCTGGCCGGCGCGGCCGACCGCAAGACCGTGCTCTACGCGCTGGGCGGCGGCGTGATCGGTGACCTGACCGGCTTCGCGGCCGCGATCTACATGCGCGGCGTCCCGTTCGTGCAGGTGCCGACGACGCTGCTGGCGCAGGTCGATTCGTCGGTCGGCGGCAAGACCGCGATCAATCATCCGCGCGGCAAGAACATGGTCGGCGCGTTCTACCAGCCGATGCGGGTCGTCGCCGACCTCGACACCCTGGACACGCTGCCCGATCGCGAGCTCTCCGCCGGTCTGGCCGAGATCATCAAGTACGGTCCGATCGCCGACGTCGCCTTCCTCGACTGGATCGAGGCCCACCTTGACGCGCTGTTGGCACGAGACAAGTCAGCGCTGGCTTACGCGGTGAAGCGCAGCTGCGAGATCAAGGCCTGGGTCGTCGGCCAGGACGAACGCGAGAGTGGCCTGCGCGCCATCCTCAACTTCGGCCACACCTTCGGCCATGCGATCGAGACCGGCCTGGGCTATGGCGCCTGGTTGCACGGCGAGGGCGTGGGCTGCGGCATGGTGCTCGCGTCCGAGCTCTCCGCGCGGCTGGGTCTGGTGCCGGCCGGTTTCGTCGACCGCATGACGCGACTGCTCGAACGTGCGCGGCTGCCCGTGAAGGCGCCGCGGATGCCGATCGAGCGCTGGCTGGAGCTGATGCGGGTCGACAAGAAGAACGAGGGCGGCGAGATCCGGTTCGTCGTCATCGAGGGCCTCGGCCGGGCCGGCATGCGGGGAGCGCCCGATGCGATGGTGGCCGAGGTGATCGCCGCTCACACCGAGCGCCAACCCTGAAGGCCTGAACCGACGATGACGATGCTGCGCGCGCCCTATGCCTCCGATCCCGCGCGCAGCCGCGGTCGCCGCTTCTTCGAGGCGCCCGCGCCCACGCGCAGCGAGTACCAGCGCGACCGCGACCGCATCGTCCACAGCACCGCCTTCCGGCGCCTGGTCTACAAGACGCAGGTCTTCCTCAACCACGAGGGCGACCTGTTCCGCACGCGCCTGACGCATTCGCTGGAGGTCGCGCAGCTGGGGCGCTCGATCGGGCGCAGCCTGGGGCTGGACGAGGACCTCATCGAGACCATCGCGCTCGCCCACGACCTGGGTCACACGCCCTTCGGTCACGCCGGTCAGGACGTGCTGGACGACTGCATGAAGGCGCACGGCGGCTTCGAGCACAACCTGCAGTCGCTGCGGGTCGTGGACAAGCTGGAGCAGCGCTATCCGGCCTTCGATGGCCTGAACCTGAGCTTCGAGAGCCGCGAGGGCATCCTCAAGCACTGCACCAAGCGCGACGCCCAGCGCATCGAGGAGCGCGAACCCGGCGGCGTCGCCGCGCGCTTCCTGGTCGGCGGCCAGCCCAGCCTCGAGGCGCAGCTCTGCAACCTGGCGGACGAGGTCGCCTACAACGCCCATGACGTCGACGACGGCGTGCGCTCCGGCCTGGTGACGCTGGAGCAACTGGAGCAGGTTCCGCTGGTCCACCGCTATCTGCGCGACAGCCTGACCGCCTATCCGCAACTCACCGGCAAGCGCCTGCTGGCCGAGACCATCCGCCGCATGCTGTCGCAGCAGGTCTACGACATCATCGACGCGACCCGCGTCGCGATCGAGGCCGCCTCACCGCGAGACGCGGACGAGGCCCGCCAGGCCGGTCCGCTGGTGCGCTTCAGCCCCGAGATGCGCCAGGCCAGCACCGAACTCAAGCGCTTCCTGTTCGCCAACCTGTACCGGCATCCGGTCGTGCAGGCCCAACGCGACCGGGCCGAGCAGGTGCTGCGGGAGCTCTTCCAGCTCTACCTGGGCGATCCGGCCAAGCTGCCGCCGGACTTCGCGGATGGCAAGGACCACGCGCGTGCCTGCGCCGACTACATCGCCGGGATGACCGACCGGTTCGCGCTCAAGGAACACGAGCGGCTGACGGGGAAGAAGCTCATCGCATAATTGGGGTCAGACTCATGGGCGACCCCACATGGCACGACTCCCCCGGCTGGCGCTCGCCGGCCATCTGCACCACCTGATCCACCGCGGGCACAACCTGCAGCCCATCGTCCTGGACGACGAGGACCGTCGCGCGCTGCTGGCCGCGTTGCAGGAGAGCGCGGCCACCCACAAGGTGGCCATCCACGCCTACGTGGTGATGCCCAACCACCTGCACCTGCTGGCGACGCCGACGTCGGACGACGGCCTGAGCCGCATGATGCAGGCGCTGGGGCGGCGCTATGTCGGCGCCTTCAACCAGCGCCACGGTCGGGTGGGGACGCTCTGGGAAGGCCGCTTCCGCGCCGCGCCGCTGGAGGCCGAGTCCCATCTGCTCACGGTGATGCGCAGCATCGAGCTCAATCCGCTCCGCGCTGGGCTGGGCGTCGAGGCGGGCGACTACCTCTGGTCCTCCGCCGCGCACCATCTCGGGCGGCGGCGCGACCCGCTGATCAGCGATCCGCCCGGATTCTGGGCGCTGGGCAACACCCCCTTCGAACGGGAACTGGCCTGGCGTCGCTGGCTGGAGGAGGGGGAATCCGAGTCGGAACGCCAACGCCTGATCGACTCCGCGCTCAAGGGCTGGCCGCTCGGCTCGGCACGCTTCCTGCAATTGCTGGGCGAGGTCAGTGAACGCCCTCTGAGCCCGCGTCCGCGTGGCCGTCCGCGTAAGCCCAAGCCCGTGGATCCGGTGTGATTTACTCTGTCCCCAATTAATCGATACCGGATCGCCACGCATCCTCTAATTCGAGACTGACCCTATTTAGTTCTGCTTGTGCCCGTCCGGCACGGGCCTTAACCTGCGCGGGTTTCGTTTTCCGTGAGTTCAGGAGGCCACCGATGTCGGCAGCTCAAGATTCCCGCCCCGCGCAAGCGCAGTCCCCGTCCGCGAATGAGATCCGCGAGCTGGCCGCCCATGGTCTGTACGACGGCAAGAACGAGAAGGACGCCTGCGGCCTGGGCTTCGTCGCCCACATCAAGGGCCAGAAGGCGCACCACATCGTCCAGCAGGGTCTGAAGATCCTGGAGAACCTGGATCACCGCGGCGCGGTGGGGGCGGACAAGTTGATGGGCGACGGCGCCGGCATCCTGATCCAGATCCCGGACGAGTTCTATCGTGAGGAGATGTCCAGGCAGGGCATCACGCTGCCCCCGCCCGGCGAGTACGGCGTGGGCATGATCTTCCTGCCCAAGGAGCACGCGTCGCGTCTGGCCTGCGAGCAGGAGCTCGCCCGCGCGATCAAGGCCGAGGGCCAGGTCCTGCTGGGCTGGCGCGACGTGCCGGTGGACCGCGACATGCCGATGTCGCCCGCCGTGCGCGAGAAGGAACCGATCATCCGCCAGATCTTCATCGGCCGCGGCCCGGACATCATCGTCCCCGACGCGCTCGAGCGGAAGCTGTACGTGATCCGCAAGACGGCCTCCAGCGCCATCCAGGCGCTCAAGCTGACGCACAGCCGCGAGTACTACGTGCCCTCGATGAGCTGCCGCACCGTCATCTACAAGGGCCTGCTGCTGGCCGACCAGGTCGGCAAGTACTACCGCGATCTGGCCGACCCCCGCGTCGTCAGCGCGATCGCGCTGGTGCACCAGCGCTTCTCGACCAACACCTTCCCCGAGTGGCCGCTGGCCCACCCGTACCGCATGGTCGCCCACAACGGCGAGATCAACACGGTCAAGGGCAACTTCAACTGGATGCGGGCCCGGGAGGGCGTCATGAAGTCGCCCGTGCTGGGCGACGACCTGAAGAAGCTGTACCCGATCAGCTTCGAGCACCAGTCCGATACGGCCACCTTCGACAACGCCATCGAGCTGCTGACGATGTCGGGCTACCCGCTCGCGCACGCCGCGATGATGATGATCCCGGAGGCCTGGGAACAGCACGAGCTGATGGACGAGCGCCGCCGCGCCTTCTACGAGTACCACGCCGCGATGATGGAGCCGTGGGACGGCCCGGCCGCGATGGTCTTCACCGATGGCCGCCAGGTCTGCGCCGCGCTGGACCGCAACGGCCTGCGCCCCGCCCGCTACTGGGTCACCGACGACGACCTGGTCGTGCTGGCCTCCGAGTCCGGCGTGCTCCCCATCCCCGAGTCGCGCGTCGTCAAGAAGTGGCGCCTGCAGCCCGGCAAGATGTTCCTGATCGACCTGGAGCAGGGCCGCATCATCGATGACGAGGAACTGAAGACCCAGTACGCCAACGCGCGTCCGTACCGCCAGTGGATCGAGAACGTCCGCGTCAAGCTGGACGAGATCCCCGCGCCGGAGGCCAAGACCCCGGTGTTCGCCGCCTCGCTGCTGGACCGTCAGCAGGCCTTCGGCTTCACGCAGGAGGACATCAAGTTCCTGCTCGCGCCGATGGCGGCCAACGGGGAGGAAGGCATCGGCTCCATGGGCAACGACAGCCCGCTGGCCGTGCTGTCCGACAAGAACAAGCCGCTCTACAACTACTTCAAGCAGCTGTTCGCGCAGGTCACCAACCCGCCGATCGACCCGATCCGCGAGGCGATCGTGATGTCGCTGAACAGCTTCATCGGCCCGAAGCCGAACCCGCTGGACATCAACGCGGTCAACCCGCCGATGCGTCTGGAAGTGACGCAGCCGGTGCTGGACTTCGACGCGATGGCCCGCCTGCGCGCGATCGAGCCCCACACCAACGGCAAGTTCAAGCCCTATGAGCTGGACATCACCTATCCGCTGGACTGGGGCCGCGAGGGCGTCGAGGCCCAGCTGGCCTCGCTGTGCGCCGAGACCGTGGACGCGATCAAGAGCGGCCACAACATCGTCATCATCACGGACCGCCATCTGAGCGCGAACCGCGTGGCGATCCCGGCGCTGCTGGCGCTGTCGGCCGTGCACCACCACCTGGTGCGCGAGGGCCTGCGCACGACCGCCGGCCTGGTGGTCGAGACCGGCACCGCGCGCGAGGTGCATCACTTCGCCGTGCTGGCCGGCTTCGGCGCCGAGGCGGTCCACCCCTACCTGGCGCTGGAGACCATCCAGTCGCTGGGCGCGGAACTGCCCGGTGCGCTGTCCGCCGACAAGGCCATCTACAACTACATCAAGGCGGTGGGCAAGGGTCTGTCGAAGATCATGTCCAAGATGGGCATCTCGACCTACATGTCCTACTGCGGCGCGCAGATCTTCGAGGCCATCGGCCTGAAGTCGGACTTCGTCGCCCAGTACTTCCGCGGCACGCCGACGCAGGTCGGCGGCATCGGCGTGTTCGAGGTCGCGGAAGAGGCGCTGCGCCTGCACCGCGCCGCCTTCGGCGACGACCCGGTGCTGGAGCACATGCTGGACGCCGGCGGCGAGTACGCCTGGCGCGCCCGCGGCGAGGAACACATGTGGACCCCCGACGCGATCGCCAAGCTGCAGCACAGCACGCGCTCGGGCAAGTTCGACACGTACAAGGAATACGCCCAGCTCATCAACGACCAGAGCAAGCGCCACATGACGCTGCGCGGGCTGTTCGAGTTCAAGTTCGATCCGAGCAAGGCGATCCCGGTCGAGGAAGTCGAGCCGGCCGCCGAGATCGTCAAGCGCTTCGCCACCGGCGCCATGTCGCTGGGCTCGATCTCGACCGAGGCCCACGCGACGCTGGCCGTGGCGATGAACCGCATCGGCGGCAAGAGCAACACCGGCGAGGGCGGCGAGGATCCGGCCCGCTATCGCAACGAGCTCAAGGGCATCAAGATCGTCCAGGGGACGAAGGTCTCGGACGTCGTCGGCAAGGACGTGATCGAGGTCGACTACGAGCTCAACGAGGGCGACTCGATGCGCTCGCGCATCAAGCAGGTCGCGTCGGGCCGCTTCGGCGTCACGGCCGAGTACCTGGTCAGCGCCGACCAGATCCAGATCAAGATGGCCCAGGGCGCCAAGCCCGGCGAGGGCGGCCAGCTGCCCGGCGGCAAGGTCACCGAGTACATCGGCTTCCTGCGCCACTCGGTGCCGGGCGTGGGCCTGATCTCGCCGCCCCCTCACCACGACATCTATTCGATCGAGGACCTGGCCCAGCTGATCCACGACCTGAAGAACGTCAACCCGCGCGCCGACGTGTCGGTGAAGCTGGTGTCGGAAGTCGGCGTCGGCACGATCGCCGCGGGCGTGGCCAAGGCCAAGGCCGACCACATCGTGGTCGCCGGCCATGACGGCGGCACGGGCGCCTCGCCCTGGTCGTCGATCAAGCATGCGGGGACCCCGTGGGAGCTCGGCCTGGCCGAGGCCCAGCAGACGCTGGTGCTGAACCGCCTGCGCGGCCGCGTGCGCGTGCAGGCCGACGGTCAGATGAAGACCGGCCGCGACGTCGTCATCGGCGCGCTGCTGGGCGCGGATGAGTTCGGCTTCGCGACCGCGCCTTTGGTGGTCGAGGGCTGCATCATGATGCGCAAGTGCCACCTCAACACCTGCCCGGTGGGCGTGGCCACGCAGGACCCGACCCTGCGCAGGAAGTTCAGCGGCAAGCCAGAGCACGTCGTCAACTACTTCTTCTTCGTCGCGGAAGAGGCGCGCCAGATCATGGCGCAGCTGGGCATCCGCAAGTTCGACGAACTGATCGGCCGCGCCGACCTGCTCGACACCCGGAAGGGCATCAGCCACTGGAAGGCCAAGGGCCTGGACTTCAGCCGCGTCTTCCACCGTCCGGAGCTGCCGGCCGAGGTCGCGCGCCTGCACAACGACCACCAGGACCACGGCCTGGAGCGCGCGCTGGACGTCAAGCTGATCGAGAAGTGCCTGCCCGCCTTCGAACGCGGCGAGAAGGTGCAGTTCATGCAGGAGGTGACCAACGTGCGTCGCACGGTGGGCGCGATGCTGTCGGGCGAGCTGGTGCGCCGCAACCCCGACGGCCTGCCGGACCACACCATCTTCATCCAGATGGAGGGCACGGGCGGCCAGAGCTTCGGCGCCTTCCTGGCCTCGGGCATCACCTTCTACCTGATCGGCGACGCCAACGACTACACCGGCAAGGGCCTGTCCGGCGGCCGCGTGGTGGTGCGTCCGTCCATCGACTTCCGCGGTGACGCGACCAAGAACATCATCGTCGGCAACACGGTGCTGTACGGCGCGACCCAGGGCGAGGCCTTCTTCCGCGGCGTCGCCGGCGAGCGCTTCGCCGTGCGCCTGTCCGGCGCGACGGCGGTCGTCGAGGGCACCGGCGACCACGGCTGCGAGTACATGACCGGCGGCACGGTCGCGGTGCTGGGCAAGACCGGCCGCAACTTCGCCGCTGGCATGAGCGGCGGCATCGCCTACGTGTACGACGAGGACGGCCAGTTCGCCAAGCGCTGCAACACCAGCATGGTCACGCTGGACAAGCTGCTGCCCGCGCACGAGCAGGAAGCCACCGTCGACAAGGCCATCTGGCACCGCGTCGCCGGCGACGCCGAGTCCCGCACCGACGAGGCCATCCTCAGAAAGCTGATCGAGGACCACCATCGCTGGACCGGCAGCCAGCGCGCCCGCGACATCCTGGACCACTGGGCCGAGTCGCGCGCCAAGTTCGTGAAGGTCTTCCCCACGGAATACCGCCGCGCGCTGGGCGAGATCAACGCCGCCAAGGAGACCGCCGCCACGATCGCCCACGCCAAGGCGCCCGCCGCCAAGGCCAAGGCCTGATCCGCGCCGTCCCCGCACGTCCCCGCATCAACACGATCTAGGAGCAAGCCGACATGGGAAAAGTCACCGGCTTCATGGAGTACGAGCGTCTGGAAGAGGGCTATGAGCCCGTCGAGGCCCGTCTGAAGAACTACAAGGAATTCGTCATCGGCCTGAACACCGATCAGGCCAAGCAACAGGGCGCGCGCTGCATGGACTGCGGCACGCCGTTCTGCAACAGCGGCTGCCCGGTCAACAACATCATTCCGGACTTCAACGACCTGGTGTACCGGGGCGGCGAGACGGACTGGAAGAGCGCGATCGCCGTCCTGCACTCGACCAACAACTTCCCCGAGTTCACCGGCCGCATCTGCCCCGCGCCTTGTGAGGCGGCCTGCGTCCTGAACGTCAACGACGACGCCGTCGGCATCAAGTCCATCGAGCACGCGATCATCGACCGCGCCTGGGCCGAGGGCTGGGTGCAGCCGCGCGTGGCCGCGGCGAGGACCGGCAAGAAGGTCGCGGTCGTGGGCTCCGGCCCGGCCGGCCTGGCGGCGGCGCAACAGCTGGCGCGCGTCGGTCACGACGTGACGGTCTTCGAGAAGAACGATCGTGTCGGCGGCCTGCTGCGCTACGGCATCCCCGACTTCAAGATGGAGAAGAGCCACATCGACCGCCGCGTCCAGCAGATGGAAGCGGAAGGCGTGGTGTTCCGCACCGGCGTGATGGTCGCGCACCTGCCCGAGGGCTCCAAGGTCACGAACTGGGCCAAGGACGTGGTCACGGCCGATGAGCTGACGCAGCAGTTCGACGCCGTCCTGCTGGCCGGCGGCGCCGAGCAGTCGCGCGACCTGCCGGTCCCCGGCCGCGAGCTGACGGGCGTGCACTTCGCGATGGAGTTCCTGCCGCAGCAGAACAAGCTCAACGCGGGCGACAAGCTCAAGAGCCAGATCCGCGCCGACGGCAAGCACGTCATCGTGATCGGCGGCGGCGACACCGGCAGCGACTGCGTCGGCACCAGCAACCGCCACGGCGCCAAGAGCGTCACCCAGTTCGAGTTGCTGCCGCAGCCCCCCGAAGTCGAGGACCGCCCGCTGACCTGGCCCTACTGGCCGATCAAGCTGCGCACCTCGTCCAGCCATGAAGAGGGCTGCGAGCGCGAGTTCGCGATCGCCACCAAGGAGTTCATCGGCGGCGAGGGCAAGGACAAGGGCAAGGTCGTCGGCGTGAAGACGGTGCGCCTGGAGTGGGTGGGCGGCAAGATGACCGAGGTCCCGGGCAGCGAGCAGGTGCTCAAGGCCGACCTGGTGCTGCTGGCCATGGGCTTCACCAGCCCGGTCGCCTCCATCGTCGACGCTTTCGGCGTGACCAAGGATGCGCGCGGCAACGCCAAGGCGTCGACCGAGTTCACCGGCGGCTACAAGACCAACGCCGCCAAGGTGTTCGCCGCCGGCGACATGCGCCGCGGCCAGTCGCTGGTGGTCTGGGCCATCCGCGAGGGCCGCCAGGCCGCCCGCTCGATCGACGAGTTCCTGATGGGCGACAGCGCGCTGCCGCGCTGATCGGTCCGGATCGATTCGACGCCGGACGCGGCGCCGCTTGAATGAAGAAGGCCCGTCGGCGCAAGCCGGCGGGCCTTTCTCGTTGGCATCTGCCCCGAGGCGACGCGCGTCCCGGCGAAGGCCGCCGCTTGGGCACCCCGAGCGTTGACACCTGCCGACGCGGATCGCGGCAATGAAAAAGCCCGGCCGGAGCCGGGCTTCGTCGCTTCTGCGAGGGGCGATCAGAGCGTGCCGCCCGTCGAGTTGCGCAGCGGGACCTCGCGCCAGTTGAGGATGCGGTTGCCTTGATTGGCGCCGTCCTTCAGGCAGGCGGTCGCGTTGGCGCCCGACACGGAGTAGCCGGAGCCGGAGCAGACCTGCAGGAGGCCGGAGCCGCCGGAGCCACCCGAGCCACCCGAACCGCCGCTGCCGCCGGAGCCACCCGAGCCACCGTTGTTGTTGCCGGTGTTCGTGCTGTCGGACGACCCGCCGATGCTCAGCACCACGCTCTTGTCGGTGGTGACGAACTTCAGGTCGGTGACCGCGAAGCCGGGCGACAGGTAGGCGGCGTTGTTGGCGAACTGGGTCGCGCCGGTGCCCAGGTCCAGGGCGTACACCAGGCTGCTGCCGGTCGGGTTGCAGGCGTTGCTGTTGTTGGGCAGCGTGGCCGCGAACGCCACCGTTCCACCGTAGTAGGTCGGGTCGTTGATGATGCGGTAGCCGGAGGACACGTTCATGTACCAGCCCATCTGCTGCGAGAAGTCCAGCGTGACCGGTTGAGTCGGGTCGACCAGTTGCTGCAGATAGCTGGGCGTGATGGGGAAGGTGACGCCGGACGGCAGGTCCGCCTGGTTGTTGAAGGCGCCGGAGCCACCGTCGATGACGGCATACATGCGCTGGATCTGCGTATTGTTCAGGTCGCTGGCGGCCAGCAGCTTGCCGGTGCCGAATGCCAGATAGCGGCGGTTGGTGCCCGGCTGGATGATGACCGAGACATGCGTCGTGATGGGCTCCACCGCGCCGGTGGCGTCCATCGCCATCGCGACCTTGACCGGCGTCGGATAGGCGCCGCTGCCCGCGCGCAGGTCGAAGCGCCACACGCCGCCGCGCAGGTCACTGCCGTAGACCGATTCGGCCAGCGCGGAGGTGACGTCCGGGTAGTAGGCCGACAGCGAGTTCATGCCGCTGGGCGCGCTCGGCGTGCCGTCGTCGGACTGCTGCGAGGTGCCGACGGGCGTGTCGATGCGCTGCAGCAGCGCGCCGGTGCGGGCGTTCAGGATGTACAGGTGGTTCTTGCCGGAGGCGTTGTTGTAGCCGCTGGGCACCATCACGACCCAGCCGTACTGCGCGGTCCTGGCCACGAGCGGCTCGCCGTACTGGTAGCCCATGTCCGCGTCGGTGAACTCCCAGAGGACCTTGGTCGCGGCGACGGCCTCGGTGGTGATGCCGCTCGTGTCGGTCAGGTCCAGCGCGTAGATGCGCTTGCCGCCCTTGCCCATGCCGGCGACGACGATCGAGCGCCAGTCGGTGCCGCTGCCGCCGACCGTCTTGCCGAAGTCCACGTCCATGGACGTGATCGGGCCGTCCACCAGGTAATGATGGTCGAAGGCCGGATTGCCGACCCACTGCGCGCCGTCGACCGACGGCGTGTTGTTCGGACCGGTGTAGACGCCGCCAGGGACGTAGGCGAACAGCTCGTTGCCCGCGGTGGAGCCCGTCAGCGAGCCGTCGATGACGTGCACCACGCCGGCGTTGGTCGGGGCCACGACCACCGTGGTGCGCGAGGCCTTGGCCGCCTTGTACGTGGAGTAGCCGGGGTTGCTCGCGTCGGACAGGCCGAACGCGGGCGGGCCCACGACCGCGACCTTGGCGTTCACGATGTCGCCGACCAGCGAGGTCCGCGTGCGATAGGCCTTGGAGCTGCCGGAGACCGTCGAGTTCTGCTCCTGGCTGCGGTCGCCGCGCAGGTAGTTCAGGTAATCCGATGCATCGGCCGTGCTGCGATAGGACGTGTCCAGCGCCGAGGACTGCGTGGAGCTGATGCTGGCCAGGCGGAAGGGCACCGGCGTGTTGGTCGTGGTGTTGTAGGTCACCATGTACCGGCCGGTGTTCCAGCCGGTGCCGGACGCCTGGGTGGCCAGCTTGTCGGAGAAGCGCCAGATGTCGGTGCTGGTGGTGCTGCCGCTGACGGTGTCGAAGGACAGGGTCCGCGCGACCACGTCGCCCGACCAGCTCGCGGCGTCGAACTGCGCGGCGTAGTTGGCGACGCCGGTGCCGCTGACGTTGCGCGAGGCGGTGGCGAAGGCCGTCGAGTACGCCTTCATGCGCGAGGCGATGCTGGTGAAGGCCTTGGTCAGGCCGCTCACCATCAGGTCGGGCTTGCCGGCGGTGAAGTAGGTGTCGGGGCGCAGCTGGCCACCGACGGTGTCCGACGAGTCGCCGGTATGCCACCAGCTCTGCGACAGGTCGGCGGTCCGGGTCAGCGGGTTGAAGTCGGAGGGCAGCTGGGCGCCGCCGTACTTCGTCGCCAGGTAGTACTGGTTGTTGTTCTTGTAGGTCTGCAGTTCCATCACGTCCACCCAGTAGGTCTGGACGGTCTGCATGCCGGAGGACTTGGTGTCGATGTCGGGGCGGATGTCGGTGGAGTTGGCCCAGTAGGCCATGCCCGCCATCAGCGCGCCGTTGTTGGAGCAGCAGCCGTTGTAGGGCGAGGTCGCCGCCAGGCCGCTGAGGCCGGACATGGTGCCGACGTAGTTGGTGAAGGTCGTCGCGTTCAGCGTCGTGTCGTTGGTGACCTCGGTGGGCTTGCTCGGCTCGGACGCGCCGGTCGCGCCGGGCAGGTCGCGGTCGGCGTGGGTGTTGACGTCACCGATGCCCAGGATGAAGTTCTTCTGGCACGAGTACTGGATCGGGTCGTCCCAGGTGCTGATCACCGGGAAGCCGTCCGCCTGCGTGGCCTTGGCCGACGAGGTGGATGGGGGGGTCGTGTACGCGGACACGTTGCCCAGGTTGCGGTAGTAGCGCAGCACCGTGTAGTAGAGCTCGCCCACCGGGTCATAGGTCTTGTAGGTGCCGGAGATGGAGCCGAACTTGTTCAGGTAGTTCATCACCCCGCTGTTGGTGATGCTCGTGCCGAAGTAGCTGGTGGAGTCGCTCGCGTCGGTGGGCGACGGGTTGGTGACCATGATGCCGGTCGTGCCGTCCCACTCGGCGCGGACGTTGGCCGTGTCGGTGCCGCCGGGGACCGGCTGCGTCGGTCCGACGAAGGTCTGGCGCGCCCGCAGCACGCCGCCATCGCGGGTCAGCGAGCCGTCGTTCAGGTAGCCGAAGGCGCTGAAGCGGATCTGGTTGGCGTACTGCTGGATCAGGCCCTCGGGCTTGTAGTTCGAGCCGTAGGCCTTGCAGTTGGCTTCCAGGTAGTCCGTGCCCAGGGTCTTGTCGCAGACACGAGCGCGCACGCTCAGTTCATAGGTGCCGTTGCTGGCCCAGGGGCCGGCACTCGGGTCGAAGGCCGTGATGGAACTGCCGTTGTTGTTGCCGGTGTTGGTGAAGCGCAGCTTCGCGCCCAGGCCCTGCACGCGCAGCTTCAGCGTGGTCCAGTTCAGCGGGGTCGCGGCCGCGATCACGGTCGCGTTCGTGCTGGCGGTGCGGTCGGGGAAGTTGCCGGTGCTCCCCTGGCCACTGGCATAGGCCTTCTCCAGGATGGTCGCGTAGGTGTAGTCGCCCACGCGGTAGCCGCCGGTCAGCGCCCACCGGAACGGGTCGATGGTCTGCATCGTGGCCCAGTTCAGGAAGTTGCCGCTCCACTTGCCGACGCAGCCGTGGGCGGTCGCCTTGGCCGTCGGCGCGAAGTGGTCGAAGGGGATGGGCGTGGATCCGCCGGTGGTGGCCAGCCGGTAGTCGTAGCACTTGTCGGGGTCGAAGTAACCCAGATAGGTCGACGCCTGGAGGTAGTTGGCGTCGATGTGGGCGTTGCCCACGGCGGTGGGGTACTCCACCGACAGGGCGAGCGCCAGGTTGCCCGGCACGGACACGGAGGCGAACACCGGTTTGTCGGCCAGCGCGGTCTGCGCCTGCGCGCCGGCGGCGACGGCCAGCAGCGCCGCCAGGGTGCCCAGGGGCTTGAGGGAGGGAGTGGACATCGGGGACCTCGATCAGTTCTGGGTCGTGTACGTGGACTGGAAGAACGAGTACGCGTCGCGGGGACCGGTGACGCGCACCGTGATCCGGTAGGTCGGCTGCGGCGGCTGCTTGATGGCCTCGATGTCGGAGCCGCCCAGCGTCAGCGCGCCGGTGGTCAGGCAGTTGGCCGACGAGAAGGCGCCCTCGTTCGAGCAGAAGCGGTCGATCATGTAGACGATGCGCAGGCCTTCGGCCGGCACGGTGATCTCGTTGCCCGCGGCGCCCTTGCCGTTGATGTTGGACGCACTGGTCAGGTCCAGCATCGCCGTCGGGATGCCGGAAGCGTCGCTGGGCAGCAGCGCGGCGCTGTAGTTGAGCGCGGCGTTCGTCGCCTGCCGGGCGCCGGTGGACGCCAGCGCGCCCGTGGTCAGCGCGGTGGTGGCGGCGCGGATGCCGAGCTCGGCCCGGTTGGCCATGTCGCGCTTGAAGCCGAAGTTGCCCACGCTGGTCAGCGAGGCGTTCATCGACCGCATCGCGATCGCGGCGCCGATCAGCAGCACCGAGAGCGTGATCAGCGCGATGACCATGATCACGCCGCGCTGACGGCGCGCGGTTCGGAAGGGAGCGGAGGTGGGGCGCATGGCGTCCTCGGGGGTCAAGGGATGACCGGACGGTTGGTCGCGGTCAGGATGGCGTTGCGCAGCGGGACGGTGAACTCCACCACCTTGTAGCTGCGGTTGGTGTCGGCCGTCGGCACCGTCACCTGCGCCGCCGCGGGGAGCGACTGGAACAGCGTGTAGGAGCCCGGGTTGGACACTTCCTTCTCGATCCGGTCGCTGCGCAGCAGCACGGCCACGCGCAACGCGATGATCTGCTTGATCAAGGTTTGCGCGCCGCTGTTGGCACCGCTCATCGCCGCCACGGTGAAGCCGTTGGAGCCCGGCACGACCCAGTTGCTGATCGAACCGTTCTGCAGTCCGTCGATGCCGTAGCGCACGCGCAGGTCCACCACGCCATCGGCCAGCGGCACCGGCGTCGTGGCCGAGTTGGGCATGTTGTTCAGGCGCAGCAGGTCGTAGGCCACCAGCTGCTGCGCGGCGTTCACGCCGAGCAACTGGAAGCGCGGCGTGTTGCCCTGCTCGTTGCCCAGGTTGGACACGAAGGTGGTCGTACTGCCGACGCCGAAGGAGAGGATGCTGAGCGATCCGATCGAGGAGGAGTAGTAGTTCCCGGCCAGGTTGATCACCTGGGAAGTGCCGCCGACGTAGCCGTTGGCGGCCTGGACCACCATGCAGTTCGGTCGCGGCGCGGCCTCGGTGAGCAGCATCAGGTCGCCGCCGCGCACGCCCAGCGAGTTGATCACCTGGATGGTGTTGGCGGTGGCGCTGTTGGCGTTCACCTGGATGGGCGCTTCGCTCATGCCCGCCGAGGCGGTCATGATCTGGATGACGTCCGAGCCGTTGGCGCCTGCGCCGGGATAGACCAGCAGCGGGGTCGCGCGCACCGCCGTGTTCACGGCCGCGAACGGGGCGGGGAAGGCGGTCGGGGACGGCAGGATCGCGGCGCCATTGGCCGACGCGAAGATCTGGCATCCGAAGGCGCCGGAGATCTGGTAAAGGCCCGAGCCGGCGCTGCGGAGCTGGCGGTCCAGATCGTAGGCCAGGTAGCCCGTGTTGAGCGTCAGGTCCGACGTCGCGGCGCTGCGGCGCTTGAAGACCTCGAAGCGGTTGATGATCACGCCCAACGCGGCGATCAGGACCAGGCCGATGGTCATCGAGACCAGCAGCTCGATCAGCGTGAAGCCGCGCTGGCGACCGGACAGCGAAAGGGAGCGGGGCGTCGTCATGATCAATTCAGGCGCACGTCGGTGAAGTACTGGCGCGAGGCGCCGGTCGGGGTGGTCCAGGACACCGTGATGCGGGCCACCTGGCCGGTATAGACGATGGCGCCGACCGCGCGCGGCAGTCCGGACTGGGAGGCATTGGCCACGCGGGCCTGCCAGGCGGCGACGGTCGGCGGGTTGATCGTGCTGTACGACCACATGTCGTTGGCCATGTCGCCGGCCAGCAGGGCGGCCCGCTGCGTGTCCTCGGTGCCGGCGGTGGCCTGAGAGGCCCGCGCCATCAGTGTCATCAGGCCGACCATGCCGATGGTCATCACCAGCATCGCCACCAGCAGTTCGATCAGCGTCATGCCGCGCGCGCGACGACGCTTCGCGGGGGAGAGGGGGAAAGAAGGCTTGCGCATGATGACCTCAGCTCGCGGGGCAGCCGTCCGGCGCGCTGTCCGATTGCAGGCGCTCGCGGTCGCACAGACGCACGCCGCCGCCCATGGTGACCCAGACGGACAGTCGCTTCAGCCCGCTGCTGGCGACGCTCATGCTGGTATCGACCGTGTAGATGATCTGGCCGTTGTTGGGCACGCCGCAGGCGGCGGTGCCGCCGGTGCCCGCCGCGCCGTTGGTCAGCGCGACTGGTCGGCCGTTCGGACCGAAGCACACCGCCGTCGGTCCCGCGACGGTGACCGTGTCGCTCTGCTCCGAGATCTTTCCGCACATCGCCGGCTTGGTCGTGGCGTTCGGAATCGTGAGCGCGACATTGGGGACGAGGCGAACCACCCAGTAGGCCCCTGTGGCCGACGGCTGCTCCAGGCCGGTACAGGTGTTCTGGGCGGTCCGGTAGAACGCCACCGGCTGGTAGCTCTTGACGGCCTCCGCCTGCGCCATCCGCAGCGCGGACGCCATGTTGCTGCCCGCGCTGCGCGTCTGGGCATTGGCGCTCCAGGTGCGCAGCGCCGGCGCGGCCAGCGCGGTCGTCAAGCCGATGATCGCCACGACGATCAGCAGCTCGATCAGGGTGAATCCGCGCCCGGCGCGGTGCGGGGGCTTCAGCATGGTTCCTTGCGCATCACCCAGCGCGGGCAGTTGGCGCTGCCCCAGCCGGTGGGCGAGGACACGGTCACGCGGTTGTCGCCCTGGTCGATGGAGAACACGAAGAGCTTGAGGGTGTTGTCGGTCGACGTCGCCTGGATCGTGTACGCGGCGGCGCCCGGCGCGGCGCACTGGATGGTGAACTTGCCGACGGTCTGCGCCGTCAGGCAGGGCGGCGAGGCGTTGCCGTTGGCCGCGTAGGTGCGGAAGTTCTGGTAGTAGGCCTCCATGTCCGCGCGGGCGGCCGTCAGGCCGCTGGCCGCGTCCGTCAGGGAGCCACGGATCGCATAGTCCCGATAGGCCGGCAAGGCGACCGCGGCCAGCAGCGCGATGATGGCCACGACGATCATCAGTTCGATCAGCGTGAAGCCGCGGGCGAGGGTCCGGCGTGCCGGCGTCGAATGGTTCCCAGACATGGAGATCTCCTTATGAACAAATTATCGGCAGTCGCCCTTGGAAGGCGAGCCCGCTCGTCGCGCCTCTGAATCCGCCCGTCCCGCCAGGGGCGTCGGAACGTGAACTGCGTCACGTCCGTCAAGGCCGGTCACGCGACTGTCGCGAATCGCCATCCCGCCCCAGGTGGCCTCCGGCATCAATTCGGGCTTTACCCTATGATCCCGGGTCCCGGACGCCAGCCGCCCGGTTCGTCCCGGATTGACCCATCGGAAATGGCATTCACCGACTCAAATTCATCAAACAAGGCGCGTCCGCTGATTGAAGTCAGGGATGTCACCGTCGGCTATGGCGATCGCGTCATCCTCAAGGATGTCAATGTGTCGTTGCCGCGCGGCAAGGTGATGGCGCTGATCGGTTCGTCCGGCGGCGGCAAGACCACGCTGCTGCGCCTGCTGACTCGCCAGCTGCGCCCGCAATCGGGCCAGGTGCTGTTCGACGGCCAGGATCTGGCCCCGATGAATCAGACCGATCTGTACGCGCAGCGCCGCCGGATGGGCATGCTGTTCCAGTTCGGCGCGCTGTTCACCGACCTGAGCGTGTTCGAGAACGTCGCCTTCCCGATGCGCGAGCACACCCAGTTGTCGGAAGCCATGATCCGCGACCTCGTCCTGATGAAGCTCAACGCGGTCGGCCTGCGCGGCGCCCGCGACCTGATGCCCAACGAGGTGTCGGGCGGCATGGCCCGCCGCGTGGCGCTGGCCCGCGCGATCGCGCTGGACCCCGACCTGGTGCTCTACGACGAGCCTTTCGCGGGCCTGGACCCGATCTCGCTGGGCGTCACCGCCCGGCTGATCCGCGACCTGAACGACGCGCTGGGCCTGACCAGCGTCATCGTGTCGCACGACATCCATGAGACCTTCGGCATCGCCGACCACGTGGTGATGGTGGCCAACGGCGGCGTCGTCGCCCAGGGCACCCCGGACGAGCTGCGCCACAGCAGCGACCCGCTGGTGCACCAGTTCGTCAACGCCGAGTCGGACGGTCCCGTCCGCTTCCACCAGCCCGCCAAGCCGGTCCGCGAGGACTTCGGCCTGCCCGAGGAGGCCGCCGCATGATCGCCCTGGCCACTTCGATCGGGCGCGGCCTGCGCCTGAAACTGACCGACTGGGGCGCCTCGGCGCGTCTGCTGGGCACGTTGGTGCTGCACCTGGGCTTCAGCCTGCGCCGCTTCGTGCTGGTGCGGGAACAGATCTTCTACGTGGGCAACCGCTCGCTGTCCATCATCGGCGTGTCGGGCCTGTTCGTCGGCTTCGTGCTGGCGCTGCAGGGCTACTACACGCTGCAGCGTTACGGCTCCGCCGAGGCGGTCGGCCTGCTGGTCGCGCTGAGCCTGGTGCGTGAACTGGGCCCGGTCGTCGCCGCGCTGCTGTTCGCGGGCCGCGCCGGCACCTCGCTGACCGCCGAGATCGGCCTGATGAAGGCCGGCGAGCAGCTCAGCGCCATGGAGATGATGGCCGTCGATCCGATCCAGCGCGTGCTGGCCCCCCGTTTCTGGGCCGGCGTGATCTCGATGCCGCTGCTGGCGGCCGTGTTCTCGGCCGTCGGCATCGTCGGCGGCTGGCTGGTCGCCGTCCCGCTGATCGGCATCGACGCCGGGTCCTTCTGGTCGCAGATGCAAGGCGGCGTGGACGTGTTCAAGGACGTCGGCAACGGCGTCGTGAAGAGCGTGGTGTTCGGGGTGACGGTCAGCTTCGTCGCGCTGCTTCAGGGATATTCCTGCCGTCCGACGCCGGAAGGCGTGTCCGAGGCGACCACCCGCACCGTGGTGCTGTCGTCGCTGGCGGTGCTGGGGCTGGACTTCATCCTCACCGCCATGATGTTCTCGATCTGAGGCCCGATCGGCCAAGACGTCCAGAACCTCGCCATCAACAAACAAGAAAACAGATCCGGAGTTGCCGATGCAATCCTCTCGTTACGACGCATGGGTCGGGTTCTTCGTGCTGCTGGGCGGCGCGGCCCTGCTGTTCCTGGCCCTGAAGGCCGGCAACCTGCTCACGCTGAACTTCCAGGACACCTACAACGTGACCGCCAAGTTCGACAACATCGGCGGCCTGAAGCCGGGCGCCGCGGTCAAGAGCGCGGGCGTGGTCGTGGGCCGCGTGGGCGCGATCACCTTCGACGACAAGTCCTTCCAGGCGCGCGTCGCGCTGAAGATGAACGCCGGCGTGGCCTTCCCCAAGGACAGCTCCGCCAAGATCCTCACGTCCGGCCTGCTGGGCGAGCAATACATCGGACTGGAACCGGGCGCGGCGGAGAAGAACCTCGCCGCGGGCGACATCATCACGCAGACCCAGTCGGCGGTGGTGCTGGAGAACCTGATCGGCCAGTTCCTCTATAACAAGGCGGCCGATGCCTCCGCGGCACCGGCCTCGGGAGAGAAACAATGACCCAAGAAGCCCCGGCCCGGATTTTCGTCCGGGCGGATCTCGCGGTGCTGCTGAGCGCCGCGCTGCTGGCCACGCCGGCCCTGGCGCAGCAGGCGCCTGAGGCGATGGCGGTTCAGCCGCCCACGCAGGCGCAGGCGCAGGCGCAGGACACGCTGGTCGCGGTGGCCGCGCCGCTCGAGACGGTGAAGGCCGATGTGGTCGTCGCCGCCGACGCCGAGCAGGCGGACGCCGCCAAGGCCGCCGACGCGGCCGCCTCGGCGACGGACGGCGCGGCTGCGGCCGCCGACGCTCCCGCCTCGGCGCCGGCGCCGGCGCCGGCCGCTTCGGGCGCGGCCGCCGAGCCCGCCGCCGCGGGCCAGGCTGGTCAGGCGGCGGAAGCGGCCGCGAGCGCCGCGTCCGACGCTCCGGCGCCGGGCCCGCGCGTGCGCAACCGCCTCGACCCCTGGGAAAACTGGAACCGCAAGGTCTTCAACTTCAACGAGAAGCTGGACGAGAACGTCCTGCGTCCCGTGGCGACCGCCTACTCGGACCTGGTGCCGCAGCCAGCGCGCCAGGCGGTGGACAACTTCTTCGGCAACTTCTCGGACGCCTGGTCGGCGGTCAACCTGTTCCTGCAGGGCCGCTTCAAGAACGGCGCGACGCAGACCATGCGCGTGGCGGTGAACTCGGTGTTCGGCATCGCCGGCCTGATCGACATCGCCACTCCCTCCGGCCTGGAGAAGCAGTCCGAGGACCTCGGCCGCACGCTGGGCTACTGGGGCGTCAAGACCGGCCCGTACATCGTCTGGCCGATCCTGGGCCCGTCCTCGTTGCGCGATTCGGTGACGCTGCCGGCGAACGTCTACTTCTCGCCCGCGTACATCTTCGACGACGGCGAGTACAAGATCGGCATCACCGCGCTGCAACTGGTCAACACCCGCGCCAACCTGCTGCGCGTGACCGACATGCTCGATGGCATCGCGCTGGACAAGTACACCTTCATCCGGGACGCCTACCTGCAGCGACGCAACATCAAGTCGCACAAGGAGCAGGAAGAAGAGGATGACTACGAAGTCATCACCCCCGACGAGAAGCCGGTCAACCCGCAAGGCGACCGCTGACCCGTCGGGCAACACCCGGTGACGAACCCATCGCGTCACCGGTGAACCGGCGCAGCCCCCACCGCGTTGCGGAGAGGCTTCGCCGAGTCATGAAGCTAGAAAGGACAAGCATGAACTCCACCAAACGTCTGATGCTGCGCCTGGTCGTCTCGATCGCGGCGCTGGGCCCGATGGTCTCGTTCGCCGCCGACAGCTCGGCGCCGGACCAACTGATCCGTCAGCTCTCCATCGAGACGCTGGACGCGGTCAAGAGCGACAAGGCCATCCAGGGCGGCGACGTCAACAAGGTCATGGAGCTGGTCAACGACAAGGTCATGCCGCATGTCGACTTCCAGCGCATCACGTCGACCGCCGTGGGCCGCTTCTGGCGCCAGGCCACGCCCGAGCAGAAGCAGCGTCTGCAGGACGAGTTCAAGACCCTGCTGGTGCGCACCTATGCCGGCGCGCTGACGCAGGTGAAGGACCAGACCATCGCGATGAAGCCGATGCGCGCCGCCGCCGAGGACACCGAGGTGATCGTGCGCACCGAGATCCGCGGCAAGGGCGACCCGATCCAGCTGGATTACCGCGTCGAGAAGACCGACGCCGGCTGGAAGATCTACGACGTGAACGTGCTGGGCATCTGGCTGGCTGATCAGTACAAGAACAGCTTCGCGCAGGAGATCAACGCCAAGGGCATCGACGGCCTGATCAAGTCGCTGGCCGAGCGCAACGCGCGCCCGGCGCCGGCCGCCAAGAAGGGCTGATGCGATGCTGAAGCTGCCGTCGCGGCTGCGCATGGACAACGTCCCGCAGGAGTGGGCGAAGCTGGAAGGCGCGCTGCGCGCCGAGTCGGCGCAGGTGGGCAACGCCGCCGGCCGCTCGGTGAGCCTGGACGCGAGCGGCCTGAACGACTTCGACTCCGCCGCGCTCAGCCTGCTGCTCAGCGCCCTGCGCCTGTGCGGGCAGGACGGCTGGCAGCTGACGCTGCATCAGGCCCCGCGCGAGCTGCGCGAGCTGGCCCGCGTCTATGGTCTGGAACAGCTGTTCTGGAGCGACGCCGCGGCGCCCGCGCAGGCCGCCTGAGCGATCTCGCTCCCCCAACGACGACGGGCCGCATCAGCGGCCCGTTTTCCTTTGGCGAGCGCCTTGCGTCGCCATCGAGGACCCCGCGTCGCGGAGCCGCCCTTCACTGCGCGTAGCGCTTGGTCCGCAGGTTGCGCTTGATCTCCTGCAGCATCGGGCGCAGGTTCTCGCCGAGTCGCAGCGCGACGCCGGTGGTGAGCACGTCCACCACGATCAGGTGCAGCAGCCGCGACACCATGGGGCTGTAGCGGTCGTAGTCCTCGGGGTGATCGACGGCCAGCAAGACCTGACCCGGCAACTGCCCCATCTGCGCGAGCGGGGATCCGCTGGCGGTGATGATGATCGTCGTCGCGCCCTTCTTGCGGGCGATCTCCGCGGCGTCCATCAGGTCTCGGCTGCGGCCCGAGTTGGAGATGATCACCGCGCAGTCCCCGCTGTCGAGCATGGTCGCGCTCATCAGCTGCACGTGGCCGTCGCTGCAGGCGAAGGTGTTCACGCCGAGGCGGAAGAACTTGTGCTGCGCGTCCTGCGCCACGATGCCGGAGTTGCCGACGCCGTAGAACTCGATGCGCCTGTGCTGGCGTGCCGCCTCGGACAGCGCCGTGATCGCGCGCTCGAAGGCATGGCTGGCCGCGTCGTTGCGGTAATGGAGCAGCGCCGCGACGGCGTTGTCCACCACCTTGACGATGAGGTCGCCGGGCTTGTCGTCCTCGTCCACCGCGCGGTGGACGAAGGGGACGCCTTCATTGACGCTGCCGGCCAGCTTGAGCTTGAAGTCCGCCAGCCCGTCATAGCCGACGCTGCGGCAGAAGCGCACCACCGTCGGCTTGCTGACGTGGGAGCGGTCGGCGAGCTCGCTCACCGGCAGGTTCGCGAAGGAGCGGGGATCGGCCAGCAGCAGCTTGGCGACCCGCTGCTCGGCGGGCGGCAGCGCGGGCAGCGCGGCCTTGATGCGTTCGAGCATGCTCATCGGGTCAGCACTCTTCGATCCAGGAGTGACCGTCCCGCGCGATCAGCGCGCTGGCGGCCGGCGGGCCCCAGCTGCCGGCGACGTAGGTGCGCGGGCCGGTGCTGTCCTGCTTCCAGAAATTCAGGATGGGCTCGACCCACTTCCAGGCTTGTTCCTGCTCGTCGCTGCGCACGAACAGATTCAGGCGGCCGGCGATCGCATCGAGCAGCAGACGCTCGTAGGCGCCGACCCGCGTGTGGGCGAAGGCCTTGTCGAAGTCCAGGTCCAGCGAGACGGGGCTCAGCGCCTCGGTGCTGGAGCCGCCCTTGTTGGCCATCAGCTGCAGCTCCAGGCCGTCCTCGGGTTGCAGCTTGATGATGAGCCGGTTGGGGCAGCTGCTGCCCGGGAAGATGGGATGCGGCACCGGGCGGAAGTTGATGACGATCTGCGCGTCGCGCGCCGCCAGGCGCTTGCCGGTGCGCAGATAGAAGGGCACGCCCGCCCAGCGCCAGTTCTGGATCTCGGTCTTGAGCGCGACGAAGGTCTCGGTGTGGCTGTCCGGGGGGATCTTGCCCTCGTCCAGATAGGCGGGCACCGGCTTGCCGTCGACGCTGCCGGCGCGGTACTGGCCGCGCACCACGTCGCGGGCGACGCTCTCGGCGGTGAAGGGCTTGAGTGCGCGCAGCACCTTGAGCTTCTCGTCGCGGATGGCGTCCGCGTCGTTGCTCGACGGGGCTTCCATCGCGATCATCGTCAGCAGCTGCAGCGCATGGTTCTGGATCATGTCGCGCAGGGCGCCGGTGCTGTCGTAGAACGGCCCGCGGGTGCCCACGCCCAGGCCTTCGGCCAGCGTGATCTGGATGTTGGCGATGCTCTCGCGACGCCACAGCGGCTCGAACAACGCGTTGCCGAAGCGCAGCGCCATCAGGTTCTGCACCGAGGGCTTGCCCAGGTAATGGTCGATGCGGAAGGCCTGCGTCTCGTCGAAGACCGAGCGCACCACCTTGTTGATCTCCTGCGCGCTGGCCAGGTCGTGACCCAGCGGCTTCTCCAGCACCACGCGCACCTTGGGGCCGTTCAGGCCGGCGGCGCCCAGCTGCTGGCAGATCTGCGTGAACAGGTGGGGGCTGGTGGCCAGGTACAGCACGACGGTGTCGGCGTTGCGCTCGCTCAGCCACTCCTTGAGCTTGCCGTAGTGCTCGGGCTGCGAGAGGTCCATGCGGCGGTAGTGCACCAGCTCGGAGAAGCGGGCGAACTCCTCGTCGTTGGGGCGCTTGCCGGCTTCCACTTCCTGGAAGCGCTCCTTGAGCCACTCGCGATAGCGCTCGTCGGTCTGCTCGTCACGGGCGACCGCCAGGATGCGGCCGCCCTCGGGCAGCTTGCCGTGGCGGAAGGCCTGGAACAGCGCTGGCATCAGCTTTCTCCAGGTCAGGTCACCGGTGCCACCAAAGAAGACGAGATCGAAGGACATGAGCGCGACGTTCCCGCGAGGGAACGGACAGTTTCGTGGGTTGCGATTCAGAACCGGCATCGCCGCCGGGAGAGGCGAAGATGTCTTGATGTAACGAAGTTACCGGAATTATGATGCCCCAGTTTCTTGAGGCGGTCAACGTGCCGCGGGGCATGCCGGGGAGGTCCGCGGCCCAGCGGTTCTAATACGGGGTTTCCCCCGCCACGCTCGCGGGGCAAAGCCGATTCCACCGTCCATCGCCCCCCCGGCGCCATCGCATATGAACCAGCTCGAACAACTCAAGGCCTTCACCACCGTCGTCGCCGACACCGGCAACTTCAAGCAGCTCGCGCAGTTCACGCCCCGCGATGCGACGACCAATCCGTCGCTGATCCTGAAGGCGGTGCAGTCGCCCGACTACGCCCACCTGCTGGAGGACACCGTCGCGGCGCACAAGACCGAGACGCTGGACCTGATCGTCGACAAGGTGCTGGTGGCCTTCGGCCTGGAGATCCTGAAGGTGGTCCCGGGCCGCGTCTCGACCGAGGTCGACGCGCGCCTGAGCTTCGACACCGTGGCCACGCTGGCCCGCGCGCGCCGCCTGATCGGCCTGTACGAAGCCGCCGGCATCGGCCGCGACCGCGTGCTGATCAAGATCGCCTCGACCTGGGAAGGCATCCAGGCCGCGCGCGAGCTGGAAGCCGAGGGCATCCACACCAACCTGACGCTGCTGTTCTCCTTCTGCCAGGCCGTGGCCTGCGGCGAGAACGGCATCCAGCTGATCTCCCCGTTCGTCGGCCGCATCTACGACTGGTACAAGAAGTCCGCCGGCGCGAGCTGGGACGAGGCCGCCAGCGCCGGCGTCAACGATCCGGGCGTCAAATCGGTCGCCGCGATCTACAACTACTTCAAGAAGCACGGCATCCAGACCGAGGTCATGGGCGCCAGCTTCCGCAACGTGGGTCAGATCCAGGCGCTGGCCGGCTGCGATCTGCTGACCATCAGCCCCGACCTGCTGGCCCAGCTGCAGGCCAACGAGACGCCGCTCACGCGCGTGCTCGACGCTGACGCGGCCAAGGCACAGGATCTGCCCAAGGTCTCCTTCAACGAGGCGGCCTTCCGCTTCGCCCTCAACCAGGACGCCATGGCCACCGAGAAGCTGGCCGAAGGCATCCGCCTGTTTGCCGTCGACGCCGGCAAGCTGGACCAGATGATCGAAAGCCTGCGATGACCGAGTTCCCGCGTTGCGACCGCAGCCCGACCTGGGCAGCCCTGCAATCCCATTTCCAGCAATCCGGCCGCGCGTTCGACGTGCGCCAGGCCTTCGCGGCCGATCCCGAGCGCTTCGCCTCGTGGTCGCTGCAGGCGCCGGAGGTCTTCGCGGATCTCTCGAAGAACCGCATCGACCGCGCCACGCTGGATCTGCTGCTGCAGCTGGCCCGGGACGTGCAACTGACGGCGCAGCGCGAGGCGCTCTTCAACGGGGATCCCATCAATGCGACCGAGGGGCGCGCGGTGCTGCACACGGCGCTGCGCGCGCCGGCGGGGAAGGGCCCGTTCACCGACGAGGTGCAGGCGTCGTTGACGCGCATGCTCGCGTTCGCCGACGGCGTGCGCGATCAGGCGAAGAGCGGCATCACCGACGTCGTGCACATCGGCATCGGCGGCTCGGACCTCGGTCCGGCCATGGTCGTGCAGGCCTTGCAGTCGTATGTGCCGGCCGGCCTGCGCCTGCATTTCGTCTCCAACGTCGACGGGCATGACCTGGCCCCGGTACTGCGCGAGCTGGACCCGGCGACGACGCAGTTCATCGTCGCGTCCAAGACCTTCA
This sequence comes from Mitsuaria chitosanitabida ATCC BAA-476 = NBRC 102408, assembly GCF_001598255.1. Taxonomy (GTDB): domain Bacteria; phylum Pseudomonadota; class Gammaproteobacteria; order Burkholderiales; family Burkholderiaceae_C; genus Roseateles; species Roseateles chitosanitabidus. The sequence goes on from NZ_BCYP01000018.1 coordinate 290,432, forward strand.
CCACGCAGGAGACGCTGGCCAACGCGATGGCCGCGCGCGCCTGGTTCCTGGCCGCCGGCGGCACCGACGTGGCGAAGCACTTCGCCGCCACCACCAGCAACGCCAAGGCGGCGGCTGATTTCGGCATCGACACCACCTTCGGCTTCTGGGACTGGGTGGGGGGGCGCTACTCGCTCTGGTCGGTGATCGGCCTGCCGATCGCGATCGCCGTGGGTTCGGAGAACTTCCGCGCGCTGCTGGCCGGTGCGCACGCGATGGACCAGCATTTCCGCGAGGCGCCGCTGGAGCGGAACCTCCCCGTGCTGCTGGGCCTGCTGGACGTCTGGTATCGCAACTTCCACGGCTTCACGAGCCGCTCGGTGGCCCCGTACCACCAGGGCCTGCGCCGGCTGCCCGCCTACCTGCAGCAGCTGGAGATGGAGAGCAACGGCAAGGGCGTTGATCGCGAGGGCGATCCGCTGAGCTTCGCGACCAGCCCGGTCGTGTGGGGCGAGGCCGGCACCAACGGCCAGCACGCCTACTTCCAGATGCTGCACCAGGGCACGGACGTGATCCCGGTGGAGTTCATCGCGGTGAAGACGCCCAACTTCGGCGCGCATGTGGGCGGCGAGTGGCTGGACCGTCTGAAGGACCAGCACGTCAAGCTGCTGGCCAACTGCCTGGCGCAGTCGCAGGCCCTGATGCAGGGCAAGACCGCCGAGGTCGCGCGCGCCGAGTTCGCGCCCACGGCATCGAAGGAGCTCGACCCCGATGTCCTGTCGCGTCACCGCAGCTTCACCGGCAACCGGCCCAGCACCACCTTGCTGCTGGACGCGCTGACGCCGTCCTCGCTGGGCGCGCTGATCGCGCTGTACGAGCACCGCGTGTTCGTCAGCGGTGCCGTGTGGAACATCAACAGCTTCGACCAGTGGGGCGTGGAGCTGGGCAAGGCGCTGTGCAACGGCCTGCTGCCGCGACTGGCGAGCGGCGATGCCGCGGGCCTGGACGGCTCCACCGCCGGCCTGCTGAACAAGCTGCGCGCCTGACGCCGCGGCGAAGGTCGGGACCTGCCGGCCTTCGTCGCTCGGCCGTCCCGTTCCCGTTCCCGTTTTCATCGGGCCGCACAGGCTCGCCCTCCAGAGATTCAGAGCATGAAGATTGTTTTCGACTTCGGCGCGGTGCTGTTCCGCTGGCATCCGCCGAGCTTCCTGGCCCGCGTGTGGGCCCATCGCGCGGCTGACGAGATCCAGGGCGCCGCGCTCGCCAAGGACCTGTTCCAGGACTACAGCGGCGACTGGGGCGCCTTCGACCAGGGCCTGATCGACGCGCCGACCACCGCCGACCGCATCCACGCCCGCACCGGCTGGCCGCGCGAGGAGATCGTGGCGGTGATGGACGCGGTCCCGTCGGAGCTGCGCCTCATCGAGGGCTCGGCCGCGCTGATCCAGGAACTCAAGGCGCAGGGCCACACGCTGCACTTCCTGTCCAACATGCCGGAGCCCTACGCGGACTATCTGGAGCAGAGCTTCCCGCTGAAGGACTGGTTCGTGTCGGGGGTGTTCTCGGGCCGGGTCAAGCAGTCCAAGCCCTCGCGCGCGATCTTCGATCTGGCGCAAGAGCAGTTCGACGCGAAGCCGGAGGAGCTGTTCTTCCTCGATGACCATCCGGCCAACATCGCGGCGGCGAAGGCGCTGGGCTGGCACACCCATCTGTTCACGACGCCCGAGCTGGCGCGCGAGGACCTGGTGCGGCGGGAACTGCTGCCCGCCTGAGCCGCTCGGACGTCCAGGTTCGAGCGCTCAAAGCAGAACCGGCCTGACGGCCGGTTTTTTCATGGGCGCCCGCGGGGGGGCGGGCGTGGCGCGTCGCGCGCCGAGATCACTTCGAGGCTTCGTCCTCGTCGACGGTCGTGGGCGGCGCGGGCATGCGGAAGGACTCGTCGGACCAATGGCCCAGGTCGATCTGCCGGCAGCGCTCGCTGCAGAAGGGGCGCCACAGGTTGCTGGGCGCGAAGATGCTGTCGCCGCCGCAGGTGGGGCAGGGGACGATGCGCGGCGTCGGCGTGGCGGGGATGAATTTCTCGGGCATGGCGGAAGCGGGGACGGCGAGGCGCGTCGTCGCGATGAACGCGTCAGCGCCTCAGGAGCAAAGGGTCAGTTCGAAGGTGGCGTCGACCGGCGCCGGTTTCAAGCGGCCGTCCTCGTCCTGGCGCATCAGGCGGATGGAGACCATCAGGCGGTGGCCGCTGATCTCGGGCACCAGGCCCAGGCTGGGATCGATGCGCATGCGCAGCAACTGGAAGCTGCGGCCGGGCGGGAGGCTCTGCTGGTACTGGCCGCCGTGCGCCGCCACCTTGTGCGGCGAACCACTGTCGCGCAGCAGGCCCAGCAGCACGTTGAGCGCCTCGGCCATGGGCATCAGCGTCTGCGCCCATTGCATCAGGTCGTTGCGGCGCCGCACCGGCAGCAGCTGCTGCCAGGCGTAGTACGCGGGCAGGTCGAACTCGCAGGTGCCGCCGGGGATGGAGATCCGGCTGCGGATGCTCATCAGCCACTCGTTGGTGGTCAGGATGTGGCCGGCCTTGCCGGGCAACTGGTTGAGCTTGTCGAAGGCGACGTCGATGCGGCCGACGACTTCGTCCAGGACGGCCTCGGACACCGCGGGGTTGCCGCGGTAGCTGTTGAACTGGGTGCGGTGGCGCTCCAGATCCTTCAGCAGATCGGCCTTGAGGTCGGCCCGGGACGCGACGTCCATCACCTCGAAGATGGTGGCGAGCGCGTAGTGATGGTCCAGCGCGGTGTCGCGCGCCATCAGCTGACCGAGCCGATCGAACAGATGTTCCAGCCTGAGCATCGTGCGGATGCTCTCGTTGAACGGATATTCGTAGAGGACCAAGTCGACCATCCCTTTGCGGCAAGCGGCCATTGTTCCACAGTGCCGCGGCGCATCACCCCGATCGGGTGAGGGGTGGTCAGAACAGGGGACTGCGCAGCAGCGCGCCGACCTCCGCCTGGAGCGCCTCGAGCGTGAGGCCGTCGTTGTAGAGGACCGCGTCCGCGGCGCCGCGCCGCGCGGCCCGATCGGCCTGCTGCGCGAGGATGGCCCGCACGGCCGCCTCGCTCAGGCCCGAGCGCGCCATCACGCGCTCGATCTGCGTGGATTCTCGACAGTCCACCACGACCACCCGGTCCACCTGCCGGCGCCAGCGGCCGGACTCGACCAGCAGCGGCACGTCGAAGACCACGATCTGTCCCGGCGCCGCGAGCGCCGCCTGGCGGGTGGTCTCGTCGCCGATCATCGGATGCAGGATGGCCTCGAGGCGCCGCTTGGCGCCGGGATCGCGGAAGGCGAGTTCGCGCATCGCGGCGCGGTCCAGCGCGCCGTCGGCCGTGACGAAGCCGGGCCCGAAGGCCTGCGCGATCGCCGGCATCGCGGCGCCGCCGGGCAGGGTCAGGGCCCGGGAGATGGCGTCCGTGTCGACGAGCAGCGCGCCGCCCTGGATCACCAGGGCCTGCGCGACCGTGCTCTTGCCGCTGCCGATGCCGCCGGTCAGGCCGATGCGCATGGGGGCCTCAGGGGTGCAGCCACCAGGTGATGATGCGGCCGGGTCCGACCAGCAGCACCAGCAGCGCGCCGCCGGCCAGGAAGGGACCGAAGGGGACGTAGCGGCCCTCGCGCAGGTCGCCGCGCCACTTCATCGCCAGGCCGACGACGGTGCCCACAAGCGAGGCGGCCAGCGCCACGGGCAGGACCAGTTGCCAGCCCAGCCAGGCGCCGATGCCGGCCAGCAGCTTGAAGTCGCCGTAGCCCATGCCTTCCTTGTTGAACAGCAGCTTGTAGCCCCAGTAGATGAGCCACAGCGGCAGGTAGCCGACCACCGCGCCGATCACGGCGTCATGCGGGCTCACCGGCGTCCAGCCCAGCACGGACAGGAACAGGCCCGCCCACAGCAGTGGCTGGTTGATGCTCTCCGGCAGGAAGGTCGTGTCCCAGTCGATGCCGGCCAGCGCCACCAGCGCGGCCGCGAAGCCGCCATAGAGCAGGGCGACCGGCTGGCTGTTGAAGTTCCAGGCGATGCCGGCGAACAGCAGCCCGGTCAGCAGCTCGACGAAGGGGTAGCGGAACGAGATGCCCGCGCGACAGGACGAGCAGCGGCCGCGCAGCAGCAGCCAGCCCACCAGCGGGAGGTTCTCATGCCAGCGCAGCACGTGACCGCAGTGCGGGCAGCGCGAGGCGGGACGGGCCAGCGACATCGGGGGCAGCTGCTGGAGCGACTCGTCCAGCACCTTCGCGGCCTGCGCGACCTGGACCGAGCGGGCCTCGTCCAGGCCGCCGAATTCCCGCAGCTCGTCCTCGTTCTGCAGTTGCTCGGCGTACTCGCCCAGCCACTCGCGCTGCATGATCACCGGCAGCCGGTAGATCACGACGTTCAGGAAACTGCCGATGCACAGTCCGATCAGGCCCAGGAACCAGGGCGACAGCAGGGCGTCCTGCAACTCCGGGGTCAACACTCAGACCACCGCGCCCAGCTTGAAGATCGGCAGGTACATGGCGATCACGATGCCGCCGATGACCGTGCCCAGGAACACGATGATGATGGGTTCCATCAGGCTGGACAGCGCCTTGACCGCCTCGTCCACTTCTTCCTCGTAGAAGTCGGCCGACTTGCCCAGCATGTGGTCGAGCGAGCCGGACTCCTCGCCGATCGAGGACATCTGCAGGACCATGATCGGGAAGATGCCGGTCGTCTGCATCGAGGTCGTCAGCGAGGCGCCGGTCGAGACGTCGCGCTGGATCTTCTCGGTCGCTTCGAGGAAGACCGCATTGCCAGAAGCGCCGCCCACGGAATCCAGGGCTTCCACCAGTGGCACGCCTGCGGCGAACATTGTCGACAGCGTGCGCGTCCACCGCGCCACCGCCGCCTTGTAGATCAACTGGCCAAAGATGGGCAGCTTCAACAGGAGGCGGTCCATGACCTTCTGCATCTTCTCGGACCGCTTCCAGGACTGAAGGAAGAAGTAGATGCCGCCGCCCAGTCCCCCGAAGATCAGCCACCAGTAGGCGACGAAGATCTCCGACATCTTCATCACGAACAGCGTCGGGGCCGGCAGGTCGGCGCCGAAGGAGGTGAAGACTTCCTTGAACGAGGGGATCACGAAGATCATGATGACCGCGGTGACGACGAAAGCCACGATCATCACGGCGATGGGGTAGGTCAGCGCTGACTTGATCTTGCCCTTCAGGGCGACCGTCTTCTCCTGATAGATCGCCAAGCGGTCGAGCAGCGCCTCCAGGATGCCGCCCGACTCACCGGCCTCGACCAGATTGCAGTACAGCGCGTCGAAATAGATCGGATGCTTGCGGAAGGCGGCCGACAACGACGTGCCGGTCTCGACGTCCTGCCGGATGTCGGTCAGCAGCTTGGTCAGGCGGGGGTTGCTGCTGCCGCGCGCGACGATGTCGAAGGCCTGCAGCAGCGGGACGCCGGCGCGCATCATCGTCGCCAACTGGCGCGTGAACACGGCGATGTCCTTCTGCTTGATCCGGCTGCCGCCGGAGGCTCGGCGCTTCTTGACCTTCGTGACCAGGATGCCTTGGCGGCGCAGGGAGGCGCTGATGACGGCCTCGCCGCCCGCGCGCATTTCACCGCGGACGATCTTGCCGTTGCGGTCCTTCCCTTCCCACTCGAAGATGAATTCCTTGATGCCCTTGCCAGCGCCCTTCGCGCCTGCGGTGGTCGTCGCCATATCACCTCCTGCCGTCGCGCCGCCCGGGCGGCGCTCCCAATGTCTTTGACTCGTTGATCTGCCGGTCCCCACGACAGGGGTCCGCACGCATGAACGCGGCGCCCGTGGGCGCCGCGTTCATGCCGGACTCATTCGTTGGTGGCCGCCAGTACCTCTTCCAGGGTCGTGACGCCCAGCCGGACCTTGACCAGCCCGGACTGGCGCAGATCCCGCACGCCGTCCGCGCGGGCCTGATCGGCGATGTCCAGGGCCGTTCCCTCGGCCAGGATGATCCGCTGGATCGCCTCGCTGATGGGCATCACTTGGTAAAGACCGACACGTCCTCGATAACCATTGTTGCAACTTGAGCAGCCTACGGCCCGATACGGCTTCCAGCTGCCGTCGAGATCCTCTTCCGCGTAGCCCGCGCGCAGCATGGCCTCGCGCGGGAAGTCCGCGGGCGCCTTGCAGTTCTCGCACAGCCGGCGCACCAGGCGCTGGGCGGTGATCAGCAGCACGCTGGAGGCGATGTTGAACGGGGCCACCCCCATGTTCAGCAGGCGTGTGAGGGTCTTCGGGGCGTCGTTCGTGTGCAGCGTCGACATCACCATGTGACCGGTCTGCGCGGCCTTGATGGCGATGTCGGCGGTCTCGAGATCCCGGATCTCGCCGACCATGATGATGTCCGGATCCTGACGCAGGAAGGCCTTCAGCGCGGCCGAGAAGGTCAGGCCCGCCTTGTCGTTGACGTTGACCTGGTTGATGCCGGGCAGGTTGATTTCCGCCGGGTCCTCGACGGTCGAGATGTTGGTGCCGGGCTGATTCAGGATGTTCAGGCAGGTGTACAGCGACACCGTCTTGCCCGAGCCCGTCGGCCCGGTGACCAGGATCATCCCGTAGGGCCGGTGGATGCACTGCAGCAGCCGGTCCTTCTCGATCTTCTCGTAGCCCAGCGCCTCGATGCCCAGCCGGGCCGAGGACGGGTCCAGGATACGGATCACGATCTTCTCGCCGAAGAGCGTCGGCAGCGTCGAGACCCGGAAGTCGATCGCCTTGGAGCCGAACTTGAGCTTCATCCGGCCGTCCTGCGGGATGCGGCGCTCGGCGATGTCCAGGCGGGAGATGACCTTGATCCGCGAGGACAGCTTGTCCTTGATCGCGATCGGGGGCTGGGTGATCTCGCGCAGCTCGCCGTCGACGCGGAAGCGGACGCGGTAGTGGTACTCGTAGGGCTCGAAGTGGAGGTCGGACGCCCGCATGTTGATCGCGTCGACCAGCATCTTCTGGAGGAAACGCACCACCGGCGCGTCCTCGACGTCGGCGATCTCCTGCGATTCCTCGGCGGGCGCGGTCTCCTCCTCGGCGATGTCGAAGTCGAAGTCCTCGCCGGACATCGCCTCGAGCGCCTCCGAGGCGCTGGCCGCCGCGATGCCCAGCAGTTTCGCGAGCTTGTCGTGCTCGACGATGATCCATTCCGGCGTCAGCTGGGTCGCGAACTTGATGCGCTCGACGACCTCCTGCTCGGTCGGGTCGGCGCCGCCGATGAACAGCCGGTTGCCACGGCGCGCCAGCACGACGACCTGGTACTGGGCCGCCAGCTTGGCGTCGATGATGTTCTGCGGGAGCTTGTGCGCGTCGACCGCGTTGAGGTCCATCAGCGGCAGCGCCAGCGCATGGGACAGCGTATGGGCGAGGTCGAACGACGACACCGCCCCGGCGGCGATCACGGCGTTGACGAAGCTGATCTTCTTCTCGCGCGCCTGCCGCACCAGGTCCTCGGCCGCCTGCGGCTTGAGCCTGCCGGCGTGCACGAGCACGCGGGCGACGCCGGAAAGGGCGGACTGAGGAGGTTCGGCCAGGGTGGTGTCCACGGATGTCGCGATCGGGTTGGGTTGCCGTGCCCCGACAGGCACGGAGCAGCCCTGCACTGTACCCCCATGGATGATGGGTCGACGGCGGGGCCGACCCGGTGTCTCACCGAAGACGGACGCTTCGTGCAATATCGACTTCGGTCACTGGAAATTGAGCCCGAAATGTTGCAGCGTCATGCGCTTTCCCCAGGATCGCGTCGCCACCGCCCCGCCAGGGTCCGGTCATCGCCCCGCCGCGGCCTCCCGTCATCGGGGCTTCATGACCCCGGGCTGGAGACGCGGATCTCCTCGCCCACGTCCTGGACCTGCAGGCCGAAGCCCGCGTGCAGCAGGCGCGCGAAGGCCTCGACATTGCCCGCCTCGAACACACCGCCGATGACGATGCGCTCGGCGGCGGCGTCCTGGATGACCAGCTGCTTCCTGCCGTAGCGGTTGAACTGGCGGGCGGCCTCGGCCAGCGTGACCTCGTTGAGCACCAGCTTGCCCTGCAGCCAGCCCAGCCGGGCGGAGAGCTGCTGCGGCGAGACGCGGGTGACGAGCAGGTTGTCGGCCTCCGCCACCGCGGTGTCGGCGCGCGCCAGCACGGTGGGGCGGCTGCTGGCCTGATCGGCCTGCACCTGGACGCGGCCTTCCAGCACGGTCACCCGCAGCTTGTCCCCGTCCCGCTGGAGCGAGAACTTGGTCCCCAGCACCGTCACCCGCTGCTTGCCGGCGTGGATGACGAAGGGGCGCTGCGCGTCGTGGGCGATGTCGAAGAAGGCCTCGCCGCTCTGCAGCCAGACCTGGCGGGATTGCGGCGTGACTTCGGTGCGCACCTGGGTGGCGGTGTTCAGGGTCAGTTGGGAGCCGTCGGCCAGCATCACCGATTCGCGCTGGCCGCGCGCGGTGGCGTAGTCGACGGTCTCCGGACGCGGACCGACGACCTGCAGCCCCAGCACCAGGGCCAGCGTCGCCAGGCCGACGCCGGCCGCGCCGCGCCACAGGGCGGGGCGCGCGGAGAGCCAGCCGGGCAAGCCGGCCGAGGTCCCACCGGACCGCCGACCAGTGCGCCAGCCCGACATCCCCGCGGGCTTGCGGCCGGCGGCCTCGCCCCGGACGTCCAGCCCCGGCGACTCGGGCGCGGCCAGCGGCGGCGCGCCGGGCTGCAGGGCCCGCAGCCGCTCGGCCCGCTGCCAGGCCTGCTCCAGGCGCAGGTAGGCGACGCGGTGCGCGGTCGACGCGGCGAGCCACGCGTCCAGCGCGGTCCGGCGCTCGGGCGGGAGTTGCCCGTTCGAGCGGTCGCGCTCCGCGATCCAGTCGGCCGCGCAGGTCTCGATGTCGTTCAGCTCGCTGTTCTTGTACTTCATTGTGTTTTCCGTCCCTTTCGCAGCGGAGCGGCGGCCGGCGTGGCGCCGCCGCTGCCTTGCCCCGCGGACTGCAGCGCCTGGGCCAGGGCGCGCACGCCCTTGGACACCTGGCGTTCCACCGTGTCCTCGGTGATGCCCATGCGCGCGGCGACCTCCCGCTGCGACAGACCTTCGATCTTGCGCAGCTCGATCACCTCGCGACATCGCGCGGGCAGCAGGTTCAGCGCCAGCTGCAGCAGCTTGAGCTCGCTGCGGGCGGCCAGATGGCGCTCGGGGCTGAGCTCGTCCAGCGTGGGCGCCAGCGCCTCGATGTCGGCATAGGTCTCGATGGACACGATCTGCGCGCGCCGGGCGCGGTCGATCAGCAGGTTGCGCGCGGTCGTCAGCAGGAAGGCCTGGGTGGACTCGGGCTTGCAGCGGGCGCAGCCGTCGTAGACGCGGGCATAGACCTCCTGACGCAGGTCGGGGATCTCGTCCATGTCTCGCCAGTTGCGTCTGAGAAATCGTTCCAGCATGGCCTCCTGGGGCAGCACTTCATCCACGAACCAGGCGTTCAACTCATCGGTGTTCAACACGGCTCCTCATGCCGACGGGGCTCGCCACGATCTGTGGACGGTGTCCGCCTGTCATTCAAGACGAAGCGCGCACGCAAATCCGGTATGGGCGGCGCAAAGATTCTGCGCCCGCCCACGCGGACCGGGGGAATACCCGAAGGCGGCGCGGAAGTCCGCCCGCCCCTCGTCTTCAAGGACAGCCGCCCCATGGCGTCCGAGCCCGGGCTCCGACCCGGGCACCGACCGCCGTACCGGCGGCCCGCGGCGCCCAAGCGCCCCTGTCCCCGATCGCCCCCGGGCGCCCCGGAGCGCTCGCGATCCTTCTTCGATTTCCTTTTCTCCGCGGATGGTTCCGACATGCTTGTATTGCGAAAACCCTATCTGATCTTCCTCGGCGACGTGAGTTCCGCCGTCGATGCGAAGACCGCCTTCGGCGTCGCCGACTGGTGTCCCGAGGACGTGCTGGGCGAGCTCGCCTTCCCCGACGCCCGCGTCAGCACCGGCAAGCCGGCCATGACCATCGCCGAGGCGGCGGCCGCCGGCGCCGGCTCGCTGCTGATCGGCATCGCGCCGGTCGGCGGCAAGCTGCCGGTGCACTGGCTGCCGACCCTGCTGGACGCGGTGCGCGCGGGCCTGGACATCGTCAGCGGTCTCCACCAGCGCCTGGGCGATCTGCCCGGGCTGGCCGATGCCGCGCGCTCGGCCGGCGTGCAGCTGCACGACGTGCGCCACGGCGCCTGGCCGCGCGTCACCGGCACCGGCCGCAAGCGCACCGGTCGGCGCGTGCTGACCGTGGGCACCGATTGCGCGCTGGGCAAGAAGTACACCGCGCTGGCGCTGACCCGCGCGCTGCAGGCCCGCGGCCTGGCGGCCAGCTTCCGGGCGACCGGCCAGACGGGCGTGATGATCTCCGGCAGCGGCGTGGCGATCGACGCGGTGGTGTCCGACTTCGTCGCGGGCGTGGCCGAGCAGCTCTCGCCCGACAACGCGCCCGATCACTGGGATGTGATCGAGGGCCAGGGCTCGCTGTTCCATCCCGCCTATGCGGGCGTCACGCTGGGGCTGCTGCATGGCTCGCAGCCCGACGCGCTGGTGCTGTGCCACCACGTCGGCCGGGAGCACATCGCCAGCCTGCCGGACTTCCCGCTGCCGTCGCTGAGCGAGGCCATCGAGGCCTACCTGGGCGCCGGCCGCCTGACCAACGCGGCGGTGCGCTGTGTCGGCGTCAGCGTCAATTCGTCCGCGCTGAGCGAGGACGAGTGGCGCCTCTATCGCGAGCGGGTCGAGGCCGAGCTGGGCCTGCCCGTCGTCGATCCCCTGCGCGGCGGCGTCGAGCGCCTGGCCGATGCGATCCATTCTTCCGAGGAGTTGTCCCATGCTGCTTGAATGCACCCTGGCCGGCGAGAGCTGGCCCCTGCGCGAACCCTTCGAGATCTCGCGCGGCGTGATGACCGAGATCAAGGTGCTGGTCGTGCGCCTGCGCGATGAGCAGGGCAGGAGCGGCTATGGCGAGGCCACCGGCGTGCCCTACAAGGGCGAGACGCAGGCCACGATGGCGGCGCAGATCGAGGCCGTGCGCGGGCGGCTGCAGGTGGATCTGAGCGGCGCCGATCTGATGAGCCTGCTGCCGCCTGGAGGGGCGCGCAATGCGCTGGATTGCGCGTTGTGGGACCTGCGGGCGAAGCAGGCGGGCAGGGCGGCTTGGCAGATGGCGGGGCTGTCGCGGGTGGAGCCGGTGCTGACGGCCTACACGATCGGTCTGGGGAGCGAAGCGGATGTGCGGCGCAAGATTCGCGCGGCGCGGCATCTGCCGCTGCTCAAGCTGAAGGCGGATGGGACGCGGCATCTGGACATGGTGCGATTCGCGCGGGAGGAGCATCCGGAGGCGCGCCTGGTGATCGATGCGAATCAGGCGTGGAGTCGAGAACTGCTGGAGCGCATCCTGCCGGAGCTGCAGGCGCAGGGGGTGGAGCTGATCGAGCAGCCGGTGGAGCGTGGGCAGGATGCGGCGCTGGACGGGTTGGTCTCGCCGATTCCGCTGGCGGCGGACGAGTCGTGCGTGGATCGCGGCTCGTTGTCGGCGCTGGCGGGGCGGTATCAGTACGTGAACATCAAGCTCGACAAGTCGGGCGGGCTGACCGAGGGCTTGGCGTTGGCGGCCGAGGCGAAGAGGATGGGCTTCGGGCTGATGGTGGGGAATATGGGCGGCACGTCGTTGGCGATGGCGCCGGCGCATCTGATCGCGCAGGAGTGCGCGTATGTGGATCTGGACGGGCCGATGCTGATGAGCGCGGATCGGTCGCCGGCGATGCGGTATGAGGGGGCGATGCTGGAGGGGGCGGAGGTGGGGCTCTGGGGCTGAGACCTTTCGATCCCCTCGCCCGCGTTAGCCCCTCGCCCGCTTGCGGGAGAGGGGTTGGGGTGAGGGCCGGTGCAGACAGCGAGCGCTACTGGCCTTCGCAAGCGCCATCGGGATTCGAAGAGGGCTGAGGCTCTGGTGTGCCACGGCCCTCACCCCAACCCCTCTCCCACTCCGTGGGCGAGGGGCTAAGAACGGCCCATCAATCGGGTCGGCGACAACATCGACGCGCTCAACCCGAAATCCACCAGCCGCTGCGGCAACCGCCGCCCCAGCGCCAAGGCCGCGCAAGCCTCCCCCATCGCGGCGCAAGTCTGGATCCCATAGCCGCCTTGCCCGGCCAACCAGAAGAACCCCGCCGCCTCCTCATCGAATCCCCCCACCAATCCCCCATCCGCGACGAAGGACCGCAGTCCCGCCCAGGTGTGGCTGGGCCGCCGGATCGTCATCGTCGTCATCTCCTCGATCCGATGAATGGCCAGCGCGATGTCCAACTCCTCCGGCTGCACATCGTGCGGCGCCACCGGATCGGCATTCGCGGGCGACCCCAGCAGCAAGCCCGCATCCGGCTTGATGTACCAGTCCTCGTCCGCCCCGAACACCAGCGGCCAGGCATGCGTGTCCATCCCGGCCGGCGCCGCGAACATGAACGCCGAGCGCCGTCGCGGCTCCAGCCCGATGGGCCGCACGCCCGCCAGTCCCGCGATCACGTCGGCCCAAGCCCCGGCCGCATTGATCAGCACCGGCGCCTGGTAGACCTGCCCGCCGGCCCGCACGCGCCAGTCGGCGCCATGCCGCTCGATCGCCGTGACCTCCGCGTCGCAGACCAGCCGCCCGCCTTCCCGCCGCAGCTCGCGCAGAAAGCCCTGATGCAACGCATGCACGTCCATGTCGACCGCCTCGGGCTCATGGATCGCGCCGTGCAGCAGCTCGCGCCTCAGCACCGGCACCATCGCGCAGGCCTGGTTGGCGCTGAGCCGATGCGCGTTCGGCGTGATGGCCCGCAGCACCTCCCAGTGATGCTCGTAGGGCTCGCGCTGCGCCTCGGTGGCGACGAAGAGCGCGCCCCGCGGCGTCAGCAGGGGATGGTCGGAGTAACCCGCCGGCGGCTGCTCGAAGAAGGCGCGGCTGGCGCGCGTCAGGGCGCGCACCTGCGGATTGCCGTAGCTCTCCATGAACAGCGCGGCCGAGCGGCCCGTCGCGTGGTAACCGGGCTGGCTCTCGCGTTCCAGCGCGATGGTGCGCGCGTGCGGTGCCAGCCAGCGCGCGACCGAGGCGCCCGCGATGCCGCCACCGATCACCAGGCAGTCGGCCGAGGTGATGGCCGACCCCGAGGTCTCGCTCCCGGCGATCTCGCGTGGGGTGATGTCCGACGAATTCATGCGTTCGCTCCGTCCTGGGTGGCGAAGCCGTGCGGATCGGCCACGCGCGGCCAGTAGTCGAGGTCGCGCACGCGGTAGGGCAGCCGGGCGAAGTCCATGTCGATCGCGCCGGGCGTGGTGACGTAGAGGATCTCCTTGGCCAGCGGCGCGAACTGCGCATGGAAGTGCTGCGTCGACTTGACGACGATCACCCGCTTGGCGCTCAGGTCCATGCCCAGGCCGGTGAAGACCGTCGGCGAGAAGGTCTGGCTGCGCACGCTGACCAGCACGATGTCCAGCCCGCCACTCGTCCGCACCCAGACGCTGGGGCCCAGCGGCGCGATCTCGTCGTTCGAGTTCAGCCCGATCTGCTCATGGTGGTCGAGCATCACCATCACCGTGACGTCCAGGTCGACCGGCGTCCCCGAGGCCGGTCCGCACTTGCCGCCCAGTCGCAGCGCGATGCGCGCGCCCACGCCGGCATCACGGCACAGCTGGATCCCGCCGAGATCCCAGAACGCGCCGATCGCCGCGTCGCTCACCTGGCGGGCCAGCAGGGCTTGCAGGATGAAGCTGCTGTCGCTCATCGCGCCGCCGCCGGCGTTGTCCGCGATGTCGGCGATGACGACCGGCCCACCGACGACCTGGGCGGCGCGGTCCAGCGCCGCGTCGATCTCCAGCATCGGCGTGGCGGTCTGCTCGCGCAGCGCCCAGAACTCGCGGCCCAGCTGCTCGGCCAGCGAGGCGGCGAGCGCCGCATCGTTGTCGGTGACGACCCACAGCCGCGCGCCCGATTCGGGCACGTCGCCCCAGGGGAAGCCGTGACCCAGCGACACCGACAGCACGCCGGGCTGCTGCTCCACCGCCTGCATGCGCCGGACGAAACCGGCCATGGGCTCGCGCGTCGTGTGCCACAGGCCGACCATCTTGCAATCGAACATCGCCGCGGTGGGTTTCACCCGACCGGCGCTCGCGTCGAGCACGATGCGCAGCAGCTCCTGCAGGCGCGGCGTCGCGTCGATGTGCGGGTACTCCTTGTAGGCAATGATCACGTCCGCCGAGCGCTGCATCAGCGCGGTGTAGTGGCAGTGCAGATCGAGCTCCACGCCGATGGGCACGGCGGGGCCGACGATCTCGCGCACGCGGGCGATGAGGTCGCCCTCGCAGTCGTCGTAGCCGTCCGCCACCATCGCGCCGTGCAGGATCAGGATCACGCCGTCCACCGGACCGGACGCGCGCAGGTCGGCCAGGATGTCGTCGCGCAGCCGCTCGTAGACGGCGCGCACCGTGCGGCCCAGCGGCTGGGCGAAGGCGCTCAGGCTCTCGATCAGCTCATGGCCCTCGGCGCCGAGCAGGCGGCGCAGCTCGACCATCGAGCCCCCGATCCCCAGCGGGTCCCGCGTGCTGGCGTCGCCGCGGTGGATGCCGTACTCCTCGAAGCAGCCCCAGCCCGTCGGCGCGGCGGCGTAGGTGTTGGTCTCGGTGGCCAGGAAGGCGGCAAAGATCGTCTTCTTGCCGCTCGCGCTCGTGGTGCTTGTCGTGCTGCTCATGCTGGTCATGCTGCTCTCGCTCTCTTTGTTCTTGCTGGTCGCGCTGGTGCTGCTGGCGATGCTGGTCGTGCGCCCGCTCTTCATGCATGCGCCTCCTCGCGAATGAAGCGCAGGCGGCTCAGGCGCGGCGCGTCCAGGCGCAGGCCGACGACCCGGTCGCCTTCGCGATCGATGTTGACGATGCTGGCGCCGCCCATGCCGGCGAACAGCCCATCGGTGGGCAGGGCCAGCATCACGTCGGACGACAGCGGTTCCAGGCGATAGGCGCTGCGGCCGTGCGGGCCGTGCAGCTGCACGACGATGCGAGTGTTCGCGCCGTCCCCCTCCAGCTCGACCGGGACCTCGATGCCCAGGTCCGGAACGCGGTAGCGGCCGGCCAGCGACGCCGCCAGCGACGCGACACTCGGCGCCTGCTCGGGCAGCAGCGTGCAACGCAGCAGCCGGCCACCGTCGTCGAGGGTCAGGACTTGCGGCGCGGTCTCGCTCGCGAGCTCCTCGAGCGACAGGGCCAGCGGGCTCAGCGCGCTGTCCTCGCAGGGCACGACCGCCGCGCCGTCGATCTGGCGCAGCGGTATGCCGCGACCCCCGAGCCAACTCAGCGCGAGCTTGCCGCCGGCGTCCTCGAGACCGAACACCGCGCCGGTCTCCGGCGAGTGATAGCGGCGACCCAGCAGCGCCGCATGGGGCTCGGCCGGGACGTGGACGGACGGCTCGCCCAGCGCATCGCCGAGCAGCGCATCGATGATCTGGAAGGCCAGCGCCACCGGCGAGACGGGCGCGCCGTTGACCAGGATGACGATGTCCAGCCCGTGCGCGGGGACGGTGATCATCTGCGTGGTCGCACCCAGCACCGCGCCCGAATGCTGGATCACCTCGACGCCGCGGTAGTCGTGACGGATCAGGCCCAGCGCGTAGGGCAGGCGCACGCCGGTGGACAGGGTCGGCCGCTCGATCATGCTCGCCCAGCTGGCGGCGCTGCCCACGAGCTTGCTCGGGCTGCGCAGATGCGCCAGCCAGCGCAGCATGTCGTCGACCGTGGAGACCAGCGAGCCGCTGCCGCGCAGCTCGCTCGGATAGATGCCGCGCCGCAGGCCGCCGCCGACCGAGGCGGGCTGCGCCTGGTACTGCATCGCCATGCCGGGGCGGATCTCGAGGTCGCTGGTCAGCGACTCGGTGTCGTGCATGCGCAGCGGCGCGAAGATGCGCTCGCGCAGGAAGTCCTCGAAGCTGCGGCCGCTCAGGCGCTCGACCACCCGCGCCAGCAACTGGTAGCCGGTGTTCGAGTACATCATCCGCGTGCCCGGCTCGAAGTTGAGCTCGCGGTTGGGATCGGCGATGGGCTGGGACCAGTCCACCGTGGGCAGCAGGGCCAGGCCTTGCGCGACCGAGGGCAGGTCGGTACGCCATCCCCCCAGGTGCTGCATCAGCTGGCGCAGCGTCGGGCCGGCCGGATGCAGCACGGTCAGCTCCGGCAGATGACGGTAGACGAGGTCGTCGATGTCCAGCAGGCCGTCCTCGGCCAGCAGCAGCACGGCCAGGCAGGTGAACTGCTTGCTGGTGGAGGCGATGCGCACGCGCGTGCGCGGCGACATGGTCACGCCCTGCTCGATGCTGGCCAGCCCGACACCGCGTCGGTAGAGGATCCTGCCGGCGCGCGCGATGCCCACGACCAGGCCCGGCGCGTCGCTGCGATTGAAGGGCTGGAGCAGGGCGTCGACGGCCGCCAGGCCGGTCGGTTGCGGGGTGTCGGGGGTGGGGGTCATGGGGCGGGCTCGCGTGAGGAATGAAGGAGTGAAGGACTCCTTCCTCAAGACGGGCGAGCGGCCCGCTTCCGGTACACCCTCGGTGTCGGTGTCGGTGTCGTTGTCGTTGTCGTTGTCGTTGTCGGTGTCGGTGTCGGTGTCGGTGTCGGTGTCGATCGCGTGGCGTGGCGATGGCGTCGCGGTCCATCCGCCATCGGGCGTCGCCTGGCCCGTGCCGCCGGTGGGGCGCGTGCGAGGGGTAGGTGTTTACGCCGAGAGGGGGAGATTTACTACCGGAAGATGACGGCCCGTCCGTCTTGGTTGGGTAGCAGTTCATCGTTTTCCCACCGAGGATCCCCCCAAATGAAGAAATGCGTACGCGGTCAGTCGCTCCGTCGACTGGCCATTGCCTGCACCCTGGCCGTCGCGGCCGCCACCGTCCATGCGCAGAGCCGCGATTTCGACGTCGCCGCGGGCGACCTGAAGAGCGCGCTCGATGCCTACATCGCCCAGGCGGGCGTCCAGCTGATCTACAAGGTCGAGGACCTCCGGGGCCTGTCGACCAAGGGCCTGAAGGGCAAGCTCTCGCCCGAGGACGCGCTGGCGCGTCTGCTGGAGGGCACGCGGCTGAAAGTGCGTCGCGACGAGAGCGGCGCGATGGTGCTGTTCGTCGGGACGCCCGAGGATCCGAAGCCGCGCGCCGATGTGTCGACGCTGGACTCGGTCGTGGTCAGCGCGGCGCGCCGCCGCGAGCCGGTGCGTGAGGTGCCGCTCAAGGTCGACGTGCTGCAGACCGAGGCGCTGGAGCGCAACGGCGCCCGCGAGTTGGCCGACTACGTGGCCAACCAGCCCGGCGTCACGCTGACGCACGGCGGCGCCTACGCCGGCGCGCTGAGCATCCGCGGACTTGCGACGGCCTCGGTCGGCGCGTCCTCGGTCGGCGTCTATGTCGACGACGTGGCCACCGGCTCCAGCGCCCCCTACGGCCTGGGCGCGATGACGCCGCTGGACATGGGCCTGCTGGACCTGCGCCACATCGAGATCCTGCGCGGTCCGCAAGGCACGCTGTACGGCGCCGGCGCGATGGGCGGCCTGATCAAGTACGTGACCAACGAGCCGGACACCGGCGAGTTCTCCGGCAACGCGCGCGTCGCGCTGACCTCCACCCGCTACGGCGGCATGGGCCACACGGTCAACGGCGTCGTGAACGTCCCGATCAAGCAGGATGTGGCGGCGGTGCGCGTCGCGGCTTACACCACGCGCTTCGGCGGCTACGACGACACCGTCGGCGTGGCCGCGCAGACCAACGTCAATCGCGGCACGACCACCGGCGCGCGGATCTCGGCCTTGCTGACGCCGGCCCGCAACCTGACGATGCGTCTGACCTTGACCTCCCAGGAGGCCACGCGCGTCGGCAGTGACTACGAGGACCTGAACCTGGTCACCGGCCAGCCCACGCTGGGCGAGCGTCTGCGCAAGCTGGACGCCGAGGAGCCGAACAGCGTCCGCACCCATCTGCTGGGCCTGGACATCGAGTACGACATGGGCTGGGCACGGCTGAACGCCATCACCTCGGTGCAGGACGTGAAGCTGCACGCGCTGTCGGACGCGTCGGCCAGCATCCTGCCGGTGCTGGTGCGCGCCGGCCTGCCCGCGACCTCGGTCTGGGGCGACAGCCGCGGCAAGCAGCATCGCGTCAGCCAGGAATTCCGCCTGACCTCGCGCGCCTCGCGCGACATCGAATGGCTGGCCGGCCTGTACATCAACCGCGAGCGCTCGAGCGTGGACGGCGGCATCCGATACGCGACCGCCGCCGGCCCCGGCTCGCTCAAGCTTTACGAGACGACCAAGCCCGCGACCTACCGCGACCTCGCGGCCTACGGCGACGTGACCTGGCACGCCACGCCCGCGCTGGCGCTGACGGGCGGCGTGCGTGTGGGCCGCATGGAGCAGCGCTTCACCAACACCTCCGACGGGCTGCTCTCCGGCGGCGCCTCGTCCAACGGCGGCGAGTCGAAAGAGACCGCCACGACCTGGCTGGCCACCGCCGGCTACAAGATCGACGCGCAGAACTCGGTCTACACCCGCGTCGCCAGCGGCTACCGGCCCGGCGGCCCGAACGGTTTGCTGCCGACGACCTCGCCGACCATCAAGCCGATGTTCAAGTCGGACTCGCTGTGGAGCTACGAGGCCGGCTACAAGGCGGCGCTGCTGGACCGCACGCTGGTGATCGATGCCGCGCTCTACGACATCGAGTGGACCGACATCCAGCAGATCGTCTCCGACGGCAGCATCTTCAGCTTCTTCACCAACGCGGGCAAGGCGCGCATCCGCGGCGCGGAGCTGGCGCTGAGCTGGCTGCCCAGCGCGGCCTGGCGCTTCGATGGCGCGCTCTCGCTGATCGACGCCAAGCTGCGCACCGACGCCTCGGGCCTGGGCGGCCATGCGGGCGACCGGCTGCCCGACACCGCGCGCGTGAGCGCGTCGCTGGCGGCCACGCGCAACCTCGAGCTCTTCGGCCACCGGGCCTATGTCGGCGCCAACCTGCGCCACACGGGTGAGCGCAATGCTGGCTTCCCCGGCAGCACGGTGGCGCGGCCCTACCGCCTGCCGGCCTACACGGTGCTGGGCCTGCAGGCCGGCATCGACTACGAGCGCTTCCAGCTCTCCGCCTACGTGCGCAACCTGGCCAACAGCCGCGGCCTGGCCGCCGTCGCCGTCGCCTCCGCCACCGCCGGCAAGGCGGTGGTGGTGGAGCCGCGCACCATCGGCGTGGCCGTCAACGTCCCCTTCTGATCATGACGCTCTTCGCAACGACCGCCGACCCGGCGGCTTCCCCCTCGCACGTCCCTACGACGGCGATTCCGGCCCGCAAGGCCGGGGCCGCGTCCTGGTACACGCTGGCCGTGCTGCTGGTGGCGACCATCCTCGGATCGGTCGACGCGATGCTGGTCACGCTGCTGACCGAGCCGATGCGGGCCACGCTCTCGCTCAGCGACACCCAGATCGGGATGCTCAAGGGCGGCGGGCTGGTGCTGTTCACCGGGCTGGCGACGCTGCCGCTGGGCTGGCTGGGTGACCGCTACGACCGCCGCGTGGTGCTGGCCGCCTGCGTGCTGGTCTGGAGCGCGGCGACCGGGCTGCGCGGCACGGCGATGGACTACACCATGCTGTTCGTCGCGTCGATCGGACTGGGCGTGGGCGAGGCCGGGCTCGGCCCCATCACCAACAGCCTGATCCCCGATCTGTTCCCGCGCGCCCAGCGGGTCCTGGCCAACGCGATCTTCGGCATCTCGTCGATCTTCGGCAGCGCGCTCGGCGCGGTACTGGGCGGCAGCATCGTGCTGGCGGTGGAGAAGTCCCGTCATCTGATGCCGGCCGGCTGGCAGGGCTACGAGACCTGGCGCCTGACCTTCTTCGTGATGGCCTTCGTCGGACTGCCGGTGATCCTGCTGGTGCTGACCATCCGCAGCGCGCGCGGCAAGGCCGCCGCCGGCTATGAGCCGCCGACCGTCGAGTCCGCCGAGGGGCATGCCAGCGGCGCGAGCGCTGGATCCGCCACCCGCGCGACCGCCACCGTGGCCGCGGTCGGCGCGGACGGCGCCGAGCTGGGCGGCATCAGCTTCCGCGACTACCTGCGCGCGCATTGGCGCACGCTGGCCTGTCTGGTGGCGGGGTCCGGCCTGGCCTCGGTGGGGCTGAGCTCCATCGGCAGCTGGATCCCCATCGTCGCGGCGCGTCAGTTCGGCATCCAGCCGGCGCAGCTGGGGCAGGGCATCGGCATCGCGGTGATGGCCGGCACGCTGGTCGGCGGCGTGCTGGGCGTCAAGGCGATGCGCGTGGCGCGGCGCCGCGTCGGCCTGGCCGCGCCGGTGCGGGTGCTGGTGCTGGGCTACGCCGCCGCCGCGCTGATCTCGATCGGGCTGCTGTTCGTTCGCTCCGCCACCGACGTGTTCGTGCTGCTGTCCATGCTGCTGGTGCCGCTGATCTGCGGCGCGGTGGTGCTGCCCAACGTGCTGCAGGAAGTCGCGCCGCCGCACCTGCGGGCCCGCGTGATCGGCGTGCTGTCCATGGGCACGCTGCCCTTCGCGGTGCTGGGTCCGCTGGCCATCGGCGTGATCTCCGACGCGGTCAGGAACATCCCCAACGGCCTGGCCATGGCCATCGTGGCCGCGACGCTGACCGGCTGCCTGTCCGGCGCCTTGCTGCTGCGCGCCACCGAACCCGCCTTCGTGCGGCTGCTCAAGAAAGTCAACGCCACCTCATGACTGCGATGAACACCTCGACCTCCGCTTCCCGCCCCGGCGCTTCGTCGTCAACCGCCACTTCCGCGGCGGCCTCGTCCGCGGCGGTCGAGGCCGCCAACGCCGCCGCCGCGACCGCCTCCACCAAGGCCGAGCTGGTCAAGACCATCGACGCGGCGCTGGAACCGCTGTGCCGCGCCGACGAGCCCGGCATGGTGGTCGGCGTCAGCCGCAACGGCGAGCTGCTGTACCGCCGCGGCTTCGGCCTGGCCAGCCTGGAACTCGGCGTGATCAACACGCCGCGCACGCGCATGCGGCTGGCCTCGACCAGCAAGCACTTCACCGCGCTGGCCATCCTGCTGCTGGCCGAGGACGGCAAGCTGGACATCGACGACATGGCGCGCCGCCACCTGCCCGAGCTGCCCGAGCTCAGCGCCGCCGGGCCGACCTTGCGCCAGCTGATGCAGCACACCGGCGGCTGGCGAGGTCATGAGGAACTCTGGGCCTGGGCCAACGGCCTGAACCCGCAGCCGGCGGGCATCAGCCTGTCGATGATGGCGCGGCAGCGCGAGCTCAACTACGAGCCCGGCACCCGCATGATCTACAGCAACGGCGGCTACCTGATGCTGGCGCGCATCGTCGAGCGGGTCAGCGGGCTGAGCTTCGCCGAGTTCCTGCGCCAGCGCATCTTCGAGCCGCTGGGCATGCTGGACACCGAGTCGACCGCCAACGTGCTCGACGTGCGCGAGGGGCTGGCGGGGCTCTACCTGCCGGTGCTCGGCGCCGCGCCCGGCGCGCGCGGGCGCTGGACCCGCGCGACCTATCCCACGGAGTTCGAGGGCAGCGGCTCGCTCATCTCGACGGTGGACGACATGCTCATCTGGCTGGCCCACCTGCGCAGCGAGCGCAAGACCGTCGGCAGCGCGAAGAGCTGGGCGCAGATGCTGGAGACGACGACGCTGGCCTCGGGCGAGGTGTCGCCCTACTGCTTCGGCCTGATCCGTCATCCCTACCGCGGTGTCGAGGTGATCCATCACAACGGCGCGGTGCTGGGCGGCGGCTCGCAGATGATCACCGTGCCGGCGCATGGGCTGGACATCACCATCATGACCAACGGCAGCGCGGCCAATCCCGCCGCGGTCGCCTTCAAGCTGATCGATCTGCTGCTCGCCGATCAACTGCCGCTCACCGCGCAGGAAGCGGTGCCGCGCGTCGCGGCCGATGCATTTCCGGGTCTGCAGGGTCGGCACTATCACGATCCCGCGAGCGGTCTGCTGATGCGCTTTGGCACGGTCGCCGGTCTGCTGGGCGTGTCGGTGCATGGCAGCCATGTGCTGCCGCTGCGCAAGGGCATCGGGCATCGCGTGTGGATCGGCGTGATGGAGACGGCGACCAGCTCGGTCGAGATCGACCTGAGCGGCGTGGATCCCGCGCAGGCGCCCGACGTCCTGGAGGTGCGCGACGGCGGTGAGCTGCTGCGCTTGCGGCTGGTGCCCGAGACCGCGCCGACGGCGGCATCGCTCGCGCCCAGCCTGGTCGGCGCCTTCCACAGCGCGGACCTCGATGCCGGCGGGCTGATCGAGGCCGACGACGCGGGACTGAGCTTCACCGTGCAGGGCCGCCATGGTCAGCTGCGCTACCGCGCGCATCCCGTGTCCGACGAGGTGATGTTGCTCGTCCCGACCGAGCCGCTGCTGGCCGCGCTGGCCAACAGCAACGTGCTCAACCTCGATCGCGCCGCCGGGCCGGGAAGTCCCGTCGTCGGCCTGCGGATGGAGAGCATCCGCACCCGCCACCTGCGCTTCGCGCGCGCGGACCGGTAAGTCGTCCGGACGGCACGACCGCAGGACGTCAGGCCCCCCCGACCCCCGGACACCTGGACATTTGGAGTACCCGAGATGAAGTTTTTCACCGCCTTTCTTGCCACGGAAACCAACACCTTCGCGGTCGCGCCGACCGGCTGGGGCAGCTTCCAGGAGTACGGCATCTTTCGCGGCGACGCCAGCACGCGCGATCCCAAGGGCTTCGGGCTGAGCACGCTCACCCTGCGCCAATGGATGGCGGAGGAGGGCGATGAACTGGTCGAGAGCCTGACCGCCTTCGCGATGCCGCTGGGCCGCACGGTGCGCTCGGTCTACGAGCAGCTGCGCGACGACATCCTCGCCGACCTGCGCGCGACGCTCGCCGCCGGACCGCTGGACGGGGTGATCCTGATCCTGCACGGCGCGATGGTGGCCGACGGCTATGACGACTGCGAGGGCGACCTGCTCGTCCGCGTGCGCGAGATCGTCGGACCGTCCGTGCCCATCGGCGTGGAGCTCGACCTGCATTGCCACTACACCGAGCGGATGCGCACGTCGGCGGACGTGATCATCGCGTTCAAGGAGTACCCGCACACCGATGCGCTGGCCCGCATGCGCGAGCTCTACGACATCGTGCGCGAGACCGCGCTGGGACGCGTCAAGCCGAGCACCGCGGTCTACGACTGCAAGATGGTCGGCAAGTGGCACACGACGCGCGAGCCCATGTCCGGCTTCGTGCGCCGCATGCAGGCCGTGGAGCAGCAGCCGGGCGTGCTGTCGGTGTCGCTGGGGCACGGCTTCCCCTGGGCCGACGTGCCGGAGTCCGGCGCCAAGCTGTGGGTGACCACCGACAACGATCCCGCGCTGGCCGCCGAGCTGGCCGAGCAGCTGGGACGCGAGTTCTGGGCGATCCGGGAGCAGACCGGCACGCCGGCGCTGAGCATCGATCAGGCACTGGCGCAGGCCACGCTGCTGGCGCCGCAGGGCGGGCCGGTGGTGCTGGCCGACATGGCCGACAACGCCGGCGGCGGCGCGCTCAGCGACAGCACCTTCATCCTGCGCGAGCTGCTGGCGCGCGGCCTCGACGACATCGCGATCGGTGGCTTCTGGGACCTGGGCGCGGTGCAGCTCTGCGCCGATGCCGGCGTGGGCGCGCGCGTCGAGCTGCGTCTGGGCGGCAAGGGCGGTCCGATGTCCGGTGATCCGATCGACCTGAGCGTCACCGTGATGGCGGTGGTGGAGGACCACACCCAGCCCGGCCTGATGGGCGACGACTTCATGGGCCTGGGCCGCAGCGTCTGGGTCCGCACGGGGCGTGGCATCGACATCGCGCTGATCAGCAAGCGCAGCCAGGTGCTGGCGACCGAGCACTTCACCGGACTCGGCATCACGCTGACCGACAAGAAGCTGATCGTCGTGAAGTCGGCCCAGCACTTCCACGCCCGCTTCGCGCCGCTGGCGACGGCGGTGCTCTACGTCTCCACGCCGGGGGCGGTGAACGTGGACTTCGCGCGACTGCCGTATCGCGTGCGCAGCCTCGACTACTGGCCGCGCGTGGCCGATCCGCACTGGGTTGCGCCAGCGGTGAAGCCGCCGGGCCAGCTCTACGAGATCGACGGGCTGCGCCTGCATCTGCACCTGAGCGGCCCCGCGCCCACCGACGCGCGTCAGCCCACCGTGGTGATCGAGTCGGGCGCGGGCACGGTCTCGCCGCTGTACGCGCGCCTGCAGCGGACGCTGGCTCGCAAGTACCAGGTCTGCAGCTACGACCGCCCGGGCCTGGGCTGGAGCCAGCCCGACGGCCTGCCGCTGGACGCGGAGCGCAACTCGCGCCGCCTGCACGCGCTGCTGGAGGCTGCGGGCGTTCGCGGTCCGGTGGTCTTCATCGGCCATTCGCTGGGCGGGCTGCTGAACCGCGTCTATGCCGGGCTCTATCCCGAGCAGGTGGTCGGACTGATGATGCTGGACGCCAGCCACCCGGACCAGTTCGCGCTCTACAACGAGGCGCCCGTCGAGCAGATGGCCGCCGAGCGGGCCAAGCGGGTCAAGCTGCGCAAGGGCGGTCCGCCGCCGCCGGAGTTCGCGATGATCGATGCGGTGTGCGCCGACATGCCCGAGGTCGGCGAGCAGATGAAATCGACCTTCACGCCAGAGGCGATCGACGCGATGCTCGGCGAGGTGCAGGGCCTGCAGCAGGTGGGCCGTCAGGCGGCCGCTTCTCCGGATCTGGGCGCACGTCCGCTGGTCGTGCTGTGGGCACCCAAGCAGCCGGCGTCGACCGGTATCGAGGGGCTCGATGCGGTCTACCAGCGCTGGCCCGGCTATCAGCAGGCGCATGCGGATCTGTCGACGCGCGGCCGCGTGCGTGCACTCGAGGGGGCCGATCACATGGGCATCGCGGTGCTGCCGCCTTTCGTCGCCCAGGTCGCGGAGGAGATCGACGCCGTGATGGCGCAGCTCGCCGCCGATCGCTGACACGGCCATGGCCGACCTGCATGAGCTGAGCGCCGAGGCGCAGTGCGCGGCGCTGCGCCGCCGGGAGATCTCCTCCAGCGAGCTGACAGCGCACTATCTGGCGCGCATCGAGCGTCACGGCGAGGCGCTCGGGGCCTTCGTCAACGTGTTTGCCGAGGCGGCGATGGCGGGCGCGCGGCGGGTGGATTCGCAGCGGCCCGTGGGATTGATGCACGGTCTGCCGATGCCGCTGAAGGATCTGCATCCGGCGGCCGGCCTGCCCACCTCGATGGGCAGCGCGGCGCTGGCGGGCTGGGTGCCGACCCAGGATGGCGCGGTTGTCGGCCGCTTGCGGCAGGCGGGCATCGTGGTGCTCGGCAAGACCCATGCGCCCGAGTTCGGCCCCTGCTGCTACACCGAGACGCAGCTGGCGCCGCCCGCGCTGAGTCCGTATGGGCAGGGCTTGTCGGCCAGCGGCAGCAGTGGTGGCGCGGCCGCGGCGGTGGCGGCGGGACTCGCGCCCTTGGCGCATGCCAGCGATGGCCTGGGCTCGACACGAACGCCCGCGTCGAACTGCGGCCTGGTGGGCTTCAAGCCCAGCCGGGGACGCATCCCGTCGGTGTTGCCGGGTTGGTATCAGCTCGGCAGCGAGGGACCCGTGGCGCGCACGGTCGGCGATGCGGCGCTCTACCTCGACGCCGTCGGCACGATCGGACCGGGTGAACTCTGGCGTCAACCCACCTGGACGCCCGAGGCGCACCGCCGGGCCGCGCGCACGCCGCCGCCCGAGCGATTGCGCATCGGCCTGTTGATCGATCCGGGCAGCGACGAGACCGAGGCCCATGCCGATTGCCAGGAGGCTTGCGCCGTCGCCGCGCGGGCACTGGAAACAATGGGCTACGAGGTCGTACCGGTGGCGCTGCCATCGGCCTTGCGCATCTGGCATCTGCTGGAGCCGCTGTGCGACGTGCTCAGCGTCGGCATCGCCGGGCATGTGCAGTTGCAGATTCCCGAGGAGCGTCGCGCCGCGCTGATGCCCTACACGCGCTGGCATGCGCAGCGGGCGGCGGAGATCAGTGCGGTCCGCTTCGCGCAATCGCAGGCGCGCATCGCGGCCGCGGCGAGCGCCTGGCTGAAGTGGCAATCGGAGGTCGACGTGCTGATGACGCCGACCAGTTCGGCGCCGGCCTTGCCCAGTGGCGCGCTGCGGCTGGACGACGGCTGGGCGTCCAGCGAGGCGATGCTGCGTTGGAGCGCCTTCACGCCCTGGGCCAACTTCTGCGGCGCGCCGGCGGTCAGCCTGCCGGTGCATCAGACCGCGTGCGGTGTGCCCGTCGGCGTGCAGCTCATGGCGCAGCCGGGGCAGGACGAATTGCTGATGAGCTTGTCCGGTGCGCTGGAGCAGGTCTTCGCTTGGCATCAGCGTCATCCGCCGATGTGGCATCGCTAGCGCCGGTGGCAACACCCGACCCCGTCCGGTGCGCGGTCCAGAACTGAGCCTGGACGCCCACTGCGTCAGACGCCCGACTCGGCCTGGTCGACCGACCAAAGAAAAACGCCGCGAATCTTGCGATCCGCGGCGTTTTCGTTGTCCTGGTCGGGGTGAGAGGATTCGAACCTCCGGCCTCTACGTCCCGAACGTAGCGCTCTACCAGGCTAAGCTACACCCCGTTTTGGTCACTCGGTTTCAAGAACTTCTCTCTACCGACTGAGCCGCAAATTCTAGCAGGCTTTCTTTCCACTTGGAAAGGGGTAGCGCCGACAAATGTTGTCTCGCTTGTGCGACCTCCGCGCGAGCGGCTTCGCGGGTGGCTTCGAGGGCGCCCGTGCGCTGGACGATGGTCACGATGTCCTTCAGGCGCTCGACCTCGCCGTGCTCGATGGCGTGACGGATCAGCGCGCGCTCGTCGTCGGTGCCGCGCTCCATCGCGATCAGCAGCGGCAGCGTGGGCTTGCCCTCGCGCAGGTCGTCGCCGACGTTCTTGCCGAGCGACTCGGCCGTACCCTCGTAGTCGAGGGCGTCGTCGATCAGTTGGAAGGCGGTGCCGAGCGCGCGGCCGTAGCCGGCGCAGGCTTCCTCGAGTTCCGCGGGCGCGTCGGCGAGCACCGCGCCCAGGCGCGCGCTGGCTTCGAAGAGCTTGGCGGTCTTGTAGCGGATCACGCGCAGGTAGCTCTCGACCGCCACGTCCGGGTCATGCATGTTCATCAACTGCAGGACCTCGCCCTCGGCGATCACGTTGGTGGCGTCGGCCAGCACTTCCAGCACGCGCATCCGGTTCACCGACACCATCATCTGGAAGGCGCGGGAGTACAGGAAGTCACCGACCAGCACGCTGGCCGCGTTGCCGAACAGCGCGTTGGCGGTCTGCTTGCCGCGACGCAGCTCGGACTCGTCGACGACATCGTCGTGCAGCAGCGTGGCGGTGTGGATGAACTCCACCACCGCGGCGAGCTCGCGGCTGGCGGGGGAGTCGGCGCCCAGCGCATTGGCGAACATCAGCACCAGCTTCGGCCGCATGCGCTTGCCACCGGCATGGATGATGTATGCGGAGATCTGATTGATGAGTGCGACGTCCGAGCGAAGGCGCTGCGCGATCACGGCATCGACTTCATCCATCTGTGCATTCAACGCCTCGAGAACCTCGGCGACGGGGGTAGAGGCAATGGGTTGCACTCTCGACTCACTGTGAGGGGAAGCCGCGATTATAGGAAGGCGGACAGCAGGGGCTTGTCCGAGTGGTCGCCTGCCTCGCACAAGCGCGCGTCCGATCGGGTTCCCAGAGGCCCGGGGCAGGTCGATCAGCCCGCGAAGGCCCATGGCGACGGGGCTGGCGGCGCCTCAGGGTTTGCATCAGGGTGGCGCTTGTGCTACATTCGCGGGCTCCGCATCTCATTGCGGTGTTTTTTCTTGGGCGATCGTCTTGATGACCTTCGCGCCGGGTCGAGGTCTCGCACCCCGTTCTGGCGGTTCGCCTTCCTGTGTTGAAAGGGCTGATATGTACGCGGTCATAAAAACCGGTGGCAAGCAATACAAGGTTGCTGCTGGCGAAAAGATCAAGGTAGAACAGATTGCTGCGGAAGTTGGCCAAGAGATCGTGATCGACCAGGTTCTGGCAGTCGGAAACGGCGCTGACCTCAAGATCGGGACTCCCTTGGTTGCTGGCGCCAGCGTCAAGGCCACCGTGGTGGCTCATGGCAAGCACGACAAGGTGCGCATCTTCAAGCTGCGTCGTCGCAAGCACTACAAGAAGAGCCAAGGCCATCGCCAGACGTTCACCGAGCTGGAAATCAGCGCGGTCAACGGCTGATCTCTTGTCACTCTCGTAATCTGATCTAGGAGTAATCCATGGCACAGAAAAAGGGCGGCGGCTCGACACGAAACGGCCGCGACTCGAAGCCGAAGATGCTGGGCGTCAAGGTGTTCGGCGGCCAGACCATCTCGGCTGGCTCGATCATCGTCCGCCAACGCGGCACGAAGTTCCACGCTGGTACCAACGTGGGCATGGGCAAGGACCACACGCTGTTCGCTCTGGTGGACGGCACGGTGTCCTTCGCTGTCAAGGGCGCCAACAACCGCTCGACCGTCGTCGTCACGGCGATCTGAGCTTGTTGAAGTCCTGATGCCGCGGTCCCGGGCGCAAGCCCGGGTCACCGTGGCGGACCCAGAGCCCCGGCCTTGTCCGGGGCTTTGCTTTTTCCGGATCGCGCGTCGCCGCGAGATCCACGCCGACCGCGAGTCCCGGCGAACCCTGACTCGCTCCGATTCAAAGCATGACCTTGCGCGGGAGCGCGGGGTCGTGAATTACGATAGCCCCGCTCCGGGATCCGAAGGCCACCCATGAAGTTCGTTGACGAAGCCACCATCGATATCGCCGCCGGCAACGGCGGCGCCGGCTGCGCCAGTTTCCGCCGCGAGAAGTTCATCCCCTTCGGCGGCCCGGACGGCGGCGACGGCGGCCGCGGCGGCAGCGTCTTCGCGATGGCCGACCGCAACCTCAACACGCTGATCGACTACCGCTACGCGCGCCGCCACGAGGCCCGCAACGGCGAGGCCGGTCGCGGCTCGGACCAGTTCGGCGCCGCCGCCGAGGACATCATCCTGAAGGTTCCCGTCGGCACCATCGTGCGTGACCTGGAGACCGAGGAAATCATCGCCGAGCTGCTCGAGCCCGATGTCCCGGTGCTGCTGGCCAAGGGCGGCGACGGCGGCTTCGGCAATCTGCACTTCAAGACCTCGACCAACCGCGCGCCGCGTCAGAAGACGCCCGGCTGGCCCGGCGAGATCAAGAAGGTCAAGATGGAACTGCGCGTGCTGGCCGACGTCGGCCTGCTGGGTCAGCCCAACGCCGGCAAGTCCACGCTCATCGCGGCCGTGTCCAACGCGCGCCCCAAGATCGCCGACTACCCCTTCACCACGCTGTATCCGAACCTGGGCGTCGTGCGCGTCGGTCCGGAGAAGAGCTTCGTGATCGCCGACATCCCCGGCCTGATCGAGGGCGCCGCCGAGGGCGCCGGCCTGGGCCACCAGTTCCTGCGCCATCTGCAGCGCACGCGCGTGCTGCTGCACGTGGTCGACCTGGCACCGTTCAACCCGGACGTGGACCCGGTCGCCGAGGCCAAGGCCATCGTCAAGGAACTCAAGAAGTACGACGAGGCGCTGTACGAGAAGCCGCGCTGGCTGGTGCTGAACAAGCTGGACATGGTGCCGGCCGAGGAGCGCGAAGGCCGCGTCAAGGACTTCGTGAAACGCTACAAGTGGAAGGGCCCGGTCTTCGAGATCTCCGCGCTGACGCGCGAAGGCTGCGAGCCGCTGATCCGCACCATCTACGACCACGTTGCCGCGATCCAGGCGCCGCCGGTCGAGGATCCGGATGCCCGCTTCGACGAGCCGATCCCTGACGCGCCCAAGGCGTTCCAGGAAACGCGCAAGACACGTGCCTCCAAGGCCAAGGCGATCAAGACCGCGAAGGCCGAGGCGGAAGCGGCCAAGGCGGCCACCGCAGCAGCCATCGCCGTCGAGGACGTGACCCCGGTCAAGGCGGCCAAGCCCGCCGCCAAGAAGCCCGCGGCCAAGAAGACGGCCGGCAAGGGCAAGGCGGAGAAGGCCGAGAAGCCGCCCGAGCGCGATCCGCGCTTCGATCCGCTGCCCTGATCCGGCGGCCTCGCGGCCGCCCGAACGCCCCTTCATCACTTCCTCCGAGCATCCCCGCGCATGAGTACTGTCGAATTGAAGGGCGTCCTGAAGGACGCGCGACGCATCGTCGTCAAGGTCGGTTCGAGTCTGGTGACCAACGAGGGGCGTGGCGTCGACGCCGAGGCGATCGGCAACTGGTGCCGGCAACTCGCGGAGCTGGCGCGCGAGGGTCGCGAGGTGGTGATGGTCTCCAGCGGCGCGATTGCCGAGGGCATGAAGCGCCTGGGCTGGGCCAGCCGGCCCAAGGAAGTCCATGAGCTTCAGGCCGCGGCCGCCGTCGGTCAGATGGGCCTGGCGCAGATGTACGAGACCAAGCTGCGGGAGCAGGGCCTCACCAGCGCGCAGGTGCTGCTGACCCACGCCGACCTGGCCGATCGCGAGCGCTACCTGAATGGGCGCTCGACGCTGCTGGCGCTGCTGCAGCACCGCGTGGTGCCGGTCATCAACGAGAACGACACCGTCGTCAACGACGAGATCAAGTTCGGCGACAACGACACGCTGGGCGCGCTCGTCGCCAATCTCGTCGAGGCGGACGCGCTGGTCATCCTGACGGATCAGAAGGGCCTGTTCTCGGCCGATCCACGCAAGGACCCGGATGCGCGCTTCATCGACGTGGCCACCGCCGGCAAGCCGGAGCTCGAGGAGATGGCGGGCGGCGCCGGCTCCAGTCTGGGGCGCGGCGGCATGATCACCAAGATCCTGGCGGCCAAGCGGGCCGCGGGCAGCGGCGCCAACACCGTCATCGCCTGGGGCCGCGAGCCCGACGTGCTGCTGCGCCTGGCGCGCGGCGAGGCGATCGGCACGGCTCTGCTGGCGTCGACCGCGAAGCTCGCGGCGCGCAAGCAGTGGATGGTGGATCACCTGCAGATGCGCGGCTCGGTGCGCATCGACGCCGGCGCGTCCATCAAGCTGCGCGAGGAGGGCAAGAGCCTGCTGCCCATCGGCGTGCAGGAGGTCTCCGGCGAGTTTCATCGCGGCGACGTGATCGCGGTGCTGGACATGAACGGCGTCGAACTCGCGCGCGGGCTGACCAACTACGGCAGCGCCGAGGCCCGCCTCATCGCCCGCAAGCCGTCCTTCGACATCGAGCGCGTGCTCGGCTACGCGGCCGAGCCGGAGCTCATCCACCGGGACAACCTGGTCCTGCGCTGAATCGGCGCTGCATCGCCGCCGAGCTGGCGCCGAGCAGACGCTGAAAAGAACAACGGGCCGTCAGGCCCGTTCGTTCGTCTGGATCACGTCGATCCGATCCTCAATCCTTGCGGACCGGCTCCCCGGGGGCGCTCGCCGGTGGCTCGAGGCCCTCATGGGCCCGCACGCCGCGCTCGTCGAGCGGATGCGGCTCATGGCCGTGGTCGTGACCCGGCTCATGTCCGTGATCGTGCCCGTGGTCGTGACCTTGCTCGTGCCGATTCGGATCGTGATCCCCGTGACCGCCATAGCGGTCGCCGCGCGGCGGCGGCCGCATGCCCGCGCGAAGATAGCGGTTGTGATGGTTCAGCCGCGGCAGGAAGCGGGCGAGCTCCGTCAGCGCCATCTGATAGACGCCGCGCTTGAACTCGATCACCGCCTCCAGCGGCACCCAGTATTCGTTCCAGCGCCAGGCGTCGAACTCGGGATGGTCGGTGGCCCGCAGGTTCATGTCGCTGTCGCGCCCGGTCAGCTGCAGCAGGAACCAGATCTGCTTCTGCCCGCGGTAGTGGCCGCGCGCGTCGCGGCGGATGAAGTGGTCGGGGACTTCGTAGCGCAGCCAGTCGCGCGTGCGCGCGATGATCCGCACATGGTCTGCGGTGAGGCCCACTTCCTCATGCAGCTCTCTGAACATCGCCTGCTCGGGCGTCTCCCCATGCTTGATGCCCCCTTGGGGGAACTGCCAAGAATGGGTGCGTATGCGCTTGCCCCAGAACACCTCGTTCTTGTGGTTGAGCAGGATGATGCCGACGTTGGGCCGGAAGCCTTCACGGTCGAGCATAATCAACCTTCAAATCATTCGTTGGATTGATTATTGCACCGGGGCTGAGGCCCGGCGCGATCATCGCTAACCCTCGGTGATGACCGGTTCTTCCGCGGCGGCCTGGCTGACCGCGGACTTTTATTTTCTGCGCCCATGAAAGCCTCCCAGTTCTTCATCTCCACGCTCAAGGAAGCCCCCGCCGATGCGGAGATCGTCAGCCACAAGCTGATGATGCGGGCCGGCATGATCAAGCGCCTGGGCGCCGGCATCTACAACTACATGCCGATGGGCCTGCGCGTGATCCGCAAGGTGGAGAACATCATCCGCGGCGAGATGGTGCGCGCCGGCGCGGTCGAGCTGGTGATGCCGGTGGTGCAGCCCGCCGAGCTGTGGCAGGAGACGGGCCGCTTCGACAAGATGGGCCCCGAGCTGCTGCGCGTGAAGGATCGCCATGGCCGCGACTTCATCATCCAGCCCACGTCGGAAGAGGTCGTCACCGACATCGCCCGCCAGGAGCTGCGCAGCTACAAGCAACTCCCGAAGAACTTCTTCCACATCCAGACCAAGTTCCGCGACGAGCGCCGTCCCCGCTTCGGCATCATGCGCGGCCGCGAGTTCACGATGAAGGACGCGTATTCCTTCGACCGTGACAAGGACGCCGCCGGCCGCAGCTACGACATCATGTATGCCGCCTACGGCAAGATCTTCGATCGCCTGGGCCTGCAATACCGCGCCGTGGCCGCCGACACCGGCGCCATCGGCGGCGACCGCTCGCACGAGTTCCAGGTCATCGCCGACACCGGCGAGGACGCGATCATCTACTGCCCCACCAGCGACTACGCCGCCAACATCGAACTGGCCGAGGCGCTGTCGCTGATCGCGACGCGCGGCGCCGCGACGCAGGCGCTGACCAAGACCGCGACGCCCGGCAAGGCCACCTGCGCCGACGTCGCCGAGCTGCTGAAACTGCCGCTGTCGCAGACGGTGAAGTCGCTGGTGCTGGCCACCGACGAGCTCGACGAGCACGGCACCATCGTCAAGTCGCAGGTCTGGCTGCTGCTGGTGCGCGGCGATCACGACCTGAACGAAGTCAAGGTCGGCAAGCTGGAAGGCCTGAAGGGCGGCTTCCGCTTCGCCACCGCCGCCGAGATCGACGCCCACTTCGGCTGCAAGCCCGGCTACCTCGGCCCGATCGGCCTGAAGCAGCCGCTCAAGGTCATCGCCGACCGCACCGTCGCCCACATGGCCGACTTCGTCTGCGGCGCCAACGAGGCCGACTTCCACTTCACCGGCGCCAACTGGGGCCGCGATCTGCCCGAACCGGATCTGGTCGCCGACATCCGCAACGTCGTCGAGGGCGACCCCTCGCCCGACGGCAAGGGCGTGCTGGCGATCCAGCGCGGCATCGAGGTCGGCCACGTCTTCTATCTGGGCACGAAGTACTCGGCCGCGATGAACGCCACCTTCCTGGACGAGAACGGCAAGCCGCAGCTGTTCGAGATGGGCTGCTACGGTATCGGCGTGACCCGCATCCTCGGCGCCGCCATCGAGCAGAACCACGACGAGCGCGGCATCGTCTGGCCGGATGCGATCGCCCCGTTCACGGCCGTGATCTGCCCCATCGGCATGGATCGCAGCGACGAGGTGAAGGCCGCCGCCACCAAGCTCTATGAAGAGCTGCTGGCGCTGGGCGTCGACGTGCTGCTGGACGACCGCGGCGAGCGCCCCGGCGCGATGTTCGCGGACTGGGAGCTGGTCGGCGTGCCGCACCGCGTGGTGATCTCGGACCGCGGCCTCAAGGAAGGTCAGGTCGAGTACCAGGGCCGTCGTGACGCCGAAGCCAGCAAGCTGGCGCTCGCCGACGTCGTCGCGCATCTGAAGCAACGCCTGGCGTGAGCCCGGCCCGTCCGCCGCAGCGCGTCGCGGCGGTGGATGCCTTGCGCGCGCTCGCGCTGCTGCCGGTCGTCGCGGTGAACTGGGGCGGCTACGGCGCGTTGCCCGACATGGGGCCGATGAGCCCGCCCACGCCCGCGGGCAGCGTCCTGGCGGAAGCCGTCTCCTGGTTCCTGCACGCGCTGATCGCCGGCAAGGGCATCTCCTTGCTGGCCTTCCTCTTCGGCTACAGCCAGGGCCTGTCCCAGGACCGCGGCGAGGCCGGACTGGCGCGCCGCCGTCGGCGCCTGGGCAAGCTCCTGCTGCTGGGCGTGTTGCACGGCACGCTGCTCTACATGGGCGACATCCTCACGCTCTACGCGGTCGCGGGCTCGGTGCTGGCGCTGTGGGCCGGCATTCGCCTGTCGGAGATGAAGGTGCGGATCGGCGTCCTGCTGTTGCTGGAGCTGGGTGTGATCGCGCTCACCTTCGTGATGGCGTCCATGACGCTGGACCACGTGCCCTCCACGCCGCTGGCGCAGCCGGCCACCTGGGCCGACTGGACGCTGCGCAACGCGGGTCACTTCCTCTCCACCACCATCGCCTTCGTGATCCTCGGCTTGCCGACACCGCTGCTGCTGATGGCGGCGGGCCTGATGTCGGCGCGGCTGCGCTTGTTCTCGCATCCGCGCTGGGAGCCGATGCTCGCGCGATGGTCCCGTCGCTGGCTGCTGCCCGCCGTGGGGGTGAACATCGCCTTTGCCTCGCTGCTGTGGCCCGGCTTGCGCGAGGGCGATGCCTTCGTCAGCGGCCAGTACGCGATCTTCTATCTCTTCCCGACCCTGCTGCTGCTCAGCGCCGCCGTGCCCGCCGTGGTGCTGCGCCTGCGGCGCGACCCGCGTCTGCTGGCCTTGCTCGCGCCCTTGGGGCGCCATACGCTGACGCTCTATCTGACGAGCTCGGTGCTCAGCTTCGCGCTCTTCAGCGGTGCCGGACTGTCCTGGCAGCCGGGCACCGTCGTCGTGGCGCTGTTGTCGCTGGCCTACTGGGTCGGCGGCGTGGCGCTCGCGCACGTGATCGGCGCCCGCCGCCTGCCGCTCGAATCCTGGTTGTCCCGATGAATCCCGCTCCGTCCGCGCTCCGGCGCGCCTTGCTGATCAGCGGCGCTGCCGCGTTGCTGCCGCGCCCGGCATTCGCCGGCGCGCAGGTCGAGGAGCCGCTCGCCGACGCGGTGCGCTCGGCCTTGTCGGCCGCGATCGCCTACGACGCGCCGCCCAAGCCGCAGTTCAGCGCGATCGAGCCGCGGCTCGCCTACCTGCGCTGGCTGGGCGAGATGAGCGAGCGCCTGAAGAAGGCCAAGAGCGAGGCGCAGACCCGGCTGGAATTCCTCGAGACCGTCTGGTACGAGAGCACCCGCGCGGGCCTGGAACCGGCGCTGGTGCTGGGCCTGATCCAGGTCGAGAGCGGGTTCCGCAAGTACGCGATCAGCGTGGCCGGCGCGCGCGGCTACATGCAGGTGATGCCGTTCTGGACGCGCTCGATTGGCGACGGGCAGGTCTCGCGGCTCTTCCACATGCAGACCAACCTGCGCTTCGGCTGCGTGATCCTGCGCCACTACCTCGACATCGAGAAGGGCGACCTCTACCTCGCGCTGGGGCGCTACAACGGCAGCCGCGGCAAGCCGGAGTATCCGAACCTGGTCATGGGCGCTCGCAAGCGCTGGTTGATGCCGGGCAAGACTTGACCCCGGGGTGACCCGAGTGCCGGCCTCGGCGCCTGTCGCCCGAGCGATCAGGGGCTGGAAAGCACAACGCCGCCTCGAGGGCGGCGTTGTCGTTCCTGCGGGTCGAGCCGAGGCGCTCAGGCGGACGGGCGCAATCCCTGCCAAGCCTGCGGCGCGGCGCCGGGCAACTGCGACAGCTCCAGCACGCGCTCGACCGTCTCCGCGACCATCTCGTCGATGGACTTGGGATGCAGATACAGCGCGGGCAGCGGCGGGAAGATGATCCCGCCCATCTCGGTCACCGCGGTCATGTTGCGCAGGTGGGCGAGGTTGAGCGGCGTTTCCCGCACCATCAGGATCAGCCGGCGACGCTCCTTGAGCGTGACATCGGCAGCGCGCGTCATGAGGTTGTCCGACAGTCCGTGGGCGACGGCGGCCAGCGTCCGCATCGAGCACGGGGCGACCACCATGGCCGCCGTCGGGAAGCTGCCGCTGGCGACGCAGGCGCCGACGTCGCCGGGCGAGTAGGCCGCGTCGGCCTCGGTCTCGAGCTGGGCGCGCGTCAGGCCCAGCTCGTGGTGGGCGTTGAGCACGCCGGCCGGGCTCAGGATCAGATGCGTCTCGGCGCCCAGCGCGCGGGCGCGGCGCAACAGCTGCAGCCCATAGGCCGCGCCGGTCGCGCCGGTGATGCCGACGATCAGGCGCGGACGGCTCGCGGCGGGCGCGCCCGGCGTCGTCATCAGGCGGTGGCCAGCAGCTGCTGCAGCTCGCCGCTCTCGTACATCTCCATCATGATGTCGGAGCCGCCGACGAACTCGCCGTCGATGTAGAGCTGCGGGATGGTCGGCCAGTTGGCGTATTCCTTGATGCCCTGACGCACGCCTTCGTCCTCGAGGACGTTGAAGGTCTTGATCTCGGTGGCGCCGCTGGCCTTCAGGATCTGGATCGCGCGGCCGGAGAAACCGCACATCGGGAACTGGGCCGTGCCCTTCATGAAGAGCATGACGCGGTTGCCCTTGACCAGGTCGTCGATGCGTTGCTGAACGTCGCTCATGGCGGAATCCTCTCGAATGCGGTGGCGGATGCGGAATTGCGGATGTCGTGTCGCGACGCGGCAGGCGCCGCTCCCGAGGACGGGAGGGCAGGCGAGCGGGACGCCGCGCGATCGCGGGATTATCGGCCACCGGGAATGTCCCCGCTGCGGCGGGCTCGGCCGCGGTCAGGCGGGAGCCCCGGCCAGGGACGGACTGAATCGCGCGGGGCGAGCGAGACGAGCAGGCCGCCCGAGGGCGGCCTGGTTCAGAAGCTGTAGCTGACGCCGAACTGGACCAGCGGCTTGTAGCGGTAGTCGCCGGACAGGTCGGCCAGCGGGGCGCTGTTGCCCAGGCGCAGGCCGGGTGCGCCGGGGGCGATCACGCCCAGGTCGGCGCTGAAGCCCCAGCCGTTGCGCAGCGAGTAGCTGGTGTAACCCAGGCCGACATAGGACAGCGACTGGGTGGGCTCGCGATCCGGGCCGGTCAGCAGGCTGAGGTTGCGGTTGCCGGCCGAGAGATAGGGGCTGACGGTGGCGCCGCGGCCGAGCGCCACGCCGCCGCTGCTCTGCAGCAGCGACATCGGGCCGAGCATCAGGCCGCCGGTGGCGCGCAGGCCGCCGCGGGTGCCGCTGCCGAAGCCCGAGCCGGTCAGGTAGTAGTCCGCCAGCAGGTTGGCGCTGAGCAGCCGGCTGCCGCGTCGGGCGTCGTAGGAGGTGGTGTTGTCGTCCAGGCTCTGGCTGATCTGCAGCCGGGCCTGCCAGCTGCTGAAGGCCTGCGGTTTGGCCCGCAGCTGCAAGCCCTGCTGCGCCCAGGCGGAACCGGCCATGAGACCGCCGATGACGACGGCGACGAGGCGCAAGGACAGCGAGGCGGCACGCATGGGGGGTCTCCTGGACTGACGGAAGACGGGCCCGGCAGGGGTGGAAATTCCGGGGGCGGGTCAGGTGATGCTACGCCCGGCGCGGTGACCGCGCCATATCGAAACGCGGGGTGTTTTGCCCACTGTTGTGGAATCCCGGCGCTGATTCCCGCACTGTGAAAGCCCTACATCGATGGGGAAGGGTCATTCCGGCCAGCGGCCGCCGCTGGCCCGGGGCTGCCCGCCCAGGTCCCGCCGGTTCTCGACGTCGACGAAGCCGCGCGCCCGCAGCAGCGCCATGACCGCCTCGGCCTGGTCCCAGCCGTGCTCCAGCAGCAGCCAGCCGCCCGGCCGCAGCCAGTCCGGCGCCGCGCGGACGAGGTGGCGCAGGTCGTCCAGGCCGTCGCCCTCGGGGGTGAGCGCCATGCGCGGCTCATGGCGCAGGGCGTCCAGGTGATGGTCGTCGCCGGCCACGTAGGGCGGATTGCTGACGATCA
Organism: Mitsuaria chitosanitabida ATCC BAA-476 = NBRC 102408; assembly: GCF_001598255.1. Taxonomy (GTDB): domain Bacteria; phylum Pseudomonadota; class Gammaproteobacteria; order Burkholderiales; family Burkholderiaceae_C; genus Roseateles; species Roseateles chitosanitabidus. The sequence goes on from NZ_BCYP01000018.1 coordinate 328,553, forward strand.
GGTCGAACAGCGGCTGGCCGGCCAGCGGCTCGAACCAACTGCCCAGGTGACCGTCGACCGCCAGGCCCAGTCGGCCCGCGTTCTCCAGCGCCACGGCCAGCGCGCCGGGACTGGCGTCGACCATGCGGACGTCGGCATCCCCGCGGCCTGACTTGATCGCCAGGGCGATCGCGCCGGTGCCGGTGCCCAGGTCGACCACGCGCGGCGCGCGCGGGCCGTCCAGCCGCTCCAGCGCCCACTGCACCAGCAGCTCGGTGTCGGGGCGGGGGATCAGGGTCTCGGGCGTGACGCGCAGCATCAGGCCGAAGAACTCCTTCTCGCCGACCAGATAGGCCAGCGGCACCTCGTCCAGCCGCCGGTCGAGCCAGTGCCGGAAGCGATCCGTCGTGGCCTCGTCCAGCGGATCGCCGTCATGGCTGATCAGCCAGGCGCGCGACACGTTCAGCAGCGCCTGCAGCAGGTACTGCGCCTCCTGGCGCGACAGGCCGGCGGCGACGGCGGCCCGTTCGGCGCCGAGCACGGTCAGCGGGACGGGGGCCTTGGTGGGGCTGTCGCTCATGCCGTGCCGCCTTCCAGCGCGGCCAGTTGCTCGGCCGCCTGCGCCTGCTGCAGGCCGCGCAGCACGTCCTCCAGGTCGCCGTCCATGATCGCGCCCAGCTTGTAGAGCGTCAGGTTGATGCGGTGATCGGTCAGCCGGCCCTGCGGGAAGTTGTAGGTGCGGATGCGGTCGCTGCGATCGCCGCTGCCGATCAGGCTCTTGCGCTGGGCGGCTTCCTTGGCGGCGCGCTCGTTGCGGTCCTTGTCCCGGAGACGGGCCGCGAGCACCGCCATCGCCTTGGCCTTGTTGCGGTGCTGGCTGCGGTCGTCCTGGCACTCGGCGACCAGGCCGGTCGGCAGGTGGGTGATGCGGATCGCGCTGTCGGTCTTGTTGACGTGCTGACCGCCGGCGCCGCTGGCGCGGAAGGTGTCGATGCGCAGCTCGGCTGGATTGAGCTGGATCTCCTCGGCCTCGTCCGGCTCGGCCATCACGGCGACCGTGCAGGCGCTGGTGTGGATGCGGCCCTGCGACTCGGTGGCCGGGACGCGCTGCACGCGGTGGCCGCCCGACTCGAACTTCATCTGCCCGTACACGCCGTCGCCCTCCAGGCGCAGCACGATTTCCTTGTATCCGCCCAGGTCGGATTCATTCGCCGACAACACCTCGCAGCGCCAGCCGCGGGCCTCGGCGAAGCGGGTGTACATGCGGGTCAGATCGCCGGCGAACAGCGCCGACTCGTCGCCGCCAGTGCCGGCGCGGATCTCGAGGAAGGCCGGGCGGTCGTCGTCCGGATCCTTGGGGATGAGCGCGAGTTGCAGTTCCTGGTCCAGGCGCGCCAGGTCGTCCTGCGCCGAGGCGATCTCCTCGCGCGCCATCTCGGCCATCTCGGCGTCGCCGGCGTCGAGCAGCTCCCGGGCGGCGGCCAGGTCGCTCTCGCGCTGCAGGTAGCGGCGGTAGCGCTCGACCAGCGAGGACACCTCCGCCTGCTCCCGCGTCAGGGTGCGATAGCGCTTCATGTCGGCGGCGATGCTGCCGTCGGCGAGGGTGGTGTCGAGCTCGCTCAGCCGGTAGCCGAGGCGGTCGAACTGCTGGCGCAGGGCGTCTTTCATGGGAACCGGGGTCCGGTGCGGGACGCCGTCGGGCGTCGGGGAAGAGGGGGCACGGGGATGCCGAGCTGCGATCGAGGCGCGGCCCGAGCGGGCGGGGCCTCGCCGGTCGCCGCGGGGCGGACCGGCCGGGAAGGGCGTCGCTAGGAGTCGGCGCGCTCGTCGCCGCCGCGGGCATCCAGGCCGGCCTCGCGCAGGCCCGGGGCCTTGGCGCTGCTGCGCAGGAACAGGCGGGAGACGGTCTGCGCCATGGCCAGGCGCTGCTCGCCGTCGCTGCCGTTGAGCTCGGCCATCGCGCCGTGCAGCATCTTCTGGGTCAGGCCGCGCGCGAGCGCGTCCAGCACCGCGTCCATGTCCTCACCCTTGGCCAGACGTTTGCGGGCGCGCTGGAGCTCGGCCTCGCGCCAGCTGTCGGCCTGCTGGTGCAGGGCCTGGATCAGGGGGACGGTGTGGCGCTGGCCCAGCCAGTGCACGAAGCTCTGCACGCCGGTCTCGATGATGGCCTCGGCCTGCTGCACGGCCGCCTGGCGCTTCTCACCGGCGGTCTGCACCAGCTGCGACAGGTCGTCGACGGTATAGAGGTAGACGTCGTCCAGCTGGGCGACCTCGGGCTCGATGTCGCGCGGGACGGCCAGGTCGACCATGAACATGGGCTTGTGGCGGCGCTTCTTGAGCGCGCGCTCGACGGCGCCCAGGCCGATCAGTGGGAGCGAGGACGCGGTGCAGGAGATCACCGCGTCGAATTCATGCAGGCGGTCGGGCAGGTCGGCCAGGCGGAAGGCCTCCGCGCTCAGGTGCGAGGCGAGCCTCTCGCCGCGTTCCAGCGTGCGGTTGGCCACGGCGATCGCCTTCGGCGTCCTGGCCGCGAAGTGCGTGCCGACCAGTTCGATCATCTCGCCGGCGCCGACCAGCAGCACCTTGATGTCGGCCAGGTTCTCGAAGAGCTGCGACGCGAGCCGGACCGACGCGGCCGCCATGCTGATCGAGTGGCTGCCGATCTCGGTGGAGCTGCGCACTTCCTTGGCCACCGAGAAGCTGCGCTGGAAGAGCTGGTGCAGCGTCGTGCCCAGGGTGCCGGCCTGGTCGGCCTCGCGCACCGCCTGCTTGAGCTGGCCCAGGATCTGGGGCTCGCCCAGCACCATGGAGTCCAGCCCGCTGGCGACGCGGAAGGCGTGGCGCGCGGCGGCGGTGTCCTCGACGATGTACGAGTGATCCATCAGCGTCGCGCTGCCGACGCCGCCCAGCTGGGCCAGCCAGTCGACGGCGGGGCGGACCATGTCGGCGTCGCCGGCGACGTAGAGCTCGGTGCGGTTGCAGGTGGAGAGCATGGCCGCCTCGGCCGCCGGGGTCGCGCGGCGGCGGCCGGTGCTGACCTGGTCCTGGAAACGCAGCAGCGTCGGGGCCAGTTGCTCGAGCGTGAACGCAAAACGTCCGCGCAGGTCGAGCGGCGCGGACGTGTGGTTCAGACCGAGGGCGAAAACGGACATGGGCGCGATTATAAAATTCCGCCCCGCCCCGTGTGTCACCCGGGACTTGCCCGAGCGCTCTGCGCCCGGGGAAGCGTCAAGAACGACGCATTCGTGACGCTTTCACCCCTCGCCCGGAGCGAACCCTCTCGTGGATCCACTCGACGCCTTCTGGCATCTCGGCAACCTGTTCCTGCCCGCCTGGGGCGTGGCCGCGCTGATGGCGCTGGCGCTCAAGCTGATCTGGCGGGAGACCGTTTCCGGCATGCGCTGGCGCACGCTGGCCGCCTGGGGCGGGCTCGGCGGGACCCTGGGCATCGTCGCGGCGCTGGTCCTGATCGGCCGCGACGGCACCATGGCCGGCTACGGCCTGATGCTGCTGGGCGTGACGCTCGCCCAGTGGGGCGTCAGCTACAAGAAGTAGCCCGGGCCGACCGGTCCGCATCGCCCGACCGGTCGGGCGATCCGTCCTTCGCCCCCCGTCGTCGGCGCGCAACGCGCCCGGACGCCGGCGATCCGGATTCAGCCCGCCAGGTCCTCGGTCAGCGGCACTTCACCGCGCAGCGAGTGCGCGAAAGCCTCGGAGATGCGCACCGGGATGATCTGGTGCATCAGCCGCTCATGGCCCTTGAAGTTGACGATGCGGTTGCACTCGGTGCGGCCCATCAGCTCGGTGGCGTCGCGCTTGGCGTGGCCCGAGACCAGCACCGGGACCGTCTGGCCGACCAGGCTTTCGTTGTGGCGGATGGCGGTGGCCTCGATCTCGGCCTGCAGCTCGCGCAGGCGGCGCACCTTCACTTCGTGCGGTGTGTCGTCGGCCAGGTTGGCCGCCGGCGTGCCGGGACGCGGGCTGAAGATGAAGCTGAAGGAAGCGTCGAAGCCGATGTCGCGCACCAGCTGCATGGTCTTGGCGTGGTCCTCCTCGGTCTCGCCGGGGAAGCCGACGATGAAGTCCGAGGCGATCCGGATGTTCGGCCGCACCGCGCGCAGCTTGCGCACGATGCTCTTGAACTGCAGCGTGGTGTAGCCGCGCTTCATCGCCATCAGGATGCGGTCCGAGCCGTGCTGCACCGGGAGGTGCACATGGTCCACCAACTGCGGGATCTTGGCGTAGGCGTCGATCAGGCGCTGGCTGAACTCGTTGGGGTGGCTGGTCGTGTAGCGGATGCGCTCGATGCCGGGGATCTCGGCGACGTACTCCAGCAGCATGGCGAAGTCGGCGATCCCCTCGTCGTCCTCGCCGATCCCGGCGCCGGACGCCGCCTCGCCCATGCGGCCGCGATAGGCGTTGACGTTCTGGCCCAGCAGCGTCACTTCCTTGACGCCCTGGTCGGCCAGGCCGGCGACTTCCTCGAGCACGTCCTCGAAGGGCCGGCTGACTTCCTCGCCGCGGGTGTAGGGCACGACGCAGTAGGAGCAGTACTTGGAGCAGCCTTCCATGATGGAGACGAAGGCCGAGGCGCCCTCGACCTTGGCCGGCGGCAGGTTGTCGAATTTCTCGATCTCGGGGAAGGAGATGTCCACCTGCGGACGCTGCTGCTGCTGGCGCTCGGCCAGCATCTGCGGCAGGCGGTGCAGCGTCTGCGGACCGAAGACGACGTCGACGTAGGGCGCGCGCTCGATGATGGCCGCGCCCTCCTGGCTGGCGACGCAGCCGCCCACGCCGATCATCACGCCCTTGGCCTTGAGGTGCTTGATGCGGCCCAGGTCGGAGAAGACCTTCTCCTGCGCCTTCTCGCGTACCGAGCAGGTGTTGAACAGCACCAGGTCGGCCTGGTCGACGTCGGTGGTGGGCTCATAGCCCTCGGCGGCGCGCAGCACGTCGGCCATCTTGTCCGAGTCGTACTCGTTCATCTGGCAGCCGAAGGTCTTGATGAAGACTTTCTTGCTCATGGGGAACTCCGGGAGTGGCGCGGCGTGGCCGCGCGAGCGATGCGATGGCCCGCGAGGCGCGGCGTCCTGCGGGAGGACAGGCGCGGCGCGGGCTCGGAATCAGGGGATCAGGGCTTGCGCCAGACCTGGCTGGCCGGGTCGAAGACCAGCGTCGACGCCTGCTGGACCGTGGTCGGCCAGGACTTGTTGGCGAGCTCGACATCGTTCAACACCCAGACGTCCATCAGCAGACCGTTCATGTCGGTCGTGTAGATCACGATCAGCTTGGTGTTGAAGAGCGACCCCGGAGAGGCCCACTGGTCGACCGCGTTGCGGATGCGGGCGCCGGGCGCGAGCCGGGCGGCCTTGCCGTTGAGCGTCACGTCGGGCGCGACGCCCACGATCAGCTCGCCGCGCAGCGCGCGTTGCGGGAAATAGCGGTGGCCGGGAACGATCTGCGCGTACGCCGTGGAGGCGGCGAACAGTCCGGCGAAGGCGGTGCTGGCGACCAGCGCCGTCAACCAGCGACGGCGGGGCAGGGCGGGCGTGGCACAGCGGTACATGGTGTAGATCCAGTGGCTGCGGAAAAGCCGGGAGTGTACCGGGCGGCCCGCCGGCAGGCGTGACCGCGGGTGTCGCGCGCCGCCGCTCAGAGGCGCGCGCCGGCCGAGTTCTGCGCGACGGCGGCGGGGGCGGGTTCCGGCAGCACGTAGACGACGCCGGGGCCGCGGCCCAGGACCGGCGTCACGACGCGGTCGAAGAACTCGCCCGCCACGACGACGCAGCCCAGCGAGATGCGGTTGTCGTCCGGGGAGGGCGAGGCCAGACGCTCGGCGCGGCGCTCCGAGGCGGGGCTGGGGCGCAGGCGGTGGATGGCGAAGGCGGCGTCGTAGTCGACCCAGATGACGGTCTCGCCCTTGAGGTTGGGGCCGGGCTGGCTGTCATAGCGGCCGGCGGGCGTGGTGCGCAGCGCCGCCGGGATGCCGGTGGCGACCATGCGGCCGACGCCCGGCGCGACGGTGTCGCCGCGGGCCAGGCCCAGCAGCGCGGGCGCCGCGCCGACCAGGCGGCCGTCGGCGCCGAAGACGAAGAGCTTGGCCTCCTTCTTGTCGACGACCGCGAAGGGCAGGCCCTGGGCGTCGCCGCGCTCGAAGGCGGTGCGGGCGCTGGCGAGCGCCTCGGGGGAGGCGGCCTCGCCGCGGAAGTCGACGCGCAGCGGCGCCGGACGGGCGACGGCGGACGGCGCCATCTGCTGCTGCTGCTGCGGACGTTGCGGCACGAGGGTGACCGAGGCGCGCGGCGCGGCGCGGGTCGTGACGCCCGGGGTGTTCGAGGGGCCGGTGTTGCCGGAGAGGTCGACGGCTGTCGCGGCGGCCGGCTCGGCCTGCGCGCTGGACAAGCCCAGCGAGAGCGCGGTGACGGCGGCGATCGCCATGGTCGCCATCAGCGGCATGACCACCTGGAGCAAGTTCGCGCGTGTGCGCATGCCCAACGACCCGATCGACTTCATGTACTGCCCGATGTCTTTCTGGCGGACGGGATTTGAAGGGCCGGCGATGCGCCGGGCGGTCCGCTGGGCCGGGATATTAAGGAGTTGCAGCTGGTTTCAAGCGGTGATCTGGCCGTGGAAACGCCGGGACTTTCCCGGGAATTTGTAAGCCGTGCGCATAGCGCGAAGGAGTTCGCGATCCGATGGGCCGTCGGCTTGCCGGGCGGCCCCGTTCGCCAGTGCCGCGCCGAGGGCGGCACTGGCGAACGGGGCATCGGGTCACGGAACCACGCTTGGCAGCCGCGGCGGACCTCCCTAGGATGTTGCGGTGCAGCAAAGCCGCTGCCGGTTTCCCGGAAGGACATCCCGATGGCCCCCACGACGGAAGACCTGGGCGTCGCGCCGCCCGAGACGGTGACGCTCGACGCGCCCCCCGGTGCCTCTCCCGGCGCCGCCGGCCCGGACGAGGACGACGTCGTCCCGCAGCCGACCGGCTCGCGCAACGCGGACCGCGCGCCGGTGCTGGTGGACCTGGCGCTGCAGGGCGGCGGCTCGCACGGCGCCTTCACCTGGGGGGTGCTGGACCGGCTGCTGGAGGAGGGCTGGCTGAAGCTGGACGGCATCTCCGGCACCTCGGCCGGCGCGATGAACGCGGCGGTCATGCTCACCGGCCTGGAGCGCGGCGGCCGCGACGGCGCGCGCGAGGCGCTGGCGGCGTTCTGGCGCGGCGTCGCGGACGCGGCGCTGCTGAGCCCGCTGCGGCGCGGCCCGCTGGACATCCTCACCGGCCAATGGGCGCTGGACAACTCGCCCATGTTCCTGATGCTGGACCTGGCCGCGCGCGTCTGGTCGCCCTACGACTTCAACCCGCGCGGCAGCAACCCGCTGGGCGCGCTGCTGGAATCCCACGTGGACTTCGAGCGCCTGGCGGCGTCGGAGGTCAAGCTCTTCGTCACCGCCACCAATGTGCGCACCGGCCGCGGTCGGGTCTTCGTCAACGCCGAGTTGCGCCCCGAGGTGCTGATGGCCTCCGCCTGTCTGCCCAGCCTGTTCCACGCGGTGGAGATCGACGGCGAGAGCTACTGGGACGGCGGCTACGCCGGCAACCCGACGATCACGCCGCTGGTGCGGCACTGCCGCTCGGAGGACACCATCCTGGTCCAGATCAATCCGGTCGCGCGCGACGACGTGCCGCGCGACGCGCGCGCCATCCACAACCGCATCAACGAGCTGTCCTTCAACGCGCCGCTGCTCAAGGAGCTGCGGATGATCGCGATCCTGCGGCAGGTCGCCGACGCGGGCCAGAGCGAGGGCCGCCAATGGGCGCGCATGCGCATCCACCGCATCGGGACCGACGCGGTGGACAACCTGGGCGCCTCGTCCAAGATGCTGGCCGAATGGCGCTTCTTCGAGCGCCTGCGCGACGAGGGTCGCGCGGCGGCCGGCGCCTTCATCGCCGCCCATGCGGACGACCTGGGCAAGCGCTCGACCTTCGACCTCGACGCGCTGATCGGGGAGGCCTGAGCGATGGACGTGATCGGGCTGTTGGGCATCGTGGTCGGACTGGCGCTGCTGGTCGGCTTCTCGTATCGCGGCTGGACGGTGCTGCTGCTGGCGCCGGCCGCGGCGCTGGTCGCGGCGGCGCTGTCGGGCCAGCCGGTGCTGGCGCACTGGACGCAGGTCTTCATGCCTGCGGCGGCGGGCTTTCTGGCGCAGTTCTTCCCGCTGTTCCTGATGGGCGCCATCTTCGGCAAGCTGATGGAGGACAGCGGCTCGGTGCGCGCGATCGCGGGCTTCATGACCGGATGGCTGGGACCGAGGCGGGCGCTGCTGGCGGTGGTGCTGGCGGGCGCGGCGGTGACCTACGGCGGGGTCAGCCTGTTCGTCGCCTTCTTCGTCCTGGCGCCGATGGGCCACGCGATGTTCCGCGCGGCGGACCTGCCGCCTCGATTGATGCCGGCGGCGATCGCGCTGGGCACCTCGACCTTCACCATGTCCGCGCTGCCCGGCACGCCGGCGATCCAGAACGCCATTCCCATGCCCTTCTTCGGCACGACGGCCTTCGCCGCGCCGGGGCTGGGCCTGATCGCCGCGGCCATCATGCTGGGCTTCGGCCTGTGGTGGCTGGGCGTGGTCGAGCGCCGCGCCCGCCGCGCCGGCGAAGGCTATCGCGCGCCCGGCCCGACGCGCGACGCCGCCACCGATCCGCTGCTGCGCGAGCGCGGCAACATGGCCGGCCACTTCGATCCGGCGGAGCTGTCCTCACCCGACGAGCGCCGTCAGCTCGATCTCTTCGGCGCCGAGGTCGACGGCGGATCGACGATCGCCGCGGCAACGACGCCCGGCGCGCCCGTGGGGTCCGGCTCCTTCAACGGCCTGGGCCCGCCGGGCATCGTGGCAGCGGCGCTGCCCCTGCTGGTGGTGGTCGGCATCAACCTGCTGGCCAGCCTGATCGTGCTGCCGCGCCTGGACACCGGCTACCTCGCCGAGCGCCGCTTCGGCGGGGTCGACCTCAGCGCGGTGGGCGGCGTGTGGGCGGTGCTGGTGGCGCTGTTCGTGGCAAATCTGGTGCTGGTCGCGCTGCATTGGCGGCGGCTCGCCGACCTCAAGCGCAGCATCGACGCCGGCGCGAACGCCGCCGTCTTGCCGGTGCTCTCCGTGGCGAGTCTCGTGGGATTCGGCGCGGTCGTGGCCTCGCTGCCGGCCTTCGGCCTCGTCAAGGACTGGGTGCTGGGCATCGAGGGCGGGCCGCTGGTGTCGCTGGCGGTGTCGACGAATCTGCTGGCGGCGCTGACCGGGTCCGCCTCGGGCGGGCTGACGATCGCGCTGGAGGCGCTCGGCCCGACCTTCATGCAGGTGGCGCACACGACGGGCCTGGACCCGGCGCTGCTGCACCGCGTCGCGGTGATCGGCGCCGGCACGCTGGACAGCCTGCCGCACAACGGCGCGGTCGTGTCCCTGCTGGCCGTCTGCGGCTGCACGCACAAGGAGAGCTACCGCGACATCGTCGTGGTCGGCATCGTCGGCGCGCTGCTGGCGCTGGTCGCGGTGATCGTGCTGGGCGGGATCTTCGGGAGCTTCTGAGCGGGCCCGGCACAGGCTCCTCAAGCGCCCGACCAGTACCCCACCAGCACCCGACCAGCACCCGACCAGCACCCGACCAGCACCCGGCGGTACCTTCGCGCGAGTTCAACTCCCTCAGCGGGCCTTGGTCCGCACATGCTGCTCGCGGCCCTTGGCCTCGGCGGCGGCGAGCTCCTTCGCGCCGAGCACGAAGTCCTCGCTGTCCGCGAGCCGCTCGATGGCCAGATCGATGAAGGCGCGCACGCGGGCGGGCTGCGCGCTGCGGCTGCCCCAGTAGACATGCAGGCTGGCGGGGGAGGCCACATGCCGCGTGAGCAGCGGCACCAGGCGCCCGGCGCGGATGTGGGCCGCGACGGTGATGTTGGTCATCATGCTGATCACATGACCGCCGAGCAGCGCGTCGAACTCGAGCTCCTCGTCGTTGATGCACAGCGCCGGCACGACCGGCTGCGCCGCGACGTCCTTCCCGACCTTCACCGACCACGCGACGATGCGCCCCTCCGGATGCCGGAAGGCGCTGCAGCGGTGGGCGGCCAGGTCGTCCAGCGACTGCGGCGCCCCGTGCCGGCGCAGGTAGGCGGGCGCGGCGCAGATGATGGTCTGCACCGGGAACAGCCGCCGCGCGATCACCCCCTCGGCCGGCGACGCGCCGACCCGGAAGCCCACGTCCACGCGGTCCTCGACCCAGTTGCCGATGTCGTCGGCGAGCTGCACTTCCGGGTGCACGTCCGGGTGCCGCGTGCAGAACTCGTCCAGCAGCGCCCACAGCGCCGGCCGGAAGGCCGAGCGCGGTCCGACGATGCGCAGCGGGCCGGCGATCTCGTCCTTGGCCTGGCGCACGCCTTCCATCGCGCGCTGCAGCCAGCCCAGCGCCGGTCGCACGCCCTCGAGGAAGTGGCGGCCCTCGTCGGTGAGCGCCATCGCCCGCGTGGTCCGGTGGAAGAGCCGCACGCCCAGGTGCTGTTCCAGCTGCGCCAGCGCCTGGCTGGCCGCCTGCGGCGAGATGCCTTGCGCGACCGCGGCGCGGCGCAGGCTGCCCAGCTCGGCGGTGCGGACGAAGGTGGTGATGGCGCGCAGTTCGTTGACGGGCATGGCGGTCTCCGGGGACGCGCCATTGTGGCCGCGCGGGCCTCATGGCGGGGTGTCGGGGTGTCAAGCCACGCTTGCGAATCCTTCAACGGATCACCGGCTAGTGGCTTGCGGATCGTTTTTCTACAGTCCGGTCCTCACGCAGCGGAGGCGCTCTCCGCAACCGCATCTCCGCGCGACGACGCGCCCGCTCCGCCATGACCGACCGTTCCCCCTCCGCCGCGCAGGCCGGCGCGTTGCTCGCGCTGGTGATCGTCAGCTACTTCATGATCGTGCTCGACGCCTCGATCGTGATCACCGGGCTGCCCCACATCCAGCAATCGCTGGGCTTCAGCCCGACCGGGCTGAGCTGGGTCCAGAACGCCTACACGCTCGCCTTCGGCGGGCTGCTGCTGCTGGGCGCGCGGGCGGGCGACCTGCTCGGGCGGCGCCGCATGCTCATGGCGGGACTGACGCTGTTCACGCTGGCCTCGGCCGCGATCGGCGCGGCGCAGTCCCCCGTCTGGCTGGTGGCGGCGCGAGCGGTGCAGGGCGCGGGCGCCGCCATCCTGGCGCCGGCCACGCTGGCGCTGTTGACGGCGACCTTCCCGGAAGGCCCGGCCCGCACCCGCGCGCTGGGCTTCTACGGCGCGACGGCCGGCATCTCGGCCAGCGTGGGGCTGGTGGTCGGCGGTCTGCTGGCCGACCTGCTGTCCTGGCGCGTCGGCTTCTTCATCAACCTGCCGGTGGGGCTGGCGCTGATCGTCGCGGCGCGGCGGCTCGTGCCGGTCCAGCGGGCCGAGGACACCGGCCAGCGCCTGGACGTCGCCGGCGCGGTGATGTCGACGCTCGGCATGGTGGGCCTGGTCTACGCCATCGTGCGCGGCGCCGAAGGCGCGGGCGAGGGCGCTGCCACGGCAGGCGCCTCCGGCGTGACGGACGCCACCAGCGTTGCCGCGTCGCGGGCCGCTGCCCTCGCGCATGGCCTGTCCGGGGGCTGGTCCGATCCGGTGACCTGGGCACTGCTGATCGGCGCGCTGGTGCTGCTCGCCGGCTTCCTGCGCCATGAGGCGCGCGTCGCGCAGCCGCTCCTCCCGCTGCGCCTGTTCGCCGACCGCGGCCGCGCGGGCGCCTACGCGGCGCGCTTCTTCTTCCTCGGCGGAATGATGGGCTTCTGGTTCTTCACGACGCAGTACCTGCAGGGCGTGCTGGGCATGAGCGCGATGAGCGCCGGCGCCGCCTACCTGCCGGCCACGCTGACCAATTTCGCCTCGGCGATGGCGGCCGCACGGCTGACCCGCCACTTCGGCCTGCGCCGCGTGCTGATCACGGGCCTGGCGCTGTCCACGCTGGGCGTGGCCTGGCTGGGGCACCTCGAGGCCGGCGGCGGCTACTGGACCGCGGTCGCGCTGCCCATGGTGCTGATCGGCCTGGGCCAGGGCCTGACGCTGAGCCCGCTGACCGTCGCCGGGGTGTCCGGTGTCGACCCGCGCGACGCGGGCGCCGCCTCGGGCGTGGTCAACGTCGTGCATCAGCTGGGCGGCTCGCTGGGCCTGGCGGCGCTGGTCGCCGTGTCCGCCGCGGCGGGGCCGGAGGCTTCGGCCACGCATCGCTTCGCGCTTGCCTTCGCGGCCGCGGCCGTGCTGCTCGGCGCCGCGCTGGTGGCGATCCTGGCGACCGGCCGGCGCGCATCCCCCATCCCCCTGACGCCTCGCGATGCCGAGCCCGCCGAAGGCTGAATCCGCGGGCCGCGACACCAGGCCCCGGCGCGGTGCCTCGGGGCGTCAATCGCCCTGGGGATCCGAAGCGCGCCGCGCTGTCACGGTGCGCGGACGGCATCTCCCCCGTACGCGTACGACATTACCGAGCAGCAACATGGCGCCGCGCGCCGACACATCAGAATCCGCCGCTGAGACTCCGCCGAAAACCCGAAGCCGCGGATCCGGGATCCGCGCGCCTCGGGCGCTTGGCGAGCGCGCCGATCAGCGCATCGGCGACCGCGACCACGAGCCCGTGGACGCGCGCCTCACCGGACGGCGGCACGACATCGGTCCAACGGCGGACCGGACGACCAAGAGAGCGACGATGACAACGATCGTGGGAACCTGGCCATGCTGATGGCCGCCGTGCGCGTCGCGCTGCGACGTCCTTACACCTTCTTCGTGCTGGCCCTGCTGCTGCTCATCCTCGGGCCGCTGGCGGCGATGCGCACGCCGACCGACATCTTCCCGGAGATCCGCATCCCGGTGATCGCGGTCGCGTGGCAGTACACCGGCCTGCCGCCCGACCAGATGGCGGGCCGGATCTCGACGCTGTTCCAGCGCACGCTGACCACCACGGTCAACGACATCGAGCACATCGAGGCCAACACCTATCCCGGCGTCTCGGTGGTGAAGATCTTCTTCCAGCCCGGGGTCAACATCGCGGTGGCCAACGCGCAGGTGACCGCGGTCTCGCAGGTCGCGGTGCGGCAGATGCCGGCCGGCACCACGCCGCCGCTGATCCTGAACTACAACGCGGCGACGGTCCCGATCCTGCAGCTCGCGCTGTCGGGCAAGGGCCTGTCGGAGCAGCAGCTCTTCGACCTGGGCTTCAACACCGTCCGCACCCCGCTGGTGACCGTGCCCGGCGCGGCCATCCCGCTGCCCTACGGCGGCAAGCAGCGCCAGGTCCAGATCGACGTGAACCCCGCGGCGCTGCAGGCGCGCGGGCTGTCGGCCCAGGACGTGGCCAGCGCGCTGGCCACGCAGAACGTGCTCACGCCGATCGGCACGCAGAAGATCGGCGGCCTCGAGTACACGCTGCAGCTCAACAGCGCGCCCTCGGCGATCGACGAGCTGGGCCGCCTGCCGGTCAAGGTGGTCAATGGGTCGACGATCTATCTGCGCGACGTCGCCGACGTGCACGACGGCAACGCGCCGCAGACCAACATCGTCCATGTGGACGGGGGCCGCTCGGTGCTGATGTCGGTGCTGAAGAACGGCGCCGCGTCCACGCTGGCGATCGTCGACGGCGTGCGGGCCAAGCTCGCGGAGCTCAAGCCCTCGCTGCCCGACGCGCTGGAGGTCAAGCCCATCAACGACCAGTCGGTCTTCGTGCGCGCCGCCATCAAGGGCGTGGCCACCGAGGGCGCGATCGCCGCGGCCCTGACCAGCGCGATGATCCTGCTGTTCCTGGGGAGCTGGCGTTCGACGGTGATCATCGCGGTCTCGATCCCGCTGTCGATCATGGGATCGATCCTGGGCCTGGCGGCCATCGGCGAGACGCTCAACCTCATGACCCTGGGCGGCCTGGCGCTCGCGGTGGGCATCCTGGTCGACGACGCCACGGTGACCATCGAGAACATCAACTGGCACCTGGAGCACGGCAAGGGCGTCGAGGAATCGATCATGGACGGCGCGCGGCAGATCGTGACGCCGGCCTTCGTCTCGCTGCTGTGCATCTGCATCGTGTTCATCCCGATGTTCTTCCTCGAGGGCGTGTCGCGCTTCCTCTTCGTGCCCATGGCCGAGGCGGTGATCTTCGCGATGGTGTGCTCCTTCATCCTGTCGCGCACGCTGGTGCCGACGATGGCCAAGTACCTGCTCCAGCCGCATGCGCCGCTGACCGACGGCCACGGCCACCTGGCGCAGCCGCCCTCGCGCAATCCGCTGGTGCGCTTCCAGCGCAACTTCGAGGCCCGCTTCGAAGGCGTGCGTGAAAGCTACCGCGGCCTGCTCGAGGCCGCGCTGGGCCGGCGCAAGCCTTTCCTGATCGGGTTCGCGGTGGTGGTGCTGGCGTCCTTCCTGCTGGTGCCCTTCATCGGCAGCAACTTCTTCCCGCAGGTGGACTCGGGCCAGATCCTGATGCACGCCCGCGTGCCGGTGGGCACGCGCGTGGAGGAGACGGCCGCCCGTTTCGCCAAGATCGAGCAGGCCGTGCGTCGCGTGATCCCGTCGGAGCTGATCGAGACCATGGTCGACAACATCGGTCTGCCGCCGTCGTCGATCAACCTGACCTACAACAACACCGGCGTGCTGGGCTCGTCCGACGGCGACTTCCAGATCGCGCTCAAGGAAGGCCATCGCCCGACGGCCGACTATGTGCGCGAGCTGCGCGAGCAGCTGCCGCGCGAGTTCCCCGACACCACCTTCTCCTTCCCGCCGGCGGACATCGTCAGCCAGATCCTGAACTTCGGCGCGCCGGCGCCGATCGACGTGCAGGTGCGGGGACGCGACGTCGAGTCCAACTTCGCCTATGCGCAGCAGCTGCTCAAGCGGATCAAGGCGATCCCGGGCGTGGCCGACGCGCGCATCCAGCAATCCAACAAGGCGCCGACCTTCAACGTCGACGTGGACCGCACCCAGGCGCAACTGCTGGGCCTGACCACCCGCGACGTGGCCAACAGCCTGGTGGTGAACCTGGCGGGCAGCTCGCAGGTCGCGCCGACCTTCTGGCTGAATCCGGCCAACGGGGTGAGCTATTCGATCGTGATGCAGACGCCGCAGTTCCAGCTGGACTCGCTGGCCGCGCTGGGCAACCTGCCCATCGGCAACGGCGCGCAGCCGGGCACGGCGACGCTGGGCGGGCTGGCCTCGTTCCAGCGCAGCAACAGCCCGGCGCTGATCAGCCAGTACGACGTGCAGACCATGGTGCAGATCCACGCGACCACGCAGGACCGCGATCTGGGCGCCGTGGCCGCGGACATCCGCAAGGTCATCGCCGACACCGCCGCCGACGTGCCCAAGGGCTCCAACGTGCAGTTGCTGGGCCAGGTGAAGACCATGGACCGCGCGTTCTCCGGGCTGCTCTTCGGGCTGCTGGGCGCGGTGGTGCTGATCTACCTGCTGATCGTCGTGAACTTCCAGTCCTGGCTGGACCCGGCGGTGATCGTGTCGGCGCTGCCAGCCGCGCTGGCGGGCATCGTGTGGATGCTCTTCGCGACGGGGACGACGCTGTCGGTGCCCGCGTTGACGGGTGCCATCATGTGCATGGGCGTGGCCACGGCCAACAGCGTGCTGGTGATCAGCTTCGCGCGCGAGCGTCTGGAGGAACTGGGCGACGCCACCGCGGCCGCGCTGGAAGCGGGCTTCGTGCGCTTCCGTCCGGTGCTCATGACCGCGCTCGCGATGGTCATCGGCATGCTGCCGATGGCGCTGGGCCTGGGCGAGGGCGGCGAGCAGAACGCCCCGCTGGGCCGCGCCGTGATCGGCGGCCTGGTCTTCGCCACCTTCGCGACGCTGGTCTTCGTGCCGGTGGTGTTCAGCATCGTGCATCGCCACCACCGCAAGCCCGCTCCCTCCGAATCCGAATCCCGTGCCGACGCCGTGCCTCCGCTGGCCGCGTCAGGAGATCCTTCCCATGCGAACTGATGCCGTTCAATCCCGTCCCCCGCGCTTCAAGCTGGCGGCCACCGTCGCGCTGCTGATCGCGGCCGGCGTGGTCGTGGCGGGGCTGTGGGCCCGCAAGTCCAACGCCGAGCAGCTGCTGGCCGCGGCCGGCGATCGTGGCCAGCCCACGGTGGCGCTGATCGCGCCGCAGCCGCTGAGCAGCGCCGGCCTGGAGCTGCCCGCCCGCATCGAGGCCTGGTCGCGCGCGCCCATCTATGCCCGCGTGAGCGGCTATCTGAAGCGCTGGAACGTCGACATCGGCGGCAAGGTCAAGGCCGGGCAGCAGCTGGCCGAGATCGAGACACCGGATCTGGACCAGCAGCTGATGCAGGCCAAGGCCGAGCTCGCGACCGCGCGCAGCAACGCGGCGCTGGCCGCGAGCACGGCCAAGCGCTGGCAGGGCCTGCTGGCCTCGGACTCGGTCTCCAGGCAGGAAGTGGACGAGCGCACCGGCGACATGACCGCGAAGCAGTCGCAGGTCGCGGCGCTGCAGGCCAACCTCGACCGCATCGAGGCGCTCAAGCGCTTCACCCAGCTGACCGCGCCCTTCGACGGCGTGGTGACCGCGCGCAACACCGACGTGGGCGCGCTGATCAATGTCGGCGGCGCGCCGGGCAGCGAGCTCTTCGTCGTCTCCGACACCCGCAAGCTGCGCGTCTACGTGAACGTCCCGCAGCGCCAGGTCGCGCAGGTGCGTCCGGGGGCGAAGGCCGAGCTGATCGTGCCCGAGCGGCCCGGCCAGCGCTTCGCGGCGACGGTGCAGTCGCTGTCGCAGTCGATCAACACGGGCACGGGCGCGATGCTGGTGCAGCTCATGGTCGACAACGACCATGACCAGCTGCTCCCAGGCGGCTTCGCCACGGTGCGCTTCACCGGCGCGGACGCGGCGGCGCAGGCCGACGCGGGGGTGTCGCTGCCGCCGGGCGCGGTGATCATCGGCAAGGACGGCGTGCAGGTCGCGACCGTCGACGGCGAGAACCGCGTGCGCCTGCGCAAGGTGACGATCGCGCGCGACATGGGCACGCGGGTCGAGCTCGGCGCCGGTCTGAGCGCCAAGGATCGCGTCATCGAGAACCCGCCCGACGGCCTGAGCGAAGGCGATGTCGTGCGCGTCGCCCAGCCGGCCTCGTCGCCCGCCGCGGCGGCGTCCGCGAAGGGCCGTTCGTGAGCGCCCCGGCCCTGCGTCGCGCGGGCTTGATCGCGGTCGCCGCGGCCGCGATGGTCGCGCTGGTCGCCGGCTGCGCCGAGGCGCCCAAGGTCCGGTTGCCCGAGGTCCCCGCCGCGCCGGCCTTCAAGGAGGCGCGCGGTCCCTGGGTCGAGGCGGCGTCCTCGGCCGCGCCCGCCATCGTCCACGACGGCTGGTGGAAGGCCTACGGCGATCCGGAACTGGATGCCCTCCAGCAGCGGCTGGTCGACAACAGCCCGGATCTCGCCTCCGCGCTGGCTCGCTACCAGCAGGCGCGCGCCGCGACGGACAGCCTGCGCGCGGCGCAGTCGCCGACGCTGAACAGCTCGCTCAACGTGCAGCGCGACCGGCAGTCCGAGCGTCGCCCGCTGCGGGTGCTGGGGCCGACCTCGCCCGATTGGTACAACAGCGCGACGCTGGGTCTGGACCTGAGCTACGAGGTGGACCTGTGGGGCCGCATCTCGCGCCAGGTCGCCGCGGGCGTCGCGTCGGAACGCGCGGCGCAGGCGGACCTCGCCGCGGCGCGGCTCGCCTTGCAGACGCAGCTCGCGGATTCGATGCTGGTGCTGCGCGGGCTGGATCGTGACAACGAACTGCTCGCCGATGCCGAGGAGGCCTACGCGCGCGCCTTCGACCTGATCGATCGGCGGCACCAGGCCGGCATCGCCTCGGGCCTCGATCAGGCGCGGGCCGAGGGCCAGCTGGAATCGGCGCGCTCGCAGCATCGCCAGTCGCAGGCGCAACGGGCCGTGATGGAGCACGCGATCGCCGCGCTGGTCGGCGCGAATCCCTCGAGCTTCAGCATCGCTCCGTCGAAGCGGAAGCTGACGATGCCGGTGGTGCCGACGGGCCTGCCGTCGACGCTGCTGGAGCGACGTCCCGACATCGCCGCCGCGCGGGAGCGCGTGGTCGCCGCGACCGCGACGCTGGGCGTGGCGAAGACGGCCTACTTCCCCTCGGTGATGCTGGGCGGGCAGGGCGGCTTCCAGACGGCGGACCTGGGACGTTTCGTCGAGGCGCCCAACCTGTTCTGGGCCATCGGCCCGACGCTGGCCTTCAACCTCTTCGACGGTGGCCGCCGCAAGGCCGAGGAAGCGCGCGCGAAAGCCGCGCTGGACGAGGTGTCGGAGCGTTATCGCGGCACGGTGCTGGGCGCCTTCCAGCAGGTCGAGGACCAGCTGGTGCTGCTCGACCGCTACGGCGAGGCGCTGGAGGCGGAGCGCAAATCGGTCGACGCGGCCGAGCGCTCGCTGGCACTGGCGACGAACCGGTATCGCGCCGGCGCGGCGGCTTACCTGGAGGTCGTGACCTCCCAGACCGCCGGCCTGCAGGCGCGCCGCAGCGCGGTCGATCTGGCGACCCGCCAGCGGCGGGCGACGGTGGCGCTGGTCAAGGCGCTGGGCGGCGGATGGACGTCTTCGGAAAATCCGTAACGCCGCCTCGGTAAATGTAAAACGCCTTTCCGAAATCAGGCGTTCTCGATAGTCTGCGCCCGTTGTCGACGTGGCCGCGCCTGCGCGCTGGCGCGTCGGCACATGGCCGCTGCCCACGGCCACCGTCCCCGATGCGGATCCTGCTGGTCCGCGTCGCGCGAGGCGGAGGGAGAGGCAGTTGGGTTCCTTGTCGATTTTTCGATTCACCGGTGACCGGTGAGGGCGCAGCCATGCCCGCGCCGGATCGCTCCAACGAGAACCTGGGAGACATTCGATGAACAGCAAGCATTCGATCGACGGCGTCGATCTCGTCGCGCCGAAACCGCCCGTGCCCGCGCTGCGCGCACCGAGCCCGAGGTCCGGCCTGGCCGTGATGGCCGTCGCCCTCGGGGCGGTGGTGCCGACGGGCGTCGCGCACGCGGTGGATTGGCCGTCCGGCTTCTCCAAGTGCGCCGACGAAGGCGGCACCTGCAAGGCCGGCGACACGCCGCGCCAGGTGTCCTTCGGCGTGAAGGACAAGTGGGTCCTCAAGACGCTGAGCGGCAACATCGCCTGCACGTCCGCGTCCTTCGACGGGGCGGATCCGAATCCCGGCGTGAAGGAGAAGTGCGCGGTAGGGCCGGTGGGCGGCACGCCCGCGCCGTCGCCTTCTCCTGCCCCGTCACCGGCACCCTCTCCTTCGCCCGCGCCTTCGCCGTCGCCCGCCGGGCACAGCGGCGGCTACGCGGGGCAGGTGACCGGCGGGGGCTCGGCCGCGCCGGTGACCGTGACCACGGCCGCCGAGATGCAGGCCGCGATCAACGCCTACAGCGGCAGCGGCGGGCTGGTGATCCGCTACACGGGGACCTTCGACTTCGGCACCATCCCCGATCCCTGCACCCAATGGAAGAAGCCGGCCGGCGCGATCGTCGAGATCAAGAACAAGAGCGACGTGACCATCGAGGGCGTGAACGGGTCGGCGGCCAACTTCGGCCTGGCGGTGAAGGCCGCGGCGACCAACATCATCATCCGCAACATGACCATCGGGCTGCTGCCCGGGTCCATCGACGCCATCGGCATCGAGGGCCAGAGCGGCAAGTTCCCCGGCTATGTCTGGATCGACCACAACACGCTGTTCAGCTCGACGGCGGAGTGCTCGGGCGCGGGGGACCTGGAGTTCGACGGCCTGGTCGACAACAAGGCGGGCGCGCATCACATCACCTACTCGTACAACTACATCCACGACCACCACAAGGTCGGTCTGATCGGTTCGAGCGACAGCGATGCCAGCGATCGCAACATCACTTTCCACCACAACCTGTACCGCAACGTCGGGTCGCGGCTGCCGCTGCAGCGGGCGGGCTACACGCACCTGTACAACAACCTGTACTCGCAGGTGCTGACCTCGGGGGCCAACATCCGGATGGGCGGGTACTCGCTGATCGAGGGCAACTACTTCGAGAACGCGCAGAACCCGGTGACCTCGCGCGACAGCCCGTCCATCGGCTACTGGGAGCTGCGCAACAACAACGTGAAGAGCCCCGCCGACTTCGCGACCTACGGCATCACCTGGGTGGCGAGCGGGTCCAGCCCGTCGCGTGACGCGAGCGACTGGACGACGACGGCCAACTTCCCGGTGGGCATCCCGTATGCGTACACGGTCCACGATCCGGCCTGCGTGAAGCAGAAGCTCGCGAACGTGGCGGGGGCAGGGAAGGGGTTGGCGACCCTGAGCTGCAACTGAGATCGCGCTGGGTCGAGGGCCTTCGCCGCGGCGGAGGCCCGGCGCCCGGACCGCCACGGCGAGCGCCCAAACGGAAAACCCCGCAAGACTTGCGTCTTGCGGGGTTTCGTATTTGGTGGCGCTTCAGGGATTCGAACCCCGGACCTGCGGATTATGATTCCGTCGCTCTAACCGGCTGAGCTAAAGCGCCTTGCGAAGAACGCGACTATAGCAAGCTTTTCGTCGACAATGCAAGTCCTGCCGACGCCGACAACAAAAAAAGTTCGGCGGCCCGTTCCTCACGAGCTCTCCATGTTCAGCTTCCTCAAGAAAAAACTCGGCTTCGGCTCCAGTGAACCCACGCCAGCGCCGGCTCCCGAAGCCGCGCCAGCCCCTGCTCCCGCCGTCGAGCCCGCACCGGCTCCGGCTCCGGCTCCGGCTCCCGTCGCCCCCGCGCCGCAAGCACTGACCCCGTCGCCTGTCGCCGCGCCCGCGCCCGTTGTCCCCGCATCGACGCCCGCTCCGGCGCCAGTGGTCGCGGCGCCGGTCGCCCCCCCGACTCCCACACCGACCCCGGCACCCGCCCTGGTGGCGACACCTGCCCCCGCGCCTGCCGCGGTGGTCACGCCCGCACCCGCACCCGTTGCCGCACCCGCGCCGGTGGTCGCTCCCGCTCCGGCTCCCACGCCCGCGCTGAAGCCGGCTCCTGTCGCAGCGGCGCCCGCACCCGCACCCGCGCCCGCGTCTGTGGTTGCAGCCCCGGGCCCGGTCGCCGAACCCGTCCCGCGCAAGAGCTGGATGGACAAGCTGCGCCAAGGGCTGCGCAAGACGGGCTCCAGCATCGCGCAGGTCTTCACCGGAACCCAGATCGACGACGCGCTTTATGAGGAACTGGAAGCCGCGCTGCTGATGGCCGATGCCGGCGTGAAGGCGACCGAGTTCCTGCTCGAGGACCTCAAGCGCCGCGTCAAGGACGCCAAGGCCACCGATCCGGCCGCCGTGCGCCATCTGCTGGTGGATGCGCTGACCGAGCTGCTCCAGCCGCTGCAGCGCCAGCTGGTGATCGGCGAGCACACGCCCACCGTGATGATGGTCGTGGGCGTGAACGGCGCCGGCAAGACGACCAGCATCGGCAAGCTGACCCGCCATCTGGCCGAGGCCGAGGCCAACGTGCTGCTGGCCGCCGCCGACACCTTCCGCGCCGCCGCGCGCGAGCAGCTCGCCGTCTGGGCCGACCGCAACCGCGTCCAGATCGTCAGCCAGGAAGGCGGGGACCCCTCCGCCGTGACCTACGACGCCGTCGTCGCCGGCAAGGCGCGCGGCAGCGACGTCGTCATCGCCGACACCGCCGGCCGCCTGCCCACGCAGCTCCACCTGATGGAGGAGCTCAAGAAGATCAAGCGCGTGATCGGCAAGGCCCAGGACACCGCGCCGCACGAGGTGCTCCTGGTGGTCGACGGCAACACCGGTCAGAACGCGCTCAACCAGGTCAAGGCCTTCGACGACGCGCTGGGCCTGACCGGCCTGGTGGTCACCAAGCTCGACGGCACCGCCAAGGGAGGCGTGCTCGCGGCGATCGCGCGCGAGCGGCCCATCCCCGTCTACTTCATCGGCGTGGGCGAGAAGCTCGAGGACCTGCAGACCTTCGATGCGCGCGAGTTCGCGCAGGCGCTGCTGGAATGAACGCGCCGGCATCCATGCCGGAGCAAGGTCGGCGGTCCTGACCCGCCGAACCTGTCGAACCCGCCAAGCAGAAGGGCTCCCATCGGGAGCCCTTCGTCGTTGCGGGATCGGACCCGCCGATCACATCGGGAAGCCGCCGCCTCCGCCGCCCATGAGGTTCTTCAGGCCGCCCATCTTCTTCATCATCTTCATCAGACCGCCGCCCTTCATCTTCTTCATCATCCCCTGCATCTGGTCGAACTGGTTCAGCAGGCGGTTGACCTCCTGGATCTGCACGCCCGCGCCGGCGGCGATGCGGCGCTTGCGGCTGGCCTTGGACTTGCCGTCCATCAGCAGCGAAGGCTGGCGGCGCTCCTTCGCGGTCATCGCGTTGAGGATGCCTTCCATGCGCTTCATGTCGCGCTCGGCCTTGTCCATGTCGGCGGCGCCGGCCTTGGCGGTCATCTGCGTGGGCAGCTTGTCCATCAGGCCCGACAGCCCGCCCATCTTCTTCATCTGCGAGATCTGGGCCAGGAAGTCGTTCAGGTCGAAACCGTCACCGGACTTGAGCTTCTCGGCCAGCTTCTGCGCGGCCTCGACGTCCACGCCCTTCTGGACTTCCTCCACCAGCGCCACGATGTCGCCCATGCCCAGCACGCGGCCGGCATGCCGGTCGGCGTCGAAGACCTCCAGGCCGTCGATCTTCTCGGACACGCCCGCGAACTTGATCGGCGCGCCCGTGACCTGCCGCACCGACAGCGCCGCGCCACCGCGCGAGTCGCCGTCCAGCTTGGTCAGCACGATGCCGGTCAGCGGGAGCGCTTCCTTGAAGGCCTTGGCGGTGTTCACCGCGTCCTGACCCTGCATGGCGTCGACGACGAACAGCGTCTCCACCGGATTCAGCGTCGCGTGCAGGTCGCGGATCTCGGCCATCAGGGCCTCGTCGATCGCGAGACGGCCGGCCGTGTCGACCAGCAGCACGTCGAAGAAGTGGCGCTTGGCGTGGTCCAGCGCGGCCAGCGCGATGTCGTGCGGCTTCTGGTCCGGGGCGGACGGGAACCATTCGGCGCCGGCCTGCTTCGTCACCGTCTTGAGCTGCTCGATCGCGGCGGGGCGGTACACGTCCGCGGACACCGTCAGCACCTTCTTCTTGCGCTTCTCGATCAGGTGCTTGGCGAGCTTGGCGGTCGTCGTGGTCTTGCCGGCGCCCTGCAGACCGGCCATCAGGATGATGGCGGGGGGCTGGGCGGCCAGGTTCAGGTCGGCCACGCCTTCGCCCATGGTGGCGGCGAGCTCCTTGTGGACCACCGAGACCAGCACCTGGCCGGGGTTCAGCGAGCCCACGACCTCCTGGCCGAGCGCTTTCTCCTTCACCCGCGCGATGAAGTCGCGCACCACCGGAAGCGCCACGTCGGCCTCCAGCAGCGCCATGCGCACCTCGCGCAGCATGTCCTGCACATTGGACTCGGTGATGCGGGCCTGGCCGCGCATCGTCTTCACGAGCCGGCTCAGTCGATCGGTCAGGGTGGAAGCCATCGTATTGGCGCCCCTGATAAGAGGGGCGCGCGTCATTACACTTTGCGGATGATTTTATCCGTCGCCTCCGCCGAGCCCAGCGGGCAGCTTCTGGCCGTCCTCAGCGCCACCGGCGCGCTGGCCTACGCGGCCGCCGCGGTCTGGGCCAGCCGCCAGCCTCGCACCTGGCGTTCGGTGCTGGTGCTGGCCTGGGTGCTGCACCTGGCCGCGTTGATCGTGGACGTCGGCGGCATCGGCGCCGCGCCCGTCAATGGCGGCCACGCGGCGCGCTTCGGCTTCGCCCCGTCGTTGTCGATGACGATCTGGCTGGTCACCGGCGTCTACCTGGTCGAGAGCCGCTTCCTGCCGCTGCCTTCCGCGCAGCGGCTGCTCAGCGTCCTGGGCCTGATCGTCATGCTGCTCGCCTGGATGTTCCCGGGCGAATACCGACCGCAGGCGGGCTCGCCGCTCGCGCCGCTGCACTGGGCGATGGGCCTGGCCTCCTACGGCCTGTGCGGCGTGGCCGTGATGCATGCGGTGATGCTCAACCGCGCCGAGCGCCAGATGCGCGCGCAGAAGGGGCAGGGCGCGCCCGTGCTCGGCACGCCGCTGCTGCGGCTGGAGCGGCTGACCTTCCAGTTCGTGACCGCCGGCGTCGTGGTGCTGTCCCTCGCGCTGCTGCTGGGCGTGGCCTTCACGCCGCACTGGAAGTGGGACCACAAGACGCTGTTCGCCGTGCTGGGCTGGGTCGTGCTGACCGGCCTGCTGACCGGCCGCCGCGTGTTCGGCTGGCGCGGCAAGCGCGCGACGCGCTGGCTCTATTTCGGGGCCGGGCTGCTGCTGCTGTCCTATGCCGGCTCGCGCTTCGTGCTGGAGGTGATCCTCCAGCGCCCCTCGCCATGAGCCGCGTTCGCGGGCCCTGCGGCGCGACCGCCATGCCCACCGATTCTTTCGCCCGCGTCGACCGTCGACGCTTCTCAGCCCTCCGCTCCGCACCGTGATCAAGCTGCTCTTCTGGATCGTCCTGCTGGCGGTTGTCGCCTTCATGCTCGGCTTCAAACGGGGTAGGCCCGAGGCGCCGACGCCGCGTCGCGAGGCCCCGCCCGCGCCGCCCGCGCCGGCCGGCCCCGAGTCCATGGTGCGCTGCGCCGAATGCGGCACGCATCTGCCCGCCAGCGAGGCGCTGCCCGGTCGTGGCGGCGCGTTCTGCAGCACCGAGCACCGCAGCGCGCACGAGGCGCGGCTCGAGTCCTCGCGCGGCGACCGGACCTGATCCGCCCTCGCATGCCCGCCCCCGACCCGACCCTCGGCGCCATCAGCGCCGGCACCGTCCAGCGGCTCTACCGCGCCTTCATGGGCGCGCGCGCCGCGCTGGGCCTGGCCGTGCTGGCGACGCAGTCGCTCGCGGGCCTGATGGGCGCGCGCCCGGCGGGCTGGGTGGCGCTGCTGTCGCTGATCTACGGCGTGCAGGCGGTGCTGGCTTGGCTGCTGCCGCGCTGGTTCGGCGGCGGCGACGCGCCACCCAAGGACCGGCCCGGTCTCACCACGCGGCAGATCGTCTTCAGCATCGGCGTCGACGTGATCCTGTTCAGCCTGCTGCAGCTGCACGAGCCCAGCGGAACCTACGGCGCGCTGTTCTTCATGCCGGCGCTGATGGGGGGCGCGCTGCAGCCGCGGCTGCGCGCGCTGGGCATTGCCGCGCTCGCCAGCCTGGTGCTGCTGGGTGTCGGCGGCTGGGTGGTGCTGATGGGCCACGAGGGCGGTCTGCGCCTGAGCCAGGCCGGGCTGCTGGGCTGCGGCCTGTTCGTCGTCACTCTGCTGGCCAACGAGATCGCCGGCCGCCTGGCCCGCGAGGAACGTGCCGCGCGCGGCAGCCTTGAGTACGCGCGCCAGCAGGCCGACCTCAACCGCCTCGTGATCGAGGAGATGGAGGAGGGCGTGGCCGTCGTCGACCGCCGTGGCCTGGTGCGCACCGCCAATCCGGCCGCGCGGGGGCTGCTGGCCGAGGGGGCCTCGCTGCGCGCCGGTCCGTTCCGCCTGGATGCCACGCCCGCGTGGCTGCCGCTGCTCCGTGCGATCGAGCGCGCCTTCGGCGGCGAGCACTGGCCCGAGGCGGGCCGTGACCTGTTGCTGGACTTCGGCCGCGGCTCGCAGCGCTCGCTGCGCGTGCGCATGCGCTTCACGCTGCGGCCGCTCGACGGCGACGACCTGTGCGTGCTCTTCCTCGAGGACAACCGCCTGCTCGAGGCGCGCAACCGCCAGGAGAAGCTGGCCGCGATGGGCCGGGTCTCCGCCGGCATCGCGCACGAGATCCGCAACCCGCTGACCGCGATCGCGCAGGCCAACGCGCTGCTCGCGGAGGACTGTGCCCAGGACCCGCGGCTGGAGCCGCTCACCCGCATGGTGGCCTCCAACGTGGAGCGGCTGAAGCGGCTGGTGGACGACGTCATGGAGGTCGCGCCCGGCATCGCGCCGGTGGCGCTGACGCTCACCGTCGCGCCGCTGCTGCGCGAGTACGCCGCCGACTGGGCCACCACCCAGCGCCTGCCCGAGGGCGAGGCCAGCCCGCTGCGCCTGGAGCTCGGCAGCGAGACCTCGACCGTCAGCTTCGACCCCGAGCATCTGCGCCGCATCCTGATCAACCTGCTCGACAACGGCCTGCGCCATGCGCATCCCGGTCCGGCCACGCTGCGCGTGCAGCAGACGGAGGAGGGCGACTGGGTGCGACTGTCGGTCTTCAGCCGCGCGGACCCGATCCCGGCGGAGGTCGAAAGACACTTGTTCGAGCCGTTCTTCTCGACGCGCAGCCGGGGCTCGGGTCTGGGCCTGTACATTTGCCGCGAACTCTGCGAGCGCTACGGGGGCAGCATCGCCTACCACCGCGTCGAGACCGGTCCGGCCGCGGGCGCCAACGAGTTCCGGGTGCTGCTCCCGCGGCCGGCCTCGCCGGCGGCGGTGCTGGCCTCCATTCCCTCCCCCGGCCCGGATTCCCATTTCCCCGATACCGAACTCCATGAGCGCTGATCCCCGCCTGCTGGTCGTCGACGACGAGCCCGACCTGCGCACTCTCTACGAGATGACGCTGCTGCGCGAGGGCTACACGCTCGACAGCGCCGGCACGGTGGAGGACGCGCTGGAGCTGCTGGGCGCGCGCCGCTACGACGCGGTCATCACCGACATGCGGCTGCCCGACGGCAGCGGGCTGGACATCCTGCGCTGGCTCGAGCAGCAGGGCCGCGGCGAGCGCGCGCTGGTGATCACCGCCTACGGCTCGGCCGAGAACGCCGTCGAGGCGCTCAAGGCCGGCGCCTACGACTACCTGACCAAGCCTGTCGACCTGCGCCAGTTCCGCATGGTCGTCGCCTCGGCGCTGGGCCGCGCGCCCAAGAGCGAGGAATCGGCGCCGCGCGCCTTCGCGTCCGCGATCGCGGCCGCGCCGGTGCCGTCGCCATCGGCTGGAGCGGCCGCGATGCCGGCGCCGATCACCCCTCGCGCCGCGTCCGCCGAACCGCGCAAGCCCGCCGTCGAGAAGCGCGCGCCCGCGTCCGCCGAGGCGCGCGCGGCCGGCACCTCGTCGGCGCTGGATCGGCTGGTCGGCGACTCCGCCGCGATGCGGCAGGTGCGCGAGCTGATCGGCAAGGTGGCCCGCAGCATGGCGCCCGTGCTGCTGCACGGCGAGTCCGGCACCGGCAAGGAACTGGTCGCCCGCGCCATCCATGACGTCAGCGCGCGCCGCCCGCAGCCCTTCATCGCGGTCAACTGCGGCGCGATCCCGGAGCAACTGCTCGAGGCCGAGTTCTTCGGCTACCGCAAAGGCGCCTTCACCGGCGCCAGCGAGGATCGCGAGGGCTTCTTCCAGGCCTCCCACAACGGCACGCTGTTCCTCGACGAGATCGGCGACCTGCCGCTGGCGATGCAGTCCAAGCTGCTGCGCGCGCTGCAGGAGCGCTCGGTGCGGCCGGTCGGCGCGGTGGCCGAGATGCCGGTCAACGTGCGGCTGCTCAGCGCGACCCACAAGGACCTCGCGGCCGAGGTCGCCGCGGGCCGCTTCCGCCAGGACTTGTATTACCGGCTCAACGTGATCCAGATCCGCGTGCCGCCGCTGCGCGAGCGCATGGAAGACCTGACCCCGATCAGCACCCGCATCCTGGAGCGCATCGCCGCCGATGCCGGCGTCTCGCCGGTGCCGCGCCTGACCGCGTCCGCGCAGTCGACGCTGTCGCGCTACAGCTTCCCCGGGAACGTGCGCGAGCTGGAGAACCTGCTGCACCGCGCGCTGGCGCTGTCCAGCGGCGACAGCATCGACCTGGCCGACCTCGGCCTGCCCGACAGCGTGCTGGGCACCGACGCGGCATCGGGCGAGTCCGCCTTCACGGCCCTGGACGCCGCCCCCGGCGCGGGCGCCGAGGCGGCACCGGACGCGCACCTCCCGCCCGAGCTGCGCGACGGCAGCCCGCTGCCCCGGGACCTGGCGACCTACCTGGACGAGGTCGAGCGCCGCATCCTGCTGCGGGCGCTCGAGCAGTACCGCAACAACCGCACGGCGGCCGGCGCGAGCCTGGGCCTCTCGCTGCGGCAGATGCGCTACCGCATGGCGCGGCTGGCGATCTCCATCGGCGGCGACGAGGCCTGAGCCGGCCCCGGCCCTGGCCGGGATCGGCGCCCACCCGATCCTTGTTCGATCCCCGGTTTCCCCCGGGCGGATGGCCCGCTCCTCGCCCGCGCAGGGCGCAGGGCGACCATGACCCCACCGCCCCGGCGGCTACGGGAAGGTCCTAGTTCGGGCTTGTCCTGATCCCTGGGGACACCCGCGCCGGGATGTCATCAAACCGCCATCGGCGACAGCGCAGCGGGCATGGGCTCTCGCGGGCATTTCGGTCCGCCAGACCGCGCCAATCCTCGCGCTCCGGAAGCGATGCGCGCATCCATCGGGGCTGTGCGCCGACGGCCTTTGCGGCTAGCCCAGCAGGTGTGCGGAGTCAAGCCGTGACGGCACTAGCGGTAGTTCCTTGAAGGTGGCGCGACCACTAGATATAGTGTTTTGCATGCTATCCTGCGGCCTTCGCAAACCGGCGATGAATGCTCCAACAGAAGTCTTGTTCCCGCCCGCGGCGACCCCCTCGCCGGGCTTGGACGCACAGTCCACGGCGCATCCGCAGCATCGCGAACACCACCTGACCCCCTGACCGTCGGGCCCACTGCTTACCAACCGGGCCGGGCGCAGCTTTTTTGTTTTTCGACACCAGAACAGACGAGGATCCCATGCAGACAGTCGCCGCCACACCGACCGCTGAAACGGGCCTGGCGCAGACTCCGCGCGAGTCCGCTCCCGTTGCCGCCAGCTTCCCGCAGCACCAGATCATCCGCCGCAACGGCGCGGTGGTGCACTTCGAGCCGAGCAAGGTGGCCGTGGCGATGATGAAGGCCTTCCTCGCGGTGCACGGCACCAGCGGCGCGGCCTCCGCCAGCGTGCGCGAGACCGTCGACGCGCTGACCGAGTCGGTCGTCAAGGCGCTGGTGCGCTCGCGTCCGGGCGGCGGCACCTTCCACATCGAGGACGTGCAGGACCACGTCGAGCTGGCGCTGATGCGCGGCGGTCACCATGAAGTGGCGCGCGCCTACGTGCTGTACCGCGAGCGCCGCACGCAGGAGCGCGCGGCCCAGGGCGAGCAGCGCCAGGCCGCCGTGCTGGAGTCCGGCATCTCGGTGACCGAGAACGGCGTGCGCGTCCCGCTGGACCTGAACAAGCTGTCCGCGCTGATCGTGTCGAGCTGCGAGAACCTGGGCGCCGACGTCAAGCCGGACCCGATCCTGGCCGAGACCAAGCGCAACCTGTATGACGGCGTGCCGATCGACGAGGTCTACAAGGCCGCCATCCTGGCCGCCCGCACGCTGATCGAGAAGGACCCGGGCTACACCCGCGCCACCGCTCGTCTGCTGATGCACACGATCCGCAAGGAGATCCTGGGCGCCGAGTACACGCAGGCCGACATGGCCACCAAGTACGCCGACTACTTCCCCGGCTTCATCAAGAAGGGCGTGCAGGCCGAGCTGCTGGACGAGAAGCTGCAGCAGTACGACCTGGCCAAGCTGGGCGCGGCGCTGAAGGCCGATCGTGACCTGCAGTTCGACTACCTGGGCCTGCAGACCCTGTTCGACCGCTACTTCCTGCACGTCGACGGCACCCGCATCGAGATGCCGCAGGCCTTCTTCATGCGCGTGGCCATGGGCCTGGCGCTGAACGAGATCGACCGCGAAGCCCGCGCCATCGAGTTCTACGAAGTCCTGTCGAGCTTCGACTTCATGAGCTCGACCCCGACGCTGTTCAACTCCGGCACCCGCCGCTCGCAGCTGTCGAGCTGCTACCTGACGACGGTGGCCGACGACCTGGACGGCATCTACGAGGCGCTGAAGGAAAACGCGCTGCTGTCGAAGTTCGCCGGCGGCCTGGGCAACGACTGGACCCCGGTCCGCGCGCTGGGCTCGCACATCAAGGGCACGAACGGCAAGTCGCAAGGCGTCGTCCCCTTCCTGAAGGTCGTCAACGACACCGCCGTCGCGGTGAACCAGGGCGGCAAGCGCAAGGGCGCCGTCTGCGCGTATCTGGAGACCTGGCACCTGGACATCGAGGAGTTCCTGGAGCTGCGCAAGAACACCGGTGACGACCGTCGCCGCACGCACGACATGAACACGGCGAACTGGATTCCCGACCTGTTCATGAAGCGCGTCATGGAAGGCGGCGACTGGACGCTGTTCAGCCCCTCGACCTGCCCGGACCTGCACGACCTGTTCGGCAAGGCCTTCCAGACTGCCTACGAGGCGTATGAGGCCAAGGTCGATCGCGGCGAGCTCAAGCTCTACAAGCGCATGCCGGCCCGCGACCTGTGGCGCAAGATGCTGACGATGCTGTTCGAGACCGGCCATCCCTGGATCACGTTCAAGGACGCCTGCAATGTGCGCAGCCCGCAGCAGCACGTCGGTGTCGTGCACTCGTCCAACCTGTGCACCGAGATCACGCTGAACACCAACGACAACGAGATCGCGGTCTGCAACCTGGGCTCGGTCAACCTGTCGCAGCACTTGAAGGACGGCCAGATCGACCAGGCCAAGCTGAAGAAGACGGTGTCGACGGCGATGCGCATGCTCGACAACGTCATCGACATCAACTACTACGCCGTCAAGAAGGCCCGCGACTCCAACCTGCGCCACCGTCCGGTCGGCCTGGGCATCATGGGCTTCCAGGACGCGCTGTATCAGCTGCGCGTGCCCTACGCCTCCGACGCCGCGGTGGAATTCGCCGACCGCTCGATGGAAGCCGTCTGCTACCACGCGTACTGGGCCTCGACCGAGCTGTCCGCCGAGCGCGGCCGCTACAGCAGCTATCGCGGCTCGCTGTGGGATCGCGGCATCCTCCCGATCGATTCGCTGGACCTGCTGGCCGAGGCCCGCGGCGGCTTCGTCGACGTGGACCGTTCGTCGTCGCTGGACTGGGACGCGCTGCGCGCCAAGATCGCCCGTGACGGCATGCGCAACAGCAACTGCGTGGCGATCGCGCCGACCGCGACGATCTCCAACATCATCGGCGTCGACGCGTCGATCGAGCCCTGCTTCGGCAACCTGTCGGTGAAGTCCAACCTGTCGGGCGAGTTCACCGTGGTGAACGAGCACCTGGTCCGCGACCTCAAGAAGCTGGGCCTGTGGGACGACGTGATGGTCATGGACCTCAAGCACTTCGACGGTTCGCTGCGCCGCATCGACCGCGTGCCCGAGGAACTCAAGCACCTGTACGCGACGGCGTTCGAAGTGGACACCGTGTGGCTGGTGGAAGCCGCCGCGCGTCGCCAGAAGTGGATCGACCAGGCGCAGAGCCTGAACATCTACATGGCCGGCGCGTCGGGCAAGCGTCTGGACGACACCTACAAGCTGGCGTGGCAGCGTGGTCTGAAGACCACCTACTACCTCCGCACGATGGGTGCGACGCACGCCGAGAAGAGCACCGTGCAGAACGCCGGCCAGCTCAACGCGGTGAGCAGCGGCGCGGGTGGCGTGAGCGCCGCGCCGGTCGCGGCGGCACCGATCGCAGTGGCGAGTGTTGCGCCGATCGCAACGTCGGCCGCGCCGGATCTCGGCGACGCGACGCCGGCGACGGACGTGACCTTCTGCGCCATCGACGACCCCGGTTGCGAGGCCTGCCAGTAATCGAAACAGGAGGTGTCCGCGTGTTCGGCGCCGACACCTCCGACGCTCGCGATGCGAGTGTTCATCGATGTTTGCGGCGATCTCCGGTTTTTCCGGAGGTCCTCGCAAGCGATCGATGAACGCTTGATCGGACAGCCGCTCCGGCTCCAGGCGCGCCACTCATCGGCGCGATGTCGCGCCCATCAAGAGGCGCGAAGCACACGGTCCCACGCGTCCAATGCGATGCGGACCAGCAACGGCGAAGCGGCGTCAAAGTCAAGAAGTCCTTTGTGTTTGAACACAACACTCCGATAATCCGCGACCATAGGAAGACCACCATGCTGGTTTGGGAAGAAGACCGTAAGCCCTCGAGCAACGCGCCATCGCACGGCGCACCGATCAACGCAGCAACTGCTCCAGTTGCGCGTGAGTCGACTGTCCCCGCCGCGGGCATGAGCACCACGTCTTCCGTCAGCGCCGACGCGCGCCGCGTCAACGTCGCCGACAAGCGCATCATCAACGGCCAGACCGACGTCAATCAGCTGGTCCCGTTCAAGTACAAGTGGGCGTGGGAGAAGTACCTCGCCACCTGCGCGAACCACTGGATGCCGCAGGAAGTGAACATGTCGCGCGACATCGCCCTGTGGAAGGACCCGAACGGTCTGACCGAGGACGAGCGCCGCATCATCAAGCGCAACCTCGGCTTCTTCGTCACCGCCGACTCGCTGGCCGCCAACAACATCGTGCTGGGCACCTACCGCCACATCACGGCCCCCGAAGCCCGCCAGTTCCTGCTGCGCCAGGCCTTCGAGGAAGCGATCCACACGCACGCCTATCAATACATCGTCGAGTCCCTCGGACTGGACGAGAGCGAAATCTTCAACGCCTATCACGAGGTGAAGTCGATCCGCGACAAGGACGAATTCCTGATCCCGTTCATCGACGCGATCATGGATCCCAACTTCGTCACCGGCACGCCTGAGAACGACCAGACGCTGCTGAAGTCGCTGATCGTCTTCGCGTGCCTGATGGAAGGTCTGTTCTTCTACGTCGGCTTCACGCAGATCCTGGCGCTGGGTCGCCAGAACAAGATGACCGGCGCGGCCGAGCAGTACCAGTACATCCTGCGCGACGAGTCGATGCACTGCAACTTCGGCATCGACCTGATCAACCAGATCAAGCTCGAGAACCCGCACCTGTGGACGCCCGAGTTCCGCGCCGAGATCAAGGCGCTGTTCCAGCAGGCCGTGGAGCTCGAGTACCGCTACGCCGAGGACACCATGCCGCGCGGCGTGCTGGGTCTGAACGCGGCGATGTTCAAGGGCTACCTGCGCTACATCGCGAACCGTCGCGCGACCCAGATCGGTCTCGAGGCGCTGTTCCCGAACGAAGAGAACCCGTTCCCGTGGATGAGCGAAATGATCGACTTGAAGAAGGAACGCAACTTCTTCGAGACGCGGGTCATCGAATACCAATCGGGCGGCGCCCTGTCCTGGGACTGAAGAGTCCCGAGCCAGAGCGACCCTCGAAGCACGTTTGTTTTTGAAGAAGAGATCAAGCTTGGCGATGCGAGATCCGACCGACGCAGAAGCGGCGGACACGCATCGCAACCTGATTCATCGCACCGCGGAGCGCAACTCCCGCGCGTCGTGGGCGATGAATACCTGCACTGGCATCAACCGGTTGATGACGGGCAGGGCTATTTCCACTTGATCAAGGAGAACTGAAATGGCAACTGCGAAGAAGGCCGCTCCGGCCAAGAAAGCCCCGGCCAAGAAGGCCGCTGTGAAGAAGGCCGCTCCGGCCAAGAAGGCTCCGGCCGCCAAGAAGGCCGCTCCGGCCAAGAAGGCAGCTCCGGCCAAGAAGGTCGCCGCCGCCAAGAAGGCTGCTCCGGCGAAGAAGGCCGCTCCGGCCAAGAAGGCCGCTGCCGCGAAGAAGGCTGCTCCGGCGAAGAAGGTCGCTGCCGCCAAGAAGGCTGCTCCGGCGAAGAAGGTCGTGGCCGCCAAGAAGGCTGCTCCGGCCAAGAAGGCTGCTGCTCCGAAGAAGGCCTCCGCTGCCAAGAAGCCGCCGATCAAGGTGGCTGCCAAGGCCGCCAAGCCTGCCGCGAAGCCGGCTGCCAAGAAGGCCGCCGCCAAGCCGGCCGCGAAGCCTGCTGCCAAGAAGGCCGCCGCCAAGCCTGCTGCGAAGAAGGCCGCTGCGCCCAAGGCCGCTGCCAAGCCGGCCGCGAAGCCCGCTGCCAAGAAGGCTGCTGCTCCGAAGGCTGCCAAGGCCGCCAAGCCTGCCGCTGCCCCGGCTGCCAAGCCTGCCGCCGCGCCGGCTCCCGCTGCCAAGACGGCCCTGAGCCCGCAAGCCGCGTGGCCCTTCCCGACCGGCAACAAGCCCTGAGCTTGAGCGCTGACCGGACCTCAGGGTCCGGTTTCGCGAAGCCCTCCAAACCCGGCGCAAGCCGGGTTTTTTCTTTGGCGCTCCAGGATCGCGGCGCCAAGGAAAACGGGCACCTCGCGGTGCCCGATCGATGAGGGTCCTGGGTACGGTCGGGGCTCAGGGGTAGAAAAGCTCGACCGAGTAGCCGCTGATCTTCTGCGCGCCGCTGTCGAAGACCAGCTGCAGTTGCTGGTCCGCGCCGGCGGGCAGCGCGGGGCGGCCGGCCTGCATTTCCGTCGGCGACAGCATGCGGCGCACGACGATCTGGCCCGCCGCGTCCGTCAGGGTCAGGTCGACCCAGGGCTGCGCCACGTCCCAGCCGCTGCGATTGCGCAGGCTGATGCTGAAGCGGTACTGGTTGCCCGCGCCCGCGGGGTTGAGGCTGCTGCTCTCGACGCTGAGCGCCTCGATGTGGCGCCAGGGCTTGAGTTCCTGGCCCATCGCCTGCGCCAGCGAGCTCAGCGCGGGGCGCGCGACCGGGTACTGCGCCGCGATCGCCTCGCGGCCGTGCCAGGTGAGCTGCGCGATCAGGCCGAGCGCGAGCACCGTGGCCAGACCGCCCAGCGCGATCCGCATGCCGGGCCGCTGCCAGCGGCGCGCGGCCTCGGCCTGGCGCATGAAGCTCGGCACCGGGGCGGCCGCGGATGCCCCATTCACGGAGGCGCCCATGCCGGGCTCGATGGCGGGCGCATGCAGCGCCGCGGCGGCCATCAGCTCCGATTCGCTCGCGAGCTCCGTCATCGTCGTCTCGGCCGGATTCGGCGCGGACGACTTCTCGCGCCGGAAGCGCTTGAAGGGATTCCACAAGCGTCCTGGCTTGCGCGCTTTCTCGGCGGCGCGGGCGGCCTTGTGCGACTCCGCCAGCGCGTCCTCGTCGGCCGCGAGGATGGACGTGGTCGGCTCCATCGACGGCTCGTGCGCGTCGAGCTGCGCGGCGGTCGCGGGGCTCAGTGCCAGCGTCACGTCGGGCCGGTCGTCGTCGAGCATCGGCGGCGGCAGCTCGTCCTCCTCGAAGCGCATGCCCTTGGGTTCGGGCAGATGCGCGCGGGGATCGGGCGCGGGGGCTGGCGGCGCGTCGAGGAAAGGCTCGCGGCGGTCCTCGATCGACTCCTCGTCGAAGCCGGTCGCGTTGAAGCGCGCGCCCACGACATCCTCGATGGGGTCGTCGGCGTAGAGCTCCTCGTCGCTGACCTGGCGCGGCGGCGCGAAGGGATTCAGGTCCTCGTCATCGGCGGCCAGCCACGAATCGCGGGCGTCCTGCCGGACCTCGTGGCGAGGTTCGGGCGCGCGCGGCGGCTCCGGTGCATGGACCGGAGGCGAGGGTTCGTAGGACGAGGGTTGGAACGACGACGGTGCGTAGGACGAGGGCGCGTAGGCCGGCGTCGGTGCCGGCATCGGCTCGGGCAGCGGGGCGGGCTGGCTCGGCTGGAACTGGCCCTGGTAGGGCTGATAGGGCGGTTCTGGCGCGGGACGGCGCGCGAGCGGCTCGGGTTCCGCCGGCGTGCCGGCGCCCACGGGCGGCCAGGGCGGCGGACTGTCGCGCTCAAGGTCGAACAGCTGCTCGCGGGCGTCGAACACCTCGGCGCAGCGGCCGCAGCGCACCCAACCCTCGGAGACACGCAACTGGTCCTGCACCACCCGGAAGATGGTGCCGCAGGTGGTGCAGCGGGTCGCGAGATTCATGGGCGCGATGATGCCATGGAGCCAGGGTCAGGCCTTGCCGTGAACAACCCGATGTCCCGTCGTTCTCAGGCCGGGCGGCGCGCGGTCATCAGGATCCAGCCGTCCTCGCGATCGCTGACGTCCAGCGCCACATAGGGCGCATACGCGGCCTTGAGCTCGTCGGCCTGGCGCTCCAGGATGCCCGCGAGCACCAGATGGGCGCCGGGCGCGAGGTGGCCGCACAGCAGCGGCGCCAGCAGCTTCAGCGGCGTGGCCAGGATGTTGGCCAGCACGATGGGGTACTCGCCCTGGGCGGCGTCGGGCAGCGCGGCGTTCAGCGTCACGCCGTTGTCCTTGGCGTTGTGGACCGAGGCGGTCACCGCCGCGGGGTCGATGTCGACCGCGTCGATGTGCTTCGCGCCGAACAGGCCGGTCGCGATCGCGAGGATGCCGGAGCCGCAGCCGTAGTCGAGTACCCGGTCCCAGCCAGCCGCTTCCGCGCCGTGGCCGGCGATCCAGCGCAGACACATGCGCGTGGTCGGGTGCGTGCCGGTGCCGAAGGCCAGGCCCGGGTCCAGACGCATCACCTGCCTGGCCTGGGCGGGGGCCTCGTGCCAGGACGGGACGATCCAGAACTCGGGCGTGATCTCGACCGGCGCGAACTGCGATTGGGTCAGGCGGACCCAGTCCTGCTCGGCCACGGCCTGGATGGTCTGCACATGCACGTCGGTGGCCCAGTCCTGCGCGAGCAGCAGGGTCGCCGCCTCGGTCGCCTCGGCTTCGGTCGCGAACAGCGCCTTCACCACCGAGCGCTCCCAGCCCGGCTTGGGCGCGGGCATGCCGGGCTCGCCGAACAGCGCGTGCTCGGCCGGCGTGTCGGCATCGGCGTCCTCGACGGACACGGCCAGCGACTCGACCTCCATCAGCGCGTCGCTGACGATCTCGACGTCCTGCTCGCGGCAGATCAGCACCAGTTCGTGCAGCAGGGCGGGGTTGGGGGTGTCATCGCTCATGGCAACTCCGGGAGGTCGGGGCGTTCGGCTCGGATCGCGCGGATCGGAAGGATCGCGGGGCCCTGGCGCCGAAGCATCAAAGGATCGGAAAAGGACAAGCCCTCAAGGCGGACGGATGTCCGCGCTTGAGGGCCGTGCATTGTCGCTCAGCGAGGGCGACTGCCTGGATCAGCGCTTGTGCGCCGCCATCCACTGCTCGAGGTAATGGATGTCGGTGCCGCCTTCGATGAACTTGGCGTCGGCCATCAGCTCGCGGTGCAGCGGGATGTTGGTCTGGATGCCTTCGACGACGGTCTCCGACAGCGCGATGCGCATGCGGGCCAGGGCCTGCTCGCGGGTGTCGCCGTGGACGATGATCTTGCCGATCATCGAGTCATAGTTCGGCGGGACGAAGTAGTTGGTGTACGCATGCGAGTCCACGCGCACGCCGGGGCCGCCGGGCGGGTGCCACATCGTGATGCGGCCCGGGGACGGGATGAACTTCACCGGGTCCTCGGCATTGATGCGGCACTCGATCGAATGGCCGCGCATCGTGATGTTGCGCTGCGTGAAGGGGAGCTTCTCGCCGGCGGCGATGCGGATCTGCATCTGCACGATGTCGATGCCGGTCACCAGCTCGGTCACCGGATGCTCCACCTGCACGCGGGTGTTCATCTCGATGAAGTAGAACTCGCCGTTCTCGTACAGGAACTCGAACGTGCCCGCGCCGCGGTAGCCCATCTTCTTGCAGGCGGCCGCGCAGCGGTCGCCCACGCGCTCGATCAGGCGACGCGGAATGCCGGGCGCCGGCGCTTCCTCGATGATCTTCTGGTGGCGGCGCTGCATGGAGCAGTCGCGCTCGCCCAGCCAGACGGCGTTCTTGTGGCCATCGGCCAGCACCTGGATCTCCACGTGACGCGGATGCTCCAGGAACTTCTCCATGTAGACCTGCGGGTTGCCGAAGGCCGCGGCCGCTTCGGCCTTGG
The DNA here is from genome assembly GCF_001598255.1 of Mitsuaria chitosanitabida ATCC BAA-476 = NBRC 102408. Lineage (GTDB taxonomy): Bacteria > Pseudomonadota > Gammaproteobacteria > Burkholderiales > Burkholderiaceae_C > Roseateles > Roseateles chitosanitabidus. The sequence continues at coordinate 366,285 of NZ_BCYP01000018.1, forward strand.
TCATCTGCACCGCGTTGACCAGGGCGGCCTCGGTGTGGACCACGCGCATGCCGCGGCCACCGCCGCCGCCGGCGGCCTTGATGATCACCGGGTAGCCGACCGCGCGGGCGATGCGGACGATCTCCTTCGGGTCGTCCGGCAGGGCGCCCTCGGAGCCGGGCACGCAGGGGACGCCGGCCTTGATCATGGCCTGCTTGGCCGAGACCTTGTCGCCCATCGTCCGGATGTTCTCCGGGGTCGGGCCGATGAAGGTGAAGCCGCTGCGCTCGACGCGCTCGGCGAAGTCCGCGTTCTCGGACAGGAAGCCGTAGCCGGGGTGGATCGCTTCCGCGTCGGTGACCTCGGCCGTCGCGATGATGGCCGGCATCGACAGATAGCTTTGCGCGGACGGCGCGGGGCCGATGCAGACGGCCTCGTCGGCCAGCTTCACGTACTTCGCGTCGCGGTCCGCCTCCGAATACACGACGACCGACTTCACGCCCAGTTCGCGGCAGGCGCGCTGGATCCGAAGAGCGATCTCGCCGCGATTCGCGATGAGGATCTTCTTGAACATCTGGGGGCCGCCTTACTCGATGACGATCAGCGACTGGCCGAATTCCACCGGTTGGCCGTTCTCGATCAGGATCTTCGTGATCGTGCCGGACTTGTCGGCTTCGATCTCGTTCATGATCTTCATCGCCTCGATGATGCAGATGGGGTCGCCTTCCTTGACCTGCTGGCCGACTTCCGCGAACGCCTTGGCGTTGGGGCTGGAGGCGCGGTAGAAGGTGCCGACCATCGGCGACTTGACGATGTGGCCGGTCTCGACGACCGGCGCAGGGGCGGCGGCGGCGGGCGCGGCGGCGACCGGGGCGGCGGCCACGGGGGCGGCGACCATCTGCGGCGCGGCCTGCATCATGGGCATGGCGGCCACGACGGGCTGGCCATCGGACTTGACGATGCGCACCTTGCCATCGGCTTCGGTGATTTCAAGTTCAGAGATGTTCGACTCGGACACGAGGTCGATCAGGGTCTTGAGCTTGCGCAAATCCATAACGGTTTCTCCAACGGGGATCGGTTGTGGTCTTCGGAGGGATCTTCTTGCGGCCGGGGGCCGTGCGTCTCAGGACGTTCGACGCTGGCTCTGCGCGGACTGCAGCACGTATTGCAAGGCCAGACGGTAACCCGCCGGGCCGAGTCCGCAGATGACGCCCACGGCGAGGTCCGACAGGTAGCTGTGATGCCTGAAGGATTCCCGCTTGTGGATGTTGGACAGGTGCACCTCAACGAATGGGATGGCCACCGCCGCCAGCGCGTCGCGAATCGCGACGCTGGTATGCGTGTAGGCCGCCGGATTGATGATGATGAAGCGCGTCCCGTCCCGTCCGGCCGCCTGGATGCGGTCCACCAGGGCACCTTCGTGGTTGCTCTGATGGCTCTCCAGAGCTACGCCGGCTTCCTGCGCGATCTGCCGCAGATCGTCGTCGATCTGCGCCAAAGTGGTCGCGCCGTAGACCTCGGGCTCGCGCGTGCCGAGCAGATTGAGGTTGGGGCCGTGTAGTACCAGAACTTGCATTCAGCGACCGGTCCCGCCATTTAGAGCGAAGACACTAGAAGCGTAAAAGGGTGGACTTTACGCCTTTTGACCCCAGATCCCGGCGGCTTCCCAAAAATAAATGGCTTGACCTTGCCTGGGGCGGCGGCTATGTCCGGCGCCCCTCCCATCTAGGGGTTGACCCGAGGTCGCGTGAGGCTCACACGGTCACGGACCGGGCCATCTCGCGCAATTCCTCGAGGTGGGTCGCGCCGAGTTTGCGCCAGATCGGTTCGCCTTGAACGCCGAACGCGACGGTAAAGGGCAGGCCGCCCTTGCTGTTGCCCAGCGTCCTGGACAGGTCGGTGCCGGTCAGTCCGGCGAGCGCGACCGGGAACTTCAGCGGCAGCTTTTCGAGAAAACCGCGCACCGGCGTCGGGGCGTCCACCGCCAGACCGAGCACCTGCCACCCCTTGGCGGCGAACTCGTCATGGAACTGGTTGATCTCCGGCAGCTCCTTCACGCAGGGCGCGCACCAGGTCGCCCAGAAGTTCAGCAGCAGCGGTTTGCCGCGCAGATGCTGCGCCGGCTGGTAGGTGGACTGGTCCAGGGTGTCGAAGCTGGCGTTCCAGAACGCGGCCGCCTCGGGCGACAGCGGACCGGCCGCCGGTCCGGCGGCGGTCCCGCCGGCAGAGTCGCCATGGCCGTGACGAAGGGCGAGATACGCCCCCGCGCCCGCGGCCACCAGGCCCGCGGCGCCCAAACCCAAGATCGCGCGTCGTTGCATCAGTCGTCCTTCGTCGTGTCCAGCAGTTGGCGCAGCGCCGCGAGGTCGCCGCGTTCGGTCCGGCCGCGCGCGTCGGGCTTGAGCGCGCCGCGCTGGTCGTCGTAATCGAGGATGGTCAGGGCGATGGTGACCCGCTCGTTCAGCGCGCGACAGGGCGCGTCCAGGATGAGCTGGTCCACCGTCTGGCCGCGCGCGTTGCGCGACTGCCCGACGTCGTAGTCGATGCCCTGATTGAGCAGCGCGATCTCGCAGGATTTGCTGTCATCGCAGTACAGCTGCAGGTGGATGTTGGAGAGCCGGGTCGCGGTGCCGCGCCAGACGGCGCCGCTCAGGTGGGGGCGGAACTCGGCCAGGCGCTCCATCCAGACGGCGGCCAGCTCGCGAAGCGCTCGCAGTTCCTCGGGCTGGGTGTCGGCGCAGAAGATCGCGAGGTAGTCGCGGACCTGGTCCTCGAGCTCGTCGTTGGTCGGCAGCGCGGTGCGGGCGGGCAGGCCCAAGGTCTTCAGCGCGCGGGTCTTGGCGGGGCCGTATTCCAGGCCTTCCTCCACCACCAGCCGGGCGGCGGTGGCGGCGATCTCGGTCGTCAGTTCAGCGGTCATGGCGTTCTTTCGGCACGCGGGCGGGCGTCCGGACGCGCTCGCCGATCCCGGTGGCGCGTGCCGCTCAGGGTACCTCGACCGCGCCCATCCGGGCCTCGATGGTGCCAGCACGGCCCATCACGTAGGGCGAGCCGGGGCGTTTCTCGAACCGCTTGGGCGCGGGCAGCATCACCGCGAGGCGCGCCGCCTGGTTGGGGCCGAGCCGGTCCGCGCCGACGCGGTAATAGTGACGCGCCGCGGCCTGTGCCCCGAACACGCCCTCGCCCCACTCGACGTTGTTGAGGTAGATCTCCAGGATCCGGTGCTTGCCCAGGATCGCTTCCAGCATGTAGGTCAGCGCGATCTCCTGGCCCTTGCGGATGAAGGTCCGCTCCGAGCTGAGGAAGAGGTTCTTGGCCAGTTGCTGGCTGATGGTCGACCCGCCGATGACCTTGGGGACCGGTGGCGGCTTGTTCGGCGCGAACTTGGCCTGGCGCGCGGCGCGCTTGTCGGCCTGCTCCTGCGCCTTCTGGTTCTTGTCCCAGGCCTTCTGGATGGCGTCCCACTCGACGCCGCCGTGGTCCATGAAGCCGGCGTCCTCGCTGGCGATCACGGCGCGCTTGAGGTGCTTGCTGATGCGCGCGTCATCGACCCATTCCTGGGTCCAGAGGATCTGGTGGTTCTCGCGCGCGAGGCGCAGCGCCTCCGAGCGCTGGAAGGTCGTGGACTGCGGCGCGACCACCTTCATCACCACGATGCGGGCCACGAAGTAGAGCTGCAGGCAGACGATGCTGACGACCAGCATGCCGAGCACACGCCAGACCTGCTTCATGCGGCGGACTCCAGGCGGCGGCGGACGTCGGCCAGCACGCTGGCGCTGTCCGGGCGCACGCCGCGCCAGACCAGGAAGGCTTCCGCGGCCTGCTCGACCAGCATGCCCAGGCCATCGCGTCGCGCGCCGCCGGGACCCGACTGCGCGTCGGCCCAGTCCAGGAAGGCCGCGGCCGACGGGCCGTACATCATGTCGACCGCCAGGCCGCCGCGGGCCAGCACGGGCGCGCCGGTCTCGGGCAGCGGCACGCCGGCGCCGCTGAGCGAGGCGCTGGTGCCGTTGATCAGCACCTCGTGCGGTCCGTCCGGCGCGGCTGCGTCCAAGGGGCCGGCGCTCAGCGCGACACCGTGTTGGTCGGCCCAGGCGCGATGGCTGTCGATCAGCGCGAGCGCCTTGTCGGGGCTGCGGTTGACCACGCGGATCGCGGCGGGCCGCGCGGCGATCAGGCTGCCGAGCACACCGGCCGAGGCCCCGCCCGCGCCGATGAGCAGCACGCGCTGACCGCGCAGCGGCCGGGCGGCGTTGCGTTCGATGTCGGCGACCAGGCCGGCGCCGTCGGTGTTGTCGCCGAGCCAGCCGCCCGCGGCTTCCGCGTCGAAGCGCAGCGTGTTCACCGCGCCGGCCAGGCGGGCGCGCGGGGTCAGGCGTTGCGCGAGGCGGAAGGCCTCGAACTTGAACGGGACGGTGACGTTGCAGCCGCGGGCGCCCGCGGCGACGAAGCCGCGGATCGTCGCCTCGAAGGCGTCGAGCGGGCAGAGCAGGCGCTCATAGACCAGCGACTGACCGGTCTGCACGGCGAAGGCGGCGTGGATCTCGGGCGAGCGGCTGTGCGCGACCGGATTGCCGGCGACGGCGTAGCGGTCGAGGGCCGCGGCGGCGGACGATACGGAGGCGGAGGAGTCGGCGCTCATGGCTCTCTATATATAGAGGAGGGCGGGGCGGTCGGGTCGGAGGCTCGGAACACGCCGGCCGCTCAGGACGGCTGCGGCGCGCTGAGCGTCGTCTCCACGCTCTCGTCGCGGTTGAACCGGAAGCGGAAGGACATCACCAGGATCTCCGCGCCGCGGCGCATCTCGGACGTGAACTGGCCGAAGGGCGCGGCCGCCCGCACGATCGCGACGGCGCGGCGGTCCAGCACGCTGTTGCCGGAGCTCTGGACGATCTCGGTCTCGACGACGCGGCCGTGGTAGTCGACCTGGATGTTCATCGTCAGCTCGCCATAGAGCTTGCGGCCCTGGTACGAGGGAAAGTCGCGCGTGCCGCGGGCCTCGATGCGGCGGCGCAGCTGGTCGTAATAGATCGCGTGGACCGTCTCGCGGGTGGCCGGGCTCACGTAGCGCTTCTTCGGGCGCGCGTTCTCGACGTTCACCCGCTTCTCGATCTCGGCCAGCGCCTGGACCAGTTGGCGGCGGTGCTCGGCGATCTGCCGGCCCTCGACCGTGCTCTTGTCGCGGATCGGATCGGGCGGCGGCAGCACGGCCAGCTGGCGGCGCAGCTGCGTCAGCAGCTGTTCCTGCACCTGCTGCAGTTGCTGGATCTGGCTGTGCTCGCGCTCGATGCTGTCGCCGGTCTCCTCGAGCGGGGAGGGCGCCATCGGGGAGGTCGCGCGCACGTTGGCGGCCAGTTCGCCGCCGCCGGCCAGGTTGGCCTGGGCGAGCGCCTGCGCCTTGTCGGGCGCGTCCTGGCCGCGCGCGTTCACCAGCACCACCTCCAGCGCCTCGTCCTGGAACAGCCGGTTGAACTGTTCCGGGGCGACCAGCTTGAGCGTGCCCAGGCCCAGGTGCACGCCGGCCGAAATGATCAGGGCGTAATGCAGGACGCTGAGCTTGGGCATCGTGGGCGCGTGAGGATCAGGAGGCTGCGGGGGCCGGCGCGGCCGGCTCGGCGCCTTCGTCGTTGACGTCGATGGCCAGGGTGAGCACGCCGGCCGGTTCCTCGTCCTCGTCGGATTCGGTGTCGGCGGCGGGCTCGGCCTCGGCATCCAGGCGTTCGACCAGGTTGGCGTGCACGTCCAGCGTCAGCTCGTCCAGTCCGGTGATGCGGACCTTCACGTGGCTGTTGCGCGGCAGGTTCTCGCAGCCCAGCGCGCGGAACACCAGGGGCAGCGTGTCGGCGCGGACCAGACCGTCCTTCAGCACGGAGGCGGTCAGCTCGGTGATGCCTTGCTGCTGCAGGTACTTCAGCGTCCAGTAGCGCTCGATGCCGGACTGGAAGCCGTTGTAGGCGCTGTAGGCCGCGTCGAAGCCCGAGATGATGGAGAACAGCTGCGCGTCCTTGGGCTTGAACGGCGCGGCCAGCGCGGCCGTCTTGCCGTGGCGGGCGCAGGCGATGATCTGCCACTGGTTGACCAGGTCGACGTAGCGGCGCAATGGGGAGGTGGCCCAGGTGTACTGCGCGACGCCCATGCCGGCGTGCGGCGCCGGCTTGGTGCCCATGCGGACCTTCATGCCGGGCGCGAGGCTGGCCTGGCTGCGATAGATGCCGGGCACGCCGCAGTCGGCGAGGATGCCGCCCCAGCTCGAGTTGGCCAGGATCATGGCCTCGGCCACGATCAGGTCCAGGGCCGCGCCGCGCTGACGCGTCGTGATCGAGACCTGCTCGGCGCCCTCGGGCTCGCGTCCGTCGTTGCCCTCGAGGCGGAAGTTGTAGTCCGGACGGTTGAAGGTCTCGGGCTTGCCCCGCACCACCTCGCGCTTGGCCTTGAGGTCCTTGGCCAGACGGTAGGCGAAGGCCAGTTCCGGGGCGAAGTCGTAGTCGGCCGGGGCCGCGCCGGTCAGCGTGGCGTCGGTGATGACGTGGTCGAGCTTGTCGTGGCGCAGGTTGGCGGCGATGGGCACGCGTTCCAGCCTGGTCTCGCGCGAGGTGATCTCCAGCGTCGCCTCGTCCATGCTCAGGTAGATGCTGACGGCGGGGCAGTCGCGGCCCTCGATCAGCGTGTAGGCCTGGACCACGTCGTCGGGCAGCATGGTCAGCTTCCAGCCCGGCATGTAGACGGTGGAGAAGCGGTCGCGGGCGACCTTGTCCACGGCCGAGTCCGGCTGGATGGCCAGGCCCGGCGCGGCGATGTGCACGCCGAAGACCACGGTGCCGGAGCCCAGGCCCTGGACGGACAGCGCGTCGTCGATCTCCGTCGTCTGCGAGTCGTCGATCGAGAAGGCCCGCACGGGTGCGAGCGGCAGCTCTTCCTTGATCTCGGGGGCGCTGAGCGCGGGGAAGTTGGTGCCCTTGGGGAAGTGCTCGAAGAGGAAGCGCTTCCAGTGGAACTGGTAGGGGCTGGCGATCGCGCCGGCGTCCTTGAGCAGGTCCAGCGGCGCCTTCTGGCTGCGCTTGGCGGCCTCGACCACGGCCTTGTACTCGGGGCCGTTCTTGTCGGGGCGGAAGAGGATCTTGTAGATCTGGTCGCCGATCGGGGCCGGGCACTGGCCCTGGGCCAGCTCGGCGGCCCATTGCTCGATCTGGGCGGCGATCTGCTTCTTGCGCTCGATGCCCAGCAGGGCGGCCTTCACCGTCTCGGCGGGCGCCTTCTTGAAGACGCCCTTGCCCATCCGGCGGAAGTAATGGGGGGCCTCGAACAGCCGGAACAGCGCGCCGGCCTGCTGGCCCAGCGTCGCCTTGGCGTCGAAGTAGTCGCGGGCCAGGTCGGCGAAGCCGAACTCGCCTTCGGGCGCGAACTCCCAGGCGAGGTCGAGGTCGATCTCCTCGGACAGGCGTTGGCCGTCCGCGATCAGCTCGGCCGGCGAGGGCTTGTCGAACTTGATGAGGACATGCGCGGTTTTCACTTTGACGCGCTTGCCCGAATCGAGCTCGATCTGCATCGAGGATTCGGCTTCGGACAGGATGCGGCCGGCGAGGAACTTTCCGGCGTCTTCGAACAGGGCAAACATAGCGGCGGGATTGTCGCTGATCGGGGAAGGCGGTCCGAACGGGTGGTGCCGGGTGCCGTGTCAATTCGTTCCGAAGGCCCCGACGAGTCGCGTCGCCGCGACGCCCGACGGTCCGGAGCGCGTCGTCAACCGGCTGTCAACACCGAGTCAACCGGGTGTCAAGCGCCGGTCACGGCGCTTTCGCATACTCGCCGCGCTCATGCCACCGCGCTTCCACACCCTCATCGCCGCGCAGTTCTTTTCCGCGTTGGCGGACAACGCGCTGCTGATCGTCGGCATCGCCCTGCTGCGCGAGATGGGCCAGCCCGCCTGGTGGGCGCCGCTGCTCAAGCTCTGCTTCACGCTGGCCTACGTCGGCCTGGCGCCGGTGGTGGGGCTGATCGCCGACGCCTGCCCCAAGGTCGCGCTGATGACCTGCATGAACGGGCTCAAGGCGGTCGGCGTGGGCCTGCTCGCGCTGGGACTGGATCCGCTGCTCGCCTTCGGCATCGTCGGCACCGCCGCCGCCTGCTACGCCCCGGCCAAGTACGGCCTGATCACCGAGATCGTGCCCCCCACCAAGCTCGTCGCCGCGAACGGCTGGATCGAGGTGTCGGTCGTGTGCTCGGTGCTGCTGGGGACCCTGGTGGGTGGTTTGCTGGTCAGTCCCTGGTGGATGGCCGAGGTCGCCGCCCTCGGGGTCGGGCATCCGCTGACCGCCTCGCTCTGCGCGCTGCTGGGCGTCTACGCCCTGGCGGCCGCGCTGCAGCTGCGCGTGCCGGAAAGCGGCATCGTCTACCCGAAGGCGCCGAGCCGCCCCCGCGAGATCCTGCGGGACTTCTACCATTCCAATGCCGCGCTCTGGCGGGACCGCCTGGGCGGACGCCTGTCCTTGTCGATGACCACGCTGTTCTGGGGTGCCGGCGCGACCCTGCAGCTCGCCGTCCTGCAATGGGCCCAGGATGTGCTGGGTCTGCGCCTCAACCAGGGGGCCTACCTGCAGGCCACGGTGGCGGTCGGTGTCGTCGTGGGGGCGGGTCTTGCCGGCCGCTGGATCGCGCTGCATCACTCCTTGAAGGTGATGCCGCTGGGCCTGATGCTGGGCGCGCTGATGCTGGGCACGCCCTGGGTGACCTCGCTGGGCTGGGCCTTGCCCGCGATGGTGCTGGTGGGTGCGGTCGGTGGTGCGATGGTGGTCCCGATGAACGCCCTGCTGCAGCATCGTGGCGTGCAGATCCTGAGCGCCGGCCGCTCGATTGCCGTGCAGGGGTTCAACGAGAACCTGAGCATCCTCGTGATGCTGGGCGCCTACGCGATCCTGCAGGCCCTGGGCGTGCCGCTGGTCTGGTTGATGAGCGGTCTGGGCCTCTTCGTGTGCCTGTGCGTCCTGATCCTGATGATCCGACGCCACGCCCGCCGCGAGACCCTGGTCCCCGGTGCCGCCGAGGGCGGCATATCAGGCTGACGCCCATCCGGATCCCCGAACCGAACCGCTGCATCGCAGCTCGAAGCAAGCCCGGCGCGCGGCGCCCCGAAGGTCGGGCGGTGCACGCGAAGCGTGCTTGTGAACTGACTGGGCGCACTCTGTCTGACCGCAGCGAGCCGCAGGTGAGCGGAGGGAGTTGAGCGCCCCCGCCGGACCGCGAGGGGCGCCGCGCGCCGGGCTTGCTTCGAGCTGTCGCTCGGTCAGAGCGCCCGCGTCGCCGTCATCCCCGACAGCTGCGACCCTGCGCGCAAGGCCGTGCTGGTGCCGTCGATGGCGGCCGCATAGACCTGCTCGATGCCTTGGACGATCCCGTCCCACCCGAGCGAATCCGCCGTATCGCGCGCCGAGGCGCCCATCGCGCGCAGCCGCGGCAGGTCCTCGAGCAACGCCAGCGTTCGCGCATGGAAAGCCGAGTTGTCGTTGAACGGTGCGAGCCCCCCATTCACCCCATCGCGCACCAGCAGCGCCGCGGCCGCGTACTGGAAGGCCATGACCGGCAGCCCGCTGGCGAGCGCTTCCGGCGTGACGTTCCCGTAGGTCTCGGTGATGGAAGGGAACACGAACAGATCGCCGCTCGCATAGCACGCGGCGAGGTCATCTCCATGGCGCATGCCGGCGAAGACGACGTTGGACGAAGGGGGCAGCTGCTGCTCGAGTTCAGCCCGGGCGGGCCCATCGCCGATCAGCACGAGACGTGCTCGCGGATGCCGCTGGCGGATGCTGGGCCACAGTTCGGCGAGCAACTGGAGGTTCTTCTCCGCCGCCAGCCGCCCGACGTGCAGCAGCACCGGGTCGCCTGGCGCCGCCCCCCAGCTCTCGCGCAGCGCGTCGCTGCGATGGCCGGGATGGAAGAGTTGCGTATCGACCCCACGCGCGATCACGCTGACATGGCGGAAGCCCTGGGCCATCAGCTCGCCGGCCAGCGCCGCGTTCGGCACCATCGTGCTGTGGCATCGGTTGTGGAACTTGCGCAGATAGGCCAGCAGCGGGCGCCTCAGCCAGCCGATGCCGTAATGCTGGGCGTAGGCGTGGAAGTTGGTGCGGAATTCCGACACCACCGGGAGCTTGAGCTGCCGGGCCGCCTGCAGCGCCGACCAGCCCATCGGCCCCTCGGTCGCGATGTGCACGATGTCGGGACGCTTGCTGGCCCAGAGATTGGCCAAGGTGCGCTTGGAGACGACCCCCATGCGCAGATGCGGATAGCGCGGCACCGGCAGGCCGCGCATCAGCACCTCGTCCACCGGAGCCTCCTGCGTGACGGGCAGTCCCGCCGGCGCCTGCCGCGGCCGCAGCAGCTGGACCGCGTGGTCCCGCGCCTGCAGCCCCTTCACGACGCACGCGATGCTGCGCGCCACGCCGTTCACCTCGGGCGGATAGGTCTCCGTCACCACGGCCACGCGGAAGTGGCGCTGGCGGGTGGGGAGCTCGTCGACTTCGAGTTCGATCGGCGGGGTCGTCATGGCGCGGATGATCAACCTCGATCGCAACAGTTCTGTGACGGCGCGGACCGTCACGCGCCTGAAACAGCCGATAGACACAGTCGCCACGCGTTCGTCATCGATGCATCACCGCGACATCACGCGATTGCCATCGATGGCCGGCACGCTCACCCGCTCACCCATGGACGAGGCCCGCATGAAAGACTTTCTGGCACTCCTGAACGAACAGCGCTGGGACGACCACCGCTACTACCACCATTGCCGCATCAACCAGTCGCTGCACCTGCTGAGCGCCTGCTGCTTCGTGATCGCCTACGGCCTGCTGCTGGTCGATCCCGCCTGGGCCGCGCTGTTGGCCTGGGGCGTGTCGATGACCAGCCGCCAGGCGGGTCACTTCTTCTTCGAGCCCAAGGGCTACGACGAGGTGAACCAGGCCACGCATGAGTACAAGGAGGAGATCAAGGTCGGCTACAACCTGCGCCGCAAGATCGTGCTGATGGGCCTGTGGGCCGCGTCGCCGGTGCTGCTGTGGCTGCAGCCGGGTCTGTTCGGCGTGTTCGCGCCGGCGACCGGCTTCGTCGAGTACCTGCACCAGCTGGGCCTGGTGTGGTTCTGGATCGGCGTGGGCGGCCTGGCCTTCCGCGTGCTGCAGCTGGCGGTGACCCGCGACCTGCGCACCGGCGTGGCCTGGGCGACCAAGATCATCACCGACCCCTTCCACGACATCCAGCTGTACCACCGCGCCCCGCTGCATCTGCTGCGCGGTGAGCGCATGGATCCGATGCTGTGGGCCCGCGGCGATGGGCACAATGCCGTGAACGGCGAACAGGCCGCCTGACCCGACAGGGACGCGCAAGCGACGATCCGCAAGGGCGGATCGTCCGAAGACGCGGGGCAGGGCGGCTGGACGGCGGATCGCGACGATCCGGCCGCGCCCGCCGGCGAGAAGGAGTTCCCCGCATGTCATCGAATGAACGGCGCCCTGGGGCGCCGATGTCCTGGCCGTCGCCGCGCCTGATCGCGCTGGCGGCGGTGTGCGCCGCGGCCGCGCTGACGGCCGGCTGCGGCAGCGTGATGCCCAACACGGGCAATCAGCGCGTCGTGGGCGGCCCCATCGTCTACACCAAGGTCGGCCATGGCGAGCCGACCATCGTCCTGCAATCGGGCCTGGGAGACGGCCGCGATCCGTGGGCGCCGGTGCTCGGCCAGTTGCGCGAGCACTACAGCGTCTTCGCCTACGACCGACCCGGCTATGGCGAGAGCACCGCCACGCCACCCATCCCGCGCAGCCCCTGCGGCATCGCGAGCGAGCTGCATGAGCTGCTCAAGAGCGCGGGCGTGAAGCCGCCGTACGTGCTGGTCGGGCATTCCATCGGTGGGCTGTACCAGTACGCCTACTCGCGGCTGTATCCGGACGAGGTGGCGGGCATCGTGCTCGTCGACGCCACGCATCCGATGCACCTGCGCCGCATGCAGGTCGAGGTGCCGCTGATGGCCAACATGCTGGAGAGCATGAGCCGGCGCGTGTTCCGCGGAATGATGCAGGTGGAGTTCAACATGCAGCAGGAGTGCGTCGACGCGCTGCTGCAGAAGCCGCGTCCCGAGGTGCCGGTGCGGGTGCTGACGCGGACGGTGTATTCGCCGGTCGAGGCGGCCAGCGGCTTCGAGAGCATGGTCCACGGGCTGGAGCCGAACTGGCTGCCGCTGGTGGGCGGGAAGGGCCTGCAGCCGGTGCCCGGCGCGGGGCACTACATCCAGCGGGACAAGCCCGAGGTGGTCGTCGCTGCGATCGAGGCGGTGACCCGGGAGGCGCGCGAGCGCGAGGCGGAGAAGGCCGCGACCGCGGAGCAGGCCGTCGAGGCGCCGCGAGCCGTCGCCACCGCGGCGTCGGCCGCGTCGGCAGTGCAGCGCTGAGGTGGGCTCAGGCGGCGGCTTTCATCACCTCCGCCTCCTGGCCCTTGCCCGGAAACAGTCCTCGGATCACACCGAGGAAAGCCGCCAGCACGCTGACGGTCACGCCCGTCGTGACGGCGATGAGGACTTGGTCGGACCACATCTCGATGCCGGAGATCGCGTTCACCACACCTTGGGCGCCGACGCAGATGGCCCACAGCGCGAGGCACGCGAGGGCGAGACCGTAGGCCTTGCTGGCGTATTTCTCCCGCAGTTCTCGGTTGGAGCGCATGTCCGCCGTGATCTCGAATCGAAGTTGATCGGCACCGACCTGATCCATCGATGTGGGCTCGCCACCAGGCGCGGCCGGACTGGCCGCCCCCTTGGTGTCCCGATGCGGGTCTCCGACACCCCCGACGGGGTGCCACTGGGTGACGGGTCCTGGCCTCATGCGATCGTCGGATCCAGGCGAATGGTCTCGTTGGGGATGACCTCGAAGAGCGCGCTACCCTGCGACCACGCAGATCCCGGCAGATGAGTCATGTCAGACAGCTCGCGAGCACTGTATCCGCCATACGACACGATGATGGCGTCGACCAGCCGCTCAATGTCTCGGTCGTGCAATTGCAGCAGCGGCACGGCCCATGCTCCGCGATCGTCGACACCCGACAGCGCCCGGATCGTCTCGCCGATCTCACGCTCTCCGTAAGCATTCACCTGGTACTGGATTGACGGCAGTACCGGTCCGTTCGGACGCCGTGTGAACGTGTCGTCGATCAAAGGTGTCCCCACGACCTTGAGATGCCAAGCCTGGGTGAAGAACAGAAGCTTCTGGAGCTTCATTGGCGTGAGGCCGCGCAGGCGACCTTCCTTGGCGCGTTCGATGAACGCGTTGGCGACAGCGAATGCCGAATACATCGAACGACTCCTTCGGACAAGACCCATGCGACGGCACGGGCAAGGTCGAGAAGTCTAGGAATCGCTCCTCGCCAAGGACAGGGGATGACGCTGACATTCGTCAACGAAGACGGGAAGTTCCTGCCTCATGGGGAAAGGCGCCGATGGCGGCCCCGCCAAAGGGGGGGGCACCGTCAGAATCCATTCGCGACTGCGGCCAGAGGCGGCCGCGACGTGCTCACCCGCGCAAGCCCAGCGTCTCCATCAGCACGCGACGCTTGATGGCCTTGTTGCTGTCCATCTCGGGGCCGGTGCTCCACCAGCCGCCGTCGCGCATCGCGCGTGAGGCGGCGAGGATGCGGCGCAGCACCTCGTCGAAATCGGCCTCGCTGAAGTCCAGGCTGAAGATCATCCGGCCCGTGCCCACCCAGCTCAGGGCCAGGCCCTGCTCGCGCAGGAAGAACTGCAGCATCCAGTTGTAGCGAGAGGGCTGCGTGTAGTAGAGCGTCCAGATCGAGGACATGTTGGCCGCGCGCAGTGGCAGGCCCTCCGCCTCGAGCGCGGCGTTCAGACGCGCGCGGCGCGCGTCCTGCTGCGCGTCCTGCTCGACGAGCTGGCGCTGGCGCTCCGGTGTCTCCAGCGCATCCAGGAACACCGACATCGCACCCATCACATAAGGATGCGTGTTGAAGGTGCCGCGCGCGAAGCAGATGTCCGCCGGCCGCTCCTCGCGGTAGCGCTTCATCCAGGCCGCGCGGCCGCACACCACGCCGACCGGCAGCCCGCCGCCCAGGGTCTTGCCGTAGGTCACCAGGTCCGCGCGCACGCCGAAGTACTCCTGCGCGCCGCCCGCGCCCAGGCGGAAGCCCATGAAGACCTCGTCGAAGATCAGCGCGATGTTGCGTTCGGTGCAGACCTCGCGGAGCTGCTTCAGCCAGGTGGCGTAGGCCGCGCGGTCATAGGACGCGCGGCGTGAACTGTCCACCAGCGAGCCGTCGCCCGGCGCCGGCTTGTTGGGGTGCAGCGCCTGCAGCGGATTCACCAGCACGCAGGCGATGTCGCGCCGCGTGCGCAGCACCTGCAGGCTGCGTTCGTGCATGTCGCGCAGCGTGTAGGTGCGCTCGGCCGGCAGCGGATTGCCGGGACCCGGTTGGGCCTCGTCCCACCAGCCGTGGTACGCGCCGCAGAAGCGCACCATGTGCGTCCGCCCCGTGTGATAGCGGGCCAGACGCACCGCCTGCATGACGGCCTCGGTGCCGGACATGTGGAAGGACAGCTGGTCCATCCGCGCATGGCCCAGGATGCGCCGCGCGTTCTCCTCGACCAGGGGGTGGTAGACCCCCAGCACCGGCCCGAGCTTCTCCACCCGCTTCGCCCCCTCGGCGATGCAGTCGCGGTAGAAGTCGTAGCCGAAGAGATTCACCCCGTAGCTGCCGGCCAGGTCGATGAAGCGCTCGCCATCGGCGTCGGTCAGCCAGTGCCCGTCGGACGAGGTCATCACGGGACCGAGCGGCAGCTCCCTCTGCACCAGCGGGCTGAAGGGCGGCGGCACGCGGTAGGTGCTGGTGAACTGCAGGTCGGGCAGCGAGGGCTTCATCGCCTGCGTCGTCGCGATGCTGCGCGCGTGGCGGCGCTTGAGGCCGGCCGACAGCGCGGCGAAGCTCGCGCGGCGGCGGTCGACGATCTCCGCCGACGCGTCGTCGGCGTCGAAGAAGCGCTGCTCGTCGAAGCGCTGGCTGGGCATCAGCCGCGCCAGCCGCACCGCCATGCGCGAGTGCCCCGCCAGCGACGGGTGCTTCGCGCGCGAGAGCTGCAGCCGCCGCCAGCCGGTGGGCGCCTTGTACAGGGCCAGAAGGCCGAGCGCCGCCGCGGCGACGGGCAGCAGATCGAAGGTGAAGATCGACGTCGACATGGGCATGGGCCTCCGGAGCCTCGTTCAGCTGTCACACAGCATTGGCAAATTGCGGAGATATGTATCCGACGGAATTGACATGTCCATGAAACTGGCTCGCTGGCGCGACCGTCTGACCCAGCAGGAAGACCTCAACTTCCTCCTCACCAACCGCGTCCCCCGCCTGGCGCTGACGCGCTTCATGGGCTGGTACGCCGGGATCGAGTCCCCGCTGCTGACGCGCTTCAGCGTGGCGCTGTGGCGACTGTTCACCGACCTCGACTTGAGCGAGGCCCAGCCGCCCGAGCGCGGCTACCGCTCGCTGCGCGACGTGTTCACCCGCCGGCTCAAGCCCGGCATGCGGCCGATCGCCACCACGCCGGCGACCGTGGTCAGCCCCTGCGACGCGATCGTCGGCGCGCACGGCCCGGTCACGCGCGGCATGGCGCTGCAGGCCAAGGGCATGGACTACCGCATCGCCGAGCTCTTCGGCGACGCGACCCGCGCCGCGCCCTATCTGAACGGGAGCTACCTGACGCTGCGGCTGACCTCGTCGATGTACCACCGCTTCCACGCGCCGGCCGACCTGCGCATCGAGCGCGTCACCCACATCGCCGGCGACACCTGGAACGTGAACCCGATCGCGCTCAAGCGGGTGGAGCGGCTGTTCTGCCGCAACGTGCGCGCCGCCGTCGAGTGCCAGCTGCCCGACGGCACCCCCATCGCGCTGGTGCCGGTGGCGGCCATCCTGGTGGCCAGCCTGCGCCTGCATGCGCTGGACCTGACGCTGCGGCCGGACCATCCCGGCCCGCACCGCTTCGAGGTCGACCATGCGCACGCGCGCGGTGAGGAGATGGGCTGGTTCGAGCAGGGCTCGACCATCATCGTGTTCCTGCCGCCGGGCGTGAACCTGTCGGCAGGCTTGCAGGTCGGCGACCGGATTCGCATGGGCGAGGTCATCGCCCAACTACCATCCGCGGATGGCGATGAATGACACCTCCAGCGCGGCCGCCGGTCCGGCCGCGAACGGCTTCGGCGGCCTGCCCGCGGCCCCCTACGGCGGCGACGAGCACGGCCTGATCTGCGGCTTCTGGATCCATCCGGAACGCCCGACCGAGGCGCTGCCCACGCTGGCCCAGGCACAGGCGCGCCTGTCCGATCCGGAGGGCGGCTTCCTCTGGCTGCACCTGAACCTGGCGCATGCCGGCGCGCTGCCCTGGCTGCGTCGCAACGCCGCGCTGGCCGAGAGCTTCGACGAGGCGCAGCAGCAAGGCTCGCGCTCCTCGCGCATCGAGCGCGTCGGTGACCACCTCTTCGCGGTGCTGAACGACGTCACCTTCGATTTCGCCTTCGACGTGGGCGATGTCTCCACGCTGTGGATGCAGGTCAGCGAGCACCTGGTGCTGAGCGTGCGCCGCGCGCCGCTGCGCTCGGTGGACCGGCTGCGCATGGCGATCAAGCGCGGCGACCGGCCGCGCTCCAGCGTGGCCCTGCTGGACCACCTGCTGCGCGACCAGGCCGACGAGCTGCAACGCATCGTCCGCCAGGCCACCGAGCGGGTCGACGACATCGAGGACGCGCTGCTCGCCGGCCGCCACGCGGGCCATGAGGCCGAGGTCGCCGCGCTGCGCCGGCTGATGGTGCGGCTGCAGCGGCTGCTGGCGCCGGAGCCGAGCGCGCTGCTGCGCATGCTGTCGAACCCGCCGGAGTGGGTGGCCGATCACGACAAGCAGCAACTCCAGCAGGCGAGCGAGGAGTTCGCGCTGGTGCTGCGCGACATCCAGGCGCTGCAGGAGCGCATCCGCGCGGTGCAGGACGAGACGGCGGCCCATGTCGCGCAAGAGAACAACCAGACGCTGTACGTGCTGACGATGGTCACCGTGCTGGCGCTGCCGATCAACCTGATCAGCGGCCTGTTCGGCATGAACGTCGGCGGGCTGCCCTTGCTCGAGCACAAGAACGGCTTCTGGGTCGTGCTCGGCCTGATCGTCGTGCTGACGGCGGGGCTGACGCTGCTGGTGCTGCGGGCCACCGGACGTCGGAAGTAGGCGGCGCGTGCGGGGGCGCTCGGTCCTGCCGCGAGCCGCGAGCCGCGAGCCGCGAGCCGCGAGCCGCGAGCCGCGAGCCGCGAGCCGTGAGCCACGAGCCACGAGCCACGAGCCACGAGCCACGAGCCACGAGCCACGAGCCACGAGCCACGAGCCACGAGCTACGAGCTACGAGCTACGGGTCGCGAGTCACGGCGGCGTGCCCGGGCCGTGTCCGGGCGATCCGCGACGTGGATAGCCGCCGGGAATGGACCTCGCGCCGATTGGCATGACCGAGGGGGGAGGGCGGCTCCCACAATGCGCGCGACCTCACGACGACGTCCGCGCCCGATGATCCTCACGCCGCTTCGCCTCCTCTCCGCCGCCGCGCTCGCGGTGGTCCTCCATGTCGCGCCGACGCGGGCCGCCGCGCAGTCCTGCGAGGCGCCCGGCCCCGCGCCTGAGCTCGGCCAGCGCCTGGCCGACATCGCGATGCGCGAGTACCAGCGCGTCGACGGCCATCGCATCGACGCCCACGGCCGGCTGTGGAAGTTCGGCTCGGTGGAGACGGAGACCGAGCCGCTCCGCGCCGCCGAGGGCGACGACGCGCCCTCCGCCCAGCGCTACGCCTGGCGTCGCATCTGGCATTACTGGCAGGTGCTGGACCAGCATCGCCCCGGCACCGCGGACCACCGCGATCTGAAGTGGGCGCCGGCGCTGCTCGACGATCCGGCGTCCGCGCCGCGCAGCCGTGTCGACACCGTCGGCGCCGTGCTCGCCGCGGTGCCGTCCGGCTCGCCGATGAGCGAGGCGATGCGGGAATCGGTGGTGCGGGCCGCGATCTCGGACTCGCCCTGGTCGGGCGCGTTCATCTCCTTCGTGATGCACGAGGCCGGCCTGAGCGACCAGGCTTTCCACTTCTCCGGCGCGCATGCGGTCTACATCGCCGGCGCGATGCGCGAGTCCCCCGGCTACGCCTTCCGCGCCTGCGACATCCGCCGCACCGCGCCGCGGGTGGGCGATCTGATCTGCTACTCGCGCGGCAAGCCGGTGCTGGATCGCTTCGCCGACTGGCAGGAGCGCCTGCCCGCCATCGACGGTCGCACCAAGTCGCATTGCGACGTGGTCGTCTCGGTGGACCGGAAGACGCTGAAGATCGAATCCATCGGCGGCAACGTGATGCAGTCGGTGACGCGGCGCCAGCTGATGATCAACGAGTCCGGCCTGCTGTCGCGCCGGCATTACGTCGGCGCGCCGCGGAACCGTCCCCGTCCGGGCAGCCCTTGCGCCGAGGACGCGACCTGCGAGAAGTCCGACCTCAACCAGCAGCACTGGAGCGTGCTGCTGCAGCTCAGGTGATGCGTCAGGTCTGCCCGGAGAGACCCGTGACAGGCCGTCGCCCGGCGCCCGCGCGGCGACCGGGCGCCGCTCGCCGGCTCAGAGACCGAGGAAGCGCGTGAGCGCCTCGAGGTAGTCGTCGAAGTCGGCCAGGCCGTGGTCGCTGCCCTCGAGCAGATGGACGCGGCAGGCGGCGTAGCGGGCGTGCATCTCGCGCCAGTCGAGCACCTCGTCGCCCTTGGCGATCACCGCCAGCATCCGGTCCGGATGCGCGAGCGCGCCCACCTCGAGCGCGCGCAGTTCGTCGACGAACTCCGGGCGGAAGAAGAAGTGCTCCTCGGGGTTCTGCCAACAGGTCTGCTCGCCGATGTAGTTCGCCAAGTCCCGGGCCGGGTCGACGGCCGGGTTCAGCAGCACCGTGCGCGCGCCCGTGCCCTGCGCGACGTGGGTGGCGTAGAAGCCGCCGAGCGAGCTGCCCATCACCGCCATGGTCTCGCGCGGCCAGTCGCGGATCAGCTCGGCCACCAGCGCCATCGCCTCGCGAGGCGATGGCGGCAGTTGAGGGCAGGTGAAGACCAGATCGTGGGGGCGGTGCTCGGCCACCCAGCGCGCCATGCGCTGCGCCTTGGCCGAGCGCGGCGACGAGCGGAAGCCGTGCAGGTACAGCAGATGTGTGCGACGTGCGGGCACCGGGCCCTGCGCCGGTGCGGCGGGATTCGAGGCGGTCATGGCGGCGCAGTGTAGGCGCGCCTCGCGGGCCGACCGCCGGTCGACGGCGGGCGAGGCCGATGGCATCGGGCCTTCCGAGGGGCGGGTGCGCCCGATGTCACTTCCGGCATGGGTCGTCCGGCGCGCGAAGATCGCGTCCGCAGCGCGGCGGCAGCGTGCCGTTGCGCTCGTTACTTCGCATTGACGCGGGGGCCTGGCCCCCGCACATTGCGCGATCCAGCCGGCCCCGGGGAGGGCGCCGGCATTTCCCAACATGGGCCCGCACCGGCGACCCCGGTCCGGCCCGGAAAAACGACGTCGACCATGATCCACAGGGACACGATCCAGCTGACGGCCATCGCGGCCGCGGCCCTGCTGCTGACCGCCTGCGCCACGCCTGGCACCACCACGGGCGCCGCCGCGCCGGCCGCCGCTCAGGCCCCGGCCAACGCCGCCTCCGGCGCGCCGGGCGCGCCTGGCGCCACCTCGCCGATGACCGCGCCGCGTCCCGCCGCCGATCCGACCGCGCCCAAGCCCTTCGCCGAGGTCAGCCGCGACACCAAGCGGCAGGACGGCCTGTTCCCGATCCTGCGCAAGGACGAGAAGGTCTGGCTCGAGATCCCGCGCGCGATGCTGAACAAGCCCTTCCTGTTCACCATCAACATCACCAGCTCCATCGGCGAGCGCGGCTTCTACGCCAGCCAGATGGGCCCGGACGTGATGGCCGAATGGCGCCGCGTCGGCAACACCGTCCAACTGATCGCGCTGAACACCAAGTTCCGCGGCGAAGGCGGCGGCAAGCGCGCCGTCGACGAGGCCTTCTCGCCCTCGCTGCTGGCGGCCGGCCCCGTGGCCAGCGCCGATCACCCGGAGCGCAAGTCCTTCCTGGTCGATGCCGGTCTGCTGCTGAGCGACATCCCCGGCATGTCCACCCGCCTGGAGATGGCCTACCGCCTGCCCTACGCGGTGGATCGCGGCAACTCCTACTTCGAGAACACCCGCGCCGACGCGCAACTGAGCACGCTGGGCGCCAAGGTCCATTACTTCACGCCGCGCATCCCGGCCCCGCCGCTGGTGCCGCCGCCCGTGCCGGTCCCGACGCCGCCGCAATCGACGCCGGACGCGCGCTCGATGTTCATGGGCTTCGTCTACAACTTCCGCGCGCTGCCCGAGCAGCCCGCGGCCACGCGACGCGCCGACGGCCGCCTGGGCCACTTCACCGAGTCGTACACCGACCTGGGCGACGACCTCAAGCCCAATCCGCGCGTGCACAACGTCAACCGCTGGCGCCTGGAGAAGAAGGACCCCGAGGCCGCGCTGTCCGAGCCGGTGCAGCCCATCGTCTACTGGATGGACAAGAACATTCCGCCGAAGTACCGCCCCGCGGTCGAGGCCGGCATCCTGGAATGGAACAAGGCCTTCGAGAAGATCGGCTTCAAGAACGCCGTCGTGGCCAAGCAGCAGCCCGACGACGCGGACTGGGACAACATGGACGCGTCGCACGCGTCGATCCGCTGGTTCGTGGGCTCGGACGTGGGCTTCGCCATCGGCCCCAGCCATGTCGATCCGCGCACCGGTGAGATCCTGGACGCCGACATCGGCATGAGCGACGTGTTCAGCCGCGGCGGCCGCGCCTTCATCACCGAGGACGTGCCGCGCGGCATGGGCTCGACGTCCACCGGCGAGGTCGCCTCGATCAGCGAGGCGCATGCGCTCGCGGCGCTGAACCAGGGCTGGCGCGAAGGTCGCAACGCGACCTACTGCACCTATGCGCAGGACGCCGCGGCGGAGATGGAATTCGCGCTGGACGTGCTGGAGGCACGCGGCGACATCGCGCCGGACAGTCCCGAGGCCGACGCCTTCATCCAGGCGCGGATCAAGGACGTGATCATGCACGAGGTGGGTCACACGCTGGGTCTGAAGCACAACTTCAAGGCCTCGACGCAGGTCACGCAGGCGCAGCTCAAGGACAAGGCCTGGACCGACGCGCACGGCCTGTCGGCCTCGGTGATGGACTACAACGCCTACAACATCCCGCTGGAGGGCGAGGCGCCGACCACCTACAACAACACCACGCTGGGCGCCTACGACTACTGGGCGATCGAGTACGCCTACAAACAGGTCCCGAAGGAGGCCGAGGCCGCCGAGCTGCTGCGCATCGCGTCGCAGAACACGCTGCCGGGCCATGCCTACGCGGACGACTACGACGCGGGCGGCTTCGGTCCGATCGACGGCATGGATCCGATGATCAACCGCTTCGACCTGGGCGACGATCCGCTGGCCTACTACAAGAAGCGCCTGAAGCTGACGCAGGAGATGTGGTCGCGCGTGCAGGCCCGCAAGCCCGAGGCCGGCGACGATCCGCTGCGCCAGCGTCGCCAGCTGCAGAGCGGCTTCAACCAGCTGGGCCGCGCGTCGGAGCTGGTGGGCAAGTACGTGGGCGGCATGATCACGACCCGCGACGTCCCGGGCGCGGCCACGCCGGCCCAGCGTCCGGTCGATCCGGCCAAGCAGCGCGAGGCGCTGCGCTTCCTGGCTTCGGGCCTGTTCAGCGCGGACAGCTTCCGCTTCAAGCCGGAGTTCCTGACCTCGATCACCGCGGACTACGTGGACTTCAACAACCGCGGTTTCGTCAGCATCCCGGCGGCGGTGTCGCGGGTGCAGCTGAACGCGCTGGATCGCCTGCTGCAGGCGCAGACGGCCATCCGCCTGATCGAGCTGCCGAACTACGTGCCGGCAGCGCAGCGCAAGGGCCTGATCTCGATCCACGAGGTCTACTCGACGCTGCAATCGTCGATCTGGAGCGAGCTCAAGACCGGCGCGGAGATCGATCCGCTGCGTCGCAACCTGCAGCGCGAGTACCTGCGCCGTCTGCAGGCCAACCTGACGCGCGGCGGCGCGGCGTCGGGCCAGTTCGCGGAAGCCTATGCCGTGCTGCGCCTGAACGCGGTGCAACTGCAATCGGAGCTGCGCGCGGCGCAGGGCAAGGGCTCGATCGAGACCCGTGCCCACCTGGCCGAGAGCCTGGACCTGATCAGCAACGTGCTGAAGGCGTCGATGACGCGCACTTGATGGCGCGGGGGCGGCCCGGTCCTGGTGATCGGGCCTCTCCAGCCTCCAAGCGAAAGGCCGGCAATGCCGGCCTTTCTCTATGGGTCTGATGAGGGCCGTCATGCCGCCTGACGGTTCTCCTTGGAACCCTTTGGCGCCACGAACGAAAACGGCGCCAAGAGGCGCCGTGATCGGGAGGGGCGGTCAGCCCGTCATGTATCCCTGTCCCCGACCGGATACCGCCGCTCGGCGGCCACGATGTCCCAGACGGCGATGAACATGGCCGCGAACAGCGGCCCGATCACGAAGCCGTTGATGCCGAAGGCCGACATGCCGCCCAGCGTCGACAGCAGCACGATGTAGTCCGGCATCTTGGTGTCCTTGCCCACCAGCAGCGGCCGCAGCAGGTTGTCCACCAGCCCGATCACCACCGTGCCGAAGAACAGCAGGCCCACGCCCGAGGCGATCTGGTGGGTCGACAGCAGGTAGATCGCCACCGGGCCCCAGACCAGCGCCGCGCCCACCGCGGGGAGCAGCGACAGGAAGGCCATCAGCACTGCCCACAGCACGGGCGCGTGGATGCCCAGCACCCAGAAGGCCAGGCCGCCCAGCGCGCCCTGGATCGCGGCCACCGCGATGTTGCCCTTGACCGTCGCGCGGATCACCGTCCGGAACTTCTCGCCGAGCTGGCGCTTGTAGGAGTCCTGCAGCGGCAGCGCGTCGCGGATGCGGGCCGAGAGCTGCTCGCCGTCGCGCAGCAGGAAGAACAGCAGGTAGAGCATCACGCAGAAGCTCACCAGGAAGTCGAAGGTGTCCTGGCCGAAGCCCAGCGCCTTGGTCGCCATGAACTGGCTGCCCTGGTTCAGCGCGCTGCCCAGCTTCTCCTGCAGGTTGGACAGGTCATGCAGACCGAGGCGCTCGAGCAGCTCCAGCAGCCAGCCCGGCAGCGCCGCGTAGATCTGGGCGACATAGGTGCCGAAGTTGAACTTGCCGCTCTTGACCATCTCGAAGACGACCGAGGCCTCCTTCACCAGCGCGCCCATGACGTAGGTCAGCGGGAGCACGACCAGCAGCAGGATCACCACGATCGAGAGCCCGGCCGCCACGCCGGGCCGCTTCGTCTTGCGCAGCAGCTTGCGATATAGCGGCTGGAACACGATGGCCAGCGCCACCCCCCACAGGACCGCGCTCAGCATCGGCCACAGGATCCAGCCGAACGCCACGGTCACCAGCGCCAGCAGGCACAGGAAGGACCGGTTCTGCAGCGCGGGCACCAGCTTGCCAGGACCACTCATCGTCTCGTCGCTCCTCGGGAACTGTCGAATATCGGCGGGGTAGGCAAGAACCGACCCCAGCATGCGTGCCGGGGCGCGGAAAACCGCCCGGCACGGCGCGGGCGCAGGATCGCCGGTTTACTTCAGCGCGTCCAGCAGCTTTTCGTGGATGCCGCCGAAACCGCCGTTGCTCATGCACAGCACGTGGTCGCCGGGCTTGGCCGCGCGCTTGACCATGGCCACCAGCGCATCGACATCGGCGCCGACCAGCCCCTGCTCGCCCAGCGGGGCCAGCGCCTCGGCCGCGTCCCAGGTCAGGCCTTCCTGGTTGCAGAAGCTCAGGTCGGCTTCCTCCAGCGCCCAGGGGAGCTGCGCCTTCATGGTGCCCAGCTTCATCGTGTTGGAGCGCGGCTCGAAGACCGCCAGGATGCGCTCCTGCGGGGCGATGCGGCGGCGCAGGCCGTCGATGGTGGTGTGGATCGCGGTCGGGTGATGCGCGAAGTCGTCGTAGACCTTGATGCCCCGGACCTCGCCGCGCAGCTCCAGCCGGCGGCGCACGTTCTTGAAGCTGCTCAGCGCCTCGGCCGCCTTCTCGGGGTCGATGCCGACGTGCTCCGCCGCCGCGATCGCGGCCAGCGCGTTGAGCTGGTTGTGCTCCCCCAGCAGTTCCCAGGTCACGTGTCCGACCTTCAGGCTGCCGCGCAGCACGTCGAAGGACGTCGGCTCGCCGCGAGCGCGCAGCGCGCCGGGCTCTTCCTTGCGGGCGCCGAAGCGCTGCACCTCGCTCCAGCAGCCGCGCGAGAGCACGCGCTGCAGCGCCTCCTCGCGGGCGTTCACCACCAGCCGGCCCGACGGCGGCACCGTCCGCACCAGATGGTGGAACTGGGTCTCGATGGCGGCCAGGTCCGGGAAGATGTCGGCGTGGTCGTGCTCGAGGTTGTTCAGGATGGCCGTGCGCGGCCGGTAATGGACGAACTTGCTGCGCTTGTCGAAGAAGGCGGTGTCGTACTCGTCGGCCTCGATGACGAAGTACTTCCCGCCGCCCAGGCGCGCGGAGACACCGAAGTTCTGAGGGACGCCACCGATCAGGAAGCCGGGCGCCAGGCCCGCCGCTTCCAGGATCCAGGTCAGCATGGAGGTCGTCGAGGTCTTGCCGTGCGTTCCCGCGACGGCCAGCACGTGCTTGCCCTGCAGGACGTGCTCGGCCAGCCATTGCGGGCCGCTGGTGTAGGGGAGGCCGGCGTCCAGGATGGCTTCCATCAGCGGGAAGCGGCCTTCCGACGAGCGCGTCACCACATTGCCGACGACGAACAGATCCGGTTTGAGCGAGAGCTGCTCCGCGCCGAAGCCCTGGATCAGCTCGATCCCGAGGGCCTCCAACTGCGTCGACATCGGCGGATAGACGTTGGCGTCGCAGCCGGTGACCGTGTGGCCGGCCTCGCGCGCCAGCGCCGCCAGCCCGCCCATGAAGGTGCCGCAGATGCCAAGGATGTGGATATGCATGTCTCTCTCTCAGCTGCTGTACCAAACGGTAAGCAAGGGTAATGCCTGTCGCGAGGTGAAATTCCTGCGACGACCCGGGCACGCCGCCTGACGGGTGGGGCCGCGGTCCCGACCCGTCGGGGAAGGGGCTCAGCGCAGGGCGCGGCGGGCGGCGTCCAGCGTGGCGTCGATGTCGGCGTCGGTGTGGGCGGCGGAGACGAAGCCGGCCTCGTACAGGGCCGGGGCCAGATAGACGCCGGCATCCAGCATGCCGTGGAAGAAGCGGTTGAAGCGCTCCTTGTCCGTGGTCATGACGGTCGTGTAGTTCTGGGGCAGTTCGGGGAGCAGGAAGAAGCCGAACATGCCGCCCTGGCAATCCGCGCTGAACGGGACGCCGTTCTCGGCCGCCACGGCCTTCAGGCCGTCGACCAGGCGCTGGGTGCGGGCGGCCAGCGCGTCGAAGACGCCGGGCTTCTTGAGCTCGCGCAGGGTCGCCAGGCCGCAGGCGGTGGCCACCGGGTTGCCCGACAGCGTGCCGGCCTGGTAGACGCCGCCCAGCGGGGCGAGGTGGCGCATGATCTCGCGGCTGGCGCCGAAGGCGGCCAGCGGCATGCCGCCGCCGATGACCTTGCCGAACACGCTGATGTCGGGCACGAAGCCCGGGATCAGGTCGGCGTACAGGCCCTGCGCGCTGCGCAGGCCGACGCGGAAGCCGGTCATCACCTCGTCCAGCACCAGCAGGGCGCCGTGCTGGCGGCAGAGCTCGCGCAAGCGGGTCATGAAGGGGACGCTGGCGCGCACGAAGTTCATGTTGCCGGCGATGGGCTCGATGATCACGCAGGCCAGTTCCGGTCCGTGCAGCGCGAAGGCTTCCTCGAGCTGGGCGACGTTGTTGTATTCCAGCACGATGGTGTGCTGCGCGGTCTCCTCGGGGACGCCGGCCGAGGTCGGATGGCCGAAGGTCGCCAGGCCCGAGCCCGCCTTCACCAGCAGGGCGTCGGTGTGGCCGTGATAGCAGCCCTCGAACTTGATGAACTTGCTGCGGTGCGTCGCGCCGCGCGCCAGGCGGATGGCGCTCATCGTGGCCTCGGTGCCGGAGCTGACCAGGCGGACCTGCTCGCAGCTCGGGACCAGGGCCAGGATCTCCTCGGCCAGCTCGACCTCGCGCTCGGTGGGGGCGCCGAAGGAGAAGCCCTCCAGCACGGCCTTCTGCACGGCCTCCAGCACGGCCGGATGGCCGTGGCCCAGGATCATCGGGCCCCAGGAGCCGATGTAGTCGATGTAGCGCTTGCCGTCGGCGTCGACGATGTAGGCGCCTTCACCGCGCGTGATGAAGCGCGGCGTGCCGCCGACCGCGCGGAAGGCGCGCACCGGCGAGTTCACGCCACCGGGAATGACGCGCTGGGCGCGGGCGAACAGGGTCTCGTTCTGGCTCATGGGATCGGGTCCGTACTACTCGAGGGTCGCCGCGCGGCGCGTGGGTGGGCGCGGGCGCGGGGTCAGTGGATGCGGCGCGGGCCGCCGCGGCTGGGCGGCTCGTCCATCGGGGCTTCCTCGGCGGCCGTGGCCGAGGCGGGCAGCGGCTGGCCGTCCTCGCCTTCCTCGCCGGGCGGCAGCGCCCAGAAGAAGCGGTCCGGGACCACGTTGCCCATGCCGGGGCGGAAGCCCGCCTCCAGCGACTGGTCCAGGAACGCCAGGGCCTCGCCCACCGCGTCGTGCGGCTCGGAGCCGACCGACAGCAGCGCGGCCAGGGCGGCGGACAGCGTGTCGCCGGCGCCCACGAAGCTGGCCTCGAAGCGCTCGAACTTCTCGCCCGTGATGGCGCCCTGCGGGCCGGCCAGGACGTTGTCGATGAACTGGTTCGGGAGGCCGATGCCGGTCACCAGGACGTGCGCGGCGCCATGCTGGTGCGCGGCCACGGCCAGCTCGCGCGGGGAGGCCGGGCGGTCGGCGTCCCAGTCCGGGAGCAGGCAGTCGCTCAGCGTTTTGTGGTTGCCCACCAGGACCAGCGTCTGCGGCAGCACCAGCTCGCGGAAGGCGTCCAGGTAGCTCTGCTGCTGCTCCTCGTCCAGCCAGGAGATGCTGGGCAGATAGGCCACCAGCGGGGTGTCGGGGTAGTCGGACAGCACTTCCGCCACCGACGAGATGCCCTCGGCGCTGCCCAGGAAACCGACCTTCCAGGCGGCGACCGGGACGTCCTCCAGGATCGAGCGGGCCTGCTCGACGATCACGTCGCCGTCCAGGGTGTGGTGGTCGAAGACCTCCGCCGTGTCGCGCATGACGATGGCCGTCACCACCGGAAGCGCGTGCGCGCCCATGGCCGCGATGGTCGCGACGTCACCGGCGCTGCCGCCCGCGCCGCTGGGGTCGCTGGCGTTGAAGCTCATCACGCAGGCGGGCGGGGGGGATTCCTGCTCGTCGTCGACGGCGTCGTGGGGGTCTTGCGATGAGAGGTCTGGGCGGCTCATGAATAGGTGGCGCGAAGCCGTGAACTGATGCGCGGGATGTGAAGAAGCACCGCTATCGACTGTTGTTTCATCGGTACTTCTGCCCTCCGATCGGCCCGGGGGGCGTGGCTACAATCTTTCGATCATTGTAGTGATGCAAAGTCAACCCATCGTGAGCGAAGCAAGGACCTGGATGTGCCTGATCTGCGGCTGGATTTATGACGAGGCCGCGGGGGACCCCGAGCACGGCATCGCCGCCGGCACGCGTTGGGAGGATGTCGACATGAACTGGACCTGTCCCGAATGCGGCGCCCGCAAGGAGGACTTCGAAATGGTCCAGATCTGACCCCCACTTCCGGGCGCCGGCCGATCGTCCTGTCATCGATCATCGCGGCCGACCCCGGAAGGGACCGAACTTCTGTCGCGATCCTGAAATTTCTCTGACAACCAACGTCTGAACAATACGGAGAACAGCTTGGAATCCAGCGCGAGCCCCCGCACGGCGACCAAGGTGCTGGTCATCGACGACAGCAACACGATCCGCCGCAGCGCCGAGATCTTCCTGAAGCAGGGCGGCCATGAGGTCGTGCTCGCCGAGGACGGCTTCGACGCGCTGGCCAAGCTGAGCGACTACCAGCCCGACCTGGTGTTCTGCGACATCCTGATGCCGCGCCTGGACGGGTATCAGACCTGCGCGATCATCAAGCGCAACCCGCAGTTCTCCAACGTCCCGGTGATCATGCTGTCCTCCAAGGACGGCCTGTTCG
This sequence comes from Mitsuaria chitosanitabida ATCC BAA-476 = NBRC 102408, assembly GCF_001598255.1. GTDB lineage: Bacteria > Pseudomonadota > Gammaproteobacteria > Burkholderiales > Burkholderiaceae_C > Roseateles > Roseateles chitosanitabidus. The sequence goes on from NZ_BCYP01000018.1 coordinate 394,558, forward strand.
ACAAGGCGCGTGGCCGGATGGTGGGATCGCAGGACTACCTGACCAAGCCCTTCACCAAGGACCAGCTGCTGCAGGCGGTCCAACAGCACCGGCGCGAGGCCTGAGCCCGCGTCCGCTCCCAAGCCCAGTTTCCACAACACCCAACGACGCCCACATCCGACAAGGCCGCCAGCCGTCCCGGGGCGCCACAAGGGGAGTTCTCATGCCCATCCAAAAGATCCTGCTGGTCGATGATTCGAAGACCGAGCTGCACGCGCTGAGCGACATGCTCGGCAAGCGCGGCTTTTCCGTGCGCACCGCCGAGAACGGCGAAGAGGCGATGAAGCGTCTGGCCGAGGAGAAGCCCGACCTGATCCTGATGGACGTGGTCATGCCCGGCCAGAACGGCTTCCAGCTGACCCGCGCCATCACTCGCGACGAGCGCTACGCCGACGTGCCCGTGATCATGTGCACCAGCAAGAACCAGGAAACCGACAAGGTCTGGGGCATGCGCCAGGGCGCGCGCGACTACGTCGTCAAGCCCGTCAAGGCCGAGGAACTGCTGGCCAAGATCAAGGCGCTGGGCTGACACCATCATGGCCAACAAGCAAGCGCTGCGCGAACTTCAACAACGGCTGGCGCAGCGCATGCAGGCGGCGCGCGAGGCGCCTCAGGCCGCCAGCTGGCTGGCCGTCGAGTGCGCCGGCCTGGGGCTGCTGCTCCCGCTGAAGCAGTCCGGCGAGATCTTCACGCCGGTCCCGCTGCAACCCGTCCCCTACACACAACCCTGGATGCTGGGCGTCGCGAACCTGCGCGGCGGACTGCACACGGTGGTGGACCTGTCCGCCTTCCTGGGCCTGCGCGGCCCGACGGCGCTGACCACGGCCCACCGGCTGGTGTCGGTCAGCCCGGAACTGGGCATCAACTGCGCGCTGCTGGTGGACCAGCTGCTGGGGCTGCGCGGTGACGAACAACTCCAGGCCGAGCCCGACACGCCCGGCCATCCGGACTTCGCCCCGGCGCGCATGCGCGACGGGGAGGGCCGGCGCTGGCAGGTGCTGGATCTGGATGCGCTCGCGCAGCATCCCCAGTTCCTGCGCATCGTGTTGAACTGAGCGCCACACGGCGAGGCGACGGTCCCGTTCCGGGTCCCGAACGAAGAAACGACCAAACGAGGGTGAGATGAGCTTCCTGGACAAGATCAAGAACAAGGGCAAGAACGAGGGCAAGGCGGACGTCGACATCGACGCGGGACCGACCACCGAGCAGACGGGGCCGGGCACCGACGACACCCAGGACTTCCAGCCCTCGATCATCACGACGGCCCAGCCGACCCCGGAATTCCAGGACACGAACGCCGGCTACCAGCCGTCGGCCACCGCCCCGGAAGCGCCGACCCCGATGCCGGCCGTGAAGGCCCCCGAGGCCCGCCGCACCGGCCTGCTGACCGCGCTGGTCGCGGCCGGCCTGATCGGCACGACGCTGACGGTGACGATGTCGCTGGTCGGCGGCAACCGTTCCGCGGCGCAGGTGCGCGGCGCCGGTCAGGCGGCCATGCAGTCGCAGCGACTGGCCAAGGCGGTCTCGACCGCGCTGCTGGGCAACAAGAACGCCTTCCCCGAGATGAAGGAAGCGTCGGACGTGCTGACCGGCGTGATCGGCTCGCTGCGCGACGGCAGCGGCGATCTGGCCAAGGCCCCGGGCTCGGTCGACGCGACGCTCGAGCGCATCGCCCCCATGGTCGCCCGCGCCGACAAGAACACCAAGGTCATGCTGGCCCAGGAGAAGGTGCTGACGCAGGTCGGCGCCGCGCTGCGCGCCATCAACCGGCAATCGTCCGACCTGCTGGAAAGCGCCGAGGCCGTGGCCTCGCTGTCGCTGCAGAGCTCGGCCCCGACCGGCGAAGTCGCCGCGGTCGGCCAGCTGGTGATGCTGACCCAGCGCATCGGCAAGTCCGCCAACGAATTCCTGACGCAGGAAGGCGTGAGCCCCGAGGCCGTCTTCCTGCTGGGCAAGGACCTGAACGCCTTCCGCGAGATCGCCCAGGCGCTGCTCAACGGCAACCCCGAGCTGCACCTGAACGGCGCCAAGGACGCGCAGGTGCGCGAGCGCCTGAAGGTCCTGCTGACCCAGTACGACCAGACCCGCACGCAGGCCACCGCCATCCTGTCCAACCTGCAGGGCCTGGTGTCCGCGCGGGAAGCGCAGACGGCGATCCTCAACGACAGCGAAGTGCTGCGCAAGGACCTGGACGAGCTGTCGCAGGGCCTGGAGTCGGCCGGCGGCCTGAACCCGCTGCTGCTGATCGGCATGGTCGCCTCGCTGGCGCTGCTGATCCTGGGCGCGGTCGGTTTCCTGCGCCTGTACGTGACGGACCAGGGACGCCGCGCGCAGCTGGCCGAAGAACAGCGCCGCGAGGCCGAGGCCCAGGAGCAGGAGGCCAAGCGCGTCAACGACGCCAACCAGGCCGCGATTCTGCGACTGATGAACGAGCTGCAGACGGTCGCGGAAGGCGACCTGACGCACCAGGCCACGGTGACGGAGGACATCACCGGCGCGATCGCCGACTCGGTGAACTACACCGTGGAAGAGCTGCGCACGCTGGTGCACCAGGTGCAGACCACGGCGGTCCGGGTGACGGACACGACGGCTCAGGTCGACCAGACCTCGACCGAGCTGCTGGCCGCCTCGACCGAACAGCTGCACGAGATCCGCGCCACCGGCGAGGCCGTGCTGCAGATGGCGCACCGGATCAACGACGTGTCCGCGCAGGCGCAACAGACCGCCGACGTGGCGCGCCAGTCCCGGGAAGCCGCCGAGCAGGGTCTGCAGGCCATGCAGAACAACATCGGCGGTATGAACCAGATCCGCGACCACATCCAGGAAACGTCCAAGCGCATCAAGCGCCTGGGCGAGTCCTCGCAGGAGATCGGCGAGATCACCGAGCTGATCTCGGACATTACCGAGCAGACCAACGTGCTGGCGCTGAACGCGGCCATCCAGGCGGCGTCCGCCGGTGAAGCCGGTCGCGGCTTCTCGGTGGTGGCGGAAGAAGTGCAGCGTCTGGCGGAACGTTCCGCCGACGCGACGCGCCGGATCGCGGCGCTGGTCAAGACCATTCAGACCGACACGCACGACGCGGTGGCCGCCATGGAGCGGTCCACGCTGGGCGTGGTCGAGGGCACGAAGCTGTCCGACGCGGCCGGCCGCGCGCTGGAGGACATCGACTCGGTGTCCCGGCGCCTGGACGACCTGATCGCGCAGATCTCGTCGGTCGCGCAGAACGAAGCGCGCGCCGCCAACGAGGTCGGCGCCAACATCCAGCACATCTTCGCGGTGACCGAGCAGACCTCCGAGGGCACGCGGTCGACGGCGCAGATGGTGCACGAGCTGTCGCGGTCCGCCGAGGCGCTGAAGCAGTCGGTGGCCCGATTCAAGGTCGTCTGATCCAGAGGACGGGCAGGCGAGGCCGAGGAGCGGCCCGCGCGCCCGAGCAGGGAAGACGGCGAGACAAGAGCGACAACAAAGAGCGAGCATGGACCTTACGCGCGAATCCGAGTTCCCCGCCGACCTGAGCCCCTTGGCCTGGGTCCAGGAGGAACTGCGCCGCACGCTGGAATCGGTGCACAAGGCCCTTCGCCGCGTGCTGCGCGATGCCGATGCGCGGTCATCGACCCTGACCGGCGGCGACGGCCAACCCAGCCCCGCGCTGCAGGGCGCTGCCCAGCAGATGCACCAGGCCGCCGGCGTGCTGGCCGTGGTCAGCCTGCCCGCCGCCGCGCAGCTGCTGCGCGCGGCCGAGGCCACGCTGTTCCGGCTGGCCGAATCCCCCAACGCGGTGACCATCGCCGAGGTCGAGGCCGTCGAGCGCGCCGACTTCGCCGTGCTGGCCTTCATCGCCAAGACCCTGGCCGGTGGCCAGCCCAGCTCGCTGGCGCTGTTCCCGGCCTATCAGTCGCTGCAGGAACTCAACGGCGCGGGCCGGATTCACCCGGCCGACCTGTGGACCGAGGAATTCCGCTGGCGCGAGCTGCCGCTGGACCACGCCGTGCGCGCGCTGAGCGCCGAGCAGATGCGCGGTCCCTTCGAGACGCTGCTGCTCAAGCAGATGCGCGCCCCGGCCCCCGGCCAGGGCCAGCTGCTGAGCGACCTGTGCGCCGGCCTGGCGCTGACCCAATCGCTGCCCAACGCCCGCACCCTCTGGATGCTGGCCGCCGGCCAGTTCGAGGCCCAATCGCGCGGCCTGCTCCCGGTGGACACCCTGGTCAAACGCCTGGGCTCGCGCCTGCTGGCGCAGCTGCGCGCCGGCAGCGACGCCGCCCCGTCGGAGCGCTTGGCCAAGGACCTGCTGTTCTTCGCCGCCGCGTCCAGGCAGCCCGCGCCCGGCAGCGCCCCGCGCCTCGAAGCGGTGCAGCTTGCTTACGGCCTGGTGGAAGCGCAGGCGGTCGACTACCGCGACGACACGCTGGGCCGCATCGACCCGACCTGGGTCGCCAACGCCAAGCGCCGCGTCGCCGCGGCCAAGGAATCCTGGGCCTCGGCCGCCGAGGGCGAGACCCATCGCCTGGGCGGCCTGAACGAGCAGTTCGCCAACGTCGCCGAGTCCCTGCAGAAGCTCTTCCCCAGCGGTGAAGTGCTGGGCGACACGCTGCGCCGCGCCGTCGTCACCACGCTGCGCTCGGGGCAGGCCCCGTCGCCCGCGCTGGCGATGGAGATCGCCACCTGCATGCTGTACCTGGAGGCGGCCCTCGAGGACGAGGCCTTCGACCAGCCGGAGCAGGCCGAGCGCGTCAAGAGCCTGGCCCGCCGCATCGAATCCGTCGGCCACGGCGAGGCACCGCTCCCGCTCGAAGCCTGGATGGAGGAGCTGTACCGCCGCGTCGCCGACCGCCAGACCCTGGGTTCGGTCGTGCACGAGCTGCGCGCCAGCTTGTCCGAGGTCGAGCGCCAGTGCGACGAGTACTTCCGTGACCCGTCCAAGCGCGAGCTGCTGATCCCCGTCCCCAACCAGCTGCAGGCCATGCGTGGCGTGTTCAGCGTGCTGGGCCTGGCGCAGGCCGCCCAGGCCATGCTGCGCATGCGCGACCAGGTCGACGAGCTGGCCAACACCGAGGTCGACCCCTCGCTGGCCGGTCCGCAGGCGCAGTTCGACCGCCTGGCCCACAACCTGGGCGCGGTCGGCTTCCTGATCGACATGCTCAGCGTCCAGCCGCAACTGGCCAAGCGCATGTTCCGCTTCGACGAGGACGCCGGCCTGCTGCAATCGCTGGTCGGCCGCGAGAGCGAGCAGCGCGCCCATGCGCGCGAGCTGGCCGCCGCCGAGGAAGCCGCCAAGCCGCAGCTGCTGGATCAGCTGCAGGCGACCGCGCAGGCCGTCGCCCAGGGCGACCGTCCGGCCGAGGACCTGGCGCGCGACCTGGAACGCATCTCGCACGAAGCCCGCGCCGCCGACGACCTCGGCCTGGCGCAGGCCGCGCAGCAGGCGCAGCAACAGCTGCTGTCCGCGGGCGACGCGGCCGGCGGCAGCCAGGCCGTCGAGTCGCTGCAGCAGTTCATCGAGGCCGCCGCCCCCCTGGCGCCGCCCGCTCCCGCGCCCAGCGCCCCGATCCCGCAGGCCGAGGAGGCCATCGACGAGGAGATGCTGGGCATCTTCCTGGAAGAGGCGGGCGAGGTCGTCGCGACCGCGCGCGAGGCGCTGTCCGCGCTGGCCCGCAACGGCTCCGACAAGGAGCAGCTGACGACGGTGCGGCGCGCGTTCCACACGCTCAAGGGCAGCTCGCGCATGGTCGGGCTGAACGAGTTCGGCGAAGCCGGCTGGGCCTGCGAGCAGCTCTACAACCACCGCCTGTCGGAGCACCCGCAGGCGGACCAGGACCTGCTGCGCTTCAGCAACGAGGCGCTGGACGCCTTCCAGGATTGGGCGAGCGCCATCGGCGAAGGCCGTCCGCACGGCTATCACAGCGCCCCGTTCCGCGCCGCCGCCGATGCGCTGCGGCTCGAGAACCGCTATCAGCCGCTGGCCGCTTCCGCCGCCGCGATCCCGACGCCCGAGGCGCAGGCCGCGGTGCCGCTGTCGCTGGCCGTGGCCGCCGAGGCGGTCGACCTGGCCCTGCCGCAGACGCTCCCGGTTCCCGAGGCCCATGAGCCGCACGAGGCCCCGACCGCGCATGCCGCGCCGGTCGACCCCGACGCGGTCGAACTGCTGGACCTGGGCGAACTGCCCGACCTGGGCGAAGTCATCGAGGTCGCCGAACTGCCGGCGACGCTGGAGGTCTCCGACCTGGCCCTGGGCGACCTGGGCGAGTTGACCGACCTCTCCGATCCGACGCTGACCGGCGAGACGGCCGCGGCCGCGCCGACGCCCGACGAGCAGGCCGCGCTGGACCTGCTGGCGACGCTGGATGCGTCCTCGTCCCACGGTCTGGCCGAGGAGCTGCCGTCGCTGGACCTGCCCGCGCTCGAACTGCCGGGCCTGGACGTCGACCCGCTGCCGATGCCCGACCTGGACATCGTCACCGACCTGGGCCTGCCGCAGGCCGTGAGCGGCGCGGCCGCCGCCGCCGAGCTCACCGAGCTGCCGCTGGAGTTCCCGGCCGATCTGCCGCAGGCGCTGCACGCCGAGACCGCCCCGCAGATCCCCGAGCTGACCCAGGCGCTGCCGGAACTCGACAGCACGGTCGACCTGGCCGCGCTGAAGCCGGCCGTGCCGACGGACCTCGTCGACGTGGTCGATGTGGTGGACGTCGTCGAGCTGGTCGACCTGCCGGCGGTCACCGCCGCGGCGCCCACGCTGGACGAGACCCTGGCGCTGCCCACGGTGGCCGAGGTGGTCGAGCCCGCCGAGCTGATCGAGCCGCTCGCCCCGATCGAGACCCTGGACCTGGCCGCCCCGGACTTCCATGCCGAGCCGACGGTGGCGCTGGAACCGACCGCGGGGCTGGACCTGCCCCCGGGCTGGCCGGAGGACGCGCCGCTGCTGGACATCGAGCCGACCGAGGCCATGCCGCTGGACCTGGCGCCGGAACCCGTCGTCGATGAGCCGACGCTGGACCTGCTGGACCTGTCCGACCTGAACACGCAAGCCGCGCCCGCGGTCGAGGCGCCGGCCGTCGCGCTGACGCTGGACCTGGCGCAGGAGCTGATCCACGACGCGCCGGCCGCCGACGCGGCCGATTCCGCCCACGCGGGCGAGCACGACGCGGAGTCGCCCACGCCGGTGGACGGCCTGTTGCCGCGCAGCCTGTCCGAGCTGGAACTGCCCGACCTCGATCTGGGGACCCCGTCCCCCGCGCATGCCGCGCCGGCGCTGAGCCTGGTCGGCGGCACCGCGGTCATCCCGCCGGAAGCCTACGAGGACGAGCCCGCCGAGGAATCGGACGAGGGCGTCAAGGTCATCGGCCCGCTGCGCATCAGCATCGCGCTGTTCAACATCTTCCTGAACGAGGCCGACGAGCGTTCGCGCCGTCTGCAGGTCGAGCTCAGCGAGTGGTCGCTGCTGCCCCAGGCCCCGCTGCCCGCCGATGCCGAGGCCCTGGCCCACGGCCTGGCCGGCAGCGCCGCGACGGTCGGCTTCGACGACCTGTCCGGGCTGGCCCGCGCGCTGGAGCATGCGCTCGAGCGCGCGCAGGGGCACGAGGTCCGCGACCCGACGCTGTTCCCGCGCGCCTCCGACGAGATCCGTCGCCTGCTGCACCAGTTCGCCGCCGGTTTCCTGAAGGAAGCCGAGCCCGCGCTGATGGCCGAGCTGCATGCCTTCGAACCGGGCGCGCCGCTCCCGGACGGCCATGCCGACAGCGACGCCGGCCTGCTGGCCATGTCGCTGCAGGAGGTGTCGACCGCCGCGCTCCCGTCCGCGCTGAACGACCTGTCGGCCGCGTCGATCGAGCCCTTCGCGGCGCCGACGCCCGACACGCAGCATGCGAGCTTCGTCGCGCACGCGGCCCAGGCCGCCGACGAGGACTTCGACTTCAGCGAGCCCGACCAGATCGAGCCGGAGCTGATGCCGATCTTCGAGGAAGAGGCCGAGGACCTGCTGGGCGAGCTGCACGCCGCGCTGCGCGAGTGGGCCGCGACGCCCGCGGACGGCAGCCGCGCCGCCGCCTGCATGCGGGTGCTGCACACCTTCAAGGGTGGCGCCCGTCTGGCCGGCGCGATGCGCCTGGGCGAGCAGGCCCACCAGCTGGAATCGCAGATCGAGCGCCTGATCGGCGACGGCGAGCCGCGCTTCGAGCAACTGCTCGCGCTGCAGGACGCCGGCGACGCGCTGGAGCACAGCTTCACCACGCTGCAGCGCAACTGGCGCGATCCGCAGCCGGTGGTGCCGGCGCCGATGGCGCCCGCCGCGCAGCCGGTCGTGGACTTGCCCGCGCCCCTCCCGGCGACCGCCGCGGTCGAGACCGTGCTGGCGCCCGCCGAGGGCTCGGACGCGATCCCGGCCGCCGTGGGCGATGCCCCGGCCGAGGCCGAGCCGACGCACGCCCCGGAAGCGGCCGAGCACGCCGAGCCGGCCGAACCGATGACCGCGAGCGCCCCCGAGGCGCTGCCCGAGCCGGTGATCGCCGCGCCCGTGGCCGCGCCGGTGCCCGCGCCCGACATCGAGATCGACTGGGCCCACTTCAGCGAGATCGCCGACCTGGGTCAGCCGCTGGAAAGCGCCCCGGTGGCCCCTGCCGCGCAGGTGCGCGTGCGTGGCGTGCTGCTGGAACGCATGGCCGCGCTGTCCGGCGAGGTCTCCATCCGCCGCGCGCGTCTGGAGTCCGAGCTGGGGCAGATGCGGACCTCGCTGTCCGACCTGGACGACAACCTGGAGCGTCTGCGCACGCAGCTGCGCGAGCTGGAGCTGCAGGCCGAGGCCCGCATCGCCGCCCGCCAGGAAGCCGCGCAGGCGACCGGCAAGGACTTCGACCCGCTGGAGTTCGACCGCTACACCCGCTTCCAGGAACTGACCCGCATGCTGGCGGAGTCGGTCAACGACGTGGCGACCGTGCAGCGCGGTCTGCAGCGCAACGTCGCGGCCGGCGAGGATGAACTGGCGGCCCAGTCGCGCCTGACGCGCGAGCTGCAGGACGACCTGCTGCGCACGCGGATGGTGGAGTTCGACTCCAGCCTCGCCGAGCGTCTGCATCGCGTCGTCCGCCAGGCCGCCCGCGAGAGCGGCAAGCAAGCCCAGCTGGAGATCCGCGGTGGCGGCGTCGAACTGGACCGCGCGGTGCTGGAGCGTCTGACGGGCGCCTTCGAGCATCTGCTGCGCAACAGCGTCGTGCACGGCATCGAGACGCCCGAGACCCGCCAGCAGGCCGGCAAGACGGCCTCGGGCCGCATCGTGCTGAGCCTGCATCAGGAAGGCAACGAGATCCAGGTCCGCTTCAGCGATGACGGCGCCGGCCTGGACCTGGGCCGCATCCGTGCCCGCGGCGAGAGCCAGGGCCTGATCCAGCCGGGTCAGGCGATGGACGACTCGCAGCTGATGGACCTGATCTTCGAGCCCGGTTTCTCGACGGCGGAAGCGCTGACCGAGATGGCCGGACGCGGCGTCGGCATGGACGTCGTGCGCTCGGAGGTGAACACGCTGGGCGGCTACGTGCTGACCCAGTCGACCGCGGGGCAGGGCGCCAGCTTCGAGCTGCGCGTCCCGCTGACCACCGCGCTGACGCAGGTCGTGGTGCTGCGCTACGGTGACCGCAAGGTCGCGGTGCCCGCCAACCTGATGCTGTCGGTGCAGCGCATGTCCGTCGAACAGGTCGAGCAGGCCTACGCCGATGGCGCGCTGACGGCCGCCGGCGAGCGCATGCCCTTCTACTGGCTGGGCGGCCTGATGCACCACAGCGACCGCGGCATCGCGCAGGGCAAGACCGTGCCGGTGGCGCTGGTGCACAGCGCGCAGCAGCGCCTGGCGCTGCACGTGGACGAAGTGCTGGGCAACCAGGAAGTCGTGATCAAGAACCTCGGCCCGCAGCTGATGCAGGTGCCGGGTCTTGCCGGCATCAGCCTGCTGGCGTCGGGCGACGTGGCGCTGATCTACAACCCGGTGGCGCTGGCCAACCGCTACGGCCATGCCGCGCAGCAGCGCGTGCACGAGGCGGAAGCCGCGCGCCAGGTCGTGATCGAGCAGGCCCCGGTCCAGCTCGCGCCCCTGGTGATGGTGGTCGACGACTCGCTGACGGTGCGCCGCGTGACGCAGCGCCTGCTCGAGCGCGAGGGCTACCGCGTGCTGCTGGCCAAGGACGGTCTGGATGCGATGGAACGGCTGGGTGGCGACGAGCTGCCGGCGGTCGTGCTGTCGGACATCGAGATGCCGCGCATGGACGGCTTCGATCTGGTGCGCAACCTGCGGGCCGACGCACGCCTGTCATCGCTGCCGGTGATCATGATCACCTCGCGGATCGCGCAGAAGCATCGCGATTACGCGCAGCAACTCGGCGTCGACGACTACCTGGGCAAGCCCTATGACGAAGAGCACCTGCTCGGACTCATCGCCCGATACACTGCGCACCATTCCGCCGGCAAGCCGGCGCGGGCATAGGCGTCGGGACACTCCCGGACGCGGTCGATGCCCCACAAGAGCAGCGAACAAGCACCATGTCCGGGGTCGTCGATCATCTTGCCGAACTGACGGGGTTCCGTGACCGGGACGTCATGGACGTCACCCTGGTCACGGCGCTGCGTGATCTCGTCGGCGGCCTGGTCGCCGTGGCGATCTACCGCTGCGTCGGCGAGCCCGGCGAGCAACGCTGGCTGACCCGTGCCCGGCTGCGCGCCGGCGACGCGGTGGCCACCGCCGATTCGCTCTGGGTCGATCCCGACGCGCTCCCCCGCCTGGCCGAGCACCCCCGCCGCCTCGAATGCCTGACGCAGCGCAGCGTGCTGCAGCAGCGCGAGGACAAGGACTGGGTGACGCTGTTCCCGCTGGCCACCGAGCGGGAGATCGTCGGCGTGCTGGAGCTGCACACCGCGCGCCGCCTCAAGGCCGAGGCCCAGCGCATGGTCTCCAGCGTGCTGCGGATCTATCACAACTTCCAGGGCCTGCTGGACTACAGCGAGCGCGACACGCTGACCGGCCTGCTCAACCGCAAGACCTTCGACGAGAGCTTCCTGAAGGCGGTGTCGGAGCTCCCGCATCGCCTGGCCCCCGTCAGCGCCGGCGACGACCGCCGCCACGCGGAGATCCATCCGCGCTACTGGCTGGGCGTGATCGACATCGATCACTTCAAGTCGATCAACGACCGCTTCGGTCACCTGATCGGCGACGAGGTCCTGCTGCTGCTGTCGCGCCTGATGCGCAGCAGCTTCCGTTTCAACGACCTGCTCTACCGCTTCGGCGGGGAGGAGTTCGTCGTGCTGATGCGCTGCGAGGACGAGGCCGACGCGGCCCATGCCTTCGAGCGCTTCCGCCTCAACACCGCGCAGTACGCCTTCCCGCAGGTGGGGCGCATCACGGTGAGCATCGGCTTCACGCAGATCCGCGGCGGGGATTCGCCGGCCGCGGCCTTCGAGCGCGCCGACAAGGCGGTCTACCACGCCAAGGGCGCCGGCCGGAACCAGGTCCAGAGCCATGCCGCCCTGGTCGCCCAGGGGACCATGGTCGAGGCCAAGCAGCTGAGCGACGTCGAGCTCTTCTGAGCCCCGCGCGGTCGCCTCCGGCGATCTCGATCAAGGACTGACCCCGGCACCGTACGCCGCATGGCTGGCGGAATGCCCCATCGCGAGACCCGTTCGGGCAATGGCCATCGTGGCGTTGCCGGCACGGGCATCGAAGCCGGGACTTGCTTTTCTCTCTCAGCCCCTCTAGCGTTAGCGCCATGTGAACGCGCCCCGCAGAGGGCGCGTCCTGTCGATTGCGAGAGAGCGAGAGTTCCAGGGATCGAAGGATCCGAAGCAGTGGGGTGGAGCCGGGCGCTTGTCATCACCGGAATACGACGGTCTCCACAGGGTGAGTTGAACACGGGTGCTCGAGCCCGGTCCTACATGCGCTTGCAGACCTTTCCGGTGGCCGCGGGCTTGCTGCTCGCCGGCTGTATCGCCTTCGTGGCCACCGCGTACAGCGAATACCGCAGTCTGGGCGATCTGACGCGCCAGGAGGCCGTCCGCGCCCATGCGTTGCGCACGCAATTGCTGATCAGCGATCTGAACGGGCTGTTGATCGACCTGGAAACCGGCCAGCGCGGCTTCCTGATCACCGGCGACGCCGCCTTCCTCGAACCGTATGAGAACGCGACGCGCGAGCTGGACAGCCGCTACGCCGCGTTGAAGGACGCCCTGGCCCTGAGCGGCGATCGGCAGCAACCCGCGTTCGAACGCCTGGATCGCTTCATCGCCGAGCGTCGGCGCCAGGTCGCCAGCAACATCGACAACCGCTGGAAGCTGGGCGAGTCGGCGCTCAAGGACGTGCAGGCCTACGTGGCGGGCAAGCAGCTGATGGACGAGATCCGCGGCGAGCTGGGGCGGCTGGAATCGCTGCAGCAGCGCCGCATCGACGCGATCGAGGTGGAGGTGGTCCGGCAGACCGAGCGCACCACGCTGCTGGCGCAGGTGCTGCCGCCGGCGGGCGGGGTGATGGTGGCGGCGGCGCTGGTGGCCCTGTGGCGGGAGCGCCAGCGGCGTGACGCCGCCGAGCGGGCGCTGCGCGACAGCCACGCGCAGCTGGAGACGGCCGTGGCCGAGCGGACCCGGGAGTTGAGCGAGGCGCTGCTGCGCATCCAGAGCTTCGCGGCGGAGCTGGACCGCGGCGTGGAGGCCGAGCGGCGCCGGCTGGCGCGCGAGGTGCACGACCAGCTCGGCCAGCTGGGCACGGCGGGGAAGATGCTGGCGCTGTCGATGGCGCGCAAGATCGCGCCGGCGCGGGAGCCGATGCTGGACGAGATGCTGGGCATCGCCGACGAGGTCATCGGTGCCGCCCGCCGCATCGCCACCAGCCTGCGGCCCCCGTTGCTCGACGACTTCGGCTTCGCCGCGGCGGTGCAGCACTACGTGCAGGGGCTGCAGCGGCAGACCGAGCTGATCATCGACATGGACCTGGCCCCGGACGACGAATTGAGCGCCGAACAGCACAACCAGCTGTTCCGCCTGCTGCAGGAGGCGGCGACCAACGTGCTGCGGCACGCGCAGGCGCATCAGCTGTCGATCTCCTCGGTCATCGAGGGGACGGAGTACCTGCTGCGGATCGAGGATGACGGCGTCGGTCCCGGCCATGTGCGGGCCGACGCGTCGGGGCTGAGGAACATGAGGGAGCGGGCGGTGCTGGCCGGCGGATCCATGGCCTTCGGGCCGGCGGAGGGCCGGGGCACCCGCATCGACGTGCGGGTGCCGCTGAACCGCGACGCGGGAGCGGCGGATGCCGATGGCGAGTCCATCGAGAACGAGGAGGGCTGGGATGAGGTTTCTGATCGTTGACGACCATCCGATCATGCGGCTTGGGGTCAAGCAGCTGATCCAGCATCAATGGCCGCAGGCCACCATCGACGAGGCCGCCACCATCGCCGAGGGGCTCCAGCACGGCCTGGCCCACAAGCCCGACGCGCTGGTGCTGGACCTGTCGCTGCCCGACGCCAGCGGGACCGAGGGCGCGAGCCGCATGCTGCGCGCGCTCAAGGGCGTCCCGGTGCTGGTGCTGAGCCTGAACGCCGAGTCCGCCTACGCGGCCCGGCTGCTGCAGATGGGGGTCTCCGGCTACCTCCCCAAGGACAAGGCGACCGACGAGCTGGTCGTGGCCCTGCAACGCCTGCTGCAAGGCGGCCGCTACGTGACGGCGGCGATGGCGGACCACCTGCTGGGCCTGCTCAGCGGCGCCTCGCCGGACCAACTGCCGCACGAGCAGCTCTCGGCCCAGGAACACCGCGTGATGCTGCTGATCGCCGCCGGCAAGACGCCGGCCGAGATCGCCGACACCATGCACCTGTCGGCCAAGACGGTGGGCACCTACCGGGCCCGCATCCTGGAGAAGACGGGCTGGCGCAACAACACCGAGCTGACCAAGTACTGCGTCCAGCACGGGCTGACGGACGCCGCCTGAGGTCCTGTCGGAACGGACGCGCCGCACGGCCCGCGGCGCGACCCGCGTGAGCGCCGCGTGAAGACGCGCGGCGCCGGGGCCGGGACAGCGCAACCCCTCGGAGGGGGCGACGAACGGGAGGGGGACTTGTAGGTGATCGCCGGACAAACCCTGCGGACGGACCCCGACATCAGCTTGCGTGGCGCGCTGCTGATGCATTCGCATGCCCGGGCGGAAGATGCCGGACATGCAGCGACGACCCGTGGCTGCGCGAATCCGGAGTACCCCTTCATGGACATCTTTCTCGTCGAGGACTCGTCGGCCATCCGCCGGCTCCTGGCGCGCCGGCTCGAATCGATGACCGGTGTCCGTGTCGTCGGTGAAGCGGACGCCGCGCCGCAGGCGGTCGCCTTGATCGACTGGCTGCAGCCCGACACCGTGCTGCTGGACATGACGCTGGCGGTGGGCACCGGCATCGACGTGCTGCGCGCGCTGCGCCGCAAGGGCTACGCCGGCCGCATCCTGATGCTCACCCACCATGCGATGGACGCCTACCGCGACCTGTGCATGAAGGCCGGGGCCGATGGCTTCTACGACAAGGGCAGCGGTCTGGAGACGCTGTTCGGCGACCTGGACGAGCTGCTGCAGAGCGAGCGCGCCACCGGCCGGCAGTCGCGCCCCTCGCCGCTGCTGCGCGACGGCGCCACCGGGATGCTGGGGCAGGTCGCGCTGCTCGAGCGCCTGGACCAGGTGCTGCGCATGGTCAACGCCGAGGCCGGCAAGGTGGCCGTCAACATCGTGGTGCTCAAGGGCCTGGACGCGCTGCTGCGCGGCGAGGGCGTGGCGGCGGCGGCGCCGGTGCTGGTCGAGATCGGCCGGCGCCTGTCGGGCTGCGCCGGGCCGGCCGACCTGCTGGCGCGGCATGCCAACGAGCAGTTCGCCCTGGTCGTGACCCGCGTGGGCTCGCCCGCCGAGGCCGAATCGCTGGCCGAGCGCATGCGCGAGTCGCTGTCCGAGCCTTTCGACCTGGGCGGCCATCCCGTGCGGCTGGACTCGCACGTGGGGCTGTCCCTCTATCCCCGCGACGCGATCACCGCGCGCGGCCTGCTGATCCTGGCGGAGGCCCGCGCGCATGGCGCCAAGCTTCCCGAAAAGGGCAGCGTCGTGGTGCACTGAACGGAGACCGGATGCAGGGACGGATCCTCTTCCTCGCCGCGCTCCTGTCGGGGTACGGCGACGCCGTCCTGGCCGGCACCTCGACGAACACGCTGAGCTCGCAGACCACCGTCACCACGGCCTGCAACGTGTCGGGCTCGACGCTGAGCTTCGGCAACACCATCGATCCGATCGGCACCGTGCCGGTCGACGCCACCTCGACGCTCACCGTCGAGTGCACCAACACCACGCCCTTCACGCTGTCGCTGAGCGCCGGCCTGAACGCGGGCGGCATCACCAACTTCAGCCAGCGCAAGCTCAAGAACGGCAGCTACACGCTGGGCTATCAGCTCTACACGGACGCGGCCCGGACCGCCATCTGGGGCGACGGGACCAGCGGCAGCACCACCTACGGCGGCAACGGCACGGGCGGCCTGCTGACGGTCTACATCTATGGCCGGCTGCCGTCGCTGACCGGGACGATTCCCGGGACCTACACGGACACGGTGACGGTGACGATCACGTATTGAGCACGAGGCGGGCCACGCGGGCCCGCGACGGAAGCAGTCGAACAGATCAGGGAGAGACGTCGATGAATCCGATCAAGCGAGGGTGGGCCGCGTGGCGGTCCGCGGCGGGTGCGCGCGGGGCGCTCATGGCGGTGGCGGCGCTGGTGGCCTCGTCGCTGACGCCGGCGGCCTGGGCCGCGGACGTGAGCATCATGCCGGTCAACGTGCGGCTGGACCGCGCGAACGACCGCGCCACGGTGCAGGTCCAGAACAACGGCAACGAGTCCGTGACCATGCAGGCCGAGGGCATCCTCTGGACCCGCCAGAACGGTCAGGACGTCGACGGTCCGACGACCGACCTGCTGGTCAATCCGCCGATCTTCACGCTGCAACCCGGCCAGGCGCAGGTGCTGCGCGTGGGGCTGCGGCGCACGCCCGACCTGCAGCAGGAGGCCACCTACCGCATGGTGCTGCGCGAGGTGCCCACCCCGCGCGCCAACGACGGCACGCAGGTGACCGGCGCGGTGCGGGTGCTGGTGGCGTTGCGGGTGCCGGTCTTCGTCGCGCCCACGCAGGTGCGGCGCGCCGAGAGCTGGAGCGTGCAGCGCGCCGCCAGCGGCGAGACGGTGGCCACGGTGACCAACGGGGGCAACGTCCATGTGAAGGTCAGCGAGCTGCGCATCACCAGCGCCTCGGGCGAGACCAAGTCCCTGCCGGTGCAGGGCGCGCAGAGCGTGGTCTTCCCCGGCGAGCAGCGCAGCTATCGCGTGCAGATGCCCAGCGGCGCGGTGGGCAACCTCCAGGTCATGACGGACCAGGGGCTGCAGACCATGCCGGCGGCCGGCGCCACGACCAAGTGAGACGGCCCTGCCGCCGATGATCCTCCGACACCGCCTGCGGGCGCTGGCGACGCTGACGGCGATCGCCGCGGCGGCCGAGCCTCGCGCGCAGGCTCCGCCCGTCGCGCCGGTGCCGACCGTGCCCGCGCCCGTCCCGGCACCGCGGCCTGGCGCGTCGGCGCCCTTGCCCGTGCCTCCCGCGCCATCGGCCTCGGCCGCCGAGGATCGCGCCTCGGCCGAGCGCCTGGCCGCGCAGACGCCGCGCTTCGGCGAGACCCTGCTGCTGGGGCTGAAGATCAACGGCATCGCCCAGCCGCAGACGGTGCGCGCGGTGCGCGTGCCCGAGGGGCTGGCGATCCCGCAGGAGCTCTGGACCGAGCTCAAGTTCCGGCCCGGGGGCCTGCCGCCCCGCATGATCGACGGCGAGCTGCACATGATCCTGGGCGAGGGCCCCGGCGAGCTGATGCGCTGGCGCATCGAGGAGCTCAGCCAGACGCTGGAGATCGACGCGCCGCCCCAGGCCTTCTCCGACCAGCAGATCGAGGTGGCGCGCGCCGCGACGCAGGTGACGCTGCCCTCGGCCTTCGGGCTCTACGGCAACTACGACGTGCAGTGGCAGCGCCAGCTGCGCACTGGCACCGGGGTGGGCACGGCCGGGGGCGGCAACGTCGACGGCTTCGGGGAACTGGGGCTGCTGACGCCGGCGGGGGACCTCAACCACCAGCAGCTCTACCGCAGCGGCACGGGGGGCGGCTGGGTGCGGCTGTCCACGCGCTGGACCATGGACCGGCCGGAGCACCTGACCAGCTGGCGCGTGGGCGACGGCATCGCGCAGCCCGGCACCTGGGGACAGGCGATGCGCTTCGGCGGCGTGCAGTGGAGCACCGACTTCTCGCTGCGTCCGGGCTTCCTGAGCTTCCCGCTGCCCACGCTCAAGGGCGAGGCCGCGCTGCCGTCGACGGTGGACGTCTTCGTCAACAACAGCCAGCGGCTGCAGGGCCGCGTGCAGCCTGGTCCCTTCGACATCACCGACCTGCCCATCGTCACCGGCCAGGGGGAGATCCGCACCGTGGTGCGCGACCTGCTGGGCCGCGAGCAGGTGGTGGTGCAGCCGTACTACATCAGCCCCTCGCTGCTCAAGCCGGGGCTGTCGGCCTACAGCCTGGAGACCGGCTGGCTGCGCGAGAACTACGGCATCGACAGCAACCGCTACGGCCGCGCGATGCTCAGCGGCACCTGGCGCCACGGCGTCAGCGCCGGTTTCACGCAGGAGTGGCGCGGCGAGTTCTCCGCGCGCCAGCAGGCGGTGGGCGCCTCGGGGCTGTGGCTGATCCGCTCGCTGGGCACGCTGAGCCTGTCCGGCGTGGCCAGCCGCAGCGACGATCCCGACGCGCGGCGCGGCGCGCTGGCCACCGTCGGTCTCGAGCGCCAGGGCATGGACTGGAGCGGCGGCTTCCAGATCAAGCGCGCCAGCGCGGGCTTCACGCAACTGGGCGCGCCCGTGCTGCCGAAGTGGAGCCTGTCAGCCTCCGTCGGCACCTCCTGGCGGCAGTGGGGCCTGGGCGTGGGCCTGGTGAACCAGGGCAAGCCGCAGCGGCCCGCGCCCGACGGGCAACTGCAGGTCGCCAACAAGCTGCTGTCGCTCAACGCCAGCCGCAGTCTGGGCAACTGGGGCTTCTTCGGCGTGTCGGCGCTTCGCGCGGGCGATGGTGGCGGGACCTCGATCTCGGTGTTCTGGACCCTGCTGCTCGACGGCAACAAGAGCCTGTCCACCGCCTGGCAGGGGCAGCGCGGCGGCGGGCAGTCCTCGCAGGACGTGTGGCAAATGCAGCTCCAGAGCAACCCGCCGGTGGGCGAGGGTCTGGGCTACCAGTTGCTCGCCGAATCGCGCGGGCGGCAGCAGGCGCAGGCGCAGTGGCAGAGCAACGTGGTCGCGCTGGATGGCGGCGTGTCGCGGCTGGCCGGGCGCACCGACGTGCGGCTGGGTGCCAGCGGCGGGCTGGCCTACATCGACGGCAGCGCCTACGCGAGCCGCCGCATCGACGGCGGCTTCGCGGTGGTGCAGGTCGGCGAGCAGCCCGACGTGCGCATCACCCACGACAACCAGCCGGTGGCGCGCACCGATTCGCGCGGGCGCGCCTTCCTGCCGTCGCTGCGCGGCTACCAGGTCAATCGCGTCGGCGTCGTCGCCGACGACCTGCCGCTGGACGCCGAGATCGAGACGCTGGAGCTGCAGGTCACCCCGGCGGCGCGCAGCGCGGCGCTGATCCGTTTCCCCATCACGCACAGCCAGACGGCGACCTTCCGCGCCGTCGACGAGGACGGCGAGCCGCTGCCCCCCGGGACCGAGCTGCGCCTGATCGGCGCCTCGCGCGCCTTCCCGATGGGTCTGGACGGCAAGGCCTTCCTGACCGGCCTGGCGACCGAGCCCGGCGCCGTCAACCGCGTGCGCGCCGTGCGCGAGGACGGCAAGCCCTGCGTCCTGGAGCTGCGCCTGCCGCCGCAGGCGGCCGAGCTGCCCGAGCTGGGCACGCTCGTGTGCCGCCAGGAGCCCGGAGCTCGCTCCGTCCTGCCACCCGCGCCGTCTTCCGTTCCGCCCGCCGTCCCGACGTCTGCCCCGCCTCCCGCGCCGGCCTCGGTCCCGCCTCCCGCGCCGACCGCCGCGCCGATCCCCGTCCTCCCGAAGGAGTCACGATGACCTCGACCCCCCTCCCGCTCTTCCGCCGCCTGCCGGCGCGACTGGCCCTGAAGGCGGCGCTCGTGCTGCCGCTGGCGCTCGCGGCGCACGAGGCCTCGGCCGTCCTGGTCTGCGTGGGCGCGTGCAGCTGCTCGGCGCAGACGACCAGCCTGCTGTTCGCCAACTACAACCCGCTCGCCTACGGCAACACCGACACGACCGGCACGGTGACGATCAAGTGCGGCGGCGTCGCGGGCCTGCTGGTGCCGTACACGATCGCGCTCAGCACCGGCGGTGGCTCGACCTTCGCCGGCCGGCGCCTGGCCTACGGCGCGAACGTGCTCAGCTACAACCTCTATTCCGACTCCGGCTACACGTCCATCTGGGGCGACGGGACCGCGTCGACGTCCACGGCCTCGGGCTTCGTGCTGCTGGACGTGATCAGCCTGCTGGGCTCGGTGACCTACACCGTCTACGGCCGGATCCCGGGCCGGCAGGTGACCACCATCCCCGGCGGGCCCTACGTCGACGCGGTGACCGTCACGATCACCTACCAGTGAGGCTCGCCCTTACTGGTCCGAGACCTGGGGCGCGTCCGGGAAGCCGCGGTCCTTGACCACGGCGTAGCGGTCCATGGTGGCCATGCGCGCCGTCTCGTGGCGCACGATGGGCGCGGGGTAGTCCCGGCCCAGCACCACGCCGCAGGCGGCGAGCTCCACGGGCTTGGCCAGCCAGGGCGCGTGCAGCAGCTTGGGCGGGAGCTTCGCCAGCTGCGGCAGGTAGCGTTTGATGAACTTCCCGTCGGGATCGAACTTCTCGCTCTGGTTCACCGGATTGAAGATGCGGAAGTAGGGCTGCGCGTCGCAGCCGCTGGACGCCGCCCACTGCCAGCCGCCGTTGTTGGCCGCCAGGTCGAAGTCGATCAGCTTCTCGGCGAAGTAGGCCTCGCCGCGGCGCCAGTCGATGCCCAGGTCCTTGATCAGGAAGCTCGCCGTGACCATGCGCAGCCGGTTGTGCATGTAGCCGGTCTCGTTGATCTGATGCATGGCCGCGTCCACCAGCGGATAGCCGGTGCGGCCCTGGCACCAGGCTTCGAAGTCGGCGTCCGCGTCGGGGCCCTCGGCCCAGCGGATGCGGTCGTACTCGGGCCGGAAGGCCCGCTCGGCCACGCGGGGATGGTGGTGCAGCACCTGGTGATAGAAATCGCGCCAGATCAGCTCCGACAACCAGGTCTGCGCGCCCGCGCTGCCGCCGGTCGCCGCGTAGCCGCGCGCATGCGCCTCGCGCGCCAGCTCGCGGATCGAGATCGTCCCGAAGCGCAGATGCGTGCTCAAGTAGCTGGGGCCCTTGGCGGCGGGGAAGTCGCGCGTGTCGGCGTAGCGGTCGATGCGCTCGAGGAACTCGTCGAAGAGCCGCCGCGCGCCCGCGCTGCCGCCGCTCAGCGCCGCGTTCAGGCCCGCGGGCTCGAAGCCGATGTCGCCCAGCGCCGGCACGCGCGCGCCGTGCAGCGGCGTGCCGTCCGGCAGCGTCGCGGGCAGGCGCGCCAGGCGCTCGGCGTAGCGCTCGACCGGGTAGCTGCTCAGGTAGAAGGGCGTGACCGCCTTGAGCCAGGCGTTCTTGTAGGGCGTGAAGACACCGTAGGGCTGGCGTGCGCCCGTCAGCACCTCCGAGCGCTCGAAGATCACGTGGTCCTTGAAGCTCGCCACCTGCAGGCCGCGCGCCAGCAGCGTCTCGCCGACGGCGGCATCCCGCCCGAGCGCGTCGGGCTCGTCGTCGTGGTTGAAGTAAAGCGCCCCGGCGCCCAGCTGCGCGGCCAGCGCGGGGATCTGCTCACGGGCGAGGCCGTGGCGCACGATCAGCCCGGCGCCTGGGGCGAGCGCGCCCAGGTCCGCGTCCAGCACGCGCAGGGCATCGAGGATGAATTCCACGCGGCGGTCGGCGCGCGGCAGCGCGTCCAGGATGGCAGTGTCCAGCACGAAGGCGCAGAACACGCGGCGATGGCGCTTGAGCGCGTGGTACAGCGCGGCATGGTCGTGCGCGCGCAGGTCGCGGCGCAGCCAGACCAGGGCGGTGTCCGGGTCCGGCGCGGTGGTTTGGGAGCGATCCGTCATGGGAGCGGAGTGTCGGTGAAATAGAATCCGCCGCTATGTCCAAGGAACGCATCGACCTGACCAACCAGTTCCTGATCGCCATGCCGGGCATGGTGGACGAGACCTTTGCCGGCTCCGTCGTCTACCTGTGCGAGCACAACGAGAAGGGCGCGCTGGGCCTGGTCATCAACAAGCCGATTTCGCTCACGCTGGGCAACCTGTTCGAGAAGGTCGAGCTCGAGCTCAACGACGAGGACATGGCCGCGCGGCCGGTGTTCTACGGCGGTCCGGTCCAGACCGAACGCGGCTTCGTCCTGCACGAGCCGCTGGACGAGCAGGGCAACCACTACAACGCCACGCTGGCCGTCCCCGGTGGTCTGGAGATGACCACCAGCCGCGACGTGCTGGAGGCGCTGTCCAGCGGCGCCGGCCCCCGCCGGGTGCTGGTCACGCTGGGCTACAGCGGCTGGGCCGCCGGGCAGCTCGAGGAAGAGATCGGCCGCAACGGCTGGATCACCGTCGACGCCACGCCCGAGATCATCTTCGAGACCCCCATCGAGGAGCGCTACGACAAGGCGCTCGCGCTGCTGGGCATCGATCCCCGCATGCTCAGCCAGGAGGCCGGGCACGCATGAGCACCTTGAGCCCCCCAGTCGCTTTGCTCCTGCCCCCGAGGGGCGCTGCCCGCCTTGGGGCGGCCCGGCGGCGGGCATGACCCGGGAGCCCGCAGCCATGGCCGCGACTCCCGCCTCCTTCGTTTCTCCCCTCGCATTTGATTTCGGTACCAAGCGCCTCGGCGTGGCGACCGGCAACCGGATGCTGGGCAGCGCGCGCGGGTTGCGGACGATCACCGAGCAGGGCGACGCCCGCTGGGCCGCGATCGCGGCGCTGATCCAGGAGTGGCAGCCCGACGCGCTGGTCGTCGGCGTGCCGCGGCATCCGGACGGCGCCGAGCACGAGATGACGGCGCGCGCGAGGAAATTCGCCGGCCAGCTGCGCGGCCGCCATCGGCTGCCGGTGGTCGAAGTCGACGAACGCTACACCAGCGCGGAAGCCCAGTCGCAGGGCGCGCGCGACCTCGATGCCGCCAGCGCGGCATTGATCCTTGAACAATTCTTCCGGGAACATCCATGAGCACATTGCACCTTGATGCGGAAGCGCTCTACGCCGACCTCGCGCGCGGCGTCCAGCGCCTGCTGCAACCTGACTGCGCCCTGGTGGGCATCTGGTCCGGCGGGGCCTGGCTGGCCGAGCGCCTGCAGCAGGACCTGAAGCTGGACGGCCAGCACGGCGTCATCTCCAGCGCGCTGCACCGCGACGACTTCGGCAGCAAGGGCATGAACGCCAGCGCCGATCACACCAAGCTGCCCTTCGACGTCGAGGGCCGCCACATCCTGCTGATCGACGACGTGCTCTTCACCGGCCGCACCACGCGCGCGGTGATCAACGAGCTCTTCGACTTCGGCCGCCCCGCGAGCGTGACGCTGGCGGTGCTGGTCGACCGCGGCGGCCGCCAGTTGCCGATCGAGCCGGTGTTCTCGGCCGCCCGCGTCGCGCTGGCGCCCGAGCAGCGCCTGCGCCTGGCCAAGGACGACTCCGGCCGCTTCAGCTTCGACGTGAAGGGGGACTGATCCCATGCTGAGCAAACGCAATCCCCAACTCAACAAGCACGGCGAGCTGATCCACCTGCTGTCCACCGAGGGCCTGCCCCGTGCGGTGCTGCACCAGATCCTGGACACGGCCGGCACCTTCCTGTCGGTCAACGACCGCGAAGTGAAGAAGGTGCCGCTGCTGCGCGGCAAGTCGGTGTTCAACCTGTTCTTCGAGAACAGCACCCGCACCCGCACGACGTTCGAGATCGCCGCCAAGCGGCTGTCGGCCGACGTGATCAACCTGGACATCGCGCGCTCCAGCACCGCCAAGGGCGAGACGCTGCTGGACACGGTGGCCAACCTGTCGGCGATGCATGCGGACATGTTCGTGGTCCGCCACAGCGAGTCCGGCGCCCCGTATCTGATCGCGCAGCACTGCGCCCCGCATGTCCACGTGGTCAACGCCGGCGACGGCCGCCACGCGCATCCGACGCAGGGCCTGCTCGACATGTACACGATCCGTCACTACAAGAAGGACTTCACCAATCTGACGGTGGCGATCGTCGGCGACATCGTGCACTCGCGGGTGGCGCGCAGCGACATCCATGCGCTGTCGACGCTGGGCGTGCCGGAGATCCGCGCGGTCGGCCCGAAGACGCTGGTCCCCGGCGACCTCAAGGACATGGGCGTGCGCGTGTGCCACGACATGGCCGAGGGCGTGAAGGACGCCGACGTCATCATCATGCTGCGCCTGCAGAACGAGCGCATGGGCGGCGCGATGCTGCCCAGCGCGGGCGAGTACTTCAAGAGCTTCGGCCTGACGCCCGAGAAGCTGGCGCTGGCCAAGCCCGACGCCATCGTGATGCACCCGGGTCCGATCAACCGCGGCGTGGAGATCTCGTCCACCGTGGCCGACGGCCAGCACAGCGTGATCCTCCCTCAAGTCACCTTCGGCATCGCGGTGCGCATGGCCGTGATGTCCATCCTGGCGGGGAACGAAGCATGAAGATCCTGATCAAGAACGGCCGCCTGCTCGACCCCGCGTCGGGCCTGGACCAGCAAGGCGACCTGGCCATCGCCTCGGGCCGCATCGTGGCGATGGGCGAAGTCGGCGACTTCGCTGCGGACCGCGTCATCGACGCCAGCGGCCTGGTGGTCGCGCCGGGCCTGGTCGACCTGGCCGCGCGCCTGCGCGAGCCCGGCCACGAGCACGAAGGCATGCTGGAGAGCGAGCTGGCCGCCGCGGCCGCCGGCGGCGTGACCAGCCTGGTCTGCCCGCCCGACACCGATCCCGCGCTGGACGAGCCGGGTCTGGTGGAGATGCTCAAGTTCCGCGCGCGCAAGCTCAGCCGCTGCCGGCTGTTCCCGCTGGGCGCGATCACGCGTGGCCTGGCGGGCGAGGCCCTGACCGAGATGGCCGAGCTGACCGAGGCCGGCTGCGTCGGTTTCTCGCAGGCCAACCAGCCCATCCGCAACACGGTGACGCTGCAGCGCGCGATGCAATACGCGTCGAGCTTCGGCTACGCGCTGTGGCTGCATCCGCGCGATCCGTGGCTGAGCGGGGGCGTGGCCGCCAGCGGCCCGGTGGCGACGCGGCTGGGCCTGTCGGGCGAGCCGGTGATCGCCGAGACCATCGCCCTGCACACCATCATCGAGCTGGTCCGCACGACCGGCGCGCGCGTCCACCTGTGCCGCCTGAGCAGCGCGGCCGGCGTGGACCTGGTGCGCCAGGCCAAGAAGGACGGCCTGCCCATCACGGCGGACGTGTCCATCAACTCGCTGCACCTGAGCGACGTGGACATCGGCTACTTCGACCCGTCGATGCGCCTGCTGCCGCCGCTGCGCCAGCAGCGCGACCGCGACGCGCTGCGCGCCGGCCTGGCCGACGGCACGATCGACGCGCTGGTCAGCGATCACAACCCGGTGACGGCCGACGAGAAGTCGCTGCCCTTCGCCGAGGCCACGCCGGGCGCGACCGGGCTGGAGCTGCTGCTGAGCCTGGCGCTGCGCTGGGGCGCGGACGAGGGCTTGTCCCTGGCGCAGAGCCTGGGCGCGATCACCGCGCGTCCCGTCAAGGTGCTGGGCGGCGCGCTGGGCTCGCTGTCGGCGAGCGCGGGCCGGCTGGTCGCGGGGGGCGTGGGCGACGTGGTCGTCTTCGACGCCGAGGCCAGTGGCGCGGTGACGCCGGAGCGTCTGGTCAGCCAGGGCAAGCACACCCCCTTCAGCTTCGACATCACCGGCTTCGAGCTGCCGGGCCGCGTGTGCTACACGCTGGTGGCCGGCACGGTCGCCTTCGAATCGCTGGTCACCGACGTCGAGCGGACCGTCTGATGCGCGCCTTCGTCGGGGTGTGGCGGGCGCTGCGCATGGTGGCCCACATCGGGCACGGCGTGTTCCTCGTGCAGGTGCGCTGGAGCGGCTTCGACGCCAGGACCAAACAGCGCTACGTGGGCTGGTGGTCGGGCAAGCTGCTGCGCGTGCTGGGCGTGCGGCTGGACGCGCCGGGCGAGCAGTCGCCCGCGCCGCGGCTGATCACGGCGAACCACATCTCGTGGCTGGACATCGCGGCGATGCACGCGGTGATGCCGGAGGCGCGCTTCGTGTCCAAGGCGGACATCGCGACCTGGCCGCTGGTGGGCTCGCTGGCGACGGCGGTGGGCACGCTCTACATCGAGCGCGCCAGCAAGCGCGATGCGCTGCGCGTGGTGCACAAGACCGCAGAGGCGCTGGCCGCCGGCGAGACGGTGGCCGTCTTCCCCGAGGGCACGACCGGCGCCGGTTATCCGCTGCTCCCGTTGCACGGGAACCTGCTGCAGGCGGCGATCAGCACGGCGACCCCCTTGCAGCCGGTGGTGCTGCGCTGGCACCAGCCGGGCAGGCCTTACAGCGAGGCGGCCCAGTACATCGGGCAGATGTCGCTGATGGAGAGCCTGTGGCGCATCCTGACCGCCAAGGACCTGGCGGTGGAGGTGCGCGCGCTGCCGGCGCTGCCCACCGAAGGGCTGGACCGCCGCCATCTGGCGGAGGAACTCGCCCGCCGCATCACGGCGGCGCTGCCGGCGCCCTGATGAGGGCGGGGGCCTCGCTTTCCGGCGAGCCCGAAGACCCTCTCCCCAGCCCTCTCCCGCAAGCGGGCGAGGGGGCATTCAGCGCGGTGCTTGTTCACTCCCTCTCCCGCGGGGCGGGAGAGGGCGGGGGTGAGGGTGGGAGCGTCGCAGTACGCCGCTCCCCCAGGCGCGGCACTTGCCCTCGGGCGACCGATTGCCGCCCCACCTGGGGGCGGACCGCTCCCCGACGACAGGAAATGGTGCGAGGATCCGCCGATGCTGCTTGCCTTCGACGATGAACAGGACCTGGCCACGCGTCTGGCCATCGAGCTCGGGCGCCCGATGGGCGTCATCACCCGTCACCGCTTCCCGGACGGCGAGGTCCGCCTGGTGCTGCCCAAGCCGCTGCCCGCGGACGTGATCCTGCTGCGCGGCCTGCAGCACCAACCCAACGACCGGCTGGTCGAGCTGCTGATCGCGGCGCCGGCCGCGCGTGCCTGGGGGGTGCAGCGCCTGTCCCTGGTGGCGCCCTATCTGGCCTACATGCGGCAGGACATGGAGTTCACTGCCGGCGAGGCGGTCAGCCAGCGCCACATTTCGGCGCTGCTGGCGACGCAGTTCGACCGCGTCGTCACCGTGGATCCGCACCTGCACCGCATCGCCAGCCTGGACGAGGTGATGCCCGTCGGCCGCGGGGTGTCGCTGTCGGCGGCATCGCTGCTGGGTCGCTGGATCGCGGCGCAGGTGCCGGGCGCCGTGCTGGTCGGACCGGACGAGGAGTCGGGCCAATGGGTCGCCGAGGCGGCACGGGCCGGCAAGCTCGCCCACGCGGTGGGCCGCAAGGTGCGCTTCGGCGACACGCAGGTCACCCTGGCCTTCCCGGACGTCGACGTGCGCGGCAAGGCGGTGGTGCTGCTCGACGACATGGCCTCGACGGGCCGCACGCTGATGGGTTCGGCGCGCGAGGCGCTGGAGCGCGGCGCGGCGTCGGTGGACGTGGCCGTCACGCACGCGCTGTTCAACGGTGACGCCCTGCCCAAGCTGCGCGAGGCCGGCGTGCGCCACGTCTGGAGCAGCAACGCGGTCCCGCACGAGAGCAACGCGGTGTGCGTCGCGCAGCTGCTGGCGACGGTGTTCCGGAGGCGGTGAGGCGGGCGTGAGGTCGGCCTGAGATCGCGTCCCACGCGCTCACCCAAAAGAGAAAGCCCGGCACTGCCGGGCTTTTTGCTGCCTGCGGCCGCGGATATTGGACCGCGGCTCAGGCCGTGAAAGCGCTCAAGGCGATCACGCCTTGCCCTGATTCGCCACCGCTGCGGCGGCCTTGGCGGCGGCTTCGGCGTCGCCCAGGTAATAGCTCTTGATGGGCTTGAGGTCCTTGTCCAGTTCGTAGACCAGCGGGATGCCGTTGGGAATATTCACGCCAACGATGGCTTCGTCGGCGATGCCGTCCAAATACTTCACGAGAGCCCGGATCGAGTTGCCGTGGGCCGCGATTAGCACGCGTTGTCCCGACAGAATGGCGGGCGCGATCTGTTCATTCCAGTACGGCAGCACGCGGGCCACGGTGTCCTTCAGGCACTCGGTCAGCGGAATGTCGCTGGGTTGGAGACCCGCGTAGCGGATGTCGCCGCGCTCGCTGCGCGGGTCGCCCGTTTCGAGCGCGGGCGGCGGCGTGTCGTAGCTGCGGCGCCAGACCAGCACCTGCTCGTCACCGTATTGCTTGGCCATGTCGGCCTTGTTCAGGCCCTGCAGGGCGCCGTAATGGCGCTCGTTCAGGCGCCAGCTGTGACGCACGGGCAGCCACTGGCGATCCATCTGGTCCAACGCATGCCACAGCGTCCAGATGGCGCGCTTGAGCACCGAAGTGTGGGCCACGTCGAAGTCCAGACCGGCTTCCTTCAGCAGACGGCCCGCCTGCTGCGCTTGGGCCACGCCGGTGGGCGTCAGATCGACATCGGTCCAGCCGGTGAAACGGTTCTCGAGATTCCAGGTCGATTCGCCGTGGCGAATCAGCACGAGCTTGTACATGGGGTCTGTCTGTGAAGTTTGGCCGGGTCCCGGCGGGCCCGGCGGATTCTAGAGGTTCCCCTCCAGGGGGATCGCCTCAAGAAGCCTTCCACACCGCCGACAACAGTTTTCGCATCGGGCGAAAGGCGCACCGCGTCCTCGCCATTCCGCTCCGGCCCGTGCCGGGCTTCAACGCAGTACTGGAGTACTTTCAATGATGGTTGTGAAGAGCTTGCGCATGACGCCCCTGGCGCTGGCGCTGGTGGCTTTCGGCGCCCAGGCGCAGAGTCAGTCGGACTCGATGTTCTCGTTCTCCGGCTTCGGCACGGTCGGCCTGACCGGCGCGACCAAGGACGGCGCCGAGTACGTCATCCCCGGCCAAGTGCACGGCGCCGACAAGTCCATCAGCGGCGAAGTCGACTCCAAGCTGGGCCTGCAGGGCACGGCCAAGTTCAACAGCCAGTTCTCCGCCACCGTCCAGGTGCTGACCAAGCAGACCGGCAAGGGCGACTGGACGCCGCAGATCGAATGGGCCTTCGCCAAGTGGCAGGCCACCCCTGGCCTGGCCATCCGCGCCGGCCGCATGGGCGCCCCCTTCTTCGCCGTGTCCGACTTCCGCGACGTGGGCTACGCCAACACCTGGCTGCGCCCGCCCATCGACGTCTACGGCCAGGTGCCCGTCAGCCACTTCGACGGCGCCGACGTGAACTGGACCACCCAGATCGCCGGCAAGACCGTGTCGGTGCAGGCCATCGGCGGCGAGAGCTCCTCCTACGTCCGCCAGGTCAAGATCGAGATCAAGAAGATGGTCGGCGTGAACTTCACCGCCGAGCTGCTCGACGGCCTGAACCTGCGCCTGGGCCATGTCCAGGGCAAGCTCAGCGCGCACAGCGCCTCCGCCGACGCGCTGGTCGGCCTGCTGCGCCAGACGCCGTTCGCCGCCGTGGGCAACGCCTTCGACCCGACCGACAAGGACGCCAGCTTCTCCGGCATCGGCCTGACCTACGACGAAGGCCAGTGGGTGGTCGCCGCCGAGTACACCAAGCGCCGCACCGACTCGTTCGTCCCCGACACCACCGGCTGGTACACCACCGTCGGCTACCGCGTCGGCAAGTGGACCCCCTACGCCACGCTGTCGCAGCAGAAGACCGACAGCAGCAACGTGGACAACACCATCCCGTCCAGCGTGGTCGTGGCCAACCTGCCGCTGCGCGCCGTCGTCGACGCCGCCCTGGCCGCGCAGAGCACGCCGCAGAAGACCATCGCCGTGGGCGTGCGCTGGGACGCGTGGCGCAATGTCGCGGTCAAGGCCCAGTACGACAGCATCAAGACCACCGGCGCCGGCCAGTTCTACAACGTCCAGCCGGGCTTCAACAACGCGCGCGTCGGCGTCTACAGCCTGGCTGTGGACTTCGTGTTCTAAGCAAGACAAGAGGCTTCAATGCAGTTCAACATGATCAAGCCCCTGCTCGGCGCGCTGGTCCTCGTCGCCGCGGCCTCCGCCCAGGCGCAGGTCGCCGTGGTCGTCAATCCGAAGAACCTGGCCGCCAGCATGACGGCCGACCAGGTCTCCAGCATCTTCCTGGGCAAGACCAACACGCTGCCCAGCGGCGCCGCCGCGCAGGCGGTGGACCTGCCCGACAGCGCCGCCGCGCGCGAGCACTTCTATTCGAAGGCCACCGGCAAGTCCTCGGCGCAGGTCAAGGCCGCCTGGTCGCGCCTGGTGTTCTCCGGCAAGGGCACGCCGCCCAAGGAGCTGGGCAGCGCTGCCGAAGTGAAGAAGTTCGTCGCCGCGAACCCCGACGCCATCGGCTACATCGAGAAGTCGGCTGTCGACGGCTCGGTGAAGGTGGTGCTGAGCGTCGACTGACGCCGCCGCCCGCCGCGGGCGGGCCCCGCTCCGACGCCGCGCAGACGGCCGGAGCGGCGGCCCCCGCGGCACATCGGGCGGATCGATCTTCCGGGGAGGCCGGGTGGAGACAGTGAAGACAGTGAAGAACTGGAGTCAGGCATGAATTTGAAGACCCGTATCGCGATGCTGCCGGTGCTGGCGGCGATCGTCTTCGCGGTGGGCATCGCCGTGGTGCTGCTCTTTTCCTCGCGGACCTCGGGCGCCATCCATGCGCTGGGCGAGGCCGACTATCCCTATCTCGTGGCGACCAACCAGGTCGCCGCGCAGCTCGAGGCGCTGGGCGGGACCATCCAGTCCGCCGTCGCCGAGGGCGAGAAGAAGCGTCTGGACGAGGCCGCCGAGCGCGCCGCGTCCATGCGCAAGGTGATCGCCTCGATCAAGGCGATTCCGGGCCGCGCCGAAGAAGGCGCCAAGCTGGACGCCGGCTTCGAGGCCTATTACGCGGCCTCGGTGGAGACGGCACAGCTCTTCCTGGGCATCAAGCAGGGCGATCAGGCCGGCGCTATCCCCAAGATGCAGGCGGCCCAGAAGTCGCTGGAGCAGACCCTGACCGAAGCGCGCAACGACGCGCGCGCGACTTTCGACGCGACGCTGTCGCGCGCCGAGCACGGCGTCGGCGCGGGCCTGTGGGCGACGGTGGGCAGCGGCCTGATCGTGGTGCTGTGCCTGGGGCTGGGCTCCTGGCTGCTGATCGCCAGCGTGTGGCGCCAGCTGGGCGGCGAGCCCGAGTACGCCCGCGACGTGATGCGTCAGATGGCCGAGGGCGATCTCTCGCAGCGCATCGAAGTGGCGCCTGGCGCCGACGCCAGCCTGCTGGCCGCGGTGCGCGACATGGCACAGGGCCTGTCGGCCATCGTCGCCAACGTGCGCAGCGGGACGGACTCGATGACGGTGGCCTCGCGCGAGATCGCCGCCGGCAACCAGGACCTGTCGGTGCGGACCGAGAAACAGGCCGGCTCGCTGGAGCAGACCGCCTCCAACATGCAGCAGCTGACCGAGACCGTGCGCCAGAGCGCCGACGCGGCCAGCCAGGCCAATCAGCTGGCCGGCAGCGCCGCCACGGTGGCGCGCAAGGGCGGCGAGGTGGTGGGTCAGGTCGTGTCGACGATGGACGAGATCAGCGCCAGCTCGCGCAAGATCGGCGACATCATCGGCGTGATCGACGGCATCGCCTTCCAGACCAACATCCTGGCGCTGAACGCCGCCGTCGAAGCGGCCCGTGCCGGCGAGCACGGCAAGGGCTTCGCGGTGGTCGCGTCGGAAGTGCGCTCGCTGGCGCAACGCAGCGCCGAGGCCGCGCGCGAGATCAAGACCCTGATCGGTGCCAGCGTCGAGCGCGTCGAATCGGGCTCGCGTCTGGTGCAGGACGCGGGCGTGACGATGGAGGAGATCGTGGCCAGCGTGCAGCGCGTCTCGGACATCATCAGCGAGATCACCGCCGCCTCGGCCGAGCAGAGCCAGGGCATCGGCCAGGTCAACGAGTCGGTGGTGCAGCTGGATCAGATGACGCAGCAGAACGCGGCGCTGGTCGAGGAAGCCGCCGCCGCGGCCAACAGCCTGGAGCAGCAGGCCCGCGGCCTGCAGTCGGCGGTGTCGACCTTCAAGCTCTCGTGATCGGGTGATCGGGCACAGGTCGGTCCTGCGGGTCGACCTGCGCCGCGCGAGGCCGGGCTTTCTATAATCGCCCGCTTTTGGATTCAACAAAGACGGGCGGCGCCTTGAAGTTCCTGATCGAAAACTGGTATCTCGTGCTGACGGCCCTGGTGTCGGGCGGCCTGCTGGCCTGGACCTCCCTCAAGGACAAGTCCGCCGGCGTCTCCACCGCCGAGGCGGTGCGTCTGATCAACCGCGAGAAGGGCGTGCTGATCGACGTCAGCGATGCCGCGGAATACGCCGCGGGCCACGCCAACGGCGCCCGCAGCGTGCCGCTGGAACTGCTGACTGGCACGGAGACCCCCATCAAGCAACTGCCCACGAACAAGGCCCTGCCCGTGGTGCTGATGTGCAAGACCGGCGCACGCGCCCAGCGCGCCGCTGGCATCCTGCGCAAACAGGGCTACGCGAACGTCGTGGTCGTGGCAGGCGGCCTGAAGGCCTGGCGCGAAGCGAGTTTGCCCGTCGAGAAGTCCGCGGCCTGACCGCCCTGTCAGCCGCGCGCCGGTCGGGTGACCGATCGGCATCGGACCTTCGACACGATCATTTGGAGAATTGGCGATGGCCGCCGTGAAGATGTATACGACCCTGGTCTGCCCCTACTGCGTGCGCGCGAAGTCGCTGCTCAAGCAGCGCGGCGTGGCCCAGATCGAGGAGGTCCGGGTCGACCTGGACCCGACCCAGCGCGACGCGATGATCCAGCTGACCGGCCGGCGCACCGTCCCGCAGATCTTCATCGGCGACACCCATGTCGGCGGCTGCGACGACCTGATCGCGCTGGACCAGCGCGGCGGCCTGCAGCCGCTGCTGGCGGCCTGAGCGGCCGGATCGGGCGGCTTCCGGAGATCGCCCGACCGCGCGGCGACGCGAACCGCCGGACCTGGGAATCCCTCGGCGAACTGTCGTGATCCCTCGGTCATAATGCCCGCCGCGGCCCGCGCTGGCGGGCTTTTTCATTTGGATGACCCTCATGGCCGACGACACCAACACCCCCGTGTTCCAGATTCAGCGCATGTACCTGAAGGATCTGTCGCTGGAGCAGCCGAACGCTCCGCAGATCCTGATGGAGCAGGCCCAGCCGCAGGTCGACATCAAGCTCTCGCTGGCCGCCGAGCCGATCGCCGAGGGCCTGTTCGAGGTCAGCGTCACCGCCACCGTGACGACCTCGATCGAGGACAAGACCCTGTTCCTGATCGAAGCCAAGCAGGCCGGCATCTTCGAGATCCGCAACCTGCCGCAGGAACAGCTGGAAGGCATCCTGTCGATCGTCTGCCCGCAGATGATCTACCCCTACCTGCGCGCCATCGTCTCCGACGTGTGCACGCGCGCCGGCTTCCCGCCCGTGATGCTGACGGAAGTGAACTTCCAGGCGATGTTCGAGGCCCAGCAGGCCCAGATCATGGCCGCGGCGCAAGCCAACGGCGACGCGTCGACCGCTCCGAACTGAGCGTCACGCCCGTGAACGCGCCGGCCTCGCGGATCCGTCCGCCGGCCGGCGTGTCGCTTTCTGAGACCCGAACGAGCCGACCGCGATGAACACCTCCGCGCCGATGAAGATCACCGTGCTGGGCGCCGGCGCCTGGGGCACGGCGCTGGCGATCGCCGCGAGCGCGCGTCACGACGTGCTGCTGTGGGCGCGCGACGGCGCCGCGCTCTCCGCGATGCGCCATGCGCGCTCGAACGAGCGCTACCTGCCCGGGGCCGCGTTCCCCGCGTCGCTGCGCCTGGACGACGACCTCGACACCGCGATCCGCCACGGCCGCGACGGCCTGATCGTGATCGCGACGCCGATGTCCGGTCTGCGCGGCATGCTGGCGCAACTGCCCGAAGGCGCGCGCGCGCAGTGGCTGTGCAAGGGCTTCGAGGCCGGGACCGGCCGCCTGGGTCACGAGATCGCGCGCGAGGTCGCGCCGCACCTGGCCACCGGCATCCTGTCGGGGCCGAGCTTCGCGCAGGAAGTGGCCGCCGGACAGCCGACGGCGATGGTGTCGGCCTCGGCCGATCCGGCCTTGGCGCAACTGGGCGTGCAGGCCTTCCACAGCGATCGCCTGCGGGTCTATTCGTCGGCCGATCCGGTGGGCGTGGAGGTCGGCGGCGCGGTCAAGAACGTGATGGCGATCGCCGTGGGCATCGCCGATGGCCTGCGGCTCGCGGCCGAGGCGCAAGGTCGGCAGGGTCCGGGTCTGAATGCCCGTGCCGCGCTGATCACGCGCGGTCTGGCGGAGATGCAGCGCCTCGCGCTCGCGCTGGGCGCGCATCCGGAGACGCTGCTGGGTTTGGCCGGTCTGGGCGACCTGGTGCTGACGGCGACGGGCGACCTGTCGCGCAATCGGCGCGTGGGGCTGCTGCTGGCCGAGGGCCTGGATCTGCCGGGCATCCTCGCCAAGCTGGGACATGTGGCCGAGGGCGTGTACAGCGCGCCGACGGTGCTCGCGCGCGCCCGGGGCGCGGGCGTGGACATGCCGATCACCGCGGCGGTCGTCGAGGTGCTGGAAGGGCGCATGAGCACGCATGCCGCGATGGACGCGCTGATGGGCCGCGAGGCCAGGTCGGAGTGGTGAACGCGATGCCGAGGCGCCGCGAGCTGCTGGCCGCGTCCGCGTTGCTGCCGCTGGCTGGCGCGTCGCGGGCCGAGGCGGTCTGGCCGTCGAGGCCGATCCGGCTCGTCGTGCCGTTCCCGGGCGGGAGCTCGCCCGATCTGATCGCGCGCTACTTGGCCGAGCCGCTCGCGCAGGCGCTCGGGCAGCCCATCGTCATCGACAACAAGCCGGGCGCCGGCGGGAACATCGGCACCGGCGCGGTGGCGAAGGCGACGCCCGATGGGCACACGCTGCTGTTCACGATTCAGGGGCCGCTGATCACGGCGCCGCTGCTGTCCAAGGCCTTGCCCTACGACCCGGCGCGCGAGCTCCGATCGGTGAGCTTCGTGGCGAGCTCGCCCAACGTGCTGGTGGTGCCGCCTTCGCTGGGCGTGGAGACGCTGGCGCAGTTCGTGGCGCTGGCCAAGCGCCGCGCGGGCGCGCTGAACTACGGGAGCGTGGGGACAGGCTCGGCGGCGCACCTGGCCATGGCGTCCTTCATCACGCGGGCGGGGCTGTCCATCGTGCACGTGCCGTATGCCGGCTTCCCGCAGGTCGTGAACGCGATGCTCGCGGGGCAGATCCACGCGGGGTTCATGGTGCCGGCGATCGCGATGCCGCAGGTGAAGGCGGGCAAGCTGAAGGCGCTCGCGGTGACCAGCGCGGGACGCTTCGCGGCGCTCGCGGAGTTGCCGACGGTGGCGGAGTCCGGCTATCCCGGGTTCGAGGCCACCTCGTGGCAGGCGCTGCTCGCGCCGGCGAGAACGTCCGATGCCATCGTGCGGCGGGTCGCGGCGGAGACGATTCGGATCGTTAGGGGCGAGGGGTTTCGGCGGGAGTTGTTGCCGCTGTACTTCAGCGCGGCGGGGACGGCGCCGGAAGGGCTGGATGCGCTGATGCGCGATGAGCGGGTGCGCTGGGGAGCGCTGGTCAAGCAGCTCAGGATCGAGCGGGAGTGAGGACGGTTGCCTCGCGGGAGCGGGGCTCGCTGACTTCAACGGCCCTCACCCCAACCCCTCTCCCGCGCAGCGGGCGAGGGGCAATGCGGGCTCTGGTGTGCGACGGCCCTCACCCAACCCCTCTCCCGCAAGCGGGCGAGGGGCTCAGGCGGCGCGGTTCGTCAACGCGGCGCGGTTCGAGTGGCCCCTCTCCCGCGGCGCGGGAGAGGGGTTGGGGTGAGGGCCGTCGCCCACAGCGAGCCCACAGCCCATGCCGTGCATCAGCCCCCCGACCTCAAACCCCATCGAGATACCCGTTCTGCCGCCACCCCTCGAAGACCGCCACCGCCACCGCATTGCTCAGATTGAGGCTCCGCTGCCCCTCGCGCATCGGCAGCCTGACCCGCTGCTCCAACGGGAAACTATCCCGCAATGCCGGCGGCAGTCCGGCCGTCTCGCATCCGAAGACCAGCCAGTCCCCCGGCTTCAACGCGACCGTCGGAAGCAGGCTGCTCCCCCTCGTCGTGAACGCGAACATCCGCGCCGCATCGGGCTGCTCATCCGCCAGGAACCGCTCCCAGTCCGCATGCCGCAGCACCGGCGCGTACTCGTGATAGTCCAGGCCCGCCCGCTGCAGCAGACGATCCTCCATCGAGAACCCCAGCGGTTCGATCAGATGCAGCCGGCAGCCGGTGTTGGCGGCGAGCCGGATCACGTTGCCGGTGTTGGGCGGGATCTCCGGATGGACCAGCACGATGTTGAACATGGGACGACTCTTCTCGAAGTGATGCGGGACGCGGCGCGCGCCTGTCGAAGGGAACGCCGCCTGGGCGGCGCGTCGGCCGCTACGGCGTGCGCGCGGCGACCCAGGCCTGCACGTCGACGGCCCCCGCGCGGTGCAGCGTGAGCGCGGCCTCGTGCAGCGTGGCGCCGCTGGTCATGACGTCGTCGACGATCGCGACCCGCAGCCCCCGCACCGGCGCCACGACGGCGAAGGCGCCGCGCAGGTTGTGCCGTCGCTCGTCCAGCGGCAACTGAGCCTGCTGATCGGTGTGCCGCACGCGGACCAGGGTGCGCGCGCAAAGCCGCGATTGTCGCTCCGTGACGAGCGGCAATCGGCGCGCGATCTCATGCGCCTGGTTGTAGCCGCGCTCGCGCAGGCGCGCCATCGACAAGGGAATCGGCACGATCAGATCGGGCGCCGCGGCGATGTCCGCCCGCGCGATCGCGCGCCCCAGCCGCGACGCCATCAGCGGCGCGAGCTCCAGGCGTTCACCGAACTTCAGCCCGAGCAGCAGGCGGTCCCACGGGAAGACGTAATCCATCGCCGCGATGCAGCGCGACAGCGGCGGCGGATGCGACGCGCAGCGGCCGCAGCGCAGGCGCGGGCGGCTGTCCACATCGGGGTCGGCCACACGCTCACCGGGGGCATCGCGGAGGCCGGTGCCGGTGTCCTCGCTGGGGCCCGCATTGATGCCTCTGGGCAACATCAGGGCGCATAGCGCGCAGCGCGACGCGTCGTCCACGGGATGGAGAGCCTCGCATTCCGCGCAGATCGGCCCCCGACACCAGAGGCGGCACAGCGTGCACTGGCCCGGCATGCGCAGGGTCACGCGGGACAAGGACCAGCGCCGGACGAGGTCAAACATGGCCGCCTACAATCCTGCCCCATGACTGGCGAAGAGGTTGGGCCGCCCGGCACACAGCAGATCGATGCAGGCGCGGCGCGGCGGCAGCGCCGTCGCATGGCCGCATCCGAACAGGCTCCCTGGCTGCATGACGAGGTCGCGACCCGCATGCTGGATCGGCTGCCGGTGATCCGGCTTCAGCCCACCGCGGTGCTGCAGAGCCGCCCCTCCACGGGCGGCGGCGACGCGGGGCTGCGCCAGCACTACCCCCAGGCCACGCAGCTCTGGCTGGAGCCCGACGAGGTCGTGCGCGCCCTGCAGCAGCAGCGCCTGAAGCGCGGCTTCATGCAGTCGGTGATGGACAAGCTGCGCGGCAGCGCGGGAACCGAAGTCATCGCCGAGCCGCCCGCCGCGGCCGCGCAATTGCTGTGGTCCAACATGGAACTGCACGGCGAGGCCGACAAGCCCGCGCTGGTCGCGCAATG
Organism: Mitsuaria chitosanitabida ATCC BAA-476 = NBRC 102408; assembly: GCF_001598255.1. Taxonomy (GTDB): domain Bacteria; phylum Pseudomonadota; class Gammaproteobacteria; order Burkholderiales; family Burkholderiaceae_C; genus Roseateles; species Roseateles chitosanitabidus. The sequence continues at coordinate 431,635 of NZ_BCYP01000018.1, forward strand.
GCATCGCGGGCTGGAAGTCGAGGGCTGCCTGATGTTCTCGTGCCTGGGGCCGGACAGCTTCATCGAGCTGCGTCCGATCTTCGCGCGCGAGGGCTGGGGCGTGCCGTCGCCGGACTGGGTCGACATGCATGACCTGGGCGACCTGCTCGTGCACGCGGGCTTCGCCGATCCGGTGATGGACCAGGAACATCTGCGGCTGACCTGGCGTCGGCCGGAGGACCTGTTGCGGGATCTGCGCGCGCTCGGCGGCAACGTCGCGCCGGCGCGCATGAAAGGTCTGCGTTCGCGGGCCTGGCGCGATCGGCTCATGCGCGCGCTGGAGTCGCTGCGCGGCGCCGACGGGCTGCTGTCCTTGAGCGTGGAGCTGGTCTACGGCCATGCGTTCAAGCCGCAGCCGAAATTGAAAGTGGCGGCGACCACCGAGGTCTCGCTGGACCAGATGCGGGCCATGGTCCGCGGCGCGGGCAAACACTGACCCCCGCGTCGCGCGGGCTCGGTTAGCGCAGGCGCGCCACGTCGCGCCGAGGGCGTGCTCTGAGGGTAATCCTGGGCCGTTCGGCCCTCTGGGGGCGGTCATAGTGCGTGAGGGGGCCGGGCTAGAATCCGCCCCCGACTGGAGTACGTCTGCTGGCCCTGAAGGTTTCTGCCAAACGCCTTGGCATCGAAGCCCGCCCACGCGGGCTCGAGCGCTGACGCCGCCTGGAGGAGACACCCGGGTGACAAGAGCTTGAGAAAGACTGGATAAAGAGACGACCATGACGATTGACATCAGTTGTGTGCATCAACTGGGGCGCCGCTGCAGCCAGCTCGCGTTCGGCCTGACGGCCGCGCTGGCCAGCCAGGTCGCCTTGGCGGTCAACGACCTTCCTGGAGGTCCCGCCGTCAACCAGCTGAACCTGCAGCCCCCCGTGACCAAGATCGCGCAGGAGCAGATGTGGCTGCACAACATGATGCTGGTCCTGTGCCTGGCGATCTTCATCGCCGTGTTCGGGGTCATGTTCTATTCGATCTTCAAGCACCGGAAGTCCAAGGGCGCCGTCTCCGCCAACTTCCATGAAAGCGTGAAGGTCGAGATCGCGTGGACGATCATCCCCTTCATCATCGTGATCCTCATGGCCCTGCCCGCGACCAAGGTCGTCGTGGCGATGAAGGACACCACCAACTCCGACCTCACCATCAAGGCCACCGGCTACCAGTGGAAGTGGGGCTACGACTACGTCAAGGGCGAGGGCGAGGGCATCGGCTTCGTCTCCACGCTGGACGCCTCGCACCGCGCGCTGTCGGACTCGGGCCACCCCGGCTCCGTCGACAACTACCTGCTCAAGGTCGACAACCCGCTGGTCGTCCCGGTCAACAAGAAGATCCGCATCATCACCACCGCCGACGACGTCATCCACGCCTGGATGGTGCCGGCCTTCGGCGTGAAGCAGGACGCGATCCCCGGCTACGTGCGCGACACCTGGTTCAAGGCCGAGAAGGAAGGCGACTACTACGGTCAGTGCGCCGAGCTCTGCGGCAAGGAACACGCCTACATGCCCATCCACGTCAAGGTGCTCAGCGCCAAGGACTACAGCGCCTGGGTGGACGGCGAGATGAAGAAGATCGCCGCCAAGGCGGACGATCCCAGCAAGGTCTGGACGATGGACGACCTGATGGCCCGCGGCCAGAAGGTGTTCGAGGCCAACTGCGCGGTCTGCCACCAGGCCAGCGGCAAGGGCGCGGGCCAGTTCCCGCCGCTGGACGGCTCCGCCGTCGTCAAGGCCGAGGACCATGCGCAGCAGCTGCACCTCGTGCTGAACGGCCGCAACCAGATGCCGGCCTGGAAGGCCGTGCTCAAGGACAGCGAGATCGCCGCCGTCGTCACCTATACCAAGAACGCCTGGTCCAACAAGACCGGCCAGATCGTGCAGCCCGCGGAAGTCGTGGCCGAGCGCGCCAAGTGAATTTCCGCCGATAGAGCTACCGAGGAATTGACATGAGTGCAGTGCTTGACCACCCGACCGGTCACGTTCATGACCATCATGACGATCACCACGACCACCACGCCCCGACGGGCTGGCGTCGCTGGGTCTTCGCCACCAACCACAAGGACATCGGCACGCTGTACCTGCTGTTCAGCTTCACGATGCTGATGATCGGCGGCATCCTGGCGCTGTGCATCCGCGCCGAGCTGTTCCAGCCGGGCCTGCAGTTCTTCAACCCCGAGCTCTTCAACCAGTTCACGACCATGCACGGTCTGATCATGGTGTTCGGCGCGATCATGCCGGCCTTCGTCGGCTTCGCGAACTGGATGATCCCGCTGCAGATCGGCGCGTCCGACATGGCCTTCGCGCGGATGAACAACTTCAGCTTCTGGCTGATGATCCCCGCCGCGCTGACCCTGGTGGGCTCGTTCTTCATGCCCGGCGGCGCGCCCGCCGCGGGCTGGACGCTCTATGCGCCGCTGACGCTGCAGATGGGCCCCTCGATGGACGCCGGCATCTTCGCGATGCACATCCTGGGCGCGTCCTCGATCATGGGCTCGATCAACATCATCGTGACCATCCTCAACATGCGCGCCCCCGGCATGACGCTGATGAAGATGCCGATGTTCGCGTGGACCTGGCTGATCACCGCCTACCTGCTGATCGCGGTGATGCCGGTGCTGGCCGGCGCCATCACGATGACGCTGACGGACCGTCACTTCGGGACCAGCTTCTTCACGCCCTCGGGCGGCGGCGACCCGGTGATGTACCAGCACATCTTCTGGTTCTTCGGCCACCCCGAGGTCTACATCATGATCCTGCCGGCCTTCGGGATCATCAGCCAGATCGTGCCGGCCTTCGCGCGCAAGCGGCTGTTCGGCTACGCCTCGATGGTCTACGCGACCGCCTCGATCGCGATCCTGTCGTTCATCGTCTGGGCCCACCACATGTTCGCCACCGGCATGCCGGTGACGGGCCAGCTGTTCTTCATGTACGCGACCATGCTGATCGCGGTCCCGACCGGCGTGAAGATCTTCAACTGGCTGGCGACGATGTGGCGCGGCTCGATGACCTTCGAGACCCCGATGCTGTGGGCGATCGGCTTCATCTTCGTGTTCACGATGGGCGGCTTCACCGGCCTGATCTGCGCGATGGCCCCGATCGACATCCAGATCCAGGACACCTACTACGTGGTGGCGCACTTCCACTACGTGCTGGTCGCGGGCTCGCTGTACGCGCTGTTCGCCGGCGTCTACTACTGGGGCCCGAAGTGGACCGGCGTCATGTACTCGGAGACGCGCGGCAAGATCCACTTCTGGGGCTCGCTGATCTTCTTCAACGTGACCTTCTTCCCGATGCACTTCCTGGGTCTGGCCGGCATGCCGCGTCGCTACGCCGACTACCCGATGCAGTTCGCCGACTTCAACGCGCTGGCCTCCATCGGTGCCTTCGGTTTCGGACTGATGCAGGTGTACTTCTTCATCGCGGTCGCGATCCCGATGATGCGCGGCAAGGGCGCGAAGGCGCCGCAGAAGCCGTGGGAAGCCGCCGAGGGCCTGGAATGGGAAGTGCCGTCGCCGGCCCCGTTCCACACCTTCGAGACGCCGCCCAAGCTGGACGTCACCGCGACGCGGATCATCGGCGACACGTCGCACGCGGCGCACTGAGCCCCATCTCGCAGGAGCACCGCCATGGCGCTGACCCCCGAGCAACGCAAGAGCAATCTGCGCCTGGCGCTGGTCCTGGCCAGCGTGGCCGCGGTCTTCGCGATCGGTTTCGTCGTGAAGATCGCCGTGCTGGGCGCGGCTTGAGCGGCCTCATGCCCGAGCCGCGCGCACAGGCCCATCAGGTCGCGAGCACACGATGAGCCGCCGCAAGATCGCTGACTGGCTCCGCCGGGAGAACCTGCGGATGACCGGCAAGCTGCTGGTCGTGGTGGGCCTGATGTTCGGCTTCGGCTACGCGCTGGTGCCCATGTACCGCGCGATCTGCACGGCGCTGGGCATCAACGTGCTGTCGCTGTCGGAGCGTCAGCACGCGGTGCGGGCCGAGGACGTCAAGAACACGCAGATCGACTACAGCCGGCAGATCACGATCGAGTTCGACGCCAACGCGCGCGGTCCCTGGGACTTCAAGCCGGCCAAGCGGCATCTGGTGGTCCATCCGGGCGAGCTGACGACGGTGATGTACACGTTCCAGAACATCCAGACGCGGACCATGTCGGCGCAGGCGATCCCGAGCTACGCGCCCAAGCAGGCGACGCCGTATTTCAACAAGCTGGAGTGCTTCTGCTTCAACGAGTACACGCTGAAGCCGGGCGAGCAGAAGGAGTGGCCGGTGGTGTTCGTCATCGACCCGAAGATCCCGAAGGACGTGCGCACGATCACGCTGTCCTACACCTTCTTCGAGGTGGCGGGCAAGGGCAAGGCGCAGGCGGCGGCCCCGGTGCTGCGCGCCGGTCCGAGCAGCTGAGACCGGCATGGCGTCGCCGATGTCCGAGGAGCTCAAACCCGGCGAGGATCTGAAGCAGGCCGCGCAGCGCAAGGGCTCGTTCTGGGGCACCTTCCGCGCGGTGGCGTGGTCGTTCTTCGGGGTCCGCAAGGGCTCGGAGTACGAGAAGGACGTGTCGCAGCTCAATCCGCTGCACGTGATCGCGGCGGGCGTGATCGCGGCGGCGCTGTTCGTGGTGGGATTGATCCTGCTGGTGCGCTGGGTCGTGAGCAGCGGCGCGGCGATGAATTGAGCGGGGCGGGGCGCGCTGGGTCGCGCGACGTCCTCGCGGTGGTTGCAGTTTGAAGTTGTAGTCGTTCAGAGAAATCAGCGGTCGTTCGCGCGACCGCGTTCGAGGAGAGACAGGCATGTCGGCAACGACGATTCAAGGCAAGGCCCCTTACTACTTCGTGCCCGGTCCGTCCCGGCATCCGGTCATGGCCGCGTTCGGCCTGTTCTGGGTGATCCTGGGCGCCGCGCAGTGGATCAACGGCCACGACTGGGGCAAGTGGTCGCTGCTCGTGGGCCTGCTGTGGTGGGCGTTCACGCTCAAGCAGTGGTTCGGCGACGCCATCCGCGAGAGCGAAGGCGGCATGTACAGCGACCGCATCGACCTGTCGTTCCGCTGGAGCATGGGCTGGTTCATCTTCTCGGAGGTGATGTTCTTCGCGGCCTTCTTCGGCGCGCTGTTCTGGTCGCGCGGGTACAGCATCCCTACGCTGGGCAGCCTGGACAACGCCCTGCTGTGGCCGGACTTCAACGGCCTGTGGCCGAGCGTCGCGGCGGGCGCCACGGCGTCGCCGGCGGGCACTGTCGAGGCCTTCGCGACCATGGGGCCGTGGCCGATCCCGACGATCAACACGGCGCTGCTGCTGACCTCGGGCGTGACGCTGACCATCGCGCACCATGCGCTGATCGCGAATCACCGCGCGCGTTGCATCGGCTTCATGTGGCTGACGGTGCTGCTGGGGATCACCTTCCTGGGCTTCCAGGGCTACGAGTACTTCCACGCGTACCACGAGCTCAACCTGAAGCTGAACTCGGGGATCTTCGGCTCGACGTTCTTCATGCTGACGGGCTTCCACGGCTTCCACGTGTTCGTGGGCATGCTGATGCTGCTGTTCATCACGCTGCGCCTGATGAAGGGGCACTTCACGCCGGATCGCCACTTCGGCTTCGAGGGCGCGGCCTGGTACTGGCACTTCGTGGACGTCGTCTGGCTGGGGCTGTACGTGGTCGTGTACTGGATGTGATCGGGCATCGACAATGAGAAAGCGCCGCTGAGCGGCGCTTTTTTCTTGGGCTCGCTGACTGCCACGGCCCTCACCCCCACCCCTCTCCCGCAAGCGGGCGAGGGGACAGTCGGCGGTCCTCGGAGAAAAGGGCCCTATTTCCCGACCGGCAGACCCGTGGGGTGGATCCAGCCCATCCAGGCCGAGAAGAGGATGAACAGGAAGAGCGCCACCGACAGCGCCACCCGCAGGGCGAGGGCGCGGAACATGGTGGCCTTGCCCTTCTGCTTGCGGAGCATGAGCACCCCGGCCGAGCCGAGGGCGCCGAGGATGCCGATGAACGCGACGAGGACGATGAATTTCATGGCGGACGATTATTCACGCCGAGGTCCGCGAGGACATCGGGCGACGCCCGGGGATGCGCATGGCTGAGACGACCACGCTGCCCGCGGCACCGCCCCGTCGGGGGCGACGCGGCGTCCTGCTGATCGCCGCGGTCGCCGGCATCGCCGCGACGGTCGCGCTGGGCCTCTGGCAACTCGATCGTGCCGATCAGAAAAAAGCGCTGCAACGGGCGATCGACGAACGCGCGCTCCTGAGTCCGATCGCGGGCCGCGATCTCCCTCCCGCCGATCTGCCGCCCCCGGGCGCGCTCGAGCACCGCCGCGCCGCGCTCACCGGCCAATGGGACGGCGCCCACACCGTCTACCTCGACAACCGCGTGATGGAGGGCCATCCCGGCTTCTACGTCGTCACGCCGCTGAAGCTGACGGGCCGTCACGACGCGATCCTGGTCCAGCGCGGCTGGGTCCCCCGCAACGCCGCGCGCCGCGAGGACCTGCCTCCCGTGAGCACCCCGGCGGGCGATGTGCGCATCGAGGGCCGGCTCGCGGCCTCGCTGTCCCGGGCCTTCGAACTCGGACGCGAACCGGGGTCGGGGCCGATCCGGCAGAATGTCGACCTCGCGGCCTTCCAGGCCGAAACCGGTCTGCGCCTGCTGCCGCTGGTGCTGCTGCAAGGCGATCCCGATCGCGTCGACGGCCCGTCCGCCGCCGCGTCGTCGGCAAGCCCCGCGGTCGCCGGTCCGGCGGGCGCGAGTCCGCCCAACGACACGTCCGATGGCATGCGCCGGCATTGGCCCGCGCCCACCGTCGACGTCCACAAGCATTACGGTTACGCCTTTCAATGGTTTGCGCTCGCGGCGCTGATCCTGGGTCTTTATGTCTGGTTCCAAGTCCTCGCCCCCCATCGCGCTGGCCGAGCCGTCGGCGCCCATGACTGAGGCCGCGCCCGCGCCGGTCGACACGCCGCTGCCGCCGGACGGTCCGGTGACGCTGGCCGTGCACAGCATGCCCATGCCCTTGGGGGAGGACGTCGATCCGCCCAGGCGCTCGCGCTGGACCCTGTGGCTGGTGCTGCTCATCTGCGCCGCGCCGGTGGTCGCCTCCTACTTCAGCTTCTACGTGCTGGACCTGCGCGGCCGCGCCTACAGCGACCTGATCACGCCCACCCGCGACCTGCCGCCCACGATGGCGCTGAGCACGCTGCAGGGCGCGCCGGTGGCCGCCGAGGCGCTCAAGGGCCAGTGGCTGCTGACCTACGTCCCCGACCGCGCCTGCGACACCGGCTGCGAGCGCATGCTCTTCATGCAGCGCCAGTTGCGCGAGATGCTCGGCAAGGACCGCGACCGGCTGGACAAGCTGGTCCTGATTCCCGACGACGTGCAACTCACGCCCGCCCAGGTGGACGCGCTCACTGGCCACGGCGCTCCCGCGACTGTCTTGCGCGCCAGGCGCGACGCGATCGAGGGCTGGCTGATGGCCGCGCCCGGCCACCGCCTGGGCGAGCATCTGTTCCTGGTCGATCCGATGGGGCGCTGGATGCTGCGCTCCCCGGCGACGCCCGACCCGTCGCAGCTGAAGAAGGACCTCGAGCGCCTGATGCGCGCCAACGCCGGCTGGGACAAGCCGGGCCGTTGAGAGGATGAGGACGACGCGCGCATGAACGGATTGGCCATCGGTTTCGATTTCGAGCCACTGCTGGAGTTGCTGGCGGTGGCCGCGCTCGTGGGCTCGGTGCCGCTGCTGGTCTGGCAATGGCGGCATCGGCACGACGCGACCGCGCGTCGCCTGCGCGCGCTGACGGTGCTCGCCGCCTTCCTCACCTTCGACCTGATCCTGATCGGCGCGCTGACCCGCCTGACCGATTCCGGCCTGGGCTGTCCCGACTGGCCCGGCTGCTACGGCAGCGCCTCCCCGCTGGGCGCGCGCGACGAGATCCATGCCGCGCAGACCGCCATGCCCACCGGCCCGGTCACGCACGGCAAGGCCTGGATGGAGATGCTGCATCGCTATCTGGCGGGCGGCGTGGGCTTCCTGCTGGTCGCGCTGGCGATCATGAGCTGGTGGGTCTGGTGGCGCCGCCGTCGCGACGCGCGCGGCGATCGTGGTGACCGCGGCGTCGAGATCTCGCCCTGGTGGGCCACGCTCTCGTTGATCTGGATCCTGGTGCAGGGGCTGTTCGGCGCCTGGACCGTGACGATGAAACTGTTCCCGGCCATCGTGACCAGCCACCTGCTGCTGGCTTTCGGCCTGCTGGTGCTGCTGGCCTGGCAGGCTGAATCCTATGAACCGCGCCCGCTGAGCGGGTCCGCGGGCTTGCGCGCGGCGGTGGGCGGGTTCACGCTGCTGGTGATCGCGCAGATCGCGCTGGGTGGCTGGGTCAGCACGAACTACGCGGTCCTGGCCTGCCAGGATTTCCCGACCTGCCAAGGCCAGTGGCTGCCGCCGACCGACTTCGACCACGGCTTCACGCTGTGGCGCGAGCTGGGCCGCGGCGCCCAGGGCGGCTATCTGCCCTTCGAGGCGCTGACGGCCATCCACCTGGCGCATCGCGTCGGCGCGATGATCGTGTTCGTGGCGCTGCTGGCGCTGGCCGCGGCGCTGTGGCGCCACGGCGCGGGCGATCCGGCCGGGGAAGGGCGGCGCTGGGCGCGGCGGCTGCTGGCGGTCGGCGCCTGGCAGTTGGCCTCGGGCCTGTCGAATGTGGTGCTGGGATGGCCCTTGGTGGCCGCCCTGGCGCATACCGGTGGCGCGGCCGCGCTGCTGTTGATGTGTTCCATCGTGCTGGCGCGCCTGCGTGCCGGCACCCGGACGTGTGTGATCGAGACGACGCGCCACAGCGTCGGCCTCATGACGGTGAGTTCGAAATGAGTTCCGCGACCTCCGCCGCCTTGCCTTCGCGCTGGTGGCAGTTCTATCAACTGACCAAGCCCAAGGTCGTGCAGCTGATCGTGTTCTGCGCGGTCATCGGCATGGCGCTGGCCATTCCCGGCCTGCCGCACGGGGCCGAGTGGGGCACGCTGGTGGCGGCCACGGTCGGCATCTGGCTGGTGGCCGGCGCGGCCGCCGCCTTCAACTGCCTGATCGAGCAGCACATCGACGCCAAGATGAAGCGCACCGCCTGGCGGCCGACCGCCCGGGGCGAGCTCAGCCGCAACCAGACCCTGGCCTTCTCGGGCCTGCTGTGCGCGCTGGGCTCGGCGCTGCTGTACGTGCTGGTGAACCCGCTGACCATGTGGCTGACCTTCGCCACCTTCGTCGGCTACGCGATCATCTACACGGTGGTGCTCAAGCCGCTGACGCCGCAGAACATCGTGATCGGCGGCGCCTCCGGCGCGATGCCCCCCGTGCTCGGCTGGGCCGCCATGCGCGGCGACCTGGGTCCTGAGCCCTGGCTGATGTGCCTGATCATCTTCCTGTGGACCCCGCCGCACTTCTGGGCGCTGGCGCTGTACCGCAGCGAGGACTACCGCAAGGCCGGCCTGCCCATGCTGCCGGTGACGCACGGCAACGAGTTCACGCGGCTGCAGATCTTCCTCTACACCTGGGTGCTGTTCGCCGCGACGCTGCTGCCCTTCCTCAGCGGCATGAGCGGCTGGATCTATCTGGCCGCGGCCGTGGTGCTGGGGCTGAAGTTCTGCCACCACGCCTGGCTGCTGTGGCGCGAGTACTCGGAAGCGCTGGCGCGCAAGACCTTCATGTTCTCGATCCTGCATCTGTCGCTGCTCTTCGGCGCGCTGCTGCTCGATCACTACGTGAGCCCGTGGATCGGCTGAGGCCGGCCGCGACGCTCCCTGACTGCCGCGGCCCGCGCGCCGCCTCGACGACGAATCGGAAGTGCCCATGATCTCGCGACGTCCCCTCCTGCTGTCGGCCCTCGGCGCGGCGGCCCTGCTCGCCGGCTGCGACAAGCTCGGCTTCGGCCAGAAGGCCAGCTTCCAGGGCGTGGACCTGACCGGCGCGGCCTACGCGCGCGGCTTCAACCTGCCGGACCAGAACGGCCGCTCGCGCAGCCTGGAGGACTTCAAGGGCAAGGTGGTGGTGGTCTTCTTCGGCTTCACCCAGTGCCCGGACGTCTGCCCGACCACGCTGGCCGAACTGGCGCAGGTGAAGAAGGCGCTGGGCCCGGACGGCGACAAGGTGCAGGGCGTGTTCATCACCGTCGATCCGGAGCGCGACAAGCCCGAGCTGCTCAAGCCCTACCTCGAGAGCTTCGATCCCAGCTTCATCGGTCTGCGGGGCACGCCGGAGCAGCTCAAGGATGTCGCCAAGGAGTTCAAGATCTACTACGCCAAGGTGCCGGGCCAGACCCCCGACAGCTACACCATGGACCACACCGCGGCGAGCTTCCTGTTCGATCCGCAGGGCCGGATCCGGGTGTTCTCGCGCTACGGCGCGGGGGCGAGCGCCATGCTGGCGGACGTCAAGACGCTGCTGAGCGGCGCCTGATCCGAAGGGGGCCTCCCGGCCCCCGACGCGGCGGCAGCGCCCGCCATCCGCGCGCGGCACGAGAGCCGGAGGCCCAAACGAAACAGGCTCCTCACGGAGCCTGTCGTCGTTCCGGGCCGGAAACGCCCCGGCCGCTCAGGCGGCGGTCATCGCCTTGCGCATCTTCTTCATGGCCGCGACCTCGATCTGGCGGATGCGTTCGGCGGAGACGCCGTACTCGGCGGCCAGCTCATGCAGCGTCATGCCGCCGGAGCTGTCGTCGTTCACCTTCAGCCAGCGTTCTTCGACGATGCGGCGGCTGCGCGGGTCCAGCGATTCCAGCGCCAGACGCAGGCCATCGCTGGCCAGGTGATCGCGCGAGCGCGATTCCAGCACCCGGGTCGGCTCCTGCGAGTCGTCCGCCAGGTAGGCGATCGGCGCGTAGGTCTCGCCGTCGTCGTCGGTCTGCGGCTCCAGGGCCACGTCGCCGCCGGACATGCGGGTTTCCATCTCCAGCACGTCCTCGCGCTTGACGTTGAGCGTCTCGGCCACGTGGGCGATCTCGCTCTCGGTCAGCGACGCGCGCTGCTGGTGATCCGAGTGCTCCTTCAGCGCGTGCTTCATCGAGCGCAGGTTGAAGAACAGCTTGCGCTGGGCCTTGGTCGTGGCGACCTTGACCATGCGCCAGTTCTTCAGGATGTACTCGTGGATCTCGGCCTTGATCCAGTGCATCGCGTACGACACCAGGCGCACGTTCTGCGCGGGGTCGAAGCGTTTGACGGCCTTCATCAGGCCGACGTTGCCTTCCTGGATCAGGTCGCCCTGCGGCAGGCCATAGCCCAGGTACTGGCGCGAGATCGAGACGACCAGGCGCAGGTGCGACAGCACCAGGCGGCCGGCGGCGTCGACGTCGCCCTTGCTCTGCAGGCGCTCGGCGTAGTCGCGTTCTTCTTCCGACGTCAGCAGCGGGATGCGGTTCACCGCCGTGATGTAGGCGTCCAGGTTCCCCAGCGAAGGCACCAGAGCCCAGGGATCGCGGACCGTCAATGCAAGGTTGTTGGACATGTGTTCGTTTCTCCTGTATCGGGCCGGTCTTCCGGGCCGATGAGCGGTGATATTAGCACTCACGTCCGGTGAGTGCTAACAGCGTCCCGAAACTCACTGTTTCTCGTGGGGCGTCAATGGATTCACCGGAGAAATGAGTATGGGCAAGCCGTCTTAGCACCGACTTAAGTCATTGACCTGCTTGATAAATATCAGAAGTTCGTAGTTCGAAGCTGAAGGTCGCCCCGGCGCCCTCGGTGCTGGCGACCTGGAGCTGACTGCCCATCAACTCCAGCAGCCGCTGGGTGATGACCAGCCCGATGCCGGTCCCCTCGATGCCGCCGGCCTCCCGGCCGAGCCGGTTGAAGGGCTGGAACAGCTGGGCCCGCTGGGCCGGCGTCAGGCCGGGGCCCGTGTCGGCGATGCTGACCTCGATCCGGGACGGGCCGCATGGCCGGGCCTTCAGCCAGACATGACCGCCCTCGTGGTTGTACTTGACCGCGTTGCTCAGCAGATTGGTCAGCACTTGCTTGAGCCGGGTGGCGTCCACGTGCACCAGATCGACCTCGGGCGCCAGATCCACCTCGATGGCGACCTGACGGCGCTGGCGCTGGGTCTCCACCATCGCCAGGCTGTCCGCGACGATGGGCGTCAGCGCGTGGTCGCCCAGCCGGACCCGCAACTGGCCGACCTCCAGCCGCGACAGGTCCAGCGTGTCGTCGATCATCGCCAGCAGATGCCAGCCCGAATGCTGGATCTGCGCCACCCAGACCAGTTGCCGCGGGCTGAGCGTGTGACCCGGCTCCTGGTCGGTCTCCAGCAGCTGCGAGAACCCCAGCATCGCGTTCAATGGGGTGCGCAGCTCGTGGCTCATGCGGGACAGGAACTCGTTCTTGGCCTTGTTGGCGGCGATCTCCGCCTCGTGCTCCCGCTCCAGCTCGGCCAGGCGCAGCTGCTCACCGATGTCCTCGACGATGCCCAGCAGGCGATAGGGCCGGCCCTGCGCGTCGCGCAGCAGGCTCACGGTGGAGCGCACCGGGACGACTTGGCCGTCGGCGCCGATGTAGCGCTTGATGCGGCTGTAGCGGTCGATCTCGCCGCGGATCAGCGCCAGGCCGAGCCGGCTGTCCTCGGCGCGGTCGTCGGGATGGGTGAAGGCCAGTACCGAGCGCGCCTTCAGCTGCTCGATCGGGATGCCCAGCAGCCGCGAGAAGTAGGGGTTGATCTCCAGCGGGCGCGCGTTGATGTCGGCGGCGACGACGCCCACCGGCGCGTGCTCGACGATCATGCGGAAGCGCTCCTCGCTGTCGCGCAGGCGCAGGGTGGCCTCGTCGACCAGCCGGGCCACGCGCGCGGTGCTGCCGGTGATGACCAGCAGCAGCACGCCCAGCAGCGCGGTGCCGGCCAGGCCGGCCAGCGCGAAGGGCAGGGTCGCGTTGCCCTCGAGCACCGGCAGCCCGGACGGGCTGTAGACCTGCAGGCGCCAGACCCGGCCGGCGAAGTCCAGGTCGCGCTCGCTGCGTGGAAGGGCCTCGGGCAGGTCCGTGCAGCGCGGGTCGCCGGCCAGCAGCGCGTGCGCGGTGCGGGGTGTCGCGTCGATCAGGCAATAGTCCAGGCGCGGCCGGGCCGGCAGGGCGTCGCGCAGCAGGGTCTCGGGCCGCAGCGTCGCGAAGGCCAGCCCTTTCGGCGCATGCGCACGGCCCATGGCGTCACGCGGGGCGGCGGCGCCATCGTCGTAGATCGCGCGGTAGACCACCACGCCCATGATTCGCACGCCCACGTCCTGCGACAACGGGAAGCTCTCGCTGGCGGCGGGCTGGCCGGTGGCGATGGCGCGGTCCTGCGCCTCGCGGGCCTGGGGGATGCTGCGGATGTTGACGCCCATCGCGGGACGGTTGCGGGCATAGGGCGCGATCAGGCGGATCGGCAGCACCTTGCTGTCGGGCGAGGCCGGACTGTCGCCGGGCCGGTTGCGCTCGTGGACGTGATAGTCGGGATAGCCGTCGGCCCGCGCGGTGCGCTCGAAGGCCGCGATGTCGGCGGGGCGGACCTCGGGCGCCCATCCCACCGCGTAGACCGCGCCGCCCGCCCGGGCCCGTTCCGCATGGGCGCGCTCGAAGTCGTCACGACTCAGGCCGGGCGCCACCATCAGCAGGCTGTGGTTGGCCTCCAGCGCGGACAGCGGCGCGGTGAGCGTGTCGGCCAGGGTGTCCAGGGCGTTGAAGGCCTCCAGCTCGAACGCATGGCGACGGCGACTTTCCTCGTTGCGGGCCACGTGCAGGGTGGCGGCGAACAGCAGCGCGCAGGCGACCAGCAAGGGCAGCGCGACGCTCATCTGGCGCGGCGCCCAGTGCGCGCGCGGCAGGCCGAACAGCGTCAGCGCGACCGGCGCGCCGATCAGGACCCCGATGGCATCGCCGATCCACCAGAACAGCCAGTGCTGCCCGAGCTGCCCGGCCCCGATCGCGCCCGACACCCACAGCGCGGCCACGCCGAGCGTGGGGCTGACCAGGCAGGCCACGCCCACGGTGGCGCCCAGGAAGCGCAGCAGCTCGCGGGGCTCGGTGAGGGTGGGATGCGGACCGAGCCAGCGCCGCGCCAGCCACGCGCCCAGCCAGGCCTGCAAGACGTTGCCCATGCCCACGGACAGCGCCTGCAGCAGGTTCAGGTGGTCGCGCTCCAGCGAGAGCGAGAGATTGACCAGCGCGCCGCCGACCAGGATGCCGGGCAGCGCGCGCGGCCCCCAGCGCAGCACGGCGGCGACGGCCAGCCCCGCGGCGGGGTAGATGGGAGAGACGTAGTCGGGGGGAAGGATCAGCCGCAGCGCCAGCGCGCCGAGCGCGGCATAGGCCAGCGCGATGGCCAGATTCAGCAGCACCAGCCGCGGCCAGCCGAGCGCCGGCCGCGCGCCTTCGGCGTCGATGTCGGGCCGCGACGCGGCGGCGGTGGACGGGGAGGCGGGCGCGGGGGAGGGCGCGGCGGTCATGCCGCCAGCCTACCCGCGTCGCGCACCGCCCGATACCGCGATCCGCCCCACGATCCGGGGCTGTCCCCGGAATCCAACGACGGGGCGGAACCGTGCGGATCCGGATGGACGCCAGGTGTGCGGAACAGGGTCGACGGCGCGGCCGCGGCCGCGCCGGCCTCGGGCTGGACGGACGTGTCCAGCGCCTGGATCAGGCCGCCTCCCAGCCCAGCCCCAGGCTTTTCTGCAGGGCGACGAAGTCCTTGAGCAGCTCGGCCTCGCCGTCCAGCGCCTTGAGGCGTGCGTCCGTGTCTCGCCGCTGGGCGTCGAGCAGGTCCACCTGGCTGGCCGTGCCGGCCTGGCGGCGTTGCTGCGCGAGATCCAGCGCGCGTGCCGTCGACGCCTGCTGCGCCCGCAGATGCAGCAAGGCCTGGCGTTGCTGGCCGAAGCGCGACAGCGACGTGTTGGCGTCCTGCAGCGCCCCGAGCACCGCGGCCTTGTAGTTGGCGACGGCCTCGTCGCGGCCGGCCTCGGCCTGGCGCACCGCGGCGGCGGTGCGGCCGAAGTCCAGGAAGTTCCAGCTCAGGTACGGAACCGCGGCCAGCGCCAAGCTGTCTGCACGCAGCAGCTTGCCCGGGTCGGTCGCGGCGACGCCGATGTTGCCCAGCAGGCTGAGCTTGGGGAAGTACTTCGCCTTCTCCTGGCCGATCTGCGCGGTGCGGCCGGCGAGGCGTCGCTCCGCGGCGCGGATGTCGGGGCGACGCTGCAGCAGCCCGGCCGGATCGCCGATGGCGACCTCGCGCGGCGCTGCGGGCAGGGCGGGCGTGGCGCTGGCGAGCTGCGCGTCCAGCGCGCCCGGGGCTTGGCCGGTCAGCAGGGCGAGACGGTCCATCGAGGCGGCGATCTCGGCCGCCACGTCGGTCAGCGCGGCCTGCGTGGTCTCGGCCTGCTGGGCGCGCTGCTCGACGTCGTCGGCCGGGGCCACGCCTTGCGCGAGCCGCTGCCGCGCCAGGGCGAGCGCTTGCGCGTCCACGGCCGCGGTGTCGCGCAGCAGCGCCTGACGCCGTTGCTGCGCGCGCAGGCCGACGTAGGTCTGGGCGACCTCGGCGGTCAGAGAGACCTGCGCGTCGGCCAGATCGGCCTGCACCGCCTGGGCCTGCGCCGTGGCGGACTCGACCGCGCGGCGGGGGCCGCCGAACAGGTCCACCTCCCAGGTCGCGTCGAAGCCGACGCTGTAGAGATGCAGCGTCGATTCATGGTCGGTGCCCGGGGCTTGCCAGACACCGGCACCCAGCGCGGAGGCCGAGCCGCTCGGACGCCGGTTGGCCTCCTGCGTGCTGAGGGTCGCGCGGGCCGAGCGCAAACGGGCCTCCGCGGCCTGCAGGGTCGGGCTGTCGCGCAGGGCCTGGTCGACCAGCGCGTCCAGCGCCGGATCGTTCAGCGCGCGCCACCAGGTGGCCGCGACCGGCGCGGTGCTCTGATCGTTCGCGTCGCCGCGCGCGAAGCGCGCTGCGGCCAGGGCGTCCTTGGCGATGCCGGGCGCGCCGTCGTAGTTCGGACCGACCGCGGCGCAGCCGGCGAGCAGCAGCATCGCCGCGGCCGCCGCCACGGCCGACAGGGTCGTGAGCGTCGTCAGGCCGACGCGGATCGGCGAGGGGAATCGGAAAGTCGTCATGAGGGGTCTCGATGCGGGGCGCTCAGGAAACGAGCCGCGTGGGGAGGGCGTGGCGTGCGCGTCGCTCAGTGCGCATCGTTCTGCACTGGGGCCGCGCCCGGGGCGGGCGGCTTCGGCGCCTTGAGCGTGAGCGCCAGCGGGATGCACAGCAGCAGCGCGATCGCCAGCACGTAGAAGGTTTCGGAGAAGGTCATCACACTGGCCTGCTGATGGATGGTCAGCACCAGCTCCTTGATCGCCTGCAACTGCGCGTGGGCGAAGTCGCCGACCTGCGCGAAGTGGCTCGCGGCGCTGGCGGCCAACCGCTCCTGCAGCGTCGTGGAGTTGGCGTCGAGCGTCTCGCTCAGGCGCTCGACGTGCAGGCTGTTGCGGCGGTCGATGAAGGTGCCGATGACGGCCAGTCCCACCGAGCCGCCCAGGTTGCGGGCCATGTTGTAGATGCCGGCCGCGTCGCCCGATTCCTCGCGCGTCACCGTGGCCATCGAGGCCTGGTTGAGCGGCATCATGCAGAGCATCTGTCCCACGCCGCGCAGCAGCTGCGAGCCGATGAAGTCGTGGCCGACGCTCTGCGCGGTCAGGCTGATGTCCAGCAGGCAGCTGGCGGCGAAGGCGAGCAGGCCCAGGATCACCATCACGCGCAGATCCACGCGCGTGATCAGCCGCGGCAGGATGGGCATCATCAGGAAGGCC
This sequence comes from Mitsuaria chitosanitabida ATCC BAA-476 = NBRC 102408, assembly GCF_001598255.1. Classification (GTDB taxonomy): domain Bacteria; phylum Pseudomonadota; class Gammaproteobacteria; order Burkholderiales; family Burkholderiaceae_C; genus Roseateles; species Roseateles chitosanitabidus. The sequence goes on from NZ_BCYP01000018.1 coordinate 448,464, forward strand.
GGCACGCCGGCGAGCAGCATGATCGCGCCCGACTGCTGCGCGTTGTAGCCGGCGATCAGCGCCAGGAACTGCGGCACCAGGTAGGAGATGCAGTACAGCCCCGCGCCGACGGTGAAGACGATCACGATGACGCTGGCGTAATGGATGTTGCGCATCAGCTTGAGCCGCAGGATGGGCTTGGCGGCATAGCGCTGGGAGAGCGCGATCATGATCATCCCGGCGGCCGAGATCAGGCTCAGCGTCACGATCAGCGGGGACTCGAACCAGCGTTCGCGCTGGCCCTCCTCGAGCACCACGGTCAGCGTCGACAACCCGACCGCCAGACCCACGATGCCCAGCCAGTCGGCGCGGATGAACTGGTCCAGATGCGTGCGCTCGGAGGGCAGGCCCAGCAGCAGCAATGCGAGCAGCGCGCCGCAGACCGGCACGTTGATGAAGAAGCACCAGTGCCAGCTCGCGTTCTCCGTCAGCCAGCCCCCGAGCACGGGCCCGAGCAGCGGCCCCAGCAGCACGATCAGCCCGAACAGCGTCATGCCGACCGGGAGCTGATGGCGCGGCAGGCGGGTGCGGATGATGGTCTGCGCGGTGGGGATCATCGCCCCGCCGGTGAAGCCCTGGCCGATGCGGGCCAGGATCAGCATCGGCAGGCTGCCCGAGAGGCCGCACAGCACGGAGAACAGCGTGAACAGCGCGGCGTTGCCGACCAGGAAGTTGCGCAGGCCGAAGACGCGGGTCAACCACGCGGCCAACGGGATCATGACGATCTCCGACATCAGGTAGCCGGTGGAGATCCAGGTGCCTTCGGTGCCGGTCGCGCCGACCGAGCCCTGGATCTGCGGCAGCGCCGAGTTGGTGATCGAGATGTCCAGCGTCGCCATCAGCGCGCCGAGCGCGCCGGCGGCCACCGCGATCCAGTCGGTCGCGCTGGCGTTGGGCTCGGCGTGGGCCGGCGCGGCGGGGGACCGGATCGGCGCGGCGCCGGCGGGTGCCGCCGCTTCAGCCATGGCGGGCCTCCGTGGCCGCCGACGCGCCGACGGTCCTCGCGGCCGCGGGCTTGCCGTCCGCGGACTTGCTGTCGGCGGCCCTGGCGCCGGAGCCGTCGCGGGTGTCGACCTCGGCGGTCACCGACAGGCCGGGCAGCAGGCGCTCGCGCACGGCGGCCTCGGCCTGGACGCGGATCCGCACCGGCACGCGCTGGACGATCTTGGTGAAGTTGCCGGTCGCGTTCTCCGAGGGCAGCAGCGCGAACTGCGCGCCGGTGCCGGGCGAGAAGCTCTCGACGGTGCCGTGCAGCTCGGCGTCGGGCAGCGCGTCCACATGCAGCGTCACCGGCTGGCCCGGACGCATGCGACCGATCTGCGTCTCCTTGAAGTTGGCGACCAGGTAGACGTCCTGCGTCGGGACCACGGTCATCAGCCGCGTGCCCGGTTGCAGCAGCTGGCCGACGCGCACGGTGGTGTCGCCGACGCGGCCGTCGATGGAGGCGCGCACCACGGTGTCGTCGACGTCCAGGTGGTTCTGCCGCAGCGCGGCCTCGCCGGCCTCGACTTGCGCCTTGGTCTGCGCGATCTGGGCTTCGCTCGACTGGAGCTTGCCTTCCGCGGCTTTCACCGCGGCGTTGCTCGCGGCCAGGCTGGCGACGGCCTGGTCGCGCGTGTTGCGCAGTTCGGAGAGCCGCTCGGCGGTGGTCGCGCCCGTGGCGGCCAGCGGCGTGTGCCGGATGACCTCGTCCTGCGCGTGGGTCAGGGCGAAGCGGGCCGAATCGGCCTGGGCGCGGGCCTGCGCGAGCGCGGCCTGCTGTTGCAGCAGGTCGGCCTCGACGCGGCGGATGTCGGCCTTGCGCGCGTCGATGGTGGCTTGCGACTGGTCGGCGGCGGCCTGGTACTGGCGCGGGTCCAGTCGCACCAGCGGATCGCCGCGCTTCACCGGCTGGTTGGCGACGACATAGACCTGCGTCACGTAGCCGCCGACCTTGGGCGCGGCGGTGACGCTGTCGGCCTTGAGGTAGGCGTCGTCGGTGGACTCGATGAAGCGGCCGACGGTCCACCAGTGCACGCCATAGACGCCGGCGGCGACCGCCGCCGCCGCGGCGATCGCGAGCAGCACCGGACGGCGCTTGCGGGGGGGCTTGCCGTTGACGGCGGGAGAAATCTGGGCCGCCGAGGGGGCGGGGGCGGAGGACGGCACGGCGTCGGGCCCGTTCGGGCCGGCGGGGGTCTGGGAGGACATGGTCGGGCCGGTGCTCCGGCGCAAAGAATTATTCCGGTCGATATCTTTTTCCAGTTGGAATAATTCTGTCAACTGCTATATTTTTGGTTTCCGCCCGGCGCGCGCCGAGGTGTGCGATTTCCTCCTTCTGGCCTTCACGCGGCCTTGATGTCGACGCGCCACGCCTTTGCGACCGCACCGGGGTGGCCAGCCGTACCCCCGCCATGACAGACGCCTCCGATCGACCCGCCCGTTCGCCCCGCCACCGCGCCGAAGCCTCCTATGCCCGGGGCGAGGAGACGCGTCGACGCATCATCGAAGTGGCCATGCGGCTGTTCGCGGAGCGCGGCTTCGAGGGCGCGTCGACGCGCGAGATCGCCAAGGCGGCGGGGGTGAATGCGCCGGCGCTGCAGTACTACTTCGACAACAAGGAAGGCGTGTACCGCGCCTGCGCCGAGTACATCGCGGAGAGCTCGCGGGCCCACTTCGCGCCGGTGGTGGCGCGGACCGAGGCGGTGCTGGAGGATCCGGCGGCGACGCCGGAGCAGGTCTTCGGCGCGTTCGGCGACATGCTGGACGCGCTGACCGATTTCCAGCTGCTGCCCGACGACGCCGAGTACCGCCGGCTCTTCATCGCCCACGAGCAGGTCGGCCATGCGCCGGGCGTGCTGTTCGCGCTCTTCGACAGCACCGTGCGGCCGCGCATGGGCGAGGTGTCGGCGCGGCTGGTGGCGCGCTACTGCGGCCTGCGACCGACGGACCCCATGCTGCCGATGCGCGTGATGATGTTGTGCGGGCAGGTGATGGTGTTCTCGCTGGGCAAGCGGACCCTGCTGAGCAAGCTGGGCTGGGACCAGTTCGGTCCCGACGAGGTGACCAAGATCAAGCGCGCCGCGCGCGATCACGCGCGCGTGCTGATGGACAGCTGGAAGCAGTCCTGATCTTCGCGCGGCGGCCTGCGCCGCGCTGATGCTCTCCTCGGCCGGAATGAAGAACGCCCGCGACAGCGGGCGTTTCTCGTCATGCCCAGGGCGGGTGCCCCGGGCTGGATCGGATCTGGCTCAGACGTTGAACAGGAAGTTCAGCACGTCGCCGTCCTTGACCACGTAATCCTTGCCTTCCGCGCGCATCTTGCCGGCGTCCTTGGCGCCCGACTCGCCCTTGAACTGGACGAAGTCCTCGAAGGCGATGGTCTGGGCGCGGATGAAGCCGCGCTCGAAGTCGGTGTGGATCACGCCGGCCGCCTGCGGGGCGGTGTCGCCGATGTGGATGGTCCAGGCGCGCACTTCCTTCACGCCGGCGGTGAAGTAGGTCTGCAGGCCCAGCAGCTTGAAGCCGGCGCGGATCAGGCGGTTCAGGCCCGGCTCGTCCTGACCCATCTCGGCCAGGAACATCGCGCGGTCCTCGTCCTCCATCTCCGACAGCTCGGCCTCGGTCTTGGCGCAGATCGCCACCACCGGACCGTTCTGGGCCGCGGCGTACTCGCGCAGGCGGTCCAGGAAGGGGTTGTTCTCGAAGCCGTCCTCGGCCACGTTGCCGACGAACATCGCCGGCTTGGCGGTGATCAGGCACAGCGGCTTCAGGATGACCAGCTCTTCCTTGCTGAAGTCGATGGTGCGCACCGGCTTGGCCTGGTCCAGCGCTGCCTGGCACTTCTCCAGCACCTTCACCAGCGCGATGGCGTCCTTGTCGCCCGCGCGCGCCACCTTGTTGTAGCGGTGCAGGCTCTTCTCCACCGTGCCCAGGTCGGCCAGGCACAACTCGGTCTGGATCACCTCGATGTCGGCGATCGGGTCGACCTTGCCGTTCACGTGGATCACGTTCGGATCCTCGAAGCAGCGCACCACGTTCACGATCGCGTCCGTCTCGCGGACGTGCGACAGGAACTGGTTGCCCAGACCTTCACCCTTGGACGCGCCCGCCACCAGGCCGGCGATGTCCACGAACTCCACGATCGCCGGCACGATGCGCTCGGGCTTGACGATCTCGGCCAGCGCGCCCAGGCGCGGGTCCGGCAGCTCGACCACGCCCACGTTGGGCTCGATCGTGCAGAAGGGGTAGTTCTCGGCGGCGATGCCGGCCTTGGTCAGGGCGTTGAAGAGGGTGGACTTGCCGACGTTGGGCAGGCCCACGATGCCGCATTTGAGGCTCATGGGAAGGCTTTCGGGAACTTGAGGATGGGCGGCCAGAGGGTTCCGTCAACCCGCCGGCGCTTGTGGGCCGATGGCGACGCCCGCGGCGCGAAGCGCGCATTTTAGTCGGCCCGCGCGGGGAGACCCCAGCCCCCTGCCTACAATCCCCCGCCATGGAAAAGTTCGACGTCCTCGTGCGCGGCAGCGGCTGCGTCGGCCGCAGCCTGGCCCTGGCGCTCGGTGCCCGCGGATACCGCGTCGCGCTGCTGGCCCGCCCCAGCGCCCCGACCCGCTCCGGCGACGTGCGCGCCTATGCGCTCAATGCCGCCTCGGTCGCGCTGCTGACCCGGCTGCGTGTCTGGGAAGCCCTGGCCGAGGATGCCCGCACGCCCGTGCACGACATGCGCATCCACGGCGACCGCGCCGGCGCCGCCCTGCATTTCAGCGCCTGGGAGCAGGGCGCCGGCGAGCTCTGCCACATCGTCGATGCGGCGGCGCTGGAGGACCAGCTCGACGCCGCGCTGCGCTTCGCCCCTCACGTGCACCGCGTGACCGAGGCCGTCCCCGCCACCCTGCAGGCGCTGTGCGAGGGCCGCGACACCGGCGCGGCGCAGGAGTTCGGCGTCCGCTACGAGCGCCACGACTACGGCCACCTGGGTGTCGCCACGCGCCTCACGTCCAGCCAGCCGCATCAGAACCAGGCCTGGCAGTGGTTCCGTTCCCCCGACGTGCTGGGGCTGCTCCCGTTCGACCGCCCCGAGCCCGGCCACAGCTACGGCATGGTGTGGTCGCTGCCGCGCGAGCGCGCGCAGCAGATGCTGACCGCCGGCAAGGCGGAATTCGAATCGGCGCTGCTGGAGGCCACCGGCGGCCTCGCCGGCACGCTGTCGCTGGCCGGCGAGCGCCAGGCCTGGCCGCTGCAGCTGTGCCGCGCCGACCGCCTGTGCGGTCCCGGCTGGGTGCTGCTGGGCGACGCCGCCCACCTGGTCCATCCGCTGGCCGGCCAGGGCCTGAACCTGGGCTTGGCCGACGTGGAAGCCCTGGCCGACGTCATCGCCGCCAAGGAATCCTGGCGCGGCCTGGGCGACGAGAAGCTGCTGCGCCGCTACGAGCGCGCCCGCATCGTGCCGACCTGGGCGATGGGCGAGCTCACCGACGGCCTGCTGCGCGGATTCGCCAGTCAAATCCCGGTGATCGCGCGCCTGCGCAATGACGGCCTGCGGCTGGTCGACCGCGCGGGCCCCCTGAAGAAGTGGCTGACGGCGCGCGCGCTGGGCCAGTGAACGACACAATCCCACCATCGCCGCGCGCGATCCGCGCGGCGCATGACCGGCCCGATCCGAACCGAATGAAGGCGACCATGAAGTACGTTTCCCGCAAGACCCTGGCCCTGCCGCTGGCGATGGCCGCCCTGGCCCTGTTCGGCTGCACCGCGCAGGCCAACGAGGACACCATCCGCAAGAACCTCGCGACCGTCCTGCCCAAGGAGATCAAGATCGACGAGGTGCGCGCCAGCCCGATCACCGGCCTGTGGGAAGTGCGCATCGGCTCCGAGATCCGCTACACCGACGCCAGCGGCCAGTACCTGATCGAGGGCGAGATCCTCGACCTCAAGAACAAGCGCAACCTGACGCAGGACCGCGTCAACAAGATCACCGCGATCGACTTCTCCTCGCTGCCGCTCAAGGACGCGATCGTCTGGAAGAAGGGCGACGGCAAGCGCCGCATCGCCGTGTTCGCGGATCCGAACTGCGGCTACTGCAAGCGCTTCGAGAAGTCGCTGCAGGAGGCCAACAACGTGACGGTCTACACCTTCGTCATCCCCATCCTGGGCGGTGATTCGCCGGACAAGGCCCGTGCCGCCTGGTGCGCCAAGGACAACACCATCGCCTGGCGCAACTGGATGCTGGACGGCGCCGCGCTGCCGCGCGCCGACGGCAAGTGCGACGCCAGCGCCATCGACCGCAACCTGGCGCTGAGCCAGAAGATCCGCGTCAACGGCACGCCGGCCATCCTCTTCGAGGACGGCAGCCGCGCCCCCGGCGCGATCTCCGCCGAACAGCTCGAGCAGCGTCTGCAGTCGCTCGAGAAGAAGTCCTGATCCACGCGGATTTCCCGCGGCCCACCGCGCCCCCGGCGCCTGAGCGATGAACGACCGTACCGCCCCGTCCTCCAGTTCCTCCGCCGCCGCCTCGCCGGCGCGCGGCGTCAATCCCGTCGCGCTGCGGCTGGGCTACGCGGGGCTGATCCCCTTCATCCTGGGCGCCGCGCTGGTGTGGCTGGTCCGCGAGGACGCGCATCCCTACGTCACCGACGGGCTGTCGCGCTACGCGGCGGTCGTGATCTCCTTCCTCGGCGCGATCCACTGGGGCCTGGGCTTCCGCCAGACCGTCCCGTCCCCGACCCCCTTCATCTGGGGCGTCGCTCCAGCGCTGCTGGCCTGGATCGCCTCGACCATGCCGGCCTACGCCGGGCTGGTCGTCGAGGGCTTCCTGCTGATCGTCTGCTACCTGGTCGATCGCCGCCTGTACCCGTCGCTGGGCGCCTCCGCCTGGCTGACGCTGCGATTCCGCCTCAGCGCCGTGGCGGCCCTGAGCTGCTTCATCGCCGCCCAAGGCACCTGAGCGCGCCCGGGGCGACCGCGGTGGACCGCGGGTTGCCCCTGAGCGCCCGATGAACGAGTAACGCCCCGCAGGGTCCGGCCTCCGTGTCAGGCCGGGCCAGTCTTGGTAGGCTGTCCCCCATGACTTCCCCCACCGCTTCGGCCACCGCCGCGATCCACTACCGCGTCGCCGTTTCCGACCTGCATGCGCACCGCTTCGAGGTGACGCTCACGGTGCCCGCCCCCGAGGCCTCACAGACGCTCAGCCTGCCGGTGTGGATCCCCGGCAGCTACCTGGTGCGCGAGTTCTCCCGCCATGTCGGCGTCGTGACCGCGCGCCAGGGGCAGCGCGAGGTGCCGGTGCGCCAGGTCTCCAAGAACACCTGGGCGTTCGACTGCGCCGGCCGCGGCGCGCTGGTCGTGAGCTATCCGGTCTACGCCTTCGACACCTCGGTGCGCGCGGCCTTCCTGAACGCGCAGCGCGGCTTCTTCAACCCGACCAGCCTGTGCCTGCGCGTGCATGGCAAGGAGTCGCTCCCCCACCGCATCGAGATCGCCGGCCTGCCCAAGGGCTGGGACATCGGCACGGCGATGCGGGCGGTGGAGGGCGCGTCGCAGCAGTTCGAGTCCGCCGACTACGACGAGCTCGCCGACCATCCCTTCGAGCTGGGACCGTTCTGGCGCGGCGAGTTCGTCGCCGAGGGCGTGCCGCATGAATTCATCGTCTCCGGCGCGTTGCCGATCCTCGACGGCGAGCGCCTGCTGCGCGACGCCCAGCGCATCTGCGAGGCGCAGATCGCGTTCTGGCATTGCCACAAGAGCCGGCCGCCGATGGACCGCTACGTCTTCCTGCTCAACTGCGTGGACGACGGCTACGGCGGCCTGGAGCATCGCGCCAGCACGGCGCTGATCGCGTCGCGGCGCGATCTGCCGCGGCTGGGCCAGAACGAGGTCTCCGACGGCTACGTCAAGCTGCTGGGCCTGATCAGCCACGAGTACTTCCACACCTGGAACGTCAAGCGCCTGCGTCCCGACGTGTTCGAGCGCTACGACTACGAGCAGGAGAATTACACCGAGTTGCTGTGGTTCTTCGAGGGCTTCACCTCCTACTACGACGACCTGTTCCTGGTCCGCTCGGGCCTGATCGACGAGGCCCGCTACCTGAAGCTGATCGCGCAGACCTTCACCCAGGTGCTGGGCGCGCCCGGGCGCAAGCATCAGAGCGTGGCCCGTTCCAGCTTCGAGGCCTGGACCAAGTACTACCGCCAGGACGAGAACACGCCCAACGCGGTGGTGAGCTACTACGCCAAGGGCGCGATGGTGGCGCTGGCGCTGGACCTGACGCTGCGCGGCGCGGAGAAGACCGCCTCGCTGGACGAGCTGATGCGGGGGCTCTGGAAGGAGAGCGGCGGCGGTCCGGTGAGCGAGGCGCAGATCCTGCGCAAGCTGACCGACCTGGGCGGCGAGCTGGCCGCTCAGTCGCTCTCGACCTGGGTCCACGGCACCGACGACCTGCCGCTGCCGCAGTTGCTGGAACGCATGGGCGTGCGCTGGGGCCATGACAAGCCGACGCTGGCGCAGCGCCTGGGCCTGCGCGTGTCGGAGAGCGACGGCGCGATCACCATCAAGCAGGTGCTGCTGGACAGCGCCGCGCTGGCGGCCGGCCTGAGCGCCGGCGACGAACTGATCGCCTGCAACGGCTGGCGCGTGCGCAAGCTCGAGGACCTGCCGCTGATGCTGGACCAGCAGGACCCGCAACACCTGACCCTGCTGGTCGCGCGCGACCAGCGGATGCTGACGCTCACGCTGGCGCTTCCCACGCAGGAGGGCGCCGCGCGTCCCGTCTGCCTGGGGCTGCTGGACAAGGCCCCGGCGCGGGCGCAGAGCCTGCGCCGCGCATGGCTGGGCGGCTGAGTCCGCGCGCCCGTCGTGGCGCGCTCGGCCTGGGCGCGCTGACGCTGGCGGTGCTCGCGGCCCACTTGCTGCTTCTGCGCGGCGCGCAGGGGCTGCACGACCGCTGGATGCCGGAGACCCCCGAGCCGGACCGGCTGGAGGCCGCCTTCGTGCGCGAGCTCCAGCAGGCCCCGCCGCCACCGCCCCCCCAAGGAACCCAAGGCAAGGTCGGCACCCCGCCGCCAAAGCTGAGCCCCACGCCCGCGTCGACCGACGGCCTCGCGCCCTTGTCGAGGGACGAGGCCGCGAGCGCGCCGCCGCCGCCCGAGGTGCGGGCACTGGTCGCGCCGTCCGCGCTGGCGGTGTCGGACGCGGTGGGCGAGTTCATCCCGGGCGTCGAGTGGCCGCTGTCGACCGAGCTCGACTACCAGCTCACCGGCGACTTCCGCGGCCCCGTCTATGGCGACGCGCGCGTGCAATGGCTGCGCAGCGGGGCGCACTACCAGGTCCATCTGGAGGCCTGGGTGGGGCCGTCGATCGCGCCGCTGATGTCGCGACGCCTGAGCAGCGATGGCGAGATCACGCCCGAGGGCCTCGCGCCGCGGCGCTTCGACGAGGTCACCGGCGGTCTCGCCGGCGGCAATCGCCATGCGACGCTGCTCTTCGACGTCGGCGGCGTGCGCATGGCCGACGGCCGGCGCGAGCCCGTGGCCGATGGCACGCAGGACGCGGCCAGCCAGTTCGTGCAACTGACCTGGATGTTCCTCACCGGCCGGCAGGTCGCCCAGGGCGATCAGCTCATCCAGCAGCCGCTGGCTTTGCCGCGCAACGTGCACCTGTGGCGCTACAAGGTGCGCGACCTGGAGGACGTGGCGACGCCGCTGGGACCGATCCCGGCATGGCACATCGATTCCGACATGGATGACCCGCGCGGCGACATGCAGGCGGAGTTCTGGCTGGCGCCCTCGCTGCAGTTCATGCCGGTGCGGGTGCGGATCTGGCAGGACCGGCCGCGGGATCCGCGCACCCACATCGACCTGGTGCTCAAGCGCCCGCCGCGTCAGGCGATGGCCGCGGCCGCGCCCGCGTCGGGAGCGGCGTCCGGCCCGACGGCGGCGCCGGCCTCGTCGCCCCTATAGTTGCCCGCATTCAACGGAGACCCCCATGACCCCAGTCCTGACCGAGACGCCCTTCGAGAACATCCTGGTCGAAGTCGTCGGCACCGGCGAGCGCAAGACCGGCCTGATCCGGCTGAACCGCCCCAAGCAGCTGAACGCGCTGAGCGATCCGCTGATGGACGAGCTGGGCCGCGCGCTGCGGGCGTTCGACGCCGACGACGGCATCGGCTGCATCGTGCTGACGGGCAGCGAGCGCGCCTTCGCGGCGGGCGCGGACATCCCGACGATGGCGCCGCACACCTTCATGTCGGCGTTCAAGAGCGGGCTGATCTCCAAGAACTGGGAGACGATTCTGGAGATCCGCAAGCCGGTGATCGGCGCGGTGGCGGGCTTCGCGCTGGGCGGCGGTTGCGAGCTGGCGATGATGTGCGACTTCATCATCGCGGCGGACACGGCGCGCTTCGGCCAGCCGGAGATCAAGCTGGGCATCATCCCCGGCGCGGGCGGCACGCAGCGCCTGCCGCGCGCGGTCAGCAAGAGCAAGGCCATGGACATGCTGCTGACGGCCCGCATGATGGACGCCGCCGAGGCGGAGCGGGCCGGCCTGGTGTCGCGCGTGGTGCCGGCCGAGCAGCTGATGAGCGAGGCGCTGACCGCGGCCGAGACCATCAACGGCTTCAGCGGCCCGTCGACGATGCTGATCAAGGAACTGGTCAACCTGGCCTACCAGGGCCCGCTGACCGACGGCGTCGCGGTGGAGCGCCGCTACTTCCACGCGCTGTTCGGCTCCGACGACCAGCGCGAGGGCATGGACGCCTTCCTGGCCAAGCGGGCGCCGGCGTTCAAGCACAAGTGAGCAAGCCCGGGGCCGCCGCGACGCGTGATCACAGAGGGTGGCCCGGTTCGGCGAGCGTCGCCGAATTGCATGAATGTGTCAGCGATCCTTGACCCTTGCCGCTGTACGGTCAGCGCTCAACTGGGCGATTGTTGACGATCGGCGAACGGATCTTTCCGGAATGGCTAGTGTTTCCCCTAGGGTGGACCGCCTAGAGTTCAGCCCATGGACGACGCGGAGTGCGGAGTCCGGTGCCACAAACCCCTGAAGGAACCGCCATGAACACGCTGAACAAGTTCACCCTGATCGCCGCCGCCCTGCTGTCCGCCGGTGCCGCCTTCGCCGCCGAGCCCGTCGAGAAGACCCGCGCCGAAGTGATCGCCGAGCTGCAAGCCGCCCGTGACTCCGGCGAAGTCGCCACCCTGTCGGCCGACCAGGCTGGCGTGAGCGGCCTGAGCAACGGCATCAACGCCCCGAGCGCCCAGCAGCTGGCCGCCAAGGCCGCCGCGCTGAAGACCGCCAAGAAGGGTGGCTCGACCGAGCCGGTCAACGCCGCCAAGTAAGGCCAGGCCTCGCAGGGCCCTCACGGGTCGGCCCCATCGACACCGCCGGATGCGCCGGCCGGCGATCGGGGCAGAGACCAAAAGCAAAGGGACGCCGATCGGTGTCCCTTTTGCGTTGGGGCCGCCCGGACGCCTGTCCGGCTCGGCGGCAGGGCCCGCGGGCCCCCCGTCACGTCAACCCTCGCGGCGCAGCGCCGGGAAGAGGATCACGTCGCGGATCGACGGGCTGTCCGTGATCAGCATCATCAGGCGGTCGATGCCGATGCCGCAGCCGCCGGTCGGGGGCATGCCGTACTCCAGCGCCCGGATGAAGTCGGCGTCGAAGAACATCGCCTCCTCGTCGCCCGCGTCCTTGTTGGCGACCTGCGACTGGAAGCGCGCGGCCTGGTCCTCGGCGTCGTTCAGCTCGGAGAAGCCGTTCGCGTACTCGCGGCCGGTGATGAAGAGCTCGAAGCGCTCGGTGATCGTCGGGTCCGCATCCGAGGCGCGCGCCAGCGGCGAGACCTCGACCGGGTAGTCGACGATGAAGGTCGGCTCCCAGAGCTTCTCCTCGACCGCCGCCTCGAACATGCCGAACTGCAGCGCCGACAGGCCCCAGTGCGCCGGAGCTTCCTCGCCCAGCGCCTTCAGCTTGGCGCGCAGCGCCTCGGCGTCATCCGCCTCGGCCTCGGTCACGCCGGCGTGCACGATCAGCGACTGACGCACCGACAGACGGGTGAAGGGCTTCTCCAGGTCGACCGGCTTGCCGGCGTAGGTCACCAGCGCGCTGCCGGTCGCGGCGCGGGCCGCGTGTCGGATCACTTCCTCGGTGAAGCTCATGACCTCCTGGTGAGTCCAGTAGGCCGCGTAGAACTCCATCATCGTGAACTCGGGGTTGTGCCGGACGCTGATCCCCTCGTTGCGGAAGTTGCGGTTGATCTCGAACACGCGCTCGAAACCGCCCACCACCAGGCGCTTCAGGTAGAGCTCCGGCGCGATGCGCAGGTACATCTCCTGGTCCAGGGCGTTGTGGTGCGTGATGAAGGGCTTGGCGTTCGCGCCGCCCGGAATCGGGTGCAGCATGGGCGTCTCGACTTCCAGGAAGCCGTTGTCGACCATGTACGAGCGGATCGACGACACCGCCTTGGAGCGCGCCACGAAGCGGTCGCGCGCCTTGCCGTCCGAGATCAGGTCGGCGTAGCGCTGGCGGTACTTCTGCTCCTGGTCGGCCATGCCGTGGAACTTGTCCGGCAGCGGGCGCAGCGACTTGGTCAGCAGGCGCAGCGTCGTCACCTTGACCGACAGCTCGCCGGTGCGGGTGCGGAAGAGCGTGCCCTCGGCGCCCAGGATGTCGCCCAGGTCGAAGTGCTTGAAGTCGGCGTAGACCTCTTCGCCCAGCGCGTCCTTGGACAGGAAGAGCTGGATCGCGCCGGTCGCGTCCTGCAGCGTGGCGAAGCTCGCCTTGCCCATGATGCGCTTGAGCATCATGCGGCCGGCCACGGTCACCTGGACGGCCTGCGGCTCCAGCGCCTCGTTGGCGACTTCGCCGTACTGCGCCTGCAGCGGCTGGGCGCGGTGCTGCGGTTTGAAGTCGTTGGGGAAGGCCGCGACGCCCTGGGCTTTGGCCTTCTCGCGGACCGCGGCGAGTTTCTCGCGGCGTTCGGCGATCAGCTTGTTCTCGTCTTGGGCGGGTGCCGCTTGGTCGGCACCGGTCTGGGGGTCTTGGGGCTGGCTCATCGTGGGCTGCAAAAAAGGCAGGGCGCGATTTTAGGCGCTCGCGACGCTCCAGCCGCGGTCCGGGCGGCAGGCGGCGCGGGAATCGCCATTTCGGCTCGTAAAATCCGGCGCTTCGCCCGCCCGCGCGCGGGAACCCCTGCGATCCCCGTGATCCCGCGTCTCATGCCTCAGTTCCCCCTCCTGGACCGCCCGGTCCGTGTCGCCCTGGTCGGCTGTGGCCGCATCTCGAAGAACCACGTCGAGGCGCTGGCCCGCCACCAGGACCGCGCCGAGCTGGTCGCCGTCTGCGACATCCGTCCCGAGGCCGTCCAGGCCGCGCTGGCCCAGACCGGCCTGCCGCCCGAGCGCGGCTTCGACTCGCTGCAGGCGCTGCTGGCGGGCTCGGACGCCGACCTGATCGTGCTGTCCACGCCCAGCGGCCTGCATGCCCAGCAGGCCATCGCCTGCGCCCAGGCCGGCCGCCACGTGCTCAGCGAGAAGCCGATGGCCACCAAGTTCGAGGAAGGCCAGGCCATGGTCCGCGCCTGCCGCGAGGCCGGGGTCAAGCTCTTCGTCGTCAAGCAGAACCGCCTGAACGCCACCGTGCAGCTGGTCAAGAAGGCGCTGGACCAGGGCCGCTTCGGCCGGATCTTCATGAGCACCGTCAACGTGTTCTGGACCCGCCCGCAGAGCTACTACGACGCCGCCCGCTGGCGCGGCCGCTGGGACATGGACGGCGGCGCCTTCATGAACCAGGCCAGCCATTACGTGGACCTGCTGGACTGGCTGGTCGGCCCGGTCGACAACGTGCACGCCTACACCGCCACGCTGGACCGCGACATCGAGGCCGAGGACACCGGCGTGATGAGCCTGCGCCTGCGCCACGGCGGCCTGGCGTCGATCAACGTCACGATGCTGACCTACCCGCAGAACCTGGAGGGCTCGATCACCATCCTGGGCGAGAAGGGCACGGTCAAGATCGGCGGCACCGCGGTCAACAAGATCGAGCACTGGCAGTTCGACACCCCGCATCCGGACGACGAGCTGGTGAAGAACGCCAGCTACGAGACCACCAGCGTCTACGGCTTCGGCCACGCGGCCTATTACGACAACGTCATCCAGACGCTGCGCGGCGAGGCGCAGGCGCAGGTCGACGGCTACGAGGGCCTGCGCTCGCTGGAGCTGCTGATCGCCTGCTACCGCAGCGCGCGCGACGGACAGCGCGTCGGCCTGCCGCTGGTGTTCTGACATGGGCTGGTGGAAGCACGACAGCGCCCTCGTCGACGAGGGCGCGCAGCTGGGTGAGGGCACCAAGGTCTGGCACTTCAGCCACGTGTGCGCGGGCGCGCGCATCGGGGACGGGTGCTCGCTGGGGCAGGGCGTGTACGTCGGCAACGACGTGACGATCGGCCGCAACGTCAAGATTCAGAACAACGTGTCGGTCTACGACGCGGTGACGCTGGAGGACGACGTCTTCTGCGGCCCGTCCATGGTCTTCACCAACGTCTACAACCCACGCTCGGCGGTCTCCCGCAAGAACGAATACCGCCGCACGCTGATCAAGCGCGGGGCGACGCTGGGCGCCAACTGCACCATCGTGTGCGGCGCGACCGTCGGTGACTACGCCTTCGTCGGCGCCGGTGCCGTGATCAAGGGCGACGTGACGCCCTACGCGCTGATGGTCGGCGTGCCGGCCCGCCAGATCGGCTGGATGAGCCGCCACGGCGAGAAGCTCGATCTGCCGGTCCAGGGCCAGGGCCGCGCGGCCTGCCCGGCCAGCGGCGATGTCTACGAACTCAACGACCGGGCGCTGCGCCTGGTGGATGCCACGGAGCCTCAGGCATGAGCTTGCCCTTCATCGATCTCAAGGCCCAGTACGCGGCGCTCAAGCCCAGCATCGACGCGCGCATCCAGCGCGTGCTGGACCACGGCCAATACATCATGGGTCCGGAGGTCAAGGAGCTCGAGACCGCGCTCGCGGCCTACGCCGGCACCAAGCACTGCATCACCGTCGCCAGCGGCACCGAGGCGCTGCTGATCGCGCTGATGGCGCTGGACCTGCAGCCCGGTGACGAGGTCATCACCACGCCCTTCACCTTCGCCGCGACGGCCGAGACCATCGTGCTGCTGGGCGGCGTGCCGGTTTTCGTCGACATCGAGCCGGACAGTCTGAATCTCGACGCCATGCTGATCGAGGCGGCCATCACGCCGCGTACCAAGGCCATCATGCCGGTGAGCCTCTACGGCCAGGTCTGCGACATGGACGCGATCAACGCGGTGGCGGCCAAGCACGGCGGCATCCCGGTGATCGAGGACGCGGCGCAGTCCTTCGGCGCGAGCTACAAGGGCCGCAAGAGCTGCGGCCTGTCGACCTGGGGCGCGACCAGCTTCTTCCCGAGCAAGCCGCTGGGTTGCTATGGCGACGGTGGCGCGCTGTTCACCGACGACGACGCGCTGGCCCAAGCCGCGCGCGAGATCCGCGTCCACGGCCAGAGCCAGCGCTACACGCACACGCGGGTGGGCGTCGGCGGTCGCATGGACACGTTGCAATGCGCGGTGGTGCTGGGCAAGCTGGAACGCTTCGACTGGGAGATCGCCCGGCGCCTGGCCATCGGCGAGCGCTACCAGCAGCTGATCGGAGAGTTGCCGCTGCAGCGACTGGCCGTGCGCGAGGACCGCGATTGCGTCTGGGCGCAGTTCACCGTGCAGGTGGACCGCCGCGAGGCGGTGGTCGAGGCGCTGAAGCAGGCCGGCGTTCCGACGGCAGTGCATTACCCCAAGCCGCTGCATCGTCAGCCCGCCTATGAGAACCGCTGCCGCATCGCGACGCCGCTGACGAATTCGGAGGCCGCCGCGCAGCGCGTGATGAGCCTGCCGATGAGCGCGGACCTGAGCGAGGCGCAACAGGACCAGGTCGTCGCCGCGTTGCGCGCCGCGCTGACCTGATCCGGACACGCGAGGCAAACACCCGATGGCGCTGCTGGGCTACACGCTGGATGCGGTGCGCGCGCGACTGGGCGCGCGGGTCGCGGCGTGGCTGGGCCTGCGCGTGGGCGCGGGCGTGCGGATCCATCCCGGCGCGCGCGTGCGCTCGGGGGCAGGGAGCGCCATCGGCGACGGCTCCATCCTCTATCGCGACGTGCAGGTGCTCGCCACCGGCGAGGGCCGCTTCACGATGGGCGCGCGCAGCCACATCGCGCCGGGCGGCTATCTGCTGGTCGCCGGACAGCGCCTGTCCATCGGCGACGACGTCGCCATCGGCCCGGGTCTGATGGTCTTCTGCGAATCCAACGCGGTGACCGCCACCGGTCTCTTCCGCGAGGCCTATCGACGCGCCGACGTGCGCATCGGCAGCAACGTGTTCATCGGCGCCCGCGTGACGGTGCTGCCGGGCAGCGTCATCGACGACGACGTGGTCGTCGCGGCGCATGCGGTGGTGCGTGGACTCCTGGCCTCGGGCTGGGTCTATGGCGGCGTGCCGGCACGGCCGCTGCATCGCATCGACAGGAATGACGGCACCGACGGCGCGAGCGTGCCGTCGAGCGGCTCATGAAGGGTCATGTCGCCGGCGCGCTGCGCTGGCGTGACCTGCCCGCCGCGCTGCTGCACTGGCTGCGGCGCGGTCACGCGAGCGGCGAGGACTTCCGCGCCGCGTTCGCGCGCAGCCTGGGCATCGGCGTTGACGAGCTGAAGCTCTTCGGCAGCGGCCGCGCGGCGCTGCACGCGTTCACCGCGACGCTCGAGCTGCCGGCCGGCTCGGAGGTGCTGCTGCCCGGCTACACCTGCGTGGTCGTGCCCAACGTGTTCATGCACCTGGGGCTGACGGTCCGCTATGTCGACATCCCCGCCGACAGCTTCAACCCGAGCGCCGAGGACTGGTCCGCCGCGATCGGCGCGAGGACGCGGATGGTGGTGGTGCCGCACAACTTCGGTGTCGTCACGGCGGGCCTGGACCTGTTGCGGGCGAAGCATCCCGACGTCGTCTTCGTCGAGGACGCTGCCCATGCGTGGGGCGGCGTCGAGTCCGACGACGCGGCGGAGCACTCGGGTTCCGGCGACGAGGTCAGCACAGGGATGGTCGGTGCCGGCGGTCCTGGCCACGGTCGCGGCCGTGTCGCCGGCACGCTGGGTCACGCGGCCTTCTTCAGCTTCGAGTACTCGAAGCCGCTGACGACCGGCACGGGCGGCGCGCTCGTCGTCCACGACGCCGCGCTGCGCGAGCGCTTCGCCGCGTTCGAGGCCAAGCGCCCCGCGCTGCATGCGCCGTCGACCTCGACCGTCGTCAAGCAACTGCTCACGCTGAGCTGGCATCGGCTCACGATGAGCCTGCCGCGTCCGGCGCTGAATGCCTTGGTCGCGATCCTGCGCACGCCGTCGCGGATGCTGGGCGTCGTCGCCAAGACGCCGGACAGCGAGATCGCCGGCGACAGCCAACCCGACTACCGCGCCGGCCTGCATCCGCTCAGCGCCGCGATCGGCCTCACCCAAGCCCGCCGCTTCGCCGAGATCCACGCGCTGCGTCGCGCGCAGTCCGCCGACTACGACGCGCTGCTCGGCGATCTGCCGGGATGGGAGCGACCGGCATCGACCGCGGGTGCCGTGCTGCTCCGCTATCCGGTGCTGCTGCCCGACACCGCCACACGCGATGCCGCGATCGAAGCGCTCGCTCAGGCCGGCATCGTCGGCGGCACCTGGTTCGACGACGTGGTCCATCCCAAGGGCAGCCGCCGCTTCGGCTACGCCGAGGGCGACTGCCCGCATGGCGAGCGCGCTGCTCGCACCGTGCTCAACCTGCCGCTGGGCCGCCACGCGCGGCTCAGCGCCGCGCAGCGCGCCGCCGTGCGCGCGATCGCCGAGCGCTTCGGAGGCGCTCGATGAGCCTCCGCCGCCGCTTCGCTCAACTGGCGAGCGCCTCGCTGCTGACGCAGGCGATTCCGATGCTCGCCGCGCCGCTGCTGACCCGTTGGTATGGGGCGGAGGCGCTCGGCCACTGGGCGCTGTTCGTGGCGCTCGCCGCCAACCTCGCGACCATCGCCAACGCGCGCTACGAGTACGCCATCGTCATCCCCCGCCGCGACGGCGAGGCCGCGCTGGTGCTCCAGCTCGCGCTCTGGATCGCGCTCGCGATGGGCCTCGTGACGGCCGTCGGCGCCGGCGCCTGGCACCTCGCGATGGCGCATCACGCCAAGCTCGGCGGCCGCTGGGTCTCGCTGGACGCGCTCGACCCGTGGCTGCTGATGCTCGCGCCGGTCGTCGCGCTCGCGGGTCTGCAACAGGCGCTCAGCCTCTGGAACAACCGCCAGAACAACATCGGCGTCATCGCCCAGGCCCGTGTGCTGCAGCAGGGCGTGATGGCCGCCGCGCAGGCGGTCGCCGCGCTGGGCGGCTTCGCCGGCGTCGCGGCGCTCGTGCTCTCGCAGAGCCTGGCCTCGCTGCTCGCGCCGCTGTGGCTGCTCAAGCGCGGCAGCCGCTGGCGCCGCGCCACCCGGCTCGACGAGTCCGGCAAGACCTGGCACTGGCGCCACCTGCGCCGCCTGGCCTGGCGCTACAAGCAGTTCCCGCTGCTCAACAGCCCGCATGCCTTCGTCAACGCGGCGCAGGAAACCCTGGTCCTCGCGCTCATCGCCGCCTGGGCCGACGCCGCGACGGCCGGCTACTACGCGCTGATGGTGCGCCTCGTGAAGGCGCCGGCGACGCTGGTCGGCGGCGCGCTGTCCGAGGCCCTGCTGGGCGAGCTCGCCCGCGACTGGCAGCGCGGCGTCGACCTGCGCCCGCGCCTGATCCGCGCGATCCGCCTGCTGGCGATGGTCGCGCTGCCCTGCATGCTCTTCCTGATGGCCGCCGGCCCGGCCTTCTTCGGCTGGCTGCTGGGCGCCGACTGGGCCCGCGCCGGCGAGTACGGCCGCTGGCTCGCGCCTTACGTCGCCGCCCACTTCATCGCCGCGCCGCTGACGGTCACGCCCATGGTGACCGGCCGCCAGCAGGGCGCGCTCGTCTTCAGCCTGATCGGCAACGCGCTCTACGTGCTGCCGGTGGCGATCGTGCTGAGCCGCGGCGGCGATCTGACCACCGCGCTCGGCGCCATCGCCGTGCTGCTGCCCCTCTACTTCGCGATCTACCTGGGATGGCTGGTCCGCGGCGCCGCGCCGCGCCTGGACCGCCACGGAGTGCCTGCATGAGACTGGTCCTGATCGGGGACGGCGAAAGTCCCCACCTCCTGAAATGGGCCCGCGCGCTCTCGCAGCAGCGCGAGCTCGAGCTCTGGGCCGCGTCCACGCGCGGCTTCGCGCCGGAGTTCCACTTCCTGATCCCCGAGGATCGCCGGCTCGCGCTGGGCACCGATCCCTCGCACGCGGGCGGCAACATCGCGGTGCTCAAGCAGCTGCCCGCGCTGGGCGCCTGGCTGCGCAAGGTCGACGCCGACTGGCTGCACGCGCACTACCTGACCTCGCACGGCACGCTGGCCTGGGCCGCGCGCCGCGGCTGGAAGCTGCGCGCCCGCATCGCCGGCTCCGCCTGGGGCAGCGACATCCTCGTCACCCCGAATCAGGGCTGGGCCTATCGCTGGCTGACCACGCAGGTGCTCAAGGCCTGCGCGGTGACGACCTCCGACTCCGAGCACATGGCGGCCCGCATGCGCGAGCTCGGCGCTGCCGAGGTCATGACCTTCCCCTTCGGCCTGGAGCAGATGCCCAAGCAGAACGTGCGCAAGCAGCCCTGGCTGTTCTTCGCCAACCGCGGGCTGGAGCCGATCTATCAACCGCATCGCGTCATCGAGGTCTTCGCCGCCATCGCCGCCAAGCGGCCCGAGGCGCGCCTGGTGGTCGCCAACGACGGCTCGCTGCGCGGCGCGCTGGAGGATCAGGCCCGCTCGCTCGGCCTGGCCGACCGGATCGAGTTCACCGGCCGCCTGGACGCCACGGCGCAGGGCCGCCGCTATGCGCATGCGCGCTGGTTCCTGAGCCTGCCGGAGAGCGACTCGGTGTCGGTGTCCGTGCTCGAGGCGATGGCGCACGAGTGCCTGCCCATCCTGTCCGACCTGCCCGCGAATCACGAGGTGCTGGGCACTGCGGGCAGCTTGGAACTCGTCCAGCCCGAGACCCTGCTGGGCCGTCACGGGCTGATCCTCAAGCACGACGAGGACCTCGCCACCTTGCCGGACCGGCTGCAACTGCTGGTCGGCGAAGCCGATGTCGGCGGCCAGTCCGTCGACGCGGACCGCCTCGGCGCCGCCAACCGGGCGTGGATCGCGGAGCACGCGATGTTCGGCCCCGCCGTCTCCCGATTCATCGAGCGCCTGAAGCGGGCCTGAGCGCCCGCGCCCCATGTCCGCCGAGTTCCCGCCGAGTCCGCCTCCCACCGCCTGCCCCCAAGCGCCGATCCTCTCCACGTTCCCATGAAGCTGCTGCTCATCAATCACTACGCCGGCTCGCCCAAGCACGGCATGGAATACCGCCCCTTCTACCTGGCCCGCGAGTGGGTGAAGGCCGGCCACCAGGTGCTGATCCTGGGCGCGTCCTACTCGCACGTGCGCACGACGCAGCCGGATCCCGGCATGGCGCGCATGAGCGGCGTGAACTACCACTTCTACGAGACCCCCGAGTACCAGGGCAACGGCATGGGCCGGGTCAAGAACATCTGGTCCTTCTGCCGGCAGGTCTGGAAGGATGCCGACATCCTGGCGCGCGAGTTCGAGCCAGACGTGGTGATCGCCTCCAGCACCTACCCGATGGACGTGTGGGTGGCGCGCCGCATCGCGCGCCTGGCCAAGGCCAAGCTGGTCTACGAGGTGCACGACCTGTGGCCGCTCTCGCCGATCGAGCTGTCCGGCATGTCGCCGCGCCACCCCTTCGCGATGCTCTGCCAGAAGGCCGAGAACGATGCCTACCGCGATGCCGATGTGGTCGTGTCCATGCTGCCCAAGGTGCACGGCCACATGGCCGAGCACGGGCTGGACCTGAACAAGCTGCACATCGTCCCCAACGGCATCACGCTGGACGAATGGAGCGAGCACGGCGAGCCCCTGGACGCCGCGGTGCAGGCGCATCTGGTCGCGCTGCGCGCGGCGGGCCGCACGGTGGTGGGCTATGCCGGCTCGATGGGCGAGCCCAACGCGCTGGATGTCCTGCTGGACGCCGCCAAGCTGGTGAAGGACCGGCCGATGAGCTTCGTGCTGGTCGGCGGCGGCCATCTGCGCGAGAAGCTCGAAGCGCGCGTGCGCGACGAAGGGCTGACGAACGTCGCGATGTTCCCGCCCATCCCGAAGGCGCAGATCCCCTCGCTGCTCAAGGGCTTCGACATCGCCTACATCGGCTGGCAGCGCACGCCGATCTATCGTTTCGGCATCGCGCCCAACAAGCTGATGGACTACATGATGGCCAAGCGGCCGGTGCTGCACTCGGTGGAGGCCGGCAACGATCCGGTGGCCGAGGCCGGCGCCGGTCTGACCGTCGCGCCGCAGGATGCGAAGGCCGTGGCCGACGGTCTGCTGCGCCTGGCCGCCGTGCCCGCCGCCGAGCGCGAGGCGATGGGCGAGCGGGGCAGAGCATTCGTCCTGGCGAATCACACCTATCCGGTGCTCGCGCAGCGCTTCATCGACGCGGTGTCCTGAGGCTCGTCGCCTCGGCACCACAGGTCACCCGCTCCGGAACGATCTCAGCCGTCCGTCCCGCGCAGGTCCGCTTTCCGCAGTCCCGCAGTCCCGATCCACGCAGTCTTCACCCAGGCAACGCCGACGACGACATGACCCAGGACCGAGAACTTCAGGCGATCGCCCAGCGCTATGCCCGCCGCGACGAGCGGCTCGCTGGGCTGGAGCGCTACAGCCTGCTGCGCCCCGAGGTCTGGCAGATGCTGCACGAGCGCCAGGCCGCGACGCTGCGGCTGCTGGCCGCGCATCGCGCCGCGCCGGGCTCCAGCCTGGCGGGCGTGGACGGTCCGCTGCCCCCTTCGGAGTGGCGCATGACCGAGGTCGGCTGCGGCGCCGGCGGCAACCTGATGGACCTGCTGCGGCTGGGCGCGCTGCCCCAGCACCTGACCGGCATCGAGCTGCTGCCCGAGCGCCTGGAGGCGGCCCGCGCCGCCTTGCCGCAGCAGCTGCGGCTGCTGGCGGGCGACGCCTCGCAGGCGGCGGTGGAGCCGGGCAGCCAGGACCTGGTGCTGCAGTCGACGGTGTTCTCGTCCATCCTGGACGACGCCCTGCAGCGGCGGCTGGCCGACGCGATGTGGCGCTGGCTGAAGCCGGGCGGGGCGGTGCTCTGGTACGACTTCATCGTCGACAATCCGCGCAACCCGGACGTCCGGGGCGTGCCGCTGGCGCGGGTGCGCGCGCTGTTCCCGCAAGGGCGGGCGACGGTGCGCCGCGTCACGCTGGCGCCCCCGATCGCGCGCGCGGCCTGCCGCGTGCACCCCGCCGCCTATCGCGTCCTCAACACGATTCCACTGCTGCGCAGCCAC
Organism: Mitsuaria chitosanitabida ATCC BAA-476 = NBRC 102408; assembly: GCF_001598255.1. Taxonomy (GTDB): domain Bacteria; phylum Pseudomonadota; class Gammaproteobacteria; order Burkholderiales; family Burkholderiaceae_C; genus Roseateles; species Roseateles chitosanitabidus. The sequence goes on from NZ_BCYP01000018.1 coordinate 470,966, forward strand.
GTGCTGGCGCTGATCACCAAGACACCATGAGCCAAGACCAGAACTCCGGCGGCGAGCCGCTGCCCTTCCTGCCCTTCGCGCTGCCCCAGCTGGGCGAGGAGGAGATCGCCGAGGTCGTCGACACGCTGCGCAGCGGCTGGGTCACGACGGGTCCCAAGGCCAAGCGCTTCGAGCAGGCCTTCGCCGAGTTCCTCGGCGACTCGCAGATCGAATGCGTGGCGGTGAACTCCGCGACGGCCGGCCTGCATCTGGCACTGGAGGCCCTGGGCATCGGCCCCGGCGACGAGGTCATCACCACGACCCACACCTTCACCGCGACCGCGGAGGTGGTGCGCTACATGGGCGCCGACGTGGTGCTGGTCGACATCGACCCGGCGACCATGAACATCGCCATCGACCAGATCGAGGCCAAGATCACGCCGCGCACCAAGGCCATCATTCCGGTGCATTACGCCGGCCTGGCCGTGGACATGCTGACGCTGCTGGACATCGCGCGCAAGCATGGCCTGAAGGTGGTCGAGGACGCGGCGCACGCACTGCCCACGACGCTGGAGAAGGAGCTGATCGGTACCATGGGCAGCAACGCCACGGTGTTCAGCTTCTACGCCAACAAGACGATGACGACGGGCGAGGGCGGCATGCTGGTCACGCGCGACCCGGAGCTGGCCAAGCGCGCCCGCGTGATGCGTCTGCACGGCATCAACCGCGACGCCTTCGACCGCTTCACGGCCAAGACGCCGAGCTGGTACTACGAGATCGTCGCGCCCGGCTTCAAGTACAACCTGACCGACATCGCGGCGGCGCTGGGGCTGCACCAGCTCAAGCGGCTGCCGGCCTTCCAGGCGCGTCGCGAGCAGATCGCCGCGCGCTACTTCGAGGCCTTCGCGGACCTGCCGCTGATCCTGCCGCCGCGCGCCCCCAACGAGGACGTGCACAGCTGGCACCTGTACGTGCTGCGCCTGAGCGACGCGGCGACGGTGACGCGGGACGAGTTCATCGAGCGCATGTTCGCGCTGGGCATCGGCTGCAGCGTGCACTACGTGCCGCTGCACCAGCACCCGTACTGGAAGGAACGCTACGGCCTGACGGCCGAGATGTTCCCCGAGTCGCAGAAGGCGTATGAGCGCACCGTGACGATCCCGCTGTACACGGCGATGACGGACGCGCAGGTGGAGCGCGTCGTCGACGCGGTGCGCCGCAGCCTGGGACGCTGACGCGCGGGTGGATGGGCCGATGGCCAAGCGACTTTTCGACATCGTCTGCGCGGGCCTGGGCCTGCTGCTGCTGAGTCCGCTGCTGGTGGCGGTGGCGGCGTGGATCAAGCTGGATTCGCGCGGGCCGGTGATGTTCCGGCAGGAGCGGGTGGGGCGGCACGGCAAGCCCTTCCGCATCCACAAGTTCCGGACCATGCGGGTGGATGCCCCGAAGCTCGGCCCGCAGATCACCATCGGCGAGGACGCGCGCATCACGCGCAGCGGCCGCTGGTTGCGGGCGAGCAAGGTGGACGAGCTGCCGCAGCTCTGGGACGTGCTGCGCGGCGCGATGAGCCTGGTGGGCCCGCGCCCCGAGGTGCCGCGCTATGTCGCGCTGTACCCGGCGGGGCTGCGCGAGGTGGTGCTGTCGGTGCGGCCGGGGATCACCGATCCGGCCTCGCTGAGCTTCCGCAACGAGAGCGAGCTGCTGGCCAAGGCGGCGGATCCCGAGCGGGAGTACGTCGAGGTGGTGATGCCGATGAAGCTGGGGCTGGCGGCGGACTACGTGCGCAACGCCAGCCTGATGGGCGACATCCGATTGATCCTGGCGACGCTGGGCGCGATCAAGCCCTGACCGCGGGCGATTTCGGCGATCAAGGCGAACCGAGCGAGCACGACGAGCAAGCGCGATGGGGAAAGAGAAAGACACGATGAACTGGTTGTCCCTGGATGCCTTCCTGACGCGGATCCGTCCGTACCGCGAGAGCCTGGCGCTCGCGCTGGACATGGTGGCGGTGGCGCTGGCGTGGCAGGCGACCTATCTGTTCCGCCTGGGCTTCGAGCGCTGGTTCGAGGCCCGGCCTGGTTACGACCACTGGGTGATGCTGGGCATCGTGGCGCTGTACGGCGTGCTGCTCAAGCTGTTCCGCGTGCCCAAGGGCATGTGGCGTTTCAGCGGCTTCGGCGAGGTGAAGCGGCTGGCGGCCGTGTGCGTGATCGCCGGCCTGATCGGCGCGGTGGCGGTGCTGATGGCGCAGCTGACGGCGGTGCCGCGGGCGGTGCTGGCGCTGCATCCGGTGTTCACGCTGATGGCGCTCGCGACCATGCGCATGGGCTACCGCATGCTCTACGAGCACATGCGCAGCCGCATCAGCGGCAGCGCGCAGGAGCAGCGACGCGCGCTGGTGATGGGCGCGGGCGACGCGGGCCGGCTGCTGGTGGCGGGCATCCAGCATCAACAGGGCTGGGTGGTGGTCGGCTACCTGGACGACGCACCGGAGAAGCGCGGCGCGCGCGTGGCCGGCGTGCCGGTGATCGGGACGCTGGAGGACGCATCGCGCCAGGCGGACACGCAGGGCATCACGCACGTGATCGTGGCGATGCCGGGCGCGACGACGGCGGAGCGCCGCCGCGCGTTGGACCTCGCGGGCAAGACGGGCCTGGCCGTGCTGACCGTGCCGAGCAGCCAGGAGCTGCTGGCGGGTCGCGCGGTGAATCAGGTGCGCGACATCGAGCCGGAGGACCTGCTGGGCCGTGAGCCGGTGCAGCTGGACGAAGGCGGCATCAGCGAGTGCATCGGCGGCAAGGTGGTGCTGATCACGGGGGCGGGCGGCTCGATCGGATCGGAGCTGTGCCGGCAGGTGGCGCGCTACGGCCCGTCGCGGATCGTGCTGTACGAGCTGAGCGAGTTCGCGCTGTACCGGATCGAGCAGGAGCTCGGGGAAAGCTTCCCGCACATCCCGCTGGTGCGGCTGATCGGGGACGTGAAGGACCTGGAGCACCTGAAGTTCACCTTCGCGAAGCACCGGCCGCAGATCGTGTTCCACGCGGCGGCCTACAAGCATGTGCCGCTGATGGAGGAGGAGAACGCGTGGGCGGCGCTGCGCAACAACACGCTGGGGACGTATCACGCGTGCCTGGCGGCGGCGGAGAGCGGGGTCGAGCGCTTCGTGCTGATCTCGACGGACAAGGCGGTGAATCCGACGAACGTGATGGGCGCGACGAAGCGGGCCGCGGAACTGGTGATCAGTCACATGGCCGGGCAGGGGCATGCGACGAAGTTCATGGCGGTGCGGTTCGGGAACGTGCTGGGGTCGAGCGGGAGCGTGATCCCGAAGTTCAAGGAGCAGATCGCGAAGGGCGGGCCGGTGACGGTGACGCATCCGGAGATCACGCGCTACTTCATGACGATTCCCGAAGCGGCGCGCCTGGTGGTTCAGGCGGGAGCGATCGGGGAGTCGGGGCAGGTCTTCGTGCTCGACATGGGCGAGCCGGTGAAGATCGTGGATCTGGCGAAGACGATGATCCGGATGAGCGGGAAGGACCTGCGCGATATCCGGATCGAGTTCTCGGGGTTGAGGCCGGGGGAGAAGCTTTATGAGGAGCTGCTGAGCGACAGCGACAAGACGCTTCAGACCACGGTGTCCAGGTTGCTGCTGGCAAAGCTGGATGACGAAGTGGCTCTGAGGGACGTGGCGACTTGGCTGCAGCGCAGTGTCGCGGTGCCACGCGGCCGGCTGGACACCGAAGCGCGTCAATTGCTGGCGAGCTTGCTGGGCGAGGAGTACCGCGGGCGGGACTCGAACGCGATGCAAACGCGATAATCACGCTTTACAAATATTCAGAGGCAGGGAACTCTTCAGACATGACTGTGATCGACTTCGCACGGCTGCGAGCCGCCCTGAAGGACTTCAACCAGCGCAAGCCCTTCAGCCATGTGGTGATTGACGACTTTTTCCCGATCGATGTGGCCAAGGCGCTCGAAAGCGAGTTTCTGCCTTACGACCACGAGAAGTGGTTCTTCTACAAGAATGCCATCGAGGACAAGAAGACGCTCAACGATTGGAATGTGTTCCCGTCATTGACCTATCGGGTCTTCAAGGAACTGACATCGGACGCCATTTCAAAGGCGATGGCGGATGCGCTTGATGTCAATCTTTACCCTGACCAGGGACTGCATGGGGGCGGTTGGCACATTCACAGTACCGGGGGCAACCTCAACCCGCATCTGGATTACTCGATCCACCCCAAGGTTCGGCTGCAGCGCAAGCTCAACCTGATCATCTACCTCTCGTCGGACATGACCGAAGCACATGGCGGCCACCTCGGATTCTGGTCGCATGATGCAGGCAATCGCGCCCCCCGCGACCTGGAGCGGGAGGTGGCTCCGCGCTTCAACCGCGCGGTGCTCTTCGACACCACGCAGAACAGTTGGCACGGCCTGTCGCGGCCACTGACGCAGCCTGAGAACGTCTATCGCAAGTCGCTCGCCGTCTACTACTTGACCGACGTCCCAGAGGGGTGCGACCCGCGCGAGAAGGCATTGTTCGCGCCTCGCGAGGCGCAGGCCAATGACCCCGCGGTGCTGGAACTGATCGAGACTCGATCGCACAGCACTCGATTCAAGGAGGCCTATCGGACGCCTGAATCGGTCTGACTGGAAGAGGGCGGCAAGGCGAGGACGCACTTGCCGCACTACGCCCTGTCTAGACGGCCGCCTGGATCCAGCTTTGGGCACCAATGGCCGTGAAATGGAAGTTCATGACTTCTCCGTTGTGCCGACGAAGTCGGCGCAGTACCGCCATCCGGCGGGCTGGCGGAACGAAGAACATGAAGAAGCCGCCACCACCAGCGCCCGAGATCTTTCCAGCCAGGGCTCCCGCGTCGATGGCGTCGTCATAGATGGCATCGAGCTGGGGATTGCTGACGCTGGCGGCCAGCTGCTTCTTGGCTTCCCACGACTGACGCAGGATGGCCGCGTACCGCACGAGGTCGCCGCGCAAGATGGCCTCTTTCATCGACACCGCATCCTGCTTCAACGCAGCCATCGCGGTCAGCGACGGCGAGGACTTGGCTTTCGTCCGCTCGATCTGCTGCTCGATGATCTTGGCGGATTCTCGAGACTGGCCGGTATAGAACAGAACGGTCGAGGCCTCCAGTTCGTTGAGCAGCCATTCCTTGATGCGCAGCGGATTCACGAGGACGCGATCGGCACCCGGCCCGAACTCGATGAAGTTGAATCCGCCGAATGCAGCCGCGTACTGGTCCTGCTTGCCGCCAGCAAGCTTCAATTCCTCACGCTCGATCTCGTAGGCGAGGTGCGCGAGTTCATATTCGCCAAGCCCTAGTCCCAGCCATTCGGAGAACGCCTGGATGATGCAGACGACCATCGTCGACGAGGTGCCGAGGCCGGAGCCGGCGGGGGCATCCGCGAAGGTCGTGAGCTTGAAGGACAGTGGTTTGCCGCCGTTGAACTGCCGGACGATGCGGTTGTAGATCCCGCGGTGCAGGCGCAGCGGGTCGACATCGGGCAACGCCGGCATTGAATCGAGTTCAACCGTTTCCTCTCGATCCTCGGCGGCGAAGATGATTCGCCCATCGTCTCTGGGCTCCAGGATGGCCTGGGCGTAGAGGTCAATGGTGGCGTTGAGGACAAAGCCGCCTTGTTCCTCGCTGAAGGGGCTGACGTCGGTGCCGCCGCCAGCAAGGCCAAGTCGGAGCGGGGCGCGTGCGCGATAGATCTGATTCATGGCACCTCGTGCGATTCGATGTGAGCAAATGGGGGGCGCCGCGCGCCACTCCTCAGGAATGGGCGAGCGCCCGGGCAGCGGCGAGCAGGTCCGATGCGACCAGGTCCGCCTCGGCGCGCGCGGAGGCTTCGATGGCATGGCCAGATTCGACGAGGACGGTGCGATGCACACCAGCGCGTCGACCTGCCTGAATGTCGCTCAGCTTGTCGCCGATCAGCACGCTGCCGGCCAGGTCGAGGTCGAGGTCCCTCTCGGCCTGTAGAAGCATGCCGGGAGCAGGCTTGCGGCAGTCGCATTCGATGGCGAAGGCGGCGATGCTGCCCTGTGGATGGTGGGGGCAGAAATAGATGCCATCCAGAACGACGCCCCCCTCGGCCAAGCGCGCGCGCAGGTGGTCGTGCAGCCGCTCCATGGCGGTCTGGTCGTAGTAGCCGCGCGCGATGCCTGCCTGGTTGGTCACGACCACCAGCTTGTAGCCCGCGTCTCGGAGCAGCGCGAGACCTTCGACCACCCCGGGCAACAGGACGAAGTCCTCGATGCGGTGGACGTAGTTGCGCTCCTCGTTGATGACGCCGTCGCGGTCGATGAAGGCGGCCTTAGCCTTGCCGGACATAGTCTTGGACGCGGGTGTCGAAGAGGTGATAGTCATCGGGGATGCCGATGTCGATGAACGGGCCCGCCAACTCACGCGCCTGGAGCGCGCGCTGGCCCACCAGGCGCGGCATCACGCTGGTCTCCATGGAGAAGGCGCCGGCGGGTTCGCCGTCGAAGGCGAGCCGATGGACACGGTACAGCCCCGCGTTGATCGGTCCAGCGCCGGCCTGACCTTTCTCGAGGAAGGCCGTCACTCGATGAGTTGGATCGACGGCGACACCGCCGAAACGACCGCGATCAGGCACCTGGACGGTAGCGATGCGCATGCGTTCGCCGCCCTCGACATCCAGCGGTGCCAGCATGCTGTTGAGGGGGCCGCCGAGGAAGGTGTCGCCATTGGCGATCAGCGCGTCGTCCAGCCCGGTTTCCTCCATCGCGAAGCGAGCGGCTCCCCCGGTACCGAGCAGCTCGCGTTCGATCACGGTATCGATGACCAGGTCGTGTGCCCAGGGTTGCGCCAGCGATCGCAGGACCTGATCGGCGCCATGGCCCAGCGCCAGGACAAAGCGCGGGACGCCGCGCTCGGCGAGCGAGCGCAACTGCCATTCGAGGAACGGCCTGCCGGCGATTGGCGCCAGGCATTTCGGAAGGTCGGGCACAGCGCTGCGCAAGCGCGTGCCGAGACCTCCGGCCAAGACGACGCAGGGGACACTCATGCCTGATTGGGAGCGAGATGACCGAACATCTGCAGTTCAACCTCGGCGCAGATCATGTGGCCGAGCAGGATGTGACATTCCTGGATCCGTGGCGTATGACGGCTGGGAGCTCGCAGCACGTGATCCACGCCGGCCAGATCACCTCCAAGGCCGCACAGCGCGATCGAGGTGACCTGAAGCTCCTTGCAGGCCTCGAAGGCACGCAGCACGTTGGGCGACTTGCCCGAGGTGGTGATGCCCACGAACACGTCGCCCGGCCGGGCTTGCGCCTGCAACTGACGCAGGAACAGGCGTTCGTAACCGTAGTCGTTGCCGATGGCGGTGATCATCGACGTATCGGTGGAGAGCGACAGCGCCGGGAGACCCGGGCGGTCGAACTCGAAACGGCTGACGAATTCGGCGGCAAGGTGCTGAGCGTCGGCTGCGCTTCCCCCATTGCCCGCAAAGATGGCGCGGTTCCCGCGCTTGACTGCGGCCACGATGGCGTCGGTCGCGGCAGCGACGGCGTGGATCAGCGCCTCATCGGCCAGCAGCTGTTGCTTGACTTCGATGGACTTGGCGATGGATTGCTTGAAACGGTCGATGGTGGTCATGATGGGGGGCTAAGGGATCCGGAACCTTGCGATCAGGCGCCGAGGTCTTGCGACAGACCGAGATGAGCGTACACACCGAGCAGAGCGTCGGTCATCTTCTCGATCGTAAATTGGTTCTCGTAGCGGCGGCGCCCACCTTCTCCAAGACGGCGGGCCAGCTCGGGGTCTTCGAGCACGCGGCGCAACGCCGCGGCCAGCGAAGCGGCATCGCCAGGCTTGGCGTTCAAGCCGGTCTCCCCATCCACATTGACCCACGGCACGCCGGATCCGACGATGTCTGTTGCCACGACGGGACGACCGAACGACATCGCCTCCAGCATAACCAGACCAAAGGCCTCGGAACGCATCAGCGAGGGCAGGCAGAAGATGTCGGCCGCTTCGTAATAGGACGGCAGGTCCTCGTCCTCCACTCGACCCAGCAGGTGCACACGGTCGCCAATCCCCGCAGCGACGACCTTCTCGCGTAGGCTGGGCAGCAGTTCGCCGCCCCCGCCGATCAGCACGATGACATCGTCATTCAGCGATGATGCCGCCTCGATCAGAATGTCAAAGCCCTTGTAGTAGGTCATCCGCCCAAGCGCGAAGATGATCTTCTTGCCCGGATACTTGGCGCGAAGGGATGCTGCCCGCTCTCGTCGTATGGCTGGATCGCCTTGCTTTCCCACATCCTGCACGCACAGCGGAACCGCGTGGACCTTGTCGCGAAATGCTTGGAGCCAAGGCGAAGTCTCCGCATAGGGGGGCGAGGTCGCGATGATCGCGTCGGCACGATGCAGCAGCCAGTTCTGAAGCGGCGCGTAGAGCTTCAGCAGGTTCTTCTGCTTGACGATGTCGCTGTGCCAATGAACGACAAGCTTGGCCTCGGGGCGCGTGAGCCACAGGGCCAGATTCGCCATCGGATTCGGCAAATGGACGTGCACGACCTGGTGGTCGCGCTGAAGTCGGCGCAACCAGGGGATCAGCGACGGGGTCATCGAAGTGGACGCGACCTGGCCCCACGAAGCGACCCTCGTCACGGGGATCGTGCCCGATTCGACGACAGTCTCACGAACGACATTGGCGCAAAGAATCTCGACTTGCCAGTTGCGAGCGGTAAGACCGTCCGCGATATCGCGTACTGCGGTCTCGATACCGCCGTTGATGGGCGGATAGAACTTCGTCAGCTGAAGGCTGCGCAACGGGGTGGGCGGCATGTCGTTGTTGTACTCAAGGTGGCCAAGAGGCCAAAACATCGGAAGGACAGAGGCGGCGTTAGGCGGCCGGACGCACCGCGCCAAGCAGGGCGAGTTGCTGGAGCAGTCCCGTGGCCGCGCTCCGCCAGGTGTAGAGCTTCGCGCGCTCATGGCCAGCCTCGCGGAGTTCGTCGAGCCAGGCGTCATCTCGCAGGGCCCGAGCCATGGCTTCTCGCATCGAGTCCAAGGAGAGTGGATCAAAGTAGGCGGCAGCGGGACCGCAGACTTCAGGGATAGATGCGGCCGTGGAAGCGATCACCGGGCAGCCACAGAGCATGGCCTCGATGGGCGGCAGGCCAAATCCTTCGTACACCGAGGGAAAGACGTAGGCGCGCGCCTGCGAGTAGAGCGACTTGAGCTCGGCATCGGTCAGACGACCAGCGCGAACGATTCGCGCATCGTTCCGGGCTGCGTCGTCGTTTGCCGCGAAGACAGCTGAATTGCTGCCGCCAACAACCACCAGACGCGCATCCGGATCGGGAAGACCGGAGAATGCCTGAATCAAGCGTGCGAAGTTCTTGGTTGGATTTGCGCTGCCAACCGCGAGCAGATAGCGAGACGGCGCCACGCCGAGTTTGGACAGCACCTGATCGTCTCTGTCCTGCACACGCATGTGATCTGCCGCACTGTGAACCACTCCCACTTTCTCTGGCTTGACCCCGAGGTGCAGCGACAGGCGGGCCTTGGAGAACTCCGATACCGTCAGCAAACGGCGGCTGAGCTTTCCCTGAACCGAAAAGAGGAAGCGATACCAGCGGGAAAAGGTGGCGCTGTAGGCCGTTGGGAAGTCAAAGACGGCGGTGTCGTGGAAGGTGCAGACCTGCCCGAACTTGAAGAGCGGCGCGCTGCCGGCGAGATTCAATAGCAAAGACCCGCGGGCGGCGATTGGCAGTCGAAGTTGCTCCCAGACATGCAGGTTGCCCGCAGGGATGCTTCGGACCTCAATACGACGAAAGTTCGGCAAGGGTTGGAGGCACGGTGTCGGTGCGAGCAGCACGAGCGGCACGTTCGCGAGCCATTGGCCCTCGGCAAGCAAGAGATCCAGCGCCTCCAGAATCTGCATGGCGTAGCGTTGCACGCCGGTAACTGGTTGGGCGAGGTATTTGCCGTTGATGAAGAGCGTCGACATGTCGTCTGCGAGTCGTCTCAAGGAAGGGCTAGGCGCGCGACATGTCGGCGGCCAAGGATGGCTTGTGTCGCCATCAGCCACAGTGCATAGATGGCGAAGAGATAAATGAGAGAGGCGAAGATGTTGCTGTGGATGCCTTCATTGATCAGGCCCATCGGGAAGGTGAAAGCGAGCAACGCAAACGCCTGGGCGCGAAGCGAGCCGCGCAGCAGTGCGCGTTCATACAAATCGGACATCCAGGCGATGACGACGCCAATGAGCAAGGCGCCCGGCCAAAGAAAGTTCATGTATCCCTCGAGCATGATCGATGGATAAATGTTCACGCCGTCCGCAAAGACGAAGGGATTTGCCTGTTCGGTGACATACGCCGCCGTGAGAGGTGGTTTGTCCGGCCAGAGATTGCGGGGCACCGCATGCAGCAGCGAATAGACATACGACATCCCAGCCTCGTTCTTCAGTTGGTGGACCTTGTCGAGCTGAAACGCCTCAGCCATCTGCGGCAGCATGTCGAGGCGCCCCATGAACAGTTTGAACATGAGCTCCCGCTCATCGACGAATGTGTTCAAGGCACCCAGATAGACCTCCGCATTGGCAAGCTCGATGTTCCGGACATAGCCGAAGAACGTCACGAGGAAAACCAAAAGCGGAGCCATCAGCAGTAGATAGATCAACCGCACCGGCCGGACATACAGATGGCACAGCAGGAGATTGATCAGGATGGTCGTCACGAGCGAGTATCGAGCCGCGCCCAGCACGCCCTCCAGGAAGATCCACAGCGTCATCGCGATCGCGGTTCTGCGATAGAGGCCATGTTTGTATGCGAATAGCAGCAGCAGGAAGTAGCTTGCTTGGGCCAGCGTGGGAATCTTGAAGAGGTAGGCCGCTCCCTGGTTCTGCGTGGCCTGAGACACGTCGAGTGCCGTATCGCCCGCGCCAACGGCCATCAGCATGACAAAGAACAGGAGCTTGAACCCGACGAACGACAGTACGAGCCACCAGTACAGGCGACGGCTGCCGGGAAGGCGCTTGTCGCCGCTGGTTGCCGGCAGGCGAAGGATGGGGCGAGCCGGCCAGAGCCACTGACCAAAGAGATAACCCACCAGGAACAGCAGCGAGGCGAGAAGTGCCATCTGGAGCGGTTCGGGCTCAATCTCGTCTGCGACGGCGAATGCCTTGAGGACGATGTAGAAGAGGAACTCGACGGTGACCCAGAAGGCGCAGGAGAAAAGGAATCGATAGGACGTCCGCGCGTTCGACGCGATTAATGACATCAACGCCAAGATCGCCCAAAGGCAGGCCTGCGTCAGACAGTCCGGATCAGCGGTGAAACCATAGTCGAGCAAGGAGTAGCCGCAGCCTGCGGACAGGGCCGCGGCAAACCAAAGCATGCGGGTGCGAAAGTGGTCCCGTGTGTCGAGCATGTGGATGGCGTCCATCGATGCAGCCTTGTAGATCACAGTCCCAACCGGCGACGTATGCGGAACAGCCGTTCGCTCATCGCGATGTAGGTGCCCCAGCGGGGGCCCGCATTCGTGGGCAGCAAGCAGCCGTTTTCGGCGATCGCACCCGAAAGGCGATGCTCAAAATAGATGCTGCGCGCCTTGCTGCGCAACTGCACCGTCGAATAACTGCCGCTACGCAGGCGATACCAAAGGTAGGGCGAGCTTGGATATACCAGGGCCGCCTTGAGAAATTGCCGGAATGCGCCAGGCAGGCGCCCCCCCCATGACGCCGAGTCGACATCATGCTCATGAGTGACGCCATCTTCCTCCGCGAGATCGCGAAGGCGAAGCATCAGTTGGAGTGCCGCACCGTTCAGGACGAAACAAAAGCTCGTGACATAGATGCCGAGGCCGCTCCAGGGATTCCGCAGGCAGATCGTTGTGTATTCGTCAGCCTTTCCGGCCATCGCTGGAAGTTCGATATCCCGGATCAGGCCACGTTGGCGCCACGCCGCCCGGAAGTTCGCAGTGGCCGCATGATCGGTGAACAACGTGTCGTTGAGGAACATGACCACCTGCGAGCTGGCGCTAGATCTGAACGCGGCGTGAGCGCCCGTGAGGTACGCGGAGAAATCGAAATCGAGGTTGTCCGAAGGGAGGGCCGTCCAACCGTTCCCCAGGTCCGACTCGCGCTCGTGCAGGGAGGAGACGACGTAGCCAGTTACGATTGCGGGATCGTCGCCCACGAGTTCACGAACCCGTCGGACCACCTCCGCCGCGGGAATGCGATAGCAACAGGCAACGATGGTGATGGAGTCGGTGGTGGTCATAAGTGGGTACTGGGCAGCCTGTGATCACGCCGCTTCTCGCAGCTTTCGCTTCAGGCGCTCCTGATGGTCCTGGGCCGACGCGACCAGAGAAAGAACCGTCGCCTGGTTGTGGCGACGCATGGCATCAGCGGACGACGCATCAGGCAGTTCGCCGGACTCGAACTGCCGAAGAGTGACGCCCTGGAGCGAGGTGCTGTCGAAGTCACCAATGCGTGGCGTGATGACGACCGGAATCACGCCCCAGTACAGATACTCCACCAACTTGGTCGGGCAGGCGACCGCATTGACCAGGTCAGCCTCACGCAGAACGAATCCGTACTGGTGGGTGAGATAGAAGTCCTTGACCTTCGCCGGCGCGACGGATTGACATTGGAAACGAGGGATCTGGCTCCCCGTCAATCGCGCGCTGAATCGCTCGACGTCACCGGTCAAGAACGAGTAGGACAGCAGCGGCTGCCGCGCCGCAGCGGCGATCATCTTGTCGACGTTCTGCCAGGACTGCATGCCTCCGGCATAGATGACCGAGTCAGGCAGACGTTTCGCCATCAGGGCGGCAACCGCGGTGGTGTCATCGCCCAGATGCGGCAGGATTGGCAGCACTATGTCCTCTCGTGCGCGCTTCTGTCCATGCTTGCCCTTGAAGTGGGCCAGCATCGAGCTCGTCACGCACACGAGCACGTCACAACGCCTCAGCGCGAACCGCTCCGCGATGGACATCACCCGCGCCACCGCGCCTCGACCTTCCGCCATCATCTCCTCGGGGACGATGCCGTGGGCGTCGAAAATCACCGTAGCCGGAGTACGGAAGAACATCAGCCGCAGCGCGTTATGGGCCGAATGCACGTACACGAGTCGCGCGTTCCTCAGTATGGACAGGATGCGGAAGAAATGACGGATGACGTTGAGGCAATGAATGGTCGCCGCGCCTTCCTGACGAGTCTCCCCGTTTCTGAAACGCGTGAACGAGAGATCCAGATAGGTCCGAGGCACGTCGGACATCAGGCTGTCGATGTGAGCGACACGCTGGATCATTCCATCCTTGGCATTGGCCTCGGAGGGGAAGGATGCAATGACGCAGATATCGCCGCTCATCGACCTTCTTTCATGAACCGTTCGATGCGGGCGGCAATGCGAGCGGCGGCCTGGCCATCTCCGTACGGATTGCTCGCATTGGCCATCGCGTCGTAGACACCCGGAGCGTCAAGCAACTCCGCAATGCCCGACACGATGTTGTCTGCGTGTGCTCCTACGAGACGCGCGGTGCCCGCAGCGACCGCCTCGGGCCGCTCGGTCGTGTCGCGCATGACCAGAACTGGCTTGCCCAAGGACGGTGCCTCCTCCTGGATACCGCCGCTGTCCGTGAGGATGATGTGGCTGCGCGTCATCAGGTAGACGAAGGACAGGTAATCCTGCGGCGGAATCAGGTGTATGTTGGCCTGTCCACCGAGTGTCTCCTCGACCGGCCCCTTGACGTTGGGATTCAGGTGGACGGCATAGACCACCTGGACATCGCCGCGGCGCGAAAGCGCCAGCAGCGCGTTGCAGATCTCGCGCATACCGTCGCCGAAGTTCTCGCGGCGGTGGCCTGTCACCAGGATCAGCTTGCGTTCGCTGTCGAGGAAGGAGAAGCGCTCGTGCAGCGGGGCACTCAGGGACGCGTCATTCGCGAGACGACCGGTGACCTGGAGGAGTGCGTCGATGACCGTGTTGCCAGTGATCTCGACGGTCGACGGATCGACCTTCTCCGCCTGCAGGTTGGCTGCGGAGGTCGGCGTAGGGGCAAAGTGCAGGTGCGAGACGAGACCCGTGATGCGCCGATTGAGTTCCTCCGGCCAGGGCGACCACAAGTTCCCCGTGCGCAGGCCCGCCTCCACATGGCCGACAGGAATGCGCTTGTAGAAACAGGCGAGCGAAGCCATCGAAGTGGTGGTGGTGTCGCCATGCACCAGCACGAGATCGGGGCGTTCCTCGTCGAGCACGCGCGAGAGGGCTTCCAGGATTCGCGCGGAAATACCGTCCAAGGTCTGCGACGTGGACATCAGATTCAGATCGTGGTCAGGGACGATGTCGAAGAGCGACAGCACCTGATCAAGCATCGAACGATGCTGGGCGGTCACACAGACCTTCGTCTCGAGCCACGATTGATTGCGCAGGGCGCGCACCACGGGCGCCATCTTGATGGCTTCGGGACGGGTGCCGAAGACGATGAGAACTTTCTTCACGTCAATGAACCTTGGTGGAGAGTTTGGTGACCGCGGCTCGGCGCAGGTCAAGTGCGCCCTTGACGATTCCCAGCAGATTCAGCTTGCCGAGAAGCCGCAAGGAGCCGAGCAACATGACTGGATAGCCAAGGCGGATCAAGATGCCCCTCACCTCTTCCAGATGATGGAGCCCGCCGTTGGCCGCCGTGTAGATCAACGCCTTGATGGGATAGGAGCGACGGAATGTCCGGCCAATCGCTTTCCACATGGATGCCGTGTCGCCGTGGATCTCAGTGATGAGTCGCCGCATGGTCTGGGCGTCCAGTGCGATGAAGCGCCCCGGTACGGTATTGAAGTCGTTGGGATTGCCGCCGCGGGCAAGGACGAGGCACTCGTCGGTCGCCGCCAAGGAAGCTCCTTCCGCGAGGGCGGCATGCATCGTGAGCATGTGGATGTAATACGTGCCGACCCAGCCAAGCACTCGATCACGACGGTCCATCCAGATGGTGCGCCGGAATGCGAAAGAAGAAATGAACGTGAAGAGTAGGCTCATGTTCGGCATGTCGCCGAAGTACTTTTCCAGAGCAGTGGGAGTCGAGTCGACCTGACCGGCCGGCGGATGCGCGGCATACAGGCGATTCAGCAGGATGTCGGTCTGCACGTAGCCGAAATGCAGGATGTCGTTCCGTCGCTCGCGGAGCGATCTCAGAAGGCGCTCGATCGTGTGGGGTTCGACGACGTCGTCGCTCCCCAGCAGCCAGCAGTACTCGCCTTGCGCGAACGCGACGACGGCATCGAAGTTCCGGTCCGGTCCAATATTGGTGTCCTGCACGACCCACCGCAAGGGGAGGCAGTGACGGAACTCTTCGAGCAGTCCGATCGTGCCGTCGGAAGAAGCGTTGTCGCTGACGACAACCTCGAACTGGTCGTCAAGACCTGCAGCCTGAATGGACTCCAGGCATTCACGCAGAAATCCTTCTCGGTTGAATGTCGGGATACAGACGGAAAGCAGCGGGCGGCTCGTCATTCGGTTCTCTGGCGATATCGGGAAAAGATGAGCGCGCACCAAGGAAGCGCGACGAACAAGGAAACTGCGGCGTAAGCCGCGACGGTCGCCGTCAGGCTGACGTGCGCCATCCAATAGACCCCGCCGCCGATGAGGACGGCTGCGGCGACGGACTGGGCCAGCAAGGGCTCCTCCTTGTGCGCCCGCATGTAGGCCGCCATCGCGAAGACGATCGAGTTCACGACCGTCACGGCGGCGAGCAGCAGCAATGCCGGCAGGGGGGGCAGTCGGTCGAGGATCTTCGGCACGAAATGACCCGCGACTTGCGCGAGGCCGACGAACAGGACCACGCAGAAGGTCGTCGCACCGACGGAACGAAGTGCCTGGCGGTCAAACAGTGCATTCAGCTCGGCGCGTTCCCGGCGAGCAATGTGCGCGGAGAAGGTCGGGATCTTGGCCGAGATCCAGCTGATCCCCACAGTCGAGATCGCCGAGAAGATGGTCAGGCCCAAACCCAGGCGTCCTGCGGCGACCTCGCCTTGATGCGCGAACACGACCGGTGTCAGGAAATTGAAGATGAAGTAGCCACTCGCCCAACTCAGCGCGATGCGCCATTGGAGCGGGAATACGTCGCGCCCGTAGGTGTAGCCTCCCGCCGGTCGATCGTCGGCGGGCGTCGACACGCGCTCGCGTAGCCCACGCAGGAGGGGTTGGCGGGAAAGCCACCAAGCCGTGCCGGCCGCCGACACCAGCGGCACCGCGGCGGCTGCCCAGAGGCCCTGGCCGCTCAGCAACAGCAGCCAGAGCATGGCATAGCCGGCAACGGACTGGCGCAGGCGTAGACGCGCGACCTGGCCGACCTCGCCCAGCCCCTCGCAGATCGCCAGGCGCGCGCTCATGGCGAGATTGAGCGCCGTGGCCGCGATGAGCACCACCCAGGTGGTCAACCACTGGGAGGTCGGCAGAGAACCTTTGTGGGAGAAGAACAGGCTGCCGCCTGCGAGCAGTGCGATGAAGAACAGACTTGCCATCACGGCATTCCACTTCGTCGACAGCGATAGCAGGGAGACGACCGCCCTTTGCCAGCGGATGTCTCCGTCCAGATGGGTGTCGGACACGCGACGCAGGTGCGCGGCGGCGTGGCTCGTGAGTTGGGTCAACACGTGATTGAGACCAAGCTCGAAGAAGATCTGCGTGGCGAGTACCGCGTTGAACGTGTAGTAGTAGCCCTGTTGGGACGGACTGAGAAAAGTGGGGATGAGAAGCGCGGTGGCGCCCCCGGCGAGGATTGACCAGCCACGGAAGAGGAGCGTCGCCAGGATGTGGAAGTCAAGGCCCAGCCTGGCAAGAACGCCAATACGCGGTGCAGCGGTGCTGTTTGCATCGCTCATGTGTTTTCTCCGGTACGGCCGTCCAAGCCGCTGTCGACCTTGGCTCGGAACACGTCGCGGATCGCCGCCGCCAGATCCACCTCCACGCGCAGCCCCAGCTCGTCGCGTGCCCGGCGGACATCCGGCAGGTAGAAGTTGCGACGCGCCGACTGACCGGCCTCGGCCTGCTTCATCACCCGCACCTCCGGCCTGCGCCCCGGTGCGAGCGCCGCGACCTTGGCCGCGAGCTCCGCGATGGAGACGGCTTCGCCGGACCCCACGTTGTAGGCGCGTTGCGCCCGGCCGCTCAGCAGCAGCGTCGACAGCCAGCGCGCCAGGTCCCGCTGATCCAGGTAGGAGCGCACCGGCGTGCCGTCCCCCTGGATCACGATGTCGCGACCGGCCAGCGCGTCGCGGATGAAGTTGCCGATCGCGAAATGCGCGTCCAGCGGCAGATCCTCGCCGACGAAGGCGAAGCACCGGGCGACCACGGTCTCGAGGCCATGGGCGTCGTGGTACAGCGCGCAAAGATGCTCCGCCTGTCGCTTGGCCACGCTGTAGGCGTTCTGCGGTTCCAGCGGATCCGGCATGCCGTGGTGGTCCTCCGGCACGCCTTCCGGAAACTGCGCGATGCTCCCGTACACCCCGCCCGAGCTGGTCAGCAGCACGCGCGGCTTGCCGCAGCGCAGCGCCAGGTCCAGCACGTGACGCGTGCCGTCGACGATCTGGTTGAAGCGCTGCAGCGGCGTCAGCGACAGGCCCGTGGTCGAGTCCGTCGCGGCATGCAGCACATGCGTGTAGTCGCCTTTGGGCAGCGTCTCCGGGCGCTGGATGTCGCCGGCGACGAGGCGCACGTCCAGGCCGGCCAGCAGGTCGCCATGCGCCGAGCGGAAGCGCGCGGGGTCCCGCGACAGCAGCGTGAAGCGGGCGCCGGCGAGTTCCGGCGCGCCGCCCGCGGACCAGTGCCGCAGCAGCGCCTTGCCGAAGAAGCCGGTTCCCCCGGTGACGAACAGATGCATCGCGTGTGCCGTGTCTGCCGTGAGGGTCAGGCCTTGCCGTCGAACGACAGGCCCTCGAGATAGTCGATCTCGGGGGTCATGCGGTCGATCGGGTTGGACTCCATCGACCCGCTCTCGGTGATGCGGCTGGAGATCTTCGGGAAGTAGGTCTGCTCCGGATCGATGTGCACGACGAAGGCGCACAGGCCCGGGTTGTTGAAATGTTTCAGGAAGACCGGGTCGTTCTCGAAGCCGCGGTTGACGTGCACCACGGGCACGTTCCAGGCCGGGAACAGCTTGTCCCAGTTGGGCAAGCCCAGGCCGGACTTGCGGTCGCAGCCGAGGTACTTGCCCTTGAAGTAGTTGATCTGCGTCATCCGGATCGAGGCGTGACCCTGATCGTGGAAGATGAACATCTTCAGGTTGAGTCCGTTGATCTCCGCCGTGCCGACTTCCTGCATGTTTTGCGCGAAGCCGCCGTCGCCCTCGATCAGGATGGTGCGGCGCTCGTTGTCCGCTGCGACGCAGGCACCGATGGCGCCCGACAGGCCATAGCCCATCGAGGCCAGCGACTTGTTGGTCAGCATGCGCTGTCCGAAGCGCTGCTTGTACAGCTGCATCGACAGGGTGAACGCGCTGCCGCTGGAGCAGGGGATCACCAGATCGTCGGACTTCGTCAGCGTTTCCAGCGTGACGATGAAGTCGTAGGGCGACAGGTAGTCGGCGCCGGTCTGGTTGACCGCCTCGACGCGCGGCACCGCGGCGCGCACCTTGCGGGCGTAGTCCAGCCAGGCGTCATGCGGCTTCAGGTCGGCGGTCACGAAGCGGGAGATGAAGTCGTCGGCATCCACGCACAGGCCCTGGTCGATGCGCGGGTGACCCTTGCGCAGCTCGGCCGGGTCGATGTCGACCTGGACGATGTGGGCGTCACGACCGAACTCCTGCCAGTTGAAACCGGTCTGCTGCATGCCCAGGCGGGTGCCCACGGCGATGATCAGATCCGATTGCTGGATCAGGATGTTGCTGCTGCGCTGACCCCAGGTGTTGGGGCGGCCCAGGTAGTTGTCCGCGTAGCCGTCGACGCGGTCCGCGCCGTTGTACGTGGTCATGACGGGCACGCGGGCCTCGGTCAGGCGCTGCTGCAGGCGCTGTGCGACCTCGTAGCTCACACCGCCGCCGATCAGCAGGACCGGCTTCTTCGCGGCGTTGTAGCGTGCGACGACATCGGACACGTCGGCCTCGGCGGCGATGGGCAGCGCTGGCTTGGTCGCCACGCCGATCGGCTCGGGCTCGACGGTTGCCGCCTGCACGTTCAAGGGCATCTCGATGAACACCGGGCCCTTACGCGGAAGCCAGGACTGCGACACGATGTCCTTGAAGGCCTTCGCGTCGACCGGCTCGCGCAACTGCACCGAGGCCTTGGTCGTGGAGGACAGCAGCTCGACGCCGTTGATCTCCTGGATGCCGCGGCCGCGCAGGCCGTCGGAGGCCAGGTCGCTGACCTTGACCTGACCGCCGATCACCAGCAGCTCGCGGCTTTCCAGCCAGGCGCCGGAGACGGCGGTGACGACGTTGGTCAGGCCCGGGCCGGTGGTGACCAGCGCCAGCGCGCGCTGACCCGGTTCGGCGATCTCATTGAAATACTCGGCGCCGATGCCGGCCGCCACTTCATGCACCACCGGCACGCCGGTGAGGTAGCGGCTCAGGCTCTCGGTGAGATGCATGATGTTGCCGCCGCCGACATAGAAGTAATGCGTGTAGCCGAGGTCGCGCAGCCACTCGCCGATCTGGTCGCTGTATTTCATGAGGGATCTCTTGGGTTGTCGTTCAGGGAAGCGGGCGGGCGCGGCTCGTGACCGGACCCGCCGTGCCGCTCACTCGTGCGCGAGCTTCAGGAAGCCGCCGATGATCTGGAAGGCCTGGCCCTGCGTGTAGCTGTCCACGTGGGCGACGTCGTAGCCCCAGCCCGCGTGGATGCACAGGTCCACCTCGGTCTCGAAAGGCTCCAGGTGGGAGTTCATGTCGTCGATGTAGACGACGTAGTCGCCGTTCTCCAGCCAGCGCTTGTGCTTGGCCACGCCCAGCTTGGAGCCGTGCTCGCGGATCTCTTCCTGACCGTAGATCTCGATGCCGTCGGCCTCGAAGAACTCCAGCGTGCGCTGGATCGACGCCTTGTTGCGGGTGGACAGGATCTTGAAGGTCTGCGGGTACTTCATCAGCAGCGGACGCAGCTGATAGAAGAACGGGTAGGGCGACATCAGCTTGGCCCAGTCCGGGTCCTTGATCATCTCGGCGCGCGCGGCGAAGAAGCCTTCCGAGAAGCGCCAGTCGTCCGCGTCCGGCTCGACCTCGTGCAGCTTGGTGATGTCGCGGAGGATGCGGTCCTTCTGATACAGGCGGCAGAACTGCCACGCATCCGTCAGCTGGGCGCGGAAGCTCATGAACTCGTCGAAGGACAGTCCGTGGCGATAGCGGTCGTCACCCTTGGCCAGGTGCTCGCACACCTGGTAAGCCTCGTAAGCGCTGTTGAACAGCACGCCGTCGAAGTCGAGCAGGATCAGCGGCTTCATGGCTCAGGCCCTCTTGGTGAGCGCGGCCAGACGCGCGTTGACGGCCGGCAGGGTGCGCTCGGACTCGCGCGCCCGGCGGCGCAGTAGCACTTCCTCGAGCTTCAGCGCGTGCGTCAGCGCGGACTCCTCCAGGAAGCGCTCCACCGGCATCACGGCCTTGCGGGTCTCGACGTAGTCGAGCAGGCCGCGCAGCTCGGCGTCCGTCTGCAGCAGCTCGCGCGTGTGCTTGCTGACGCTGCCACCCATCGTGACCTTCAGGCCCTTGGCCTTGGCGGCGCGCGCCACCGTCTTGACCATGCCCACGGTGCGGTCCGACTCGACGCTGTCGCCCTTGTACGAGGCGGTCAGGTCGGTGCGGCCGATGGTGACCTCGGAGAGCGACTTGCCCTCGGCCAGGATGGCGTCGATGTTGGCCACCGCGGTGATCGTCTCGATGGTCACGCCCACATGCTCGAACGCGCCCTGGGGCAGCATCTCCATGTACTTCTCCATCGCGAAGGCGGTCTCCACCATCGGGCAGACCAGCGACGTGATGCCGATGTCGGCCAGGTAGAAGACGTCGCTCTTCGCTTCGGCGCCACTGATCTTGACCAGGTAGTCCTTGCCTTGACGCGCCGCGAACAGGGCCTCGGCGGCCACGTCGACACGGGTCAGGCCCTCGGCTTCGAACTCGCCCTTCAGGCTGGCGAAAACGCTGTAGTCGATGTCCATCGTTGTCCTCACTTGTCTCTCTTGGATGTCTGGGGTCTCGAAGGTCGCGCGGGCGACGCTCAGAAATTCACGCCGAAGAACTCTTCCAGCTTGCCGGCGATGTAGTCCAGCTGCTCCTGGCCCAGCGCCGGGAAGGTGCCCAGCCAGAAGGTCTGGTTCATCACGACGTCGGTGTTGGTCAGCTCGCCGCTGACGCGGTAGTTGCGGCCGGCCATGTAGGGCTGCTTCGTCAGGTTGCCGGCGAACAGCAGGCGCGTGCCGATCTTGTTCTCTTCCAGGAAGTTGATCAGGTCCGCGCGCTTGACGCCGGCCGTCTCCTTCACGATCAGCGGGAAGCCGAACCACGACGGCTCGCTGTTGGGCGTGGCTTCTGGCAGGTGCAGGAACTCGGCCACGCTGGCCAGCTTGGCCTTCAGGTAGGCGAAGTTGGCGCGACGTTTGGCAATGAACTCCTCGACGCGGTCCATCTGCGCCAGCGCGCAGGCGGCCTGCATGTCGGAGATCTTCAGGTTGTAGCCCAGGTGGCTGTACGTGTACTTGTGGTCGTAACCGTCCGGCAGGTCGCCGCCCAGCTGCTCCTTGGTCCAGCAGAAACGCTTGTCGCAGGTGTTGTCCTTGCCGGGCGGGCAGTAGCAGTCACGGCCCCAGTCACGGAAGGATTCGGCGATCAGCTTCAGCTCGGCGTTGTTGGTGAACACCGCGCCGCCTTCGCCCATGGTGATGTGGTGGGCGGGGTAGAAGCTCAGGGTGCCGATGTCGCCGAAGGTGCCGACCAGCTGGCCGTTGTACGTGGCGCCCAGCGCGTCGCAGCAGTCCTCGACCAGCCACAGGTTGTACTTCTTGCACAGCGCCGTGACCACGTCCAGGTTGAACGGGTTGCCCAGGCTGTGGGCCAGCATGATGGCCTTGGTCTTGGGCGTGATCGCCGCCTCGATCTTGCTGGCGTCGATGTTGTGCGTGGCCAGGTCGACGTCGACGAAGACCGGCACGGCACCGAACTGGACGATCGGGTTCACGGTGGTGGGGAAGCCGGCGGCGACGCCGATGACCTCGTCCCCCTGCTTGATCGCGCGATCGCCCAGCTTCGGGCTGGTCAGCGCCGAGAACGCCACCAGGTTGGCCGAGGAGCCGGAGTTCACCGTGATCAGGTACTTCACGCCCAGGAACTGCGCCAGGCGTTGCTCGAACATGGCGTTGAAGCGACCGGTGGTCAGCCAGCCGTCCAGCGAGGCGTCGACCATCATCTTCAGTTCACCGGCGCCGATCACCTTGCCCGAGACGGGCACGGGCGTCTGGCCGGGCACGAAGGCCTTGGGGGCGTACGCGATGTCGGCGTACTGCTGGACCAGCTCGCTGATCTGGCTGCGGAGCTTGTCGAGCTGCGGCTGGAA
Organism: Mitsuaria chitosanitabida ATCC BAA-476 = NBRC 102408; assembly: GCF_001598255.1. Lineage (GTDB taxonomy): Bacteria > Pseudomonadota > Gammaproteobacteria > Burkholderiales > Burkholderiaceae_C > Roseateles > Roseateles chitosanitabidus. The sequence goes on from NZ_BCYP01000018.1 coordinate 493,471, forward strand.
ATTGATGGGAGTGGTCATACGTCGGCTCGGTATTGAGAGATTTGATTCAGACAGACGGCGCGCATGTCCTGGCCGGACAGCCAGGCTTGATGCCAATCGGTGATGCGGGTCAGCGCGGTCTCGAGCGACCAGCGCGGGGCCCATTGCAGGCGCTGGCGCGCCTTGGAGATGTCCAGCTTCAGGAAGCTGGCTTCATGCGGGTGATTGCCCGGCTGCAGGGTCCAGGAAGCGCCGTCGCCCCAGGCGTCGCACAGGTGCTCGACGATCCACTGCACGGGACGGGCGTCCTCGTCGCGGGGACCGAAGTTCCAGCCCTCGGCGTCGGTCTGGCCTTGCGCATAGAGACGCTCGGCCAGCAGCAGATAGCCCGACAGCGGCTCCAGCACGTGCTGCCACGGACGGATCGCATGCGGGTTGCGGATCAGCACGGGTTGCTTCTCCTGCAACGCGCGCAGGATGTCCGGCAGCAGCCGGTCCAGGGCCCAGTCGCCGCCGCCGATGACGTTGCCGGCGCGGGCCGTGGCCATCGCGATGCCCGCGTCCTTGAGGAAGGACTTGCGGTAGGCCGAGCTCACCAGCTCGGCGCAACCCTTGCTGTTGGAGTAAGGGTCGTGACCGCCCATGGGCTCGTCCTCGCGATAGCCCCAGACCCACTCGCGGTTCTCGTAGCACTTGTCCGTCGTGATGTTCACGATGGCCTTGACCGAGCCCGTGTGGCGCGCGGCCTCGAGCACGTGCACCGTGCCCATCACGTTCGTGGCGTAGGTTTCAATCGGCTGGTGATAGGACAGGCGCACCAGCGGCTGGGCCGCCATGTGGATGACGATCTCGGGCTGGAAGTCGTCGAAGGCCGCCTTGACCGCCGCGAAGTCGCGGATGTCGGCGATGCAGTGCTCCATGCCCTCGGCCACGCGGGCGACGTCGAAGAGCGCGGGCTCCGTCGGCGGTGCCAGCGAGACGCCGCGCAGCGTCGCGCCCATGGACTGCAGCCACAGGCTGAGCCAGCTGCCCTTGAAACCGGTGTGACCGGTCAGCAGGACGCGCTTGCCCTGCCAGAAGGCGGGATTGGTCTGCGCGAGGCTGCTCATTTCCAGCTCTTCCACGGTGCCTTGCCGGAGGCCCACAGCTCCTCCAGGAACGTCTTGTCGCGCAGGGTGTCCATCGGCTGCCAGAAGCCGTCGTGCTCCCAGGCCATGAGCTCGCCGTCGGCAGCCAGGCGTTGCAGCGGTTGCTGTTCCCAGACCGTGGCGTCGTTCTCGAGGTAGTCCAGTACGCGCGGCGACAGCACGAAGAAGCCTCCGTTGATCATGGCGCCGTCGCCCTTGGGCTTCTCCATGAACTGCTTGATCTGGTTGCCCTGGATGTCCAGCGCGCCGAAACGGCCCGGGGGGTAGGTCGCGGTCAGCGTGGCGGCCTTGCCGTGGCTCTTGTGGAACTCGATCGCGGCGCCGATGTTGACGTCGCTGACCCCGTCGCCGTACGTGAAGCAGAAAGCCTCGTCATTGCGCACATAGTCCGCCACGCGCAGGAGTCGGCCACCGGTCATCGAGTCGTCACCCGTGTCCACCAGCGTGACGTTCCAGGGCTCTGCGCGCTTGTGATGGACTTCCATCCGGTTGCTGCGCATGTCGAAGGTGACGTCGGACATGTGCAGGAAGTAGTTGGCGAAGTACTCCTTGATCACGTAGCCCTTGTAGCCGCAGCAGATCACGAAGTCGTTCACGCCGTGCTGCGAGTACATCTTCAGGATGTGCCAGAGGATGGGCTTGCCGCCGATCTCGACCATCGGCTTCGGGCGGGTGGAGGTCTCTTCGCTGAGTCGGGTGCCCAGGCCACCGGCCAGAATCACTGCTTTCATGGGAAAGGTCCTATCGGATCGGGATCGTTGGATCGAGGAGGTCGACGCTCAGGTCGCGGCCGAGCACACGAAGGCGTCGGAATGGAATTGGCGCTCGGGCAGGCCGGCCGCGTGCAGCCGGGCCTGGGCACCGTGGATCATGGCGTCGGAGCCGCAGGCGTAGACCAGCGTGTCGGCCAGGTAGGGGTGCTCACGCAGCATCACGTCCTGCACGTGCCCGCGGGCGCCGGTCCAGGCCTCGTCGGCGCGCGACAGCACGGGGACGAAGCGCACGCCCGGCTGCTCGGGCGGCTGCCAATAGAGGTCCTCGCGATGGCGCCCGCCCCAGTAGACGGTGACGGAGCGCGGGGGCGCGTCCTGGGCCAGCGCGGACATGCCTTCGAGGATGGCCTTGACGGGAGCGATGCCGGTGCCGGTCGCCAGCAGCACCAAGTCCTTGCCGGCCTGGCCGCGCAGGAAGAAGGTGCCGAGCGGACCGCGCAGGCGCAGCAGGTCGTTCGCCTTGGCTTGCTGGAACCAGTAGCGGCTCATCGCGCCATCGGCCACTTCACGGATGTGCAGCTCGATCTGCTTGTCGGCGCGCGGCGCGTTGGCGATGGAGTAGCTGCGGCGCAGACCTTCGGCGCCGATCACGTCGATGTACTGGCCGGGCAGGAAGTCCAGGGCCGAGGTCGGCGGCAGGCGCAGCATCACGCGCACGACGTCGTGGGACAGGCGCTCGATGGACTGGATTCGGCAGGGCAGGGTCTTGGCCTCGGGCAGCACGACGTCGCCGAGATCGTCAATCTCCAGCTCCACCGGACCGCAGGCCTGTCGCACGCAGGTGAGGATGAAGCCGTGGGCCTTGTCCTCCGCGCTCAGGCCGAGCTCGTCATGCGCGGCGACCGTTTCGCCCGAGCGCACGCGCCCCTTGCACGAGCTGCAGCGGCCGGTGCGGCAGCTGTAGTCGAGTACGACGCCTTGACGCAGGGCGGCGTCGAGCAACGATTCGCTGCTCTGCGCCTCGAACGTCTTGCCGCTGCTGATGGTGACGGTGTGCATCCCCGATATCTCTTGTTCTAGTTAGGCACGCCCGTCGTGACTCGTGGCGTCTGGAGCAACTTGATGGATCGGCCCCGCCGTGGCACTCGACGGTCCCTGTCGGGATACCTCGTCACGCAGCGCATCGATCTCTCGCTGCAGTTGCTCGAACTCTGCTTCCTTGATGGCAAGGAAGCGTCGCGCCATTCGCATCTTTGCGTGAACCCCGCTCGGCGTCAGGATGTAGACATAGGCGAGCTTGTTGTCCGAGCGACGAAAGTTGTTGACCTTCACCCAGCCACGGTCGATGACGGCGCGCAGGCAGTAATTGATCTTGCCCACGCTCACACCCATGCGCATCGCGAGGTCGCGCTGGTTGCTGTCGTTCTTCTGCTCAAGCTGCGAAAGCAACTCGTAGTCGAGCGCCCGACCCGGTTCGGGGTCGCGGCCTGACGTGGTCGGATCGTTCGAAGTCATTACCCGTTCAATCGTTGAACGGGCTGGACTCTACCACGCCCCCTCCCCCTCAGTTCGCCCGTCGCCGACGCAGCTCTCGTCTGGCAAAGAAGGCCGTCAGGATGAGCCCTGCAAGTACCGTCGTGACCGCCGCGATCACAGTACGCTGAGGCTTGCTCTTTCGCTCCGGGGGGGTGGCCGGATCGAGCACCTGGATCAAGGTGCCCTCGCGGGCTTCATCCATCTTCGCGATCTCGAACTGCTTTGCGTAGATCTCGAAGACGGCCTCTTGGTATTTGAACTCGCGATACGCGGAGACGTAGTCCTGACTGCCGCTGGCTTCCATCGGGCGCTCAAACTGCGCCAGCTGGCCGCGAAGGCCGGCGAGTGCTGCCACTTGCTGCTGCACTTCGGGTGCGCTGTCCGTCATGGTCTTCCGCAGCGTGGACAGGCGTACCTCGGTTGCGGCGATCTCCGCCTTGGTTCGTGCGTAGGCCTCGGCGGCAGCCTTTGGCTCGCTTTTCAACGCGCCTGCGGTGAAGCCGGTCTTCTGCACATCCAATTGGGCCGCTTTGAGCGCCTCCTTGGTGTGAGCCATCTGCTGCTCGAAGAAGACGCGGCGCTGCTGGGCCTCGGTCAATGCGAGATTGTTGGTGACCCAACGAAGTTCATCGACGAAGGCATTTGCCATTTGAGCGGCCCGGGCAGGATCCTTGTCGTCGACGTCAATCGAGATCAGGTTGTCCTTCTTGCCCGCGCTGATCCGGACGCTGCTGCTCAGTTGCTTGAGCGCATCCACCCGGAACTTGGATTGGTACAAATCCATCAGTTTGAAGCGATCGATGATGCGATTGCCCACCGTCACGCTCTGCATGATCGAGATGTACTGGTCAGTCTGGCTCTTCACCGCACCGCCGCCCGCCAGGCCCGCTAGCGCACCCAGCGACGCCAAGGCGTTTGCCGCAGAGTTTTGCTGCTGCTGGGGGCTGACGATCGTCGCTCGTGCGGTGAAGGTTGGCGTGATCATCAGCGTAATGCCATAGGCCGCAATGCCGATCGCGACGGCGAGCGCGGCGATCTTGAGCCTGTGGGGTTTCACGGCCGAAGCCAACACGGAGAAGGAAATGCCGTCCTGGAAATCGTCGCCTTGGAGGCTGTTAGCGCTGGTCGAAGTCATGGTGCTGATCGACATATCTCAGTTCTTGATCGTCTTCAGCGCCGCGGCACCCAGACCGAATTGATAGAGGATCTGCGTCCAGTCCTTCGCTTCCTGGATGAACGTGGTCTTGTTCATCTCTTCCGGCACGAAGACGGTGTCGCCCGGCAGCGCCTGCAGGCCTGTCAGGTTGGAGCCGAAGCCCAGCCAGCCGCTGCTCGACTGCTTGGCGCTCACCACTGTGCCATTCGCGCGGATGACGAAGGTGCCGGACGAATCCGCGCCTCGCGTCGGGCCGCCCGCCAGCTTCAGGATGTCGTCCACCGACGCGCCGTCGTTCAGCAAGAAGCTGCCGCCATTGAACACGCTGCCGAACACGCCCACCGTCATCGGACGGTTGGGGATCAGCAGGCGGTCGCCGTCCTCGACGGTCAGGGCCGGCAGTTGCTTCGCATTGGTTTCCAGCTGGAGCACGACACGGCCCGTCGGGCGCACCGCACGCAGGCGGTTGACGAGGCGCTCGGTGCTGGCGGCGCGCTGGGCGTTGGCGGCGGCCTCGTCGGCGGATGCGGCGCGCTGCGTCGTCGCGTACTTCGTCAGCTCGGTCTCCATGTCGCGCAGCGCGCGGTCATAGTTTTCCTGCTGGGACTGGCGCACGCTCTCGCGCGAGAAGTCGGTACCGAAGACATAAGCCTGCGGCGTCAGGCCGCCCGCGGCCTGGATCGCGTCGGGCAGCGTGGCCGTCGGCGGCAGCACGTACTCGCCGGGCTTGGCGACTTCGCCTTCGACCGTCACGCGCTTGTACTGCTTGTACTGCGGGATCGCGGTGTTGACGCTGCTGAACACGCGCAGAACGTCGCCGTTCACCACCGAGGCCTTGGCTTGCGCCGGCAGGGCCAGTTCGACCACGCGCTTGTCGGTGCGCTCGCTCAGACGCTCGACCGACACGCGGGTGCGGTCGGCCACGGCATTCACGCCGCCGGCCATGGCCAGCACGTCATCGACCGTCTCGCCCGGCTTGAGCTCGACGATCGACTGCTTGTTCACGCTACCCAGCACCGCGACCTGCGGGCCGACGGCGCCGATGTGGATCACGTCCTCGGCTTGCAGCGCGCGGTCACTGGACTTGTCGCCCTTGAGCAGCAGGTCGTAGGCGTCGAAGGTCGCGACGGTGCGGCCGTTGCGGCGCAATTCGATCTGGCGGAAGCTGCCGGCCGCCGACGGGCCACCCGCACGCACCAGCGCATTGACGATCGTGGCCAGGCTGCTGACCGTGTACGCGCCGGGCTTCGCGGTGAAGCCGGTCACGTAGATGCGGATCGAGCGCAGCTTGCCCAGCGAGGTGCTGACCTGGAAGTTCTTGAAGACCTGACCGAAGCGGTTGCGCACGACCTCGTTGAGGTCGCCGTAGCGCACGCCCGCCACCAGCACCGGACCGACACGCGGGATGGTGATGCGGCCGGAGCGGTCGACGGTCAGGCGCATGTCGGCGTCGACCGAGCCCCAGGCGGTGACCTGGATCTCGTCGCCGATGCCGATCAGGTAGTCGGCCGGCGCCATGCGCGGGCCGTCGGCATCGCCGTTCAGGCCGCGCTGTTGCTGGGAGTCGTCCAGCATCAGGTCGTAACCGAGTCGGCGGATGACCATCTCGGGCGAAATGACCTTGGTGGTGACGACGCCCGACTGTTGCTGTTGCTGGCGCAGCAGGTAGAGGTTGGGATTGTCCTGGTCGAGGTCGGCGCGCTTGAGCTGGTCGATGACCTCGGGATCCTTCAGGTCGATGCCCAGGAGCTTGTTGACGTAGATCTCGAACTCGCCCGGCACGTAGCGGTCACGCTTGCGGGTTTCCTTGCCGGTTTGCGTCGAAGCGGCCGTCGACTGCGAGGACGTGTCCTGCGTCGTGCGGTTCGACGAGTTCAGCTTCACCGGGCCGGTGCTGTCGCTGGACGACTCGTACATCGACGACAGCGTCGAGCCGGTGGTCTGCGCCATGGCGGAGCCCACCGTCAGGCAGGCCATGAGGACCGCGAGCGCCTGTCGCGCGAAACGGGGCCGGCCAATGGTCGTTGTTCTTGCGGCCGGGGAAAGGGCGCGTTGGGCGCGAAGTTCCATGCGTGATCTCACCTTGGGATGGGCTTTGCCGCCGATGGCCAGGATGCCCGGTCGACAAGCGCGGCATTCTATGTGAGCCGTGTTGCGCCAAAACCGCCGGGATTCGCACGACGCCTCGTTACACTGCCGCGCATGCTGTATCTGCTCATCCCGTTCGCGCTCGCGGCGGTGATCACTCTCTACGTGGTGCATTCGTCGACCGTGCATGGGCACCTGTCGGCCGACCACGATCTGTCCGGGCCGCAGAAGTTCCACGCCCGGCCCGTGCCCCGCATCGGCGGCGTCGGCATCTTCGCCGGCCTGGCTGGCATGGTGGCGCTGGCCTTCGCGCTGGGGCACCCCCAGGCCCGGATGGGTGGGCTGCTGCTGCTGTGCGGCATCCCGGCCTTCGCCGCCGGCCTGATCGAGGACTTCACCAAGCGCGTTTCCCCCGGCAAGCGGCTGTTGGCGACCGCGGTGTCCGCCGCGCTCGGCTGCTGGGTCCTCGGCGCCATGATCACCCGCACCGACATCCCCGGCCTGGACCTCATCGTCGCCACGACGGTCGGCGCCGTCCTCGCCACCGTCTTCACCGTGGCGGGCGTGGCCAACTCGGTCAACATCATCGACGGCTTCAACGGCCTGTCCTCGATGTGCGTCAGCCTGATGCTGCTGACCTTCGCCTACGTCGCCTACCAGGTCGGCGACACCGAGATCGCCCTGTGGTCGCTGGCCGGCGTCGGCGCCATCCTGGGCTTCTTCGTCTGGAACTATCCGGCCGGCCTGATCTTCCTGGGCGACGGCGGTGCCTACTTCATGGGCTTCTACCTGGCGGAGATCGGCATCCTGCTGATCCACCGTCATCAGGAGGTCTCGCCGCTGTTCGCGCTGATGGTGTGCATCTACCCGGTCTTCGAGACGCTGTTCTCGATCTACCGCCGCCGCTTCCTGCGCAACACCAACCCGGGCGACCCGGATGGCATCCATCTGCACTCGCTGATCTACCGTCGGCTGATGCGTTGGGCGCTGGGCGCCCGCGACGCGCGACTGATGACGCGCCGGAACTCGATGACCGCGCCCTACCTGTGGACGCTGTGCATCTCCTCGCTGGCGCCGGCCCTGCTGTTCTGGGACTCGACGCCCATGATCGCCGCCTGCATGGTGCTGTTCGGGGTGTTCTACGTCGCGCTGTACTGGCGCATCGTCCGCTTCCGCACCCCCAAGTGGCTGGTCTTCCGCGGCGATCAGCGCAAGCTGCCCGTCGACCCGCAGAACCACTGATTCTTCCCGGATTCCGGGCGTGTCCGACCCGCCCTCCGTGGTTTCCCGGGGCCTCACGAGGGCCTTGGGCGATAATCCGCCGCTTATGACCGACACCACCCCGACGCCAAGCCCGCGTTTCGACACGCTGCCGCTGAACCCCAAGCTGCTCCGTGCCGTCGACGACCAGGGCTACGCGACGATGACGCCCATCCAGGCCAAGGCGATCCCGATCGTCCTGTCCGGCCGCGACGTGATGGGCGCCGCCCAGACCGGCACCGGCAAGACCGCCGCGTTCTCGATCCCGCTGCTGCAGCGCATGCTCAAGCATGAGAACGCCTCGATGTCGCCCGCCCGGCACCCGGTCCGCGCCCTCGTGCTGGCCCCGACCCGCGAGCTCGCCGACCAGGTCGCCAACAACGTCAAGGCCTACGCCAAGCACACCCAGCTGCGCGTGGCCTGCGTCTTCGGCGGCGTCGACATGAAGCCCCAGACGCTGCAGCTCAAGGGCGGCGTCGAGGTCCTGATCGCCACCCCCGGCCGCCTGCTCGACCACATCGAGGCCAAGAACGCCGTGCTGAACCAGGTCGAGTACGTCGTCCTCGACGAGGCCGACCGCATGCTGGACATCGGCTTCCTGCCCGACCTGCAGCGCATCCTCAGCTACCTGCCCAAGACCCGCCAGACGCTGCTGTTCTCGGCGACCTTCTCGCCCGAGATCAAGAAGCTGGCCCAGAGCTATCTGCAGGATCCGGAGCTGGTCGAGGTCGCCCGTCCGAACGCGACGGCATCGACCGTCGAGCAGCGCTTCTTCAGCGTCGACGATGACGACAAGCGCGCCGCCGTCCAGCAGTTGCTGCGTCAGCGCGAGATCAAGCAGTCCATCGTCTTCGTGAACTCCAAGCTGGGCGCGGCGCGTCTGGCGCGTGCCTTCGAGCGAGACGGCCTGAAGACCGCGGCGCTGCACGGCGACAAGTCTCAGGACGAGCGCCTGAAGTCGCTGGAGGCCTTCAAGCGCGGCGAGGTCGAGCTGCTGGTCGCGACCGACGTCGCCGCCCGCGGCCTGGACATCGCCGACCTGCCGGCCGTCTTCAACTTCGACGTGCCCTTCAACGCCGAGGACTACGTGCACCGCATCGGCCGTACCGGCCGGGCCGGCGCCTCGGGCCTGGCCTTCACGCTGGTGACCAAGGCCGACGCGCGTCTGGTCGGCGAGATCGAGAAGCTCATCAAGAAGAAGCTGGACCTGGAGCCGATCGAGCTCGAGGGCAGCCGTCGCCGCTTCAGCGGTGAGCGCGGTGAGCGCGGTGAGCGCAGCGACCGTGGTGATCGTGGGGACCGCGGCGATCGCGGTGGTGATCGTGGCGAGCGCGAAGGTGGCGGCGAGCGCCGCGACTTCCGTCGTGAGCGCGAGGACCGCCGCGACGAAGCCTATGGCTCGTCGGCCCCGTATCGCGCGCCCCAGCGCCAGGCGGCCTACGACCCCTTGTTCGACAAGCCCTATGAATCCAGCGAGCGCGCCGAGGTGCCCTCGTGGGAGAAGGGGCAGGCCGCGGCCGCGCGTGGTGGCGTGTCGGCCAACATCAAGCCCAAGAAGAAGGTCGCCGCGCTGTTCGGCGCCAAGAAGCCGCCGATCACGGCGGACAGCGAGTCCTGATCACGCCTGCGGCGCCCGACGCGGCGCCTATGCGAGAGGAAGCGGTCGGCATTCGCCGGCCGTTTGCATTTCAGCGCCCCGGGTTCCGGCTCGACCTTCGGAGCCGGTCGCTCGGGCTCAGCGCGCGCCGAGGATCGCGAACACCGCCGGCACCTTGTCGGGGAGGGCCTTCGGCGCCTGGCGCCAGTCCGCCACCGTCGCCGAGTGCGTCCACGCGCTCTTCAGGCTCAGCCCGCAGCTGACCGACAGCAGCGTGCCCGGCTTGAGCGTCGTCAGCAGCGCCTGCAGCAGCGCGCCGTTGCGATAGGGCGTCTCGATCATCAGCTGGGTCTGCTGCTCGCGGGCGGAGAACGCGTCGAGCGCCTTGATGCGCGCGGTGCGTTCGGCTGCCTCCAGCGGCAGATAACCGACGAAGGCGAAGCTCTGGCCGTTCAGGCCGCTGGAGGCGAGTGCCATCAGCAGCGAACTCGGTCCGGTCAGCGGCACGACCTCGATGCCCGCGGCATGCGCGGCGGCGACCAGCTTGGCGCCCGGATCGGCCACCGCGGGCATGCCCGCCTCCGAGATCAGTCCCATGTCCTGGCCGAGGTCCATCGCGGGTGTCAGCAGCGCCAGCCACTGCTTCTCCTCGCTGGAGGAGGCGATGGCGGCGTTGGCCGCCGGGCCGCGGCCCTTGGGCGGTCGCGGCAGTTCCTCGATGCGCTGCTCCTGCAATGGGAGGGCAAGCGGATGGATCGCGCCGACGCGCTTCAGGAAGGCGCGCGTGGTCTTGGCGTTCTCCGCCGCCCAATGGGTGATGGCCGCGGCGCGCGCGATCACCGCATCGGGCAGGACCTCGCGCAGATCGACTTCCTGGCCGTCCATGCCGAAGTCGAGGGTGTTGGGAACGAGGTAGAGGTGGCCGCGGGTCATCGGAATGTCCATCGAAGGAAGGGGGAGGGATCGGCGTCGGCTGCGAGGCCTGCTGCGTGGCGGGGTGTCGGCGAATGGGGGCTGAACGGCCTTCGGCTCAGGGCAGCCGGGCGAGCACGTCGAGTCCGCCTCGGCGCAGCATCGCCGCCGTGCGGATCAGCGGAAGGCCGATCAGCGCGGTCGGGTCGTCGGAGTCGATGGCGTCCAGCAGGGCGATGCCCAGGCCTTCGGCCTTGGCGCTGCCGGCGCAGTCGTAGGGCTGTTCGGCGCGCAGGTAGCGCTCGATGTGGTCGTCGCTCAGGTCGCGGAAGCGGACCCGGACCGGCGCCAGGTCCTCCGCGACGAAGCCTGTCTCCACGCAGACCACGGCCAGCGCGGTCTGGAAGATCACCGTGCGGCCACGCATCGCCCGCAGCTGCGCGACGGCGCGCTCGTGCGTCCCGGGCTTGCCGAGCGGCTGGCCATCGAGATCGGCGACCTGATCGGAGCCGATCACCAGCGCGCCCGGGAAACGCGTGGCGATGGCCCGGGCCTTGGCCAGTGCCAGTCGGCGGGCGAGCGCCTCGGGCGTCTCGCCAGAGTGGGGCGTCTCGTCGACATCGGGGGCGGCGGTCTCGAAGGGCACGCGCAGGCGCTCCAGCAGCTCGCGCCGGTAGCGGGAGGTGGAGCCCAGGATCAGCGGGCGGGGCAGGGCGGTCATGGGCCGGGATTCTCCCATCGGGCCGGCGCCCGGCGCGGGTGCGACGTGGGTATCCGATCCCGCGCGTGGAGGGGGCTCGTACACTTGCGCCCCATGAAACCGCGTTCGTTCGATCCCTTGAAGCTCGATGTCGAGGCCTTCGCCCGCGAAGGTGCCGCCATCGAGGGCGAGTGGCCCGCCATCAGCCTGCCGCGCCTGGCCGAGTCGGCCGCGCCTGAATCCGATCCGGCCCAATGGCCGCCCGTCACCTGGTCCGCCCATGGCGAGCTGCGCACCCCCAAGGGCGGTGCCGCGCAGGTCTGGATGGAGGTGTCCGCCCAGGCGCAGGTCTCGCTGACCTGCCAGCGCTGCCTGAAGCCGGTCGGCGAGGATCTGGCCGTGTCGCGCTGGTTCCGCTTCGTCAAGGACGAGGACCAGGCCGCCGAGCTGGACATGGACAGCGACGACGACGTGCTCGCCCTGGCCCGCAACCTCAACCTGCGCGAGCTGGTCGAGGACGAGCTGCTGCTGGAGCTCCCCGTCGTCCCGCGCCACGAGGCATGCCCCGAGCCGCTGCCCCACGCCAACGTCGAGGAGGACGAGGTCGTCGAGGAAGAGGAGGCCCGTCCGAACCCCTTCGCCGCGCTTGCCGCGCTGAAGAAGGGAACGGGTGGTAAAGCCTGAGGGGCTTGTGCTATAGTCTCGGGCTTTCCCGGCTCGTAAAGGTGTTTCAGTCGAAACCCTTGCGCAACTGGCCGGGACCGAGGCGTCGGTAGCGGAACATGGGTCCGCGGCACAGCTCGAGTTCTCTCGAGAGCCCGAGCAAGCCTCGACTTCACCGTAGCCCACGAAGCCGAAGCCTTTAGGAGAATCAACATGGCCGTTCAGCAAAACAAGAAGTCCCCGTCGAAGCGCGGCATGCACCGCTCGCACAACGCCCTGGTCACCCCGGGCACCGCGATCGAGCCGACCACCGGCGAAGTGCATCTGCGCCACCACATCAGCCCCAACGGCTTCTACCGTGGCCGCAAGGTGCTGAAGACCAAGGCCGACGCCGCCTGATCGTTCCTTCGATCCGGCCTGGCCAGGCGCTCCGGCGCCACCGCCTGGTCCCCATCGAATGAAGCAAGCCCGGCTCCGCGAACAGCGTTGCCGGGCTTTCGTTCGTCCGGACGTGGCGATTTCCGCCGCGTCCCCGTTCCTGCTTCCGTCTTTCCGCTGACCGCCGTCGGCGCCCGGCGACCCCGGGTGCGCTCGCTTGTCCGCCCTGGGCGGCTCGCGTAATGTCGGCGGCTTGGCCGAATGGCCGGCTGTCGCGCATGTTTCTTGCGCGGTCGCTACAGTCGGCCTGGTCGGCGCTTCTTTCCAGCTTTCGATGTCCGCTATTCCCGCCTCCAGCTCTTCGCCCTCCGCCGAGCCCCTCCGTCTGGCGGTGGACTGCATGGGCGGCGACCACGGCCCGTCCGTGACGCTCCCGGCCTGCAAGGCCTTCCTGGCCGCGCATCCCGAGGCGGAACTCCTGCTCGTCGGCCAGCCCGAGGCGCTCCAGGAAGCCGCCCATTGGCCGCGCGCCCGCATCGTCCCCGCCAGCGAGGTCGTCAGCATGGACGACCCCATCGAGGTCGCGCTGCGCCGCAAGAAGGACTCGTCGATGCGGGTGGCGATCTCGCAGCTCAAGGCCGGCAAGGACGGCGCGCCGATCCAGGCGCAGGCCTGCGTCTCCGCGGGCAACACCGGCGCGCTGATGGCCGTCGCCAAGTACCTCCTCAAGACCCTGGAGGGCATCGACCGTCCGGCCATCGCCACGGTGATGCCCAACCAGATCGGCGGCTTCACGACCGTGCTGGACCTGGGCGCCAACGTGGATTGCGGTCCCGAGCACCTGCTGCAGTTCGCCGTGATGGGCAGTGCGCTGGTGTCGGCGGTCGACGGGAAGGAGAACCCCAGCGTCGGCCTGCTGAACATCGGCGAGGAAATGATCAAGGGCAACGAGACCATCAAGCGCGCCGGCGAGCTGCTGCGCGAGGCGGCCTCGCATGACCAGCTCAACTTCCACGGCAACGTGGAGGGCAACGACATCTTCAAGGGCACGACCGACATCGTGGTCTGCGACGGCTTCGTCGGCAATGTCGCGCTCAAGACGGCCGAGGGCCTGGCGAGCATGATCTCCAGCTTCATCAAGGCCGAGTTCACCCGCAACGCCGGCACCAAGCTGATCGCGCTGCTGGCCATGCCGGTGCTGCAGCGCTTCAAGGACCGCGTCGACCACCGCCGCTTCAACGGCGCCGCGCTGCTCGGGCTGCGCGGCCTGGTCTTCAAGAGCCACGGCTCGGCCGACGCATTCGCTTTCGAGCAGGCTTTGAACCGGGCGTATGATGCGGCCCGCAACCGGCTCCTAGACCGGGTTCACGATCGCATCGTCGCGACGCTGCAGGCGCTCCCCGCGCCCGCCAATGAGGAGGGCGACGGTGCTGGAGACAAGGCGGCCACGGCCGCCCATGCTGCATGACCACTGCTTCCCAGCGCTACGCCCGCATCCTTGGCACGGGCAGCCACCTTCCCGCCGACCGCGTCACCAATCAGGATCTCGCCGACCGCCTCGCGCGTGACGGCATCGAGACCTCGCACGACTGGATCGTCGAGCGCACCGGCATTCACGCCCGCCACTTCGCCGCGCCGGACGTCACGTCCAGCGACCTGGCGCTGCCCGCCTCGCTGGCGGCGCTCGAGGCGGCCGGTGTGCGCCCCGACGAGATCGACCTGATCATCGTCGCCACGTCCACGCCGGACATGGTCTTCCCCTCCACCGCCTGCCTGCTGCAGAACAAGCTGGGCATCCATGGCTGCGCCGCGTTCGACGTGCAGGCCGTGTGCTCGGGCTTCGTCTATGCGCTGACCGTCGCCGACGCGATGATCAAGAGCGGCGCCGCCAACAAGGCGCTGGTCGTGGGCTCGGAAGTGTTCTCGCGCATCCTGGACTTCAAGGACCGCACGACCTGCGTGCTGTTCGGTGACGGCGCCGGCGCGGTGGTGCTGGGCGCCAGCGACACCCCCGGCATCCTCGCCACCGAGCTGCACGCCGATGGCCGCCATGCGGACATCCTTTGCACCCCGGGCACCGTGTCCGGCGGCGAAGTCCTCGGCCACCCGCTGCTGAAGATGGACGGCCAGGCCGTGTTCAAGCTCGCCGTCGGCGTGCTGGACAAGGTCGCCCGCGCCGTTCTCGAGAAGGCGGGGCGCAGCGATGCCGACATCGACTGGCTGATCCCGCACCAGGCCAACATCCGCATCATGCAGGGCACGGCCAAGAAGCTGAAGATGCCGCTGGACAAGCTGATCGTGACCGTCGACGAGCACGGCAACACCTCGGCCGCGTCGATCCCGCTGGCGCTGGACGTCGCGGTGCGTTCCGGCAAGATCAAGGCCGGCGACACGGTGATGCTGGAAGGCGTCGGCGGTGGTTTCACCTGGGGCGCGGTCCTGCTGGACTTCTGATCATTGCCGCCCGCCCGGGCCGACGCGCGTCGGCCGGGCTCGCGCGGACGACGGCGATGCGAACGTGTCGCCCGGTTGTCACGCGCGTTTCTCCCTCTGAATAGATAGTCTCGGACTCGAACCGCCATGAGCAAGAACTTCGCATTCGTCTTCCCCGGTCAGGGCTCGCAGTCGGTGGGCATGCTGGACGCCTGGGGTGATCATCCGGAAGTCGTCCGCACGCTGGCCGAAGCCTCGTCCGCGCTGGGCGAGGACATCGGCGCGCTGATCAAGAACGGTCCCAAGGAACAGCTGGACCTGACCACCAACACCCAGCCCGTCATGCTGACCGCCGGCGTGGCCTGCTATCGCGCCTGGATCGCCGAGACCGGTCTGGTCCCGACGGCGGCCGCCGGCCACTCGCTGGGCGAGTACACCGCCCTGGTCGCCTCCGGCGCGCTGAGCCTGTCCGACGCGCTGCCGCTGGTGCGCTTCCGCGCCCAGGCCATGCAGGAAGCCGTGCCGGTGGGCACGGGCGCGATGTCCGCCATCCTGGGGCTGGACGCATCCGTGGTCCGCGAGGTCTGCGCCGGCGTCGCCGCCGAGACCGGTGAAGTGGTCGAGGCCGTGAACTTCAACGACCCCAAGCAGACCGTGATCGCCGGCAGCAAGGCTGGCATCGAGAAGGCCAACGAGGCCCTGAAGGCCGCCGGCGCCAAGCGCGCGCTGCCGCTGCCGGTGTCGGCCCCGTTCCACAGCAGCCTGATGAAGCCCGCCGCCGACCGCCTGCGCGAGAAGCTGGCCGCGGTGCAGTTCCAGGCCGCCGCGTTCCCCGTGATCAACAACATCGACGTCGCCGTGACCGACGATGCCCAGTCGCTGCGCGACGCGCTCTACCGCCAGGCCTTCGGCCCGGTGCGCTGGGTCGAGGTCGTCCAGGCGCTCAAGGTCCGCGGCCTGACCACCATCCTGGAATGCGGTCCCGGCAAGGTGTTGGCCGGCATGGCCAAGCGCATCGACGGCGAGCTCGCCAGCGCCACCGTGCTGGATCCGGCCTCGCTGGCCGAGGCCCGCGCGTTGCTGGGCTGAGGCCCGCCGCCGACCCGACTCGATCCGAACGAACTCCGCTCCGAAGGAAATCCATGTCCGACAACAAGCAAGTGGCGCTGGTGACCGGCGCCAGCCGCGGCATCGGCCGCGCGATCGCGCTGACCCTGGCCCAGAAGGGCTTCGTCGTCATCGGCACCGCCACCAGCGAAGCCGGCGCCCAGTCGATCTCCGAGGCCCTGGCGGCGCACGGCGGTCGCGGCGCCGTCCTGAACGTCAATGAGGTCGCGGCGGTCGACGCGCTGATCGATTCGATCGTCAAGCAGGATGGCGGCCTGCAGGTGCTGGTGAACAACGCCGGCATCACCAAGGACATGCTGTCCATGCGCATGAAGGACGAGGACTGGGACGCGGTCCTGGACACCAACCTGAAGGCCGTGTTCCGCGTCAGCCGCGCGGTGATGCGTCCGATGATGAAGCAGCGCTACGGCCGCATCGTCAACATCACCTCGGTGGTGGGCGCCTCCGGCAACGCCGGTCAGGCCAACTACGCGGCCGCCAAGGCCGGCGTCGCGGGCATGACGCGTGCCCTGGCTCGTGAGCTGGGCAGCCGCTCGGTGACCGTGAACTGCGTGGCCCCGGGCTTCATCGCCACCGACATGACCGACGTGCTGCCCGAGGCGCAGAAGACCGCGCTGCTGGCGCAGATCCCCGCCGGCCGCCTGGGCGCCCCGGAGGAGATCGCCCACGCCGTGGCCTTCCTGGCCTCGCCCGAGGCGAGCTACATCACCGGCGTCGAGCTGCACGTCAACGGCGGCATGTACATGAATTGAGGTGGAGCACCGGCCGCGGACGGTCCGCGGACGGCCCACCCACCGGATTCACCCGGCCGGTGTGGGGCTGATAGAGTGCGAGCGCGCGTCGGTTCCCCTCGTGGTTGACGTGCCTCGGGAGGTCCGTCTAGGGGCGCCACTCTAAGGCCTTAGAATCCCGGGTTGTTCTAGCAAACCCCTCCTGGAGGAGTCATGAGCGATATCGAAGCACGTGTCAAGAAAATCATCGCCGAGCAACTCGGCGTGCCCGAAGCCGATGTGACCAACGAGAAGGCCTTCGTGGCCGATCTGGGCGCCGATTCTCTGGACACCGTGGAACTGGTGATGGCCCTCGAAGACGAGTTCGGCATCGAGATCCCGGACGAAGAGGCCGAGAAGATCACGACCGTCCAGCTCGCGATCGACTACGCCGTCAAGCACCAGAAGGCGTAAGCAAGCAGCATGAGCCGTCGTCGCGTCGTCGTCACCGGTCTCGGCCTGATCTCGCCCGTGGGCAACACGGTCGAGCAGGGCTGGGCCAACATCGTGGCCGGAAAGTCCGGCATCGACACCATCACCCGTTTCGATGCCAGCAACCTGGCCTGCCACTTCGCTGGCGAGGTCAAGGACTTCAAGGTGGATGACTACATCCCCGCGAAGGAAGCCCGCCACATGGACACGTTCATCCATTACGGGCTGGCCGCCTCGCTGCAGGCGATCCGCGACGCGGGTCTGCCCACCGGCGACGCGCTGAGCCCGGACCTGGCGGAACGCATCGGCGTGCTCGTCGGCTCCGGCATCGGCGGTCTGCCGATGATCGAGCAGACGCATGAGGAACTGACCAATCGCGGCCCCCGTCGCATCAGTCCGTTCTTCGTGCCGGCCTCGATCATCAACATGATCTCCGGCCACGTGTCGATCCAGTGCGGCTTCAAGGGGCCGAACCTGGCGATCGTCACGGCGTGCACGACCGGTCTTCACAGCATCGGCACCGCCGGTCGCATGATCGAGGCGGGCGACGCCGACGTGATGGTGGCAGGCGGTTCGGAATCGACGGTGAGCCCGCTGGGTGTCGGCGGTTTCGCCGCGGCCCGCGCGCTGTCGACCCGCAACGACGATCCCAAGACCGCGTCGCGGCCCTGGGACAAGGACCGCGACGGTTTCGTGCTGGGCGAGGGTGCCGGCGTGCTGGTGCTCGAAGAGTACGAACACGCCAAGAAGCGCGGCGCCAAGATCTACGCGGAACTGGTCGGCTTCGGCATGAGTGCCGACGCCTATCACATGACCGCGCCCGATGTGGAAGGTCCGACGCGCTCGATGCGCGCCGCGCTGCGCAACGCGGGACTGAACGCGGACCAGATCCAGTACATGAACGCGCACGGCACGTCGACCCCGCTGGGCGACGCGAACGAGACCAACGCGATCAAGGCCGCCTTCGGCGATTACGCCAAGAATGGCCTGGTCGTGTCGTCGACCAAGTCGATGACCGGTCACCTGCTGGGCGGCGCGGGCGGCATCGAGTCCGTCTTCACCGTCAAGGCGATCCACGATCAGATCGCTCCGCCGACGATCAACATCTTCAACCAGGATCCCGCCTGCGACCTGGACTACTGCGCCAACGAGGCGCGGAAGATGCCGATCGAGTACGCCGCGAAGAACAACTTCGGTTTCGGCGGCACGAACGGCACGCTGATCTTCAAGCGCGTCTGAGCTTCAGACCGCATCGGACGGCGACGCATGACGCCGGATCGATCCTCGACACGCCGGGCCCACGCCCGGCGTTTTTCATGCGCGATCGATGCGCGATGGACGCGCTTCACCCGGGCACTCGCGGGTGCCGGCGCGGTGGCGCTGATCGCGGCGGCGCTCGCCCAGTGGGGCATGCTGCCGGACCCGGATCCGGCCAGCGAGGCGGAGGGGTTCGTGGCGATCGCCGTGCTCGGCGCGGTGCTGCTCGCGGCGATCTTCGCGGCCCTCTGGCCGGTTCGCCCTCGTGCCGCCGAGGTGCTGCGCTTCGACGGCGCGCTCTGGTGGTGGGACCGGCCGGGCGAGCCGCTTGCCATCGTCCCCGAGGTGTTCATCGATGCCGAGCACTGGATGCTGCTGCGCCTGCGGGCCCGCGATGACGAGGGTCGAGCGCTCGGCCACCGCGCGCGGGGCTGGCTGGCGTTGTCGCGACGGGGGCTCGGACCGTCATGGACCACCCTGCGGCTGCACCTCTTCCTGGCCTAAGGCTGGCGTCATGCACGCCGGCGAAATCCGGGCATGATGTGCGTCTTGTTTTCCTGCTTCGCCTCTCGCGAGTGTTCATGGCCAATCCTCATCGACTCGATCGCCAGCGCTTCCGCTCTCATCGATTCCTCGCGCTGACGGTCGCCGCCGCGTCCGCCCTGGGCGCGTCGCTGCCGGCGTTCTCCCAGACCCCGGCGGTGCCGGTCGCCGCTCCGCAAGTGATGGCGGCCCTGCCGGACTTCAGCGCGCTGGTCGAGCAGGCCGGCCCCGCGGTGGTGAACATCCGGACCTCGGAGAAGGTGAAGGTCGCCAACGCGCAGGTCGACGAGCAGATGCGCGAACTGCTGCGCCGCTTCGGCATCCCCGTTCCTCCCCAGCAACGCCGCGGCACGCCGGCGCCGAATCCCGCCCCGGACGACGAGGACGATGACGAGTCCCCGCAGCGGCGCGGCCTGGGGTCGGGCTTCGTGATCGCCGCCGACGGCTACGTGATGACCAACGCCCACGTGGTCGACGAGGCCGATGAGGTCACGGTCACGCTGACCGACAAGCGCGAGTTCAAGGCCAAGGTCATTGGCCTGGACCGCCGCACCGACGTCGCGGTCCTCAAGATCGAGGCCAAGAACCTGCCCCAGCTGCGCATGGGTGACGTCAGCAAGCTCAAGGTCGGCGAATGGGTGATGGCCATCGGCTCCCCGTTCGGCTTCGACAACACGGTGACGGCCGGCATCGTCAGCGCCAAGGCGCGCGACACCGGCGACCTGCTCCCGCTCATCCAGACGGACGTGGCCATCAACCCGGGCAATTCGGGCGGTCCGCTGCTGAACCTGCGCGGCGAGGTGGTGGGCATCAACTCCCAGATCTACAGCCAGTCGGGCGGCTTCATGGGGATCTCCTTCGCGATCCCGATCGACGAGGCGATGCGCGTGGCCGACGAGCTGCGCGCCAGCGGCCGCGTCACGCGCGGCATGCTGGGCGTCTATCCGGACGACGTCAGCAAGGAAGTGGCCGAGGCCATCGGCCTGGGCAAGCCGCAGGGGGCGCTGATCACC
Source organism: Mitsuaria chitosanitabida ATCC BAA-476 = NBRC 102408 (assembly GCF_001598255.1). GTDB lineage: Bacteria > Pseudomonadota > Gammaproteobacteria > Burkholderiales > Burkholderiaceae_C > Roseateles > Roseateles chitosanitabidus. The sequence continues at coordinate 513,177 of NZ_BCYP01000018.1, forward strand.
CGCATCACCCCGGCCGGTCCTGGCGACAAGGCCGGCGTGCAACTGGGCGACGTCATCACCAAGTTCGACGGCAAGACGGTCGAGAAGGCGGTCGACCTGCGTCGCCTGGCCGCGGCCGCGAAGCCGGGCAGCAAGGTGCAGGTCACGGTATTCCGCAAGGGCTCATATAAAGAGCTGACCGCCACGATGCAGGCGCTGCCGGATGACCGGACCCCGGCCACGCCCGACACCGAGACCCCGGCGGCCGGCGGCGCTCAGGCCTGGGGCCTGAGCGTCAGCGAGCTGACCGACGCGCAGCGCAAGGAACTGAAGGTCGACGGCGGCCTGAAGATCGACACCGCTGAAGGCCCCGCCGCGCGCGCGGGCCTGAAGACCGGCGACGTCATCCTCACGGCCAACAACGTCGACGTGAAGACGGTCAAGCAGTTCCAGGGCGTGCTGGCCAAGCTCGAGAAGGGCAAGTCGCTGCAGATGCTGGTGCGCCGTGGCGACGTCGCCACCTACGTGGTGCTCAAGCCCGGCAAGGGCTGAACGACGCGCCTGGCCGGCGACGACGGCCGGGCAACCCAGCGCCGGCCTGGGGCTTTCCGCGATGCGGAATCCGGGCTGGCCTAGCGAACTGAATTGAAGATTTCGGGTCGGTTGGTGCTTGCTCACGGCTGTGACCAAGGCGGCGGATTGGTGCCTTGCTCCGCTACAATCGACCCGCGTCAACGGGCCTTTGTCGCCGTTCCGACGGTGAATCGGAACACTGCTTTGGCGGGCTTCAGCGATCCACAGGATGTCCAAAGCTTTTTGTGGATAACCTGTGTACAAAATCGCTGTTGGCGAAGGGCAACGACCGAGAAGCTCGCATCCATGCGGTTTCCAGGCCGGGGCTTTTGGCTACAATGAAAGCCCAACAAGCAGTTGCCATACGTTTTGTTGGAAGGCGCGTCACCAATTCGACGTGCCTTTTTTTTATGTCCAGTTCCGGCTCTGAGAAGGGCCGTGCTTCACTGCCTCGACCGGTCGTCCGCAACGTGATTCAGGGTGCTCCGATCGAGCGCTTCTGGACCCGCGGACGAAAGTGCGGTCTCAGCCCGAGTCCATGAACCACATCCGCAATTTCTCGATCATTGCCCACATCGACCACGGCAAGAGCACGCTGGCCGACCGGATCATCCAGCGTTGCGGGGGGCTGTCCGACCGGGAGATGGAAGCGCAGGTGCTGGACTCGATGGACATCGAGCGCGAGCGCGGCATCACCATCAAGGCGCAGACCGCCGCGCTGCAATACAAGGCGAAGGACGGGCAGGTCTACAACCTCAACCTGATCGACACCCCCGGACACGTCGACTTCTCGTATGAGGTCAGCCGCTCGCTGTCCGCCTGCGAGGGCGCGCTGCTGGTGGTGGACGCCAGCCAGGGCGTCGAGGCGCAGACCGTCGCCAACTGCTACACCGCGCTGGAACTGGGCGTCGAGGTGATCCCGGTCCTGAACAAGATGGACCTGCCGCAGGCCAACCCGGACGGCGCCAAGGCCGAGATCGAGGACGTCATCGGCATCGACGCCACCGACGCGATCCCGTGCTCGGCCAAGACCGGCATGGGCATCGACGAGATCCTCGAGGCCGTCATCGCCCGCATGCCCCCGCCCAAGGGCGTGGTCGAGGCTCCGCTGCGCGCGATGATCATCGACTCCTGGTTCGACAACTACGTCGGCGTGGTGATGCTGGTCCGCGTGGTCGACGGCACGCTCAAGAAGGGCGAGCGCATCCGCATGATGGCGACCAACGCCGTCTATCCGGCCGAGCACCTGGGCGTGTTCACCCCCAAGTCCGAGAACCGTCCCCAACTGAACGCGGGCGAGGTGGGCTTCATCATCGCCGGCATCAAGGAACTGGCGGCCGCGAAGGTGGGCGACACCATCACGCTGGAAAAGAAGCTTCCGAACAACCTGGGTCCCGCTGAAACGGCGCTGCCCGGCTTCAAGGAGATCCAGCCCCAGGTCTTCGCCGGCCTGTATCCGACCGAGGCCAGCGAGTACGACCAGCTCCGCGACGCGCTGGAGAAGCTCAAGCTCAACGACGCCTCGCTGCGTTTCGAGCCCGAGGTGTCGCAGGCGCTCGGCTTCGGCTTCCGCTGCGGCTTCCTGGGCTTGCTGCACATGGAGATCGTGCAGGAGCGCCTGGAGCGCGAGTTCGACCAGGACCTGATCACGACCGCGCCCAGCGTGGTCTACGAGGTGCAACTGGGCGGCGACGGCGAGGTCATCGAGGTCGAGAACCCGTCCAAGATGCCCGAGCAGAGCAAGATCGCCGAGATCCGCGAGCCGATCGTGACGGTGCATCTCTACATGCCGCAGGAGTACGTCGGCCCGGTCATGACGCTGGCCAACCAGAAGCGCGGCGTGCAGCTGAACATGGCCTATCACGGCCGCCAGGTCATGCTGACCTACGAGATCCCGCTGGCGGAGATCGTGCTGGACTTCTTCGACAAGCTGAAGTCGGTCTCGCGCGGCTACGCGTCCATGGACTACGAGTTCAAGGAATACCGCGCCTCCGACGTCGTCAAGGTCGACATGCTGATCAACGGCGACCGCATCGACGCGCTGTCGCTGATCGTGCACCGCTCGCAGTCGCAGTTCCGCGGCCGCCAGGTGGCCGCCAAGATGCGCGAGATCATCCCGCGCCAGATGTACGACGTGGCCATCCAGGCCGCGATCGGCGCCAACATCATCTCGCGGGAGAACATCAAGGCGTTGCGCAAGAACGTGCTGGCAAAATGCTACGGCGGTGACATCACCCGCAAGCGCAAGCTGCTCGAGAAGCAGAAGGCCGGCAAGAAACGCATGAAGCAGATCGGTTCGGTGGAGGTGCCGCAAGAAGCCTTCCTGGCCATCCTCCAAGTCGACGAGTGATCCTTCAAGAATGAAAGCCATGAGCGCACTGACCGGGCTGCTGTATGCCGCCCTGATCGCCTACCTGGGCGGCTGGTACAAGGGCTACTGGAACGGCAACTTCTCGCTGCTGCTGTTCGTCCTGACGACGGTGACGCTGGCCTACTGGCTGGCCGAGCGCTTCCATTTCCAGCCGGCGCGCGAGCGCGCCGCCGAGACGCTGGCGGCCAACGACGCCAAGCGCCGCGAGTCGCTCGCCGCGCAGGGCATCCAGCGCGTGGACGGCGACGTCGAGGGCGCCCGCCAGGAGATCCTGCGCCAGCCCTGGTGGCTGGACTGGACGGCGGGGCTCTTCCCGGTGATCCTGATCGTGTTCCTGCTGCGCTCGTTCATGTTCGAGCCCTTCAAGATCCCGTCGGGCTCCATGGTCCCGACGCTGCTGATCGGCGACCTGATCCTGGTCAACAAGTACCACTACGGCATCCGTCTGCCGGTGATCAACAAGAAGATCATCAGCAACAACGACGTCAAGCGCGGCGACGTGGTCGTGTTCCGCTATCCGCAGAACCCCAGCGTCGACTACATCAAGCGCGCCGTCGGCCTGCCCGGCGACGAGGTGGCCTACCTGAACCAGAAGCTGTACCTCAACGGCAAGCTGGTGCCGACGACCTCCGAGGGCGAGTTCTTCGACGACGATCCCAGCCCGAACTCCATGCGCTTCCGCCCCCGCTTCACCGAGAAGCTGGGCGACGTCGACCACCAGATCCTGGTCGACCCGAACGCGCAGGGGCGCATCGGCAAGCTGTATGACTTCCCGTACAACGAGAACTGCACGTACACGATCGAAGGCGTGACCTGCAAGGTCCCGGCCGGTCATTACTTCATGATGGGCGACAACCGCGACAACTCGCAGGACTCGCGCTTCTGGGGCTTCGTCCCGGATGAGAACATCGTGGGCCGGGCATTCGTCGTCTGGATGAACTTCGGCAACCTGAAGCGCATCGGCGGCATCAAGTAAGGCCGGGCGGCGAGGAAACGCCGCGCGGCATCACCAGGCATCACAAGGGAGCGACGCGCCATGACGGCACGCAACAAACAACGGGGCATCAGCCTGCTGGGCCTGCTCTTCTGGGCCATCCTCATCGGCGGCGGCTCGGTGGTGGGCATGCGCGTGATCCCCACCGTGATGGAGTACTACACGATCCAGAAGGCGGTCGACAAGATCGCCCGGGACAACCCCCCGACGGTGCCCGCCGCGCGCGACGCCTTCGCCCGGGCCAAGGAGATCGAGTACTCCATCGTCAGCATCGAGCCCAAGGATCTTGTCATCACCAAGTCCGAGGACAAGGTGAAGATCAGCTTCGGGTATGACAAGGAAGTCCCCCTGTTCGGGCCGGTGTTCCTGATCATCAAGTACAAAGGCGCGTCACACTGACGCACCACCCGCCGCGCGGGCCCTCGTCGAGGGCGCGCCGGCGGACCTGCAGGACCCTCTCCATGACCCCGCAAGCGCTCGAATCGCTCCAGCAACGCCTCGGCTACCGCTTCACGCAGGCGCCGCTGCTGCAGCGCGCGCTGACGCACCGCAGCTTCGGCCAGCAGCACAACGAGCGGCTGGAGTTCCTGGGCGACGCGGTGCTGAACCTGGCCGTGTCGGCGCTGCTGTTCGAGCGCTTCGCCGGTTCCGACGAGGGCGACCTGACCCGCATCCGCGCGCACCTGGTGCGCGAGGACAGCCTGCACAAGCTGGCGCTGCAGCTGCAGATGCCCGAATGCCTGCGCATGAGCGAGGGCGAGGCCCGTGGCGGCGGCGCGCAGCGCCCGTCCATCCTGGCCGACGCGCTGGAGGCCGTGATCGGCGCCGCGTTCCAGGACGGCGGCTACGAGGCCGCCCGCGAGATCGTGCGCCGGCTGCTGGGCGAGACCATCGCGGCCAGCGGCATCGAGCAGTGGGCCAAGGATTCCAAGACCGCGCTGCAGGAATGGCTGCAGGCGCGCAAGCTCCCGGTCCCGTCGTACCGCATCGCCGAGACGCGCGGTCAGGCGCATGCCCAGACCTTCACCGTCGAGTGCGAGGTCGCGGCGCTGACCCTGGCGCGGCGCGGCGAGGGCCGCTCGCGGCGCATCGCCGAGCAGGAGGCAGCCCGGCAGGTGCTGGACGAGCTGCTCGCGGGCGACCGACCCGGCACGGGCCTGCGCGATTGACGCGCGACTGACGCGGAGTTCGCCATGAACGCACCGACCCCCCCGAGGACGCCCGCGACGGCGTCCTCGTCTTCTTCCGACCCCCAACCCGATTCCAAGGACCCTGTTCTGAACGCCCCGCACGCCCCCGCCACGCCTGACACGCCCGAGATCCCCGAGACCGACGCCCACGACGGCGTCGACGCCGCGCACGACGACGGGATCGAGGACGACGACGAGGGCGACCTGCCCGAGGTCCAGGGCGGCATCGGCGCGCCCCCGTACGAAGGCGACGCCCGCTGCGGCCTGATCGCCATCGTCGGCCGGCCCAACGTGGGCAAGTCCACGCTGCTGAACGCGCTGGTGGGCCAGAAGGTCTCGATCACCTCGAAGAAGGCGCAGACCACGCGTCACCGCATCACCGGCGTGCGCACCGTCGACGAAGCGCAGTTCGTCTTCGTCGACACCCCGGGCTTCCAGACCAAGCACAGCACCGCGCTGAACCGCAACCTGAACCGCACGGTGCAGGGCGTGCTGGCCGACGTGGACCTGGTGCTCTTCGTCGTGGAGGCCGGCAAGTTCGGTCTGGACGACGCCAAGGTGCTGTCGCTGCTCCCGCAGGACAAGCCGGTCGTGCTGATCGCCAACAAGCTGGACGCGGTGCATCGCCGCGCCGAGCTGATGCCCTGGCTCAAGAGCATGCAGGAGCGCCGCAACTTCACCGAGTTCGTCCCGCTCTCGGCCAAGAAGGACGCGGACGTCCAGCGCCTGTTCCAGATCCTCAAGCCCTACCTCCCGAACCAGGAATGGTTCTACGAGGAGGACGCGCTGACCGACCGCAGCGAGAAGTTCCTGGCCGCGGAGATGATCCGCGAGAAGCTCTTCCGCCTGACCGGCGACGAGCTGCCCTACGAAGCCACCGTGGTCATCGACCGCTGGGAGGAGGAGGGCAACCTGCGCCGCATCGCCGCGACCATCGTGGTCGAGCGCGACAACCAGAAGGGCATGGTCATCGGCCAGGGCGGCGAGCGCCTCAAGCGCATCGGCTCCGAGGCCCGTCAGGAACTCGAGACGCTGATGGAGGCGCGCGTGTTCCTGGAGCTGTGGGTCAAGGTCCGCTCGGGCTGGGCGGATTCGGAAGAGCACCTGCGCTCCTACGGCTACGAGTGATCGGGGATGGCTCCCCGCGCCCCGAGGCCGCCCGGCACCCAGGCGGCGTTCGTCCTGCATCACTACGACTGGAGCGAGACCAGCCTCGTGCTGGACCTGTTCACCCGTGAGCAGGGCCGGCTGGCGGTCGTCGCCAAGGGCGCGAAACGGCCGTATTCCCAGCTGCGATCGGTGCTGCTCCCGTTCCTGAGGCTGCAGGTGACGCTGTCCAAGCCGTCCAAGATGAACGAGGACGGCGCGGCCGAAGTGCAGTCGCTGCGCGGCGCGGAATGGGTCGGCGGTCAGACCCTGCCCGGTGGCGCGGCCCTGTTCAGCGGCTATTACGTGAACGAGCTGCTGCTGAAGTTCCTGCCTCGGCAGGACGCGCAACCCGAGCTCTTCGACGCCTATGCCGCGCTGCTGCCGCAGCTGCAATCGGTGGACGACGCGCAAGCCGCGCTGCGCGCCTTCGAGCTGCGCCTGCTGGCCACCTGCGGCCTGTTGCCCGACCTGAGCGTGCTGGCCACGACGCAGGCCCCGCTGGATCCCGACCGGCTCTACATGCTGGCGCCCGAGTCCGGCGTCGTCGTGCCCACGCACGACGCGCCGCAGCTCGGCGGCCAGGCCTTCATCCAGCTGCAGGCCGCGCTCATGCACGGCAGCCTGCCGGCGCTGCGCCAGGCCTGCGAGTTCGCAGGACCGCCCTTGAAGCCGCTGCTGCGGGCGCTGCTTCACTATCATCTCGGTCATCGTCCTCTGCGGACGCGGCAGGTGCTGCTCGACGTCCAGAAGCTGCTCACATGAATCCGCTGATCGCTCCCGAGTCCGGCCGTCACGACGCGCGCTGCGCGCTGTCGGTCAACGTCAACAAGGTCGCGCTGCTGCGCAACACCCGGCACCTGGGCATTCCCAGCGTGACGCGGGCCGCGCAGCTGTGCCTGGAGGCCGGCGCGCAGGGCATCACGGTGCACCCGCGTCCCGACGAGCGCCACATCCGCGCCGGCGACGTGCGCGAGCTGGCCGCGCTGATGAAGGCCTGGCCGCAGGCCGAGTACAACATCGAGGGCAACCCGACCCAGAACCTGATGGACTTCATCCGCGAGGTCCGTCCGCATCAGGCGACCTTCGTTCCGGACAGCGAGGACCAGTTCACCTCGGACCATGGCTGGAACCTGCCCGCCGACGCCGAGCGGCTGCGGCCCATGATCGCCGAATGCCGATCGCTGGGGGTGCGGGTCAGCCTGTTCATGGATCCGCTGCCCGAGGCGATGGCGCATGTCGCGGCCCTGGGCGCTGAGCGCATCGAGCTCTACACCGAGACCTGGGCGAGCGCCTTCGGTACGGCGCGCGAGGATGAGGTGCTGGCGCGCTTCACCGCCGCCGCGCGCGCCGCGCTGGCGCAGGGCCTGGCGATCAACGCCGGCCACGACCTCAACCGCGACAACCTGACCCGCTTCCTGCGCGAGGTGCCGGGCGTGGCGGAGGTGTCGATCGGCCACGCGCTGATCGCGGACGCGCTGGAACTCGGTTACGCCGAGACCGTGCGCGACTACCAGCGCAGCATCCAGCGCGCCTACGCCTGAGCGGCCGCCGCCGCTGCCAGCCCCCACCGCGGCGTGCCGGGAAACGTCTGATGACGGCGCTGACCTCGCGTTGCGACGCGGGCACGCAAACGGCACGAAGCACGCACACGGCCCGCACGCGTCGGGCTTGAAAGGACCGCGATGATCTACGGCATCGGCACCGACGTCTGCGACATCCGGCGCATCCGGGAGACCTTCCAGCGACGCGGCGAGCGCTTCGCGGAGAAGGTGCTCGGACCGCACGAGATCGCCGTCTTCCGGTCGCGTTTCGAGAAGGTCGAGGCGCGCGGCATCGCCTATCTGGCGACCCGCTTCTCGGCCAAGGAGGCCTTCTCCAAGGCCGTCGGCATGGGCATGCGCATGCCGATGACCTGGCGGTCCTGCGAGGTCGTCAAGGCGCCCAGCGGCAAGCCGGAGATCCGGCTGCACGGGGCGCTGGCCGAGTGGTTCGAGGCCAAGGGCCTGAAGGCCCACGTCAGCGTCAGCGACGAGACCGACTACGCGACCGCCTTCGTCGTTGTCGAGACGCGGGACTGAGCGCCGGGGCCGCGTCGCCGCACCCACGGTGCCGATCGACGTGGCGATCCCGCCGCGGCCCCTTCACCTGATCAACAGAGAGAGACAACCATGACCGAATCCCTGCACGCCCCGGTGATCCTGGACATCGCCGGCACCGCGCTGACCGAGGCCGACCGCCGCCGGCTGGCGCATCCGCTGACGGGCGGGATGATCCTGTTCGCGCGCCACTTCGAGAGCCGCTCCCAGCTGACGGCGCTGTGCGCCGAGGCCAAGGCGATCCGGCCCGATCTGCTGATCGCGGTGGACCAGGAAGGCGGCCGCGTGCAGCGCTTCCGCACCGACGGATTCACCGCGCTGCCGGCGATGCGCACGCTCGGCGAGCTGTGGATGGAGGACGCGATGCGGGCGGTGCAGGCCGCGACCGCGACCGGTCTGGTCCTGGCGCTGGAGCTGCGCGCCTGCGGCGTCGATTTCACCTTCGCGCCGGTGCTGGACCTGGACCACCAGGACGACGAGACGCGCCAGTCGCGCAGCGCGGTGATCGGTTCGCGCAGCTTCCATGCGGACCCGCGCGTGGTCAGCCTGCTGGCGCAGAGCCTGATGCAAGGCCTGGCCCTGGCGGGCATGGGCAGCTGCGGCAAGCATTTCCCGGGGCACGGGCACGTGGCCACGGACTCGCATGTCGGCGTGCCGGTGGACACGCGCACGCTCAAGGCCATCCTGGCCGAGGACGCGCGGCCCTTCGAATGGCTGAGCCTGAGCCTGTCGGCGGTGATGCCGGCGCACGTGATCTACCGCAAGGTGGACGCGCGTCCGGCGGGCTTCAGCCGCCGCTGGCTGCAGGACATCCTGCGCGAGCGCCTGGGCTTCGCCGGTGCCGTCTTCAGCGACGACCTGAGCATGGCCGGCGCCCGCGTCATCGAGGGCCGCGAGGTCGGCTACACGGAAGCCGCGCTGGCGGCGCTGGACGCGGGCTGCGACCTGGTGCTGCTGTGCAACCAGAGCCTGGAAGACGGCGGCCGCGCGATCGACGAGCTGCTGGACGGCCTGAGCGCCGCGGCGGCCGACGGTCGCTGGACGCCGGCCATCGACGGCGAGGCGCGCCGCGCCGCGCTGGTGCCGCAATCGGCGCCGCTGACCTGGGACGAGCTGATGCTCGCCCCGCGCTACCTGGAGGCGCTGGCGCGCCTGCCCTGATCGATGGGCCGATGGGGCGCTTCCATCTCCGGCCAAGCCGCGCGGATGGGACGCTCCCCAGGCAGTCGATGCGGGCCCGAGGTCTCCCTCCCGACGCCCCCTGCTGACACGACGCCGTCGACGCTGGCGGGCAGAATCGCGGGCGCTTCGCATGCGGCGTTTCGCGTGCGCTGAACCAGGAGTGCTCATGGACCCGAAGATCGTCGACCTGCCCGAGATTCCCGTCATCGGCATGGCGATCGACACCGTGCCGGTGTCCCCCGACATCCCCGCGATGTGGCCGCGCTTCGTCGCGCGGATGGACGAGATCGGGCCCGTCGCCGAGCCCGGCGTCAGCTACGGCGTGATGGAAGGCTGCGGCCCCGAGGCCGCGTCCGACGCGCGCCTGCGCTACATGGCCGCCGTGCCCGTGACGCCCGAGAGCGCGCTCCCCGAGGGCCTGTCCCGCTGGGCGATCCCGGCCGGCACCTACGCCGTGCTGCGCTGGCCCTTCGGCGAGATCGCGCAGGGCTTCGACTTCCTCTATCGCCAATGGCTGCCGGCGTCGTCCTGGACGCTGCGCGCCGGTCCCCACTTCGAGCGCTATGGCGACGACTTCGATCCCCGCGACCCCAACGCTATCCTCGAGATCGGTCTGCCGGTGAACGCGAAGGCCTCGGGCACCTGAACCGCGAGTCGCCCGCGAGTCCGTGGGCAAGACCTGGCACGGGTGTCGCCGGCGTGGGCCGGATCTTCCGCGGATCGCGCGGGCTTCCCCCTTGAAGGGGGCGGGGTCCCGGTCTGCTGACGGCTAGACTCGCCCGGTTCTCATCCATCACCAGACAACCAGGGAGCGGGCCAGCATGACGCTGACCATGGAAGGCGTGCTGGCGCTGGCGCCGGACGAGGCCTCGGCGAAGGCCGCGCGGGGGCTGATCGCGCCGGCCAAGTGGCCCGTGCTCGGCGCCAACGACGCCGCCGTCTGGGGCGAATGCCAGGGCAGCGGGTCCAAGCCTTATCAGACACAGGTGGACCGTGCCGGCCCAGCCTTCCGCTGCTCCTGCCCCAGCCGCAAGTTCCCCTGCAAGCATGGCCTCGCGTTGCTGATGCTGCATGCGCAGGAGGCCGGCCGGTTCAGCGCTGGCGAGCCGCCCACCTGGGTCGCCGAATGGCTGGCCTCGCGCGACGAACGCGCCCAGAAGAAGGAAGAGCGCGACCAGAAGGCCGTTGAGCGCGCGGCGGAACGCGCCGCGCAGATCGCCGAGGGCGTGGACCCCGCGCAGGCCGCGTCGGCGCTCGTGGATCCCGACGGCGCCACGCGGCGCGAGGCCCAGCGCTGGCGGCGCATCGAGGACGCTGCCGCGGAACTGCAGCGCTGGCTGGGCGACCAGCTCGGTCGTGGCTTGGGGGCCATCGACGACGCGACGATCCGCGGCTGGCGCACGATGGCCGCGCGGATGGTGGATGCGCAGGCGCCCGGTCTCGGTCAGCGACTGGGCGCCGCGGCCGATGTCTGGCGCGTGGGCGCCGACTGGCCCGAGCGTCTGCTGTCGCGACTGGGGCTGCTGCAACTCGCCTGCGAGGCGATCTCGCGGCGCGAGACGCTGTCCCCAGAAGTACAGGCGGATCTGCGCACGCTGTGCGGCTGGCCCGTCGACCAGTCGGAGGTGCTGGCCACTGGTGAACGCGTCACGGATCGTTGGGTCGTGCTGGGTGCCATCGTCGAGGAACGCGACGCACGCCTGAACGAGCGCCGCGTCTGGCTGCAAGGCACGAGTACCGGCCGTCGGGCCTGGCTGCTCGATCACGCGCATGGCGCACGAGGCTTCGACGGCGTCTGGCTGCCGGGCAGCGCGGCGGACCTGACCTTGGTCTTCCATCCGGGCGCCGCGCCGATGCGGGCACTCGTTGCCGAAACGTCGCCGACGACGACCATCGCATCGACCCAGTCCATCGGTCCCGCCGTCGCGCCGAGCACGGTGCATGCGCTCGATCCCGACGCTGACGCCAACACTGACGTCGATACCAACACTGACGTCGACGCCGATGCCGATGCCGGTGCCGTTGCTGGTGCTGGTGCTGGTGCGGTTGCTGGTGCCGCTGCGGCCAGTGCTCACGCCTGGTCCGCGGAATGGCGTCGCATCGCGTCGCGCGTCGCGGCGAATCCCTTCGCGATGCTGCATCCGGTGGTGCTCGCCCACGCGACGCCGGTCCAGACCGAGTCCGGCCCGCAGCTGGTCGCCGACGGCCGCGCGTTGCCGTTGCGCCTCGGGGACTCGGACTGGTGGACGCTGATGGCCGTGTCGGGCGGACATCCGCTGCGCGTGATGGGCGAATGGGACGGGTATCGCCTGGGCCCGCTCACCGCCTGGACGTCCGGCGCGGTCGGCCCGGCCTGGGTGAGGGGCGCCGCATGAGCGCCTGGACGCCGCTGCTGCCGATCGCGATGGTCGGCACCGAACGACAACCCGGCCCGCTGCCCGCGTGGCCCGGCGCGGTCGGCGCCCTTGTCGCCGAGGCCGCGCGGGACGCGCCCGGCCCGTCGGGTCCGGTCTTGCGCGCGATGGCCGTGATCACCGCCTGCGAGGCCGCCGGTCTGCAGGACCGGGCCTGGACCGCGTCCCCGCCGGAGGCCGCGCCCACCGACGCGCGGCCCGCCGTGCCCGACGGCGCGGGCGGCCACCTGCGCCTGCTCTTGCGCTGGGCGTTGACCGACGCCCCCGCGCGCCTGCAGCAACAGGTCTTCGCGGACCTCGCCGCCGCGGGGCTGCGCCTGCCCGAGACCCTGCTGCCGCTGGCGCTGGAGATCGGTCGCCGATCCGTCGCGCTGCGCGCGCCGCTGCTGCCCGTGCTCGGCGAGCGCGGCCTGTGGCTGGCCCGACAGCGCGAGGACTGGCGTTACGCCGCCGGTGTCGGCAGCGCCGCGCCCGACGAATCTCAATGGACCGACGGCACGCTCGAGCAGCGACGCGCCTTCCTGGCCCGTGAGCGCGGCCTCGATGCCGCCGCCGCGCGCGCCCGGCTCGAAGCCGCGCTGCCCGAGCTGCCGGCGAAGGAGCGCGCCGATCTGGCCGGGCAGCTCGCCATCGGCCTGGGCCCCGACGACGAGGCGCTGCTCGATCGCTTGCGCGCCGACCGCGGTCGCGAGGTGCGCGAGGTCGCGCTGTCGCTGCTGCTTCGCCTGCCCGACGCCGCCCATCCGCGCCGCGCGGCGGCCCGCCTCGCGCCGCTGCTGCGCCGGGAGCGCGCCTTGATCCGGCAGCACTGGGTCATCGACGCGCCGCAGGCCGTGGACGCCGCCGGGGCCTCGGCCCGAGCGGCCGACTGGTCCGCCGATCAGCTGATCCTGGAGCGGCCGCAGGCCGAGAAGCTCGGCGAGCGCGCCTGGTGGCTGTATCAGCTCGTGCGCCAGGTGCCGCTCGGTCACTGGATCAGCACCACCGGCATGACGCCGGCCGAGCTGTTGCACTGGGCGGCCGGGACCGATTGGCACGAGGCGCTCACCCGCGGCTGGTTCGACGTTCTCGGCGCGACGCGCGAGCCCGACTGGTGCGAGGCCTTCATCGACATCGCCTCCGCCGGCCCCGCGAACGCGGAGTCGGCGCATCGGCCGACGCACCAGGTCGCGCAGGCGCTGGGCTGGTTGCCGCAGGCGCGCCGCGAGCGCTACTGGCTGCGGCATCTGGAGCAGAAATCCTTGCCCTTGTCGGCGCTGATCGCGGCCGCCAGTGGCGGCGACACGCTGGGCCCCGCGCTGTCGCAGGCGCTGACCGCGCAGCTGATCGCGCGGGCCCGCGGTGGCCTGCTCAAGGACGACTACGCGGTGCGCGCGATGCTGACCGAGTTCGGCGCCGTCGTGCATCCCGACAGCCTGGCCGCATACGGCTCGCTGGCCGACCTGCGCTCGGACGGCGAGAGCCCGTCCTACACCGACATGCTGCAGGCCGTCGCCCAGACGGCCACGCTGCGCCGCGCCTTGCTGGCGCTGCCGCGCGTCACGCCCGCCTTCCCCGCGACCGCCGCCGCGAGCGGCTCCGCGCACGCTTCCCATCCGGATTCCCGCCCGAGGACCCCATGAGCACTTCCACCGAGACCGCCAACGCCTCGCAGCTGCTGCGCCGCCATGCCGAGCATCAGTTCGCCGAGGAGCTCGCCGAGCTGAAGCGTCAGGACACGCGACCGCGGCCCGAGAACTGGGCGATGTCGCCCTGGGCCGTGCTGCGCTATCTGATGGGCGGGCGGCTGGACAACGGCTTCGAGGTCAGCGCCAAGTACATCGGCGACGAGCGCCTGATGGAGATCGCCGTCGCCACGCTGGCCACCGACCGCGCGCTGCTGCTCTACGGCGTGCCGGGCACGGCCAAGTCCTGGGTCTCGGAGCACCTGTCGGCGGCGGTGAGCGGCGACTCGACGCTGCTGATCCAGGGCACCGCCGGCACCGGCGAGGAGCAACTGCGCTATGGCTGGAACTACGCCCAGTTGCTGGCCAATGGTCCGAGCGAGGCGGCCCTGGTGCCCAGCCCGCTGATGAAGGCGATGCGCGCCGGCAAGATCGCGCGCATCGAGGAGCTGACCCGCATTCCCGCCGACGTGCAGGACAGCCTGATCACCGTGCTGTCCGAGAAGACGCTGCCCATTCCCGAGCTCGGTGGCGAGGTGCAGGCCACGCGCGGCTTCAGCGTGATCGCCACGGCCAACAACCGGGACAAGGGCGTGAACGAGCTGTCGGCCGCGCTCAAGCGCCGCTTCAACACGGTGGTGCTGCCGGTGCCGGCGAGCGAGGACGCCGAGGTGTCCATCGTCGTCAAGCGCGTGGCCGAGCTGGGCGTCGCGCTGCAGCTGCCGGCCGAGCCGCCCGCGCTGAAGGAAGTGCGGCGCATCGTGCAGATCTTCCGGGAGCTGCGCAATGGCCGCACCGAGGACGGCAAGACCCAGCTCAAGTCGCCCAGCGGCACGCTGTCCACCGCCGAGGCGATCTCGGTGATCAACAGCGGCATGGCGCTGGCCGGCCACTTCGGCGACGGCGTGCTGCGCCCGCGCGACGTGGCCTCGGGCCTGCTCGGCGCGATCGTCAAGGACCCGATGCAGGACCAGGTCGTCTGGATCGAGTACCTGGAGACCGTCGTCAAGGAGCGCGCCGACTGGAAGGACCTGTACCGCGCCTGCCGCGAGCAGACCTGAACACCGTCGCCATCGACCTCGACAGGCCCGAGGGACCCGCCACGACCGGCGACGCCCCCGACGATTCCCCGACGTCCTTCCGACGATCCCCATGACCGATCCGGTGCATTTCTTCGGTGTCCGCCACCATGGTCCGGGCTGCGCGCGCAGCCTGCTGACCGCCTTCGAGGCGCTGCGGCCCGATTGCGTGCTGATCGAGGGTCCGCCCGAGGCGGACGGCCTCGTCGCGGCGGTGCTCGATCCCGAGATGGCGCCGCCGGTGGCGCTGCTCACGCACGGTGTCGAGGATGCCGGTCGCGCCGTCTATCACCCGTTCGCGACCTTCTCGCCGGAATGGCAGGCCCTGCGCTGGGCCGCCGCCGCCGGCGTCCCGGTGCGCTTCATCGATCTGCCGGTGGCGATCTCCCTAGGCCTGGAGGCAGCGAGCAGGGAAGAGGCCGCCTCCGAGTCCCGGAACGCGACCCCGCCCAAGCCTCCGCTCGAGCAGCGGGACGGGCCGGCGGAGGACGCCGACGACGCCCTGCCGGTCGTCGCCGGCGAAGCCTCGACGCGCCGGGGCGATCCGCTCGACTGGTTCGCTCGCGCGGCGGGCTATGCCGACGGCGAGGCCTGGTGGAACCACATGGTCGAGGAGCGTGGCGACGGCGAGGACCTGTTCCTCGCCATCGCCGAGGCCATGACCACGCTGCGCGCCGAGGCCGCGGCATCGGGCGAGGACGAGACCCTTGATCCACGGACGCCGCGCGCGCGCCGCGAGGCGATGCGCGAGGCCCACATGCGCCAGTGCATCCGCGCCGCGCGCAAGGAGGGCTTCGCGCGCATCGCCGTGGTCTGCGGTGCCTGGCACCTCGGCGGCCTGCAGGCGGACGTGGCGGTGAAGTCCGATCAGGCGCTGCTCAAGGGCGCGCCCAAGCTGAAGGTCACCAGCACCTGGGTGCCGTGGACCTACCGGCACCTCGCCCGCGAGAGCGGCTACGGCGCCGGCATCGCCTCGCCCGGCTGGTACGAGCACCTGTGGCGCAGCGCCCAGGACGGCGAAAGCCGACCGCGCGCCATCGGCTGGCTGGCGCGCGTCGCGCGGCTGATGCGCGAGCGCGATCTGGACTGCTCCTCCGCCCACCTGATCGAGGCCGCGCGCTTGGCCGACACCCTGGCCGCGCTCCGCCAGCGCCCGGCGCCAGGCCTGGACGAGCTGCACGAAGCCACGCGCACCGTGATGACGCTGGGCGACGACGCCGTGTCGAGCTTCATCCGCGACGAGCTGGTCATCGGTGACCGCCTTGGCCGCGTGCCCGCGAGCGTGCCGATGGTGCCGCTGCAGCGCGATCTCGAGCAGCTGCAGAAGTCGCTGCGCATGAAGCCCGAGGCGACGCAGAAGACGCTGGACCTGGACCTGCGTCAGCCCAACGACCTCGCCCGCAGCCACCTGCTGCACCGCCTGCGCCTGATCGATCTGCCCTGGGGCGAGATCGCGCGCGCCGGCAAGTCCTCGCGCGGCACCTTCCACGAGGTCTGGTCGCTGCAATGGCAACCGGAGTACGCGCTGCGCCTGATCGAGGCGAGCCGCTGGGGCCAGTCGGTCGCGCAGGCCGCCACCGTCGCGGTGGCCGAGCGCTGCGGCGGCGAGCGCACGCTGGGAGCGCTGGCCGAGCTGGTGGACCGTGTGCTGCTGGCCGATCTGCCGGACGCGGTGGCCGTCGCCTCGCGCGCGCTGCAGGATCATGCGGCGGTCACCGGCGACGCCGATCAGCTGCTCGCCGCGCTGCCGCCGCTGGCCAACGTCTTCCGCTACGGCAACGTGCGGCAGACCGACGCGGCCCTGGTGGGACAGGTCTTCGACGGTCTCGTGACCCGCGCGGCGATCGGACTGCCGCTGGCGGGGGACTCGCTCGACGACGCGGCCGCCGCGCAATGCCGTGACCGCGTGCTCGGCGCGCAGTCGGCGATCCGTCTGCGCGACCCGGGCCGGCAGACCGAGCCGTCGACGCACTGGCGCGCCGCGATCGCGCAACTGGCCGCGCGCGAGGGCGCGCATGCGTTGCTGCGCGGGCTGTGCACGCGGCTGCTGCTCGATGACGGACTGATCACCGCGGAGGAGGCGGGCACGGCGATCTCGCTGCACCTGTCGCGCGCGGCGGAGCCCGCGAAGGCGGCGGCCTGGCTGGACGGCTTCCTCAATCGCAACGCGGTGGTCCTGCTGCATCACGACGGTGTGTGGCCGCTGGTCGACGCCTGGTTGAGCGGCCTCGACGAGGAACACTTCATCCGCGTGCTGCCGCTGGTGCGACGCACCTTCGCGCACTTCGGCCCGGGCGAGCGACGCGACCTCGGTCAGCGCGCGGCGCGCAAGCCGGGCGTCGGGGCGGTATCGGCGGCGTCCGCCGAATGGGACGAGACCCGCGCGGCGCTGCCGTTGCCGCTGCTGCGCGCGATGCTGGGAGTGACGGCATGAGCGATGTGAACGGAACGCCGGACGCGGACGGGACGGCCCGCGGAGCGCCGACGGACCCCACGACGGACGCGACGAGGGCCGCGAGCGGTCCCGGCGCGAGCGATGCGGACCGCCTGCGCCGCTGGCGCCTGGTGCTCGGCGGCGAAGCCGAGGAGAGCTGCGGCGCGCTGAGCGGCCCGGCCGTGGAGATGGACCAGGCGCTGGGCGCGCTCTACGACGACGGCGCGGGCCTGGGCGGGGATCGGCGCGGCGGGCGGGGCGGATCGGCGCCCCGCGTGGCCCGGTGGCTGGGCGACATCCGCAAGTACTTCCCGAGCACGGTGGTGCAGGTCATGCAGAAGGACGCGCTGGAGCGGCTGAACCTGCGTGACATGCTGCTGCAGCCGGAGATGCTGCAAGGCGTCCAGCCGGACGTGCACCTGGTGGCCAACCTGATGGCGCTGTCGCGCGTGATTCCGGCGGGCACGAAGGACACGGCGCGCCGCGTGGTCCGGCAGGTCGTCGACGAGTTGATGAAGCGCCTGGAGGAGCCGATGCGCGCGGCCATCACCGGCGCGCTGGACCGCAGCCAGCGCAACCGCCGGCCGCGCCTGGCGGAGATCGACTGGCACCGCACCATCCGCGCCAACCTGCGCCACTGGCAAGCGTCGCATCGCACGGTGATTCCCGAGACCCTGCATGGCTACGGCCGCAAGGCCCGTCGCCCGCAGCGCGAGATCGTGCTGTGCATCGACCAGAGCGGCTCCATGGCCAACTCGGTCGTGTACGCGAGCATCTTCGGCGCGGTGCTGGCCTCGCTGCCGGCGGTCAGCACCAAGCTCGTGGTCTTCGACACCGCGGTGGTCGACATGACCGAGCAGCTCGACGATCCGGTCGACCTGCTGTTCGGCGTCCAGCTGGGCGGCGGCACCGACATCAACGGCGCGGTCGCCTATTGCCAGTCGCTGATCCGCGAGCCGCGCAACACGATCTTCGTCCTGATCTCCGACCTCTACGAAGGCGGCGTGGAGCCGCAGCTGCTGCGCCGCGCGGCGGACCTGGTGGAGAGCGGCGTGCAGTGCGTCGCGCTGCTCGCGCTGAGCGACGAGGGCGCGCCGGCCTACGACCACGCGCTGGCGGCCAAGCTCGCCGCGCTGGGCGTGCCGTCCTTCGCCTGCACGCCCGATGCCTTCCCCGGCCTGATGGCCGCGGCCATCCGCCGCGACGACATCAACGCCTGGGCGGCAGGGCAGGGCATCGTGACCGCGGCGAAGGGCGTGTGAGGCCGCGCGATGGCGCGGGCCGCGATCGAGGGGCGCCGCGAGTCGGTGAGGCCTCCGGGCCGCCTCAGCGCGCCGCCGCCTGCGCCATCCGGGCGAAGTGCGCGGCGTTGCCGGTCTTGTTGAGCTGGTACCAGGCGTCAAGGGTCTCGGGCTCGTAGACGCCGAGCGTGTCGAAGATCGCGCGGGCGACATCCAGCGCGGACATGCCGCCCGCGGTGATCAGGCCGCGATCCATGACGACGGGCTCGTCGACGTAACGGTCGCTGCCGGCGTACTCGGGCACGCCCTTCAGATAGGACAGTGCGTTGCTGGTGTGACGCCGGTCGTCGAGCACGCCCAACCGCGCCAGTCCCGCCGTCGCACCGCAGATCGCGGCCACGCGTTTGCCGGCGTCGAGGAACTCCTTGGCCTTCCTCGCCGCCTCCAGGTGCTCGCCCTTGTCCCAGCCGGCGCCGCCGGGGAGGATCAGCAGCTCGCTGTCCGAGGGGAAGAGTGTCGACAGGCGGAGGTCCGGCATCACTGACAAGCCGCCCATCGACCGCGTCAGGTTCGCGCCTGCCGCGGCGACCGTCCGCACCTGCCAGGTCCCGGGCGACCTCTGGAAGTCGGGCGCGTTGATGCCCGCGACCGCGTACGCGGCCTCCCAGTCGGCGAAGCCCTCGAAGAGGTAGAGGTGGACGGTGCGGATGGCGGCGGTGTTCATGAAGGAACGGTAGCAAGGGGTGTTCCCGGTTCTGTCTCCAGTCTGTTTGGCCGAGACTCCCCGCATGTCGCCGTTCCCCCCGTTGACCGCGCCTTCCCTGGTGCTCGAACCCGTCTGCGTCGCCCATGCCGAGGAGATGCACGCCGTCCTCGCCGATCCGTCGATCTACGCCTTCCTGTCGGACGAGCCGCCCACGCTGGACGGGCTGCGCGCCGCCTACGAACGGCGTTCGGTCGGGCACTCGCCCGATGGCGCCGAGCAGTGGTTCAACTGGATGCTGCGGCGCGACGACGGCCGGCTGATCGGCTATGTGCAGGCGACCATCGAATCGCGCGACCGCTGCTGGATCGGCTACGTGATGAGCCGCGAGGGACGCGGTCAAGGGCATGCGACCCGCGCGGTGGCCGCAATGATCGCCTACCTCCAGCGCGAGCACGACGCGTGGCGGCTGCTGGCGTCGGTCGACGCGCGCAATGCGCGGTCCATCGCGCTGCTGGATCGGCTGGGTTTCGACCTCGCCCCGCCGCATGCGAAGGAGCTCGCCGAGCTCGGTGCCGGGGATCGGCTCTATCTGCTGGAGCTGGTGTCGGCCTGATCGCAATCTCGACCCCGACCCCGACCCCGACCCCCGACCCCCGACTTCCGACTTCCGGCCTCGACCTCGACCTCGACCTCGACCTCGACCTCGACCTCGATCTCGACTGCTGCCTCGACCCTCTTCAGGTCTGCCTGAGTCGGCGGTCGAGCTTCAGCGCAACCGGCCGAGCATCGCTTCCAGCGCGGGTTGCGACAACTCGCCCGTGCGCTTGGCCACAAGCCGGCCGGAGCCGTCGAAGAGCAGCGTCGTCGGATAGCCCGCCTGCCTGAAGACCGCGCTGGCCTGGCGCTGCTCGTCGATCGCGACGTGGCGCAGCGTCAGCCGCTGGGACGCCAGCCACTTCGCCACCACCGCCGGGGCCTCGCCCTGGTTGAGGAAGACGAACTGGACATCGGGCCGCTCGCGCTGCGCGTCCGCCAGCATCGGCATCTCGCGGACGCAGGGGCCGCACCAGCTGGCCCACAGGTTGATCAGCACCGGCTTGCCGCGCAGGGCGGCGAGATCGAGGCGGCCGCCTTCCAGCTGCTCGAAGGCGAACGCGGGCAGGGGCTCGGCCGGCGGACGCATCGCCAGCAGGATCTGCCCCGCGATGAACAGCGCCGTTCCCAGCGCCAGCGGCACCGATACCGGCATCCGCAGCGCCGGCGCGTTCCTCAGGCGGAAGGTCGCGAACATCCACATCGCGATGATCCCGACCTCCGGGGACCAGCCGCCGTCGCGCACGTTGAAGACGCTGAGCGGGTGGGCGACGTAGAGCTCCTTGTACTGGTAGACGAAGCCCAGGCGCGCGACGACCAACGCGACGAGGAGGCTGCGCCACAGCAGCGGTCCGGCATCGACCCGCCGGCGGCGCGCGATGACGCCGGCCACGGCCAGCGAGGCCGCGCCGGCGAGGCACAGATGGACGAAGGTCCAGGGCAGGACCAGCGGGCCGATGGCGACGGCGTCATTCATGGAGGCGCGGACCTTGGCGAAGGCGCCGCGATCGGGCGCTCGCGGCAAGGGCTTGGGACCGGGCGATCCTAGCCGCGCCCGCATGCCCGCTAACATCGGCGCTTCCTGTCGTCGCGCGCTTGGAGATCGTCGTGGATGTGACCGCTTGGTTGGGCTTCGTCAGCGTGGCGCTGTTCGTCACCTTCACGCCGGGACCCGCGGTCCTGATGGCGATCTCGAACTCGCTCAGCGTCGGCCCCAGGCGGGCGATGGTGGGCTCGCTCGGCAACGCGGTGGGCCTGCTGGCGGTGTCCGCCGCGACGACCGCGGGCCTGGGCGTGCTGCTGAGCACCTCGGCCCGGGCCTTCCTGGTGGTGAAGCTGCTGGGCGCCTGCTACCTGATCTGGCTGGGCATCAAGCAGTGGCGCCAGGGCGAGCGCATGGCCACGCTGGCCGAGGGCGACGCCGCCGCGACGGCCGGTCTCACGCGTCGGGCGCTGTTCCTGCGCGGGATCATGGTGGCGCTGACCAATCCCAAGGCCATCCTCTTCTTCACCGCGCTGTTCCCGCAGTTCATGAACCACGCGGACACGGCCGTGCGCGACTTCGTCGTGCTGACGGTGACCTTCTCCGCCTGCGCGGTGCTGGCGCACGGCTTCTACGTCGTGCTGGCGCGCGCGCTGCGTCGCGGGCTGGCCTCGCCGCGTCGCGTGAAGGCGATGAACCGGACCTTCGGCGCCTGCTTCGTCGCGCTGGGCGTCAGCCTGATCGGCTGGCGCGGCCGCACGCAGTGAGCGGGGCGATCGCGTGTTCTCGCATGTCTTCCTCGGCGTCGCCGACTTCGATCGCGCGCTGGCGTTCTACACGCCGCTGATGGCGGCCCTCCAGCTGCCGCGACGCTTCTGCGATCCGGCGCGCCCCTGGGCCGGCTGGCAATCGGTGCCGGGACCGCGGCCGCTGTTCGTCATCGCCCATCCCTTCGACGCGATGGCGGCCACGGCCGGCAACGGCCAGATGACGGCCTTCCAGGCCGCGACGCGCGCGATGGTCGACGAGGCGCACGCCGCGGCGCTCGCGCATGGCGGCGTCTGCGAAGGTCCGCCCGGTCCGCGCCCCCAGTACCACGAGCACTACTACGGCGCCTACTTCCGGGATCCGGATGGGAACAAGCTGTGCGTGGTGTGCCATGACCCCGTCTGACACGACCCTCTCCGACCGCTTCCGCGACGACCTGCGCCGCGACGCCGCCAAGGACCTCGACGGCATCGCCGCGATGTTCTCGGAGGAGGTCGCCGACCTGGGCCGCGGCGACTGAGCATCCTCCCGCGCGCTCACGCGCTCACTCGTCGGCCAGCAACCGGATCACGAGGGCGACGACGCTGCTCACCGCGGCCATCAGCGTGACCGCGATCCAGCCCCAGGAGGCCAACAGGACGCTGCCCAGCGCCGCGCCGCTGGCCATGCCGATGAACATGCCGGTGAACAGCAGGGCGTTGAGCCGGCTGCGGGCCGCCGGGTCCAGGCTGTAGACGATGGTCTGGTGCGCCACCAGCGTCGCCTGCACGCCGAAGTCGAAGACCACCGCCAGCACCACCAGCACCGCGATCGCGGCGCCCTTGTCGAGCCAGGGCGTGATCGACATCGCCGCGAAGGACAGGGCCGTCAGCAGCGCGCCGAGCTTGGTCACGACGCCCGGACCGCGCTTGTCGGCGATGCGGCCCGCCAGCGGCGCGGCCAGCGCGCCCGCCGCGCCGGCCAAGCCGAAGGCGCCCGACACCGCGCTGCCGATCCCGAAGCGCTGATGCAGCATCACCGCCAGCGTGGACCAGAAGGCGCTGAAGGCCATCGCCAGCAGGGCCTGCGCGATCGTGGCGCGGCGCAGCGTCGGCCACGCGCGCCACAGGCCGCCCAGCGAGCGCAGCAGCGCGCCGTAGGTCGTGCGCGTCGCCGGCGGCGAGGAGGGCAGCCAGCGCCAGCTCGCCAGGCCCGCCACGCTCAGCGCGAGCGCGGCCAGGCCATAGACCCAGCGCCAGCCCAGCAGGTCGGCGATCACACCGCTCATCACGCGGGACAGCAGGATGCCCAGCAGCAGGCCAGTCATGACCTGGCCGACGATGCGGCCGCGGTGATCCGGCGGGCTGAGCGCGGCGGCCATGGGCACGACGTCCTGGGCGAGCGTGGCGGTCAGGCCCAGCAGCGCGCTCGCGGCGAGGAAGGCCGCGAAGCCCGGGGCGAAGCCGCTGAGCAGCAAGGTCGCGATCAGCAGCGCGAACTTGACGAGGATCACCTGACGGCGGTCGAAGCGGTCGCCCAGCGGGGTCAGCAGCAGGATGCCGGCGGCATAGCCGAGCTGGGTGAGCATGGGCACCGCGCCGATGCCGCCCGTGCTGGCGTGCAGGTCGTCGGCGAGCGGCGCCAGGATGGGCTGGCTGTAGTACAGCGAGGCGGCGCCCAGGCCGGCCGAGGCGGCCAGCAGCACGATCAGCGGCGCCGAGGGCGCGGCGGCCCGCGGCGATGCCGCGGCGCCGTGGCCGGTCGACGGGGTGGCCGACGAGGGGACGGCCGAGACGGATGACGCGGCCGTCGTCGGCGATGAGGTGGCGGGGAAGGGCAGCGAGGACATGTCGACTCCCGGTGGATGAGAAGGGGACGAATCCGCTGGACGGGGTGGAGCGACGAAGCCCTGAGCCCTGTGCGCGGCGTATGGATGAGCATTCTTCGGATCGGATCCCGTCCCGGGAAGCGGTCCGGCGCGCACAGCATCCATACGCGAGGCGTATAAAGCGGGCCATGAACGACGCTCTCCGAGACGGCGGCCAGGACCGCCTCGCCTTGCTCCAGACCTTTCTGCGCGTGGCGGAGGCGGGCAGCTTCTCCGCGGCCGCGCAGCAACTGGCGACCACGCAGCCGACGGTGAGCCGTCGGGTGCAGATGCTGGAATCGCTGCTCGGCGCGCGGCTGGTGGAGCGCTCCACCCGCGGCCTGCGGCTGACCGAGGAGGGCGAGCGCTGCGCCGCGCAGGCGCAGGACCTGATCGACGGCTGGCACGCGCTGGCCGAGGACATCGACGGTGGGGAGGAGCTCTCCGGCACGCTGCGCCTGCGCGTGCCGCACGCCTTCGGCCAGAGCCAGCTGATCGAGCCGCTCGCCGCCTTCCTGACCAGACACCCGCGCGTGTCCGTCGAGTGGATGCTGCAGGACCAGCTCCCCGACTTCAGCCGCGAGAACGTCGACTGCTCGCTGCTGGTCGGCGAGATCGCCCAGCCCCACCTGATCGCCACGCAGCTGGCCGAGGTGCCGCGCGTGCTGGTCGCCGCGCCGGCCATAGCGAAGACCCTGCCCAAGGGCCTGGACCGTCAGTCGCCGCGTGACATCTCGGCGGTGCTCGCGGCGCAGCCCTGGCTGGCGCTGCTCGCGTTCTATCGCGATGGGATCGAGCTGGTGCGCGCCGACGGCACCGACCGGATGGACATCCCCTTCAAGCCGCGCCTGGGCACCGACAGCCTGTTCGCGCTGGTCGAGTCCGCGCGCCGCGGCCTGGGCGTGGCGCTGGTGTCGCAATGGGCGGTGATGGACGACCTCGCCGACGGCCGCCTCGTGCGGCTGCTGCCGTCCTGGTGCGCGACGCCGCTGCCGATCTCGCTGGTCTACCCGTCTCGGCGCCTGCAGCCCGCGCGCCTGCGCGCCTTCCTGCAGGTGATGCGCGAGGTCATCCCGACCCTGCGCGGCATGCGGGAGATCCGGCGGCGGTGAGCCTCGGGCACCGCTCGCGATCCAGGTCGGTCAACCCGCATTTACGGGTGTCGACGGAGCCGATCACCCGAGAACGAGTCAGTGCCTGCCAGGGCGCCGGGGCGTAGATTCGTTGCCTCGGCGACGGTGCCGAAGAAGGTGGATCCAGCCATGCAGATGAAGATGTTTCTCGCGTTGCGCAGCGCAGGCGTCGCCGAGGCCGAGGCGCGATCAGTCGCGGATGCCGTCCGCGATGAGGTCAAGTCCGCCGTCCAGGATTTGAGGGAGGACCTGGCGACCAAGGGGGACGTTCAGCGGAGCGAGAGCAAGCTCGCGGCCGAGTTGGAACGGCGCTTCGGCGATCACCTGAAGTGGACGATCGTCATCGTCTTCGGTGGCTTCGGCCTGTTCGGCACGATCGTCGCCTTGAGCAAGGCGCTGTGATCGGCAGGCTCAGTCGAGCGCCGCCCACTCCTCCGCGGCGACCTCGCGGATGCAGCGCACGAAATACGCCGCCGCACGGGTGAGCAACCCATCCTCGCGAACGAGCAGGCTCATGCTCAGGCGGGGCAGGTCCTGGGCGACCGGCAGCGGCGTGAAGCGCTCCCGCAGCTGCGGCATGCCGATCGCCAGCAGCGACCAGAAGAACACCACGTCGTTCTGCATCGCCAGGCTGTGGAACAGCGCCTGCGAGGTGCAGCGCGTCACCCGCCGCGGCGGGGTCAGGCCTTGCCGGGTGAAGAGCTCGGACAGGAAGGTCGGGAAGCGGCCGGTGATGTCGGTGTGGATCCACTCGGCCTCCTGCAGCTGGGCCAGCGTGGTGCACGCGGCCAGCGGGCTGTCCCGGTGCACGGCCAGGGAGGTCGGCAGCGAGAACAGCGGTTCCCACGTCGCGCCGCCCCCTTCCTGAGGCCCGGTCGCCGCGCCCACGGCGAAATCGAGCTCGCCGCTTTGCAGGTTCTCGTAGAGCTGGTCCGAGGTGTACTCGATGAAGCTCAGCGCCACATCGGGCCAGGCCTGGCGGAAACGCGCGAAGGCCCGCGGCACGATGGTCAGTCCCGCCAGCGGCGTCACGCCCACGGTCAGGCGCCCGCCCCGGTGCCCCTTGAGCGCCACGATGTCGTCCTCGGCACGTTGCATTTCCCTGACGATCAGCCGTGCGCGCTGCAACACGATCTCCCCCTCCGCGGTGAGGCTCACCCCGCGGGTCTGCCGCACCAGCAATCGCAGGCCGATCTCGGCCTCCAGATCCTTGATCGCCTTGGTCACCGCCGGCTGGGTCAGATGCAAGGCGCGCGCGGCAGCGTTGATGCCGCCGTGCTCGGCCACGGCCACGAGGGCGATGAGTTGATGCTGCTTCACGGGAAGGGCGCGAGGGAGGGGGCGGGAAGGGCGCCCGCGGGCGCTTCGGATCGGCGTCGCGCCGGGCCCGATCGCCCGCTGCAACGGGCTGCGAGTGTCGGGCAACCCGGGAAACCGATCAATAAGCGCTGGTTATCGGCATAACCATCCGTGAATTGTCGGTTCTCGATTTCGTCCTCAGAGTCCGTTCCGCCACGAGCTGTACGGCGCCCCCAGAAGCGGTCCAGAGCAGTCCCCCACCGCACAGCCCCTCCCCCTGAGACAAGAGAGATCCCGTGACCCTGATGACCCCCCCGCCGCGCGCCGCCGGCACCGCCCGCCGGGCCTGCCTGTCCCGCCGGTCCGCGAGCGCCGGCCGCGTCCGTCCGGTCCGCCTGGCGCTGGCCGCCTGCGCACTGCTGGCCGGCGGCGCCGCCTCCGCCGCCGAGCCCTACCTGTACACCCACCTGGCGCGCTGGCCCGAGTTCAGCAGCGGCGACAACAAGGTCTCGATGTACGGCACGGTCGACCTGGGCGCCAACTGGACCAGGACCGAGGGCGCCCCCGCCGCCAAGACCCTGCAGAGTGGCGGCGACTACACCTCCAAGCTGGGCATCTACGGCCGCGAGGACCTGGGGGGCGGCCTCAAGGCCGAGTTCAACCTCGAGGCCAGCCTGAAGGCCGACACCGGCGCCGTCACCGCGACGCAGTTCTGGGACCGGGCCGCCTGGGTGGGCCTCAAGTCCAGGGACTGGGGCACGCTGCGCCTGGGCAACCAGCTCGGCGCCACGCTGCCGCTGTTCGTCGACGTCTTCGGCGTGGTGACCACCAACTCGGTCAGCTACTGGCTCGCCAGCGCCATCGTGCAGAAGAGCGCCTACACCTCCGGCATCTCGTCCATCGGTCTGAACAGCGACCTGGGCAACGGCGCCTCGCAGGTCACCACGCGCGTGCCGCGCGCCATCAGCTACACCTCGCCGCGCGTCGCCGGCTTCGACGCCAAGCTGATGTACGCCCCGGGCGCCAACACGACCGCCTTCAACAAGGTCTACAACAAGGCCGTGGTGACGACCTTCGTCAACGGCCCCTGGTTCGCGGCCGCCAGCTACAACCAGGTCTTCGGCAACAACACCGTCACCGGCGCGGCCGTGCGCACCGACGTCACCGGCCTGGCCGGCATCTACGACGCGGGCGACCTGGTGCTGTCCGCCGCGGTCAACCAGAACGAGGTCAAGATCGCCGACGGCGGCAAGGCCACGGTCTATTCGCTGGGCCTGATCGTGCCGCGCGGCCGCCATGTGTGGCGCGTGTCGGCGGTCTACCGCGACACCAGCGGCGTGCGCAACCAGCTCACGAAGCAGGAGGTGGACAGCGCGGCGCTGGGCCTGATGGCCGGCTACGACTACGAGCTGTCCAAGAGCGTCGGCCTGTACGCGCGTGCCGGCCTGATCCGCAACTTCGGCGCCTCGACGGTGGTCTTCCAGAACGCGCAGCTGCCGCTGCAGGCGGGCTCGACCAACGCCCAGCTGGGCATCGAGACGCAGACCGCCGCCCTGGGCATGTACGTCCACTTCTGACACGATGAGCGCCGCCGTGCCGACCCCTTCCTCCACGGAGCACCACGCTCCGACCGCGCCCCGCGACGCCGGTGCCGTTCTCCGCGACCCGGCCGTCGACGCCGGCGAGGGGGACCGCCCGGGCCGTCGCGTCCGGCCGCGGCGCGCGCTCGTCGTGGCGCTGCTGATGGCCGTGATGGTGATCAGCGTGCTGGACAAGTCCATCTTCGCCTTCGCCGGGCCGCAGATCATCGATGAGCTCGCGCTCAGCCCGGAACAGTTCGGCTTCGTCGGCAGCGCGTTCTTCTTCCTGTACTCCGTGTCGGGGCTGCTGGTGGGCTTCCTGGCCAACCGCTGGCCGGCGCGCTGGATCCTCAGCGGCATGTCCCTGGTGTGGATGCTGGCGCAGCTGGCGACCGCGGCGGCCGGCGGATTCTCGGCGCTGGTCGCGAGCCGCATGCTGCTCGGCGCGGGCTGCGGCCCGGGCACGGCGGTCACGCAGCACGCCTGCTTCAAGTGGTACGCCCCGCGCGAGCGCGTCGTCCCCGCCGCGATGATCCAGGTGGCGATCATGCTGGGCGCGGTCGCGGGCGCGCTGTCGCTGCCGCTGCTCATCCAGAAGCTGGGCTGGCGCAACGCCTACCTGATCCTGGCCGGCGTGGGCCTGGCCTGGCTGTTGCTGTGGCAGGTCTTCGGCCGCGAGGGCGCGGAAGGCGACGCCGTCGACCACGGACCGGCCCGGATCCCCGATGGACACGGCGATCTCGCGCCGCGCGTCCATCATGGGGATCCTGCGAACGCCACGGCACCGGCGCAGGAACAGAGCACCGCCCCGAGCGCGGTCCCCGCGTCCTACCGCCGCCTGCTCCTCAACCGCAGCTTCGTCGTCGTGACCTTGGCCGGCTTCTGCAGCTACCTGCCCACCGCGCTGATCTACAGCTGGGTGCCGGTCTACCTGCAACGCGGCCTCGGCCTGACGCCGACGCAGTCCGGCCTGATGGTGATGGTGGCGACCGTCGGCGTGATCCTGCTCAACCTGGTCGTGTCCTCGCTCTCCCAGCGGGCGCTGCAGCGCGGCGTCTCGGTGCGCGCGGCGATGGTCGCGCCGCCCATGCTGTCCTGCGTGCTGTCGGGCGTCGCGCTCGCGGCCATCGGCTTCACGGCGCGGCCCCTGGCGGCGACGCTGGCGCTGTTCGTGGTCGGCAGCATGCTGGTGAATCTGCTGCCGGCCTTCTCGAACAGCATCGTCGCCTTCATCGCGCCCGAGGCGCGGCGGGCCAGCATGCTCGCGATCCACATCGGCCTGATGACCAGCGCGGGGATGCTCGCGCCGCATGGGGTCGGCGTGGCGGTCGCGCACTTCGGCGGCGACATCGCGCGCGGCTTCGAGCTCGCCCTCGGGGGCTTCGGCCTGGCGCTGATCGCCGCCGGCGTGATCGGCTGGCGCTTCATCGATCCCGAGCGCAGCCGTCGCGCGACCTCAGGCTGACCGCGACACCCGCGCGGCGGTCGTCTTCCGGGTCGGGTCCCGCTCCCGGATCGATGGCCGCGCGGCGGCCGTCGTCGATGTCCTTCTCCGTTTTCCTTCCTCAGATCCGGCCGCTCGCGCGGTCAGGCAGCCCTCTCATGTCCGACAAGTCCTCGCGCCCGCTGCGCGTCCAGGCGCCGCAGCAGCGGCCCGCCTCCCTCGAGCTCTCACCGACCTGGCGCGACGCCGCCGTCGATGACGGCTTCACCGTCGTCGCGGTGGGCGACATCATCATCACGCATGCCATCCGAAAGAAGCTCGCGCGCCACTCGCCGGCGCTGCTGGACCTGCTCGCGCGCGGCGACGTGGTGGTGGGCAACTACGAAGGCTCGGCCATCGACCTCAAGCGCTACGACGGTCATCCCGAGGCCGAGTCCGGCTTCGCCTGGCTGGTCAGCGATCCCGACGCGCCGACCGATCTCGCGTCCATGGGCTTCAACCTGATGGCCCGCGCCAACAACCACGCGCTGGACTGGGGCGTGGCCGGCATGCGCATGACCGACGACCTGCTCGACGACGCGGGCATCGCGCACGCCGGCACCGGCGGCAGCCTGAGCGCCGCGCGCGCGCCGGCCTTCGTGGACACCGACCGCGGTCGCGTCTCGCTGGTGTCCTACGCGACGACCTTCGAGGCCAACTCGCCCGCCAACGACGGCATGGGCGTGGTCCCGCCGCGTCCGGGCCTGAACCCCTTGCGCACGACGCCGCACCGGCTGGTGAGCGCCGAGGACTTCGCCGTGCTCAAGCGGCTCAACGAGCAGGAAGCCTTCCAGGACCACCACCTGCTCAAGGCCTTGTACGGCCAGCACAGCGTGCACCTGGGCATGAAGCTGCATTACCGCGTGGACCCGGGCGCGGCGCCGGGCTCGCTGCGCATCCATCACGAGTGCGACCCGCGCGACCGGCACGAGATCCTGCGCCATGTGCGCCAGGCCAAGCAGACCTCGGACTTCACCATCGTCGCGCAGCACACGCACGAGCCGGACAACTTCACCACCGAGGTGCCGAACTACCTGCCCGCGCTGGCGCGCGCGCTGGTGGAGCAGGGCGCGGACATGCTCTGCGGCCACGGCCCGCATCAGCTGCGTGGCATCGAGGTCCACCAGGGCAAGCCGCTGCTGTACTCGCTGGGCAACTTCTGCTTCATGGACAACAGCCAGCAGGTGGTGGCGCGCGACGAGTGGGAGGAGCTCGAATGGGCCGCCGCCGAGCAGATCGTCGGCCCCAAGGGCATCACGAACCCCAGGCTGACGACGCCGGCCGAGTTCCTCGAATGGCGGCGCGTGGTGGGCATCTTCGCCGAGCCGATCTGGTTCGAGAGCGTGGTGGCGGAATGCCGCTTCGGCGCGGACGGCCAGCTGCGCGAGCTGCTGCTGCATCCGATCGAGCTGGGCTTCTCCGGACGCGACGCCGAGCGCGGCATCCCGCGCATGGCCGTGGATACCGAGGCGAACCAGCATCAGGCGCGGCGCATCCTGGAGCGGCTCGCGTTGCTGTCGGAGGAATTCGGTACCCGCATCGAGATCGCGTCGACCGAGGTCGACGGTCAGGCGAGCAGCGTGGGCCGCGTGGTGATCGAGCGTCCCGTGCCTGCCGGCGCGGCGAAGGCGTGAAGGCGGCCACCACGATGAGCACCACGACCACCACCATGACTGCGGCCGCCATGCCGGCCACCTCGACGAGTGACCTCGATCTGAGCGTCTTCTCGTCGAGCTACGTCGAGGCGCGCGACAAGTTCCTCGCGGCGACGGCGCGCCTGGGGCTGACGGTGCGCTCGTACCTGCATCCGCTCGAGGGGCGGGACGGCGAGCGGCTGGCCCTCGACCTGGTGCGCGTGGGCCGCGAGGACGCGAGCAACCTGCTCGTCGTCAGCAGCGGCTGCCACGGCATCGAGGGCTTCTGCGGCTCGGCGGTGCAGATCGACCTGCTGCGCGACGCGGCCTTCCAGCGCGCCTGCGACCGGGACGATCTGGCGGTGCTCTATCTGCACGCGCTGAACCCGCATGGCTTCTCGTGGGAACGCCGCGTCACCCATGAGAACGTCGACCTGAACCGCAACTTCCGCGACTTCGGTCGGCCATGGAGCGAGGACCTGGACTACCTGGCCATCGCGCATCTGCTGCTGCCCGAGCGCTGCCCGCCGACGCTGGGCAGCTCGCTCGGTCTGACCTGGAAGGCGCTGACGCGCGGTCGCAAGGCCATCCAGGCGGCGATCTCGCGTGGCCAGCAGGTCGATCCCAAGGGGCTGTTCTTCGCCGGTCACGGACCGACCTGGAGCAACCTGCAGCTGCGCGCGATCCTGCGCGAGCAGGCGCAGCGTTGCCGCCGCATCGGCTGGATCGACATCCATACCGGCCTCGGTCCGATGGGGGTGGGCGAGCGCATCTACAAGGGTCGCACCGACGCGGCCTCGATCGCGCGCGCGCGGCGCTGGTGGGGGCAGGACGTGACCAGCAGCGAGGAGGGGAACTCCTCGTCCAGCGTGCTGGGCGGGACGCTCGACCAGGGCGTGATGCAGGAATGTCCGCAGGCGGAGTACAACGGGCTGACGCTCGAGTACGGCACGCTGCCCGGTCGCGCGGTGCTGGACGCGCTGCGCCGCGACCACTGGCTGGAGAACCATCCCGAGACCGATGACGAGACGCGCCGCGACATCAAGCGCGCGCTGCGCGCGGCTTTCTATGTCGAGACCGACGAGTGGAAGCGGCAGGTGCTCACGCAGGCGCGGGTGGTGCTCGCGCAGACGGTCGTGGGCCTGGCGTCGCCGCTCGACCGCTGAGGACGACCGGGATCCGTCAGGGATCCGCTGCTTCCGGGTGGCCTCGCCATGATTCATGCGAGAACAAGTCAGTGTGTCCCTGCGCACCCCCGCGTAGATTCCTCACCTGCACTGGAACGCAGGAACAGCAGAGCTGATGCATGGAGCTCGAGATCTATCTGGCGCTGACCCGGGGCGGGGTGGCCGAGCCGGAGGCGCGATGGGCCGCCGAGGGCGTTCGCAAGGGCGTGGAGGCCCTCGTCGCCTCGGCGCATCGAGACCTGGCGACGAAGAGCGACATCGCGCGTCTGGACAGCGAGATCGGCAAGGTGCGCATCGAGGTGTCTGACATGCGCGCCGAGCTCATCCAGCGCATCTCCGATGGACAGCGCCGGACCCTCGGATCGATCTTCGGCGGCGTGGGATTGCTGATCGCCGTCATGACGCTGCTGAGGTTCCTGCACTGAAGCCTCACGAATGCAAAAGGACCGCCCTCGGGCGGTCCTTTCATTGGAGGCGGGCGACGGATCAGTCCTTGGATCAGCCCTTGGTCTTGGTCTTGGCCGGCGCGGCGCCCTTGGCGGCGGCCAGCGACTTGCCCACCGCCTGCATGTCCATCTGCATGTTCATGCGCATCATCACGCCCTGCTGCATGCCCAGGTCCATGTCCAGGGTCATGGTCATGTCGTTGCGCAGCATCAGGCGGTCGGCCATGCGCAGCACCATCGTGCCCTGGCCCGTCCCCGACATCGCCGCCTGGCCGGCGCGATCGGCCGGCGCCGAGGCGGCGTTCGCGGGGACCGAGGCCGTATCGGCCGGCGTGGAGGCCGCGTCCTCGCCCGAGGCGGCCTTCGCCGGCGGGACCGGCACCGTCAGGGCCATGTCCATCTTCACGCCCACGTCGAAGGTCGCGATGCCGCGCTTGAGTTCGGTCAGCGTGTAGCGGCCCACCATCCGGCCGTTGCCCGCGGCCACGCCCGGCGGCAGGCTGACGTCCATCGGCAGCTCGATGGACTCGCCGACCTTCAGCGTCGTGCCGTTGAACTTGCGCATCCAGTCGAAGGCCTTGTCGAACATCTGCCGGGTGACTTCCTGGGACCAGGTCGAGGCCATCGGGCTGTTCGGGTCCAGCTCGACGTCGATCGACTGGATCTCGTCGTTCTTCAAGCCGGCCTTGAACGTGATCTTGCCCATGTTGGGCATGGGCTGGACCTTGCCCGTGGCATCGCGCATCTCGCTCTTGAGCGTGACCAGGTCCGCGCGCATCGCGTAGCTGCCGTCGGCGGCCTTGGGCGTGGTGGTGACGGACTGGCGCATCTCGCTGCGCATCGTGAATCGACCCGAGTCCTTGAGCGCCGCCGCGGTCTGGCGCGCCTTCTCCGGCGCGTCCGGTCCGGCTTCCATCGACATCGTCATCCGCACGTCGGTCTTCATGTCGAGCTGCTGGCGGCTGGCCGGCAGCGGCATCAGGTTCAGACTGACGCTGTCGGGCTCGGCGGAGGCCGCGCCAGGAGCGCCGATGGCGACGGCCAGCGCGAGGGCGGCCAGCCGCGACAGGGGACGAGCGGACGGCGCGGAGCGCGCCGTGGGGGCGATGCGAAGCATGAAAATCCTCCCGAGGAAATCGTGTGATCTGCGCCGCGGGCTCCCGCGACGATGGGCGCCATCATAGGGAGGCCGGATGGCGTTTCCGTTCCCTCCGAGGAGGGGCTCACGTCGCCCGTCCGTCGGGGCGGAAACGAAAAGACCGCCCGAAGGCGGTCTGCTCATGAGGCGCGGTCGCCGGTCGATCGCCGGTCGATCGCCGACGGGCCGCGCGGGTCCACGGGGTCAGCCGCGGTAGTTGTTCTGCATCCTGTAGCCGCGCGCGTAGAGCGCGAACAGCAGCGCCGCGACCAGCGCGAAACCGGCGAAGAAGAACATCTGGAAGGCCGTCACGCTGGTGCCGGTCGACTGGATGTAGCTCGTCACCGCCTCGCCCTTGACGCTGGAGTTGGCCAGCAGCACCCACAGGTTGCCGATGGTCACCGACAGGTTCCAGAAGCTGGTGATCACGCCCTTCATCGGCAGCGGCGCCTGGCTGTACGCGAACTCCAGACCCGTCGTCGACACCAGCACCTCGCCCAGCGTCAGCAGCGCGTAGGGCAGGACCTGCCAGGTGATCGCGACCGATTGACCGCCGTCGATGCTCAGCTGGATCGCGCCGACCACGATCCAGGCCACGCCGGCGAAGGCGATGCCCGCGCCCATGCGGCGCAGCGCGGTCAGCTTCAGGCCCAGGCGTTCCAGCAGCGGGTACAGCACGAAGTTGTTGAACGGGATCAGGATCATGACCAGCGCCGGGTTCAGCGCCTGCATCATCGAGGACTCGAACCAGGCCGGCTTGGTCATCTGGTCGGCCTGCAGCACCCAGGTCGAGGCCTTCTGGTCGAACAGGGACCAGAAGGGCGTGACCAGCGCGAACAGCACCAGCAGGCGCAGCACGGTGCGCACGCCTTCGACGGCCTCGGCCGGGTGCACCTTGGCGGCGCGCTCCAGCTGCATCCAGGCGCCGGCGCCACCGAAGCCCAGCAGCAGCACGAGCGCCGAGCAGAACGCGATCACGAAGCCCAGGTTGGGCGTCAGCGCCAGCGCGCCGACGGCCAGCAGCACGCCCAGGCCGGCGACCATCAGGCCGCCGCGGCCCTCGCCGGGACCCTGCGACAGCAGCGCCGTGCGCACCACCTTCAGGAAGCCGTGCGGGTCGCGGTGCGACACGCCGGCCGGCACGTGCGTGTACTTGCGACGGCCGCTCCAGAAGATGACGGTGGCCAGGAACATCAGCACGCCGGGGATCCCGAAGGCCACGCTCGCGCCGAACTTCTTCAGGAAGATCGGCATCAGCAGCGACGCGAAGAATGAGCCGAAGTTGATGATCCAGTAGAAGGCGTCGAAGACCTTCTGCGCCAGCGAGCGGTTGCTCTTGTCGAACTGGTCGCCGATGAAGGAGCTCACCAGCGGCTTGATGCCGCCCGAGCCCAGCGCGATCAGGAACAGGCCGAAGTAGAAGCCTTGCAGGTTGTTCTCGAAGATCGCGAGACAGGCGTGGCCGGCGCAGTACACCAGGCTCAGCCAGAGGATGGTGTTGTACTTGCCGAAGAAGCGGTCCGACAGCCAGCCGCCCAGCAGCGGGAAGAAGTAGACGCCGATCACGAAGGTGTGGAACACCTCCTTGGCCTCGCCCTTGCGCAGGGGCTCGGGGATGGCCAGCAGCAGGCTGGTCATCAGGAACACGGTCAGGATGTTGCGCATCCCGTAGAAGCTGAAGCGCTCGCAGCCCTCGTTGGCGATGATGTACGGGATCTGCGGCGGCATCTTGGGCGCGGTCTGGGCCGCGTTGCCTGCCGCGCCGCCCAGTTGGGCGGCGGTGGTGGAAGAGTTCAAACGAATGTCTCCGTCTCGTCGTCGGGCGCTCGTGACGCCCCAAAAGGAAAGCCGCCGGGCGTGGGCCTCGGCGGCTGTGGGCGACAGGCAGATCAGACTGCCCGTCGCGGTTCTCGCGGAATCAACCGGCCTTCATGAGGCGTGGCAGTTCCAGATCAGGCTTCGAACGGGAGCTTGAACTGGCTGAGATCCTTGCGGGTCTCGACCAGCACCAGCGGGCCCTCGTCGACCAGCACGACCGGCGCGGGCTCGCGGCCCAGCGCCGGGCCGGCCGGCTCGGCGGCGATCGCGGCTTGAGCGGCGGCGATCTTGTCGGCATCGCTGTTCACCCAGACCAGGCCGGCGCCTTCGGCGACGGCGCTCAGCTCACCCATCGGCAGCTCGAAGCGCGGCAGGGCCGGAGCAGCCGGCGCGGCGACCGGAGCCGCCACGGGGGCGGCCACCGGAGCGGCGACAGGCGCGGCCACCGGCGCGGCCAGCGCGACCGGCGTTTCCACCGGCTGCTCGCCACCCAGTTCCAGCTGACGCGGCGCGGCGCCGGCATCCAGCACCAGGCCGTCGACCGCGGCGGCGGCCGGCGACGGCTCGCCCTGGCCTTCGCCCAGCTCGCCTTCACGGCGCTCGCGGCGATAGCGGTCGCGACCGCCACGACGACGACGACCGCCTTCACGGCCTTCCTCGCCTTCGCCACCTTCACGGCCGGCTTCGACGCCCTCGGCGCCTTCGCCCTGGATCACCGGGGCTTCGGCCGACTCGGCGCCCGAAGCGAACGAGGTCTCGCCATCGACCGGGGCCTGGCCCTCGATCAGCGCGCCCTCGACCTCGCCACCCTCGGCGCGTTCGCCGCGGTTGCCGCGACGACGACGACGACGGCCCGAGCGCTCTTCACCCGAACGCTCGTCCGCGCCTTCACCGGCGGGTTGCGTGTCGGCGAAGGCCAGCGGGGACTCCGCGTTGGCGGCTTCGGTGCCGGCCAGCGGCAGCAGCTGCTCCGTCGCGTTCTCGGCGGCCACGCCTTCGCGCGGCGCACGTTCCTCGCGACGGCGGCGGCCTTCGCCGCGCTCGCCACGGTCACCGCGCTCGGCGCGATCACCGCGCTCGGCGCGATCGCCACGCTCGGCGCGTTCCTGACGCGGGGCGCCTTCGACGGCCTGTTCCGGCCTGTCGGCGCGCGGCTCGTTGCGACGGCCGCGATCGCGATCACCGCGTTCGGCGCCACGTTCACCGCGCTCGGCACGGTCACCGCGTTCGGCGCGCTCGCCTTGCGGCTTGCCCTCGCCACGCGGCTTGCCGTCACGGGCCTTCTGGTCGCCACGCTCGCTGCGTTCACCGCGTTCACCGCGTTCACCGCGTTCGCCACGGTCACCGCGCTCGCCACGGCGGTTGCGGTCGCCGCGGCCGTTGCGGTCGCCGCCGCGCTCACCGCGCTCACCGCGCTCGCCACGTTCCTTCTTGGCCGGCTCGCTGGCCTTGACCTCGGCTTCCATCGCCGGGGCCGGGGCCGGTGCGCCGCCGAACAAGTTCTTGATCCAGCCGAAGAAGCCACCACCCGCCGCCACGGGCGCGGCCGGTGCCGCCACCGGGGCCGCGGCCACCGGTTCGGCCGCCTTGGGGGCGGGCGCCGGTGCCGGCATCGGGGCCGGTTGCTCGGGCAGGATGCCCTTGATGACCGGCTCCTGCTTGTTCTTCTTCTCGGCGCCGCGACGGGTGATGCCCACCTCGTCCTGCGGCTCTTCCATCATCGTGTAGCTGGCCTGCAGGTTCTCCAGACGCGGGTCGTCGTGGCGCAGGCGTTCCAGCTTGTAGTTCGGCGTCTCGAGATGCTTGTTGGGCACCAGCAGCACGGTCACGCGCTGCTTGAGCTCGATCTTGGTGATCTCGGTGCGCTTCTCGTTGAGCAGGAAGCTGGTCACTTCCACCGGGACCTGCACGTGCACGGCCGCGGTGTTGTCCTTCATGGACTCTTCCTGGACCATGCGCAGGATCTGCAGCGCCGACGACTCGGTGTCACGGATGTGGCCGGTGCCGTTGCAGCGCGGGCAGGTGATGTGGCTGCCTTCGCTCAGCGCCGGGCGCAGGCGTTGACGGCTCAGTTCCAGCAGGCCGAACTTGCTGATCGAGCTGAACTGCACGCGGGCGCGATCCTGGCGCAGCGCGTCGCGCAGGCGCTGTTCGACCTCGCGGCGGTTCTTGGACTCCTCCATGTCGATGAAGTCCACGACGATCAGGCCGCCCAGGTCCCGCAGACGCATCTGGCGCGCGATCTCGTCGGCGGCTTCCAGGTTGGTGCGGGTGGCGGTTTCCTCGATGTCGCCGCCACGGGTGGCGCGCGCCGAGTTCACGTCCACCGAGACCAGCGCCTCGGTGTGGTCGATGACGATGGCGCCGCCCGAGGGCAGGTTCACCGTGCGGCTGAAGGCCGTCTCGATCTGGTGCTCGATCTGGAAGCGGCTGAACAGCGGGGCGTCATCGCGGTAACGCTTCACCTTGTGCGCCGTTTCCGGCATCACATGGCTCATGAACTGGTGGGCCTGCTCGAAGATGTCGTCCGTGTCGATCAGGATCTCGCCGATGTCGGCGGTGAAGTAGTCGCGGATCGCGCGGATCACCAGCGACGACTCCTGATAGATCAGGAACGCGCCCTTGCCGCCCTTCGACGCGTCGTCGATGGCGGTCCAGAGCT
Organism: Mitsuaria chitosanitabida ATCC BAA-476 = NBRC 102408; assembly: GCF_001598255.1. Taxonomy (GTDB): domain Bacteria; phylum Pseudomonadota; class Gammaproteobacteria; order Burkholderiales; family Burkholderiaceae_C; genus Roseateles; species Roseateles chitosanitabidus. The sequence continues at coordinate 550,819 of NZ_BCYP01000018.1, forward strand.
TGAGCATGTAGTTGAGGTCCCACTGCAGCTCGGCCGCGCTGCGGCCGATGCCGGCGGTGCGGGCGATCAGGGACATGCCCTTGGGGTATTCGAGCTGGTCGAGGGCTTCCTTGAGCTCCTCGCGGTCCTCGCCCTCGATGCGGCGCGAGACGCCGCCACCTCGCGGGTTGTTGGGCATCAGGACCAGGTAGCGGCCGGCGAGCGACACGAAGGTGGTCAGCGCCGCGCCCTTGTTGCCGCGCTCTTCCTTCTCGACCTGGACCAGCAGTTCCTGGCCTTCCTTGATCGCGTCCTGGATCTTGGCCGAGCGGACGTCGGCGCCTTCCTTGAAGTACTGGCGCGAGATTTCCTTGAACGGGAGGAAGCCGTGGCGGTCCTCGCCGTAATCCACGAAGCAGGCTTCCAGCGACGGCTCGACGCGCGTCACGACCGCCTTGTAGATGTTGCCCTTGCGCTGTTCGCGGCCTTCGATCTCGGTCTCGAAGTCCAGCAGTTTCTGTCCATCGACGATGGCCAGGCGACGCTCTTCCTGCTGCGTCGCATTGATCAGCATGCGTTTCATCAGTTCTCCTCCACGCCAGGGACGTTGCCGCTGACGCGCGTTCCACATCTGAACCGCCGTCGGTGATTCACCGGCGGGCGATTCGACCGATGCACGAGAAACGCGAGAGAACCAGGAAAGGAATCGCCCTGGACTGCCAATCGAACCGTTCAGTCGACGGTTCGGAATCGCAGCGTTGGCGCGTGCGCCAAGGGTCCGGGGCCGCATGTTCCTGTCCGCGCGCGCCCTCCGAGGAGGGCGACCCGTCCACGGCCGGAGCCCGGCGTGTGGACGAAGCCATCACGCGCTCGCAGGCGGCGGGGGGTTGAGGGGACTCGAGAAAACATCCGGAATCGGAGCCTGGGTGCTGACGACAGCGCATGGACTCGCGTCCCTCGCTGTCGTCGTGAAACCTTGTTGTGCTGCCCGCGCCGCTTGCCGACGTCCATGACGTCTTCGGCCGCGTGAGCATGGTTCTGACGACGTTGCTCTGCCATCTCGCCGTCGCGCCTGCCGACTCGCTTTGGGTAGCCGGCCCGACGCCAACGACATGACGTTGCATCACCAAAAGTAATGGATAGCCTACTCACAATTGCCATCCACTGCCACGTTCAAGTCTGACTCGAACGCTGTTGCCCGAGTAAAATGAGAAAAATCAAATACTTACAACGAAAACGTGGCAAGCAGCATTATAGGGGCTAAAGCCCGCAAGCCCGCCCCAGGGACTGCCCGCAGTGCCACGAGGGGTGGCGCCGCCCCGGCCAAGGCGCCGACGCCCGCCCCAGCTGCCGCCGACAGCCCGGTCGCCGCCCAGGTCCGCCTGCTGACCGTGGACGAAGGCTCCGCCGGCCAGCGCCTGGACAACTTCCTGATCCGCGAGCTCAAGGGCGCGCCCAAGACCCTGGTCTACCGCATCATTCGCTCGGGCGAGGTCCGCATCAACAAGGGCCGCTGCAGCGCCGATTCGCGGCTGGAGGTGGGCGACATCGTCCGCGTCCCGCCGATCCGGCTGGCCGAGAAGCCCGCCGATCCCGCCATCCCCGCGCGCGAGTTCCCCGTCGTCTTCGAGGACGAGCACCTGATCGTCGTCGACAAGCCCGCCGGCGTCGCGGTGCACGGCGGCTCGGGCGTGAGCTTCGGCGTCATCGAACAGCTGCGGCGCGCGCGTCCGCAGGCCAAGTTCCTGGAGCTGGTGCACCGGCTGGACAAGGAGACCTCCGGCCTGCTGATGATCGCCAAGAAGCGCAGCGCGCTGACTCACCTGCAGGACCAGCTCCGCGAGCGCGAGACCGGCAAGACCTATGCCGCGCTGGTGTCGGGCGCCTGGAGCAAGAGCCGGAAGGTCGTCGACGTGCCGCTGCTCAAGTTCGTCGGCAGCGACGGCGAGCGCTGGGTGCGCGCGGTCCCCAACCCCAAGGATCCGCAGGCGGATCAGGCCAAGCGCTCGATCAGCCTGGTGAAGGTGGCCGAGGCGCTGCCGGGGCAGGGGGGCTACAGCCTGCTGGACGTGACCATCAAGACCGGTCGCACCCACCAGATCCGGGTGCACCTCGCCCATGAGGGGCATCCCATCGTGGGCGACCCGAAGTATGGTGACTTCGAAGCCAACCGCGCGCTGGCCCGCGGCGCGCTGCGCTTCGACCGCATGTTCCTGCATGCGCGGGAGCTGCGCTTCACCCATCCGGCCAGCGGCGAGACCATCACCCTGGCGGCGCCGCTGCCGCCGGAGTGCGAGACACTCCTGGCCGCGCTGCGCCGGGCCGCGCCCTGACTTCCCCCGGAATCCTTCGAGTTCCCCATGCCTCAACGCTTCGACCTGATCGTCTTCGACTGGGACGGCACGCTGTTCGACTCCACCGCGCTGATCGTGCGCTGCATGCAGGCGGCGGCGGTCGACCTGGGCTTCGAGCCGCCCTCCCGCGAGCGGGCCAGCTACGTGATCGGCATGGGGCTGATCGAGGCGCTGCGCCACGCGATGCCGGACCTGGAGCCCTCGCGCTATCCGGAGCTGGGCCAGCGATACCGCCAGCACTATTTCGCGTCGGCGCACGAGGTGACGCTCTTCGACGGCGTGCCCGAGCTGCTGCGCGACCTGAAGGCGCGCCACCACTGGCTGGCCGTGGCGACCGGCAAGAGCCGGCGCGGTCTGGACGAGGCGCTGGCGGCGGTCGACATGACGAGGCTGTTCGACGGCACCCGCACCGCCGACGAGACCGCCAGCAAGCCCAATCCCATGATGCTGATCGAGCTGATGCGCGAGTTCGGCGCCGAGCCCGAGCGCACGCTGATGATCGGCGACACCACCCACGACCTGGAGCTGGCGCGAAACGCCGGCTGCCCGGCGGTGGCGGTGACCTATGGCGCGCATGCGCACGAGTCGCTGCTGGACTTCGCGCCGCTGCTGGTCGCGCACGACGTGAAGACGCTGCACGACTGGCTGCTGAGCAACGCCTGACCCTCCGGTCCGATCTCCTGCCGTACCTCTCTCCCGACCGATGACCGAGCAAGACCTGCCCCCGGTGCCGCTGTGCGCCTCCGCCGACCTCGAGGAGCGCGGCCGCGCGCATGTCTTCGACGTCATGCATTTCCGCCAGCCGGCGTCGGCCTTCGCGCTGCGCTTCGACGGCCAGGTGGTGGGCTACCTCAACCGCTGCGCGCATGTGCCCACCGAGATGGACTGGCAGGAGGGCGAGTTCCTCGACAGCCGCAAGGAGTACATCATCTGCAGCATCCATGGCGCGGTGTACCACCCGCAGGACGGTCGCTGCGTGACCGGCATGTGCGGCCGCATCGGCCTGACCAAGCTGGACGTGCGCGAGAGCGACGGCCAGGTGACTTGGTATCCTTCCCGCGACACCCGTCCTGTCTTCGAGGACTGAATGAGCCACGACAACAATTCCGACCTGCCGCCCCCGATCCCCGATGCCACGCCGCATCCGGAGGACATGCTCAAGCAGGCGCCGCCCGCCCCGCGCACCGCGTCCGAGGCCGCCGCCGCGCCGGCCGCGAGCCCCGGCCCGGCGGGCCGCTACGAGCACGTGCTCGAGCAGTTCGCCCATGACTACCTGCGCGACCGCCGCAGCGACCGGCGCTGGAAGACCTTCTTCCGGCTGATCTGGGTGACGCTGGCGCTGCTGTTCGTCTGGGCCCTGTTCATGAGCAAGCATCCCGCGAGCACCGCGGTGGGCCCGCACACGGCGCTGGTCGAGGTGCGCGGCGAGATCGCCCCGGACACCGAGGCGAGCGCCGAGCTGATCGTGTCGGCGCTGAAGGCGGCCTTCGAGGACCAGAACTCCGCGGCGGTGGTGCTGCGCATCAACTCGCCGGGCGGCAGCCCGGTGCAGTCGGGGATCGTCAACGACGAGATCAAGCGGCTCAAGGCCCTGCACAACAAGAAGGTCTACGTCGTGGTCGAGGAGATCTGCGCCTCGGGCGCGTACTACATCGCCGCGGGCGCCGACGAGATCTACGTCGACAAGGCCTCGGTGGTGGGCTCGATCGGCGTGCTGATGGACGGCTTCGGCTTCACCGAGATCATGAAGAAGGTCGGTGTCGAGCGCCGCCTCATGACGGCGGGCGAGAACAAGGGGATGCTGGATCCCTTCTCCCCCGTGACGCCCAAGCAGCAGGCCTACGCGCAGGCGATGCTGGACCAGATCCATCAGCAGTTCATCCACGTCGTGCGCGAGGGTCGCGGCGCGCGCCTGAAGGAAACGCCGGAGACCTTCTCCGGCCTGTTCTGGAACGGCGAGCAGGCGGTGCAGATGGGCCTGGCCGACGGCATGGGCAATCTGGACTACGTCGCCCGCGAGGTGGTCAAGGCCGAGGAGGTCGTCGACTACACGCCGCGTGACAACGTCGCCGAACGACTCGCCAAGCGCTTCGGCGCCGCGATGGGCGAGGGCGCCGTGCGGACGATGAGGTCGATGGCGACCTCGATCCGCTGAGGATCGACCCGCGACGAACCGGCCGCGACGGTCGATGTGGATGGGCCCCTCGCGGGCCCATCGTCGTTTCCGGCCCCCGCTCGAAGGACGCGCGACAATGCGCGTCCGCCCCAGCCCACCGCCAGGACTGTTCCCGTTCCCGGATCCCAGGATCGACACCATGAACATTGCCTCCCGCGGCGCCTGGCTGGCGCTTCTTCCCACGCTCGCGCTGCTCGGCGCCTGTGCCGCGTCCGACGCCGGAAGCACCGCGTCGACCGCGTCGACCGCCGCCGTCTCCGTCTCCGCCTCCGCCTCCGCTCGCCAGCCCGCGCCCGACTTCATCCTCCTCGGCGAGCTCCACGACAACCCCGACCATCACCGCGCCCGCGCCGAGCAGCTGCGCCAGCTGATCGCGAAGGAGCCGCGCACGGTCGTCGTCTTCGAGCAGTTCTCGCGCACGCAGGACGCGGCGGTGGCGCAGGCGCGCCGCGCGCATCCGGGCGATGTGGAGGCCGTCATCGAGGCCGCCCAGTTCGATCGCAAGAACTGGCGCTGGCCGCTGCATCAGCCGCTGTTCGACGCGGTGCTCGCCACTGGCGCCGAGGCGCATGGCGGCAACATCGATCGCGATCAGGTCCGCAGGATCGTGCGCGAGGGCGATGCGGCCTGGCCGGTCGATCTGATCGCGCTGCGCGACCGCGCGCCGTGGAGCGCGACCCAGCAGGCGACGCTCGCCAAGGACATCCAGGACGGCCATTGCGGCGCGATGCCCGAGGCCATGCTGCCCGGCATGGTCCAGGCGCAGCGCGCGCGCGATGCGGCGATGGCGAAGGCGATGCTCGACGCGCGGCAGGCCGGCGCGAGGCAGGTGGTGCTGATCGCTGGCAACGGCCATGTCCGCCGCGACGTGGCGGTGCCGGTCTACCTGCAGGCGGCGGGCGTGCCGGCCGCGGACATCGACGCCGTCGCCTATCTGGAGCCGGACAGCAGCGTGCCGGCCGGCGGCTACGACCGCGTGGAGCGGGCGCCCGAGGCGAAGCGCGAGGATCCCTGCGCGGTGTTCAAGCGCTGAGGCGTCGAGCCGCTGGATCGCCGAGGCCCACCGGGCCCTCGGCGCCGGGGTCAGGTCATGCCAGCACGACGTCCACGCTGCGTCGACGCAGCTCCGCGACGATGGCCGGATCGGCCTCGTCGTCGGTGATCAGGATGTCGAGCTGCTCGACCGGCGCGATGACCGAGAGGTTGCGCTTCATCAGCTTGGAGGCGTCGGCCACGGCCACGATCTGGCGCGCGATCTTCATCATCTGCGCGTTCAGCTGCGCCTCCAGGAGGTGCGGGGTCATCAGGCCGATGTCCGGGTCGAGGCTGTCGACGCCCAGGAACAACCGATCCGCATAGAGACTCTGCAGCGCGGTCACGGCTTGCGGGCCCGACAGTGAGTACGAGTTCTGTCGCAGCAGGCCGCCCGGCATGATCACGTTCACGCCCGGCACCGTCGCCAGCAGCACGGCGATGTTCAGCGCGTTGGTGATGACGTTGAGCGACTGCAGGCGCAGGCCGCGGATCTGCTTGGCGATCTCCTCGGTCGTCGAGCCGGAGTCCAGCAGGATGGTCTCGCCGTCGCGGATCAGCTTGGCGGCCTCGATGGCGATGCGCACCTTCTGCTCGTGGCGCAGCTTCTGCTTGACGCTGATCGGGACTTCCTCGGTGTCCCGATGCGCGAGCGCGCCGCCATGCGTGCGCATCAGCGCGCCGCTGGCGGCCAGCGCGTTCAGGTCGCTGCGGATGGTCACCACCGAGATGCCGAAGCGCTCGGCCAGTTCCTCCACCGTGACCCGGCCCTGCGCCTGCACCTGGTCGCGGATGAGCTGACGGCGCTCGTCGATCAGCAGCGCCGAATCGGGCTTGTCGGCGGACGGAGAGCTCGTGGAGCGGGTGGAGGACATGACGATGCGGAAGTCGTGGACTTTCGAATGATATCGAGGAGGCGGCGTTCGGAAGCGGGGAGAAAGCCTTAGCCGCTTGCGTGGGGCGGCGGATGCCGGGCTCGTGGTGGTTCACGGCCCTCACCCCAGCCCTCTCCCGCGCAGCGGGAGAGGGGGTTGCCGGCGCTCAGGCGATTGGTGGCGTTGTCAAACGCGGGAGACGGTGCCTCGAACCCCTCGCCCGCTGCGCGGGAGAGGGGTTGGGGTGAGGGTCGATGCAGTGAGGGAGTGCAGGGGGCCCCGCTCAACGCGTCAGCGCCGCGATCACGCTCGACGCCGGCGCGAGCCGGGCGCCTGCCAGCCGCGCCGCGTACATCGCCGCGCCGAGTTCCGGCCCGAAGCGCGGCGCCACCAGGGCGGCATTCGGCAGCGAGCCCGCCATCGCCGCGCGCAGCGCGCCGGTGACCGCGTCGCCCGCCTCGAAGACGCCGCCCGTGTACGACACCTCGACCGCCACATCCGTCGGCAGTCGCAGCTGACGCGCGACGCCAGCCGCCAGCAACGCCAGCTCCTCGCCCGCGCGCGTCAGCAGCGCCGTCGCCTGCGCGTCGCCGTCGGCCGCCGCGGCGGAGACGAGCCGCGCCAGCTGCGCCAACCGGCTCCGCGCCGCCGCGCCGTTGATCGCCGCGCAGACATCCAGGTCATGCTTCAGGGCGAAGTGCTCGCGCACCCGCCCGAGCAGCGGTCCCGGCGCCGCGCGCCCATCCGCCATGCGCGAGAACAGCGCCAATCCCTCCCGCGCCAGCCAGTAGGCCGAGCCCTCGTCGCCGAAGACCTCGCCCCAGCCGCCGCTGCGCGCGCCGCGGCCCTGCCACTCGCCGTACGCGATGGAGCCCGTGCCCGCGACCAGGCTGATGCCGTCGCGCCCGCCGAGCGATCCCGCCCAGCTGCACACCATGTCGTTGCCGACCCGCGCGCGGGGCAGGTCCGCGAGCAGCGCGTCGAAGGCCGGCAGCAGCGCGCTGTCCTCGCCATGCGCCGGCAGGCCCGCGAAGGCCGAGCTCACCGCGCTGGACGGCAGGCCGGCCTGCCGAAGCAACTCGGCGATGCCCTCGCGCAGCAGCGCCCGCAGCGCGTCGAAGCCGATCTCGAGGTAGTAGCTGGTCGTGGAGACGTGTCGCGCCAGCAGCCGCCCGTCGCCGGACAGCAGCAGGAACGAGGTCTTCGTGCCGCCGCCGTCGATGCCGAGATAGACCGCGTCGTGCGGCGTCGATGTCATCACGTTCATCGGGAGTCAGCCCTGCGGATGCGGGTGGATGGTGACGCCGCTGACCACGCGGGTCACGGTGCCGGAGGCGCTCGGATTGTCCGGCGTGATGCCCAGCTGGAGCGAGGCCAGCAGCGCCAGGCATTGTCCGAACACCAGCGCCACCGGCGCCAGCGCCAGGTCGGGCGCGTTGGCCGGCAGATCCAGCAGCACGTCGTCCTCGGCCAGCGCGTCCGCGCCGTTCAGCGCCGCGGTGCTCAGCGCGATCACGCGGCCGCGGCCCTGGCGGCGCAGCTCGCGCAGCAGGTCCAGGTCGTAGCGGCGCGTGTAGCTGTCGTTGGACAGCAGGATCAGCACCAGCGTTCGCTCGTTCAGCACCGTCTTCGGCCCATGCCGGAAGCCCAGCGGTGAATCCGCCAGCGCGACCAGGCGGCCATCGGTCAGCTCCAGGATCTTGAGCGCCGCCTCGTTGGCCAGGCCCTTCAGGCCGTTGCTGCCCAGCACGACGACGCGCTCGAAGGGCTGCTCGCTGAGCGCGACCAGCCGGTCCGCCTCGCTCGCCAGCAGCTGCGTCGCGGCCGCGCCCAGCGTCCGTGCCGAGGGCAACGGCAGCTCGAAGGCCCAGGCCGCCGCCAGCAGCATGCCGGTGAAGCTCGAGGTCATCGCGAAGGCGCGGTCGTGGGTCTCGTCCGGCAGCAGCAGCACCTGCGCGCGCGCGCGGTCGCCCAGACGGCGCGCCAGCGTGCCGTCGGCCGCGCAGGTGACGGCCAGGTGGTGGCATTCGCCGACCGCCGCGTCGGCCAGGTCCACCGCGGCCAGGCTCTCGGGGGAGTTGCCCGAGCGCGCGAAGGACACGAGCAGCGTCGGCACGCCGGGCTGCAGGCACTGCGCGGGGTTGGAGACGATGTCGGTCGTGGCGACGGCCTCGACGCGGATGCCGGGCCGTGCGCCCAGTCGCTGCAGCAGGGCCGGGGCCAGGCATTGCCCGATGAAGGCGGAGCTGCCCGCGCCGGTCAGCACGATGCGCAGATCGGGCAGGGCCAGCAGCGGTTGCAGGAAGGCGTCGAGCGCCGCGCGCCGCGACTGCACCAGCGTCTGCACGGTCTGCCAGACGGCGGGTTGCTGGGCGATCTCGCGCGCCGTGTGCGGGGCGCCGCGGCGGTCGAGCTCGGCGGGGTTCAGGTGGAGCAGGGTCATGTCTTGTTCTGTCGGTGGAAGGTCGGCGTCGGATCGGTCGACGGGCGAGTCCGTGGTCGGGTCGCTGGCGGGCCGGTCCTCAGGCCGCGCAGGCGTCGAGGTAGGGCCGCAGCGACTGGGCCGCGCCGTCGCGCAGCAGCTCGCCGGGGCGATTGCGCAGGCGGCCGTCGCGGATCGCGTCGTACTGGCGCGGCAGGAACTGGCTGAGCAGCGTCAGCGGCGGGGGCGAGTGCTCCAGCCGGTCCAGCATCCCGGCGCAGGCGCGCTGCACCGCCGGATGGGCCCAGTAGTAGCGGATGCGGTCGCTCAGGCTGTAGGCCAGGTCGACGTCCAGCCGCGCGGGGTCCTGGTAGTAGGGCTTCCAGTGGTCGGGCTCCGCGCGCATCACGCCGAGCACAGTCTCCACCAGGCCCTCGTCGCCGCGCTGGCGGCCCAGCCATTCGCGCTCCACGGCGGCCAGCGCCCACAGCGTCTCGCGCAGCGCGAAGGTCGCGCCGGGGCCCACCTTCAGGATCGCGAAGTGGTCCCGCGCCAGCTGCGCCAGGTGGTCGGCGGTCTGGTAGTCGGTCGAGTGCGCCTCGAAGACCAGCCCCGGCTGCGCCGCGATGAAGGCGCTCAGCGCGCGCGCCTTCTCCGGCCGGTAGTCGATGACCTTGTGGTGGTCGAACTCCACACCCGGCTGCACGACCATCGCGATCACGCGCTCGAAGGCCGTCTCCAGCCCCGCGGCCGCGAAGGCCTCGCGATGCAGCGACAGCGTCGCGCCGGCGGCCTCGGGCGAGGTCACGGCCAGTTCGTCCAGGTCCTCGTGCGCGCCGCCCGGCACCGGCACCTCGGTGCCGATGACGTAGACCGGCGGCTCGCCGCGATCGGGCGCGTCGCGCCAGGCCTGCTCGGCGGCCCGGCACAGCCGCACCGCGCGGGCGGCGATCTCCGGCTCGGGCAGCGGCACGGGGTCGTCGGCGCAGGACATGGAGCAGTCCAGATGGATCTTGCGGAAGCCCGCCGCGACGTACTGCGCGACCATGATCTCCGCCTTGGCCATGGCCTGCGCCGCGGGCTGCCTGCGCCAGGCGTTGGGGCCGAGGTGGTCGCCGCCCAGGATCAGCAGCTCGGGCGCCAGGCCCTCCTTGTCCGCCAGCGCGCGGACGAAGCGGCGGAAGTCCTCGGGCGTCATGCCGGTGTAGCCGCCCTCCTGGTTGACCTGGTTGGAGGTGGCCTCGATCAGCGCCGGGCGGCCCAGGGCCGCGCATTCGCGCAGGGTCGCGGCCAGCACGACCGGATGGGCCGAGCACATCGAGGGGATGCCGACGGCCGTCGCGCCGCCGACCAGCGACGGCTGCCTGTGCCGCCGCACGAGATCGAGCATGAGTTTCAAGCGAAGTCCTTCCTGGGCTTGAGAGGTCGGTGGGGGCGATGCGTCGGACGCGACAGGGTCAGGCCTTGCCGTCGCCGAGCGGATCGCGGACCGGGCCCGGGGCGGGCTCGGCGGGGGAGGGGGTCTCGGGCTGGAGCGCCAGCAACAGCGCGGCGAGCAGGGCCAGCGCGACACCGGCCAGCTTGAAGCCGCCGGGCGCGGCGCCGCTCAGCGCCATCGACAGCAGCGCGGTCAGCAGCGGCGCGCCGGCATTGACCAGCGGCGCCACCACCAGCGCCTTGCCGTAGCGGAAGGCGTAGACCAGGGTCAGCGCGCCGACGGCGTTCAGTACCTGGATCAGCGCGGCCAGGCCGGGGCCGTTCCAGCCCCAGGGGATGGGGTGGGAGAAGTCCGTCATCCACAGCGCCGCCGGGATGCAGGCCACGGCGCTGACGGCCATGTAGAAGAAGATGCTCTCGGCGCTGGCGACGTTGTTGGCCGTCTTCAGGAAGAAGGCCTGCAGGCCCCAGGACGCCGTCACCACCAGCGCCAGCACGAACCACAGGCCCAGGTCCTGCGCCTGCTGACCGGGCTGGTAATCGAAGAGCGGCAGCGCGATCAGCGCCAGCACGATGCCCCCCAGGCCCAGCTTGCCGGTGCGCTCGCGCAGCAGGCCATAGGACAGCGCGATGGTCACGCCGGGCGAGAGCGACACGATCGGGAAGATCAGGTAGGCCGGGCCCGACTCCACCGCGCGGAACAGCAGCATCTGCCCGCCCGCGCCCAGCAGGCCCACGGTCAGGCCCTGGACGACGGCGCGTCGGTCGCGCTGCAGCTTCCAGCCGGCGCGCGCCAGCACGATCAGCGCCGGCGGCAGCATGGTCAGCGCCCACACGACATAGACCAGCGTGTCGGGGAAGCCGCGCTCGGCGGAGAGACCGGTCAGCGCGCCCCAGGCGCCCCAGAACAGGGTCGTGACAAGCGCGTAGGTCAGCCAATGTCGTTGCATGAGGGCTTTCGGGTGACGGCTTCCCGGGTGGAAGCGGAAGTGAACTTTCGTACGAAAGAATAGGGCAAGGAAATCGGAAACACAACGGAAGTTTCCGTGGCAGCGCATCAAGTCGGCCATTTCGAGGGAAAACCCGATGAACATTGCGCCTGTTGAGCACCGGACCCTGGTGCCATGGCACGACTTTCGATTCCGATCGTTTTCGGCGATAGGCGTATCGAAAGTCAAAACGTCGGTAAAAACGATATGCGAAATTAATCGAAAGGACTCGTAGACTTGCCGCAACCCGATCAGAGGTCCAGAGATCGGCACTCCGCGCCAGCCAGAGAGAGACCCGGCGCGCCCCCAGCGGATGCCCTCCGCCGGTCCCGGAAGAGCCCGGACGCGGTGGATACGACAACAAAGGAACCATGTGATGCGAGCTCCCCTGTCCTCCCTCCTGCCGGCCGCCCTGGCCTCGCGCTTCGCGGCGCGGCCCGTGGCGGTGGCCGCCGCGCTGGCCGCGCTGAGCGCCCTCGCGCAAGCCCAGGTCCAGCCGCCGGCCGGCGCCGCCTCCGCCGCGCAGGGCACGTCCACCGAGACCGACGCGAAGGCCAAGGCCAAGGACGCCGCCGACCAGACGCTCGAGCGCGTCGAGGTCTCCGGCACCCGCGCCAGCCTGCAGCGCTCGCTGAACCTCAAGCGCAACGCGGCCGGCGTGCAGGACAGCATCAGCGCCACCGAGCTGGGGCGCTTCCCCGACGACAACGTGGCGGATTCGCTGAGCCACATCACCGGCGTGTCGATCTCGCGCACGGCCGGCGGCGAAGGCCAGAAGGTCAGCGTCCGCGGCCTGGGGCCCGAGTACACGCTGACCACCTTCAACAACCGCATCCTGGCGACCGACGGCGCGGGCCGCGACTTCGCCTTCGACGTGCTGCCCTCGGACATCATCAGCGGCGCCGACGTCGTGAAGTCGGCCCAGGCCTCGGTGATGGAAGGCGCGATCGGCGGCCTGGTGAACCTGCGCTCGGCCAGCCCCTTCGACCAGCCCGGCCAGCACGGCGTGCTGCGCGTGGAGGGCGATCGCAACCTGATGTCCAAGCTCAACGGGGCCAAGGTGTCGGCCACCTACAGCAACACCTTCGGCAAGGAGCTGGGCGTGCTGCTGGGCGTGGTCTACGCCGATCGCAAGGTCCGCACGGACACCGCCGGGAACGACGGCGGCTGGACGCGCAATCCCATCTCGGATCCGGCCGCCAACTGGACCGGCAACGCCTGGGGCGGAAACATCGATCCCAACGGCAATGGCGTGCTGGATCCCGATGAGGAGGGCCTGATCGGACCGGGCCAGTTCCGCGTCGGCACCATCCAGGAGCAGAAGAAGCGCACCGCGCTGTCGGGCAAGGTCGAGTGGCGGCCCAGCGATGCGCTCAAGCTCACCGTGGACGGCATCAAGACGCGGCTGAACTCGCCGCAGGTCGGCTACCAGCAGTCCTTCTACACGCTGTTCTCGCCGGGCCGCTGGTCCAACATCAAGACCAGCAACGGCGTGGTGACCGGCTTCACCATGGACAGCGCCAACCCGGACCTCATGCTGAATCCGGAGCTGCTGAACCTGACCACCCACCGCGTGGTGGACAGCTCGGTCTACGGCATCAACCTGGACTGGAAGGCGACCGAGACGCTGAAGTTCAACGGCGATGTCTACCAGTCGACCTCGCGTCGTCATTCGGGCGGGCAGGACACCTACACGGTGCTGCGCATGAACCAGCCCAACGTGACGACGGTCAACCTGACCGGATCGCAGGTGCCGGACATCAAGACGACGTTCTCCGACGGCCGCGACCTGATCACCGGCCTGGCCAGCGGCGCCTTCGGCCCGAGCGACTTCAACACCCACTACCTGGGCCTGAGCGGCGACAACATCGACGACAAGATCCGCGGCCTGACGCTGAACGGCGCGTGGGCGGTGGACCGCTTCAACATCGACCAGATCCAGTTCGGCGTGCAGGCCACGCGGCGCGACAAGAACCGCGACCTGGTCGACAACGCCATCAACGGCGGCGAGAACTACTACTCCGGCACCAACGCGATCAACGTGGGCACGCTGGGCGGGAACGTCCTGGATCAACACCTGACCCCGCCCAACTTCATGAACGGCGTCAGCGGCAGCTTCCCGCGCAGCTTCCTGGGCTTCGACGTGCCCAATTACCTGGCCGCGCTGCAGGCCTACAACGGCAAGCCGCGTCCCGACGGCGGCGTCTACGACTTCAGCCTGGCCGCGCCGGTCTGGAACCCGCTGCAGAGCTACCGCGTGCGGGAGAAGACGACCTCCTTCTTCGTCCAGGCCGACCTGTCCGGCGACAAGTGGAACGCCGACGTCGGCGTGCGCCTGGTCAAGACCAAGACCTCGGCCAAGGCCTGGGACGCCAAGATCTCCAGCCTGACCGAGAACGGCCCCTTCAACTACACCGCCGTCTACGCCGATCCGGTGCAGATCGGCCAGGACGCCAGCTACACCTACGGCCTGCCGGCGGCCAACTTCGTCTGGCACTTCGACGACAAGCTGCAACTGCGTCTGGGCGCGGCCAAGACCATGGCGCGTCCCTCGGTCGAGCAGCTCGCGCCGACCAGCACCACGGCCAGCGTCGCCTGGGGCGATTTCACGCAGGTCTACGGCGGCAACGCGGAGCTCAAGCCCTACAGCGCCAAGCAGTACGACGCCTCGCTGGAGTGGTACTACGCGCGCAACTCGGCGCTGACCTTCGCGGTGTTCCAGAAGGACATCAAGAACCAGATCACCACCAGCTGGCAGACCGGCGTGGACATCGGCGTGCCGGGCCATCTGTTCAATGTGATGAAGCCCATCAACGGCGACAAGGCCAAGGTGCGCGGCATGGAGATCGGCTTCCAGCACCTGTGGGACAACGGCTTCGGCGTGCGGGCGCAGTACACCCGCAACCGTTCGCGCAGCTGGGTGGGCGCCGAGGAGCGGCCGCTGGAGGGCATCGCGCCGGCGACCTCCTCGCTGGGGCTGCTGTACGAGAAGGGCCCGTGGAGCCTGAGCGCCACCGCCGACCACACCGACGAGTTCGTCTCGGCGATCAACGTGATCGGCCCGGGCTTCAACGAGCGCGCCAAGGCCATCACCTGGCTGACCGCGCAGGCCTCGTACGAGTTCAACCAGTGGCTCAAGGTCTCGATCGAGGGCCGCAACCTGACCGACGCCAAGCAGGAGTACACGCTGGGCGACGGCAAGATCACGCTGCCGCAGGGCTACAACCGCTGGGGCCGCGCGTTCACGATCGGCGCGAGCATCAAGTTCTGACGCCGGGACACCTGGCGAGGACGTTGGGGGCAACTCAATCCGGACCGCGACGCGGTCCGCCACAAGGAAACCTCATGAAGCGATCGTTCCTCCGTTCGATGGTCGTGGCCCTGGCGGCCACGGCCGGTCTGGCCTCCGGCGCGCAGGCGCAGTCCTGGTGGAAGCCGGGCTTGAACACCACCTGGCAATGGCAGCTGTCCGGCACCCTGGACACGGCCTACAACGTCGACGTCTACGACATCGACCTGTTCGACACCAGCCCCCAGACCATCGCGCAGCTCAAGGGGCAGGGGCGCAAGGTGGTGTGCTACTTCTCGGCGGGCAGCTCCGAGAACTGGCGTCCGGACTTCGGCAGCTTCCAGTCCACCGACATGGGCCAGGCCCTGGACGGCTGGGCCGGCGAGCGCTGGCTGGACACGCGCTCGGTCAACGTGCGGTCCATCATGCTGACCCGGCTGGATCTGGCCGTGTCCAAGGGCTGCGACGGCGTCGAGCCCGACAACGTCGACGGCTACGGCAACAAGACCGGCTTCCCGCTGACCGCGGCCACCCAGCTCGACTACAACAAGTACCTCGCCAACGCGGCGCATGCGCGCGGCCTCGCCATCGCGCTGAAGAACGACGTGGACCAGCTCGCCGCGCTGGAGCCCTGGTTCGACATGGCGCTCAACGAGCAATGCAACCAGTACAACGAGTGCGGTGGATACACGGCCTTCACCAGCAAGGGCAAGCCGGTGTTCAACGCCGAGTACGCGGCCAAGTACAAGAACAACACCAACGGCGCGCGCGACAAGCTGTGCAAGGCGATGAACGCCGCCAGGATCCGCACCTTGGTGCTGCCGCTCGATCTCAACGACGCCTACCGCTACAGCTGCTTCTGACGATGACGACGTCGCCCGCGCGGTGCCCCTGACGGCGCGGGCGAATCCCTGATCGCACGACCCCGACGCCCGGGGCGCCTCGCGCGCCGCGGGCGTCCCTCACCCCGACATGAGCACGATGACGAGAACCTCCCTGCGCGCCGCGATGCCGGCGCTCCATGCGGCGACGCTGATCGCGGCGCTCGCCGCGGCGGGCTTCGTGGCCCGGCCCGCCGCCGCGGCCACCCCCTCCGACGCCAAGCCGGCGACCGGCGCCCGCTACACGATGGCGGACTTCGACAAGGTCACCAAGATCGATGCCCACGTGCATCTGCACAACGCCGATCCGGCCTTCATCGACGCGGCGCGCAAGTTGCGCTTCAAGGTGCTGACGATCAACGTCGACTATCCGGACTTCCCGCCGCTGGACGACCAGCAGCGCGTGGCCATCGCGCTGCGCCAGGCGGCGCCGGCGGACGTGGCCTGGGCGGTGAGCTTCTCGTCGGAGACCTCGGACCAGCCCGGCTGGCTCGCGGCCACCGAGCGGCGCATCGACGCGGGCCTGAAGGCCGGCGCGATCGGCGTGAAGGTCTGGAAGAACATCGGCATGAGCATCCGCAAGCCCGACGGGACGCTGGTCATGATCGACGACGCGCGCTTCTCGCCGCTGTTCTCCTGGCTGGCGCGGCGCGGCATCCCGCTGCTGGGGCACCAGGGCGAGCCGCACAACTGCTGGCTGCCGCTGGACAAGATGACGGTCAACAACGACCGCGAGTACTTCGCGCATCACCCGCAGTACCACATGGCCCTGCACCCCGAGATGCCCAGCTGGGAGGACCAGATGGCCGCGCGCGACCGCATGGTCGCGGCGCATCCGACGCTGAGGTTCATCGGCATGCACATGGCCTCGCTGGAGCGCGACGTCGACGAGCTCGCGGCCTTTCTGGACCGCTTCCCGCTCGCGAAGGTCGACCTCGCCGCGCGCATCGGTCAGCTGCAGTACCAGAGCCAGCAGGACCGCGAGAAGGTGCGACGCTTCATGGTCAAGTACCAGGACCGTCTGATGTACGGCACCGACGTCTCGCAGCCTCCCCAACAATCCGGGGCCGAGCTGCTGCGCGAAGTGGAGCCGGTGTGGCGCATGCATTGGCGCTACTTCAACACGGAGGAGAGCTTCAAGGTGGATGACCTGGATCAACCGGTGCAAGGCCTGGGACTGCCGCGCGCCGTCGTCGACAAGCTGTATCACCTCAACGCCGAGCGCAGTTTCCCCACGGCCTGGAAGGCCGCCCGATGACGGCGCGCCGCGCCTTCCTCCAATGGCTGGGGGCCGCGCCGGTCGCGACGATGACGCCACGCATCGCGCTCGCGGCGACCGCCGGCGCGGCGGCCTCGGCCCGCGCCGCCGACCTCGGCCGCGGCCACGTGCGCTTGCAGGATGAGCGGATCTCGCTGCAGTTCGACGAACGCATGCGCAGCCGCGTGGTGCGCGTCGACGGCGCGCGGCCGCAGGCGCTGACCGGCTTCGATGCCGGCGAGCAACTCGTCATCGCCGAGCCGACAGCGGCCGCGGCCGGCGCCGCGGTGGCGGCCCTGGGCGCGGAAGCGGCGCCCCTGCCGGTCCCGATGAAGAGCCGCACGCTCGACCGGTTCGCGCTGGTCAGCGCGGTTCCGAGCAGCGGCGCGACGCCGTTCGGCGCCGGGCAGGGCTTGACGATGGTCGGCCAGGCGGCGGGCGCCGCCGTCGAGAAGACCGTCAAGGTCACGCTGCTGGATGAGCATCCTGGCGTGGCGCTGATCGAGGTGGCCTTCGTCAATCGATCCGACAAGCCGCTGGCGGTCCAGGGGTGGACCGTCGCCTCGCATCGGCTGCTGGCGTCGCCGCGGCATGCGGGCGGGTGGTGGACCTACTCAGGCGCCACGCACACGGACCGGCGCGACTGGATGCAGCCGCTCAAGCGCGGTTTCGAGCAGCGCAACTTCTTCGGCATGGATTCGTCGGACTACGGCGGCGGCACGCCGCTGGTCGACGTGTGGCGGCGCGACGTGGGCGTGGCCGTCGGGCATCTGGACACGCTGCCGCGGCTGGTCTCGCTGCCGGTCAAGGCGGTCGGCGACCAGGTCGACATCGCCCTGCGCGGCGACGTGGCGCGCACGCTCGCGCCGGGCGAGTCGCTGGTGCTGCCGCTGGCCTTCGTCGCGGTGCACGACGGCGACTGCTTCGTGCCGCTGGATCGCTATCGGCGCCTGATGAACGCGCAGGGTCTGGTCGCGCCGGAGCCGCCGCGCGACGCGCACGACGCGGTGTGGTGCGCCTGGGGTTACGAGCGCGACTTCTCGCTGGACCGCGTCCGGGCGACGCTGCCGAAGGCGCAGGAACTCGGCCTGAAGTGGGCCGTGCTGGACGATGGCTGGCAGCGGGCGACGGGCGACTGGTTCGACATCGATCTGGCGAAGTTCCCGCGCGGCGAGGAGGACATGAAGGCGCTGGTCGCCGACATCCACGCGCGCGGCATGAAGGCGCGGCTGTGGATCGCGCCGCTGGCGGTGGCGCCGGGCAGCGACGAACTGCATGCGCACACCGACCTCCTGCTGCTGGACAAGGATGGCGCGCCGCAGGCGATCACGTGGTGGAACTGCTTCTACTTGTGCCCGGGCGCGAAGGGGACGCAGGAGCGCACGGCGGCGATGTTCCGCAAGATCATCGGCGAGTGGGGCTTCGACGGTCTGAAGATCGACGGCCAGCATCTGAACGCGGTCGCGCCGTGCTTCAACCCCAAGCACCGGCATGCGAAGCCGGAAGACTCGTACGAGCGGATGGCGGAGTTCTACCGCGTGATGTGGGAGTCGGCGCACGCGGTGAATCCCGAGGCGGTGGTGGAGGTCTGCCCTTGCGGCACCAGCTACGCCTTCCACAACATGCCGTGGATCGACCAGGCGCCGGCCTCGGACCCGCTGTCGAGCTGGCAGGTGCGGCACAAGGGCAAGGCGTTGAAGGCGCAGATGGGGCGCTGGTCCGCCTACGCGGGCGACCATGTGGAGCTGTCGACCGGCGGCATGGACTTCGCGTCGTCGGTGGGGGTGGGCGCGGTGGTGTCCACCAAGTTCACCTGGCCCGAGGACCCCAAGCCCAAGGATTCCTTCCTGCTCACGCCGGAGCGCGAGACGCACTGGCGCCGGTGGATCTCGGCGCACAACGCGAAGGGCCTGTCCGACGGGACCTGCCGTGGCGAGCTCTATGACATCGCCTTCGACAAGCCGGAGACGCATGTCGTCGAGAAGAACGGTGTCATGCACTACGCCTTCTACGCCCCGAGCTGGGACGGCGCGGTGACCCTGCGCGGCCTGGGACCGGGCGTGTGGAGGATCCGCGACTACGTGAACGGGGTGGATCTCGGACGCGTCGATGCGGCGAAGCCGATGCTGAAGGTCGCGTTCAAGGAGCACCTGTTGATCGAGGCGGTGCTGGAAGGGACGAGCCCGCTGCCGATGGCGCGGGTGGCGCGTCTGCCGACGCGTCTGCGGGGGCGGGATCGGTTCCCGCTGGCGTCGGCCTGGGAGGACGCGCCGTCAATCTTCTTCGCGCATGACTGGCGCGGCCAGCCGCTGCGGGGCACGCAGTCGACGCGGGTGCAGATGCTGCATGGCGACGGGATGCTGCATCTGCGCTTCCTGAGCCGCTACAACGCGCTGCACGTCTACGACCGCGAGGTCTCGCCGACGGCGATCTGGCCGCTGTGGGAGCGTGATGTGGTGGAGGTGTTCCTCCAGGCGCCGCAGGACGTGGGGACGCGGCGCTATCGCGAGATCGAGGTGTCGCCGAACGGGTTCGTGATGGACCTGGAGGTGGACGGGCAGGGCCGCAAGCGGCTGATCGATGCGTGCCAGGCGCGCGTGTCGCGGGACGAGCGTCACCGCATGTGGACGGCGGAACTGAGCATCCCTTTGCCGGCGCTGGCGTCGAAGCGCCGGGAAGCGCTGGAGGGGTGGCGCATCAACCTGTTCCGCATCGAGGGGAACAAGGAGACGCGGCAGTTCTCGTCATGGAGCCCGACGAACACGCCGGTGGCCAACTTCCATGTGCCGGAGGCGTTCGGGCATCTGGTGTTCTGAGCCCCTCTCCCGCTGCGCGGGAGAGGGGTGGGGGT
Organism: Mitsuaria chitosanitabida ATCC BAA-476 = NBRC 102408; assembly: GCF_001598255.1. Lineage (GTDB taxonomy): Bacteria > Pseudomonadota > Gammaproteobacteria > Burkholderiales > Burkholderiaceae_C > Roseateles > Roseateles chitosanitabidus. Next base: position 570,362 of record NZ_BCYP01000018.1, read on the forward strand.
GAGGGCCGTGTGAGTCAGCGAGCCTCCGGGCTGCAACGAGTGGTGCTCGCTGTGTGCCACGGCCCTCACCCCCTG
>NZ_BCYP01000019.1 GCF_001598255.1 Mitsuaria chitosanitabida ATCC BAA-476 = NBRC 102408
CTCACCCCCTGCCCCTCTCCCACGCAGTGGGAGAGGGGTTCTCAAGCGCCCGTCGCCGCCTTCTTGGCGCCGTCGCCGGTCTTCTTCATCGGCACCGGATCCGGCAGTTCCTTCGCCTGCAGCATCCTCGCCTGCGTCACCAGCTGGTTGTGGGCGTCGAGGAAGGCGGCGGCGATGACCTTGCCCTCGTTGCTGTTGGCCCAGCCGGCGCCTGCGGCGCCGCCCAGCTTGCCCAGCACCAGGCCGCCCATGCCCAGGTCGGTCACCCGCACCGAGCCCGTCGCCGCGGCGACCTGCTCGGTCGTCTCGTTGTCGGTCAGCAGCAGCGCCACCTGCGCTTCCTTGAGCTTGATCTGCTCCGCCGCGCCGACGAACTTGTTCAGCACCGGGATCATGCCCAGGATGCCGCCCACCTGGCGGCCCGCGTCCTGCTCGCTGAAGGTCAGGCTGGGGATCAGCGTGTACTGCGCCTCGTAGCCGCGGCCCTTGTGCACGGTGTTGCCTTCGCTGCGCAGCACGCCGGCGTCCTTGAGCTCCTGCTCCTTGATCGTCGCCTTCAGGCCCGAGTTGCGATCCACGACGCGGAAGCAGCCGCTCTGCTGGGCCAGCAGCCGCACCAGCGGCAGCGGCGTGTTGGGCAGGCCGTTGGCGCCGGAGATCGTGTAGCCGTTCGGGTTCTCGACCAGCGCCAGCGTCGCCACCGGCGCGTCGCACTTCATCAGCTCGCGATTGGCCTTGCTGGCGCCCGCGGGGCCGGCCGAGCCGGTGATCTCCGAGCTGCCCTCGCCCAGCGTCGCGCCCTGCTTGCCGCAGCCCGCGAGCAAGGTCACCGCCAGCCCCACGGCGGCGGCCAGGGCCAGCATCGAGCCCGCGCGGGGCAGGGAAGAGCGGCGGTAATGGGGGAAGCGCGCGATGGCCATGTCGATCTCCTGGGCGCAGCGTCTGCGATGAAAGCGGAAACGGCGGCGACCATAGCGCAAATGTGTGGCCGTCCGCTCCCCACCGAAGGGTGTACGCGTCGCTGAATGTCGCGTCGTCCCGGCGCCGCTTACCGGCCGTTACCGCACGGGGCGATGCGCGGCCCGCGCATCCCGCCCTTCCCGCCGGGTCTCGCCCGAACTGGGAGGCGACCCGGCGCTCACGCGGGCTTCACGCGCGGGCCTCGCGTCGCGGGGCGATCCGGGGAAATCACGGGGGTGGCCGGGCCGGGCGGGCGGGGGACTTGGCCGAGAATCCGCCCCTTCGGTCCATCGACGACCGCAAGCGAATTCCAAGGGTTCCGAATGAACGACAAGACCCCGAGCCGCGGCACCGCGTGGCTGATCTGCGCCCTGGTGGCGGCGGCGCTGTACGGCAACTACTACGTCTACGACTCGATCGGCCCGGTGGCCGACGCGCTGCAGAGCCAGCGCGGCTTCACCGACACCCAGGTCGGCCTGCTCAACGCCATCTACAACCTGCCCAACGTGCTGCTGATCCTGGTCGGCGGCGTGCTGGTGGACCGCTTCGGCGCCGCGCGCGTGACGGTGTGGACCTCGGCCATCTGCCTGGCCGGCGCGCTGCTCACCGCCTTCAGCCCGGACTTCTTCGGCATGGCCGCGGGGCGGCTGCTGTTCGGCATCGGCGCGGAGACCTTCGGCATCGCGACGCTGGCGGTGCTGGCGCAGTACTTCGTCGGCGGCAACGTGGCCTTCGCGATGGGCCTGACGCTGTCCATCGGGCGCCTGGGCTCCTTCTCCTCGGACATGTCGCCGACCTGGTTCGCCCATGCCTACGCGGCGGGCTGGCAGCCGCCCCTGCTGATCGCGGCGGCCGCGGCCTTCGCGTCCTTCGTCGCCGCGGTGCTGTACTGGTGGATCGACCGCCGCGTCGCCGACAAGGGCGCCGCCGAGAAGCAGTCCCAGCCCTTCGTGCTGCGCGACCTGCTGCACTTCGGCAAGGCCTACTGGTACCTGCTGGCGCTGTGCGTGCTCTGGTACTCGGTGATCCTGGCCTTCCGCAGCACCTTCTCGATCAAGTACTTCCAGCACGTGCACGGGCTGGACCTGGCCTCGGCCGGCGCGATGAACAGCTATGTGTTCCTGGCGGCGGTCTTCGCCACGCCGGCCTTCGGCTGGCTGTGCGACCGCGTCGGCCGCTACGCGCCCTTCCTGGCCTTCGGCGCGCTGCTGCTGCCCATCGCGATCGCGACGATGGCGCTGACCTCGGCCAGCCTGTGGATCTCGACGGCGCTGATCGGCATCAGCTTCTCGCTGGTGCCGGCGGTCATGTGGCCGCTGACCAGCAAGCTGGTGGCGCCGGCCCGCTTCGGCACGGCCATCGGCCTGATGTGGGTGGCGCAGAACGCCGGCATCGGTGGCGCCAACGTGGTCGCGGGCTGGCTCAACGACCGCGCCGGCGCGAGCGCCCAGAACCCGGCGGGCTACGAATCGATGATGCTGTTCTTCGGTCTGGCCAGCGTCGCCGGCGCCGTGTTCGCGCTGATCCTGTGGCTCACCGCGGGCCGCAAGGCCCAGGAGCAGGCGACGCACCAGGGGGCGTGAGCCCTGGGCGCCGGGCCACGCGGGATGCGTCGGCCCGGGCGCTCCCTTGAACGCCTCGAGCCGGCTGGATCAGGCGACGCCGTGCAGCTTCGCCGCCGCGGCCAGATGCGACTTCACCGCCAGCACATGCCCCGGCATGATCGCCGCGAGGTAGAAGCGGCCGAGCAGGTTGTGGCAGCGGACAGTCGTCGTGGCGACCGCCTCGCGGTGCGCGGCGCCGGCGGGGCGGTGGATCAGGATGGAAAGCTTGAAGTCCAGGTGCTTGTCCTGCTCGCCGAAGACGACTTCCTCCGGCGTCGACGACAGCACGCGGAACATGCCGACGTGCGCGATGCCGTTGGCGGCGAGGTGCGCCCGCATCGCCGAACTCGTCTTCAGACCGAGCGGCCTGACCATGGCGTCGCGGATGCCGAGCAGAACCCGGAACCAGCCCGGCGGGTGTTCCAGCACCGCGCGCGCGAGCGCCACGGCGTCGTCGGGCGCGTCGTCCTTGAGCGTGATGGCGAAGGCATCCGTGTGGGAGGCGGCCGCGTATTCCGCCGCGAGGCGGCTGTCGGACGGGGGAGGGAGGCGGCGGATCGTGGACATCGGGGGAGTATCTCCCTTAGAGTCCACCTCGACCCGGCACCGTCAGGGAGGTGTCCGAAGGGAGGATCCCATGAAGACATACGGCCGCAGCCTGGCCATCGGCTTCGCGCTCGCGTTCGCGGTCCTGTGCATCGTCGGTGGGCTCGCCGTGCGCAGCGCCTTCCTGATGGAGCACGCCTCCGCCCGCGCCAACCAGAGCCACCAGGCCCTGCGTGACCTCACCACGTTCGCGGACGCGCTGACCGTCGCCGACACCACCCAGCGCTCCTACATCCTCTCCAACGACCGCGTCTACCTCGAACCCTTCGAGAAGGCCGTGCTCGACATTCGCGAGCGCCTCGCCGCGATGAAAGCCTCGGCGATCTGGATGGAGCACGCGTCCGTGATGGACGCCGTCGACGAGGACGTCCCCGGGCTGATCAATCTCTATCGCGAGCGCATCGCCCAGCGCGCCACGCTGTCGCTGGACGAGGTCACCCGCCATCCCAAGGCCGCCGAGAGCCGCCGCCGCCTGGAGACCCTGCGCAAGCGGCTGTCGGACCTCGAGGCCGCCGAGGTGGCCGTGCTGGACGCGCGCACCGCGGAGATGACCGACACCACCCGGCTCGTGAAGCGCGTGTCCATCGGCGGCGTGGTCGCCGGGCTCGCGCTGGTCGCCTGGATCGGCGTCGCGCTGCAGCGCCGGCTGATGCAGACCATCGGCGGCGCGGCGATGGAGCTCACCGGCCAGGTGCGGGACCTGCGGGCCTCTTCTCAACTGCAGGCGGGGGCGGCCAAGGAGACGGCCTCCGCGGCGGTCCAGCTGTCGTCGACCATGCACGAGGTGCAGGCCGCCGCGAAGCAGATCGCGCAGCGTTCGTCCGAGGTCGAGGACATCGCCGCGGCCAGCACCCGCGCCGCGCAGGCCGGCAGCCAGGCCATGCTGCGTGCCCGTGACACCGTCGGCGCGATGCGCGGCCAGATCGACCGCGTCGTCGAGCACATGACCGCGCTGGGCCGCGAAGTGCAGGGCGCCGCCACCGTGCTCACCACGGTCGAGGAGTTGGCCGAGCGCACCAACATCCTGGCCATCAACGCCACCATCGAGGCCTTCGCCGCCGGCGAGGCGGGGCAGCGCTTCCAGGTCGTGGCCGAGGAGATCCGGCGCCTGGCCGAGAAGATGCGGACCGATGCGATGGACATCAAGTCGCAGCTGGAGTCCATCCGCAACTCGTCCAACGCGACCATCATGTCCACCGAGGCCGGGTTCAAGGCGGTGGAGGCCAGTTCCACGCTCTTCGGCGAGGTGGATGCCGCGCTCGATCTGATCGCCGCGCGCGTCGTCGCGTCCGACACCGCCAGTCGCGAGATCCGCATGGCCACGCTGCAGCAGTCCACGGCCGCGCAGCAACTGGAGACGGCGCTGTCGGAGGTCAACCGCGCCACGCTGGAATCGGAGGGCGCGTCGCGGCGCAACCTGGAGACGGCCTCGGCGGTCGCCGCGACCGCGGACCGGCTCAGTGCCTTCGTCGCGCCGCCGAAGGAGCTGGTGGCGATGCGCAGGATGGTGGCGGTCTGAGAGCGCGAAGACCCTCACCCCCACCCTCTCCCGCAAGCGGGAGAGGGAGCTGCGAGGCACCGAGCAACGTTGCTCCAAGGATCCTCGAGACTGGGGCCAGGTCTTGCTTATGCGTCAGCTGGCGAGTGAGGGGACAGGTCTTGCTCCCTCGCCCGCTTGCGGGAGAGGGTTGGGGTGAGGGTCTTTCTTCACGCCCTGTTCACAGACCCGACAAGCGCTGCTACACTTTTTGCGAATAATTCGCATCTGTGTTGTAAGTGTCTGTCGTGCATCAAGAAAATAGAAAACACCGAACCGTCAATTCCGGGTCCTTCAAGCTCCTCCCCCTCCTCGGCGCCTTGATCGGCGCCACCGCCTGGGCCGCCGGACCGGCCGCCTCCGAAGCCTCTTCGCCCGCCAGCACGACCGCCAGCACGACCACCGCGAACCGGACCCAGGACGCCGCCACCGACCTCGGCAAGGTCACCATCTACGGCGTGCGCAGCGTCGCGCCGGGCAAGACCAGCATCACGCCCAACGAGATCGAGCGCCAGCAGGCGCTGAGCGTCCAGCAGCTGCTGGACAACCTCCCGGGCGTGGACCTCAACGGCAGCTTCCGCCCCGGCGGCCAGAGCCTGAACATGTGGGGCTTCGGCGATGTCGAGGACATCCGCGTCCAGCTGGACGGAGCCAACAAGGGCTTCGAGAAGTACCGGCAGGGATCGATCTTCATCGAGCCCGAGCTGATCAAGCGCATCACCGTCGACAAGGGCGCGCACTCGGTCCGCTACGGCAACGGCGGCTTCGGCGGGACCATCCTGGTCGAGAGCAAGGATGCCGAGGACCTGCTGCGCCCCGGCGAGCGCGTCGGTGGGCTGGTCAAGCTGGGCTTCGCCAGCAACGACGACCAGCGCATCGGCTCGGGCAGCCTGTTCGCGCGCTCGGAGCCGGGGACCGCGCTGCCCTGGCAATTCCTGATCGCCGTCACCGGTCGGGACTCCGGCGACCAGACGCGCGCGGACGGCAGCGTCTACGAGTTCTCCGAGACCCACAGCCGGTCCGTGCTCGCGAAGCTCACGGTCAACCTCGGGGAGGCGCGACTGACGCTGTCCGACATCGAGGGACGCGGCAAGGCCTGGGCGCCTTTCGCCGCCAAGCGCGACGAGGTACCCGCGCCCACGCCCGCCGAGATCGCCCGGTATGGCGAGCGCGAAGCCTGGCTGCGCAAGGTGCTGTGGCGCGATCAGGTCGACCGCACGCAATCGCTGCTGTGGACCTGGGCGCCGACGGCCAACCCGCTGATCGACCTGGCGGTGCGGCTCACGCAGTCGTCGAGCAAGCAGGACGACTCGCGGCCCGACTCGATCACCAGTGACTTCGCCGCGAGCCTGGGCAAGGAGAGCCATGCGAGCTATCGCGATCGGCAACTCGATGTCAGCAACACCGCGCGCTTCGAGACCGGCAGCCTCCGTCATACGCTGGCGACGGGGCTGCAGGCCCAGCGCCACGACCGCGACACGCTGATGTTCCTGCACACGAAGACGACCGACGCCAGCTATCACTATGGCTGGTTCCAGCCCTACTACATGCCGTCCGGCGAGCAGCGCACCGTCTCGGGCTGGCTCGAGGACGAGCTGCGTTGGGGCGCGTTCACGCTGACGCCGGGCTTGCGCTACGACGAGGTGCGCACGGCGGGGCAGCCCAACGTCGCGCCGCGCTACAACGACCCGAAGGCGGGCCATGACTACCGCACGGTCTACCACCGCGGCTGGTCGCAGCATCTGTCGGCGAGCTGGCAGGCGACGACGCGCACGGCGCTCTTCGCCGATGCCGGCCGGACCTGGCGCGCGCCGGTGATCGACGAGCTCTTCGAGGTGCAGTCCGCCGCGTCGAGCGCGCCGGCCACGAGCCGCGGACTCCGCAAGGAGCGGGTGACCGCGCTGCGCGGCGGCGCGAAGTACGAGCGCGGCGATTGGCTGGCGCAGGGCGATGCGCTGGCGGCGACGGTCACGGTCTTCCGCAACCTCGTGCACGACAACATCCACAAGCGCTTCGGGATCTTCGTGGAGCCCGGCACCGAGCGGCCGCCCAACATGCCGTTCTATCGCAACCTCCCGGGGTATCGCAGCGAGGGCGTCGAGGCGGAGACGCACTACGAGCAGCGGGGCGGCTTCGCGAGCCTGTCGATGGCGTGGATGCGGGGGGAGCATCGCGGCTCGATCCGCAATCCGTGGGCGGACAAGAACCAGCCGCTGATCGACATCGGCGCACCGAAGGCCGTGGTGGTGATCGGCGGCAAGTGGCCCGCGCTGGGGCTCGCGGCCGGCTGGCAAGGGAAGTTCGTCGCGGCGCAGAACAAGGTGCCGGACGACGAGATCGTGGCGTATGCGTTGCCGCGGTCCAAGGGCTATGGCCTGCATGGGCTCTTCGCCCAGTGGCAGGGGAAGGGCAGGTGGTCGGAGTCGCGCGTGATGCTGAGCGTCGACAACCTGTTCAACCGCAGCGTGCAGCCGTATCTGGCCGAGGCGGTCTATGCGCCGGGGCGCAACGTCAAGCTGACGGTGAGTCAGAGGCTCTGAGCCGGAAGACCCTCACCCCGACCCTCTCCCGCAAGCGGGAGAGGGGGCAAGACCTGACTCTCTTCCGCAGGCCGGAGAGGGCGAGGGGAGGGTGGGGGCTCCCGCAGCGCGGCAGCCCGTGCGGCCTCAATCCGCCGACATCTTCGCGCTCTTGGCGACCTTGCCCAGGCGCTCATACTCGCGCGCGCTGAGCGCTTCGAGCTCCGCGGCCGTCGAGGACTTCGGCGAGAACCCCGCGGCCGCGAGCTTCTCCTTCACGCCCGGATCCGCCAGCGCCGCCTGCAGCGCCGTCTGCAGCTTCTTGACGACCGGCGCCGGCAGATGCGCCGGACCGTAGACCCCGAACCACGGCTCCACCGAGTACCCCGGCAGCCCCGCCTCCGCCAGCGTCGGCACGTCCGGCAGCGCCGGCGAGCGCTGCGAACCCGCGACCGCCAGCGCGCGCAGCTTGCCGGCCTGGATGTGCGGCAGCGACGCGGGCAGGTTGTCGAAGGCCACCGGCACCTGACCGCCGATGAGGTCGGTGATCAGCGGCGCGCTGCCCTTGTAGGGCACGTGCGTCCATTCCGTATGGCTCAGCTGGCCGAACAGCACGCCAGCCAGATGCATCGACGTCCCCGCGCCGGCGGTGCCGAAGGGCGAGCCCGGATTCTTCGCGGCCCAGGCGCGCAACTCGGCCACGGTCTTGACCGGCACCGAGGCGCCCACCTCCAGCACGATGGTCGAGTTGCCCAGCAGGCCGATGGCGCTGAAGTCCTTGCGCGGATCGAAGGACATCTTGCGATAGATGTGCGGGTTCAGCGCGTTCGTCGAGATCGCGCCCATGCCCACGGTGTAGCCGTCCGGCGCGGCCTTGGCGACCGCGTCCATGCCGAGGTTGCCGCCGGCGCCGCCGCGGTTCTCGATGACCACGGTCTGGCCCAGCGTCTGCGACATGTGCGCGCCGACCGTGCGCGCGACCAGGTCGGTGGTGCCGCCGGCCGCGTACGGGACGATGAAGCGGATGGGCTTGGACGGGAAGGCGTCGTCGGCGAAAGCCGGCAGGGCGGCGGCGCCGCAGAGCGCCGCGGCCAGGCCGACGACGGTACGGCGCGTCAGCGCGCGGGAAGAACGGAAGGGCATGTGTGTCTCCGGCAGATGCCTGTGATGATCGTGACCGGATGAGCGTAGCGGCCGTGCATGACGCCGACCAGAAGTCCGGCGCCGCGATGCGCTCGCAAGACGCGTAGATCGCCCCGCGCCGATGCGGACCCGCACCGCGGCGGCCCAGGCGTGAGCGCGCCATCGCACAGCCGAATGACATCGCAGCCGAATCGCGGCCATTCGTGGCGGATTGCCTTGCGGTCGATGCGGACGGCGGTGTGCCGGCGCAGAAACGGCGGGCAGTCCCGCGCCGCAGTTCATCGCCGCCAGACGGCGTTCCGTCGCATTCGAGGACGGCCGGTCGGCCCCGGGCGGCATGCTGTCGCGCGCCCTTCACGGCCACCGGATGACCGTCCGGCACAACGGCCCCGGCCCCGCACGGCGGCCCACACCTCTCAGGGAGAAGACTCGATGATGCGATGGACTCGACGCCTGTTCACGGCCGGCCTGCTGGCCGCGCCCTTCCTGGCCCATGCGGCGGATCCCGCCGCCACCGCGCCCCCGGGGGCAAGTCCTGGCCCCACCGCGACCGCCGCGTTGCCGGACGCCGCCCAGGTCGGCGCCTACGTGCGGAAGCTCTTCGACGATCAGAAGCTCGCCGCCGACGGCCCCGGCGTCGTGGTGCTGGTCGCGCGCGGCGATCAGCTGCTCTACCAGGGCGCCCGCGGCATGGCGAGCATCGAGCTGGGCGTGCCCCTGGCGCCGGACCAGCGCTTCCGCATCGGCTCGGTGACCAAGCAGTTCGCCTCGGCCACGCTGCTCAAGCTGATCGACCAGGGCCGCGCCCAGCTCGACGATCCGCTGTCCAAGTACCTGCCGGACTATCCCCAGGGCGACGGCATCACGCTGCGCCAGCTGCTGAACCACACCTCCGGCGTGAAGAGCTACACCGGGATTCCGGGCTACATGAACAACCCGATCCGGCGCGAGCTCGACACCCGGCAGCTGATCGCGGAGTTCAAGGACCAGCCCGTCGACTTCAAGCCCGGCGAGCGCTACGCCTACAACAACTCGGGCTACGTGCTGGTGGGCGCCGTGATCGAGGCGATCACGGGCAAGACCTGGCACCAGGCGATCCAGGAGCAGGTGCTGGCGCCGGCCGGCCTCCAGCAGATCGTCTATCCCGGCGAGGACCGCATCGTGCCGCGCATGGCGGCGGGCTACAGCCTGGACCGCGACGCGGGTCTGACGATCGCGGGCCTGCTGAGCATGACGCAGCCGCAGGCGGCGGGGGCGCTGGTCTCCGACGCGCAGGACCTGTGGCGCTGGAACCGCGCGCTGCACGGCGGCAAGCTGCTGTCGCCCGCGATGTACGAGCAGATGATCACTCCCCAGGGCGCGGCCAAGGCTGCCGGCTACGGCTTCGGCATCACGGCGGGCACGCTGCGCGGTGAACCGAAGCTCGAGCATGGCGGCGGCATCCATGGCTTCTCCAGCCGGCTGATCTACCTGCCGCGCAGCGGCACCAGCATCGTCCTGCTGCGCAACACCGACGGACCGGGCTTCAATATGGGCATGGCCGGCACCAAGCTGGCGGCCTACGTCATCGGCAAGCCGTATCCGGAGCTGGTCCCCGTGTCGCAGACCGCCGAGCAGCTCCAGGCCTACGTCGGTCCCTACCAGCAGCAGGCGGATGCGAACGCGAAGCGCGAAATCCAGCTGCAGGACGGCAAGCTGCGCTGGCTGCGCCAGGGGCGGCCGATCCTGACGCTGGTGCCCATCGGCCCGGACCGCCTGGGGATGGACGGCAACGTCGGCCTCGTCAAGGTCGAGCGCAAGGCCGACGGCGCCGTGGCCGCGCTGGTGTTCTTCGGCCAGGGCGGGGAGCCGGGCGAGACCGGCGAGCGCTGGGTGAGGTGATGGCCTGACGGCCCGGCGTGCGAGACTCGCGCCCCATGCGCGAGTTCCTCCGGGCGAGCGCTGGGTGAGGTGATGGCCTGACGGCCCGGCGTGCGAGACTCGCGCCCCATGCGCGAGTTCCTCCAGTCCTCCGAGGTCATCGTCCTCGGGCTCACCTTCGCCGCCTTCGGCGTGGCGGCGCTGCTGCTGTACACGCTCGGCCGCTTCTTCGAGTCCAAGAAAGACTTCGCCGAGACCCGCGAGCTGATGAAGCAGCTGCTGATGGCCGCACCGGTCGTCGCGGTGCTGGGCTACGTGGCGATGCGGTCACCGGACGGTTTCGAGCACTGGGCGCCCGTGGCGCTCGGCGGCTTCTTCTGGGCGATCGCCGTGTGGATGCTGTGGACCTCGCTGCGCTTCCTGCGTCGACGCAGTGCCATGAGGAAGGCGCGAGCGGACGTCCTGCTCATGCTCACCGAGGACGAGGCCGCGCGCGTCAGGAACGACATCGGCATCGCCTACGTGGTGCTCGCCGCGCCGGTGGTGGCGACGTGGCTGGACGTCGAGCCGACGGTCTGGGGCGGGGCGATGGCCAGCGTGCTGGCGATGTATCCCAGGGCGCGTCAGGCCGTCCGGGCCAAGCCCGCCGCGCCGCCGCGCCGTCCGGCCGCCCGCGTGGCGCCGGTGACGGCCTCGTCGCCGGATCGCGCCTCCGCGGCCCCGCCGCCGTCCGCGCCCGCGGGCTCCGCGCCTTCCGCTGCCGAGCCCGCTTCGTCGACCTCGACCTCCACCTCGACCTCCACTTCGACCCCGACCTCGACCTCGACCTCCTGGATGACGCCGTCGACCTCGTCGCGTCGCCAGCGCGGGCCTACGCCACCGCGCTGAGGCGTGGCGCGGCGTGTCCGCCTGGCCGGTCCAGGCGGTAGAGCCCGACGTCCACGCGGTCGGCCAGGAAGCCCGCCTCGCAGTAGCTGAGGTAGTACTCCCACAGCCGCTTGAAGGGCAGGTCGAAGCCCAGCGCCTGGATCGCCGGCCATTCGGCCTGGAAGCGGCGGCGCCACTCCGCGAGCGTGCGGGCATAGTCGCGGCCGAAACGCAGCTCGGTGGCGAAGCCCAGACCCGCGCGCCGGGCCTGATCGGCCATGCGCTCGGGCGTGGGCAGCATGCCGCCGGGGAAGATGCAGCGCTGGATGAAGTCCGGGCTGGCGCGGTAGTGCTCGAATCGGTCCTCGGCGATGGTGATCGCCTGCAGCAGCGCGTGGCCGCCGGGCAGCAGCCGCTCGCGCAGCGTCGCGAAGTAGGTCGGCCAGAAGGCTTCGCCGACGGCTTCGATCATCTCGATCGAGACGATGCGATCGAACTGGCCCTCGACGTCGCGATAGTCCTGCAGCCGCAGGTCGACACGGTCCGCCACGCCCCATTGCACGGCGCGCTCCCGGGCGAAGGCGAGCTGCTCGGTCGACAGCGTCACGCCGACCACCGTGACCCCGCAGCGGCGTGCCAGCTCCGCCGCCAAGGTGCCCCAGCCGCAGCCGATCTCCAGCACGCGCTGCCCGGGCCGCAGGTCCAGCAACGCGACGATGCGGTCCAGGCGACGCGCCTGCGCCGCCTCGAGCGAGGGGGCCGCCAGATCGTCGGGGCTCTCCCGGTTCTCTGGAGCGTCCGTCGCAGGGATGGACCGCCGGGGCGGCGCGTCCGGCGACGGGGCGCCCGCATACAGCGCGCTCGAGTACAGCATGCTGTCGTCCAGCCAGCGGCGGTAGAAGTCGTTGCCCAGGTCGTAATGCGCCGCGATGTTGTGGCGGCTGCCGCGCCGGGTGTTGGCATGGGCGCGATGCCGGATCGCCGACAGCCAGCGCGCCGGTCCGCGCACATCGGCGAGGGCGCCCAGCGCCGTCTCGTTGGCGATGCCGAAGGCAAGCAGCGCCGTCAGGTCCGGTGAACTCCAGTCGTCGTCGCGATAGGAGAAGGCGAAGCCGAGGTCGCCCTGCAGCGCCATGCGCAGCGCGGGCCGCCAGCGATGCAGGCGCAGTTCGGCGCGCGGTCCGGGCAGCGGACCCATCGCCTCGACGCGTCGGCCGCCGGGCAGCACCAAGGTCAACTGACCGTGCTGGATGCGCGTCAGCAGCGCGCGCAGCGGCACCCCGACGGGCGAGTTCGGGAGGCCGCTCAGCCAGGCGGAGGAGAGCGGTCGTGGCTCGGCCGTCGAGCTCGCCGCGGCCATCGGTGGTGTCAGGGGGCCGGTGCTCGGCGGCGGAAGCGTGTCCTCATGCATGGCGGAGTCCTCAGGTCGGGTCGGCGGGGCGGACGACGGTCATCGGTTGGCGTGGGGCGTCGGGCCTTGGCTGCAGGCGAGCGCCCTTGATCCAGAGCCGCAGCGCCTCCCAGTGGATGCCGACGATCACCTTGAGCGTCAGCAGCGGGTACGCCACCAGCAGGCGCAGCAACGCCGCGTCCGTCAAGGCCCCGCGCGTCGCGTCCAGTCGCGCGTTCAGGACGGCGGCGCCCGCCGCGTCACGGGCGTCCGGATCGGAACGTCGGCCCGCATCGGCATCGGCAACCCGGTGACGCGCCGCATCGAGCGGGAGACCGCCGTGCCCGATCCCCGGCGCCGCCGCGCCTTCGTGGACGCTGATGCCGAGGGACAGCGCCTCCCGCGGCCGTTCGACGCGGAAGCGGTAGTGAAGGTCCATGCCGAGGAAAGGCGAGACGTAGAGCCGCTTGTCGCAGCGCTGCGCGATGGGGCCGTCGTCGCGCGCCGCGTCGTCGACGGGGATCAGGTAGCTGTGGCGCTGGCCGAAGGTGTTGTTGACCTCGTAGACGATGGCCTGCAGCCCGCCCTCCGGTGCGTCGCAGAACCAGACGCTCAGCGGGTTGAAGGCGTAGCCCAGCAGGCGCGGGAGCGTCAGCAGACGGATCGCGCCGCCACCGCGCAGGCCGGCCTCGCGCAGGCGGGCCTCGAGATGGGCGCGCAGGCCGGGGCCGTCGGTGGCCTGACCGTCGCCATGGTCCGTCGGCCGGAAGCTGAAGAGGTTGAATCGCCCCACCGAGAACCAGCGCAGGCGAGCGTCCAGGGCGGCCAGTTCGTCGATGTCGATGAGCATCGAGAACACGCGGTAGGACAGCCGATGCCGCAGCGGCTTCAGTCGCTGGTGCATCACGCGGCCGCGATAGAGCGCCGATCGGAAGTCCGGCCCGCCGCTCATGGGGACACCGCCGGCGCCAGGTGGATGCGGCCGGACTCGTCGGCCACGCGCCAGGGCCGGCGCACGCCGCCGAGCGCCTCGGCCACGGCGAGTCCCGCCTGCAGGCCGTCCTCGTGGAAGCCCGAGCCCAGGTAGGCGCCGCAGTACCAGGTGCGCTGCCGCCCTTGCAGGGTCCAGAACTCCCGCTGCGCCGCCATCGCGTCGGCGTCGAAGCGCGGGTGCTCGTAGACCTCGGTGCGGATCAGGTGCTCGGGCCGCGGCGGCCGCGCGGGGTTGAGCGTCACGAACAGGGGCGGCGCGTTTCCGCCCTGCGGCAGGTGCGGCTGGAGACGGTTCATCCAGTAGGTCACCGTCGGCATCGCGCTCGTCCCGTCGGCGTGCGCCGCCCGGCGGTCGGCCAGGTAGTTCCAGCTGGACCAGACGGCGCGACGACGCGGCATCAGGGCTGGGTCGCTGTGCAGCACCGCGAGGTTGCGCGTGTAGGGGAAGGCGCCGAGCAGCCGGCGCTCCATCTCCGTCGGCGACAGCAGCATCCGCAGCGACTGGTCCGCGTGCGCGGCCAGGACCACGTGGTCGAAGCGTTCGGTCCAGGCGCCGCGCCGCGTGCGCAGCCGCACACCGTCGGCCTCGCGCAGGACCACGTTGACCGGTTCGTCACGGTGGATGCGGTCGCTGAAGCCACGGGTCAGGCGGCGGACGTACTCGCGGCTGCCGCCGTCGACGGTGCGCCAGATCGGGCGGCCGGACACCTGCAGCAGGCCGTGGTTCTGACAGAAGCGGACGAAGGCCGCGACCGGATAGCGGCCGATGTCCGCCGCCGCCGAGGACCAGATCGCCGCGCCCATCGGGTACAGGTGGTCGTCGCGGAAGGCGCGGCCGTAGCCGCGCGCGTCGAGGTAGGCCTCCAGCGCCAGGTCGCCGCAGTCGGCCGCGTCGCGCGGTGCCTCGCGGTAGAAGCGCAGCAGGTCGCGCAGCATGGCCCAGAAGCGGGGCCGCAGCAGGTTGCCGCGCTGGGCGAAGAGCCCGTTCAGGTCGGTGCCGGCGTACTCCAGCGCGCCCTGGTCCAGGCTGACCGCGAAGGACATGTCGGAGGCCCGCGTCGGCACCTGCAGGTGCTGGAACAGCGCGCTGAGGTTGGGGTAGGCGGGTTCGTTGTAGACGATGAAGCCGGTGTCGACCGGCACCTGCTCCGCCCCGCAGGGGGCGTCCACCGTGTGGCTGTGGCCGCCGACCCGGGCGTCGGCCTCGAAGACCTCGACCTGGTGGCGGCCGGACAGCAGCCAGGCGCAGGACAGGCCGGCGATGCCGCCGCCGACGACGGCGATGCGCAGGGGCCGCCCCTCGCTGGCGGGCGGGGGCGGCAGGTGGTCCTTGGCGATGGGGCGGCTCATGGGCGGGTCCTCGCGGTTTCTGCTTCTACGTGCGAGCTCGCGTTTTGGATCTGGCGGGGCGCTGGCGGCCTGGCATCGCGCTGAGCGATGATCCAGCCGACGGTTTGACGCGTAAGAGGGCTCATGGGCAGCCTCGAACGCGATCGACCGGTCAACGCCCCGGCCTCCGGGCCGGGCGATCCACTGTCCTCATCCCCGACGCCGGGAGTCCGCCGCTTGAAGCTCGTCTCGTCCGATCCCGACCGCGCCGCCGCGCCGGACCCCGCCCAGGACTGGGCGAGGCTGGTGCGTCGCGTGGCCGAGCAGGGCGACCGCGAGGCCTTCTCGCAGCTGTTCGCGCACTTCGCGCCCCGGGTGAAGAGCTACCTGATCCGCACCGGCAGCGCCGACGCGCTGGCCGAGGAACTGGCCCAGGAGGCACTGGTGACGGTGTGGCGCAAGGCGGCGCTGTTCGATCCGGCGCAGGCGGCGGTGTCCACCTGGGTGTTCACCATCGCCCGCCATCTGCGGGTCGACGCCGGGCGCCGGCATCGGCTGGACGGCGCCGGCGACGAGTGCTTCGACGCCGACCACCTGGCGGCCGATCAGCCCGAGGTGCCGGATCACGCCCATGCCACCCGCCAGGCGCGCCGCGTGCGCGAGGCGCTGGAGCAGCTGCCGCCCGAGCAGGCCCAGGCGCTGCGCCTGTCCTTCTACGACGACGAACCCCATGCGCGCATCGCGGCGGAGCTCGGTCTGCCCCTGGGCACCGTCAAATCCCGTATCCGGCTTGCGGTGGCCCACCTGCGCAAGCTGCTCGAGTCCTGATCATGGTTCCGCACAGCATCCGCCATCACCCCGCCGACGATCTGCTGCTGTCGCTCGTCGCCGGCAAGCTGCCCGTCGGCCTGCGGCTGGTGGTGGAGACCCACGTCGAGCTGTGCTCCGCCTGCCGCGAGAAGGTCGCGATGCTGCGCGCCGTCGGCGGTGTGGTGCTCGAGGACGAGCCCGTCGCGACCCTGCGCGAGGACGCGCTCGCCCAGGCGCTGGCCCGGATCGACCGCCTGGCGGAAGCCCGCGCGGGCGATGGCACCGGGCCGGCGAAGGTGCCGGCGCCACCGCCCTTGCCGGCCGGGGCGACCTGGCCGCGCGCGCTGGCCGACTGCAGCGCGACGCGCTGGCGCTGGATCGGTCCCGGCATGCGCTGGAGTCGCGTGACGGTGCCCGACGCGCCGGAGGCGAATGTCTTCCTGCTGCGCATCGGCGCCGGCAAGTATCTGCCGCAGCACACGCACCGCGGCACCGAGCTGACGCAGGTCCTCTACGGCCGCTTTCACGACGGACGCGCGCTGTTCGGGCCGGGCGATTTCGACCTCGCCGACGGCGAGGTGCATCACCAGCCGGTGGTGCAGGACGGCAGCGAGTGCATCTGCGTGGCGGCCGTCGAGGGGCGTCTGAACTTCGACGGGCTCATCGCCCGCTGGTTCGGATCGCTCGTCGGGATGTAGCCAGGGCCAGCGCGGCGGCGACGCCGGCGGAGACCCCGCTGACGATGCCGCCCCAGACCATGTCGATCACCGTGACCTGCCAGGGCCAGTCGCGCAAGGTCGCCTGGTTGGTGAGGTCGTAGGTCGCATAGGCGATCACCCCGAAGAGCGCGCCGCGCAGGCAGGCCGTGAGGGCGCGGCCGGTGCCGAAGGCCGGCGCGATCGCGAAGACCTGCAAGCCGACGAGGTACAGGGGATAGAAGAGCGCGACCGCGAGCCAGTCGACCGAGGCCGCCATCAGATGGCCGATCGCGGGCTTGTAGAAGGTCGCCTGGGTCGAGCTCAGCCAGACGCCGTCCATCGCCAGGAACACGACGGCGGTGAGCCCATAAGCCAGTGGCCATCGCCAGGCGGGGGCGACGGGCTTGTCGGTGAGGGTGTCGGGCATCATGGTCGTGCGGTGATCCGGGGTGGGACAGGAGGTATCGGCGTGGAGACCGGGCGCAGGGGCGGGGTCAGGGCAACCGGTAGGTGAGGAGGCGGCCGCCCTTGACCCGCGCGTCGAGGCCGATCCATCGGCCGTCCTCGCGCGCGAGCCACAGGGTCAGGTCTTGTCGCGTGCCCGAAGCGTCCGCCGACAGGTGCCAGCGGATGGCGGGGACCTCGCGTCCCCCGACGCGCAAGGACGCGTCGGGCATCCGCTCGAAGCGGGCGTCGTCGATCTGACCCGTCTGCGGGTTCAGCAATCGCGTCTGCCGCACCAGGGCGGGATGCCAGTAGGCGTAGCTCATCACGCAACCCGGGATCGGCGCGACCTCGCCGCCGACCTGGCCCGAGGCGCTCGTCGTGGTCGAGGTTTCGGAGGGCGCAGTGCCGGGAGCACTCGCGGTGGCGGTCTCCGCGGGTGCCGGCGCGCGGGCGTCGACGACCCGGGCCTTGCCGTCGTCGTCGGTGCGGGCGTGGATCTCGGCGAGGCAATCCCCGCGCCAGCGTTCCCGCGCCTCGTGCCGGTAGCGATAGACCGTGAAGCCCAGCAACTTGACGTCGAAGCGAGCGTTGCTCTCGACCGCTCGCGCGGTGGGCGGGCCACTGACCACGAAGCGATGCGTGCCGACGGGCTTGTCGTCGAGCCGGACCTCGAAGTCCCAGGTCTGAGCGCCGGCGATCATCGGGACCGCGGCAAGGAGCGCCGTCGCGGCGCAGGCCGTCGCCCGGCCCAACGCCCGGCCCAACGCCCGGCCCATCGCTCGACCCATCGCCCGGGTCATGCCTGCGGCCATGGCGGCCGACGCCGCGGCACGCTCGGCGGCGATGCGGCCGCGAGCACGCGTGAATCGGTCGGCGCTCATGGCGAGCGCCCGCGCTTGGGCGGCCACGGGATGAAGGCGCTGGTGCGGGCGATGTAGTCGCGGTACGCGGGGCGACGGTCGCCGATGTCCTGCTCCAGCAGCGACACGCCGGACACGCGCAGCAGCAGGACGGTCATCAGCACCGGAGACGCCAGCGACCACGCGGCGCCCAGGCCGCCGGCGGAGAGCGCCATCAGGCCGAGGCCCCACCACAGGCAGCATTCGCCGAAGTAGTTGGGGTGGCGCGACCAGCGCCACAGGCCGGTGTCGAGCACGCGATCCGCCGTCCCTCGCGCACGGCGGAAGCGCGTGAGCTGCGCATCGGCCACGGCCTCCATCAGCAGGCCCATCGCGGCGATGGCGGCACCGATCGCGTCCCAGGCGCTCCAGTCGGTCCTGTCCCGGCCGATGGCCGCCAGCACCGGCCAACCGACGATCCAGCCGAGCACCGCTTGCAGCAGGAACACCAGCCACAGGCTCTTGAGCGCGAAGCCGGGCTGGTTGCTCGCGCGGATGGCCTGGTAGCGGCGGTCCTCGCCGTGGCCCCAGTTGCGCAGGGTGACGTAGAGGCCCAACCGAAGCGCCCACACGACGATGAGCGACACCATCACCAGCGTGCGGGTATCGGTGCCGAAGCGCCAGACGTAGAGCACCGCCGGGATCGCGATGAAGGCGGACCACACGCGATCGGCGAGGCTGGCGTCCCGGGTCGGCAGGCTGCAGAGCCAGGTCAGGACGCCCAGGACCACGGCGATCAGCAGGCCCTGCGCGGCGACGGAGACGAAGGTCGAGTTCACGGACGATCCCTCGGACGCGTGTCAGCGCCGCGGCGCGAAGAGGTAGTGGCTGACCCACCACTGCTGCCCGCGGTCGTAGGCGAAGAGCTCCTCGACCGCGAGCAGGAACAGCCGCCAGCGCTGCCACCAGGTCGGTGCCAGGGCCGCGCCGTAGACGGACTCGAAGACCGGCCGCAACTCGGCGCGGTGCGCGTCGAGCCGCTCCAGCCACGCCGCCGCGGTGCGCGCGTAATGGCGGCCGTCCCAGCGCCAGCGCTGCAGCAGCGACAGGTCGTCCTGGCACAGCAGCGCCAGGTCGTCGCTGGGCATCATGCCGCCCGAGAAGAAGAAGCGGCTCATCCAGTCGCTGTCGTCGCGGACCTCGAAGGTGTAGGGCGCCTCGCGATGCGCGAAGACGTGGAGGAAGAAACGGCCGTCGTCGCGCAGCCAGCGCGAGACCTTCGCGAAGGCGCGCGGCCAGTTGCGCAGGTGCTCGAACATCTCGACCGAGACGATGCGGTCGAACTGGCCGTCGAGCCGTCCGTCCTCGCCGAAGCCGTCGAAGTCCTGCGTCCGGACCTCCAGGTTGCCCAGCCCGCGCGCGGCGGCCTGGGCCTCGATGAAACCGCGCTGCGAGGCGGAGTTGGAGATCGCCAGGATGCGGGCATTGGGGAAGCGCTCGGCCATCCACAGGCTCAGCGACCCCCAGCCGCAACCGAGCTCCAGGATGCGCTGGCCGTCGGCCAGCTGCGCGCGGGCGGCGGTCTCGGCCAGGGCGGCTTCCTCGGCCTGCTCGAGCGTGCGCACGCCCTCGGGCCACCAGCAGCAGCTGTACTTGCGCCGCGGGCCGAGCATCGCCTCGAAGAGCGCGGGCGGGAGCTCGTAGTGCTGGTCGTTGGCCAGGTCCTGCTTCACGGCCAGCGGGGACCGCCGGAGCTCGTCGAGGAAGGTCTGCGTGATCTCGGCGGCCGACTCGTGGTCACCGTGCCGGGACTCGTCGAGTCGGGCGCGAAGCAGGCGCCGGATGCCGCCTCGCAGCGCGAGGTCGGGCAGCAGGCCGCGTTCGGCCAGGGTCAGGGCGATGGAGGAGACGTCTCGGTCCATGGGAATCCTCTCGGCGGTCGGATCCTCGTTGTACGCAACGGGCATCGGGATGGATCTCTTTCGCCCCGGACCGTATCGCCATGACGGGGGAGAGGGTTTTCACGGTCTTGAGCGGCGGGATCCGATCGCGACTTGGAGCGTCATGTTCTTCTTCCGCCACCCCAAACCCGTCGTCGACCGCAGGGCCGTCGCGGAGCACGCCGTGCAGATCGAGCAGCCGGCGCTTCCGATGCTCGAGGCCCTGAGCACGAGCGTGTCGCCCGAGGAGGAGGCCGCGAGGCGGCGCCCCGATCTGGCGTCGGTGCAGGGATCCGGCATGACCGGGGTGCTGCCGCTGCCAGGCGCGGGCGAGGCGCGCGGCCCGGCGGTCGGCTCGCCCGTTGACGAGCCGCCGATCACCTTCCGCGTGCGCTACCGCTTCAGCGAGTACCGGAGCATGGTGGAGGACCACATGCCCACCGCGATGCGTGAGCTCGGCAGGACGCCGGGCAAGCCGAACGTGCTCTCCACCTTCGCCCTGCGCGTCTTCCTGTGGGGCCTGTTCCAGTACAAGCAGTCGCGCGTCGGCGAGTGCCACTTCGAGATCGACGCCGAGGGCCTGACGCGCCACGCGAAGGGCCGCGAGAAGCGTTTCGCCTGGTCCGAGATCGCCGCGCTCCACCGCTACCGCGAGGGCTACATCGTGGCCCTCGCGAAGGGCGGCATGCCGCTGCCGCACCGCTGCCTTTTCGACGGGGAATCGGAGCGGATGGAGCGGTGGTGGCGGGCGGCCGCGTCGCGGGAGCGGGCCGACTGATCCTCGCGCCCGCTTGCGCATGGCGCGCGCACCGCACACACGGCGCACGCCACCCAGACCGGGTACACCGGGCACACACGGCGCACCGCGCCGCATTCCGCGCGGCGCGTCAGGCCATCGACCCGCCTATCGCCCAGGCATCGGGCGACGCCTTGACCTCAAGCCCGCTTGAGCTTCGATACTGCCGGCCTGTCGTACCCGATCCGCAGTACCCGCATGACGTCTCCGCAGTCCGCCGCCCTCCGTTCCCCTGACCAGCCCATCGGCACGCCGGTCCTGCTGCTGATGGCCGTCACCTGCGGCCTGTGCGCCGGGGGCAACTACTTCAACCAGCCGCTGCTGCATTCCATCGCCGTGGGCCTGAAGGTCAGCGAGGGCACGGCCGCGTCGACGGTCACCATTGCGCAGGTCTCCTATGCGATCGGCCTGCTGCTGCTGGTGCCGCTGGGCGACATGCTGGAGCGTCGCCGGCTGGCGGTCGTGCTGACGCTGCTGGCCGCGATCGGCCAGTTCATCAGCGGCTTCGCGCAGAACATCGGCATGCTCGCGGTCGGTACGGCGATGGCCGGGCTGTTTTCCGTCGCGGCCCAGGTGCTGGTGCCGCTGGCGGCCACGCTGTCCGCGCCCGAGCATCGCGGCCGCGCCGTCGGCCTGGTCATGAGCGGCCTGCTCACCGGCATCCTCGCGGCGCGCAGCGTCGCGGGCCTGCTGTCCAGCCTGGGCGGCTGGTCGACCGTCTACCTCGTCGCCGGCAGCGCCATGATCGTCATCGCCGCGCTGCTCTGGCGCGTGCTGCCCGATTCCCGCAATCCGCGGCGCGGCGGCTATGGCGAGACGTTGCGCTCGCTGGTGGACCTGCTCCAACGCTTCCCGCGCCTGCGCAGCCGCACGCTGCTCGGCGGCCTGGCCTTCGCATCGGTCAGCAGCATGTTCTCGACGATGGCGCTGCTGCTGTCGGGGCCCGCGTTCGGACTGGGCGACGGCGCCATCGGCCTGGTCGGCCTGGCCGGCGTCACCGGCGCGCTGATGGCCAGCTTCGCCGGGCGCCTCGCCGATCGCGGCTATCTGCAGTCGACCAGCGGCGTGGCGGCGGTCCTGCTGGTCGCGAGCTGGGGCGTGCTGTGGCTGGGCGGCAGTTCGCTGATGTGGTTCATCGCCGGCCTGCTGCTGATCGACATCGCACTGCAGGGCGTGCACATCAGCAACCAGAACGTGGTCTACGCGCTGATGCCCGAGGCCAGGTCCCGCCTCAACGCGGTCTACATGACCGGCTACTTCATCGGCGCCGCGGCGGGATCGGCCGCGGGCTCCTTCGCGTTCCAGCAAGGCGGCTGGGAGGCGAGCTGCGAGCTGGGCGCGGTGCTGGCGGCGGCCGGCGTCGCCGTGTGGCTGTGGGACCTGCGGCTGGACCGCAGCACCAGCCAGCTCGACAGCGCGGTCAGCCAGGCGGTCACGCAGCCGTAAAGCATCACGCCGCCGAAGCCCTGGGTCACGGCGGCATGGACGGTCGCGGCGGCCGCCTCCGGCGGGAGAACGGCGGCGAGCGTCTGCCGCGCGCCGGCCGCGTCGCCCCCGGCGAGACGTTCCGCGAGCGTGTTCAGCTGCGCGCTGTCGATCGCGGTCCCCAAGGACCCGTCGAGCGCCGCGAGGATCCCGCCGACGAGCAGCAGCCCCATCACGGCGATGTTGAGCGCCAGGGTGACGAGTCGCGCGCTCACGTCCATGCCCGAGGCCATGCCCGCGCGATGCGGCGGGACCGAGGCGGTGGTCATGCTGGTCGCCGGCGTGGTCGTCAGGCCCAGGCCGATGCCGGCCACCAGCGCGCCGGGCAGCACGGCCCAGGTCACCTCCGCGGTGAAGCGGCTGCCCAGCAGCATCAGCAGGAAGCCGACCCCGATCGTGAACAGCCCCATCGGGATCACGACCCGCGCCGCGTGCCGCAGCAGCATCCATTGCGCGATCGGCGGCATGACCAGGAAGGGCACGGTGTAGGCCAGCAGCGCCAGGCCGGTGGCGGCGACGTCGTAGCCCAGGCCCGCCGAGAAGTACAGCGGGAGATAGATCATGAAGGGCCAGTAGCTGCAGTTCATGCCCACGCAGCCGAGGATTGCGCCGGAGAAGTCGCGGATGCGGAAGACGCTGAAGTCGAACATCGGATGGGGGTGGACGCGTTCCGCGATCACGAAGCCGACGAGGCCGGCGACCGTGATCGCCAGCAGCGCGAGCACCGCCGGGCTCGTCCAGCCGAAGCTGCCGCCCTGCGTGATGAGCGTGGTCAGCCCCAGCACCGCGGCGGTCATCGTCAGGATGCCCCCCAGGTCGATCCGCTGCCGCTTCGCCTGCGGATCGCTGGATTCCTCGACGCCCAGGAAGATCAGCACCAGCCCCAGCAGCGCCAGCGGCGCGTGGGCGACGAAGACCCACTGCCAGCTCGCGACCGCGACGATGGCGCCGCCGATCACCGGTCCGAAGCCCAGCCCGATGCCGGCGACCACGCCCCAGATGGCGAAGGCACGGGCGCGCGGCGGTCCCTCGGGGAACTGGTGGGACAGGATCGCGATGGAGCAGATGAACATCGCGCCGCCGGCCATGCCCTGCAGGAAGCGCGCGGCGATCAGCAACGGCGTGTCGGGCGCGAGGCCGCACAGCAGCGACGCGAGGCCGAAGGCCAGCACCGTGAGGGCGAAGACGCGGCGCCGGCCGTAGCGGTCGGCCAGCGTGCCCGTGGCCATCAGCACGCTGGTGCAGGCGATGGTGTAGGCGTTCATGATCCATTGCATGTCCTGGAAGTCGGCGTGCAGCCGGGCTTCGAGGATGGGCAGGATGACGGGGACGCTCGAGATCTCGAGGCCGAACATCAGGGCCGCGAGGCAGACGGCGGCCAGCGCGGTCGTGGAGTGGCGAGGGTGGGACATGAGGGTGGAGATCGATGGCGCCGCGGGGCCGCGCACGCGGGATGGGACGGATCGAGCCATTCTTATGACCCTCGTCTCATGGGGCAAATGATTAAATCCGTGGCGATTCAGCGCTCGGATTCATTAATCTGCGCGGCATGAGCTTCGACCCCGCCCTCCTGCAGGCCTTCATCGCGGTGCACCAGTCCAACGGCTTCACCCGCGCGGCCGAGCGACTGCACCTGTCGCAATCGGCGATCAGCCACCAGGTCCGGCGACTGGAGGAGCTGGTCGGCCGGCCGCTGTTCCATCGCACGACGCGGCGGCTCAGCCTGACCTCGGACGGCGAGGACTTCCTGCGCCTGGCCGAGCGCATCCTGCAGGCCCAGGACGCGCTCGCGCAGCACTTCCGACGCTCGCCGATCGAGGGCACGGTGCGGCTGGGGGTGCCGCAGAGCTTCATGAGCGAGGGCTTGCCGCGCCTGCTGCGGCAGTTCTCGCGCGGCTGCCCCAACGTGCGGCTCGAGGTCAGCGCCGGCGTGACGCTGGACCTCGGCGCGATGGTGCGGGACCGGGAGCTGGACCTGGCGGTCGTGGTGACGGTCGCGGGCGAGGGCCGGGGCCAGCTGTTGCAGCGCCTGCCCATGGTCTGGGCCGCGAGCGAGGGCTTTTCGCTGAAGGATCACGCGTCGATGCCGCTGGCCTACTCGCCGCCGCCCTGCGTGTGCCGGCAGATCAGCGCTGACGCGCTCAACGACGCCGGCATCGCCTGGCATGGGGCGTTCAGCTCGCACAGCCTGGAGGACCTGCGCGCGGTCGCGCTGAGCGGCCTGGCGGTGACCTCGTTCACGCGTGACCACCTGCGGCCGGGCATGGTGGCGCTCGACGAGCGCGATGGGATGCCGCCGCTGCCGCATCTGGACTTCACGCTCGAGTATGGGGAGGCGGACGTGGCGGCACGGCCACCGGCGGTGGCGGCGCTGGGGCGCTTGATCGCGACTTCCGGCATGGAGAGCCCGCGGGCATAGAGTCCGCGCACACGACCCGGAGCCCCGCATGCACGTCAAACGCATCATCGCCAACCTCGCCGCGCCCGACCCGTCGGCGGTCGACGGCTTCTATCGCGAGATCCTCGGGCTGGAACTGGCGATGGATCACGGCTGGATCCGCACCTATGCCGGCGATGCCCGGATGAGCGTGCAGGTCAGCATCGCCAGCGAAGGCGGATCGGGAACGCCCGTCCCCGACCTGTCGATCGAGGTCGACGATCTCGACGAGGCGCTGCGCCGGGTGCATCGGGCCGGGATCCCCGTCGAGTACGGGCCGGCGCACGAACCTTGGGGCGTGCGCCGGTTCTACGTGCGGGACCCGCTGGGCAAGCTGGTCAATCTGCTGCAGCACGAGTGAGCGTGAGGCTTGCCAGCCCACGAGCCTCACGCTCCTTGGCAGCCCAAGAGCCTCACGACTCCCTCGCCCGCTTGCGGGAGAGGGTCGGGGTGAGGGTCTTCGGGCTCTCACGCCGCCGCTCAGAACTCCTTCGTCAGACTCACATACACCGTCCGCCGCTGCCCGTACTGCGGCGCGCCGACCCCGATGCCCGAGCCGTCGCGCAGCTGATACGTGCGATCGAACAGGTTCAGCACCGACAGCCGCGCCTCCACCGGACCACCGCCGCCGAAGTCGAAGCGCTTGCTGATGTCCGCGTTCACGCTGGTGTACGAGGGCAGGTGCGTCGTGTTCGCGAAGCCGTTGCGCAGTCCGCTGCCGAAGACGGCGCTCGCGCCCAGCGCATAGCCGTCGGGCAGTCGCACGTTGCCGCCGGCCGAGGCGCTCAGCTTCTGCTCGTGGTCCAGGTGCACCCAGTGGTCGGCGATGAAGGCCAGCTCGTCCTGCTCGAAGTTGAACTGGCCGGTCTCGACCTGCGTCGCGCGCGCATGCACCGTGCCGAGGTTCAGGTACGCCGACCAGCTGGACGCCTTGTAGGTCGCCGACAGGTCCACGCCGTAGATCTTCCCGTGCGCGTAGTTGAACGCCGAGTAGATCAGCGCGTTCCCGAACTGGCCCTCGTCCTGCAGGTGCTGCACCGCGCGGTAGTAGCCGTCGATGCCCAGCGTCAGCTTGGGCGTGACCTGCCAGGCGGCGCCGGCGTCGTAGTAGTTGGAGCGCTCGGCGCGGACCGCGGTGTTGGCGTCCGAGGGCAACGCGTTGGTTGTGCCGGCGAAGGCCGCCACCGAGGTGGTGTCGATCTTCTCCGTCGGCGGGGGCGTGAAGTAGCGCGCGTAGCCGGCATGCACGCGCAGCGTCGGCGTCGCGTCCCAGACCACGCCCAGGCGCGGACTGAGCTGATGCTCCTTCGTCACCGTGTCGACCTGGTCGTAGCGCACGCCGTAGTTCAGCGTCAGCGCGCGGTCCAGCTTCCACTCGTCCTGCAGGTAGGCGCCCCACAGATGGCCGCCCAGACGGCCCGAGTCCGCGATGCTGATCGGCGTCGTGCTGGTCTGGTTGCCGTCATCGTCGGCCGGGAAGACCTGCGCGTTGTTGGCCGTGCTGGCGTGCTCGCGCTGCGCGAAGAGCCCGGTGCGCAGCGTGTGCGCGCTGTTCAGGCGCCAACTCAGGTCGGCCTGCGCGCCGTTGGCCTCGTTGCGGCGCAGGATGTCGGCGGCCACGCCCAGGTACTGCAGGTCGCCCACCGGGTCCGGCGTGTAGTGCACGTCGGTCGTGCGGTGGAACAGCGAGACCTGGTAGTCGATGTCGCTGCCGATGACGCTCTGGTAGCTGACGACGGCGAAGCGGTTGCGCTCGCGCTGGCGGGCGTCCAGCGTGCTCGAGTCCTTGTCCGGCGCGCCCGCCAGCGAGAACGAGGTCGACTGCCCCGGCGAGTTGGGGATCTGGAAGCGGTTGTCCGTCACCCCGGCCATGGCGCTGATGCGGCTGTCGTCGTCCAGCAGGTAGGACACCAGGCCGAAGCCCTTGCCCTGGTGCGTGCGGTCGTGCAGCGCGTTGCGCGAGGCGGTCGGGTTCTCGATGCCCAGGTCGTTGCCGAGGTAGGAGCCGCTGAACTCGTAGCTCAGGCGCCCCTGCGTGCCATGCAGCGTCAGGTCCAGCTCGCGCGAGCGCTGCGTCCCGACCGTCACGCCGACGCTGCCGGCGAAGGGCTTGGACTCGGCGTCCACGCCCTTGGTCGTGATGTCGACGATGCCGGCGGTCCGGTAGCCGTATTGCGCCGGCAGCGCGCCGGTCAGCAGGCTGATGCTGTCGGCGAAGCGGGTTTCCAGCGTCTGGCCGAAGCCGCTGATGGCCTCGGGGATGACGACGCCGTTGATGCGGTACTGCAGGTTGGCATGGTCGCCGCGCACGTGCAGGCCGCCGTAGGAGTCCTGCACCACGCCCGGCGTCTGCAGCAGGACCTGGTTCAGCGGCGTGTCGTCGCCCTGGGGGAGCCGGGCGATGTCGGCCTTCTCGAACTTGTAGATGGTGCTGCCGGTGTCGGGCGACAGGCCGTTGCGAGCGGCGTCGAGCCGGTTGCGCGCGCCCGTCACCTGGACGGTGGGCAGCGGGTTGCCGGTGGCCGGTGGCGTATCGGCGGCGGGCGCCGCGGCGGGGGCAGGGGCGTCGTCGGCGCGCGCGGGCAGGGCGTGCAGCAGCGGATAGGCGAGCGACAGGGACAGCGCGAGCACGCGCAGTGGAGGCTTGGACATGATGATTCTCTGAATGCGGTCGGACGGACGCAGGCCGAGGGCGTCCGCGCTTCGGTGAAGCGCAGGGACGCGGCGATGCGGTCAGGGGAGCGAGGTCAGAGAAGCGTCGGCGGGCCGCGGCTGCGCGGCTGGGGCGCGGGCTGCGAGCGGGAGGCGAGCTCGACAGCGGAGGTCTGCACATGGCCGGCATCGGCCAGCGCGAGCACCGGCGCCTCGGAGCGGGCCGAGGCGGCCAGGTCGTCGAAGGCCAGGCAGAGCTCGCAGAGCTGCTCGGTGCTCAGGTCGTCGGCATCGGCGTAGGTCTTGCCGTCGTCGGGCGCGCCGTGGGCGGTGGCGACGGTCTGCCCCGAGGGGGCGCCGCCGTGCGGACCGCTCAGGTGTCCGATGCCATGCCACACCGCTCCCTGCTGCGAGAGCAGCATGAACAGCGGGAGCAGCAAGTGCAGCAGATGCTTGCGCATGGGGCGGGATTATGGGGGCGTTTGTTCACGGACCCGGTCGTCACGTCAACCCGGATCCCAATGCCCTTGGGCATTCGTGAGGACATCGGCACGGATCGTGACCGCCGCGCATAGAGTGGCGGCCCCGCCCTTCAGCCCCCGGATCCGAGATGTCTTCCGCCTCTTCCACCTCCTCCGACGCATTCCTCACGACGGCCGACGAGGACGTCCCTCGCGCGCATCTTGACGAGTTGCTGACGAACGACCAGGTGCTGCACCGCTTCGAGCACTGCGTGTTCGACAGCGAGGATCTGGAGGGCGTGGATCTCCGGGGCGCGGTGTTCGTGAGCTGCAGCTTCGTGCGGACGCGCCTGGACCGGGCGATCCTGTCGGGCACGCGGTGGGAGCGTTGCCGCTGCTCGGGCGCGAGCTTCGATCTGGCGGACCTGACGGACGCCCGCTTCGATCACGGCGACCTCAACAACACGAGCTGGAGCCGGGCGCGGCTGTCCGGCGCGTCCTTCGCCGACGTGAAGCTCACCGGCGCCCGCTTCCCCGAGGCGCGGACCCTGGGACTGACGCTCAAGCACTCGCTGCTGGTGAGCGCCGACCTGCGTGGCATCGCCTTTCGCAAGCTGACCGTCGAGGGCCTGAACCTGAGTGGCGCGGACCTCGCGGGCTGCGACTTCACGGATGCGGTGCTGGTGGACTGCGACCTGACGAACGCCAGCTTGAAGAACACCAGGTTCGCAGGCGCGGACCTGCGGCGCGCGCAGCTGGGCGCGGTGCAGGTGGGCGACCTGCTCCAGCACTTCAAGGGCAGCACGATCTCGTCCGAGCAGGCCGCGGCGCTGGTGGCGGCGTTGGGGGTGAATGTGGTGTGAGGCCTAGGGCTTTGCCCCGGCAAAACGTCTCACAGTGGCGGCGCATTGCTTCTCTGCTAGGCGAGCGAAGTCAGACCTTCCGTGCCTTTTGATACTCTCCCCTTACATTCGATCTAGATCCGGGGCACCTGATTGAGTGCGAATGGCTGCGACGTAAACGAGAGGTGCTGCGCACTCCCGTGAAAGCGTCGAATTGAACAAGAGTGTCAGAGGGAGAGAAAAGAATGAGCTCGGACATCGCCGCGAAGCTGCATGCCAGCCGTAAGGAGCTGCTGGATATCGGTCTGCGAAACAATCTCATCAGCTTCAGGAAGACCACCAAGAGTCTTGCGCTGATGCCCTGCGATGCAGGCGAAGTCTTCGATGCGCTCTATGCGGAGGAGAAGGCGCTTTCGATTGCAGCGTCGACCAAGATTGGGCGGCCTGCGGAGGATCCGAGTGAGGACCTCGGCGACACGGATCTTGAACTCCTGCAGGAGCTGAGTCATGGACAGGCTCAGAAGGAGGCTCCCGACACAGCGGACGAGACAACGTCGAAAGGACGCAAGTCAGTGAAG
>NZ_BCYP01000020.1 GCF_001598255.1 Mitsuaria chitosanitabida ATCC BAA-476 = NBRC 102408
CGCGCTTCATGGGGAACTCCTGAGAAGGAAAGTTGTTGGGGTAGAGACCTCCCATTTGAATGCAGGCCCCATGCCAACGCGATTCATTCTCGGATCCGTGACGGAGCGCACGCCCTGTCGAGATCCGCCCAACTTCAAGTGACGCTTTTTGTCAGTCCGACCTGCCGCGCTTTGTCAGGCGTGACGATCGCTGCAAAGTTTTGTCAGGCCAGGGTGAACTCTTGGAAGTTCTCGAGCGCCGACACGCGATGGTCGCCGCGCAGGCCGGCCACCGCATCCATCACCGCGGCACGCTCGCCGGGTTTGATGTGGGTGATGTGGACGTCGATCGAGCCCTCGAGCTTGGCCAGCTCCTGGCCCAGCGTGGTCGGGCACAGGTGCTGGCTGATGCCGGCGAGCTCGCATTCGTCGTCGCCGAAAGCGCATTCGATGATCAGGTGGGCCAGCTTCAACTGGCTCAGTCGCGCCCACAACGCTGGGTTCGGGCCGGTGTCACCGGTGAAGACCCAATGACCGACCGCGCCGCCATCCACCGCGAATCCCACCGCGGGTACGGTGTGCGCGGCGCTCAGGACCTCGATCTCGCGGCCGCCCAGGTTCAGGCGCTCGCCGACAGCGAAGGGATGGAAGCTCAGGGCCGGGCGCTCGGCCGTCGGCAGCCGGGTGAAGTCGGGCCAGATCACCCCGTTGAAGATGTGCTGGCGCAAGGCCTGCAGCGTCTCCGGGAGCGCGTGGACCTGCACCGCGGGGCGTCCGGCCTGGGCGCGGCGGCGCTGCACGGTGTCGGCCAGCAGGCCGATCGACAGCACATGATCCAGATGGGAATGGGTGACCAGGATGTGGTCGACCTTGGCCATGGCCTCGACGCTCAATTCGGCCACGCCGCTGCCCGCGTCGATGAGCACATCGTCGTCGAGCAGGAACGAGGTGGTTCTGTAGCCGGCCGCCATGGCGCCGGCGCAACCGAGCACGCGAATCTTCATGGGGGCACTGTAGAAGACCCGCCGCCCGCTGCTAAGCGCCGATTCCGCGTTCCGGGGACTTATTGCCGTCACTTACGTGACGCCCCGGCGATGCCGTGAAAACATGCACGCGCGTAGGCGATCGCCTGACAAGCCGGATGCATCTCGATACAGGCTTCGGAGCCGACGCGCCGGCTTCGGCGCAGCAAAAAGGGGCCTCACGGCCCCTTCTCATCGATGCGTCGCGACGCTCAGACCTGGACGAACTGCATCTGCGTGCCGGCCAGCTCGATCACGTCGCCGTTCTTCAGCGGGACCGATTCGGCCGTCAACGGCGCACCGTTGACCACCGGACGGGCGCCGCCCTCGACGTGCGCGAACACGTAGCCGCTCGGACGCTTGGTGATCGACGCGACCTGCACGCCCGGCTTGCCGACGGTCGTCACGACCTTGGTCAGCGTCACCTCGCGACCCGCGGCCGGGCCGTTCAGCACCTTGATCGCCGCCGGCGTCGTCGACACCGGGGCCGGGCCCAGGCCGCCGAACGAGCTGGGGAGACCGAAGCCGCTGCTCGGAGCCGTGCCCGGGCGCAGGATCATCGTCTTCTCGTAGTCGGCGTTGTCCTCGACCAGGAACTTGATCTTGTACTTGCCGACCTCGATCACATCGCTGTGCGCCAGCAGCTGCTTCTTGATCGCCTTGCCGTTGATGTACGTGCCATTGGTCGAGTTCAGATCCTCGATGAACACGTCCGCGCCGACCATCTGCAACACCGCGTGCTCGCCGCTCACGGCGAGGTTGTCGATGACGATGTCGTTGTACGGCCGGCGGCCGAGCGTGGTCTTGTCCTTGGTGATCTGCACTTCCTTGATCACCACGCCGTCGAGCGACACCACCAGCTTGCCCATGCTTGACCTCGAGTCCTGTCTTTATTTATCGAGGACGACCTCAGCGCCGTCCATTGTTACGACTGAATGGCCACCACGCCCATGGCTTGGTGCGACTTTCCGCGCGAACCAGAACGATCGCAATATTATCCTTGCCGCCCATGTCATTGGCCGCATCCACGAGCGCCTGCGCCGCTTCGGGCAGATCACTGTGGCTTTGCAACACCTGTGCCACGCTCGCGTCATCGACCATGTCGGACAGACCGTCGCTGCACAGCAGGATCTGGTCGCCGGGCAGCAGCTCGTGCTGATGGACTTCCAGCATCACCGTGTCCTCCACGCCGACGGCGCGGGTCACCAGGTTCTTGTTGCTGGAGAACACCGCCTCCTCGGGCGTCAGCAGACCGGCGTCGATCTGCTCCTGGAGCAAGGAATGGTCCCGGGTCAGCTGCACCAGCTGACCGTCGCGCAGCCGGTAGGCGCGTGAGTCGCCGACGTGCCCCATCAGCAGGCTGTTCTCGCGGAAGACCGCCAGCACCAGCGTCGTGCCCATGCCGGCGTAGCGCGGATTCGTGTTGGCGGCATTGAAGATGGCGCGGTTCGCGTTGTCCACGCAGATGTCCATCGCGCGACGCACGTCGATGTCGGTCGCGTGCTGGCCGGCTTCCGACAGCCAGCGCCCCAGCTCCGACTTGATGAAGGTCGTCAGCATCTGGCTGGCAACCTCGCCCGCGTTGTAGCCCCCCATGCCGTCCGCCAGGACCGCCAGTCCCACGCCGGGCTCAAGGGCCACCGAGTCTTCATTGTTGTCGCGCACGCGGCCGGTGTCGGTGGCGCTGAAGAACTCCAGGGTCATGTGTTGCGGGTCGGGTCGGCTGGGGGAAGGGGATTGTGCACTGCGCCCTGGGACTGTAGCCGTAAAGTTTGCTCGAATGCCTGTCCCGCCGGTGGGGGGGGTGTGGCGCCGGTGCTATTGGCCAATTCGGTGGGCAGGTGCGCCAGGATCGACTCCAGATCCTGCGACAGCACGTCCCCGCGCTGATAGCGCAGCTCGGGCCGCTTCTCGAGCGCCAGCGCGATCACCAGGGCCAGCGACTCGGGCAGCTCGGGCCGCAGCTGCCGGATGTCGGGCGCCGGATGGATGGCGATCTGTTGCATCAGTTTCGCCATGGAATCCGATTGGTGCGGAAGGTTCCCGGTCAGCAGCTGGAACAGCATCGCGCCCAGCGAGTACAGGTCGCTGCGTCCATCGACCTGCAGACCGGCCAGTTGCTCCGGCGACATGTAGGACGGGGTGCCCAGCACCAGGCCGGTCCGCGTCCGGCTGCCGTCGGCGACGCGGGCGATGCCGAAGTCCATGATCTTCACGCTGCCCGAGGCGCGCTCAAGCATCACATTGGCGGGCTTGATGTCGCGATGGACGACGCCGTGGCTGTGGGCGTAATGGAGGGCCCGGGCGAGCCGGGCGCCGAGCAGCAGCACCTCGCGCAAGGGCAGCAGTTGCCCGGGACGCGTGTGATGGCTGAGATCCTGGCCGACGACGTACTCCATCGCGATCCAGGTGTCGCCGGCGCTCTCGCCGGCGTCGAGCACCCGCAGGATGTCGGGGTGCTCGAGGTGCCGCGCCGCGCTGGCCTCACGCATGAAGCGGTCGCGCACGTCGACCAGGTCTTCAGGGGAGAACTCGCGTTGCAGCGCCAGCCGCTTGATCGCGACGGTGGCACCGCTGCGGCGGTCCACCGCCAGGTTGACCACCGCCATCGCGCCGCGGCCGATCTCGTCGCCCAGCACGTAATCGTCGAGCGGCGTGCCCGCCATGCGCGGCATCGGTTGCGTGGTCGGCAGGGTGCTGGACGCCCCCGTGCCGTCGCGGTCGGACGCGCCTCGTCCCAGCAATCGCTTGATGAAACCGGAGGCGCTCATGACATGGTCGGCCTTTCGTCAGGCGGCGGACGGGCGACGCGCGGCCAGCGTCTTGCCCACGATGAGGACGAACAGCGCGCCGATCACGCCCAGCGCGTAATAGACCTGCGGCAGGACTTCGGTCGTGCCGGCCTTGTCGCCCGGCTGCGTCGGCACCCAGGCGTTCAGCGCGGGGTCGGTGACCAGCATCGTGCCGGCGATCCAGCCCAGCAGCATCGCGCCCAGCGTGATCACGACGGGGAACTTGTCCATCAGCTTGATCACGAGCTGGCTGCCCCAGACGATGATGGGGATCGACACCAGCAGGCCGAAGATCACCAGCGGCATCTGATGCGCGCCGCCCGCGCCTTCGGCAGCGCCGGCGATGGCGATCACGTTGTCCAGGCTCATCACGAAGTCGGCGACGATGACCGTCTTGACGGCGCCCCAAAGCTTGTCGCTGGCTTCCATCTTCGAGTGATCGTCGTCATCCTCGGGCATCAGCAGCTTGATGCCGATCCACAGCAGCAGACCGCCGCCGACCAGCTTGAGGAAGGGCAGCTTGAGCAGCGTCAGGGCGAAGAAGATCAGCACGACGCGCAGCACGATCGCGCCCGCGGTGCCCCACAGGATCCCGCGAGTACGCAGGTTGGGCGGCAGCTTGCGGCAAGCGAGCGCGATGACGACGGCGTTGTCCCCGCCGAGCAGGATGTCGATCAGGATGATCTGGCCGACGGCGAGCCAGAACTCGGGGCTGGTGAGCATGTCCATGGATGGGAACCCGCCAGGCGCTTCGCACGGCGAAGGCCCAGTCTAAAGCGTTGGAGGGGGAAATGAAGGAAGGGGCCGCGGGGGCCCCTTCCTTCGGTGGCACGGATCAATTGTCCGCGCCGGTCCCCCGGAACCCGCGTGCGTGGAATTACGCACCAGCGGGTACCCGCAGGTTTTTCCTGTGGCTTACAGCAGGCCCTTGAGCAGGCGACCCATCTCGGACGGGTTGCGCGTCACGGTGAAGCCGCACTCTTCCATGATGGCGAGCTTGGCGTCGGCGGTGTCGGCACCACCCGAGATCAGCGCGCCGGCGTGGCCCATGCGCTTTCCGGGAGGGGCGGTGACGCCGGCGATGAAGCCGACGACCGGCTTCTTCATGTTGGCCTTGCACCAGCGAGCGGCTTCGGCCTCGTCCGGGCCGCCGATCTCGCCGATCATGATCACGGCGTCGGTGTCCGGATCGTCGTTGAAGGCCTTCATCACGTCGATGTGCTTCAGACCGTTGATCGGGTCGCCGCCGATGCCCACGGCCGACGATTGGCCCAGACCGATTTCGGTCAGCTGAGCGACCGCTTCATAGGTCAGCGTGCCGGAGCGCGAGACCACGCCGATGCGGCCCTTGCGGTGGATGTGGCCGGGCATGATGCCGATCTTGATCTCGTCGGGCGTGATCAGGCCGGGGCAGTTCGGGCCCAGCAGCAGCGTCTTCTTGCCGCCGGCCAGTTCCTTGGCCTTCATCTTGTTGCGCACTTCCAGCATGTCGCGGACGGGGATGCCTTCCGTGATGCAGATCGCCAGGTCCAGGTCGGCTTCAACGGCTTCCCAGATCGCGGCGGCGGCGCCGGCGGGCGGCACGTAGATCACCGACACGGTCGCGCCGGTCTGCGCGGCGGCTTCCTTGACGGTGCCGTAGATGGGGATGTCCGAGAACTTCTCGCCCGCCTTCTTCGGGTTCACGCCGGCGACGAAGGCGTTCTTGCCGTTCGCGTAGGCCTGGCAGCCCAGGGTGTGGAACTGACCGGTCTTGCCCGTGATGCCCTGGGTGATGACCTTCGTGTCCTTGTTGATGTAAATGCTCATGTCGTATTCCTTGGCGCTGGGGCGGCTGTTTACTTGACGGCGGCGACGATCTTGGTCGCGGCTTCGGCCATGGTGTCGGCGGCGATGATGGGCAGGCCGGACTCGGCCAGCATCTTCTTGCCCAGCTCTTCGTTCGTGCCCTTCATGCGCACGACCAGCGGCACGTTCAGGTTGACGGCCTTGCAGGCGGTGATGACGCCTTCGGCGATGGTGTCGCACTTCATGATGCCGCCGAAGATGTTCACGAGGATGCCCTTCACCTCGGGGTTCTTCAGCATGATCTTGAAGGCTTCGGTGACCTTCTCGGCCGTGGCGCCGCCGCCGACGTCCAGGAAGTTGGCCGGCTCGCCGCCGAACAGCTTGATGGTGTCCATCGTGGCCATGGCCAGACCGGCGCCGTTCACCAGGCAGCCGATGTTGCCGTCCAGCGAGATGTAGGCCAGGTCGAACTTCGAGGCTTCGACTTCCGCCGGATCCTCTTCGTCCAGGTCGCGGTAGGCGACGATTTCCGGGTGGCGGAACAGGGCGTTGGCGTCGAAGTTGAACTTGGCGTCCAGGGCGATCAGGTTGCCCTTGGAGTCGCAGTTCAGCGGGTTGATCTCGACCAGCGACGCGTCCGTGTCCATGTAGCACTTGTACAGCTTGGCGAACAGGTCGACGGCCTGGTCCACCGAAGCGCCGGTCAGACCGATGGCCGCGGCGATCTTCTTCGATTGCTCGGTCGTGATGCCGGTCAGCGGATCGATGTACTCGGTGATGATCTTCTCGGGGGTCGAGTGCGCGACCTCTTCGATGTCCATGCCGCCTTCGCTCGACGCGATGAAGGCCACCTTCTGGGTGCCGCGGTCGGTCACCAGCGAGACGTACAGCTCGTTCTTGATGTCCGCGCCTTCTTCGATGTACAGGCGGCGGACCTTCTGGCCTTCCGGACCGGTCTGGTGCGTGACCAGCTGCATGCCCAGGATCTGCTCGGACAGCGCCTTCACGTCGTCCAGGCTCTTGCCCAGCTTGACGCCGCCGCCCTTGCCGCGACCACCGGCGTGGATCTGCGCCTTGACCACCCAGACCGGGCCGCCCAGCTTCTGCGCGGCTTCAACCGCTTCTTGCACCGTGAACGCGGGAATGCCGCGCGGCACCGGCACGCCGAACTGGCGCAGGATTTCCTTGCCCTGGTACTCGTGAATCTTCATAGGGAGGTCTCGCTTGATGGGTGAATCAGGAAGAGGACGCCGACGCCACGGTCGTTCCGCGAAGCCGGCGTGGAGATGAGGTTCGCATGGCCGGACTCAGCCTTCCCGCCGCGACGGACGCCCCGTCCTCGCGGCCATAGGACCGCGCGTCGACGGTGCGACGAGGATGCGGCGGATGGCGCTCGGGGGAAGCGGTGGAAGACATAAAAACCGATGCAAACACGCAAAAACAGGCCCGCGGACAGGCGTCAGCGGGCAGGTTTGCGAAGCCGAAAATGTAGCATGCTGCGTTGCATCAAGCCCTTGCGGCGGTTGCGGCGCGCACCGGCGAGGGTCGTCAGACGCCAGCAAGGTGCTTATGGCGCACGGAATTTCAGGCGATTTCACCCTGGGCGACTTGATCGGTATCGGTACCGTCCCCAGCAGGGTTATCGCCGCGGGATCTGGTCAATCCGACGATCCAGACGCATCGGCGGCGTCGGGCAGGCCAGCGTCCTCCTCGGCCACGCGCCGCAGAGCGCGTCGCACGACGTCGGAGCCAAAACCCCGCCCGATCAGGAAACGCATCCGCTTGGCTTCCGCCGACGCATCCGGCGCCCGGCCCGGACCGAACTTGCGGCGCAGCATGTCGCTGGCGCGGTCGAGCTCCCCTGCGGACAGCGTCGCCCGCTGATCCGGATCGAGCGCCAGCCCATGTTGCGCGAGCTCCTGCTCGATGCGCCGCTGCCCAAATCGCTGCGAGCGCACGTGGATGCGGGATTCGACGAAGCGTGATTCGTCCAGGTAGCCGCTGGCCTTGAGCCAGACCAGGACCTCCTCGACTTCCTCGTCGAGGGGCGGCGCGTCAGCCGCGTCGTCGACACCCTCCTCGAAGGAGGCATCGATCGCGCCGTCGTCGCCTTCCGCGACGCCTCGGCGGCCGGCCAGAGGCCTTGCGCCTCCGAAAGCCTCGACGGCCTCATCCGCGGCCGCCTCGGCGGCACGCTCAGCCGCGCGGCGGTCGCGCGCGATGCGCAGCAACTTTCGTCGCAACTCCATCGCGCTGTGCTCGCGCTGCGCGAGCAGCGCCACCGCCCGCGCCTTCAGCGACAGCGGCTGCGAGGTCCGGCCTCGCCGGCCGCTGGGCGGGGTCATGACCTGACCCTGTGTTTACTCGTCGGCCGCACCGGGCGCGGCGCCCAGCAGCGGGATGCCCAGCGAGTCGCGGATCTTGTTCTCGATCTCGACCGCCAGATCCGGGTTCTCGCGCAGGAACTCGCGGGCGTTGTCCTTGCCCTGGCCGATCTTCTCGCCGGAGTAGGCGTACCAGGCGCCCGACTTGTCGACGATCTTGGCGGTCACGCCCATGTCGATGATCTCGCCCTCGCGGCTGATGCCTTCGCCGTAGAGGATGTCGAACTCCGCCGTCTTGAACGGGGGCGCGACCTTGTTCTTGACCACCTTGACCTTGGTCTCGGAGCCGATGACCTCTTCGCCCTTCTTGATCGAGCCGATGCGGCGGATGTCCAGACGCACGGAGGCGTAGAACTTCAGCGCGTTGCCGCCGGTGGTCGTCTCGGGCGAGCCGAACATCACGCCGATCTTCATCCGGATCTGGTTGATGAAGATGACCGTGCAGTTGGTCTTCTTGATGGTGGCGGTCAGCTTGCGCAGCGCCTGGCTCATCAGGCGGGCCTGCAGGCCGGGCAGCGCATCGCCCATCTCGCCTTCGAGTTCCGCCTTGGGGGTCAGCGCGGCGACCGAGTCGATGATGATCAGGTCGACGGAACCCGAGCGCACCAGCGAGTCGACGATCTCCAGCGCCTGTTCACCGGTGTCGGGCTGGCTGATCAGCAGCTCCTGCAGGTTGACGCCCAGCTTCTGCGCGTACTGGACATCCAGCGCATGCTCGGCGTCGATGAAGGCGCACACGCCGTCCAGCTTCTGCATCTGGGCGATGACCTGCAGCGTCAGCGTGGTCTTGCCCGAGGATTCCGGGCCGTAGATCTCGATCACGCGGCCGCGCGGCAGGCCGCCGACGCCCAGCGCGATGTCCAGGCCCAGGGAGCCGGTCGAGACGACCTGGATGTCCTCGATCTTCTCGCCTTCGGCCAGCCGCATGATCGAGCCCTTGCCGAACTGCTTTTCGATCTGGGCGAGGGCGGCCTGCAGGGCCTTGGCTTTTTCGGTGTTGGCGTTCTTCACGGGGGCGTCCATGCAAGCTTCTCCTGTTGGGCTGCGGCGGATTATGGCCGAATCTGTATATCTGTACAGTACTTTTCAAACCGCCGGGCCGGCTGTGGCGCCTGCCACGACGATCGATGAGGTCATCTTAGGCAGCTGGTGGCTCACTGGATGAGCCAGTCCGCGCGATTCCCCCTTCTTTCCGACCTCCGGGGGAAATGCCCCATGCCAAGCTGTCGCGGGCCTGACCCGGCCCCCTTCCGGGCGGCCGGGCCACGGCTCGGAAACGCCTAGGGAAGCGGCGGGGTGCGCTTCATAGAATGTCTCCATAACCAGAGGGGACGACACATGCGCATCCTGATCGCCGAAGACGACCAAGTCCTGGCCGACGGCCTGTTGCGCTCGCTGCGCGCGTCGGGCTGCGCGGTCGATCAGGTCAGCAGCGGCAGCGAGGCCGACGCCGCGCTCGCCTCGCACGAGTTCGACCTGCTGATCCTGGACCTGGGCCTGCCCAAGCTGCATGGGCTGGAAGTGCTGCGGCGGCTGCGCGCGCGCGGCTCGGCCGTGCCGGTGCTGATCCTGACCGCCGCGGACAGCATCGAGGAACGCGTCAAGGGCTTGGACCTGGGCGCCGACGACTACATGGCCAAGCCCTTCTCGCTGCAGGAGCTCGAGGCCCGCGTGCGAGCGCTGACGCGCCGCGGCCTGGGCACCGCCTCCAGCGTGATCCGCCACGGCCCGCTGACCTTCGACGCCACCGGCCGCGTCGCCTACATCAACGAGCAGATGATCGAGCTCTCCGCGCGCGAGCTCTCGCTGCTGGAAGTGCTGCTGCAGCGCGCCGGGCGGCTGGTCAGCAAGGACCAGCTCGTGGAGCGCCTGTGCGAATGGGGCGAGGAAGTCAGCAACAACGCGATCGAGGTCTACATCCACCGCCTGCGCAAGAAGATCGAGCAGGGGCCGATCCGCATCGCCACGGTGCGCGGGCTGGGTTACTGCCTCGAGAAGATTCCCGGCTGAACCCATGCCCGGGGCAGGCGGCATGACTCCCGACGCGCGGCATGGCGGCTGAATCGTCCAGCCATCGCTCGCTGTTCGGGGAGATCCTGGACTGGATGCTGGCGCCGCTGCTGGTGATCTGGCCGATCAGCGTCGCGCTGACCTGGCTGGTCGCGCAGGGCATCGCCAACAAGCCCTACGACCGCGAACTCGGCGAGATGGCGC
Organism: Mitsuaria chitosanitabida ATCC BAA-476 = NBRC 102408; assembly: GCF_001598255.1. Classification (GTDB taxonomy): domain Bacteria; phylum Pseudomonadota; class Gammaproteobacteria; order Burkholderiales; family Burkholderiaceae_C; genus Roseateles; species Roseateles chitosanitabidus. The sequence goes on from NZ_BCYP01000020.1 coordinate 10,180, forward strand.
GCACGCTGGGCCTGCAGGTGGCGACCGAGCCCGCGCCCGGCGACGCCACGGCGCGCAAGGGGCGCTCGCGCTACGCGCTGGCGCCGGAGGCGGCCGCGCTGCTGCGGGCGGACGAGTCCGACACCGTCTACTACCAGGTGCTGGGCCTGCGTGGCGAGCTGCTCAGCGGCGACGCGCAGCTGCCGGTGCCCGAGGCCGAGCCGCCCATCGTCCCGTGGGAGGTCAACAAGCGCTTCGACGAGATCAACAACGAGGCGGTGCGGGTGGCCTACCTGTGGGTCGTGCCCGAGGGCCAGGCCGGCAGCGACAGGATGATGCTGGTGCAGGTGGCGGAGACGCTGGGCAAGCGCTCGCGGCTGACCAACGAGATCATCAAGGGCGTGATCCTGCCGCAGTTCGTGATCCTGCCGCTGGCGGTGCTGCTGGTGTGGCTGGCGCTGGCGCGCGGCATCGCGCCCCTGAACGATCTGCAGCGGCGCATCCGCTCGCGCGACAGCTCCGACCTCAGCCCCATCGACGAGCAGCGCATTCCCGAGGAAGTCGCGCCCCTGGTGCGCGCGATCAACGATCTGCTGGAGCGGCTGGACCAGTCCATCCGCTCGCAGAAGCACTTCCTGGCCGATGCGGCGCATCAGCTCAAGACGCCGCTGGCGGGGCTGCGCACGCAGGCCGAGCTCGCGCAGCGCGAGATCGACGAGGGCCGCAGTTCCCCGGCGGAGCTGCGGCGCTCGCTCAAGCACATCGCGCTGTCGAGCCAGCGCGCGGCGCACATGGTGAATCAACTGCTCGCCATGGCCCGCGCCGAGGATCAGGAGCACGCCGCGCGTCGCAGCGAGGTGAACCTCGCGGTGCTGGCGATCGAGACGGTGCGCGACTTCGTGCCGCGGGCGATGGAGAAGCGGCTGGACCTCGGCTACGAAGGCCCGGAAGCGAGCCAGGCCAGCCTGCGCATCAGCGGCCATCCGCTGCTGATCCGGGAGCTGATCCGCAACCTCGTCGACAACGCGCTGCTGTACACGCCCGGAGGCGGGACGATCACGGTGCGGGTGGTCGAGGACCCGTTCGGCCAGGTCTGCGTGCTGCAGGTCGAGGACTCGGGGCCCGGCATCGCCGAATCCGAGCGCGACAAGGTGTTCCAGCCCTTCTATCGCGCGCTGGGCACGAACGTCGACGGCTCGGGACTGGGCCTGGCGATCGTGCGCGAGATCGTGCAGCAGCACGAGGCCGAGATCGCCGTCGACGACACCCGCCCACGCCGGCAGGCGGAAGCTGAGGGCGTCGGCCCGGGCGCGCGCTTCACGGTGAGATTCGCGGCGCATCCGTTGCCGAACGCGGCGCACTGAGCCCGCCGGGGATCGCTTCCGACGGAGCCGCCTGATCAGCGCTGCGTCCCGCCCCGGCTCTTCGCGATCGACATCAGCATCCCGAGCGAGAGGCCCAGCGTGACCATCGCGGTGCCCCCATAGGAGATGAACGGCAGCGGCACGCCCACCACGGGCAGGATGCCTGTCACCATCCCCATGTTCACGAACACGTAGGTGAAGAAGCTCAGCGTGATCGCCCCCGCGAGCAGGCGCGAGAACATGGTCGGCGCCTCGTGCGCGATCGCCAGTCCGCGCAGGATCAGCGCGGTGAATCCGACCAGCAGCCCCAGCGCCCCGATCAGGCCGAACTCCTCGCCGTAGGCGGCGAAGATGAAGTCGGTGGTGCGCTCGGGGATGAACTCCAGGTGGGTCTGCGTGCCCTTCATGAAGCCCTTGCCGGTCACGCCGCCCGAGCCGATCGCGATCTCGCCCTGGATGATGTGGAAGCCCTTGCCCAGCGGATCCTTGGTCGGATCCAGCAGCGTGCAGACGCGGTCCTTCTGGTACTCCTTGAGCACCACCCACTTCACGTCGGGCTGGCAGATCTGGTCCTCGCTCATGACCAGCGCGGTGACGCCCGCGGCCGCCAGCACCAGCGCCGGGATGATCAGCTTCCACGACAGCCCGGCGAAGAAGATCACGTACAGGCCCGCGCCCAGCACCAGCAGCGAGGTGCCCAGGTCGGGCTGCTTCGCGATCATGCCGACGGGAATCGCCAGCAGCACGAAGGCCGCGATGAAGTCGGGCAGGCGCAGCTGGCCCTCGCGCTTCTGGAACCACCAGGCCAGCATCAGCGGCATGCCGATCTTGAGCAGCTCCGAGGGCTGGATCTGCGTGCCCACGTAGAGCCAGCGCGTCGAGCCCTTCTTGGTGATGCCGAACAGCGCCACCGCGACCAGCAACGCGACGCCGGCCGTGTAGAGCGGCAAGGCCAGCTGCATCAGCCGCTGCGGCGGCACCTGCGCGGTCACGAACAGCACGCCCAGCGCCAGCACCATGTTCCGCGCGTGATCGACGAAGCGCGTGCCGTGGTCGTAGCCGGCCGAGTACATGCACATCAGGCCCAGACCCATCAGCCAGAACACGGCCAGCAGCAGGGGAATGTCGAAGCCCTCGAACAGCGGCTTCAGGCGCTGCAGCAGGCTGGGTTTGCTGAAGGCGGCGCTCATCGTGAGGCTCCCCGGTGGGCCGGCGCGGCGCCGGAAGCGGGCGGGACGGAACGGCGCGCCGCGGACGACGCCCCCGACGTGGTCGAGGCCGACGGCACCGCCGGCGCGACGGGCGCGGGGGCCCGCGTCGGCGGGACCGGCGTACCGGTCGACGAACGGGTTGGCGCGCTCGCGCCGGCCAGGGGCGGGCGCATGGCCGTCAATCCGGCGGCGGAGGCGGCGACCGTGGGCATGGACGCGGCCGCGACCGGGGACGAGGCGGCGGCGGCAGGATCGCTGGCCGCGGCGCCCGGCAGCGGCACGTCCTCGACGCGGCGCGGCGTGCCGATGGGCGCGCCGCTCTCGCCGACCTGGGTCTTGGCGATGTCTTCCTCGCTCGGGTACTGGCCGGAGAGGACGTAATCGAAGACGCGGCGCGCGATCGGCGCCGCCGAGCCGGAACCGAAGCCCGCGTTCTCCACGATCAGCGCGACCGCGATGGTCGGCGCCTGGTAGGGCGCGAAGGAGATGTACAGCGAGTGGTCGCGCTTGCGTTCGTCGGCCTTGATGCTGCTGTAGGTCTGGCCCGCGCGCAGGCCGACCGCCTGGGCCGTGCCGGTCTTGCCGGCGCTCTGGTACTGCGCGCCGGCGAAGACCACGCGCGAGGTCCCCTCCAGCGTCACGTCGTGCATCGCGTTGCGGATCACGTCGACATCATTGGGGCGCAGGGCGAGCGGCTCCAGCGCGTCGCTCGCGGTGCGGCGTTGCGTGTGCTTGACCACGTCCTCGATCTCGCGCACCAGGCGCGGCCGGTAACGCTGGCCGCCGGAGGACAGCGTCGACACCGCCGTCGCCAGCTGCAGCATGGTGAAGCTGTTCTGGCCCTGGCCGATGCCCAGCGAGATGGTCTCGCCGGGATACCACTTCTGGTCCTGGGGGCGCTTGCCGTTGCGGCGCTTCCATTCGGTGCTGGGCAGCAGGCCGGTGACTTCGCCCTGCAGGTCGATCTCGGTCTTTCGGCCGAAGCCGAAGGGCTCCAGCTGGTCGTGGATCAGGTCCACGCCCATCTCGTTGGCCAGCGAATAGAAGTAGACGTTGGACGAGGTGACGATGGCCAGGCGCATGTCCTTGGGACCCGCCCGGTCGCCGGTCGCGCTGCCGAAGACACGGCCGCCGAAGCTGTAGGTCAGGTTGTCCTGGATCACCACGTTGGCGGCGCGCTTGCCGGTGTTCAGCGCCGCCATCGCCATGTAGGGCTTGAAGGTCGAGCCCGGCGGATAGGTGCCGCGCAGCGCGCGGTTCAGCAGCGGCTTGTCGATGTTCTCGTTCAGGTCGCGCCAGCTGTCGGCGTCGATGCCGTCGACGAAGAGGTTGGGGTCGAAGCTCGGCTTGGAGACGAAGGCCAGCACCTCGCCATTGCGCGGATCGATCGCCACCAGCGCGCCGCGACGCTCGCCGAAGAGCCGCTCCACCAGCGCCTGCAGCTTGATGTCGATGGACAGGTGCAGCGTGTTGCCCGGTGTCGGCGGACGGCTGCGCAGGCGGCGCACCGCGCGGCCGCCCGCGCTGGTCTCCATCTCCTCGAAGCCGGTCTGGCCGTGGAGCTCGCGCTCGTAGGCCTGCTCCAGGCCCAGCTTGCCGATGTACTCGGTGCCGCGGTAGTTGGCGACGTCCTCCTCGGACCAGTCGTCCATCGCCTTCTTCTCGGCCTGGTTGATGCGCCCGATGTAGCCCAGCAGATGGGCGCCGACGTCGCCCAGCGGATAGCTGCGGAACAGCCGCGCCTTGATGTCCACGCCCGGGAAGCGGAAGCGCTGCGCCGCGAAGCGCGCGACCTCGGTGTCGGTCAGCTTGGTGCGGATGGGGAGCGACTCGAAGTTCTTGCTCTCCTCCATCAGACGCTTGAAGCGGCGGCGGTCGCGCTGCTGGATCTCGATGACCGCGGACAGCTGATCGATGGTGCGCTCCAGGTCCGGCACCTTCGACGGGGTGATCTCGAGCGTGTAGGCCGAGTAGTTGCTCGCCAGCACCACGCCGTTGCGGTCCACGATCAGGCCGCGGTTGGGCACGATGGGGACGACGGAGACGCGGTTGGTCTCGGCGCGCTCGAGCAGCGCGTCGTGCTGCGCGATCTGCAGGAAGCTCAGGCGCGCGACCAGCAGGCCGAAGCAGAACAGCACGAAGGCCGCGGCGACGACCAGTCGCAGGCGGAAGCGCGCCAGCTCCTGGTGCAGGTTCTTCAGAACCGTCATGTCGGGCCGGACCTCAGAGCGGACGATGCGCGTCGGGATCCGGCGCGCGGCGCTGCGGCGCGAGCAGCAGCGCGGCGGTGATCGGCCACAGCGCGGCCTGCAGCAGCGGCGCCAGCACCAGACCCCAGCCCGGCCACATGCCGCCGACGACCAGCCGCACGATCACGGCGATCGCCTGCGCCAGCACGAACAGCGGCAGCACGTGCAGCGCCTGCGCGCCCAGCGAGAACCACAGCAGCCGGCGATGCAGCGCCACGGCGCCGAACGCCAGCAGGCTGTAGGACAACGCGTGCTGGCCCAGCAGCGCGCCGTGGTGGACGTCGATCATCAGACCGAAGACGAAGGCCCAGCCCACGCCGACACGGCGCGGTTGGTGCACGTTCCAGAACACCAGGATCAGCGCGAGCACGTCCGGCATCCAGGGCTGGCGGCCCACCGGGACCATGTCGATCAACAGACCGACGACCAGGCTGAAGGCGATGAAGAGGGGGTTGGCCGGCAGCAGGAGCTGGCTGGCGCCGCGCGGCATGATCATCGCGTGCCTCCCTTCGGGCCGGACGCGGCGCGGCCGCGCGCGGGCCGGGAAGCGGCGGCGGCCTCGGCCGCGGTGGCGGCGCTGGCCGCTTCCTGCGCGGCTTCCATGCGCGCGGCTTCCTGGCCTTCCAGCGGTTCGAGCACCAGCACGTGGCGGGCGCTGTCGGGCTGCGCGACCGGCGACAGGCCGACGCGGGCGAAGCTGGTGTCGCCGCGGCGCTCGACCTCGGCCACCTTGGCCACGGGCAGGCCCGGCGGGTACAGGCCGTCCAGGCCGGAGGTCGCGAGCGCGTCGCCGGGCTTGATGTCGGCGTTGGCGGCGATGAAGCGCAGCTCCATCACGCCGCGCTCGCCGCCATAGGCGACGCCGCGTTGCTGGGTGCGGGTGTTGAGCACGGGAATGGTGGCGTCGCGGTCGGTCAACAGGGTGACCTCCGACGACAGCGGATAGACACGCGTGACCTGGCCCAGCACGCCGGCGTCGTTGACGACCGGCGCGCCCAGACGGACGCCGCGATGGCTGCCGCGATCGATCACGATGCGGCGGGAGAAGGGATCGGGCGCCTCGTAGAGCACCTCGGCGGCCAGGCCCTTCACGGGCAGCGCCTCGCGCAGGTCGAGCAGGGCGCGCAGACGCGTGTTCTCGGCCTGCAGCTGCGCCGCGCGGCTCAGGATCACCGCTTGCGAGGCGAGCTGCTGGCGGGCCTGGTTCTCGGCCTCGGTGGCCTTCTCCATGCCGCGGGCGTAGTCGCCGGCCTGGTCCCAGGCGTCGACGGGCGCGAGCAGCGCGCGCTGCAGCGGATGCAGCGCCAGGGCGAGGCCGGCGCGGGCCGGTGCGGTGATCTGGAAGCGGGCGTCCGCGACCATGAGGAACACCGCCAGCGCCGCGCAGAAGGCCAGCTTCGTCAGCGCGGACGGGCCTTCACGAAACAGCGGTGGCGGGTTTCTATCGAGGGTGCCGAGAGGCATGAAGATCTCAGCAGAGGAGATTCAACGCAAAGCGGCCCGAAGGCCGCATCGATTTACTCGTTCGTGAAGATCGATCCGAGGCGTTCCATGCGTTCCAGGGCCATGCCGCAGCCACGCACGACGCAGGTCAGCGGATCTTCCGCGACCAGCACCGGCAGGCCGGTTTCCTCGGCCAGCAGCCGATCCAGATCGCGCAGCAGCGCGCCGCCGCCGGTCAGCATCATGCCGCGCTCGGCGATGTCGGCGCCCAGCTCGGGCGGGGTCTGTTCCAGCGCGTTCTTCACGGCCGAGACGATCTGGTTCAGCGGGTCGGTGAGCGCTTCCAGGATCTCGTTGCTCGAGATCGTGAAGCTGCGCGGCACGCCTTCGCTCAGGTTGCGGCCCTTGACTTCCATCTCCTTGACCTCGGAGCCGGGGAAGGCCGAGCCGATGTTCTTCTTGATGGATTCCGCGGTGGGCTCGCCGATCAACATGCCGTAGTTGCGGCGGATGTAGTTGATGATGGCCTCGTCGAACTTGTCGCCGCCGACGCGGACCGAGCCCTTGTAGACCATGCCGCCCAGCGAGATCACGCCGACTTCCGTCGTGCCGCCGCCGATGTCGATGACCATCGAGCCCGAGGCTTCGGACACCGGGAGGCCCGCGCCGATCGCGGCGGCCATCGGTTCCTCGATCAGATAGACCTCGGAGGCGCCGGCGCCCAGGGCGGCGTCACGGATGGCGCGCTTCTCGACCTGCGTGGAGCCGCAGGGGACGCAGATGATGATGCGGGGAGACGGACGCAGCAGCTTGGTGTCGTGCACCATCTTGATGAACTGCTTGATCATCTGCTCCGTCACCACGAAGTCGGCGATCACGCCGTCCTTCATCGGGCGGATCGCCTCGATGTTGCCGGGCACCTTGCCCAGCATGGCCTTGGCCTCGTGGCCGACGGCCTGGATGGTCTTCTTGCCGTTGGGGCCGCCTTCATGGCGGATGGCGACGACGGAGGGTTCATCCAGCACGACGCCCTTGCCGCGGACATAGATCAGCGTGTTGGCGGTGCCCAGGTCGATGGCGAGGTCGGTGGAGAAGTAGCGGCGCAGAGAGGCGAGCATGGGTGTTGGAGGCCAGGACAAAAAGCTTCGGCACCTGTGCCACCTCATGCGTCGCCGAAGCAAGCGCGACCGACATCAATCGGCGGCATTCAGCGGCATCAGGCGGCTTCGTCTGCGTTCTGTCCGGGCGGCTGCGATTCGAGGGCTTGCGACGGGTAACCGCGCGGACCGGCGATGTCCGCGCGAGCGAGATTCCTTGCCATAAACGACGAGGCTGCAGAAGCAGCCCCGGCGCCATGGAGATAAGCGGGGATAATAACTGATCACCCCCAGGTTTGGCCCCTCGCCAAGCCGTTCTTCCGCGATTCATCGTGTGTCCGGAACGGTAGGCGCGCCCCTGCATCCAACGAAGCTTATGGCCCTCACCCACGACGACGTCCTCCGCATCGCCAAACTGTCCCGGCTGGAACTTTCCAGCGACGAGCAGGCCGCCCTGCTCCCGCAGCTCAACGGCTTCTTCTCGATCGTCGAGCAGATGAGCGCGGTCGACACCAGTGGCGTGGATCCGCTCTACACGCCTCTGTCGGCGGTGCAGGAAGTGGCCTTGCGCCTGCGCGAGGACCGCGTCACCGAGACCGACCAGCGCGACCTCAACCAACGCAGCGCCCCGTCCGTGCAGGACGGCCTGTTCCTCGTCCCGAAAGTGATCGAATGACTTCGCCCCTGCACACGCTCGGCGTGGCCGAGCTCGGCCGCGCGCTGCGCGACAAGACCGTCTCCAGCACCGAACTGACGCAACATCTGCTTTCGCGTGTTGCCGCGGCGAAGGATCTGGGGGCCTTCCTGCATGTCGACGAGGCCTACGCCCTGGCCCGCGCCCAGGAGGCCGACGCCCGCATCGCCCGTGGCGAGGCCGGCGCGCTGACCGGCGTCCCGCTCGCTCACAAGGACATCTTCGTCACCCGCGACATGCCGACCACGGCCGGCTCCAAGATGCTCGAGGGTTACATGAGCCCCTTCGACGCCACGGTGGTGGACCGGCTCAACGCCGCCGGCACCGTGTCGCTGGGCAAGCTCAACTGCGACGAGTTCGCGATGGGCTCGGCCAACGAGAACAGCGCCTACTTCAAGGCGCTGAACCCGTGGGACCGCACGCGCGTGCCGGGCGGCTCCTCGGGCGGCTCGGCCGTCGCGGTCGCGGCGGGTCTGGTCCCGGCGACCACCGGCACCGACACCGGCGGCTCGATCCGCCAACCGGCCAGCTTCACCGGCATCACCGGCATCAAGCCGACCTACGGCGTGTGCTCGCGCTACGGGATGATCGCCTTCGCGTCCAGCCTGGACCAGGCCGGCGTCTTCGCCCGCACGGCCGAGGACTGCGCGCTGCTGCTGTCCGCGATGAGCGGCTTCGACGAGCGCGACGCCACCAGCGTCCAGCAGCCCCCGCAGGACTTCAACGCCCAGATGCTGGCCACGCGCGAAGGCGCGAGCGCCGCGCAGCCGCTCAAGGGGCTGCGCATCGGCCTGCCCAAGGAGTTCTTCCCCGCCGCGCTGTCCGCCGACGTGAACGGCGCCGTGCGCGCGGGTCTGGCGGAGCTGGAGAAGCTGGGCGCGACCCTGGTCGACGTCTCGCTGCCCCGCACCGAGCTGGCGATCCCGGTCTACTACATCATTGCCCCGGCCGAGGCGAGCTCCAACCTCTCGCGCTTCGACGGCGTGAAGTTCGGGCACCGCGCCAAGGACTACGGCAACCTGCTCGACATGTACGAGAAGACCCGCGCCGAAGGCTTCGGCGCCGAGGTCAAGCGCCGGATCATGATCGGCAGCTACGTGCTCTCGCACGGCTACTACGACGCGTATTACCTGCAGGCGCAGAAGCTGCGCCGCATGATCGCGGACGATTTCCAGCAAGCGTTCCAGCACTGCGACCTGATCGCCGGCCCGGTGGCGCCGACGGTCGCGTGGAAGCAGGGCGAGGGCGCGGACGATCCGGTCAAGGCCTACCTGGCCGACATCTTCACGCTCCCAGGGTCCCTGGCCGGCCTGCCCGGCATGAGCGTGCCGGTGGGCCCGGGCGAGGGCGGCATGCCGGTGGGCCTGCAGCTGCTGGGCAACTATTTCAAGGAAGGCACGCTGCTGCACGCCGCGCACGCGCTGCAGCAGGCCACGGACTGGCATCGCCAGCGTCCGGCGGGGGTGTGAACGTCATGAGCAAGAACAGCAAACTGGTGCGGGGCTACGAGGTCGTCATCGGCCTGGAGAACCACGTCCAACTCTCGACCGCCTCGAAGATCTTCAGCGGCTCCTCGACCGCCTTCGGCGCCGAACCCAACACGCAGGCCAGCGCGGTGGACCTGGCGCTGCCGGGCACGCTGCCGGTGCTCAACCGCGGCGCCGTCGAGCGCGCGATCCGCTTCGGCCTGTCGGTCGGCGCCAAGGTCGCCCCGCTGTCCATCTTCGCGCGCAAGAACTACTTCTATCCCGACCTGCCCAAGGGCTACCAGATCAGCCAGTACGAGATCCCGGTCGTGCAGGGCGGCCAGATCGAGTTCTTCGTCGGCGACGAGAAGAAGGTCGTCAAGCTGACCCGCGCCCACCTGGAAGAGGACGCCGGCAAGAGCCTGCACGAGGACTATCACGGCCAGTCGGGCATCGACCTGAACCGCGCCGGCACGCCGCTGCTGGAGATCGTCTCCGAGCCCGAAATGCGCTCCGGCGCCGAGGCCGTGGAGTACGCCAAGACGCTGCACGCGCTGGTGATGTGGCTGGGCATCTGCGACGGCAACATGCAGGAAGGCTCCTTCCGCTGCGACGTCAACGTCTCGGTGCGCAAGCCTGGTGAGCCCTTCGGCACGCGCCGCGAGATCAAGAACCTCAACAGCTTCCGCTACCTGGTCGACGCGGTGAACTACGAGGTGAACTGGCAGATCGACCAGATCGAGGACGGTCTGGAGATCCAGCAGGCGACGGTGCTCTACAACCCGGACACGGGCGAGACGCGCTCGATGCGGACCAAGGAGGACGCGGCCGATTACCGCTACTTCCCGGATCCGGACCTGCCGCCGCTGATGATCTCGGCCGACTGGGTCGAGCGCGTGCGCGGCGAGATGCCCGAGCTGCCGACCGTGATGGCCACTCGCTTCCAGGAGGCCGACGGCCTGCCCGCGTATGACGCGACGATGATGACCCAGTCGCTGGCGATGGCGCGCTTCTACGAGGCCGCGCGCGCGCTGTGCGGCGCGCCGAAGCTGGTCGCCAACTGGCTGATGGGCGAGGTCTCGCGCCGACTCAACAGCGAGGAACGCGGCATCGAGTCCGCCCCGGTGACCCCGGCGCTGCTGGCCACGCTGATCCAGCGCATCCAGGACGGCTCGATCAACAACAACTCGGCCAAGCAGGTGTTCGAGGCGCTGTGGACCGGCGAGGGCAGCGATGTCGACGCGATCATCGCGGCCAAGGACCTGAAGCAGTCCAACGACACCGGCGAGATCGAGCGCATCCTCGACGAGGTGCTGGCGGCCAACGCCAAGTCGGTCGAGGAGTTCCGCGCCGGCAAGGAGAAGGCCTTCAACGCGCTGGTCGGTCAGGCGATGAAGGCGGCCAAGGGCAAGGCCAATCCGGCCACCGTCAACGAGCTGCTGAAGAAGAAGCTCGGCGCCTGATCGCGCGAGGGGCCGTCGTCACGGCGCCTCGCCTGAAAAGCAGAACGCGGGTGGAGCGATCCACCCGCGTTTTCATTTGATGCCGACGATGGGGCCCCGATCGCGGGACCGAACGACCGCTCAGCCGACGCTCAGCGATCTCTCACCGGCCGCTGGCGGGCGGCTGCGGCCGCTCCAGCGTGCCCGGCGCGGCGCCGGCCCACAGGCGCCGCAGGCGTGCCAGGTCCTCGTCGTAGAGCTTGTTCACGCGGACGATCTCGGCCTTCTGGTTCTCGATCGACTGCTGCTGCGCGTCGGCCGCGGCCTCGTTGGTCTCGAGCTGGTGCTGCAGCTTCACCGGCAGCCGCTTGCCCTTGTAGAACTCGGCCTCGTCCAGCATCGGCTTGCGCTCGGCCGCGAGTTCCTTGAGCCGCTTCTCCGACTGCTCCATCGCCTGACGGATGTCGTCCAGCGCCGACTCGCGGGCGCGCTTGTGCGCCGACTCGTCGGGGAAGCGCTGCACCAGGTTGCGGTCGCGCCGGATGGCGTCCTGCTGGATGGCGCGCTGCAGCTCCTCGGCGCGGCGCCGCTGGTCGGCGGCGGCCTGCTCCTCGGGCGACATCGACGGCGGCACCATCTTGCGCACCGAACCGTCGGAGTTCAGCAGCCGCTGCTCGCGTTGCTGGCACTCGGGGATGGGACGGTCGGACGTGAGCTTGCGCCCGTCCGGCGAGGTGCAGGTGTAGATGCCGGAGGACGATTGCTGCGCCTTGGCCTGCGCGAAGGAGGCCGACGGCGCGAGCCACGCCGACAGGACACCGGCCAGGCTCATCGCGAGCACGGCCGGGCGGGACAGCAGACGTCGAGAAGCGGAGGGGCGCATCAGACTCCGTAGCGATCGCGGTAGGCGTGGACGGCGGCCGCATGGGCGGCCACCGAGGCACTGCTGGTGGTCTGCAGGTACTGCAGCAGGTCGGACAGACCCGCGATCGCGACCACCGGCAGTTTCAACTGGTCACGCACGTACTGTACTGCCGACCAGGGCAGATCCTGGCCGTTCTCGGCCGCCTTCTCCTGGCGGTCCAGCGCGATGGTCACGCCGCAGGGCGTGGCGCCGGCGGCCTGGATCATGGCGATGGACTCGCGCACCGAGGTGCCGGCCGAGATCACGTCGTCGATGATCAACACCCGGCCCTGCACCTTGGCGCCGACCAGCGTGCCGCCCTCGCCGTGGTCCTTGGCTTCCTTGCGGTTGTAGGCGAAGGGCTTGTTGTGGCCCAGGCGCGCCAGCTCGATGGCGACGGCCGCGGCCAGCGTGATGCCCTTGTAGGCGGGGCCGAAGATCATGTCGAACTCCAGGCCCGAGGCCAGCAGGCGCTGCGCGTAGAACTGCGCCAGGCGCCCCACCTTCAGGCCGTCGTCGAACAGGCCGGCATTGAAGAAATAGGGGCTGAGCCGGCCCGCCTTGGTCTTGAACTCACCGAAGCGCAGCACCCCCGCGTCGACGGCGAACTGGACGAATTCCTGGGCCAGGGCGTCCTGGGCGTGGGCGGTGGTCATGGGCGGGGCTCGACAGTGAAATTGGGCCGGGATTGTAGGACGCGGGGTGCCGCGCGAGGCGGCGTTCCCTCGTCGCGATGTCGCCGCAATCCGGTATGGTGCGGCCTCCACGACGCCGGATCCCGAGGAAGGAATCGACATGCAGGTGCCCGCCTACTGGGCCGAGGGCCGCGCCCACCATCGCGCCGGCGGGCGCCAGCGGACGATCCGCCGTTTCGGCTGGTCCGATCTCGACCCGGACGACGCGCAGCGTCACGCCGACGAACGCGCGGCCGAGGCGCTCGCCCGGGCGCTGGCGGGCGAGCAGGTGCCGCCGCGCGACCTGAAGACCGCCTACGGCGAGGAGGGCCTGCCGATCCGCGAGGAGATCCTGGCCCGCCACGGCGACTGCGTGGTCACGCGCAATGCCTACGGCGCGCATTGCCTGAACGCGCCGTCCGCGCTGTTCATCGACGTGGACGTGCCCGAGTCGACACTGCCCGCCCGCGTGTCCGGCGGCATCTTCCTCGCCGTGGTCGTGGGCCTGCAGCTGGCGATCTGGGGCCGCGGCCTGGGCTGGCACATCGGCGCGTTCCTGATCTCGCTGGTCCTGGCGGCCTACGTGCGCGCCAAGATCGACAGCCTCAACCGCAAGCACGACCCGACCCCGCGCCTGCGCACCCGCGAGCGCGTGGACGGTTTCCTGCGCACCCACGACGACTGGCGCGTGCGGCTCTACGAGACGCCCGCCGGCTACCGCTTGCTGGTCACGCACCGGCCCTTCGATCCCGCCGATCCCGAGGCGCAGGCCGCGATGGCCGTGCTGGGCGCGGATCCCCTGTATCGGCGGATCTCGCTGTCGCAGCGCTGCTTCCGTGCCCGGGTGACCGGCAAGCCCTGGCGCATGGGCATCGCCCGTCACATCGCGCCGCGGCCCGGCGTGTGGCCGATCAAGCCCGAGCGCCTGGCCGACCGCCGCGCCTGGACCGACGACTACGACCGCCGCGCCCAGGCCTTCGCCGCCTGCCGCTTCGTGAGCGAGTCGGGCCAGGCGGCCGAGCATCCCGAGGTCGCGCCGGTGCGGGCGCTGCACGACGAGCTCAGCCGCGCGCTGGGCGATCTGCCGATCGCCTGAACATCCCCCGCGCCCCGCCGGGGCCGGCGCCTGCCCTCGCGCGAGGCCAAGGAAAAAGGCCTGCCCCGTCGCCGGAGCAGGCCTTGCGCGCGACGGCCCGTGGGCCGCCGTTCCAGCAGCGGCTCTCGCCGCGGACGATCAGAAGATCGCCTTGAACTGGACGCCGTAGGTGCGCGGGTCGTTGATGAAGCCCGTCAGGTTGTTGAAGTCGATCGCGCCGGTGACGCGGATCTGGTTCGTGATGTTGCGGACGAAGCCGGCGACCTCGTACTTGCCGTTGTTCCACACGTAGCCCACGCGCAGGCCGCCTTCGGTCAGCGACTTGCCGGTGAACTCGGTCGACTGGTACAGGAAGAAGTTGACCTTCGAACGGTAGGCCCAGTCGGTGTAGATGTAGAACTCGTTGCCGGCCGGGGTCGGGATCGAGTAGCGCGCGGTCAGGTTGCCCACCCACTTCGGCGCGTTCGGCAGGCTGTTGCCGTCGATGCTGTAGTTGGTGGTCGAACCCGCGACCAGCGGATCCAGCATCGTGCAGCCGCCGCCGCAGGCGGGCAGCGACAGGCTGGCGTCGCGGATCTTGGTGTTGTTCAGGCTGCCGCCGACGGTGATCAGGAGTTGATCGACCGGCAGGATCTCCAGGTTCAGCTCGACGCCGTTGCCGGTGGCCTTCTTGGCGTTCAGCAGACGGTTGGCGTTGTTCTGGCCACCCACGGCGGTCAGCTGCAGGTCCTTGACGGTGTAGTCGAAGACGCTGGCCGACAGACGCGCGCGACGATCCCAGAAGTCCGACTTCACGCCGATCTCATAGGAGGTCACGTTTTCCGGCGAGGCCTGCGACTGGCCCGCGAAGCGCGACGCGCCCTGCACCGACGAGGCACGGAAGCCGGTCGCCACGCGGGCGTACACGTTCGTGTCCTTGGTCACCGCATAGGTGGTCGACACGTCCCAGTTCCACTTGGAATCGGAGGTGTGCGCCGTGGTGCCGGTGCTGGTGTTCAGGTCGGCGTAGCTGCTGGTGACGGCCACGTCCTTCTTGTCCTTCGTGAAGCGGATACCGCCACGCAGGCCCCAGTCCTTGGTCACCGCGTAGTTGACGGAGCCGAACGCCGCCCACGCGGTGTTCTTCTGGTACGTGTCGACGTAGCCGGCGGCCGCGCCGGTCGAGGTCGTGTAGTCGGTGCTGCGGGCGGTGTAGCGCTCGTCGAAGAGGTACAGGCCGCCTTGCCAGCGCAGCGGACCGGCCGTGGCGGACTCGACGCGGAACTCCTGCGTGATCTGGCGGTGGCCGGTCATCGAGCTGGAGGACTCGCTCGGGAAGCCGGCCAGGCCTTCCTGCAGGTAGGGGCGCTTCTGGCCATAGATGTAGCCGCCGTCCACGTCGCCGCGGCTGAACGGACGCACCGACTCGAAACCGGTGATCGAGTACAGGTTGATGTCGCCCAGGCCCCAGCGCAGACGGGCGCTGCCACCGGTGGCGTGCAGGCTCTGCTCGTTCACGCCGTCGGTGTAGGCCTTCTCGGGATCGAAGCCGTCGACCAGGTTGTTGGTGCCCGGCTTGATGATCGAGGCGCGGAACAGACGGGCGCTGCCCTTCAGGTCACGGCCGTGGAAGTTGAACAGGGCGCTGAAGTCCTTGTGCGGCTCGTACAGGGCCTGCACGCGCACGGCGCGGTCGTCGTAGCCCTCGAGGTTGCCGGTCTTGCCGGCCGGGACTTCGTTCTTGACCCAGTTGTCGCGGTGCTGGACCTGGGCCGAGATGCGCGCCGACCAGTCGCCGGTCAGCGGCACGTTGGCGGCGCCTTCGACATTCATCGTGCCGTAGGTGCCGTAGGAGATGTTGAAGTAGCCCTCCTGGCGATGCGACGGCTTCACCGAGTCGAACTTCACCACGCCGGCCGGCGTGTTGCGGCCGTACAGCGTGCCCTGCGGACCGGCCACGACTTCGATGGCGGCCAGGTCGAACGCGGGGAAGCCCTTCAGGATGGGGTTCTCCTGCACGACGTCGTCATAGACCAGCGACACCGGCTGCGAGGCGTTCAGGCGGAAGTCGGTGTTGCCGTAGCCGCGGATGTAGAAGCGGGGGAAGGCGCGGCCGAACGAGGATTCGATGTTCAGGCTGGGCACGCGGCCGGACAGGAAACGCACGTCCTGGCCGCTGGAGTTCAGCACGTCGAGCTTCTCGCCGGAGATCTTGGTGACCGCGTTCGGCACTTCCTTGATGTTCTCGACACGGCGCTCGGCGGTGATGGTCACCGTCTCCAGCTGGCCCTTGTCCTTGGCGGCGTCGGCGGCCGGCGCGGCGGCGTCCTGCGCGAAGGCGGGCCAGGCGAGCAGGGCCAGCGACACGGCCGCGGCGGCCTCGCGCAGCGCCGGACGGACGGCGCGCTGGGTGGCGAATCGATTCATGGATGGAACTCCGGGGGGGTAGATGGAAACCGGGGGGCCGGCTTCGACACGGCGGGGCAAAAGCGCGAAACGGGTGGAAACGGCCGGTTCGAAGATGGCAAAAAGAGGGGCGCCTGTCGGCGCGTGAGCGCGATTCTGGCAACTTCGTCATCACGCCGTCACCCCAGGCACCATCGCGGTGCATGAACTGTTGTCGAAACACCGCAACCCGGCGACCCTCGCCCGGATGGGCGACGCTGGCGCAGGGGACACCCGTTGATGGGGCATCAAGACGGCGTTAGGGCCGGCACGGCGCATCGGCGCGGCGCCGCGGGACGCGCCCGGACGGCGAGCCCTCCTGCCAGGTTCGGCGACCGGCTTTGCGATACTGCCGGCCTCTCAGGAACCGTCCGGCCATGCGCTTCATCACCCTCAATCTCAACGGCATCCGCTCCGCCTCGACCAAGGGCGTCTTCGACTGGCTGCCGCCGCAGCAGGCCGACGTGGTCGGCGTCCAGGAACTGAAGGCCCAGGCCGACGTGGTCGAGAGCCAGTTCTCCGGCTACGACACGCTCAGCGGCCACTTCCATTACGCGCAGAAGAAGGGCTACTCCGGCGTCGGCCTGTACACGAAGGAAGACCCCAGCGACGTGATCGTCGGCTTCGGCAGCGCCGAGTTCGACCATGAAGGCCGCTGGATCGAGAAGCGCTTCGACAAGCCCGGCCGCAAGCTCAGCCTGATCAGCTGCTACTTCCCCAGCGGCTCCAGCGGCGAGGAGCGCCAGGCCGCCAAGTTCCGCTTCCTGGCGGAGATGTACCCCTACCTGATGGCGCTGCGCGCCGAGCGCGAGTTCATCCTGGTGGCCGACGTCAACATCGCCCACAAGGAGATCGACCTCAAGAACTGGAAGGGCAACCAGAAGAACAGCGGCTTCCTGCCGGAGGAGCGCGCCTGGATGACCAGGCTGCTGGAGCAGGATGTCGGCCTGGTCGACGTGTTCCGCACGCTCAACGACAAGCCCGAGCAGTACACCTGGTGGAGCAACCGCGGCCAGGCCTGGGCGAAGAACGTGGGCTGGCGCCTGGACTACCACCTCGCCACGCCCGGCATGGCCCACCTGGCCACGCGCGAGGCGATCTACCTCGACCAGCGCTTCAGCGACCACGCGCCGCTGACCATCGATTACGACTTCAAGATCTGACCGCGCGGATCGATCCGCCCCCGGCGGACGCCGCCCGGCGCCGCTCGGGGTCAGGTCTTGCCACGGTCAGTCGACCTTCGCCCCCGAGGCCTTCACCACCTTCGCCCACTTGGCCGTCTCGCTCGCGATGAGCGCGGCGAAGGCGGCGCTGGTGCCGCCCCCCGGCACCGCGCCCTGCGCGGCCAGGCGCTCCTTCAGGACCGGCGTGGCCAGCGCCTTGGCCACCTCGCGCTGCAGCAGCGCCACCTGGTCCGCCGGCTGCGTGCTCGGCGCCAGCAGACCGAACCACGACGAGGCCTCGTAGGTCCTGAGCTCCGGGACGCCGCTTTCGGCGATGGTGGGCAGATCCGGCAGCGCCTCGCTGCGCTTGGCGCTGGTGACGGCGATGGCCTTGAGCTTGCCGGAGCGGATGTGCGGCAGCGCCGAGGGCAGGTTGTCGAACATCAGGTCCATGTTGCCGCCCATCAGGTCGATGAGCGCCGGGCCCGAGCCGCGGTAGGGGAAGTGGACCATGTAGGTC
The DNA here is from genome assembly GCF_001598255.1 of Mitsuaria chitosanitabida ATCC BAA-476 = NBRC 102408. Lineage (GTDB taxonomy): Bacteria > Pseudomonadota > Gammaproteobacteria > Burkholderiales > Burkholderiaceae_C > Roseateles > Roseateles chitosanitabidus. The sequence goes on from NZ_BCYP01000020.1 coordinate 27,906, forward strand.
CCCGTCAGCGTCTTGAAGAGCTCCCCGGCCAGGTGGATGGACGTGCCGTTGCCGCTGGAGCTCATGTTCATCTTGCCGGGGTTGGCCTTGGCCGCGCGCACGAGGTCGGCGACGCTGTTGACCCCGTAGTACTGCGCTCGCTGGGGATTCATGACCAGCACGTTGGGCACCGCCGCCACGAGCGAGACCGGGGCGAAGTCCTTCACCGGGTCGTAGGGCATCCTGGGATAGAGCGACGCGTTGATCGCGTGGGTGCCGACCGTGCCCATCACCAGCGTGTGGCCGTCGGTGGCATGCGCCACGTCGGCCGAGCCCGTGTTGCCGCCAGCGCCGGGCCGGTTGTCGATCACCACCGGCTGGCCGAGCGCCTTCTGCAGCTCCGGCGCCAGCGCGCGCGCGAGGATGTCGGTCGTCCCCGCCGGCGGGAAGGGCACGATGATCCGCAGCGGCCGCGCCGGCCAGGTGGACTGCGCGCGGACCAGACCCGGCCAGCAGGCGACGGAGGACAGCGCGAGCAACGCGCGGCGGTTCAGGCTCATGGGGCGTCTCCTCGTTGTGATGCCCCAGTATGGGAGCCGCGATGCGGGGTCGCCAAGCGGGGGGTTGCCCCATGCGGCGAGCGCGAAGACCCTCACCCCAACCCTCTCCCGCAAGCGGGCGAGGGAGTCACCCCGCGCCATGGACTCCCTCTCCTTCTTCTCCCTCTCCTTCTTCTCCCTCTCCTTCTTCTCCCTCTCCTTCTTCTCCCTCTCCCGCTTGCGGGAGAGGGTTGGGGTGAGGGTCTTCGGGCTCCCCCGAGATGCCTCATCTGACGGGAGGGGGTGAGGACCGCAGTCAGCCGCTCGTTCAGGCGTCTGGCTGCACCGGCCCGAGGATGGTCTGCAGCTGCACGCGCTCGGAGCTGCACGCCGCGTCGAAGTCGGCCTCGATCTGGATGAGCGCCTGCGCGTCGCCCGCCTCGACGGTGACGATGCCACGCGCGCGGTTGCGGCCTTGCGACTTGGCCGTGTACAGCGCCATGTCGGCCCAGTTGACCGCCTGCTCCCAGTGCAGCGCGAGCTGCGCCGGCGGCAGCGGGAAATGCGCGAAGCCGATCGAGCAGGTCACCGCCAGCGCGCCGCCCGCGGTCGGCACCGGCTCCTGGCCGACGCTGAACAGGATGCGCTCGGCCAGCAGCTGCAGCTGGTCCGGCGCGACGTTGCGCGCGAAGACGAGGAACTCCTCCCCCCCCCAGCGCACCACCAGGTCCTCTTGCCGCACCGCCTGGCTGATGCGACGCGAGACCTCGACGATCACCGCGTCGCCGGCCGCGTGGCCGTGCCGGTCGTTGACGTGCTTGAAGTGATCGATGTCGATCATCAGCAGCGCGCCGGTGAACATGTCCTTCGCATGACGGTCCATCACGGCCAGGAAGTGGCGGCGATTGGCCAGGTCGGTGAGCGGATCGCGCTCGCTCTGCGCGCGCAACAGGCTCTGGTTGGCCTTGAGCTTGCGATTGGCCTCCCGCACCCGCGCCAGCATCACGCCGATCAGCACCAGCGACAGCCCGAGCAGCACCGCCAGCCCGACACCCACGTACTGCGCCAGGCTGCGGTTGGACAGCTCCTGGTCCTTGAGCGCCTGATCGCGCCGCAGCAGCTCGAGGTCGCGTTGCTTGGCCTCGCTGTCGTACTTCAGGCGCAGCTGCTGCAGCGAGGACTCGCGGTTGCGCTGCGCGGTGGCGGCGCTGAGCGCGCGCTCCTCGTGATACAGCCTCAGCGCCTCGCGCCACTGGCCGACCTTGGCATAAGCCTCGCCCAGCTCGCGCAGTTGCACCGCGCGCCGCACCGGATCGTTGTCGCCCTGCGCCAGCTCCACGACCCGCGCGATCTCGCGCCGCGCCGGCTCGAACTGACGCTGCAGCACCAGCGCCACCGACAGGTTGTGGCGCAGCGTGCGCTCGCCCGTCTGGTCGTTGTAGGACTGCAGGACCGGCAGCGCCTCCCGCGCGACCCGCACCGCGGCGGCGGCCTGGTCGGTGTGGATGTAGGCGTCGGTCAGGTTGTTCTGCATCTGCGCCACGTCGCGACGCGCGCCCGCCTGACGCGCCAGCCGCAGCGCCTCCTCCAGCGCCGTCTGCTGCAGCGCGCGATCGCCGCGCCGCGAGGCGACCATCGATTCGTACATGCGCGCGCGGCTCATCGCCAGCACGTCGCCCTGCGCCAGTTGCCAGGACTGCGACATCCACTGCTGCGCCGCCGCGGACTCGTCGCGCGTCTGGCTGTTGACGGCCAGCTGCGCCATCAACCAGCCGCTCAGGTTGGTGTCCTGCAGCGCCTGGGCCAGCGCCAGCGCGCGCCGCAGCGAGTTCTCGACGAAGGCGTACTCCCCGCGCGCGCCCTCGGCCCGCGCCACCAGGCGCAGGGCCTGCACCGTGACGCGCGCGTCGCAGCCCGGGGGCAAGGACTGACCCTGTGGCGGCGGGCAGGCGGGCGACAGCATCTGCAGCGCCTGCTGCGCCAGGCCGCCGGCGCGGCCGGTCTGACCGAGCCGGTCCTGTTGCTCGGCCAGCAGCATCAGCGCCAGCGGGCGCCCGCCGGGCCGCGCCTGCAGGGCGTCGGCGATGCGCTGGACCGCGTCGGGGTGACCGGCGGAGGACTCCACCCGGCCCAAGGTGTACTCGACGTGCGCGCGCTGCGCCGCATGCGCGGGCTCGGCCAACAGCAGGCGCAGTTGCTGCGCCGCGCGGTCCGGATCGTTCAGGCCCTGTCGATCGAGCTGGGCCAGCTGCGCGTCCAGCGCGTGATCGGGCAAGGGCAGCACGCCGGCCGGCGCGGTCGACGCGCCCGTCGGGGCCGGTGCGATCGCCGCGGCCGGCGCCGGCGCCGAGGGGGCGGGCGTCGACGCGTCCGGATGCACCGGCCGCGGCACCGCGGCCTCGCAGACGCCCAGCATCGAGCCGAACATGACGCCGAACGCCAGTCCGAGCCCCGCCACCCGCGCGCGCGCGGACGTCGATCGCCGCATCGGGACCGATCGCGTCATGCGCGCCCCTCCTGCACCGGACCGAGCAGGCTGACCAGCTGCACCTGGCCCTGATGCCAGGCCGACTCGATGCGGGCCGCCAGCGCCAGCAGCTGGTCGCGGTCGCGCGCCGCCATCGCCGCCACGCCGTAGGCCTTGTTGCGGCCGTGGGCCTTCGCCATGTACATCACCGTGTCCACCAGATCGATCGCCCGTTCCCATTCGAGCAGCAGGTCCTGCGGCGCCATCGGGAAGCTGGCGAAGCCGATGGACGCGCTGATCGGGATGCGCAGCGGGCCGTGGTCGACCGGCGCGCCGCCCATCTGATCCAGCAGCCGCTGGCCGAGCTGGCGCGCGTCCTCCGGATCCTCGGACTTCACCAGGATCAGGAATTCCTCGCCGCCCCAGCGCACCACCAGGTCCTGCTCGCGCAGCACGCTGCGCAGGCGCCGCGCGACTTCCACCAGCACGGTGTCGCCGGCCGCATGGCCCCACTGGTCGTTGATGCGCTTGAAGTGGTCGATGTCGATCAGGAACAGGCTGCCGCGCAGCCCCTGCTGGTCGCGGGTGAGCTGCGCGATGGCCTGCTGGAAATGGCGGCGGTTGGCCAGGCCGGTCAGCGGGTCGCGCTCGCTCTGCACGCGCAGCGATTCGTTGGTCTGCGCCAGGGCCGCGTTGGTCCGGCGGATGCGGCGATAGGCCAGCGCCAGCAGGGCGCCCGACAGCAGCACGCAGCCCCCCACTTCCGCCCACAGCTTGAGCTGCAGGTCGCGCGAGCGGATCTGCTCGGTCTTGAGGCTGTTGTCCTGGTTGAGCAGGCGGATCTCGCGCTGGCGCTGCTGGTCCTCGAAGCGGGCCTGCGCCTCCAGCACCGCCTTGCGCGTCTCGTCGCGCAGCACCTGGTCGAAGAGCTTGCGCGAGCGATGGAAGGCGTCGGTCGCGCCGGCCAGGTCGTCGACCTGCTCCAGGTAGCTGCCCAGCTCCAGCCAGGCATCGGCGGTGTAGCTGCCGGCCTCGCGCTGCGCGTCCATGGTGATGGCCTGCAGCACGTCGCGCTTGCCCTCGTCCAGGCGGCGCATGCCGATCTTGGCGATGCCCATGTTGTGCCGCGCCAGGATCTCGGTGGAGATCTCCTGGCTGTCGTGCGCGAGCGCCATGCTCTGCTCGGACAAGGCCAGCGCGCGCGGGAAGTTGCCGCTGCGCAGCTCGAAGTCCGCCAGGTTGCCCAGCGCCAGGGCCTGCAGCGTCGGCGACTGCGCCTCGCGCGCGTATTGGAGCGCCTGCTCGCGTGCCATCTGACTGACCTTGGCGTCGCTGTCCTGCGAGTAGACGATGCCCCGGATCGTGTGCAGCGAGTACATCAGCACCGGATCCGGATCCTGCTGCGCCGCGGCCAGGCCCTCCTGCGCGGTGCGCTTGGCATGGTCGATCTGCTGGCTGCGGAAGTAGTTGAAGGCGAGCGTCGCCTGCGCCGAGGCCGCGCGCCAGCTGGCGTTCATCGATCGCGCCAGGTCCAGCGCCTTCAGGCCGCTCTCGACCGACGCGTCGACCTCGCCGTAGTCGCCCTGCATGTAGGCCAGCAGCGCGGTGGCGCGCCACAGCAGCCGCGGATCGGCCTTGGCCGGGTCCAGGTCGGAGAGGCCGGCCAGCAGGCGCACGCCGGCGCCCAGCTCGCCGTTGGCCTTGAGCCACTGGGCCTTGGCCAGCATCAGCGCCAGCGGCACCTGCGCGCGCACCGGCGAGGACTCGGGCCATTGCTTGAGCGCCTCCACCGCGGCCTCGTGACCGGGCCGGTCGCGCACCTGCGCCAGCAGCGCGGCGCGCTGGCTGAGCGCTTCCAGCCGCTCGGCGCTGCCGGGCGCGGCGCGCGCCTCCAGCGCCAGCAGATCCTTCACGTGCTCGCGCGGATGCGCGGTGCCGATGCGCTCGAGCTGTTCGAGCTCGCCTTGCAGCGCGCGGTCCCTCACCTCCACGGTCGGCGTGTCCGCCGCCGGCGAGCGATCGCAGCCGGTCAGCAAGGGCATGGCACTCGCCACGACCAGCAGCAACACCGCCAGCGGCGCGCGACAGCGCCGCGACGGCGATGCGCCGCCGGGACTCGCGCAGGCGCACGCGCGGCCCGCGCCCTGCGGCGCTGCCTCGTCCTTGCCTGTCGTGTACGGATCCCCTGCCATGCTCATCGAACCTGATGTCGTGTTGTACGTCTTGTTACTTGAGGGGCGGACGAGTTGCCGGCGTGAAGCGTGCACGACTTCGCGCCGCGACGCGCTTCGGTGAACTACTTCACCGCCGAGGTGTCGCGCTCGGGACGGGCCCGTGCGAGCAGCGCCTGCAACAGGATGGCGCCGAAGGTGGCGGTCCCGATGCCTCCCAGCGTGAAGGCCCCCAGCTTGAGCGTGTAGTCACCGGTGCCGATCACCAGCGTGATCGCGGCCACCATCAGGTTGCGCGGGTCGCGGAAGTCGACGCGGTTGTCGACCCAGATGCGGGCGCCGGCCACGGCGATCAGGCCGAACACCACGATGCTGACGCCGCCCATCACCGCCAGCGGGATGGCCTGGATCAGCGCGCCGAACTTGGGCGAGAAGCCCAGCACCAGCGCCATCAGCGCCGCGACCACGAACACGGCCGTCGAATAGATGCGGGTGGCGGCCATCACGCCGATGTTCTCGGCGTAGGTGGTCACGCCGGTGCCGCCGCTGGCCCCGCTCACGATGGTGGCCAGGCCGTCGCCGATGAAGGCGCGGCCCAGCCAGGGCGACAGGTCCCGGCCGGTCATCGCGCCGACCGCCTTCAGGTGGCCGAGGTTCTCCGCCACCAGGATCAGCGCCACCGGCGCGATCATGAGCATGGCCTGACCCTCGAAGACCGGCGCCTGGAAATGCGGCAGGCCGAACCACGGCGCCGCGATCACGCCCGACAGGTCGATGGGCTTGCCCAGCCCGAAGCCGTTGGTCAGCAGCGCGTAGATCAGGCTGGCCTGGATCAGGCCGGCCAGGATCAGCAGCCGCTGCAGCATGCCGCGCGCGAAGACCGCCACCAGCGCGACGCTGACGAAGGTCGCGCCCTGCATCCATGCGTCGAAGGGCGTGGGGGCCATGTTCTTGATCGGGACCGCGGCCAGGTTCAGGCCGATCACCGCGACGACCGCGCCGGTGCCCACCGGCGGCATCAGCTTCTCGACCCAGCCGCTGCCCGAGGCCGACACGACCAGCCCGATCAGCGTGTACAGCACGCCGCAGGCGACGATGCCGCCCAGGGCCACCGCCAGATGGGGATTGGGGCCGCTGCCGCCGTAGCCGGTCGCGGCGATGACCACACCGATGAAGGCGAAGCTGGAGCCCAGGTAGCTGGGGACCCGTCCGCCGACCAGGAAGAAGAACAGCAGCGTGCCGACGCCGCTCATCAGCACCGCGACGTTGGGGTCGAAGCCCATCAGCAGCGGCGCCAGCACCGTGGCGCCGAACATCGCGATCACGTGTTGCACACCGAGGGCCGCGGTCTGCGGCCAGGACAGGCGCTCGTCAGGGGCTACCGCCGTCTCGGGGCCGACGGTCACCGGCCGCCAGCGCATCAACCACGCCATGGATTCACCTCAATGCTGGGAGCCATCGAGTGTAGTGAGGGGGCATGGCATCGCGACCCCGGACAAGTCCGGTGACCGGCTTCCCTGTCTGAGGCTTGACGCGGTGTCGCGCCGCATGCTGGTCTTTGGCGACGCATCGCCGCCGATCGACGACAAATCGCGTCATGTTCGGACATCGGGCGCCGCGGGCGATCCCGCCGCGTCGGCAGGGGACAGGCCGGGGACAGGGGCCGGACGCTCAGGCCGCCGAGCCCTCGCCGGGCGGGCGCGTCTCGCCGGCCGGGTCCTCGGCGCCGGTCTCGCCGCCGGCTTCCCGGGTGGGATCCTCGTCCACCGCGCCGGGCGGCCGGCCGCGGCGCGGCGCCGGCGATTCCGCGGGCTTGATCCCGCGCCGCTTGAGCGCCTCCCGCAGCAGCAGCTCGATCTGGGCATTGGAGGAGCGCAGCTCGCGCGCGGCCAGGCGCTCGATCTCGTCCCACAGCGCGGGATCGAGTCGGAGCGGAAACTGCTTCTTGGCGGGGCTGGCCATGCGCGGCGGACCTCAGTTGTAGAGCGTGCCCGCGTTGACGATGGGCTGGGTGTCCTTGTCGGAGCACAGCACCACCAGCAGGTTGGACACCATGGCGGCCTTGCGCTCGTCGTCGAGCTGGACGATCTCGCGTTCGCTCAGGCCCTTGAGCGCCTCCTCGACCATGCTGACCGCGCCGTGCACGATCTTCTTGCGGGCGCTGATGATGGCCTCCGCCTGCTGGCGGCGCAGCATCACCTGGGCGATTTCCGGCGCGTAGGCCAGGTGGGTCAGCATGGCGGTCTCCACCGACACGCCGGCCGGGCGGAAGCGCTCGCGCAGCTCGGCCGTCAGGGCGGCGATCACCTCGTCGGCGCCACCGCGCAGGGTGACCTCGCGCGCCTCGGTGTCCTCGCCCTCGTCGTAGGCGAACTGCGAGGCCAGGTGACGGATCGAGGCCTCGGCCTGGATGCTCACGTACTGCTCGTAGTTCTCGACCTCGAAGACGGCGCGGGCCGTGTCGTCGACGCGCCAGACGATGGCGGCGCTGATCTCGACCGGGTTGCCGCGCTTGTCGTTGACCTTGAGCGTGGGCGCGTCGAAGTTGCGGGCCCGCAGCGAGATGCGGCGCTTGGCCATCAGCAGCGGCACGGTCCAGCGCAGGCCGGAGTTGCGGTCGGTGCCGACATAGCGGCCGAACAGCGTCAGCACGCGCGCCTCGTTGGGTTGCTGGATGTAGAGGCCGGTCATCAGGACCAGACCGACCAGCAGCGTCAGGACCCAGGTGGGGCCGACCGCCTCGCCGCGCGAGGAGATGGCCATGAAGATCGCCAGCCCCACCAGCGCCACGCCGACGGTGAAGGTGGCATAGCCGTTCATGTGCCCGCCACTGCGCTCCTGCGGGGTGTTGTTGTGCTCGTCCTTGCGAGTGACCGCCTTGGTGCTCATCACCGTTCCTCCAAAAAAGGTGATATCACTTTAAGCCTCGATCCCCCGTTTCCGCAAGTCCCTCCCCCAAGGGAAGGAAGAGCTCGGCGATGCCCCATGAAAAAAGCGCCCACTCAGGGCGCTTCGTTCGGGAGCGATGCCGGACGCGAGGCGCGGCACGCGTCGCGATCAGGCCTTCTTGCGGGCCAGGTCCAGCAGGTAGTTCGAGACCAGGATGCAGCGCTGGCCCAGTTCCTCCTCGCTCACGCGCAGACCGAAACCGGCCTGGGCGGGGGAGGTCATGAAGCGGCCACCGATCGCCACGGTGGGGACGCCGTCGATGTTGTACTGGTCCTGCAGCTTCGCGGCCTGCTGGCACTTGGCCTGCACGGAGAAGGAGTTGTAGTTCTCCAGGAACTTGGCCTGGTCCACGCCCAGCGGCGCCAGGAAGGCGGCCATGGCCTTGGGGTCGGTCAGCGACTGGCCGCCGCGATGGATCGCGTTGAAGATGGCCGGGCGGACCTGCGCTTCCTTGCCCATCGCCTCCAGCGTGAAGAACAGGCGCTGGTGCACCTTCACGTTCTCGCGGAAGGCCACGTGCACCTTGCGGTAGACCACGTCGGCGGGCAGCTGCTTGGCCCAGGCCTCGATGGTGGGCTCGAACACGTAGCAGTGCGGGCAGCCGTACCAGAAGAACTCGATCACCTCGATCTTGCCCGGCACCGAGGTCGGCACCGGCGTCGACAGCTTGACGTACTGGCGGCCCTCGGTGGGCCCGCCTTGCGCCTGCGCGGGGAGCGAGGCCAGCGACAGGGCGCCGGCACCGGCGGTCGACAGGGCCGTGAGGGCGGTGAATTCGCGACGCTTCATTTCGATTCCTTGTTGGTTCCGGGCGGTGGGCCACCCGGCGGCGGCGGCCATCCTAAAAACGGAGACTTAGAGCGGCATTAACGCGCCGGGCTCAGCGCTGGATGGCGACCAGGTTGGCCTCGACACCGGCATCGGCCAGCTTCTTCTGCTGGGACTCGGCCTCGTCGCGGGTGTCGAACGGGCCCAGGCGCACGCGGAAGACGGTGCGACCCGACTGCTCGCGCTCCATCACCTTGGCCGAGAAGCCCTGGATCGCCAGCTTGGCGCGCTGCTGCTCGGCGTCCTCCATGCGCGTGAACGCGCCGGCCTGGACGAAGAAGCTGCCCTTGGAGCCATCGGCGCGCGCGCCGTCGGCGTTGCGCGATTCGGCCGGCTTCGACTCGGCCTGGCGGGTGTCCGCCGGCTTCTGCTCGGGCTTGGTCGCCGGAGCGGTCTGGACGGGGGCGGGGCGTTCGACCGGGCGGCCCTCGACGGCCGGCGCGGGCGTGTTGCCGGCGGTCACCGCGGGGGCGGGCGTCGTCGGCGCGGGGGCCGGCGTCACCACGCCCGACGCGGCCTTCGCGCCGGCGCGGCCGGCCAGCGGCGCGTTCGGGTCCCAGTTCTTGTTGCGCTCGGCTTCCTGCGCGTCCTGCTCGGCGGTCCGCTGCGGGAGCTTGTTGACGAAGGGCACGGGCGCCTTCGTCACGTACAGCGCCACGCCCAGGGCGATCCCCAGCCCCAGCAGCAGGCCCACGATCAGGCCCATGGCGAATCCGCCGCGCTGCTTCTCCTTGCTCATTGCTGCTCCTGCGAGTCACGTTCCATGACGTCCGGGGCCGACACGCCCAGGACCGCCAACGCGTTGCGCACCACCTGACGCGTGGCCGCCAGCAGCGTGAGCCGGGCGCGGGTCAGGGCCGGGTCGTCGCCCAGCACGCGTTCGGCGCCATAGTAGCTGTGGAACGCGCCCGCCAGATCGCGCAGGTAGAACGCGACATCGTGCGGGGCCAGGTCTTGCGCGGCGGCGGTCAGCATGCGCGGATAGTCCGCGAGCTTGAGCATCAGCGCGTATTCCGTCGGGGCCGTCAGCAGCGACAGGTCGGCGCCGACCAGCGAGGCCTCGTCGTGCCCCTGCTCCGCGCCCTTGCGCAGCACCGAGCAGATGCGCGCATGCGCGTACTGGACGTAGAACACCGGGTTCTCGTCGTTGGCCTTGAGCGCCAGATCGACGTCGAAGACGAATTCGGTGTCGGCCTTGCGGCTGATCAGGAAGAAGCGCACCGCGTCGCGGCTGGTCCAGTCGATCAGGTCGCGCAGCGTCACGTAGCTGCCGGCGCGCTTGGAGATCTTGACCTCCTGGCCGCCCTTCATGACCGTGACCATCTTGTGCAGCACGTAGTCGGGGAAGCCCTGCGGGATGCCGACGTCGGTGGCCTGCAGGCCGCCGCGCACCCGGGCGATCGTGCCGTGGTGGTCGGTGCCCTGGATGTTGATGCACTTGGAGAAGCCGCGCTTGAACTTGTTGACGTGGTACGCGACGTCGGGAACGAAGTAGGTGTACGTGCCGTCGGACTTGCGCATCACGCGGTCCTTGTCGTCGCCGTACTCGGTCGAGCGCAGCCACAGCGCGCCGCCGTCCTCGTAGGTCTTGCCGTTGGCGATCATGCGCGACACCGCGTCCTCGACCTGCCCGCCGGTGTACAGCGAGGACTCGAGGAAGTAGTTGTCGAAGCGCAGGCCGAAGGCTTGCAGGTCCAGGTCCTGCTCATGGCGCAGGAAGGCCACGGCGAACTGGCGGATCGAGTCCAGGTCGTCCGGATCGCCGGAGCCGGTGAACTCGCGGTCGTCGGCCTTGACCGTCTCCTTGCGCATGAACGCGTCGGCGATGTCCTGGATGTAGTCGCCGTTGTAGAACTTCTTGCTCTCGGGATTCTCGGGATCCGTCGGCCAGATCGCGTCGCCCGGCTTGAAGCCCTTGATGCGCAGCTGCGTGCTGTGGGCCAGCGTGCCGATCTGGACGCCGGCGTCGTTGTAATAGAACTCGCGCTTGACGTTCCAGCCTTGCGTCGCGAACAGGTGGCACAGCGAGTCGCCCAGCGCCGCCTGGCGCGCGTGGCCGACGTGCAGCGGACCGGTCGGGTTGGCGGAGACGAACTCCACCAGGGCCGAGGTCTCGCGCGCGGGCTGGTGGCCGAAGGACGCGGTCGCGGCCTGCACCTCGCTCACCACCGCCTGCCTGGCGGCCGGCTTGAGCCGGATGTTGATGAAGCCGGGGCCGGCGATCTCCAGCGCCTCGACCCAGCGCTCGAAGGCGGGCTGGGCCTGCAGCTGGGCGATCAGCGTCTGCGCCAGTTCGCGCGGGTTCTTCTTCAGCGCCTTGGACAGCTGCATCGCGGCCGTGCAGGCGTAGTCGCCGTGCGAGGCCTGCTTGGGGTTCTCGAACGCGGCGGCCGGGGCGGCGGCGATCGCGCCGCTGGCGACGGCCTCGTGGCTCAGCGACTGGAGCACGGTCCCCAGGGCGGCGAGCAATTCCTGCTTGGCTTGGATCATGGGGCCGCATTTTAGGGGGCGCGTCCCTGTAAGAGACCGTGAGCCCTCTTGCGGGCGTCATCCCCCTGGGGCAGGATGCCCCACCGATGACGCCCCCCACCGATTCCCCCCTGTCGGCCTTCCCCGAGGACACCACCCTCGCCGGCCTGGCCGACCTGCCGGAGCAGATCGGCAAATACCGCGTGCTGCGGCGTCTGGGCGAGGGAGCGACCAGCGACGTCTTCCTGGCGATGGACGACTTCAAGGGACAGGAAGTCGCGATCAAGCGCATGCGCAGCTGGTCCGGCGGCGGCCGCGGCGAGGAGGACACCCTCAGCATCCGCTTCTTCGCCGCCGAGGCCGCGCTGGCCGGCCGGCTGCAGCATCCCAACGTCGTCCAGATCCTGGACGCGGTGCAGGACGGGGACCTCCCGTATCTCGTCATGGAGTACGTCCATGGCGTGACACTCAAGCACTTCTGCCGCAGCGACCGGCTGCTGCCGCTGGACCAGATCGTCGAACTCGGGTTCAAGTGCGCGATGGCGCTGTCCTACGTGTTCCGCCAGGGCGTGGTCCACCGCGACATCAAGCCCGCCAACCTGCTGGCCGTGCTGGACAACCAGGGGCAGGTCACCGACGTGAAGGTCAGCGACTTCGGCAGCGCGCTCAACCTGAACGCCGACATGACGCAGGTGCATCGCGTCGGCTCGCTGGCCTACATGCCGCCCGAGCAGATCGAGGGCGGCGACGTCGGCGCGCAGGCCGACATCTACGCGCTGGGCGCGGTGCTCTACCACCTGGTCTGCGGCCGCCCCCCGTTCGACGCGCCCAACCAGATGGCGCTGATGCATCAGATCTACCACCAGGCGCCGCAGTCGCTGCTGGGTCAGCGCGGTGGCGTCACGGCCGAGCTCGACGCCGTCGTCCTGCGCGCGCTGGCCAAGCACCCGCACGAGCGCTATCCGGACTGGGAGTCCTTCGGCCAGGCGCTGTCGGACCTGGTCGCGCGGCAGCTGGTGCCGCTGGCGCGGCTCAACGAGGTCAAGGACTCGGAGCGTTTCAACCTGCTGCGCGGCCTGGAGTTCTTCGCCGCCTTCGGCGACGTCGAGCTGTGGGAGGTGGTGCGGCGCGCGCGCTGGCGCCGCTATCCGCTGGACTACCTGCTGTTCAAGAAGGGCCAGGAGGGCAACACCTTCCACATCATCACGCAGGGCGAGGTCGAGGTCTGGCGGGACGGCGCGCTGGTGGCGACCCTGGGGACCGGGACCTCGGTCGGCGAGATGGCCTACCTGGCGCCGAATCCCGACCTGCGTCGCCACAGCACCGACATCCGGGTGACCGATCTTTGCACGACGGTGTCCTTCACCCCGGAGTCCCTGGGCCAGTTGAGCCCTGAATGCCAACACCGTTTCGACCGGGCTTTCATCCAGGTTCTGGTCAGGCGACTCCACCTTGCCCATGAGGCGCTGGCTCATCCACGCCGAATCATGTGAGTTGGCGACTCGCGCATGCGAGTCAGCGGGGCACGCGATTCATGTCCCCTTGTTCCAGTGAGCCAAATCCGCCACAGCCGTCAACCGCGATTGAGAGCCTGCCGTTGGTGTGCTCCACTGGCCACGAGGTCCTGTTCCCAACCCCCTGTAGGAGAGAGTGATGAAGCAATCGACGATGACGCTGATCGCTGGCGCGCTGCTGGCCCTGGCTTCCGTGGGCGCCCATGCCGCCGACGAGGCCAAGAAGGAGCCGACCGCGCAACAGCAGCGCATGAAGAGCTGCAACGCCGATGCCAAGGGCAAGAAGGGCGATGAGCGCAAGGCCTTCATGAGCAGCTGCCTGAAGGGCGAGTCCGCCGCCGCCTCCGCCCCGGCGATGACCGATCAGCAGACCAAGATGAAGACCTGCAACGCCGATGCCAAGGGCAAGACCGGCGATGCCCGCAAGGCCTTCATGAAGGAATGCCTGTCGGCGAAGTGAGTTGAGCGGCGAGGGCGGCGCGCGTCGCCGCCTCGACGTCCGTCGACGAGATGAAGCAAGGCCCTCGCGAGAGGGCCTTGTCGTTCCTACGTCGTCAGGACGCCGCGCGCGAGCATCACCGCGGCGATCGGGATCAGCATCAGCAGGTGCGCCTGGATCATCACGAGGCGGCGCGTGGCGCGGACCTCGGTCTCGGCGGGCAGGCCCGCGCCGGCATCGAGCGCCTTGACCCAGCGGCGGTAGGTCAGCGTCGGCTTGATCGACATCAGCCCGATCACCACGAACAGCGTCACCTTCACATGCAGCAGCGGCTGGTGCCAGTACCAGTCCGTGCCCTTCATGCCCCACACCGTGCGCGCGATGCCGGTCAGCAGCACCGCCACCGCGGTCGCGCCGTAGATCGCGTCCAGCCGCGCGAGACGCCGCACCACCGCGGCGTTCAGCCATTCCATGCGGCACAGCGCCGCCTGGCTCGACAGGAACACGACCAGGCTGAGGATCGCCAGGAGGTGCAGGCCGGCGAGCAGGGCTTCTTGCTTCATGAGGTCTCCCAGGTGGAGGCGCGCGCCCAGTAGTCGGCGCTGCCGTAGTGTTGCTTGAGAAAGTCTATCCAGAGCCGCACCCGCAGCGGCAGGTGCTTGCGCTGCGGCAGCATCGCGAAGATGCCGTTGGGCGGCGCGGCGAAGTCGTCCAGCACGCTGACCAGCTCGCCCTTGGCGATGGCCGCGGCGACCTCCCAGGTGCTGCGCCACGCGAGCCCCAGTCCCTGCCGGCACCAGTCGTGCAAGACCTGGCCATCGCTGCAATCGAGGCGGCCGCTGGGCCGCAGATGCTGCACCTGGCCGTCGACGCGGAAGGCCCAGCCGCGCGTCTGGCTGGCGTCGGAACTCAGCGTCAGGCACTCGTGCCGCATCAGCTCCGACGGATGCCTGGGCGTTCCGGCCCGCTTCAGGTAGGACGGCGCGGCGACGCACAGCCGGCGGTTGTCGGCCAGCCGCGAGCTGATCAGGCTGGAGTCGCTCAGATCCCCCACGCGCACCGCGCAGTCGAAGCCCTCGTTCACGATGTCGACCACCCGATCGCTGAGGTTCAGCGACACGCTGACCTCCGGGTGCGTCGCGAGGAAGTCCGGCACCAGCGGCGCGACGTGGCGCCGCCCGAAACCCGCCGGCGCGGTGATGCGCAGATGCCCGCTGGCCTGGATGCCGCCGGCGCTGACGCTGGCCTCCGCGCTGGCGAACTCCACCAGCAGGCGCTGACAGTCCTCGAGGAAGGCGCTGCCCTCGTGCGTCAGCGTGAGCTTGCGCGTCGTGCGCAGCAGCAGCTTCACGCCCAGCCGCGCCTCCAGCGCGTCGAGGCGCCGGCCCATCACCGCCGGGGCGACGCCCTCGGCCTGCGCCGCCGCGGTCAGGCTGCCCTTGGTGGCGACCAGCACGAAGGACTCGATCTGTTTGAGGCGATCCATGGCCGGCGATTGTTGGACCGTTCCATCGCCTCAGGCAATGAATGAAGACCCTTGTCGTTGCGATTTGTGCAAAAAAGTCAGGGATCTCCGACCAGGGCCGACATGAATCGGCCCGCCTTCCCGGCCTACAGTCGGACGCATCGGATCCTCCGTGGATCACCCGTCTCCCCCCCGTTCCTCGACCTTCCACCGTCTCTTGCAGGAGCCGCCATGAGCGCACGCAGCCAACACCATCGCCTCCACATCGACGCCGCCCTGGCCCGGTTCATCGAGACCGAGGCCCTGGCCGGCACCGGCATCGAGCCGGCCGCCTTCTGGTCCGGCTTCGACGCGCTGGCGCATGACCTGGCCCCGAAGAACGCCGCCCTGCTGGCCGAGCGCGATCGGCTCCAGACCGAGATCGACGGCTGGCACCGCGCGCATCCCGGTCCGATCCAGGACATGGCCGCCTACCAGGCCTTCCTGACGAGCATCGGCTACCTTGTGCCGCAACCGGCCGATCCGCGCGCCACGACCTCGAACGTCGACGCCGAGCTCGCCATCCAGGCCGGCCCGCAACTGGTGGTGCCCATCCTCAACGCCCGCTACGCGCTGAACGCCGCCAACGCGCGTTGGGGCTCGCTGTACGACGCGCTCTACGGGACCGACGTGATCCCCGAGACCGATGGCGCCGAGCGCGCCGGCGGCTACAACCCGGCGCGCGGCGCCAAGGTGATCGCCTTCGCCCGCGAGGTGCTGGATCAGGCGGCGCCGCTGGCGGGCGCCTCGCACGTGGACGCCGCGGGCTATCGCGTCGACGGCACCGCGCTCGCGGTGACGCTCCGGGACGGCCGCGTCGCCGCGCTGGCCGATCCGGCCCAGTTCATCGGCTACCTGGGCGAGGCGAACGCACCGACCGCCGTCCTGCTGCGCCACAACGGCCTGCACCTCGAGATCCAGATCGACCGCGCCTCGGCCATCGGCAAGACCGACGCGGCCGGCGTGTCCGACCTGCTGATGGAAGCCGCGCTGTCGACCATCCTGGACCTGGAGGACTCGATCGCCGCGGTCGACGCCGAGGACAAGCTCCTGGCCTACCGCAACTGGCTGGGCATCCTGCGCGGCTCGCTGACGGAGGAGGTCAGCAAGGGCGGCCGCAGCTTCGTGCGCCGCCTCAATCCGGACCGCGTCTACAAGTCCGCCAAGGGCGGCGAGGACGTGGTGCTGGCCGGCCGCTCGCTGCTGTTCGTGCGCAACGTCGGCCACCTGATGACCAACCCGGCCATCCTGCTCGACGGCGGCAAGGAGATCCCCGAGGGGATCATGGACGCGGTCATCACCACGCTGATCGCGCTGCACGACCTGCGCCAGCTGTCGGGCTCGGGCCTGCGCAACTCGCGCCAGGGCTCGATCTACATCGTCAAGCCCAAGATGCACGGTCCGGCCGAGGTGGCCTTCGCCAACGAGCTGTTCGGCCGCGTCGAGCAGCTGCTGGGCCTGCCGGCCTCCACGGTGAAGCTGGGCATCATGGACGAGGAGCGCCGCACCAGCGTCAACCTGGCGGCCTGCATCGCCGCCGCGCCCAGCCGCGTGGCCTTCATCAACACCGGCTTCCTGGACCGCACCGGCGACGAGATGCACACCGCCATGCTGGCCGGTCCGATGCTGCGCAAGGGCGACATGAAGTCCAGCGCCTGGATCCAGGCCTATGAGCGCAGCAACGTGCTGGTGGGCCTGTCGGCCGGCCTGCGCGGCCGCGCCCAGATCGGCAAGGGCATGTGGGCCATGCCCGACCTGATGGCCGCGATGCTGGAGCAGAAGATCGCCCATCCCAAGGCCGGCGCCAACACCGCCTGGGTCCCGAGCCCGACGGCCGCCACCCTGCACGCGCTGCACTACCACCGCGTCAGCGTCGCCCAGGTCCAGCAGCAGATCGAGGCCGAGGCGCCATCCGTCGACCGCGCCGAGCTGCTGGCGCGCCTGCTCACCGTGCCGGTGGCCGCCTCGCCGACCTGGTCCGACACCGAGAAGCAGCAGGAGCTGGACAACAACATCCAGGGCATCCTGGGCTATGTGGTGCGCTGGATCGACCAGGGGGTGGGCTGCTCCAAGGTGCCGGACATCAATGGGGTCGGCCTGATGGAGGACCGCGCCACGCTGCGCATCTCCAGCCAGCACGTGGCCAACTGGCTGCTCCATGGCGTCGTCACCGAGCAACAGGTGCGCGCGACCTTCGAGCGCATGGCCGCGGTAGTCGACGGCCAGAACGCCGGGGATGCCCTCTACGAACCCATGGCCGGCCATCCGGAGAGCATGGCCTACCAGGCCGCGCTGGACCTGGTGTTCAAGGGCCGCGAGCAGCCCAGCGGCTACACCGAGCCGCTGCTGCACGCCTGGCGCCAGAAGCGCAAGGCCCGCTGACGCGGCGCCTGCCCCCTGAAGCGGAAGCGGCCCCGAGTGGGCCGCTTCCTCCTTGAGGCCGCGCGCCCGAATCGCACGGCGATCATTTTTATCAAATAGGGGTCATTCCGGATCTACCACGGGCGTCGCGCCTTTCTAAAGTTTCAGTTTTATCACTTTAGAAAACTCATGACCCCAACGCCTCGTCGCCATCCCGTGGGCCTGGCCGCGCTGCTGGCCGTCGCCTCGCTGGGCACCGCCCACGCCCAGACCGCCGCCCCGACCACGCCCCAGCAGCTCGGACGCATCGAGATCACCGGCTCCGCGATCAAGCGGTCGATCGCGGATGAGGGCGCGTTGCCGATCTCGGTGCTCAAGGTCGAGGACCTGCGCCGATCCGGCGTCAGCAGCGTCGAACAGATCGTGGACCTGCTGGCCGCCAGCCAGTCCAGCAACACGGGCTCCAACTCCATCGGCGCGAGCACCGGCGGCGCCAGCTACGCCAACCTGCGCGGCCTGGGCAGCAACAAGACCCTGATCCTGCTGAACGGCCGCCGCGTCACGGCCTTCGCCTTCGGCGCCGACGCGGTCGACCTGAACGCCATCCCCTTCGCGGTGATCGACCGCGTCGAGGTGCTGCGCGACGGCGCGTCCGCGGTCTACGGGACCGATGCGATCGGCGGCGTCATCAACTTCATCACCCGCAACAGCTACCGCGGCGGCCAGCTCGTCGTCGAGGCCAGCCGGCCGCAGCAGGCGGGCGGTCGCAAGGAGGGCGGTTCCGTGTCGCTGGGCTTCGGCGACCTGGAGAAGGACCGCATCAACGTCTGGGGCAGCTTCGACCAGCGGCGCCAGCAGCGCGTGCGTGCCCTGGACCGCGACTTCGCCAAGACCGGCATCCTGCCCGCGCGCGGCGTGTCGGGCAGCTCCGGCACCACCTTCCCGGGCAACTTCAGCCAGGGCAACCTCAGCGGCAATCCCGCCGCCCCCGGCTGCGCGCCGCCGCTGTCGCTGCTCAGTCCGACCAATCCCGGCGCCTGCATCTTCGACTTCAGCTCGACCATCGACATCCTGCCCGACGTCCGCCAGCAGACGCTGGCCGGGCGCTTCAGCGCGAAGCTGGGCGAGGACCACCTGTTCACGCTGGACGGCATGTCGACGACCAACGACAACACCTCGCGCGTCGCCCCGGATCCGGTCTCCGGCCTCACGATCCGGCCGGACAACCCCTTCTACCCGAGCACCTATCCGGGGCTGGACACGACCCGGCCCGTCAGCGCCGGCTGGCGCATGGTGCCGGCGGGCCCCCGGACCAATGGCGCGCACTCGAGCGCCGAGCGGCTGGTGGCCGACGTCTCGGGCACGGTGAGGGACTGGGACTACAAGGTCGGCGCGCTGTACTCGCGCAGCCGGGCCAGCGACGAGGCGGTCGACGGCTACGTGAACGCGGCCTTCGTGCGCGACCAGGTCGCCGCCGGCCGGCTGAATCCCTTCGCGCCGGCCACGCCGGCGCAGCTGGCGATCATCGAGCAGGCCAAGCGACGCGGCGTGTTCAGCGACGCGGTCGGCACGACCCGGAGCATCGACGCGCGCGTCAGCGGCGAGCTGTTCGCGCTGCCCGGCGGGCGCGCGGCGATGGCGATTTCCGGCGAGTTCCGCAAGGAGGACTACCGCAACGACACCCACGACGAGGTGGTGCTGTCCATCCCGTCGGCCGGACGCTCGCCCAACCACGTGAGCGGTCGCCGTGACGTGAAGGCGCTGGGGATCGAGCTCCTGCTGCCGCTGCACAAGATGGCGGAGGTCCAGTTGGCGCTGCGCACGGACGATTACTCCGACGCCGGCCGCACGACCAATCCCAAGATCGGCCTGCGGGTGCAGCCGATGAAGTCGCTGGCGCTGCGCGCCTCCTACAACACCGGCTTCCGCGCCCCCGCCCTGGACGACCTCTACGCGCCACAGTCCGTCACCTACGCGGCCGGCGCCAAGAACGACCCGCTGCTGTGCGACGCCAACGGCAAGCCCCTGATCGCCAAGGGCGGGATCGGCAGTCGCGACTGCAGCCAGCAGCCGCAGGTGCAGCTGGGCGGCAATCCGAAGCTCAAGCCGGAGAAGTCCAGGACCTTCACCGTGGGCGCGGTCTTCGAGCCGGTCAAGCAGCTGACCTTCACCGTGGACTACTGGAACATCCAGTTGCGCGACCAGATCTCCGCGCTGCCGGTCGACACCATCCTGGCCAACCCGGACCGCTACGCCGCCCGCATCTTCCGCTGCAACGCCCTGTCCGCCAGCGAGCAGGCCGAGCTGCAGCGTTGCCAGGGCCTGTGGGGCGGCAGCCCCGCGATCGGCTATCTGGCCACCATCGCCGACAACATCGGTCGCGTGAAGACCGACGGCCTGGATCTGGGCGCGGCCTACCAGCAGAGTCTGGGCGCCTGGGGCAACCTGTCCTTGAGCTACGAGGGCACCTACGTCCACCGCTACCTCTACCAGGACAGCCCGGACGATCCGTTCAAGAGCCGCCTGGCCTATTACCGGGACGAGAGCGTGATGTTCCGCTGGAAGCACCACCTGTCCGCGAGCTGGTCCCGGGGTGCCTGGGGCGGCCGGCTGGCGGTGCGGCACCAGAGCGGCTACCGGGACCAGAACGACGCGGCGACCGTGGTGGGCGGTCCCTCGTTCTACGGGGACGTGAAGCCCTACACCCTGGTGGACCTGTCGGGCAGCTACCAGTTCGGGAAGGCCACCTCGGTCACGCTGGGCGTGCGCAATCTCTTCGATACCGACCCGCCGTTCTCGAACCAGTCGAGCCGATCGCAGCGCGGCTTCGACTCCCGCTACACGGACGCGACCGGCCGCGCGGTCTTCGTCCGCGTGAGCGCCGGCTTCTGATCGGGCGTCTGGTCGGGAGATCAGACGGCGGCCGATCGGTGGATCGGCCGCCGGAAATGAAAACACCCCGGACGCCGAGGCGACCGGGGTGCGTGGGAATCCGGAAGACCGCCCCGCTCACGCGGGGCGACTCCGGTCAGCCGAGTGATCCGGGGATCAGAACGGCTGGTTGTAGCGGACCCACAGGAAGCGGTCGATCGGCAGATCCGGATCGACGGCCGACGACGACGAGTTGCCGCCCAGCGTGTAGTTGGCGTTCAGGACGACGCGCGGCTTCTTGTCCAGCACGTTGTTGGCGCCGACCATGATCTGGCCCTTCCAAGGCGTCGTGTAGCCCACGCTCAGGTCGTGATAGAACAGGGCGGACTGCTTGTTGTAGCCCGCGCCGTCACCCCAGGAGGCGCTGCCGGTCGGGTTCGTGCAGGTCGCGGTCTCGGTCGTGTCCCAGCACTGGTCCTTCACCGCGCTGTAGTAGCGGGTGCCCCAGGTCGCGGTCCAGGGACCGTTGTTCCAGGTCAGCGACAGGTTGGACTTGACGCGGTTGTAGCCGTACTCGCCCAGGTAGCTCACGAAGTCCGCACCCGGCTGGTCCTGACGACGGTACTTGGTGACGAAGCTGGTCTCGGTACGAACGTAGAACTGACCGTACGAGGTCTTGAAGCGGTAGTTCACGCTCAGGTCCAGACCGGCGGTTTCCAGCGCGGCCAGGTTGGCGTAACCACGCGACAGCGTCGCGACCATGCCGGCGGCATCACGGGTGATGCTGGAGCAGAACGACGAGATGCCCTGGACGTAGCAGCGGTTCAGGATGTCACCCGCGCTGTAAGCGGAGATGGCGTTCTTGACCTTCACGTTGTACCAGTCCAGACCCGTTTCCAGGCCAGGCAGCCAGGACGGGTTGTAGACCACGCCCAGCGTCTTGGTGGTGGCCTTCTCAGGCGTCAGGCCGCCGTTGCCCAGGCTGGCGTTGAACGGGTAGATGCCCTGGCCGCCGCCGCCCTGCACTTGGGCGCCGGACTGCACGGTCTGGCGGAAGCCAGCCGGCGCGCCGCCGGCAGCGCAACGCGCCGCCACGGCAGGGTCGGAAGCCGCCGCGCCGTACTTGGAATCGCAAGGATCCAGGTAGGAGTCGAAGGACTGCTGACCGCCACCGAAGGTGTTGCCCACCGGGGGCGCGCGGAAGCCTTGCGCCCAGGTGCCGCGAGCCAGCACGTCGGTGATCGGCTTCCACATGAAGCTGACCTTGCTGTTGGTCGTGTTGCCGAAGTTGCTGTAATCCGAGTAGCGCGAAGCCAGGTTCAGGCTCAGCAGCTCGGCCATCGGCACCTTCTTCAGCAGCGGCACGTTCAGTTCGGCGTAGGCCTCCTTGACGTTGTAGTTGCCGCGGGTGGCGTTGCCGGCCAGGTCGGTCGACAGGCCGGAATGGGCCAGCTCGTCAGGCAGGTCGTAGCCTTCCTGGGTGCGGTATTCGAAGCCCGCGGCGATGCCGACGGCGCCCGCGGGCAGCTTGAACAGTTCACCCGACACGTTGGCCGTGGCGGACTTCGTGGTCGAGCCGTACTGCGAGTTCAGCTTGGCCATGACGTAGTCGATGGCGGCCGGGGTCGAGGCCGAGGGGCCACCCAGGATGTCGAACGGCGTGCACTGCGTCAGCGGGATCGGCGAGGCCGCGGTGCCGCACTGGACGACGCCATCGGCGTTCTTGAACGACGGGCCCAGGGCCGCCTTCAGATGCTGCAGGTTCAGGTTGCCGGTGCTCAGCACCGTGCCGTCCTGCTTGCTGAAGTTCACGCCCACGTCCCAGGTCCAGGGGTTGCCCAGCAGCGAGAAATCGCCTTCCAGGCCCGCGTCCAGGTGGGTGGTGCGGTTGGTGTTGCTCGTCACGCGCGGCACTTCGACGGTGCGGCGATAGAAGAACAGGTTCTGGCCGTTGCCGGCGCCAGCGACCTGGTTGCCGTACGGGTTGTAGTAGCTGTCCTTGTCGACGTAGACCGGGAAGTTGGGCTGGCTCAGGCTGTTGAGCGGGTAGCCGGCGACCTGGCCGACGGACTTGCGCTCCGAGAACATCGCGGTGCTGTTGAAGCGGATGTCCGGCGTGATGTCCAGATTGCCCTTCACGAAGAACGACTTCTGCTCGTTCTCGCCCTGGAACATCATCTGGCTGGTCGAGTTGAACGTGTCGTTCAGCGCGCCGGCATAGGTGTGATAGTTCGCGGGATTGTTGGAGGCCGAGCCCGTGCCTTCACCCAGGTAGGTGCCAGTGTGGTTCAGGTACTGGTTGAAGCCCACGGCCGTGCCCTTCGGGCCGACCTGGCGGATGCGACCCCAGGGGCCGGTACCGAAGGAGCTGCTGAAGCGATCCGGGTCCGGACCGTAGGAAGCCGCGGTGATCGCGCGGTCCTTCGCCCAGACCGGGTCGGTCTTGTTGACGTTGACCGAGAACATCAGCGAGCCCTTGTCGCTGCTGATGCCGTAGGCCAGCGAGGCGTCCTGGGCCTGACCGTCGCCCTTTTCGTTGGCGCCGTAGTACAGGCTCAGCTTGCCGCCGTCCAGGCTCTTCTTCAGCACCACGTTCACCACGCCGGCGATGGCGTCGGAACCGTAGATCGAGGAGGCGCCGTCCTTCAGCACGTCGATGTGGTCGACCAGCGCGGAGGGGATGGTGGAGATGTCGGTGTAGCCGTCGACGGACTGCGTCCAGCGCTTGCCGTTCAGCAGCACCAGCAGACGCTGCGAGCCCAGGTTGCGCAGGTTGATGTACTGGCCGCCCTGTTCACGGTTGGAGGTCAGCACCGAGCCCTTGCTGAAGTCGGGCGTGCCCGCCGAGGTGAGCTGGTTCAGCACGTCGCCCAGGGTGACCAGGCCGGTGCGCTGGATGGCTTCCGCGGTGATCTTCTCGACCGGCTGGGCGGTTTCCGAGTCGACCTGGCGGATACGCGAGCCGGTGATCTCGACGCGTTCGATTTGCTGGGGGGACGCCTGCTGGGCCGAGGCCGCGCCGGCCAGGGTGCCCAGCGCGAGGGCTGCCGCAAAGGCGATCTTTGAACGTTGGTGCATGACTTCTCCGAAGGAATGCGTGTGGGCTTGTGGACCTGTCCGCTGGCCCGGCCTCCCTGTCCCGATCCAGGTCGGATGGGGCGGGACGTCGCGCCGGGCGAGATGAGCGGTCGATTCTAGAGACCGTCACCGGGCCGACTGCTTCGGGTAACCGCCTAATGCGCCCGCTCCATGCGCCTTCGTGAAGATACGTTCAGTAGCCAAGTGCACAAATAAACATCGGCTAACCCTTTGATTTAACTAACAAATTTTTGCGCACCAATTTGGACTATCGCCCACATGTAAAGAAGTATGTCTTGTTGCACATGAGAAACGGCATGGGGATGACGTTGGTCATAAGCAACATCGCACCGGGCCTTGCGAATGAGCCGTTCGGATCCTTGTCCGCCATTCGCCCGCCTCTGAGGCGCCATCTCCGCCTCACCCGTCGCGTCGCCCCACCCTGGTGCGCCGTTTGCCCTCGCACCACACCGGGGCGCATCCGTTGCTCACGTGCGACTTCATTGCGTAAATTTGTTAAGGGTTAACCCTCGATAGCCGGGTTTCTACCCGGCATGCGCACGGGAGCAACATCGGGAAACACGACGCTCAGCACACTGTTTTGTCAGCGCCATGACGACACCTGTCCATTGGCGCTTTTTCGCGGCGCTACCGCGCCGTCTCGGCGTTTACACGCGCCGTCCATGCATAGGAGTGCAGAGATGTACAAGCTGAACGCGGTGAGCCTGGCAGTCGCCGCCACCGTCGCGGCCGCGTCGTTCCCGACGCTGGCCCAGGAACAGGACCAGACCAAGCTGGAGCGCGTGGTCGTCACGGGCTCCGCCATCAAGCGCATCGACGCCGAGACCGCGGTCCCGGTGACGGTCGTGAAGATGGATGACCTGCGCAAGTCGGGCATCACGTCGGTCGAGCAGGTCATGGCCAACCTGACCTCGGTCCAGGCCTCGACCAACACGACCCAGTCGGTGGGCTCGAGCAGCGGCGGCGCCTCGTTCGCCGACATGCGCGGCATCGGTGCCGACAAGACCCTGGTGCTGCTGAACGGCCAGCGCATCGCCAACAACGCGGTCGACGGCTCGGCGCCCGACCTGAACATGATCCCGTTCGCGGCCATCGACCGCATCGAAGTGCTGCGTGACGGCGCCTCGTCGCTGTACGGCACCGACGCCATCGGCGGCGTGATCAACTTCATCACCAAGTCGAACTACCAGGGCGGCACCATCACCGTCGGTTTCGACTCGCCCGAGAAGTCCGGCGGCAAGTCCCGCACCGTCAACGCCGGCTTCGGCTACGGCGACCTGGACAAGCAGGGCTTCAACATCTTCGGTTTCGCCAGCTACCGCAAGTCGGACCCGATCAACGGCCTGCAGCGCCCCTACAACGCGCGCACCAACGGCGGCCTGTCCTACAGCACCGACCCGGCCAACTACACGCAGGACGGCAAGACCTTCTACAACCCCGCCGGCAGCGCCTGCGGCGGCCAGCAGATGGTCAACGTCGACGGCGACTGCCTGCTGACGACCTCCTCGTTCGTGGACTACGCGCCCAAGACCGAGACCGCCTCCGGCATGCTCAAGGGCACCTTCGCGGTCAACGCGGACCTGACCCTGGGCGCCGAGCTGTTCGTCACCCAGAACAAGGTGACCACCACCGTCGCCCCCGTGCCTTACGGCGGCTACGTGATCAACCCGGGCACCCAGTACTACCCGAACAACCCGGCCCTGAGCCCGACCTTCAACGACGGTCTGGCCGGCCAGACCTTCAACGCCCCGTCGAGCGCCTTCCCCAACCCGGCGGTGGTGCAGCCCGGCTACGCGTACGTCTACTGGCGTGACTTCCCCAACGGGGATCGCGTCCAGATGAACAAGAACAACCAGAGCCGCCTGCTGCTGACCGCGGAAGGCAACGGCCTGGGCTGGGATTACTCCGGCGCGTTCTCGTACAACCGCAACAAGGTCGACCAGTACCTGGTGGGCGGCTACGCCAACGGCGACATGATCGGCGAAGGCCTGCTGACCGGCGTGATCAACCCGTTCGGCCAGCAGTCCGCCGCGGCCACGCAGCTGCTGCAGGACGCCGCCCTGAGCGGCCGTCTGCAGTACGCCACCGGCACCGTGGAGAACCTGAACGCGCACGCCAGCCGTGAAGTGGGCGACTGGCTGAACGTCGGCCGCGCCGCGCAGCTGGCGCTGGGCGTCGAGTTCCGCCACGAGAAGTTCGAGTCGGCCGCCGACGTCGACTTCGCCCAGAAGGTGGTCGCCTCCACCGGCGTGGACCCCAACTTCCGCTCGGAAGGGTCGCGCAAGGTCTACGCGCTGTACGGCGAGCTGAACGTGCCGGTGCTCAAGACGCTGGACCTGACCGCCTCGCTGCGTCATGACAAGTACAGCGACTTCGGCAGCTCGACCAACCCCAAGGTCAGCTTCCGCTTCCAGCCGATGAAGGAACTGCTGGTGCGCGGCTCGGCCTCGACCGGCTTCCGCGCCCCGACGCTGTATGAGCTGTACGGCAACTCGTCGTTCACGAACACGGGCGGCAACTACGCCAACCCGCTGACCTGCCCCGACGGCACCGGCACGCAGTGCAAGGGCCAGTTCCAGGTCATGAACTCGGGCAACCCGAACCTGAAGCCCGAGAAGTCCAAGACCGCCACCCTGGGCTTCGTGTACGAGCCGATCTCGAACGCCAGCTTCGGCATCGACTTCTGGTGGGTGCAGCTGAAGGATCACATCGGCTCGATCCCGCAGTTCGCGCTGTTCAACAGCTACTACGACTACCCCGCGCTGCAGCAGTACTTCCACTTCGCGCCGGGCAACACGCTGTCGCTGTCGAGCCTGGGCTGCCCGGGCACGAACTGCGGCTACGTCGACCAGACGCTGCTGAACCTGGGCAAGGTCCGCACCAACGGCCTGGACCTGAGCGCGCAGTACCGTCTGCCGACCAAGATCGGCCAGTTCGACTTCGCGCTGAACAGCACCTACGTCGCCAAGTACGAGTTCCAGGACTTCAAGGACGGCTACTGGGTCCAGAACGTGGGCACCTACGGCGAGTCCGGCCCGGTCTTCCGCTGGCAGCACAACCTGACGACGAACTGGAAGTACGACACCTTCGGTGCCGGCGTCGTGATGCGCTACAAGTCGGGCTACGCCGACTTCGACCCGAGCACCCATGCCCGCGTCGCGTCGTACACGACCTTCGACCTGTTCGGCAGCTGGGCGCCGCGCAAGGACCTGGCGCTGACGCTGGGCGTGCGCAACCTGTTCGACCGCGCTCCCCCGTTCACCAACCAGGAAGACCTGTTCCAGGGCGGTGGCTGGGATTCGCGCTACGTCGACCCGACGGGCCGCGCCTACTACGTGCGCGCGACCTACTCGTTCTGAGGAACGTCGGATCGCCAGCGGCGACGGGCCTTCGGGCCCTCGCCCCGCGACAGGGCGGGAGGGGAGACCCTCCCGCCCTTTTTCGTTCCAGGGCTCATTCCGGGCCATGCCGGACGCGGGCTCCCTAGAATGGCCGATTCCCGCCACCCTCGCGAAATCCATTCATGTCCGTCGTGTCGACCTCGGCCCTGCCCACGTCCTGCCAAGTCCTGATCATCGGCGCCGGTCCCGCCGGCAGCGCCACCGCGCGCTGGCTGGCCCGCGCGGGGCTGGACGTGGTGATGGTGGACCAGCAGCCGCTGGGCCGCGACAAGGTCTGCGGCGACGGCCTGATCCCCGATGCCCACAAGGCGCTGGAGCGCCTGGGCCTGCTGGACCGCGTGATGGCGCGCGCGCAGCGCGCCTCGCACGTCGGCTGCATCGGGCCGCGCGGCGGCCGCATCGACGTGCCCGGCCACCTGGCCGTGCTGCCGCGCAAGGTGCTGGACGAGATCCTCAACCTGGGCGCGCAGGAATCGGGCGCCCGCTTCATCGCCCCGGCCCGCTTCGAGGCGGCGCTGGAGGACGCGCGGGGCCGCGTGCGCGGCGCCCGCCTGCTGATCGACGGCCAGGCCCACGAGATCGCCGCCGACTGGGTCGTGCTGGCCACCGGCGCCGTGCCCAAGGCGCTGACCGCCGCCGGCATGTGCGAGCGCCACACCCCGAGCGGCGTCGCGCTGCGCGGCTACGTCCGCGCGCCCGCGCTGGTGGGCGAGATCAAGGCGCTGGAAGTCGTGTGGTGCAAGCCGGTGCAGCCGGGTTACGGCTGGATCTTCCCGGCGCCGGACGGCAGCTTCAACATCGGCGTCGGCGTGACCGACAGCCACAAGGACATGGCCGGCAAGGGCCAGAAGAAGGACGTCAACCTGCGCGCCATCTTCGACGCCTTCGTCGAGCATTACCCGCCCGCCAAGCGCCTGATGGCCGAGGGCGAGCTGATCGGCGAACTCAAGGGCGCCCCACTGCGCTGCACGCTCAAGGGCGCGCGCTGGAGCCGCCCCGGTCTGCTGGTGACCGGCGAGGCGGCCGGCTCCACCTACTCCTTCACCGGCGAGGGCATCGGCAAGGCGATGGAGACGGGCCTGCTGGCCGCCGAGGCCATCCTGGCGCATCGCGGCGCCGCTGTCGCCGAGGACGCACGCGTGCGCGAGCTGTACGAGCAGGGCCTGCGCGCGCTGCAACCCAAGTACGACCTCTACGAGCGTGGCAACCGCGTCAACCGCTTCCCCTGGCTGGCGGATCTGCTGATCTGGCGCGCGAAGAAGAGCGACCGCCTGCTGCGCCGCATGAGCGGCGTGCTCAACGAGACCAGCAACCCCGGCAACCTCGTCAGCCTCAAGGGCCTGACGCGGCTGTTCCTCGAGTGACCCGGGCCGGAGACCGCCATGTGCCAGCTCATGGGCATGAATGCCCGCCGACCGACCGACGTGATGTTCAGCTTCGCGGGCCTGACCACGCGGGCGCATGAACACAAGGACGGCTTCGGCATCGCCTTCTTCGAGGGCCGCGGCCTGCGCCATTTCGTCGACCACCACAGCGCGCGCGTCTCGCCGCTGGCGGAGCTGGTCAAGACCTACCCGATCCGCAGCGACGTCGTCATCGCCCACATCCGCAAGGCCACGCAGGGCGTGGTCTCGCTGGAGAACACGCATCCGTTCGTGCGCGAGCTGTGGGGCCGCTACTGGGTCTTCGCCCACAACGGCGACCTGAAGGGCTTCAGCCCGCGGCTGCACGCGGCCTTCAAGCCGGTGGGCCAGACCGACAGCGAGCAGGCCTTCTGCTGGCTGATGCAGGAGCTGTCCAAGGCGCATGCGCGGATGCCGGCGATCGAGGAGCTCAACCACACGCTGCGCGAGCTGCTGCCCCAGCTCAACCGCCACGGCACCTTCAACATGCTGCTGTCCAACGGGCAGGCGCTGTGGGCGCACGGCTCGACCCATCTGCACTACCTGCTGCGCCAGCCGCCCTTCGGCGCGGTGACGCTGCAGGACGAGGACCTGACGGTGGATCTGGCGGCCAAGACCACCGAGGACGATCGCATCGCCATCGTCGCCACCGAGCCGCTGACCCGCGGCGAGGCCTGGTGCCCGATCGAGCCCGGCACGCTGAAGGTCTTCGTCGGCGGCGAGGTCTTCTGCTGAAGGCCGACTGAAGCCGCTCTGAAGCGCGGCTGAAATCCGATCGGTCCGCGCCCGGTGTCACGGGACCGTCAGCGATCAGAAGGCTTGCGGACAGCCTTCTTCAGCATCCGCTCAGCCTCCGGGTTCACCCTGAGGGGATGCATGTCTCCTTCCATCCCGACGGCGAGGGCCCGACGGCCTGGGCCGCCGGCTCGGCCGCGCCGGCGATCGACGTGGCGTCGCCCGCGAGCGCGGTGCGCCTGGACGGCGTCCATCGCGGCGCCGCGACGCCGACGCTCTCCTGCATCGTCCCGGCGTTCAACGAGGCCGCCAACCTGCGCGAGCTGCTGCCGCGCCTGCGCGCGACGCTGGAGGCCTGCGCCGCGACGGGCCTGGGCGGCTGGGAGATCCTGGTCGTCGACGACGGCAGCGCCGACGGCACGGCCGAGCTGCTGCGCCGATGGAGCCTGGAGCCCGGCGTGCGCGGCATCCGCCTGTCCCGCAACTTCGGCAAGGAGGCCGCGCTGAGCGCCGGCCTGGTCGAGGCGCATGGCGACCTGGTCCTCATGATGGACGCCGACCTGCAGCACGATCCGGCGTTGATCCCCGCGTTCCTGCAGGCCTGGCGGCGCGGTGCCGACATGGTCTACGCCGTGCGCGAGCACCGCGAGGACGAGGGCGCGCTCAAGCGCTGGGGCAGCCGCGGCTTCTACACGCTGCTCAACCGCGGCGCGCGTTTCCAGGTGCCGGCCGACGCCGGTGACTTCCGCCTGATGGATCGCCGCGTGGTGGACACGCTGCTGGCCCTGCCCGAGCGCAACCGTTTCATGAAGGGCCTGTACGCCTGGGTCGGCTTCAACACGCTGGCGCTGCCCTACACCCCCGCCGCGCGCGCGCACGGCGAGACGAAGTTCCGTCCCGTCCACCTGGCGCGCCTGGCGCTGGACGGCCTGACGGCCTTCACCAACTGGCCGCTGCGCGCGGTCAGCGCCTGCGGCATCCTGCTGGCGGTCCCGGCCTTCCTCTACGGCGCCTACCTGACGGCGCTCTACCTGCTCTACGGCCACAACGTCAGCGGCTGGACCACCATCGTCGTCGGCCTGATGCTGTTCTCCGGCCTGCAGCTGGTGTCGCTGGGCATCGTCGGCGAGTACGTCGGCCGCATCTTCGAGGAAGTGAAGGGCCGCCCGCTGTACGTCGTGGGCGAGCGATCGGGCCGCGGCCTGCCGGAGCGCCAGGCATGAGCGGGCGCGTTCCGGGACCGGCGCGCCTGCCGCGCCGGGAGATGCTGCTCGCGTTGCTGGGCACGCTGGTCTGGCTGGCCTGGAGCGCCGGTCTGCGCGCGCTGGAGCTGCCCGACGAGGGCCGCTACGTCGGCGTCGCCTGGGAGGCGATCCGCGGCGGCCGGTGGCTGGAGCCGCTGCTCAACGGCCAGCCCTTCTTCCACAAGCCCCCGCTGTTCTACTGGATCACCGAGATCGCGATGTCGCTCTTCGGCGTGAACCAGCTGGCCGGCCGCGCCGCGCCGGTGCTGGGCGGCTGGCTGGCCGCGGTCAGCCTCTACCTGCTGCTGTACCGCTGGGCCGGGGCCACGATCGCGCGCGTCGCGCTGGCGGTGCTGCTGGCGCTGCCCATGTTCTTCCTGGGCGCGCAGTACGCCAACCTCGACATGCTGGTGGCGGGCTGCATCACCGCGACGCTGGCGCTGACCGTCGACGCGCTGCTGCGCCGCCGCGTCGGCCTGCCCTGGCGCGCCACGCTGCTGGCGGCCTACGCCTCGGCGGGCGTGGGTATCCTGGCCAAGGGGCTGATCGGCATCGTGCTGCCGGGGCTGATCGTCGTCGTGTGGCTGCTGGCGCTGCGCCGCTGGCGCGACATCCTGGCGCTGCTCTGGCTGCCCGGCATCGCCGCCATGCTGGCCGTGGCCGCGCCCTGGTATGCGCTGATGCAGCAGCGGCATCCGGAGTTCCTGCACTTCTTCTTCGTCGTGCAGCACCTGCAGCGCTTCGCGAGCACCGGCTTCAACAACGTGCAGCCCTTCTGGTTCTTCCCGGCGGTGCTGCTGGTCTTCCACCTGCCGGCGCTGCCCTGGCTGGCGCTGGGCTGGGGCGGGGCACGGCGTCGCGGCGCGCGCGCGCGTCAGCTCGCCGGCGCCGACATCGGCGATGAATACGGCGATCAAGGCGGCATCGGCGTCCTGACCGCCGGCGGCCCCGGCGCGTCCTTCGCCGCGAGGACCGAGGCCCCCCCCGAGGACAGCGCGGATCCGCATCGCCTGATCCCGCTGCTGCTGTCCTGGCTGACCGTCGTGGTGGCGTTCTTCTCGCTGCCGCAGTCCAAGCTGGTCGGCTACATCCTGCCGGCGGTGCCGCCGATCGCGGCGTTGACGGCGATCGGCTGGCAGCGCCTGCTGCCGACCTCGCGGATGGTGCGCCGCGCCGCGGTCGCCACGCTGCTGCTGAGCGCGCTGGCGGGTGTCGCCATCGTGATCACGCTGGCGGTGAGCCCGCATCGCAACACGCGCGAACTGGCGCGGGACCTGGCCGCCTGGCGCGCCGATGGCGAACCCATCTTCTCGCTCGGCCGCTACGACTACGACCTCCCGTTCTACGCGCGGCTGCGCGAGCCGATGGTCGTGGCCGAGGACTGGAGCGATCCCGAGATCCTGACCCACGACAACTGGCGCAAGGAACTGGCCGAGACGCGCGATTTCGCGCCCGGCGGCCGGGCCCCGCTGCTGATCGACGAGAAGACCTTGCCGGCCGCGCTGTGCGCGCATCCGGTGAACTGGGTGATCGCCGCCTCGCGCGACGCACCGGCCACGCCCTGGCTGAAGGATCTGCCGTCGGTGTCCACGCGCCGCGGCGTGTCGCTGTGGCGGATCACGCCGGTGATGGTGGGCTGCCCGCGATGAGCCGCCGCGGTCTCTGCGTCTGTGCCGACGACTACGGCCTGCATCCGCGGGTCAACGCCGCGGTGCTCCGGCTGATCGAGCACGGCCGGCTCCAGGCGACCGGCGCCATGGTCGGCGCGCCGGGCTGGCGCGACGGCGCGGGGGCCCTGTCGCGCGTGAAGCGGGCGGCGCCGGACCGCCTGGACGTCGGCCTGCACCTGGACCTCACCGAGTACCCGTTGACGCTGGCCCCGCGCGGTCTGGCGGGCTGGTGGTTCGCGGGCCCGGGCAGCGAGACGGCCCTGCGGCGCGAGATCGCCGCCCAGCTCGACGCCTTCGAGTCCACGTTGGGACAGACGCCCGACTACCTCGACGGTCACCAGCACGTGCACCAGTTCCCGCGCGTGCGCGACGCGCTGATGGAGGAGATGTCCCTGCGCTATCCGGGCCGCCAGCCCTGGCTGCGCTCGACGAAGCGCGGCACGGCGGGCTTCAAGCCGGCGCTGATCCAGGCGCTGGGCCAGCACGGCCTCGCCCGGCGCGCGGCGCTGCTGGGCTTCCGCCAGAATCGCCGCCTGCTGGGCGTCTACGACTTCGATGGCGACGCGGCCCGCTATGCCACGCGGCTGCGCGGCTGGCTGCATGTCAGCGGCGACGGCGACCTGCTGATGTGCCATCCGGCGCTGGGCCCGGTCCCCGGCGACGGCATCGCCGAGGCGCGCGTGCGGGAGTTCGAGGTCCTGGACTCCCCGCTGTTCGATGTCGAGCTGCGCCGCCTGGGCATCGCCACGGCCCCGATGAGCCGCCTGCTGGCCACGCCCGCCAGCCTCGCCGAGCCCGCCACCGCCAGCCCGCGCGAGCTGCCCCGCGCCTGACGCCGCGAGGCCCCGTCGGGCCCGGCGCCGGTCCGCCCGCGCGTCGGGACGGTCCAGTCGTCGCCGCCCACTGCCATTCGCCGCATCCGCGGGGGGTGTCGGGAGGTGTCGCCTAGACTCGGCGCCATGATTTCCCCCAGCGCCTCGCCCGACGCCCCCCGCTTCGACTGGACCCAGTGGCTGTTCCCGGGTCCGCGGCGCGTCTTCACCGAAGCCGAGATCCTGCGCAGCGGCCTGGGCCGCTGGTCCACCGGGATCGACTGCTACGTGCTGAGCAACGTGCTCGTGCTGGTGATCGTCTTCTACCAGGTGCTGCCGAGCGAGTTCCTGCTGATCATCCTGGGCGGCGCCCTCACCATGGCGGTGCTGGGCCTGGCGGTGGGGCGCTGGCTGTGGCGGCAACCGTCGCGGACGCGCTTCAACGGCGCCGCGGTGCTGCTGGCCCTGCTGATGGTGCTGGTCACGCTGGTCCTGGTGAAGCTGGGCTTGCGCGAGCAGGCCCGCGAGATGCTGCCCTTCATCGCCGGCGGCATGACGCTGGTGGTCTCCTCCTGGTGGTTCCTGACGCTGTACCGCACCCAGCAGATCGGCGCGCGGCTCGCGGAACTCGATGCCCAGGAGGAACGCGTGGCCCTGGCCCAGCGCCTGGCGACCGCGCAGATCCAGCCGCACTTCCTGTTCAACACCCTGGCCTCGCTGCAGCACTGGGTCGACACCCGCGACGACCGCGCCGGTCCGATGCTGCGATCGCTGACCCGCTACCTGCGCGCGACGCTGCCCATGTTCGAGCGCGACCGGCTGCCGCTGGAGCAGGAGCTGCAGATCGTGCGCAGCTACCTGGACATCATGCAGGCCCGGCTGGGTCAGCGGCTGAGCTGGTCGCTGGAGGTGGACGAGGCGGCCCAGGACCGGATCGCCAGCGCCAGCCTGCCGCCGGGCACGCTGCTCACGCTGGCGGAGAACGCGATCACCCACGGCATCGAGCCCAGCCTGCGCGGCGGTCACATCACGGTGCGCGCGCGGGCCCACGAGGGCCAGCTGCGCCTGGAGGTCCAGGATGGCGGGCAGGGCCTGCGCGCCGGCGCCTGCGAGGGCCTGGGCCTGGGCAACACCCGCGAGCGCCTGCGCACCCAGTTCGGCGAGAGCGCCAGGCTCGGCCTGGAGCCCGCGCCCGACGACGCGCCAGGCTGCCTCGCCTGGATCGAGGTGCCGGCCGTCGCCGCCTCCTGATCGTCCGGCCGATCGCCTCGCCCGCAAGACCTCGCATCGCCGCGCGGCCTCAGTTCCTCCAACCCACAAGACCAACACCCGGGAGACCCCATGACGACGAAGATCCGCACGCTCATCGCCGATGACGAGGAAGGTCCGCGCGAGCAGCTGCGCGCCGCGCTGGAGCGTCTGGCGCCCGAGATCGAGCTGGTCGCGGCGAGCGTCAATGGCGTCGACGCCTGGGATGACTGTCTGGCCTTCGAGCCGCAGCTGTGCTTCCTGGACATCCGCATGCCGGGGCTGTCCGGGCTGGAGGTCGCGCAGCGCCTGGCCCAGCTGGCCGAGCCGCCGCAGGTGGTGTTCGTCACGGCCTACGGCGATCACGCGCTGTCGGCCTTCGAGGCGGGCGCGGTCGACTACGTGATGAAGCCGGTCGAGGACGCACGCCTGCAGCAGTGCCTGCAGCGGCTGCGCCAGCGCCAGGCGGCCGTCGCGGCCGAGCCGGACGCGGCGCCGGCGCCGTCGATGCCCGCGGGCACCCTGGAGCTGCTGCGCCAGCTGCTGCCGCCGCAGCGCGGCGCGATGAAGCCCATCCAGGCGAGCCAGGGTCGCGAGATCCAGCTGATCGCGCCGGAGGACGTGCTCTTCTTCCAGAGCGACAGCCGCTACACCCGCGTGGTCCATCGCGATGGCGAGGCCTGGATCCGTACCGCGCTCAAGGAGCTGCTGACCGATCTCGACCCGCAGGTCTTCTGGCAGGTGCACCGCTCGGTGCTGGTCAACAGCCGCTTCATCTCGAGCGCGACCCGCGTGGACGAGAACACCATGCAGATCAGCCTGAAGGGCCACGCCGAGAAGCTGCCGGTGTCGCGGCAGTTCCAGGGCCTGTTCAAGGGGCAGTGAGGCGGCGCGCGCGGGGAGCCCGAAGACCCTCTCCCCTGCCCTCTCCCGCAAGCGGGCGAGGGAGCTGCCAGCGCTCAAGCAGTAGCGATGCAGTAGCGATGCAGTAGCGATGCAGTAGCGATGCAGTGTCAGCTGCAGAACAAGTTGAAGCCCGCTCCTCCTCTTACTCCCTCTCCCGCTTGCGGGAGAGGGCTGGGGTGAGGGTCTTCGGGGCTCTACCGCACCACTCGCCCCGTCCTACTCCCTCTCCCGCTTGCGGGAGAGGGCAGGGGAGAGGGTCTTCCGGCTCAACGCGCCGCGCTCTGCGCCGGCGCTTCCGCGTCCCAGCCGCCGGCCAGCGCCTTGTACACGCCGATCAGCGAAGTCGCCGCCGCGGTCTGCGACTGCGCCAGCTGGTTGCGGGCCGCGAGCAGCTCGCGCTCCGCGTCCAGTACCGCCAGGAAGTCGCTGATGCCGACCTTGAAGCGCTCGCGCGCGATCTGCGCGGCCTTCTCCGCCGACACGGCCGCGTCGAACAGCGCCTGCGCCTGCTGCTGGCTGCGGTTGTAGGTCACCAGCGCGCCCTCGGTCTCCTCCAGCGCGCCCAGCACCGTCCGCTCGTAGCTGGCGAAGGCCGCCTCGTTCCGCGCGTCCGCCGCCGCGATCTGCGCGCGGATGCGGCCGAAGTCCAGCAGGTTCCAGACCAGCTGAGCGCCCAGGTTGTAGGCGTACGCGGGCCCGTCGCCCAGATCGCCGATGCGCGTCGCGTTCTGGCCGATCGTGCCGCCCAGCGTGATCCGCGGGAACATCGACGACTTCGCCACGCCCACGCGCGCCGCCGCCGCGGCGACCTGCGCCTCGGCCGCGCGCACGTCGGGACGACGGCGCAGCAGATCCTCCGGCGTGCCGATGCGATCCAGCGCGACGGACTTCAAGCCCGGCAGCGGCTTCACATCCGACAGCTCCACATCCAGCGCCGTCGGCGGCTGACCCGTCAGCACGGCCAGGCGATAGCGCGTGCGCGCCAGCGTCATCTCCAGCGCGGGAATCGTGGCCGCCGTGCTCTGCACCAGCGCGCGGGCGCGCTCGGTGTCGAAGCCCGTGCCCCGGCCCGCTTCCTGGCGACCGGCCACCAGCTTCAGCGCGCCTTCCTGCGTCTCCAGCGACTGCTTGGCCACGCGCAGCTGCTCCTGCAGCCCGCGCAGCTCGAAGTAGTTGCGCGCCACTTCGGCGGCCACGCTGACCTGCGCCGAACGCAGGCCCGCCTCGCCGGCCAGCAGGTCGGCGGCGGCGGCGCGCTTCTCGTCGGACAGGCGACCGAAGAGATCGGCCTCCCACTGCACGTCGAAGCCCACCGAGAACGCGTTGCTGGTCTGCGGGCGGCCCAGGTAATCGGGCGCCCGCACGCGGGCCGCGCCGGCCGTCGCGTTGACACTGGGGAACAGCTGCGCATCGGCGAAGCGCGACAGCGCCCGTGCCTCGCGCAGGTTCGCCGAGGCGATGCGCAGATCGGTGTTGGCCTGCAGCGAGCGGTCGACCAGCGCGTTCAGCTCGGCGTCATTGAAGCCTTGCCAGAAGCGGCCCACGGGCGCCTGCGCCAGCCCCGCCGCGTCGCCTTGCGGCGCGTTGGCGAAGCCGGATGCCAACGGCACCTCGGACTTCCTGGGCGCCGGGGCCGTCGAGCAGCCCGACAGGGCCACCGTCGCGGCCGCTGCGGCGGCCATCAGAGTCACTCGGTAGAACATCATGCGCCCCCCTTCGGCGAAGGCGTGCCGCCCTTGGGCGGATCGGCGTCGTCGACGCCCGGATGGAAGGGATGAGCGGCGGCATCGATCTGATGACGCAGCTCGGCCGCGTGGGCGCGTTGCTTCTCCGTGCCCTTGCGCAGCAGCGAATAGAACACCGGCGTCAGGAAGATGCCGAACAGCGTCACGCCGACCATGCCCGAGAACACCGCGATGCCCATCGCGCGACGCATCTCGCTGCCCGCGCCGGAACCCAGGATCAGCGGAATGACGCCCGCGCAGAACGCGATCGAGGTCATCAGGATGGGACGCAGACGCATGCGGCAGGCGTGGATGACCGCGTCCAGCATGGACTCGCCGCGCTCCTCGAGCTCCTTGGCGAATTCCACGATCAGGATCGCGTTCTTGCACGCCAGACCGACCAGCACCACCAGCGCCACCTGCGTGAAGATGTTCAAGTCCCCGGCCTGA
The DNA here is from genome assembly GCF_001598255.1 of Mitsuaria chitosanitabida ATCC BAA-476 = NBRC 102408. Taxonomy (GTDB): domain Bacteria; phylum Pseudomonadota; class Gammaproteobacteria; order Burkholderiales; family Burkholderiaceae_C; genus Roseateles; species Roseateles chitosanitabidus. The sequence continues at coordinate 64,689 of NZ_BCYP01000020.1, forward strand.
GCGAACGGTGGGAAGTGCGACAGCCAGACCCCGAACAGCGCGGACAGGATGCACATCGGCACGATCAGGATGATGGCCAGCGGCAGCGTCCAGCTTTCATACTGCGCGGCCAGCACCAGCACCACCAGCAGCACCGAGATCGCCAGCACCGCGCCCAGCGTCGGGATCGAGAAGCCGCCCACCTTGATGTCCCGCGTCAGGCGGTCCTGGTAGGTCAGCTCGGTCCACTCGTAGGTCATGCCGCGCGGCAGGCTCTTCAGGCGCTGCTCCATCTCGGCCTCGGCCTGGCCGCTGGAGAAGCCCGGCTTGGCCGCACCGTTGATGTCGGCGCTGGGGAAGCCGTTGTAGCGCGTCACCCGCGTCGGACCGAAGGTCGGATCCACCTTCATCAGCGCGCCCAGCGGGACCATCTCGTTGCGCTCGTTGCGCGTCTTGAGGTCGGTGATGGCGCCGGCGTTGGCGCGGTAGGGCGCGTCCGCCTGCACGATCACCTGGTAGGTCTTGCCGAAGCGGCTGAAGTCGTTGACGTACAGCGAGCCCAGGTTGATCTGCAGCGTGTCGTAGATGTCCTGCAGCTTCACGCCCATCTGCTTGGCCTTGGTCCGGTCGACGTCGGCGAAGAGCTGCGGGACGTTGATGTCGTAGGTCGAGTAGGGCGTGCCGATGCCGCTCTTGGGATCGCCGTAGATCGGACCCAGCGTGCCCCAGACGGCGCCGAACAGCGCCTGCTCGCCCAGACCGGAGCGGTCCTGCACCTGCACCTTGAAGCCGCCGGCGTTGCCCAGGCCGTCCACGGCGGGAGGCGGCACGACGAACATGCGCGCGCCCTGGATCTGTTGGATCGCGCCGTTGACCTTGCCCAGGATCGCGTCCTTGGACAGGTCGGCGGTGGTCCGCTTCTCGAAGTCGTCCAGGCCGAAGAACACGATGCCTTCGTTGGGCGCGGCCGAGAAGCCCGCGATCGACAGGCCCGGGAAGGCGATCGAGTCACGGATGCCGGGCACCTTCAGGGCGATGTCGCTCATGCGGCGGATCACCTCGTCGGTGCGGTCCAGCGTGGCGCCGGCCGGCAGCTGCGCGATGCCGATCAGGTACTGCTTGTCCGGCGCCGGCACGAAGCCCGACGGGATGCGGGTGAACAGCAGGGCGGTCAGGCCCAGCAGCACCGCGTACACGATCAGCGCGCCCGACTTGCGCTTGAGGATGCCGGTCACGCCGCGGCTGTAGCCCTCGCTGCGGCGCTGGAAGAAGCAGTTGAACCAGTGGAAGAACCGGCCGAACAGCTTGTCCATGACCTTCATGATCGGGTCCTTGGGCGCGTCGTGCGGACGCAGCAGCAAGGCCGCCATGGCGGGTGACAGGGTCAGCGAGTTGAAGGCGGAGATCACCGTCGAGATCGCGATCGTGACCGCGAACTGGCGATAGAACTGGCCCGACAGGCCGGGGACGAAAGTCAGCGGGATGAACACCGCGCACAGCACCAGGGCGATCGCGACGATGGGTCCGGAGACCTCGCGCATCGCCTTGACCGTCGCGTCGTGCGGCGTGAGGCCGTCCTCCAGGTTCCGCTCCACGTTCTCGACGACCACGATCGCGTCGTCGACCACGATGCCGATGGCCAGCACCAGGCCGAACAGCGTCAGCGTGTTGATCGAGTAGCCCAGCAGCAGCAGCACCGCGAAGGTACCGACGATGGACACGGGCACCGCGAGCAGCGGAATGATGGACGCGCGCCAGGTCTGCAGGAAGATGATCACCACCAGCACGACCAGCAGCACGGCCTCGATCAGCGTGTGGATGACCTTCTCGATCGAGGTCGCGACGAAGCGCGTCGGGTCGTAGACGATCGAGTAGCTGACGCCTTCCGGGAAGTTGGGCTTGAGGCGCTCCATCACGGCGCGCACGTCCTCGGAGATCTTCAGCGCGTTGGACTGCGGCGCCTGGAAGATGCCGATGCCCACGGCTTCCTTGTTGTTCAGCAGCGAGCGCAGCGCGTAGGTGCCGGGACCCATCTCGACGCGGCCCACGTCGCGCACCTTGACCAGGCCGCCGGTGGCGGTGTCGGTGCGGATGATGATGTCGCCGAACTGCTCCTCGGTGACCAGGCGGCCCTGCGTGTTGATCTGCAGCTGGAACTCGGTGCCCTTGGGCGCCGGCGGCGCGCCGACCACGCCGGCCGCGACCTGCGTGTTCTGCTCACGGATCGCGTTGACCACGTCGTTGGCGGTCAGGCCGCGCGCGGCGAGCTTGGCCGGATCGACCCAGACGCGCATCGCGTATTCACCCGAGCCGAACACCTGCACCGAGCCCATGCCCTGCACGCGCAGCAGCTCGTCGCGCACCTGCAGCTGCGCGTAGTTGCGCAGATAGAGGGCGTCGCGGGTGTTGTCCGGGCTGACCATGTGCACGACCATGGTCAGGTTGGGGCTGGACTTCTCGGTCGTCACGCCGATCTGGCGGACGATTTCCGGCAGACGCGGCAGCGCGCGGTTGATGCGGTTCTGGACCGCCGTTTCCGCGGCTTCCGGATTGGTGCCGATCTTGAAGGTGACGGTCAGCGTCATGCCGCCGTCGGCCGTGCCCTGGCTGTCGAAGTACAGGACGTTCTCGAGGCCGTTGATCTGCTCCTCGAGCGGCGTGGCGACGGTCTCGGAGATGACGCGCGGGTTGGCGCCGGGGAACTGGGCGCGCACGACGACCTGCGGCGGCGCGACCTCCGGGTACTCGGAGATGGGCAGCTTGAAGATCGCAAGCAGACCCACCAGGAAGATGAAGATCGAGAGGACCGACGCGAAGCGCGGCCGCTCGATGAAGAAGCGGGAGATATCCATGGGCGACCTCGCGCGGGATTACTTCGAGGCCGCGGGGGCGGCCGGCGGCGGGGCGATCGCCTGACCCTTGTCGTCGAGCTTGACCTGCTGCGGCGTCACGGGGGCGCCGGGTTGGGCGTGCTGGAGGCCGTCGATGATGACGAGCTCGCCGGGCTTGATGCCCTGCACGGCGCGGAAGCCGTCGAACTGGGCGCCGGGCACCACCGGGCGGGGCATCACGACGTTGTTGGGCCCGACGACCATGACGACCTTGCGGGTCTGGTCGGTGCCGATGGCGCGCTCGGGGATCAGCGTCGCGGTGTAGGCGCCGGTGCCTTCCAGCTTGACGCGGGCGAACAGGCCGGGCGTGAAGGCGCCGTCCTTGTTGTCGAAGACGGCGCGGCCGCGGATGGTCGCGGTGGCCGGGTTCAGGCGGTTGTCGACGAAGTCCATGCGGCCTTCGTGCGGGTAGCCCTGCTCGTTGGCCAGGCCGAGGAAGACCTTCATGGCCTGCTCGCGCTTGGCGCCACCGGCGCGGGCGGCCTGGACGTACTTGAGGTAGGTGGCCTCGCTGGCGTCGAAGTAGGCGTAGACCTTGTCGCTGGAGACGACCGTGGTCAGGACCGGGTCGCCGACGGTGACGAGGTTGCCGGGCGTCACGTTGGCGCGGGAGCTGCGGCCGGAGACCGGGGCGCGGACCTCGGTGAACTCCAGGTTCAGCTTGGCTTGAACGCGGGCGGCCTCGGCGGCCTTGACGTTGGCGTCGCCGTTGCGGACGGCGGCCTTGAGCTGATCGATTTCCTGCTGGCTGACGCCCTGGATCGCGACGAGCTTCTCGGCGCGACCGAGGTCGGCCTTGCTGAGCTCCCAGGCGGTCTTGGCGGCGGCGAGCTGGGCGTCGGCGCGGGCGACTTCGGCGGCGAAGGGGCGCGGGTCGATGGTGAAGAGCGGATCGCCCTTCTTCACGAGCTGGCCTTCGCGGAAGTGGACCTTGTCGAGGGTGCCGGCGACGCGGGCGCGGACTTCCACGGTATCGGGCGCCTCGAGGCGCCCGGTGAATTCATCGAACTCCTGCACTTCGCGCGCGACGGCGGAAGCGACGGTCACCGGCGGGGGGCCGCCGTGGTGTTGTTGTTGATCCTGCTGTTGTCCGCAAGCCGCCAGCATCAGCACCAAAAAGGCGCTCGCGACGGGTTTGCGCTCGAAGAACGTTCCGGCCATGCATCACTCCCAATACCCCCGCGGTGTCATTTGTTGCACCGCAGCGTGCGGCGGAATGTACGCGGTACATCTTGCCCTGCCCAGTGCCAGGGGCAATACCTGTCCCTTCGGCAAAGGGCTTGATTGACGAGTACCTGCGAGGTGTGGGCAAGTGTCCCGAGGCGCCCGTCGAAAAACGTCAGGAGACCGTGTTCCTCCTCTGAAACCTAGGGGGAGGGAGGGTGCGGATGGCGGGGCGGAATGTGCGCGGCGGGTGCGGGAAGTCAGGGACGACCCGGCCCGTCCGGCGCCCGCGCGGGGCGTACGAAGGTATGCCTCCGGGAGGATGAAGAGATGGGCTTCGGAGGAGGGTGCCGATGCCCAGCGCGATTCGGCGCTTCGCCGGTGGACGAGTGGATCGCGGATTCGATCCATTCCCGCGGACAGGAGACACGCGGAGGAAAGGCGAACGCGCACCCATTCGAGTGCGGGCGCGCATCCCGCCAGGTGAGGCGCCGTGGTCGCCCGCGGCTGTCGATCAAAGGAAGGCCGGCATCCGTTTCGCCTCCATCAACGCCGACTGCAAGCGACGCTTGATGGTGTCGTCCTTGAGATCGAGCCTTCCTCTCCGAGGACTCTCCGGTGATCGACCCGGTGCCGGCGCGAACCACTCGGCGTCGTACGGCAGGACGCGTCGATTGATGAGGTCGAACTTCGTCAGCTTCACCAAGCCGTTCTTGCTGCTCGGCTCCACGGCGAACTCACCGGGAAAGAGCATCGACGTGCGTCTCGACGTCGCGTAGGCAACGACGACGACATAGCCGGCCGGATCATCGGCGGCCTCTTCCACTTGAAGCACAAGCGCCGGCCGCTCCTTTGCACCCGGGACTCCAACCTCCTCCGGGAATCTGCACTGGACGATGTCGCCAGACTGGGGACGCTGCGTCCAGTACATGCGACCTCACAGCAGGGAATCCAGCACCTTGCCGCGGCGGCGCGGCTCGGCTTTCGCGATCACCTCGTGATGCTTCTTCGTGAGCGGCATGAACTTCTCCATTTCCTCTTCGTTGAAGACTTCGTCTCGGAGCCGGGCAAGGGCGAAGAGCACGGTCTGGGTCTCGTTGAAGCCGAGCTTCTTGGCCATCGCCTTCAAGACGTCCCGCGACACCGTGGTGAGCGTGTCTTCCTTGAAGTTCAATTTCAGGGCTTGTTGGCTTGAGGCGATCGGCATGAAGCGCTCCGGAAGTTATGGGGTACGGAATGCATAAACAATAACCAAAGTTTATGCATCGATCAAACCAGTCGCTGGCGCATGGGCAACAAAAAACCCGGGCACAGCCCGGGTTCTTCTTTAGCGCCCCGAAAGGGCGCCGTGGGGTCGGTGGACGCTCAATGCACGCCGTGCATCAACTTCTTCATCCACGGGCTCAGCAGCATGAGCAGCACGCCGGCGCCGGCCGGGACGATGGTGAAGATCAGGAAGAAGGTGGACATCGAGTAGGTCGACGAGATCGCATCGATGTACGAGCCCGTGAAGCCCGCCAGGCCGTTGGCGATCGCGGCGTTCACGAACCAGATCCCGAACATCAGGCCCAGCAGACGCGCCGGCGCCAGCTTCGAGATGTAGGACAGGCCCACCGGCGACAGGCACAGCTCGCCCATCGTGTGCAGCAGGTAGGCCAGCGTCAGGAAGAACATGCTGACCTGCGCCGTCTTCGCGCCCGCCGGAATGCCCGACGAGCCGTACGACAGCGCCGCGAAGCCCAGACCCAGCAGCACCAGGCCCACGCCGAACTTCACCGGACCGCTCGGGTTCCAGTGACGCTCCCACAGCTTGCTGAACATCGGCGCCAGGATGACCAGGAAGAAGGAATTCAGCACGCCGAACCAGGTGGCCGGAATCTCCGATTGCTCCATCGCGAACTCGCGACCCAGCATCCACAGCGACAGGCCCCAGATCACCGCCAGCGCCAGCGCCAACAGCAGGTTGGACGCCTTGTACAGGCCGTCCGTGCTGCGCGACAGCTTGATCAGCAGCCAGCTCAGGATCGCCACCGGGATCAGCGTCATCAGCGAGTTGGCGATCTTGAAGATCAGGCCGCTCGTGCCCACCAGCGTGCGGTCGGTGTAGTCCGCCGCGAAGATCGTCATCGATCCGCCGGCTTGCTCGAAGGCGAACCAGAAGAAGATCGTGAAGAACGAGAACACGACGATCGCGATCAGGCGGTCGCGCACGATGTGCCCGGGCGTGTCATCGAGCTTCTCGGTCGGGTCCACCAGCGGGGCGTTCTTGCTTGGCGCGCCGCCGATGGCGCCGAAGATGCCTTGCGCCAGCCAGAACTGCAGGGCGCCCAGGATCATGAACACCGCCGCCAGGCCGAAGCCGTAGTGCCAACCGATCTTCTCGCCGATGTAGCCGCACAGCGAGATGCCGAAGAAGGCGCCCGCGTTCACGCCCATGTAGAACAGCGTGTAGCCACCGTCGCGCTGACCTTCGTTGTCCTTGCCGTAGAGCTGGCCCACGATCGCCGAGATGTTGGGCTTGAACAGGCCGGTGCCCAGGATCACCAGGCCAAGGCCCAGGAAGAAGGTCGGCTTCGAGTCGAAGAACAGCGAGATGTGGCCCGCGGCGATGATGAAACCGCCCAGCACCACCGCGCGCCGCGTGCCCAGCCAGCGGTCGGCGATGAAGCCGCCCAGGATGGGCGTGAAGTACACGATCATCGTGTACAGGCCGTAGAGGCGCCCCGCCTCCTCGCGCGACCAGCCCCAGCCGCCCTTGCTCGCGGTCGAGACCAGGAACAGCACGAGCAGCGCCCGCATGCCGTAGTAGGAGAACCGTTCCCACATCTCGGTGAAGAACAGGACGAACAGGCTGTTGGGCTGGCCGAGGATGGTCTGCCGCGCTCCGGGGGTTTGAATGGTGTTCAAACGACGCTCCGCGATGGATCGATGGCCCGCGAACGGACCGGGTGAGGACGCGCGTTCCAGGATCAGAACGCGCTTGCCGCTGGTCCAGGCCCCGGATCGATCGGATCCCTCGGGGCCCGCCAGCGGCAGGCGCGCCATTGTCAGCGAAAGGTCCGCGCGATTCCGGCGCGCCCCATTAGGGTCAGCCCTAAGAGAACAAGCCGTCCGGACGGCGCCCGGACGGCCTGGAAGTGCCTGGGCATCGGCCTTCGCGCGGACTCGGCGAGACCTCGGCTCGGCCTCACGGGCGCTCTGCGCGCAGCAGCCGCAGGCCGTTGAGCACCACCAGCAGGCTGGCGCCCGCGTCGGCCAGCACCGCCAGCCACAGCGAGCCGATGCCCGCCAGCGTCAGCGCCGCCACCACCGCCTTCAGGCCCAGCGCGACGACGATGTTCTGCGTCAACACCGTCGCCACGCGTTCGGACAGGCCGATCAGCTCGGGCAGCTTGCGCAGGTCGTCCTGCATCAGCGCGATGTCGGCCGTCTCCAGCGCGGTCGCGCTGCCCGCGGCGCCCATGGCGATGGCGATGTCGGCCCGCGCCAGCGCCGGTGCGTCGTTCACGCCGTCACCGATCATCGCGACCGGGCCGCGCCCGTCGGCGAGCTTGGCGATCGCGTCCAGCTTGTCCTGCGGCAGCAGCGGCGCGTTCACCGCCTCCTCCGGCAGACCGAGGCGCGCGCCCATGGCGACGGCGCTCGCGCGCTGGTCGCCGCTGAGCATGGTGATCGCCAGGCCGCGCTCGCGCAGCGCGCGCAGCACCTCGGCGGCTTCGGGGCGCGGTGTGTCGGACAGCGCCAGCAGCGCCAGCGTCTGCGCGCCGCGCATCAGCCACACCAGCGTGTGACCTTGCGCCTGCAGCGCGCGGGCCGCCTCGCGCGCCGCGTCGTCGACGGCGCCGCGCTGCTCGGCCAGGCGCTCGTTGCCCAGCGCGAAGTCGACACCGTCGAGCTGCGCCGTCAGCCCCAGGCCCGGCAGGTTCTGCAAGTGATCGACCGGCTCCAGCACCGAGCCCACACGCTCCGCATGCGCCTTCACGATGGCCTGCGCCAGCGGGTGCGCGCTGCCCGCGTCCAGCCGCGCCGCCAGATGCAGCGCCTGATCGGCGCTCACCGACGGGTAGAGCGGCCGCACCGCGGCCAGCTGGGGCCGGCCTTCGGTCAGCGTGCCGGTCTTGTCGAAGGCCAGGGTCTTGAGCTGGCGGGCGCGCTCCAGGTACAGGCCGCCCTTGATCAGGATGCCGCGTCGCGCGGCGGAGGCCAGGCCGCTCACCACCGTCACCGGCGTCGAGATCACCAGCGCGCACGGGCAGGCGATGACGAGCAGCACCAGGCCCTTGTAGACCCAGTCGCTCCAGGTGCCCAGGCCCAGCAGCGGCGGCAGCACGGCCAGCGCGACGGCCACCAGCACGACGGCCGGCGTGTACACGCGGGCGAAGCGGTCGATGAAGGCTTGCGTCGGCGCGCGTTGCGACTGCGCCTGCTGCACGGCCGAGGCCATGCGGTCCAGCAGCGTGTGGCCCTTGGCGGCGGTGATCTCCATCTCCACCAGACCGTCGCCGTTGATGCTGCCCGCGAGCAGCGCGTCGCCGGGCGCCTTGTCCACGGGCATGGCCTCGCCGGTCAGCGCGGCCTCGTTGAAGCTGGAGCGGCCGGTGAGCACACGGCCGTCCAGCGGCACGCGCTCGCCGGGAGGCACGCGCACGCGGGCGCCGATGGCCACCTGCGCGGCGGGCACCGTGGTCCATCGGCCATCGGCGCCTTGCACCGACGCGGTCTCCGGCGCCAGCTGCGTCAACGCGCGGATCGCGTCGCGGGCGCGGGCCAGGCTCAGGCTCTCCATCATCTCGGACAGTCCGAACAGCCACACCACCATCGCCGCTTCGGGCCACTGGCCCAGCGCGATCGCGCCGATGACCGCGAGGCTCATCAGCAGGTGGATGTTGAGGGTCACGCGCTTGAGCGCGATCCAGCCCTTGCGCAGCGTGGGCAGCCCGCCCAGCGCCATCGCGGCGACGGCCAGCGCGATCACCAGCGGGCCAGATTCGTCGAAGCCGGAGAAGGCCAGCGTCTCGGCCGCGATCGCGGCGACGCCCGCCAGCGCCATGCGCCAGCGCAGGCCGGTCGAGATCGCCGGCGGCGGCTCGGGCGGCGGGGCCTCGGCCTCGATCGGCTCGGCCGTCATGCCCACGGCCTTGATCGCGGCGCGCAGCGGGCCGTCGTCGGTCAGGCGGTGGTGGACGTCCAGCAGGCGGTTGATCAGATCGAACTCCAGCGCGACCACGCCCGTCTGGCCTTGCAGCTGGCGGCGCAGCAGGCCCTCCTCGGTCGGGCAGTCCATGCCGGCGATGAAGTAGCGCTGGCGCGTGGCGCCCGCCAGGGCCTTGGCATCGACCTTGGGCGCCGGGGCGGCCGGGGCGACCGAGTGGCCACTGCCACAGCAGGCGGCGGCTTCGGCGGGCGCGGCGGCCGTCGCGCACGACGCGCCATGGGCATGCCCGTGGTCGTGGTCGTGGTCGTGGTCGTGACTGTGGGCGCCGTGCTGATGCCCATCCGTCGCGCCATGGCCGGGATGGTCGTGGTCGTGCGCCCCGGTCTGGTCATGGGCATGACCATGATGAGACGCGGCGGTGGTCGAGGCGCCCGGTGCGGGCGTCGGAGTGCCGCAGCAGCCCCCGCAGGCCGAGCTGGCATCGGCCTTCGGCGCGGGCGTCGCGGGGCGGTGATCGTGTTCCTGATGTGCCATGGGGGTGGATTGGAATGTCTGTAGCCGCTCCAAGGTCAAGCGGCTATCCTGCCACCCCATGCGTATTGGTGAATTGAGCAAGGCGACCGGCGTCGACATCGAGACCATCCGCTTCTACGAGAAGAGCGGTCTCCTGCCGCCGCCCGCCCGCAGTGACAACGGCTATCGCGACTACGCCCACGCGCATCTGGAGCGGCTGGCCTTCATCCGCCATTGCCGGGCGCTGGACATGTCGCTGGCCGACGTGGCCTTGCTGCTGGACAGCCTGGCCAGCCGCGATCCGGCCACGCTGGTCCAGGTGGACAAGCTGGTCGACGCGCAGCTCGGCAAGGTCCGGGCGCGGCTGCAGAGCATGCGCGCGCTCGAGGCCCAGCTGGTCGCGCTGCAGGCCCGCTGCGACGCGGACCACGATCACCATGCCTGCGGGATCCTCGAGGAGCTGGTCTCCGCCGCCCACGGCGAGGCTTGCGCCTGCCACCCCGACGGCGACCACGGCCATTCGCACGGCGCCACCGCCAGCCACGACGCCGACTGCGCGCCCGCGACGCCGGCCCGGCCGGCCAAGGCCGGCAAGCCGGGAAAACTCAGCGCGGCATCGCGCGGGTGAATTCCTCGAGCCGCCGCCGCAGTTCCTCCCGGAGCTGCCGCAGCGCCGGCGAGAGCTGCGCCCGTCCCGGCACGACCAGGTTCAGCGGCGACAGGTCCCCGCGCCAATGCGGGTTCACGTGCACCAGCTGACCGCTGGCCAGTTCCTGCGCCACGTCCGGCCATGACTTGAAGGCGATCCCCAGGCCCGCCAGCGCCCAGCGCTTGACCACCTCGCCGTCGTCCGCGACCCGCCGCCCCGTCAGCGGCAACGCCACCGGCGCGCCGGCGATCTCCACCGTCCAGCGCGAGGCCACCTCGCCGTCCATCAGGTAGCGCAGCGCCTCGTGCTGCGCCATGTCCCCGGGCGAGGTCGGCATCCCGCGCAGCGCCAGGTAGTGCGGCGCCGCCACCAGCACCCGGCGGCAGTCCGCCAGCAGCGGCAGCGCCACCTGCGAGCCGCCCGCCGGCTGGCCGTAGCGGATGGCCGCGTCGACGGGCCGGCGCAGCAGGTCGGTCAGCGGATCGCCGATCTGCAGCCGCAGCGCCAGCGCCGGATGGCGTTCCTGGAACTGCTCCAGCCAAGGCAGCAGCACATGCCGCCCCAGGTCCGAGGGCACCGTCAGGTGGAGCTCGCCGCTGAGCGCCTCCCGGCCGGCGAGCGCCTCGTCCCGGCCCTCGGTCAGCGCGCGCAGCGCCGCCCGCGCGTGCGGCAGGTAGCGCTGGCCCTCGCCCGAGAGCCGCAGGCTGCGGGTGCTGCGCACGAACAGCGCGAAGCCGAGCTGCTCCTCCATCCGCTTCACCGCCGCGCTGGCCGCCGCCGGCGACCAGTCCAGCGCCTTGGCGGCCGCCGTCAGGTTGCCCAGATCGGCCACGCGCACCAGCAGTTCGAGATCGGCAATCCGGGTCATCGTTCGATTTTCTTTGAAAAAGCATCCAGGACCAGCCCCCTCAAACCCCATTCGACGCGGATCAGACTTCGTTCCATCAAATCAACTGGAACAGATCATGAACGCCACCGATCTCACCCCCGTCGCCGCCGCCACGCCCGCCACGGTCGGCGCCTTCACCCCGGACACGGTCAGCGTCGTCGTCGGCGGCAGCTCCGGCATCGGCCGCGCGGTGGCCGACGCGCTGCGCGCCCGCCCGGGCCGGGTCATCGCCGCCGGCCGCCGCGACGGCCTGGACGTCAGTGACGAGGCCTCCGTCGCCGCCTTCTTCGACGGCCTCGGCCCGGTCGACCACGTCGTGGTCACCGCCGGCTCGCAGGCGCCCGGCGGCCCGGTCACCGGTCTGGACCTGGACGCCGCCAAGGCCGCCTTCGACATCAAGTTCTGGGGCGCGATCGCCGTCGCCCGCGCCGCCGCCCGCCACCTGCGCCCGGGCGGCACGCTGACGCTGACCTCGGGCTTCGTGGCCCGCCGCACCGTCCCCGGCGCCTTCGTGAAGACCGCCATGAACGCCGCGCTGGAAGCCAGCGCCAAGCTGTTGGCCCGCGAGCTGGCCCCGCTGCGGGTGAACGTCGTCAGCCCCGGCCTGACCGACACGGAGGCCTATGCCGCGATGGCGCCCCAGGCGCGCGAAGCCATGCTGGCCAAGGCCGCCGCGACGCTGCCCGCCGGCCGCGTCGGCCAGCCGGGCGACCTCGCCGCCGGCTACCTGTTCGTGATCGACAACCCCTTCGTCACCGGCGCGGTGATCGACATCGAGGGCGGCGCCCTCGTCAACTGACCCGCCCGGTCCGACGCCGGCCGCGCGACGCGGCCTTCCTTTCGACGCCAGAGGATTTCCATGACCCCCGACCTGTTCGCCCCCCTCGCCCTCGGTCCGCTGACCTTGCCCCACCGCATCGCGATGGCGCCGATGACCCGCGCCCGCAGCACCCAGCCCGGCAACCTGCCCAACGAGATGATGGCCGCCTACTACGCCCAGCGCGCCGGCGCGGCGCTGATCGTCAGCGAGGCCACGCAGATCTCCCCGCAGGGGCAGGGCTACAGCTTCACGCCCGGCATCCACACCGAGGAACAGGTCCAGGGCTGGCGGCTCGTGACCCGCGCGGTGCACCGCGCCGGCGGTCGCATCGTGCTGCAGCTGTGGCACGTGGGCCGCATGTCGCATCCGGTCTTCCACGGTGGCGGCGCGCCGGTGGCGCCGTCCGCGCTGGCGCCCGACGCGCAGGTCTGGGTCGTGGGCGAGGACGGCGTGGGCCGCATGGTCGACTGTCCCGTGCCACGCGCGCTGACGGTCGACGAGATCCAGGGCATCGTCGGCGACTTCCGCCGCGCCGCGGCCCACGCGATGCGCGCCGGCTTCGACGGCGTGGAGATCCACGGCGCCAACGGCTACCTGGTCGACCAGTTCCTGCGCACCACCTCCAACCACCGCGACGACGCCTATGGCGGCTCCCGCGCGAACCGCATCCGCTTCCTGCTGGAGGTCGCGGACGCGGTGGCCGCGGAGATCGGCCCGGAGCGCGTCGGCGTGCGCCTGGCCCCGTTCATCACCGCGCGCAACATGGACTGCCCGGACGTGATTCCCACCATCCTGTCGGCCGCGGGCGAGCTCTCCCGGCGCGGCATCGCCTTCCTCCACCTGGCCGAGGCCGACTGGGACGACGCCCCGCAGGTCCCGGACGACTTCCGCGCCGCGCTGCGCGAGGCCTTCGCCGGCCGCATCATGGTCGCCGGCGGCTACGACGCCGCCCGCGCCCAGGCGCTGCTGGACCGCGGCCTGATCGACCTGGTCGCCTTCGGCCGTCCCTTCATCGCCAACCCGGACCTGCCGGACCGGCTCAAGGACGGCCTGCCGCTGTCGGCCTTCGATCCGTCCGCGCTCTTCGGTGGCACCGAAAGGGGGTACAGCGACTACCCCGCCGCCGCCCGCGCCTGACGCTCCCGTCGCGCCGCGACCGCGATGGCCACGCCCCTGTCGTCCCCGGCAGGGGCGTTTTTTGTGACGCAATCGACGCTTCGCCATCCGCCCATCGGCGCGGACGGTGTGGGGCCGCGCCCCGCTCTTCAGACCCGACCCTGCCGTGCCGATGTAGAGTCCGGCCGCCCGCGTTACAACTTCAGACAAAAGCGCGCGGCTCCTCCGCCTCATCTGCGTCCGTCATGCGCGTCTGCTCACTGTCATCGGTCAAGAACCGCATCGTCCTCGGCCAGCCGCTGAACTTCAGCGTGCGGGACTCCGATCGGACGCTGCTGCTCGCGCGCGGGCAGGTGATCGCCGACGAGGCGCAGCTCGACGCCCTGCTGCGCCGCGGCGCGCTGGTCGAGGTGCACGAGCTGACCGAGGCCATGCGTCCCGGCGGCCCCCGCGCCGGCCATGTCGCGATGCGCCGCGAGCGCCTCACCGCCGAGTGGGACCGCGGCCTGCAGGACGTGCGCAACGCGCTGTCCGCGACGCCGGACCGGCTGGCCGACGCGCTCAGCGGCACCACCGAGCTGATGCTGTCGCTGATCGACTGCTCGCCGGAGATGGCGCTGGCGCAGGTCGTGCGCCAGCCCGAGACGGCCAGCGGCCATTACGGCGTCAACCATTCCCTGCACGCGGCCACCGCCTGCCATGCGGCCGCCCGCTACCTGGGCTGGGGCCCGGACGACCAGCGCCGCGCCTTCCAGGCCGCGTTGACGATGAACCTGGGCATGCTGGACCTGCAGGCCCGCTTGTCGAGCCAGGTCTCGCCGCTGACCTCCATGCAGCGCGAGGCCATCCAGGCCCATCCCATCCGCAGTGTCGAGATGCTGGAAGCGGCCGGCATCGACGATCGCGACTGGCTCGACGCCGTGCTGCAGCACCACGAGGTGCCCGATGGCTCCGGCTATCCGCACGGCCTCAACGACGTGGGCGAGCTCGCCGAGATGCTGCGCTACGCCGACATCTACACCGCGCGCCTGAGCAGCCGCGCCAACCGCCCGGCGATGAGCGCCGCGCAGGCCGGCCGGGAGCTGCATCAGATGGCCGCGCAGAGTCCGCTGGCGGCGGCGCTGATCAAGGCCTTCGGCATCTTCCCGCCGGGCAGCGTCGTGCGCCTGGCCAGCGGCGAGGTGGGCCTGGTGGTGCGCAACGGCGACAAGGCGCACCGGCCCATGGTCTCGGCATTGACCAATGCCAACGGCGAGCCGCGCCACACGCCGGTGCTGCGCGACAGCAGCCGCGACGACCATGCGGTGGTGGCCCTGCTGCCCGCCCATGCCTCCCCGATCCGGCTGTCCGACGAGCGCATCGCCGCGCTGATCGCCGGCACCTGATTCGGCGCCTGGTCAGCCTTTGCAGGCGGCAGGCACCCATGCATCAAACTGGGCAGGATCGGCCCCTCTTTGAGTCGGCCGATCGCCCGGACAAAGCGCGAATACTGCGGCCCTTTCCATCACGAGGGGTGCATGTGGCGCGCGATCTGGAACTCCGGTCGGAGAGCTGGCGGGCGATGGTCTCGCCGGAGCGCGGCGGACGGCTGCGATGGTGGGGCGAGGCCGGCGCCGGAGGCCGCGAGCCCTGGATCCGGCCGATGCTGCTGGAGCGTGGCCGGATGGTCGGCGGCTGCATGGCGCGCATGGCGGTCCCCTCCCTCGCCGATCCCGAGGACCTCGCCCGCGCGCCCGATCCCGCGATGCTCGACGAACCCTGGCAACTGGCCCAGCGCACGATGGACACGGTCACGCTGATGCAGCATCACCGCGGCCCCTCGCCCGGCACCTGGGGCTACCAGGCCAGCCAGACCCTGCGACTGCAGCAGAACCGGCTCGAGTGGACGCTCTCGATGCGCAACCTGGGCCGGCATCCGATGCCGGTGCGCCTGGGCTGGCGCTTGCAGTTCGCCGAGGACTTCGCGCGGGAACTGGTCCTCGACGAGGACTGCCGGCTGGTGCAGCCGGCGCGCGGTCATGTCGAGTCCCTCGAGACCTGGCGTGGGCTCGCGACGCTGGCCGGGCCGGGGGGCCGCCACGTGCTGCTCCGCGGCGATCCCCCGGTGACCACGTTGGACTTCGAGCGGCATCCGACGCGCGCCTCGCTCCACCTTGACCTCATGACGCCCGGCGGCGAGGCATTGGCGCCGCTGCCGCGCGGCGAGGAGCTGACGCTGCGTCTGACCCTGGACCTGATGGTGGCGAAGCGGCCTCCGCCGACCGGACGTCCGGCGCCGACGCTGCTCTGAGCGCGACAGGACGCAGGGCCGCCGAGGGCCACGGCGCCCCTGGCCGGTCCGGTCTCGCGGGAGGGGGGCCCCTATACTGCCGCGCGCCGCGCTCCTGACGCGGCCCGACCTCTCCGATGCCTTTCACCGCCGCCCTCCGGCCCTATCTGCGCGACACGTTGCGCGACGACCTGCTCGCCGCCGTGGTGGTCAGCGTGCTGCTGATCCCGCAGAGCCTGGCCTACGCGATGCTCGCCGGCCTGCCGCCGCAGACCGGGCTCTATGCCAGCCTGTTGCCGCCGCTGCTGTACGCGGCGCTGGGCTCCAGCCCCTTCCTGAACATCGGCCCGGTCGCCGTGCTGGCGCTGATGATCCTGGAGACGCTGCAGCTGGCGCCCGCCGGCGTCAGCCCGAGCGAGGCCTCGCTGGTGCTGGCCGCCGAGGTGGGCGTGCTGCTCGGCGCCGCGGCGCTGCTGCGCCTGCATGCGCTGGCGGCGCTCCTGTCGGTCCCCGTGCTGCACGGCTTCGAGTCGGGCGCGACCATCGCCATCGCGGCCTCCCAGTTCCCCGTGCTGATCGGCTCCGCCGCCGGTGGCGCGACGCTGCCCGAGCTGTGGCGCTCGATGGCGGCGCATCACTTCGACTGGCGCGGCGTGGGCGCGCTCTTCGGCGTAGCGTCGCTGCTGGCGCTCATCGCGGTGCGGCGCCTGCCCAAAAGCCTGTGGTCACGCATGGCGCCGCTGGGCGTGCTGCTGGCCGCCATCGCGGTGGCCTGGAGCTGGGATCCGCAAGGCCTGCCCCGCGTGGGCGAGTTGCCGCCGCTGGCGCTCGCCTTCACCCTGCCGCGCCTGGACGCCGAGCTGTGGATGGCGATGCTGCCCGGCGCGGCGCTGATCGCGCTGCTGGGCTATGTCTCCAGCCTCGCGGTGGCGGAATCGCTGGCGCGGCGCGTGGGCCAGCGCGTGGACGCGCGGCGCGAGCTGATGGGCCTGGCTGGCGCCAACATCGCCGCGGCCCTGTCGGGCGGCATGCCCGCGGCGGCGAGCTTCTCGCGCAGCGTGCTGATGAGCGACGCCGGCAGCCGCACGCGCATGACCGGGGTGTTCGTCGCCGGCCTGATGGGCCTGGCGCTGCTGACGCTGCCGTCCGTGCTGGCCTGGTGCCCGAAGCCGGTGCTGGCGGCCAGCATCATGGTGGCGGTGCTGTCGGGGCTGAAGTTCGAGCCCTACCGCGAGTCCTGGCGCTACGACCGCGCCGAGGCGCTGCTGATGGTGACGGTGACGCTGCTGGTGATCTTCGTCAGCATCACCTCGGCGCTGGGGCTGGGCGTGGCGGGCGCGATCGCGCTGCTGCTGCAGCGCAGCGCGCGACCGCATGTGGCGCTGATCGGGCGCATCCCGGGGACCGAGCATTACCGGAACGTCGAACGCCACCAGGTGGAGCTGGACCCGCAGGTGCTGGGTCTGCGCATCGACGAGAGCCTGCTGTTCCTGAACGGCCGCAGCCTGGCGGACGTGGTGCAGGCGCATCTGGACACGCACCCGTCGACGCGACGCGTGCTGCTGCAGATGTCGCCGGTCAACAGCATCGACTTCAGCGGGTTGAGCGCGCTCAAGGAGCTGCATGAGACGCTGGAGCGACAGGGGCGGCGACTGGACCTGAGCGAGGTCAAGGGGCCGGTGCTGGACCGGCTCAAGGCCGGCGGCTGGGAAGAGTGGTTCCGCGGGCGGGTGTTCCTGTCGCATCACATCGGGATGCGGGAGGAGGGCTGAAGACCCTCACCCCCGCCCTCTCCCGCAAGCGGGCGAGGGAGTCATCTCGGCGCTGTATTACTCCCTCGCCCGCGGGGCGGGAGAGGGCGGGGGTGAGGGTGGGAGCGTTGCAGTACGCCAGCGCCCGAAGGCCCGCTCCCCGGCGTTCAATGCACGTCGTTCAGATGCCCGTGCTTGCGCAGATCCGGGATCAGGAAGCAGACCAGGAACGCGAAGAAGCACATCACCGAGACGTAGACGTAGAACACGCTCTCGATGCCCGCGCCCTTGAGACTGAGCGCGACGAACTCCGCCGAGCCGCCGAAGATCGCGTTGCCGATCGCATAGGACAGCCCCACGCCCAGCGCGCGGATCTCGGGCGGGAACATCTCGGCCTTGATCAGCCCGCCGATGGACGTGTACAGCGACACGATCGCCATCGCCAGGATGATCAGGCCGAAGGCCGCATACGGGCTGTGCGTCTGCTTGAGCGCCGACAGGATGGGCCAGGTGCACAGCGCGCCCAGCACGCCGAACCACAGCATCGAGGTCTTGCGTCCGATCCGATCCGACAAGGCGCCGAACAGCGGCTGCATGCACATGTAGACGAACAGCGCCGCCGTCATCACCGTGCTCGCGACCTTCTTGTCCATGCCCACGCTCAGCACCAGATACTTCTGCATGTAGGTCGTGTAGGTGTAGAAGGCCAGCGACCCGCCCGCCGTGAAGCCCAGCACGATCAGGAAGGCACGCGAGTGCTTGGAGAAGAGCTCGCGCATGGAGCCCGATTCCTTGCGCTCCAGCTGCTCGGCCTTGGCGGTCTCGGCCAGCGAGCGGCGCAGGTAGAAGGCGATCACCGCCGTCGCCGCACCGGCCACGAACGGAATGCGCCAGCCCCAGTCGTGCATCTGCTGGTCGCTCAGCGTCTGCTCCAGGATGGCCACCACCAGCACCGCCAGCAGCTGGCCGCCGATCAGCGTCACGTACTGGAAGGATGCGTAGAAGCCGCGCTGGCCGCGCAGCGCGACCTCGCTCATGTAGGTGGCGCTGGTGCCGTACTCGCCACCGACCGACAGGCCCTGGAACAGGCGCGCCAGCAGCAGCAGGGTCGGGGCCATCACGCCGATGGACTCGTAGGTCGGCATGCAGGCGATGGCCAGCGAGCCGCCGCACATCATGAGCACCGAGATCATCATCGCGGTCTTGCGGCCCTGCTTGTCGGCGATGCGGCCGAACAGCCAGCCGCCGATGGGGCGCATCAGGAAGCCCGCGGCGAAGACACCGGCGGTGTTGATCAGCTGCACCGTCGGATCGCCCTTGGGGAAGAAGGCGTGCGCGAAGTAGATCGCGGTGAAGGCGTAGACGTAGAAGTCGAACCACTCGACCAGGTTGCCGGAGGAGGCACCGACGATGGCGAAGATGCGATCGCGCTTTTCATGCGCGCTGTAATGGCCGGGCGTTCCCGAAGGAGTTCCGGCCGCCAGGGAGGAGGTCTTGGCGTTCATGGCCGCCAGCCTACTCCTGCCTCGTAAAAGCCGCAGGCGCCGTTCGGACAAACCGAGCGACACGCGCACCGGACGAGGGGCTATGCCATCTCGGCCATCGCCAATCGCACGCCGAAGGCCAGGAACAGGGCGCCGATGCCCCGGTTGAGCCAGCGGCCCAGGGTGCGCATGCCCGCGCGGCCGCGCACCCGCGCGCCGGCCGCGGCGCTGGACCAGGCCAGCAGATGGCACCACAGCATGCCGTTCACGTTGAACACGGCGCCCAGGAAGACGAAGGCCAGCGCCTTGCTGGGCGCGCCCGCCGCGATGAACTGCGGCACGAAGGCCAGGAAGAACAGCCCGACCTTGGGGTTCAGCACATTGGTCAGGAAGCCCTGCGCGAAGATGCGCCGCAGCGGCTGGGCCGGGGGCGCGGGCGGGGCGGTGTCGGCACCGTCCGAGGGCTCGGGCCGGCTGCGCTTGAACAGCAGCCCGACGCCCAGATAGACCAGGTAGGCCGCGCCCAGCAGCTTCACCACGGTGAAGGCCGCCGCGGAGGCCGCCAGCAGCGCCGACAGCCCCAGCGCCGCCGCCATCACATGCACGCAGGTCCCCGCGCCGATGCCCAGCGCCGCGGCCGATCCCGCGCGGAAACCCTGCGTGGCGCTGCGCGCCATGATCAGGAGCGAATCCGGCCCCGGCGTCATGTTGAGCAGCAGTCCGGATGCGATGAACAGGCCGAGGTCGTGTGTGCCGAGCATGCGAGGGTCCCCCGAAAGGCCGCCATCATGCCGCACCGCGATGGGACATCGCGGCCGCCACGCGCCCACCCGGGCTCCCGAGCGCCCGGATTTCCGGCCCGCGCGGCGATTGTTCCGATCTTTTCAACGGTCCGTTGCATCCAGATGGGTTTAAGGGTGAACCCTTATCCCTTATCGTTCATCCCATCGACACACCGAATCCGCTACCGGCCTCGCCAGGCAAACCCGACCGATAACCCGGACGGGCCCGCGACGAAACCCAGCGATCCGACGCGCCGAATCCACCCCGCGCCCATCGCCGAAAGCCCTGAGGCCGAACCTGAAAGGAATCATCATGACCCGCAACATCATCGCTTCCGCCCTGTTCGCTTCCGCCGCCCTGCTGGCCGGCAATGTCGCGATGGCCAACGACAACCCGCATGAACAGCCGGTGGTGTCGCCCAGCCAAGTCAGCCGCGCCGAAGTGCTGGCCGACCTGCAGATCTACCGCGAATCCGGCCTGGCCGCTGTCGAGCTGTCGGAAACCTACGGCTACGACAACGCCCGTCGCGACGCCGCCAAGGCCAAGTACGCCCAGCTGCGCAACTCCCCGTACTACGCGACCCTGGTCAAGCAGTACCAGGACAACACGCCGGCCACGGCCGTCGCCGGCCGCTGAGCGCCGAACCGCTTCGATCTCCCTCTCCTGCTGATCTCTCCTCCTGAAGACTGCTGAAGAACTCGAACAACAGACGACGATTTGAAGGTCAAGGGCTTCGGCCCTGGTCGGCGGCGGCACTCCGCACTCCTCCTCCTGGCTGCCGCCGACCGCCTCTCCACCTCTCGGACGAATCCCCCTCGCCGAGGGGTTTTTCTTTGCGCGCGCAGATACTCGCCGCACGGATCGGAAAACCGTCCGTGAATCGTCACGGGATTCGCACAAAACCCTCACGGTAGCGGGGATGAACGGATATCTCCAGATCACGAGATATTCACGCGCGCCGTGAAGATATTCGCCGGCATTCGCCCGGAATCGCCCCGCGGCGGTGCGGATCGCCGCGCAGCGCCCGGGTGAACCGGGAATCTCCGAGAATCGCCCCGCGCGGCCCGCCCCAGCAGTTCCTCCCCCCGAGGCCGCGCGTCTCGACCGAGGGCATCGGATGGACCGGATCGTGCAAATGCGGGCGTTCGCCCGGGTGGTGGAAACAGGCAGCTTCACGAAGGCGGCCGATTCGATGGACCTGCCCAAGGCCAGCCTGACGCGGCTGGTCCAGGCCCTGGAAGCGCGGCTGCGGGTGCAGCTGCTGACGCGCACCACCCGCAAGGTGACCGTGACGCAGGACGGCGCCGTCTACTACGAGCGCACGATGGCGCTGCTCAACGAGCTCGAGGCCATCGATCAGGGCATGCTCCACGACAACAGCAAGCCGCGCGGCCGGCTTCGCGTGGACGTCACCACGCTGACCGGCTCCCGGGTGCTGATCCCGGCGATGGCCGATTTCCACGAGCGTTACCCGGACGTGGAGATCGCGCTGGGCGTGAGCGACCGCTCCATCGATCTGCTGGTGGACAACGTGGACTTCGTGCTGCGCGTCGGGCCGGTGCAGGACGCGGGACTGGTGGCGCGCAAGGTCGGGCAGATCCGCTTCGTGACCTGCGCATCCCCGGCCTACCTCGCGGCGCATGGCACGCCACAGGATCCCGCGGACCTCGATCGCGCGCCGCATCACGCGGTGGGCTACTTCTCGTCGCGCACGGGGCGGGTCTTCCCCTTCGTCTTCCATCGCGGCGACGAGCGCGTCGAGATCCAGGGCCGCCGGCGCCTGGACGTCAACGACAGCAACGCCTACGTCGCGGCGGGGCTCGCGGGACTGGGCGTCGTGCAGCTGGCGCAGTACGCCGTGCGGGAGCAGGTGGAGCGGGGCGAGCTGGTGCCGCTGTTCCCCGACTGGCACCACAACGCCGTGCCGGTCTACCTGGTCTATTCCCCCAACCGCTATGTCTCGGCCCGGATGCGCGTCTTCATCGACTGGATCGTCGAGACGCTGGCGAAGAAGGGGCTGGGACCCACCTGACGCGACCACGATGCGGGCGGCCCCCTCGGGCCGACGACGGCTGACATCGAGGCGCCCGGTGAAACGCGCCCGGTGAGGCGAGCCGGGTGAAGGCGCGCGATCAGGGGCGCCTCAGCGCCGCATCAGCCAGACGATGAGCAGCACCAGCAGCAGCACCCACAGCACGACGATGAAGGCGCCGACCTTGAGGTTGCGCGGCAAGCGGCCGCGCTGCTCGGCGGCGCGCAGCCGGGCCCGGGCGAGCACCGGCGGCGGCATCAGCTTGAGCACCAGCCAGAAGCCCAGCGGCACCAGGATGATGTCGTCGAGCAGGCCCAGCACCGGGATGAAGTCCGGGATCAGGTCGATGGGGCTGAGCGCGTAGGCCGCGACCGCGATCGCGACGAAGCGCGCCAGCCAGGGCGCCTCGGGGTCGCGCGCCGCGTAGTACACCGTGAGCAGCTCGCCCTTGAGCAGGGCGGCCCAGCGCTTGAGGGAGCCTCGGGATCCGCGTTTCATCCGCGCATCATGCGCCCGCGCCGATGACGGGCCTCAGTCGGCCCAGATGATTTTCCGGCGCTGGGCGACCCAGTTTTCCAGACGCGGCCCGTAGACCTCGTCGACGCGGTTGCGGCGCACCTTGAAGGTCGGCGTGATCAGGCCGTTGTCCACGGTCCAGGGCGTCGCCGTCAGCACCAGGCAGTCCAGCCGCTCGTGCGGGTCGAGCTTGGCGTTGACCGCCTCCAGGTGGGCGGCCAGCTCCTTTTCCAGCGTGGCGTGGTCGCGCGCGGCGGCCTCGGGCGAGAGCATCGCGATGCCCACCGGCTGCGCCAGGTTGGCGCCGGTGACCACGCAGGCCTCGATCGCGGGGTTCATCGACAGGCGGTCCTCGATCGGCGCCGGCGCGACGTACTTGCCCTTGCTGGTCTTGAACAGATCCTTCACCCGGCCGGTGATGCGCGCGCAGCCGGCGAGGGCGCCCTTGTCGGCGATCTCGGCCTTGTCGCCGGTGTGCAGCCAGCCGTCGGCGGTCAGGGTCTCGGCGGTCAGCTCGGGCTGCTTGTAGTAGCCCAGCATCAGCGCCGGGCTCTTCATCTGCAGCTCGCCGGTGATCGGGTCCAGGCGCACCTGCACGCCGTCGTAGGCGGGGCCGACGCTGCCCGTCTGGTCCTTGCCCGGCACGGTGATGTGGGACAGCGCGAGGTTCTCGGTCATGCCGTAGCCCTCGTTGATCGGCAGGCCCAGCGTGCGGAACCACCTCAGCAGCGCGACCGGCATCGGCGCGGCGCCCCCGGCGGCGAAGTGGCACTGGTCCAGGCCCAGCGCCTTGAGGATCTTGCGGCGGACCAGGCCGCCGATGATCGGCAGGCCCAGCAGGAAGTCCAGCTTGCGCTGCGGCAGCTTGGCCTGCACGCCCTGCTGGAACTTGGTCCACAGGCGCGGGACCGAAAAGAACACCGTCGGCCGCGCGCGCTGCAGGTCGGCGGCGAAGGTGTCGATGCTCTCGGCGAAGTAGACCTGCATGCCGGTGCGCAGCCAGCCGTGCTCGACCAGCGCCCGCTCGACCACGTGGGCCAGCGGCAGGTAGGACAGCATGCGGTCGTCCTCGGTCAGCGGGATGCGGTTCAGGCCCGAGGTGATGGCCCACGCGAAGCTGCCGAAGCTGTGCATCACGCCCTTGGGCGCGCCGGTGGTGCCGGAGGTGTAGATGATGGTCGCGAGCTCGTCGGCGCCGCGCACCGGGCGGCCGGCCAGCGGCTTGGTCTCGGCGCAGACGGCGTCCCAGTGGTCGTACTGGTCCTGCGCGTCCTCCGGCGAGACCGGGTAGGAGATGCAGGGCAGGCCCTCGGGCACGCCCGGCTTCATGCCTTCCCAGCCGTCGAGCTTGCCGACGAAGAGCAGCCGCGCCTCGCTGTGGGTGAGGATCTGGTGGATGGTGTCCGGCGCGAGCGTCGGATACAGCGGCACGCTGACGTAGCCGGCCATCCAGATGGCCAGGTCGCTGAACAGCCACCAGGCGCAGTTCTTGGACAGGATCGCGACGCGGGCACCGGGCTCCCAGCCCTGCTCCAGTCCGACCGTCTTCAGGTGCGCGGCCATGCGGCGCGCCTGCTCGGCGACCTCGGCCCAGGTGAAGTCGCGGACCTCGCCGTCGCCCATCGGCTGGCGCAGCGTCACGCGCCTGGGCGTGTCCTCCTCCCATCGGTACAGGCGCTGCAGCGCCAGGGAATCGGCCGACAGGCGGGGACTGGACATCGAGGTCTCCTTGTTCTTGGTGAAGCGGGCGACGCTCCGGCGGCACGCGCGCGGGAGCGAAGGAAGCCCTGGAGACTACGCCCGGTCGCCCACGGGGACGAGCGGGTTTCTTCGATGACCGTGATCGACTTGGCAAGCCGCGAGGGGGTTGCCGATCGATACCAACACCCGGGCGCCCCACGACGCACGCCCATGCGCGCCTCGCGCGGGCGGCTCCGCCGCCGCTCCGCCGGTGACGGAGGCCGCGGCGGACGCGGGATCAGCCCTTCTGGGCGGCGGCCTCGCGCTCGGCGGCGACCAGCGCCTCGAGCGCGGGCAGCAGCGCGTCGTCGGCGACCTCGCGGGTGACCGGGGCCTCGGCCAGCGCGGCCGCGCCCTCGCGCTTCAGGCGCGCGACCCAGTGGCCCGCTTCCTTGCCCTGCTCCAGGCCCGTGCTCTGCAGCAGCAGGGCGCCGTCGGCGGCCAGCAGCTTGAAGTAGAAGCGGCCATCGGACTCGCGGTACTGCTTGAACGCGGGCACGGTCGACTTGACCTTGGCCGTGGTCGCCACGGGCGCGGCCAGCGGCTGGAAGCGGCGCAGGCCGACGGCCTCGCGGGCGCGGGCCAGCAGCGGACCGGCGATGGCGCGCGCCTTGGCCGCGCCCTCCATCAGGATCTCCTCGATCTTCTCGGGATTGGCCATCAGCGCGTCGTACCTGGCGCGCATCGGGCCGATCTCCGCGTCGATCAGCGCGTAGAGCTGGTCCTTGGCCTCGCCCCAGGACAGGCCGCCGCGCAGCGCCTCGCGGAAGGCCTGGCGCTGGGCCGGCGTCGCGAACGCGTCGTAGATCTGGACCAGGTGCGAGCCCTCCGTCTCCTTGGGCTCGCCGGGCAGGCGCGAGTCGGTGACGATCTTGGAGATCGCCTCGCGCAGCGCCTTGGCGCCGCCCTCGAAGAGCGGGATCACGTTGTCGTAGCTCTTGGACATCTTGCGACCGTCCAGGCCCGGCAACAGCTCCATCTCCTCGTCGATGCTGGCCTCGGGCAGCACGAAGAGCTCTTCCTTGAAGGTGTGGTTGAAGCGCTGGGCCACGTCCCGCGCCATCTCGATGTGCTGCGCCTGGTCCTTGCCGACCGGCACGCGGTGCGCGTTGAACATCAGGATGTCCGCCGCCATCAGGATGGGGTAGCTGTACAGGCCCATGGTGATGCCGGCGTCCGGGTCCTCGCCGGCCGCGACGTTGGCGTCGACCGAGGCCTTGTAGGCATGCGCGCGGTTCATCTGGCCCTTGGAGGTGACGCAGGTCAGCAGCCAGGTCAGCTCGGGGATCTCGGGGATGTCGCTCTGGCGGTAGAACGTGACGCGACGGGTGTCCAGGCCGGCGGCGAGCCAGGTGGCGGCGATCTGAAGGCGCGAGGCCTCGATGCGGGCCGGCTCGTCGCACTTGATCAGCGCGTGATAGTCGGCCATGAAGAAGAAGCTCTCGGCGCCCGGCTCGCGGCTGGCCGCGATGGCGCGGCGCACCGCGCCGACATAGTTGCCGAGGTGCAGGGTGCCGGTGGTGGTGATGCCGGTCAGGACACGCAGGGTCATGGGGAGAGCTCGTCAGCGTTTCGCAAAGGGGCGATTCTCCCGCAAAGGCGGGAACCCGTCGGAGGGAAGGGCGCGTGACGACGAACGGACGGCGGCGCGGGCCACCGAGGCCGCGGCGGTCAGCCGCGGGTGGCCATCGCCTCGCCGAGGCGGATCGCGCCGCCGGGCTGCCAGCCCGGGTTGAAGCTCAGCGGGCCCTGCGGGAACAGCATCACCACGGTCGAGCCCAGCAGGAAGCGGCCCATCTCGGCGCCCTGCTCGTAGCTGAAGTGCTCGTTCTCGTAGTGCCAGGCGCGCACGCGGCCCGGACGCGGCGGATTCACCACGCCGTGCCACACCGTCGCCATCGAGCCGACGATGGTCGCCCCCACCAGGACCAGGATCCAGGGGCCGTGCTCGCCCTCGAAGACGCAGACCACGCGTTCGTTCCGGGCGAACAGCCCCGGCACGCCGCGGGCCGTCGTCGGATTGACCGAGAACAGGTCGCCCGGCACATGGATCATGCGCACCAGCTTGCCGGCGCAGGGCATGTGGATGCGGTGGTAGTCGCGCGGGCTCAGATACAGCGTCGCGAAGTGGCCGTCGCGGAACTGCGCGGCCAGTTGCTGATCGCCGCCCACCAGCGCGGTGGTCGAGTACTGGTGGCCCTTGGCCTGGAAGATCTGATCCGCGCGGATGGGGCCGAACTGGCTGATGGCGCCGTCGACCGGGCAGATCAGCGGGGCGTCCGCGATCGGCCGCGCCTCCGGCCTGAGCGCGCGGGTGAAGAAATCGTTGAAGGTGGTGTAGGCGGCGGGATCGGACTCCACGGCCTCGGCCATGTTCACGCCATAGCGGTCGATGAAGCGCTTGATCGTCCAGGTGGTGAAACCGCCCAGTTCCGCGCCCGCGAGCTGGCCGGCCAGGCGGGTCATCGCCAGCTTGGGCATCAGGTATTGGGGCAGGACGGCGAGGCGATCAGACACGATGGAGAGTGACGGGGGCGTGACAGGGTGGCGGATTCTAGGCGGGCAAGTTCGATACCCACACCCGGGTTGCTCCGGGAGGGGCGAGCGACGCGCTTCGGCCTCGATACCATGTCGGCCGATGACGCTCCCTGGCCGTACACCCCACGCTCCCGCCGATGCCGGCGCCGACCCCGCCGCCGGCGCGCCGGCGCATGAGCACAGCTCCTTCTACAAGTTCGTCGCGCTGCGGGACACGCCCGCGCTGGCGCAGCGGCTGCGCGACCTGTACGAGGCACAAGGACGGCGGGTCGGCGGCAACATCCTGCTGGCGCCCGAGGGCGTGACCGGCGCGATCGGCGGCCCGGTCGAGGCGCTGGGCGCCTTCGAGGCGGCGCTGCGCGCGGAGCCGCCCTTCTCGGACCTGCGTTTCAAGCGCAGCTTCTGCGACACGCGGCCCTTCACGCTGCTCAAGGTGCATGAGAAGCCGGAGCTCGTGGCCTTCGGCCTGCCCGGCGTGACGGGGCTGGCGGACACGCGCGACACCCATGTCTCTCCGCGGGAATGGCGTGAGCTGATCAAGCGCGAGGACGTGGTCGTGGTGGACAACCGCAACCACTTCGAGTTCAAGCTGGGCCACTTCGAGGGCGCGGTCGATCCGCTGGTGCGGCACTTCCGCGACTTCCCGGCCTACATCGAGGCCCACGCCGAGCAGTGGCAGCGCGAGGGCAAGACCGTCGCGATGTACTGCACCGGCGGCATCCGCTGCGAAAAGATGTCGGGCTGGATGATCGAGCGCGGCCTGCGGGTGCGGCAGCTCGACGGTGGCATCCTCAACTACTTCGAGCAGATGCCCGATGCCGACGCGGATTGGCGCGGGGAGTGCTTCGTCTTCGACAAGCGCATCGCGATCGACACGCATCGCCACGAGACCGCGACCACCGCCGAGCAGGTCTATGGCGACGACCCCGCCGAGGCCTGGCGCCTGGCGCGCGCGAAACGACTCGATCCGAAAGGCTGAACGGGCGGGACCCGGCACGTCGCGCGTATCGCCACGCGGCATGCCGGGCACGCGCGGGGCTTCAGCCGGTGAGGTCCTCGCGCAGCTTCAGGCGGCGCGGATTGCCCAGGTCGATGACCGCCGTGTGGGCGGCCTTGTCGTGCAGGCCCTGGCGATTGCCGTCCCACAGGATCTGCAGGAAGCCCATGCCGCCGGTGGCCATGCCGGCCGCGTAACCGCCGTAACGGCGCACGCACCGCATCGGCTTCATCGGCTTGCCGGTCAGCTCCACGATCTTCAGGCCCATCAGCTTCTTGCCCGGCGTCTGCCCGGGCCAGATCAGCGGCCACAGCACGAACCAGGAGAAGGCCCAGGCCAGGTTCAGGCCGACCAGCTCCCACCAGTGCTTCATCCGCTCCAGCGGCGTGCGGCGGGCCTCCTCGCGCAGGTCTCGGACCTGGCGCTCGAGCTGCTTGTTGCGCAGCTTCTGGGTCTTGAGCCGGCCCTCCGCGTCCTCGGCGCGGGCCTGGGCCTCGGTGATCGCGGCGCTGGCCGCGGCGTCGGGCGTGGCCAGCGCCGCCGCGGAGGCCGACGCCATCTCGCCACGCGCGGTCCGGATCGCATGCTTGACGATGTCGGCGACTTCCTCGTCGTCGAGGTCGTCCTTGCCCGCCTTGTCGGCCTCTTCCGCGTGCCGCTCCAGCGCCGCCTGGATGGCGGCGGCCGTGGTCGGGTCGGCGCCGCTGGCCGCGCCGGCCACCGCCAGGGCGGTCTCGGCCGCGGCGCGCTCCTTGCGGCCGGGCTTGTCCTTCGCTTCCTTGGTCAGGTCGCCGACGCTGGTGAAGAGGCCGAAGCCCACCAGGCACAGCGCCGGCAACCAGCCCAGCCGACCGCCGCCCAGGTGCACCACCTCGCCGCGCGAGACGCGTTGCAGCTTGTACCAGCGCCACGCCACCCACCAGCAGCCGCCCAGCAGCACCGTGTTGCCGAAGTGCGAGAGCGCCAGCAGCAGCACCAGATCGACCATCATGGCCTTGGCCCGCTGGAACGGCGAGGCGAGCGGCAGCCCCAGCAGCCCGGGCGCGACGTTCAGGTCCTCGGGCGTGATCCAGTCGCGCGGATCCCCGTGCAGGTCGCCCTCGGCCGGCTTGCGGCCCAGCTTGCCGATCAGCCGCGTGCCGGCGGCCGCGGCCGCGGCGGTGGCGTTCGCGACCGTCGTCGCCGCCGACGCGGGGGCGATGGCGGAACCCGCGGCGGGCGCGGCGGCGGCCGGCAACGGGCTCATCGGGTCGGCGCCGGGGCTGGCCGGCAGCGGGGTCGGGGACGTCGACGGATCGGCGGGAGCGGTCATGGGGGCGCATTGTGGCCAGGGCCACGGCGAAATGCGCCCATGACTTCCCTAGCGTGACCCCGGGGCCGGAGCTTTCCTTCCGCGGCCGGAGCACACTCTCGCTGGTCCGTCGCGCGTCGCGGTCGCAAGATGCCTCGCATGACCCGCACGAACACCGCCCTCGCGCCCTCGGCCGATAATCCGGCCGCTATCCTCGACTTCCCACCCGTTCGCCCCCGGCGCCACGCCATGTCCAATCTCATCGTCCACGGCGGCTCGCCCCTCAAGGGCCGCATCGTCCCCTCGGCGAACAAGAACGCCGTCCTGCCCATCCTGTGCGCGACGCTGCTGACCCGCGAGCCGGTCCGGCTCAACGGCGTCCCCGAGATCACCGACGTCAAGAAGATCCTGGAGGTCTTCCGCAACCTGGGCAGCGCGGTCTCGGTCGACTTCAAGACCGGCGTGCTGGACCTGCATCACCGCGACACCCACTTCGACGCGGCCAAGGACCACCTGCCCGAGGAGATGCGCTCCTCGATCATGCTGGTGCCGGGCCTGATGGCGCGCTTCGGCGCCGCCCGCATCGAGGACGACGTCAAGGGGTGCACCCTGGGCGCCCGCGAGATCGATCCCCACGTCGAGGTCTTCGAGCGCTTCGGCGCCCGGGTCGACCGCGCCGCCGACGGCCTGCTGGTGCAGGTCCAGGGCAAGCTGCGCCACAACGACCACTGGACCGATTACGCCTCCGTCACCACGACCGAGAACTTCGTCCTGTGCGCCGCGCTGGCCGACGGCACCTCCACGCTGATGAACGCGGCCAGCGAGCCGCACGTGCAGGAGTTCTGCCAGTTCATGGCCATGCTCGGCGCGAAGCTCGAGGGCCTGGGCACCTCGCGCCTGACCATCCACGGCGTCGAGCAGCTGGGCGGCGGCGAGTTCACCTTCGCCGAGGACTTCCACGAGATCGTGACCTTCCTGGCCCTGGGCGCGATCACCGGCGGCGACGTGCGGGTCAAGAATTCGCACCCGGAGCAGTTCCCGCTGATCGACCGCACCTTCGCCAAGTTCGGCGTCCAGATCATTCACGAGGATGGCTGGTCGCGCTCGGTGGTGGACGGCAAGCTCAAGGTCAAGGAGCCCTTCACCCGCAACATCCTGCAGAAGGTCGAGGCGGCGCCCTGGCCCTATCTGCCCGTGGACCTGCTGCCCATCTTCGTCGCCCTGGGCGTGAAGGCCGAGGGCAGCGTGATGTTCTGGAACAAGGTCTACGACGGCGCGATGGGCTGGACCACCGAGCTGTCCAAGTTCGGCGCGCACGCCTTCCTGTCCGATCCGCACCGCATGGTCACCTTCGGCGGCAAGACGCTGAGCCCGGCCGAGGTCGAGAGCCCGTACATCATCCGCGTCGCGATCGCGCTGCTGATGGTGGCGGCCAGCATCCCCGGCAAGTCCCTGATCCGCAACGCGACGCCGGTGCGCCGCGCCCACCCGCAGTTCGCCGAGAACATCACCCGTCTCGGCGCCAAGGTGGAATGGGTCGAGGGCGACTGAGCCCGCCCGCCGGCGTGGCCCGCGCGCTCGTCGCGATCGGGTCCTGCCTCGCGACGGCCCTCGCGGGCGCCCAGGCGGCGCCCGCTTCGCCATCGGCGGGATCGGTCGAGCCGGTGGCGGAAGGAGCCGTCCCCGCGCCCACCACCTGGTCCGTCGCCCAGATCGGCACGCCGCCGACCGCGCCGACGGGCGCCCCCGCCGGCGGCACCGGCGCGCGACCCGTGCTGCGCTGGCTGGTGCAGGACATCCCGCCGCACTTCAGCTACCGCGACGGCAAGCCGCCGCAACGCCCCGAGGACCTGGGCCAGGGCGAGGTCGACGGCTTCCTGCGCGTGCTGACCGAGCGGCTGCCGCAGTACCGTCACGAGTTCGTCGAGCTCAGCCTGCCGCGCTTCGAGGCGCAGGCGCGTGCCGGCGAGACGCTGTGCTCGCTGCTGCACGTGCGCACGCCCGAGCGCCTGCAATGGCTGTACTTCACGCCGCTGCATCCGCCGCTGCTGACGCGCCAGGTGCACGTCATCCTGCGGCGCGAGGACCTGTCACGCTTCGAGCCCAACGGCCAGGCCCTGCAGCTCGCGGACCTGCTGCGGCGCAAGGACCTCGTGGGCCTGGTGCCGCGCGATCGCAGCTTCGGACCGCGCATCGACAAGCTGCTGAGCGCCGATCCGGACCAGGCGCCGCGCTCCGTCGTCGCGGGCCGCAGCGCCAATCTGCTGGGCATGCTCAAGGCGCGCCGCATGGACTGGACCTTGGACTATCCGGCCACGGTCGAGCAATACAGCCAGCAGCATCCGGGCTCGCCCGAGCTGATGCGGCTGCCGCTGGCCGAGGGCCGCAGCACCATGGTCGCCACTGGCAGCTGCAGCCGCACCCCGACGGGCCGTCGCGCGATCGAGGCGATCGACCAGGCCGTGCGCCAGATCGCCGCCGAGCCGCTCCCCCAGCGCGACGCGCTGATCAGGGCCTGGCGCGGCCCGGCCGGCATCGAGGCCGAGGACCTCAAGGCGATCAACCGCTATTTCGACGAGCGCGCCCGCGGGCCGGCTCAGATCGAGTGACGCGGGATGGCCCGCCCTCCGAAGCTTGAACTGCCGCTGCGCGACGGTGTCGCCGCCAGCGCGCTCGCCTGTCCGCCAGGACCGTGGCCGCTCGTGCTGGACTTCCTCGCGGAGCGGCTGCCGCTGGTGACGCGCGAGGACTGGGCCACGCGCATGGCGCGCGGCGACGTGCTCGACGACGCGGGCGCGGCGCTCAGTCCCGGCGCGCCGTATCGCGCGCAGCGCCGCCTCTACTACTGGCGCTGGCTGGCCGACGAGCCCGAGGTGCCCTTCGCCTCGCGCATCCTGCATCGGGACGAGCACCTGCTGGTCGCCGACAAGCCGCACTTCCTGCCGGTCACGCCCAAGGGCCGCTACGTGCGGCAGACCTTGCTGACACGCTTGCGGCGCGAGACCGGCATCGCCGACCTCAGCCCGGTGCACCGCCTGGACCGGGAGACGGCGGGGCTGACGCTGTTCTCGGTGCAGGCCGCGAGCCGCGACGCGTACCAGCGGCTGTTCCGTGATCGCGAGGTCGAGAAGGTCTACGAGGCGATCGCGCCGTGGCGCGACGAAGTCGGCGCGCGCTTGCCGCTCGCCTATGCGAGCCGGCTGGAGGAACACCCCGTCGACTTCATGCAGATGCGCACCGTGGACGGGGAGCCGAATGCGCTCACGCGCATCGCGCTGATCGAGCGTCTCGGCGCCGACCGTGCCCGCTACGAGCTGCGGCCGCACAGCGGCGTGAAGCACCAGCTGCGGGCGCAACTCTGCGCGCTGGGCCTGCCCATCGCGGGCGACCGCATCTATCCGGTGCTGCAGCCGGTCGAGGAGGTCGTCGACTTCACCCGACCGCTGCAGCTGCTCGCGCGCGAGATCGCCTTCGTCGATCCGATCAGCGGCCAGCCGCGCAGGTTCGTGACCTCGCTGCGGCTGGACGGGACGAGCGCGGGCGGGTAGCGCGCGCTCGTCGAGGCGGATCGCGCCTCGCCCCCTCGCCGTCGCCCGATCGGGGCCACCGCGCGACGAGGTCCGGCATCTCTCTCAGGCGTTCAGGCCTTCGAGCCGGGCGATCGGACATCGGGGACGTCCGACCGCCGACGCGCTCACGCGCTCAGCACCTCGAGCCGGCGCAGCGCGGCCAGCGTCGCGCGGCAGGCATGCGCCAGCTCCACGCCCTTGGTCACGAGGTGCTCGTGGAAGAAGGCGTGATGCACCGCGTGCTCGTGGAAGGCCAGCGGCGTCAGCACGGCCGAGAACACCGGCACGCCGGTGTCCAGCTGCACCCGCATCAGCCCGTCGATGACGGCCTGCGCGACGAAGTCGTGGCGGTAGATGCCGCCGTCGACGACCAGCGCGCAGGCGAGCACCGCGTCGTAGCGGCCGCTGCGCGCGAGCTTCATCGCATGCAAGGGGATCTCGAAGGCGCCGGGGACCTCGAAGGTCTCGACGTCGACGGGCCCCGCCGTGGCGAGCTCGCGTTGCGCGGCCTCGCGACAGCGGCCGACCAGGTCGGCATGCCAGCTCGCGGACACGATGGCGACGCGCGGCGCGCGATCGCCCCGCGCCGACGCAGACGTGGCGGAGGAGGGAGTGGAGACGTTGGGAATGGTCTGATTCATGAGGACCCTTTGACAGGTGGACGATGAATCAGGGCGCGCACGCACAGCGCGGCTCGCCGTCGACGCGTGCGCAGGCACGCGCCGGCGCTGGGCCGACGATGAACGCGATCTCTTTCATCCGGACTGTGACCGTCGGCCCTGGCCTCTCACCAGGTCTGCTGACCCCGTCGCCGCAAGGGCGGTGACGGGCGCTCGCGGGCTCCCAGGCGCATCGATCGGGCGACCGAGTCCTGGATACCGCCGGTGGGGAATTTCGCCCCGCCCTGAGAACGCTGCCCCGCGTCCTCCCAAGGAAGGCAACGGGGCGGGCGGATTCTAGGGGGCGCGTCCGGGCGGCGCTGTCGCCTTCGTCAGAAGCCCCACTGCAGCTGGGCGCTGAACATGTCGGCCCGGCTGCGGTAGACATTTCCCCAGAGATAAGCGGCGGTGAGGTCGACGCCGCCGCCCAGCGCGGCCTTGAAGACCGGGCCGGCGCGCCAGGACCTGGGCTCGGCGAATCCCTGCACGCCGGCGCGCCAGCCGGGCTGCCAGCGGTACAGCGCCTGCCATTGCAGCTTGGCCTGGTTCTGCCGGCGCGCGGCCGCGTCGTGGGCCCAGAAAAGGTTGAGGTTGAGCTGCGTCCATCCCCATTCGGTCTGGAACACCGGACCCATCTCGATCGCGTTGCCCTGCCCGCGGTTGCGGATCACCTGCAGGTGCAGGGCCAGGTCATAGGGCGTGTCGCCCTGCGTGAGCAGGAACTGGTTCACCCAGTTGATCGAGCTCAGCGACTGATGGCGCAAGTCGGCGCCGATCCAGCTCAGCAGCAGCTCGGTGCTCCAGCGCGAGGTCACGCCGCGGCGCAGGCCGACCTCGGGCCACAGGGTCGCACCGCCGTCGGGGGGATCGACACTCCAGTAACGCAGGTCCAGCGTGGTGTGGCCGGCCTCGCTGTACGGACGCACGAGGTAGTAGCCGGGGTCGGCGTCGGCCGCGCCCGCGCCGATCCCCAGCAGCAATCCCACGATCAGCCGGCATCTGGTCATCGCACCCCCTGAGGCATGGGGGGCGATTGTCGTGCCCGTCCCCGCTTGGAGTTTCCCCGGGGAAACCAGCGCGCTTTGCTCGGCACAATGAATCGAAGGTGATTCGCAGCTCGTCGCCAGCCAGACACCCCCTCATGACCCACAAGGCCATCAGCATCTCGGTCGGAGCGCGCTCCATGCTGGCGCTCTTCGCGTTCGGTCTGCTGCTCGTGGCGCTGTCCAGCGCCTGGCAGCTGCGCGAGGACACCCACCGGCGCGCCGCGCAGGTCGAGGCCGATCTCAACACCATCCCGCTGCTCTACGCCGGCCCGCTGGCCTACAGCCTGCAGCAAGAGCGGCTCCAGCAGCGCCCCGAGGCCGTCAGCGGCCTGCTGCATCACATCCTGACCCGCCACCACCTGCGCAGCGTCGAGCTGCAGACCGGCGCCGGCGAGCAGTTCCGCGCGCTGTCCGACGACGACGCCGAACCGGGCCAGAGCGCGCGCTTCTCGCTCGCCGGCAGCGGCGAGCTGCGGCTGCAGGCCGTCGCGGCCACCATGGCCGACACGCTGCGGCGCGACCCGCTGCTGCGCACGACGCTGATCCACCTGCTGGCGGCCACCATCCTGGGACTGGGCGCGGCGCTGCTGATCGACCGTCTGCTGCTGCGGCACCTGCAGCGCCTGTCGGAGCAGGCGCGCCGCTTCGATCCGACGTTGCCGCCGCAATCGCTGAGCTGGGTCGATGCCGGCGAGCCGCGTCCGCGCGAGGTACTGCAGCTGGAGCAGGCCATCGACCATGTGCGGACCTCGCTGGGCGACGAACTGCATCGCGAGCAGTCGCGCGGCCGCGAGCTGCGCGAGGAGATCGCGCGCCAGCACCGCGCGCTGCAGCAGGCGGAGCGCTCGCTCGAGGCCAAGCGGCGCGAACTGGCGTCGATGGAGCGCAACGACGCGCTGACCGGCATCGCCAACCGGCGCGAGTTCGACCAGGCCCTGCGTCGCGAGTTCAAGCGCGCGCAACGGGATCAGGGACGCCTGGCGCTGGCGATCATCGACGTCGATCATCTGAAGCCCTTCAACGAGCAGCACGGCCGCGCCGCCGGCGACGAGGTGCTGCGCCGACTGGCCCGGCTGCTGGCCGAGCACTTCCAGCGCGACACCGACGTGGTGGCGCGCCTGGGCGGCGAGGAGTTCGCGGTGTTGCTGCCGGGCTTCGACGCCGAATCGGCGCAAGGGCTGCTGGAAGTGCTGCGCGACACCTGGCGCGCGCTGGGCCTGCCGCACGGCGCGCTGCCGGACGAGGCGCTGACCGATGACATCGTGACGATCAGCGCCGGCCTCGCGGCTTATCAGCCGGGCCATCCCTACCTGAGCCCGCAGGCCCTGATGCAGGCCGCGGACGAGGCGCTCTACCTGGCCAAGCACATGGGCCGGGACCGGCTCTGCCTGGCGTCCTGACCCGGCCCGGAAACGACGCGGGGCCCCTCAGGGCCCCGTGTGCCACGCGGGCTGTCGATCAGCGGCCGCGTTCCTCGGCCTGCTGCAGCTGTTCCTCGACGCGGCGCGCGGCGCGCAGCATCAGGGTCTCGTCCAGCTGCGCCTGCGGGGCGATGGTCATGACGGTCTCGTCCAGCGCCTCGGGCTGGTTCATCAGCGTCCAGGCGATCAGCGAGATCGCCCCCACGCCGCGGCGCTGCATCGCCTCGGGCATGCGCAGTTCCTGCTCGACCTGCACGTGATAGCGCACGCTGGCGACGGCGGCGGGCGCCAGGCCCCAGCTCTCGCACAACGCCGCGCCCAGCGCGTCATGGCTGACGCCGAAGGCGGTGTGTTCCAGCTGGACCAGTTCCCGATCGCTGCTGGCGGCGCGCAGCATCGCCGGGTAGTGACCGGGGGCGTGGCGGTAGAGCACCGCCTTGCCGCATTCCTCGAACAGCCCGGCCGAGTGCGCGGCCCACGGGTCCACGCCCAGCATCTGCCCCATGCGGCCCATCAGCAGGCCGCGCTTGGCGGCGCGAGCCCAGACGGGCTCCAGCTCGGCGGCGGGCGGGAAGGCGGCGCGCAGGCCCATCTCGAAGGTGATGGCCGCGACCTCGCGCATGCCCAGATACGTCAGCGCCTGATGCACCGTCTGCACCCGGCCTCGCAGGCCGTACAGGGACGAGTTCACCGCCTTCAGCACGGCCGCGGCCAACGCCATGTCGGTCTCGACCAGCGAGGACACGGCCTGCAGGTCGATGTCCTCGTCCGCCATCAGCAGCGAGAGCTTGACCAGGACTTCGGGCTGGGTGGGGATCTCGATGTCGAGCGCACGCAGTTGAGGATCGACAGGCATGGTGGTCGTCGGTTGTTTGTTCAATGGTATCCCCTGCCCGTGCAGGCACGCATCCCGCCTTTGGCGGACAGCGCGTGACGAGTTGTTCCGAGGGCGTTCAGCGGACGAAGGCGTCCCAGCCGGTCTTGAGGATGAGCAGCGAGACGACCACGACGAACATGCCGCGCACGAAGCCCGCGCCCTTGGCCAGCGCCATGCGGGTGCCGACCAGGCTGCCCACCACGTTGGCCACGGCCATCACGGCCGCCACGTGCCACCAGATGTGGCCCTTGCTGACGAAGAGCACCAGCGCCGCGAAGTTGGTCGCGGT
Source organism: Mitsuaria chitosanitabida ATCC BAA-476 = NBRC 102408 (assembly GCF_001598255.1). GTDB lineage: Bacteria > Pseudomonadota > Gammaproteobacteria > Burkholderiales > Burkholderiaceae_C > Roseateles > Roseateles chitosanitabidus. The sequence goes on from NZ_BCYP01000020.1 coordinate 101,127, forward strand.
GTTGAGCAGCTTGGCGGTGGCGGAGGCGTGCAGGAAGTCGAAGCCGAGCAGCCGCACGAACAGGAAGACGAAGAAGCTGCCGGTGCCCGGACCGAAGAAGCCGTCGTAGAAGCCGATGACCAGGCCGATCGCGCTGGCGATCAGGGTCTGCATCGCGGCCTCGTGGCGCGGGGCGTGGTGGCGGCCGAGGTCCTTCTTGGCCAGCGTGTACAGCAGCACGCCCAGCAGGATCAGCGGGAGCGCCTTGCGCAGGCCGCTCGGGTCCACCTGCGTGACGGCCCAGGCGCCGCAGAAGCTGCCGACCAGCGCGGCCACCGCCGCCGGCATCAGCGAGCGCCAGGGCAGCGAGACGCGTTTGGCGTATTGATGGGTGGCCCAGGCGGTCCCCCAGATGGCGGCGCCCTTGTTGGTGCCGAAGAGGGTGGCCGGTGCGGCGTTGGGATAGACGCTGAACAGCGCGGGCACCAGGATCAGCCCACCACCGCCCACCACGGCATCGACAAATCCCGCCGCCAGCGACGCGGCGGCGGCGGTCAACAACTCGATCATGGAACTCGACTCGCAAGGGCGGCGCGTGCCGCGGAAGCGGGCCGCAAACCACCGAGAGCCGGGCCACAAAAACAAAACGGGCGCCTGTTCAGGCGCCCGCGAATTGTGACAGTGTCACCGTATCTCGTTGGTATTCGTTTGATCTGTTTGTCTCCTCAGCCCCCGTAGGCAACCACCATTCGCACGGCAGTCGCGTCGAGTGGGGTGGATCCTAGGACCAGCCCCACCATGCACGCACTTGGGGTTTTCACTCGGCGCGCGCACCAAGTTGGATCGGTTAGCCGGCCCTCACTTTCTAAAAATCGCCAATGCTCATGCGGATGGCGATGATCGCCCACCGCACTGTTCTCGCCCCTTGGGCGGGGTTCGCCCGGTGTCGCGTGGCGGTGTCACACCCCTGAAATGGAGGGGCCCGCGCAACGGCGTCGCGCATTGCTGTCGGCGCCCGGGAACTTTCGGCGCCGCTGGCGCAATACGTTCATCCTCGGAAGCGCGGCTTCCGGATCCGACAAGCCCTGTGACGCCCACGCACACCGACCCACGCCGATGAGCTTCTGGACCCGACTGGCCGGCCGCGCCCGCCACCACCCCGACCCGGACGACGCGCCGTCGCAGGCCGCCGCGCCCGACCCCGCCGCCGTACAGGCGCTGGTGCGCCGGCTGCGCCAGGGTGACGCGAGCGCGCTGGCGCCGATCTACCGCGGCGAATCGCCGGGGGTCTACCGTTACGCGCTGGCCCTGTGCGGTCAGCCCGACCTGGCGGCCGACGCGATGCAGGAGGCCTTCGTCCAGTTCGCCGGCCGGCCCGAGGGCTGGGATGCCGGGCGGGGCAGCCTCGGCGCCTACCTGGCCGGGATGGCGCGTCACCACCTGCTGGCCCGCTGGCGGGATCAGCCCGTCGCCCACGACGAGACGGCGTCGGACGACGACGATCACGTCGAGGCCCCCGAGCAGCAACTGGTCCGCGCCCAGGACCAGGCCCGCCTGTGGGAGGCGGTGCAGTCGCTCCCGTGGATGTTCCGCGAGGCGCTGGTGCTGGTCGACCTGCAGGAACGCTCCTATGTCGAGGCCGCGCGCATCGCCGGCGTCGAGCTCAACACCCTGCGCACCCGCCTGCACCGCGGGCGCGCCCGACTGCTGTCGGTCTTGCGGGACGAGTGCCCGACGACCGCCGCCGTCCGTTCATCGAAGTCCGCATGATGAAGACCACCGACACGCCCTCCTCCCGCACCGCGCGCCTGGCCGACTGGCTCTGGGCCGCCGGACAGGACCTGCGCCGGCAGTCGCCCCCGCCCGGGCGCGACGACGCCGCCATCGCCGCGATGCAGGCGCGCTTCGCGCAGCGTCAGGCCACGGAACGCCGGATGCGCTTGCGCTGGTCGCTGGTCGGGCCGGGGCTGTGCGCCTCGGTGCTGGTGGCCTGCGTCTGGCTGGTCAATCTCGCGCCGCCGGACCGTGACGGGACCACGCTCTCGCGCGGCAGCGACTTCATCGTCCTCGTGTCCGCCGACCGCTGGGCCGCCTACGAGAAGGCCGGCGCGGGCACCGCCTGGCTGGTGCCGACCGAGGTCCCGCGCGAGCGGCTCGCGCTGCTCGGCCTGCCCTACGACCCGGCCACCGCCGCCGAGCCCGTGCATGCGGAGCTGCTGGTGCACGCCTCCGGCGATGTGCTGGCGATGCGCGTGATGCCCTGATCCCGCCACCGATTCCTTCAGCCCCCCGCGTCCGTGACGACAACCGATCGACCCCGTTCCCTGGAGACCGCCATGAAGACCTCCCTCACCGCCCTTGCCCTGGCTCTCGCCGCCGGCGCTGTCCAGGCCCAGCACGACACGCCCGAGCCGCAGGCCGCGGGCACCGCGGCGCCGGCCCCGGCCGCGCGTCCGGCCCCCACGACGCCGGAACCGCCTTCGGTGGTCCCGCCCGTGCCCCCCGCCCCGGTCGCTCCGGTGATGCCGGACCTCAGCCCGCTGATCGAGAGCGGCATCGCGGGGCAGATCCTCGGCGCGGAGCGCATCGTGAAGGGCGCGCCCTACTGCGCGCAGGCGGTGCACGAGACCGTGCAGCCGCTGGCCGACGGCAACCGCATCGTCCATCAGCAGACCAGCCAGCTGTGCCGCGATGGCGAAGGCCGCACGCGCCAGGAGGTCGAACGCCAGGGCCGCCATGTCGTCTATCTGCGCGATCCGGTCAGCGGCGAGAACTGGCTGCTGGAGCCGGATCGCAAGACCGCGCGCTACCTGGGCGGCGGCCGGCCCGAGGCCGATGTGCAGCGCGAGCACGCCGAGCGCATGCGCGACTACAACGACAAGATGCGGGACTACAACGAGCGCATGCGGGATTACGCCCGCAAGATGCGCGACTGGGCCCGCGAGCATGGCGAGCGCGTGCGCGACGCGCTGGGCAGCGGCGAATCCGCGCCCAAGGCCGAGACCCCTCGGCCGCCCGCCGTGCCGGCCGCGCCGCGCGCGCCGCAGGCGGTGGTGATCGCGCCGGCCGAGAGCGGCCAGGAGGTGCGCGTGATCCGCATCGAGACGCCGATCGGGCCGCTCGCACCGATGCCGCCGATTCCGGCCGCGGTCACGATGCGCATGGAGCCGCTCATGGTGATGGGCCAGGACGTCCGCACGGACAAGCTGCCGCCGCGCGAGATCGAAGGCGTGAAGGTCACCGGATCGCGCAGCACCTCGACCATCCCCGCCGGCAAGATCGGCAACGAGAAGCCCATCGTGATCGCCCGCGAGGTGTGGACCTCGCCGGAGTTGAAGCTGACGGTGAGCTCGGTGACCAAGGACCCTCGCAGCGGTGACCAGAGCTATCAGCTGCGCAACATCCGCCGCGCCGAACCCGAGGCCGCGCTGATGCGGGTCCCGGCCGACTTCCAGAAGACCGGCCAGCCCGGTGCCCGCCCGCCACGCGACCGCCAGGACGGGAAGGACGGCAAGCAGGGCTGAGGTCCGGATCGGGAGGTCGCCGCTGCGCCGACAATGCCGGCCGATGACGGCGCCTCCCCCTCGATTGATCCTGCAGACGCTGGGCCGCGGCGACGGCCTGCTCGGCATGCGGCCGCACGGTCAGCTCGGCCCTCGCGGCGACCGCGTGACGCTGCTGCGCCTGGCGCGCTGGCCCGAGGACGAGGACCGCTCGGCTCAATGGCAGGCCTTGCCGCTGCATCCGGTGGACGTGTCCATGCTGCAGTGGCGCGATGCCTCCTTCGGTCACGGGCTGTCGCCCTGCTGGACCTTGGAGCAGGAGGATCTGTTCCCCGACTTCACCGCCGATCAGCTGCCGCTGCTGCGCGACACGGGCTGGGAGATCGAGTTCGCGCCCGGGTTCGCCCATCACAGCGTCGCGATCGACGCCTGGTCGCTGGAAGTGCAGCCGGAGGACGGCGCCGAGGCCGGCCCCGATCCGGGTCTGGGCGGCTCGTCGGAACGCATCCCCACGCTGGGCCTGTCGCGCCGCAAGGGATCCTGGCTGCTGAGCCTGGGGGTGACGGTGCAGGGGCAGCGGGTCGACCTCGCGCCCATGATCTGGGACCTGCTGCGCAAGGACCGCCGCTGGCTGTACGCCGACGCCATCTCCCACATCGACGATGACGCCGTCGTCGGCCTGAAGGCGCCGGGGGGACGCCGGCTCCACACGACGGCGGCACCGCTGAAGCGGCTGATGCTCAACCTGCTGGAGATCCTCGTGGTGCAGCGCACGCGCCGCGGGCCGATCAAGCTGACCTCGTGGGAAGCGGCGCGGCTGTCGGCGCTCGACGTGCCGGACAGCCGCTGGCAGGTCTACGGCGCGCCCGAGCTGCGCACGATGTGGGAGCGGCTGCGCCGCGCGGGTCCGCCCGAGGTCGACGCGCAGCCGGACGGCCTGGGCATCACGCTGCGTCCCTATCAGCTGCAGGGCGTGGGCTGGCTGCAGTACCTGGCGCGGCAGGAGCTCGGCGGCATCCTGGCCGACGACATGGGGCTGGGCAAGACGGCGCAGGCGCTGGCGCATCTCTGGGTCGAGAAGCAGGCCGGGCGGCTGGGCAAGCCGGCCCTGGTCGTCGCGCCGACCTCGCTGATCTTCAACTGGACGAACGAGGCCCGGCGCGTCGCGCCCGGACTCCGGGTGGCCGCGCTCAGCGATCCGGCGGAACGTGGCGAGGTCCTGGGGCAGCTCGGCGAGATCGACCTGCTGCTGTGCAGCTACGGCCTGGTCTGGCGCGAGCTGCGGGCGCTCACCAAGGCCGAGTTCTCGGTGCTGGTCGTCGACGAGGCGCAGGCGGTCAAGAACCCGCGCTCACGCGCCGCTCGGGCGCTGCGCCGCCTGCGGGCCGGTCAGCGGATGGTGCTCACCGGCACGCCGCTCGAGAACCATCTCGGGGAGCTGTGGACCCAGTTCGACTTCCTGATGCCGGGCTACCTGGGCGACAGCCGGGCCTTCGCCCGCCACTGGCGCAAGCCCATCGAGCAGAACGGCAGCGCCGAACGCGCCCGGGAACTGGCCTCGCGCGTGCGGCCGTTCATCCTGCGGCGGCTGAAGGAGCAAGTGGCGGCGGATCTCCCTCCGATGACGGTGCTCACCCAGCGCATTCCCCTGCAAGGGCGACAGCGTCAGCTGTACGAGAGCGTGCGCATCGGCGCCGACCACCTGGTACGGCGACTGTTGAAGGAATCCAAGGAGTTCGGGGACGGGATCATGTCCGTGCTGGACGCCATGCTGAAGCTGCGCCAGGTCTGCGGCGATCCGCGGCTGGTGCCGGGCATCGAGATTCCGCACGGGATGGAGTCGGCCAAGCTGGACTGGCTGAGGGAGAAGGTACCGGAGCTGATCGCCCAGGGCCGGCGCATCCTGGTGTTCTCGCAGTTCACCGGGATGCTGGCGCTGATCGAGGACGCCATGACCGCGGCGCGCGTGCCGCTGCTGAAGCTGACGGGGGAGACGCCCGAGGCGCGGCGAGGGGAGGTGGTGGGGCGCTTCCAGGCGGAGGAAGTGCCGCTGATGCTGGTCAGCCTGAAGGCTGGCGGGGTGGGGCTGACGCTGACCGCCGCCGACACTGTCATCCTGGTCGATCCCTGGTGGAACCCGGCGGTCGACGCTCAGGCCCAGGCGCGGGCGCACCGCATCGGGCAATCTCGGCCGGTGTTCGTTCACCAGCTGGTGATCGAGGGCAGCATCGAGGAACGGATGCTGGAGCTCCAGGCCCGCAAGCGGGCGCTGGCCGACGGCCTGCTGGGCCGGGACGGCGGGGAACGTCTGGAGAAATTCAGCGCCGCTGAGATCGAGCGGCTGCTGGCGCCACTTCAGCCGTCGGTGGACGAGGACGACTGAGCGGCGGGGGCTGGCAGGGCCGGGACACGTCCGGGACGGTGGCCCTGCCGGGGGCGATCAGCGCTTGCGGTCGAAGCGCAGGGCGCGGGCGACGCTGCGGCGGTCGCAGCCCAGGGAGGCGACTTCGAAGGCCTCGTGCTTGCGGCCCTTGTCGCTCAGCAGCTCCTGCGGCAGGCGACGCGGTTGGGATTCGGTGCGGGACTGGGACTTCATCATGGTCGTGGACCTTTGGGTTCCAAGCGGGGGGATGACCGCTTTGTGGCAGCTAACGCGAGTCATCCGGCGCGCGTTGACAGCGTCATCACAAATGTGAACAAAGCTGGCGCATCGATACATCCGCGTGCCCCGGATCGCCCATCACCGCACCACGATGGTGCAATCCAACGCTCCGAGGGATTCCCGGCCCCTCGTCGCGGGGCTGCAACGGGCCTTTGACCGACCACCCGTCCGGCGGCGGGCTTTCTCGCTAAGCTCGCGCCCCATGTCCACCGCTTCTCCCGCCGTTTCCCAAGACGACCTGCTGGTCGCCTGCCTGTGCGCCGACTGGTGCCGGGTGTGCGACAGCTACCGCGACGACTTCGCTGCGCTGCGCCAGCAGCACCCAGGCGTGCGCTTCGTCTGGGTGGACATCGAGGATGACTCCGAGCTCGTGGATGACCTGGAGGTCGAGACCTTCCCCACCCTGCTGATCGGTCGCGGCGAGCAGCTGTGCTTCGTCGGGCCGGTCCTGCCCCAGCCGGCAGCCGCCCAGCGCCTGATCCAGGCGGCGGAGGAGAACCCCACCATGTCCGCCGCCAGCCCGACCGCGCCCGCTGGCACCACGGCCGCCGCCCAGGCGCTGCTGTCGCGTCTGCGACAGTCCTGCTGAAGCCTCCGGGACGCAGCCGCCTCCCGCACCGTCGGCCCCGCCATCCGTCTTTCCCGATCCGTCAGGGGCGGGCGCTCAAGCGAGAATGCGTCACCGCCAACACATTGCCGGTCTGCGCGATCCGCGGCCGACCGCTGTCCGATGAACGTCCAATTCAAGAATTCGGTGGCCCGAGCCACGCCCATCCTGGCGCTGGACCGCGCCTCGTACCAGGCCCTGGCCGCCAAGCTCCCCAAGCGCACCCAGCAATGGCTGGCGACGCTGGGCTTCTCCGCCGCGCCGGACACCTTCGCCCTGGTGCCGGGCGAGGACGGCAAGCTGGCGCAAGTGTTCGCCGGCGTCGCCCACGCCGCTCATCCCTTCGCGCTGTCGGCGCTGCCGCTGGCCCTGCCGGAAGGCGACTACACGCTGTCTCCCGAGGGCCTGCCGCTCCAGGATGAAGCCGCCGCCCTGTCCTGGGAGCTGGGCTGCTACCAGTTCGACCTGTACAAGCCGCGCAAGCGCCAGCCGGCTCAACTGCTGATCAAGAGCAGCGCCGACGGCCAACGCGGCCTGGCCATCGCGACCGCGATGACCGCCGTCCGCGACCTGGTCAACACGCCGGCCGAGCACATGGGCCCCGAGGAGCTGTCCAAGGCCGCCGCCGTGGTCGGCAAGCAGCACGGCGCGAAGTTCAAGGAGATCGTCGGCGACGACCTGCTGAAGAAGAACTTCCCCGCCATCCACGCCGTCGGCCGCGCCAGCACCCGCGCCCCGCGCCTGATCGAGCTGAACTGGGGCAGCGACAAGCATCCGCGCCTGACCCTGGTCGGCAAGGGCGTGTGCTTCGACACCGGCGGTCTGGACATCAAGCCGGCCGACGGCATGCGCCAGATGAAGAAGGACATGGGCGGCGCCGCCAACGCGCTGGGCCTGGCCACGCTGATCATGGCGCTGAAGCTGCCCGTGCGCCTGCAGGTGCTGATCCCGGCCGTCGAGAACTCGATCGCCGGCAACGCCTACCGTCCGGGCGACGTGGTGAAGACCCGCGCCGGCCTGCACATCGAGATCGGCAACACGGACGCCGAAGGTCGCGTGATCCTGTGCGACGCGCTGGCCTACGCCACCGAGTCCAAGCCCGAGCTGATCATCGACCTGGCCACGCTGACCGGCGCTGCCCGCATCGCGCTGGGCGCGCAACTGCCGGCGCTGTTCGCCAAGCACATGGACACCGCGCGTGACCTGGTCGACCTGGGCCTGAAGCTGGACGATCCGCTGTGGCACATGCCGCTGTGGGCGCCCTACAAGGAAGGCATCACCTCCAGCATCGCCGACATCGTGAACACCGGCCGCAACGCGCTGGGCGGCGCGATCAACGCGGCGCTGTTCCTCGAGGCCTTCATCCCGGCCGAGCAGGACTGGCTGCACGTGGACCTGTTCGCGTGGAACGACATCTCGCGCCCCGGCCGCCCGATCGGTGGCGAGGCCCAGACCATCCGCACGCTGCTGGCCTACATCGAAGAGCGCTTCGCCGCCTGATCGAGCTCCCCGCGCGGCCCGATGCCGATCGGCATGCGCCGCCGGGGACCCCGGCCCGAAAGCCCGCCCGCGTCACGCCGGCGGGCTTTTCACTTTCCGGCGACCAGCCATTGCGCGGCGCGCTCCGCGATCATCAGGGTCGGCGAGTTGGTGTTGCCGCTGGTGATCGTGGGCATCACGCTCGCGTCGATCACGCGCAGGCCGTCGACCCCGCGTACCCGCAGCCGGCTGTCGACGACCGCCAACGGGTCGTCATCCCGGCCCATGCGGCAGGTGCCGACGGGATGGAAGATGGTCGTGGCGATGTCACCCGCCAGCCGCGCGAGCTCCTCGTCCGTCTGGAACTGGACGCCGGGCTTGTATTCCGTCGGGCGATAGCGCGCCAGCGCGGGCTGCTCGACGATGCGCCGCGTCAAGCGCAGGCTGCGCGCGGCGATCTCGCGATCGGCCTCGGTGCTCAGGTAGTTGGGCGCGATCAGCGGCGCGTCGGCCGCGTCGGCGCTGCGGATCGTCACCGATCCGCGGCTGGTCGGGTTCAGATTGCAGACGCTCGCGGTGAATGCGTTGAAGCCATGCAGCGGCTCGCCGAAGGCCTCCAGCGACAAGGGCTGCACGTGGTACTGCAGGTCGGGCCAGGCCTTGTCCGGACCGCTGCGCGCGAAGGCGCCCAGTTGCGACGGCGCCATGCTCATCGGCCCGGTGCGACGCAACGCGTACTCCAGCCCGATGCGCGCCTTGCCCATCCAGTGGGAAGCCAGCGTGTTCAGCGTGGTCACCCCGTCGACCTGGAAGACCGCCCGGATCTGCAGGTGATCCTGCAGGTTGCCGCCGACACCGGGCAGATCCTTCACGACCTCGATGCCATGCTGCTTCAGCAGCGCCGCCGGGCCGATGCCCGACAGCTGCAGCAGTTGCGGCGAGCCGATCGCGCCGGCCGCCAGCAAGACCTGACCCCCAGGCGCCAGCCGTGCTTCCTCCAGTCCCTGCGGCGTGCGCACCTGCACGCCGTCGCAGCGCGTGGCGCCATCCACGTTCTCGAAGAGCAGCCGCTGCGCGTGAGCACCGGTCCACATCTCGAAGTTCATCCGCTTGTAGCAGGCCGGTCTCAGGAAGGCCTTGGCCGTGTTCCAGCGCCAGCCGGCGCGCTGATTGACCTCGAAGTAGCCGACGCCCTCGTTGTTGCCGCCATTGAAATCGGGCGTCGCCGGAATGCCGGCCTGCTGGGCCGCCTCGGCGAAGGCGTCCAGCACCGCCCAGCGCAGCCGCTGCTTCTCCACGCGCCATTCGCCGCCATGGCCGTGCATCACGGCGTCGAAGCCGGGCGGGCGCTCCGTGCCGGCGTCCAGCCGCCAATGGTCCTCGTGCTGACGGAAGAAGGGCAGCACCGCGTCCCAGCGCCAGGCCTCGTCGCCGGTGGCGGCGGCCCAGGCGTCGTAATCGCGCGTCTGGCCGCGCATGTAGATCATGCCGTTGATGCTGGAACACCCGCCCAGCACCTTGCCGCGCGGGTAGCGCAGGCTGCGCCCGTTCAGGCCCGCGTCGGGCTCGGTCTTGAACAGCCAGTCGGTGCGTGGATTGCCGATGCAATACAGATAGCCGACGGGAATGTGGATCCAGTGATAGTCGTCGCGGCCTCCGGCCTCCAGCAGCAGCACCCGCTTGTCGGGGTCCGCGCTGAGCCGGTTGGCCAGCAGGCAGCCGGCCGTGCCGGCGCCCACGATGATGAAGTCGAACCGGTTGTCTCCGCGCATGGGTCTCTTGTCGTGAGGGGTCTGTGCGGTCGCCCGCGTGGACCCATGCTGACCGAGCCGGACGCCGTGGACAACCGCGTTCTCACCAACTTGCCATCGGGTTCTCAGTCGGGGCGTGCGGTCGCGTCCAGCATGCGCCCGCCCAGTCCCAGCCGGTACCAGTCGAAGCGGCGCGTCAGCGTCATCACCGCCGCGAGGACCGCGAACAGCAGCAGGGCACCGACCAGCAGCGCGGCCTTCTCCAGATTGAGCAGCACGAAGAGCGCGCCGTAGAGCGTTCCCACCAGCGCGCCGAATCCAAGACCGCGTCGCGCCGAACCCAGCATCGCGCCGCCATAGAAGACCAGCAGGCCCACCACGGCGCTCGCGGCGATCCCGTACGACAGCGGGAAGCTCAGGTGCTCCGACAGGCTCAGCAGCAGCAGGAAGAACAGCGTCATCGCCAGACCGACCAGCAGGTACTGCACCGGATGGACGCGACGGCCGGCCAGCAGCTCCAGCAGGCCGACGCTGACGAAGGTCAGCACGATGAAGAGCAGGCCGTACTTGATGGCGCGGTCGCTCATCACATACGGATTGACCGGGTCGACCATGGAGAAGGCCAGCGTGTCGGTGATGCGCGCGCCGGCGTTGTCGCCGCGGGCCGGCACGGCGTAGTCGACAAGCTCGGCGTCACGATCGACGGTGGGCAGGGCGCGGCCGGCGGCGACATCGCGCAGCGCGGTGGTGGCCAGCTCGGTCACCAGCCAGCTGGCCTCGAAGCCGTCCGGCCGCACCTCGCTGGTCGCGGGCAGGAAGCGACCGCCGAAGCTGGGATGCGGCCAGTCCGAGCGCAGCTTCACCTGCGTCGACGAGGCGGCCGGAACGACGCCGAAGTCCGTCATGCCGACCAGATCGATGTTCACCGACAGCGTCAGCGGCTGGTCCAGGGCCAGGCCCTTCAGATCGGCATGCAGCCCGCGCGGATAGCTGTCGTTGAGCGTGCCGGGCGCGACGACCAGCGGCGTGTCGCCGCGCTTCACCGACACGGCGCGCAGCCCGCGGGAATCGCTGACCGCGACCATCATGTGCGGCTCGTCGCAGCGCAGCGCGCCGTTGCGCTCCGCCTTGGGCGTGAGCGCCGCGAGCGAGGACCACTGCGCGTGCAGGGCGACCTTGCCGGCATAGGCGTTGATCTTGAACAGGCCGCGGTAGCGCGGCTCCTGGGCCAGCGCGCCGTCGATCGACAACTCCGTCGGCATCGCCGACAGCACGAAGTCGCGGCGCTGCGGCGTCAGGGTGAGGTCCTTGTCCAGCGCCTTCCATTCCTCGGTGCACTGGCGCTGCACGATCGGCCCCAGCAGCACCTGAGGTCCGGCCTGCGCGGCGGCCACCCCCGCCTCGGCGCCGCGTTGCCGCTCCTGCCGCTCGCTCACCAGCCAGCCGATCCGCGTCAGCACGATCAGCAACAACACCGTCACGCCGGTCAGGATGACCAGCTTCCACGTCAGCGCCTTCATGTCGTCCCTCTCCTCGCCCTCTGGCACATGCCGGGCCCCTGGGAAGGCGCCAGTCTCGAAGGCGACGGTGAGCTCAGGACGAGGTTTGTGTGGCGACGGTGAAGTCCTCGAACTCGAGCCGCACCCGCAGCCCGGGCTCGGCCGGCGCGAAGCTCAGCCGGCCCCGATGCAGGCCCGCGATCTGGCGGGTGATCGCCAGCCCCAGACCCGAGCCCTTGCGCAGGCTGCCGGGCCGCGCCGTCGAGAAGAAGCGCTGACCCAGCTGGGCCCAGGCCGCCGCGGGCACGCCGGGTCCGTGGTCGCGGAGCTCGAAGAAGGCGCGCGGCCGAGTCGGCGCGCTGCGGCCCGGTGGCCGGGACTCGTCGGCACCGCCGCCGCCGAGGTGGCCCGGGTGGGCGGCGACCGCGCCGTCGCCGCTCCCGTCGTCGACACCGACCGCGAGCTCCAGCACCGAATCGGCCGGCGCGAAGTCCACGGCGTTGGTCAGCAGGTTGCTGATCGCCAGCGCGAGCAGTTCGGCATCGGCCTGCAGCCGTACCGGCTCGCGACGTCCCCAGCGCACGGTCAGCCGCTGCTGATGCAGCCGCGCGGCCAGCGGCGACAGGGCCTCGTCCACGGCCGCGTCCAGCGACACCTGCCGCGGATGCTCCGGCCCGCGTCGCAATTCCAGCGTCGAGAGCGCGAGCAGCCGCTCGACCATCTCGGTCATGCGCTCGCTCTGCGAGACGACCTGCGCGGCGAAGCGCTGGCGGTCCGCCTCGGGCAGCTCGTCCTGCAGCAGCTCACCGGCCCCGCGCAGCGCGGCCAGCGGACTCTTGAGCTCATGCGTCAGCGCGCGGGCGACGTGCTCCAGATGCTCCCGCCCGTCCAGGCGTTCCCGCATCGCGTCCATGGCCTGCGCCAGATCGCCGAGCTCGCCCGGCACCCGGGGCGGCGTGCGGCGCTCGCCGAGCTGCACTTCCTGCGCGTAGCGGCGCAGCCGCCGCACGGTCGTCACCATCCACAGCGTCACCGCGACGCCGACGGCCAGCGAGACCGCCAGCAGCGACAGGCCCGCGATCCAGATGCGGCGCTCGGCACGGTAGATGATCTGCTGCACGGCGGCGGCCGGCTTGGCGACGGTCACGACGCCGATCGTGCGGCCGTCCATCCGCACCGGCGCGGCCACGTACATCACCGGGCTGCCCTTGGCATCGCTGCCGTTGCCCAGGTCGCCCGCATTGCCGTAAGGCGTCAGCCGGCGCGGCACCTCGGGCGAGGAGCGCGCGCCGTACTCGCCGCGCAGCGTCCGCGCCACGTCGTTCCATGCCGAATAGTCCTGGCCGACCGCCGGCTCCGGCCCGGTGTCCAGGACCACCCGGCCGGCGGCGTCGGTGACATAGATGCGGAAGTCCAGCGAGCGCTTGCGCGCGCTGAGGATGCGGGCGTCGACCGGGCGCTCGGCGTAGTCGCGCACCCGCTGCGCGAAGCGGGTGCCGGTCAGGTCGCCGCCGGGCGGCATCGCGGCCAGTTCGTCGCGCGCCAGCTCGGCCACCAGGTTGGCCGTGTCGACCATCATGTCCTCCATCACCTCGCGCACGCTGGGCTTGAACTCCCCCAGCACGACGCGCAGCAGAATGAAGGCGCTCAGTCCCGCGACCAGGAAGAAGCCCAGGAACAGACGCAGGCCGAGGCGCATCCGCTCACTCCAGCGAGTAGCCCATGCCGCGGTGCGTGCGGATGGGGTCGAGCTCGGGCCGCACCTGGCGCAGCTTGGCGCGCAGCGTCTTCACGTGGGTGTCGACGGTGCGGTCGCTGCTGTCGGCGTCCTGGCCCCAGACCGCGTCCAGCAGGCTGTCGCGTGTGTGGATGCGACTGGGGGCGGCCAGCAGCCGGAGCAGCAGGCCGAGCTCACGCCGGGTCAGCGGCAGCAGCTCGCCGTGGAAGCGCACGCGGGAGCCGTCGGCCTCGACGACAAACCCGGGGACCCGCTCGACGGGCGCCTCGGCCGGCACCTGGGCGCGACGCAGCAGCGCGCGCACGCGGGCCACCAGCTCCCGATTGCTGAAGGGTTTGGCGAGGTAGTCGTCGGCGCCCAGTTCCAGGCCGAGCACCTTGTCCAGCTCCTCGCCCCGGGCGCTGAGCATCAACACCGGCAGGCGGGCAAGCGGTCCCTGCCGCAGTTCCCGGCAGAGGTCCAGACCGCTGCCGTCGGGCAGGCCGATGTCGAGGATGGCCAGATCGACCTCGCCAGCGGCCAGCACGGCGCGGGCCTCGTGCAACCAGCCGCGGCAGTCGACGCGGAAGCCCTCGCGCTCCAGCAGGAAGCGCACGGTCTGGGCAATGGCGGGGTCATCCTCTAGAAGAAGGAGACGCGCGGGGGAGCTGGGGGGGCGGTCGGGGGTCATCGGTGTGAACTCGGGAAGGCCGGCGATCGGACGGGTCCGGGCGGCGATTCTTCCAGCTGTCCCTCGCTTTGGCGGCAAAAACGTCTGGCCATCGGGAGACGCCGGGCCGGACGCCTCCAGGCTTCGCGGGGCCCCGAAACGGGCGACGATCGCCATTTGAGGGGAGCGAGGCGTGGTCCAGGCGGGATCCGGGTGGGCGAATGGCGGCGATCTCCCCAGGACGCGTCCTTCGGCGACGAGCGCCCGGCGGGTGTCCCTCTCTAGGGGGAAATGCTTGCGGGAAGGCCCCGATAGTGGAAAACACCGACGGCTGGCGGGAGGGAGTCGGGCGCCGGATTTGCCATATTTAGACGTGGGAGGCGCAATTGTTGAAGGTCTCTTACACTGCTCGGGGTTTGTGCGCAGAAGCTGAAAAACAACAGCCGGCTTGACGCGTTGCGAACCGCCAATCCTGTCACACATAATCGGATCGCCTGAATGCAGCGCCTTCGTATGAGTGGTTCACGACGGGTTGAAGCAGCACATTGGGTTATTTGGTATTGAAAGGGCTTCCCCATGGGAAACAAGTTATACGTGGGCAACCTCGCTTACAGCGTGCGCGATGAGTCGCTCCAGGAGGCATTCGGCCAGTTCGGTTCCGTCACCTCCGCCAAGGTCATGATGGACCGTGAGACCGGTCGTTCCAAGGGCTTCGGCTTCGTGGAAATGGCCACCGACGAAGAAGCTCAGGCCGCGATCAACGGCATGAACGGCCAGGCCCTCGAAGGCCGCGCCATCGTCGTGAACGTCGCCCGTCCTCGTGAAGAGCGTCCGGGTGGCTTCGGTGGCGGCGGCAGCCGCGGCGGCTTCGGCGGCGGCGGCGGTAGCCGTGGCGGCTACGGCGGCGGCGGTGGTGGCGGCGGCTACGGTGGCGGCGGCGGCGGCGGTTACGGTGGTGGCGGCGGCGGTGGCCGCGGCGGCTACGGTGGCGGCGGCGGCAGCCGTGGCGGCTACGGCGGCGGCAGCAGCGGTGGTGGCGGCTACGGCGGCGGTGGCCGCGGTGGCTACTGATCCACGCCGGGCTAGATCCCGCACATGACAAGGGCGCTCCTAGGAGCGCCCTTTCTCATTGGTGCCTCGACTGAACGGAGAAGCCCGATGGCATCGGCGCCATCGCCTCCACGCCTCCCGCAGGGGGCGCGAATGGGGTCAGGTCTCGCCCTGGCGATGCTTGCGCGGCCGGCCCGCGAGCAGCCGGTCGAAGACGGCCCCCGGCAGCAGGCGCATGGCCCGCGCCACGACCCCCATCTGCCACGGGATGAAGCGCACCCGCGCGCCCGCCTCGATCGCCTCGTAGGCCTTGCGCGCGAAGTCCTCGGGCTGCATCAGGAAGGGCATGCCGTAGCGGTTCTCGCGCGTCAGCGGCGTGTCCACATAGCCCGGCGCGATGGTCACGACTTTCACCCCGTCGGGCCGGCATTCGCCGCGCAGGCTCTCGCAGTAGCTGAACACCGCCGCCTTGCTGGAGCAGTACGCCCCATGCCCCGGCAGCCCGCGGATGCCCGCGACGCTGGCGATGCCCACCAGCGTGCCTGAGCGCCGCTCCCGCATCGCCGCGACGAAGGGGTGGAAGGTGGCCGCCAGCCCCACGTTGTTGGTGGCGTAGATGCGCTGCATCACGGCCAGGTCCTCGTAGATCGCCGTGTCCATGCCGATGCTGATGCCGGCGTTGGCGATGACGACATCCGGCAGCCCTTGCTCGGCGATGCAGCGACGACCGACGTCGACGATCTCGTCGACGTTGCTGACGTCGGCCCGATAGACGCGCCAGCGCGCGGACTCCAGCTGCTGGGACTGGGCCCAGGCGGTCAGGTCGTCGACGCGGCGCGCGACCAGGGCCAGGGACCAGCCCTCGCGGTAGTAGCGCAACGCGAGCGCCTGCCCGATGCCGCTGGAGGCACCGGTGATGTAGACGAGTCGGTTCATCGTTGGCGGGCGGCCGGCGCGGAAGCCGCGGGCGTGGCGGCCTTCGCGGCCGCGCCCGTCGACACCGCCCCGGGACGCGTGCTGAAGGTGGCACGACCGCCGCCACTGAAGCGCAGCTGGCCGGTCAGGTGGTTGTAGTCGAAGCTCTTGACCTGCATGTCCGCGCCCATGCCCAGCACACGGGCCGGCAGGTGCGATCGCATGATCTGCTGCTGCGGGAAGGCCGCCAGGAACTCGCCGTAGAGCTCCAGATCGGGCCGCTCGTTCGGATCGCCGCCGGGATAGCGCTTGACCTTCACCTCGCCGAGCAACTGCACCTCGCTGCCGTCGCCGTTGGACAGGCCGCGCTGCGCGTCGGCGACCAGCAGCTCGCCCTGCTTACCGTAGGCGCGCAGCTGAGGCGCGTCGATCTCCAGCGTGTCGTTGTCCGGGTAGTGACGCATCTCCTTGCCGATCACGCGACCCAGCAGGCGGCCGTCGCTGCTGAAGCGCTCGACCTCGAAATCGTTCATCCGGTAGTCGGGCTCGTGACGCGGCGCGGCGCGCTCGCGCGGGGCCTCCAGCTGTGGCGTGTTCTTGATGAGCCACCAGGTGAAGCCCGCCAGCAGCGCCATCAGCAGCAGCGGCACGTAGCTGGCCAGCAGCGACTGCAGCCGCCACATCAGCGGCTGGGCGCGGCGCCGGGGACCGGTCGGCGGCGGAGCGAGGGTCGCCATCAGGCGGCGCCCCCGTCGAGCGTGACCAGGTGGCCGTGCAGCAGCGCGGCGTACTTGCCCGAGGCCATCAGCATCAGGTCGCAGAACTCGCGCGCGGCGCCGTGGCCGCCGGCGGCCTCGGTGACGTGGTGCGCGACGGCCTTGACTTCGGCGTGGGCCTGCGCCGGGGCGCAGGCGAAGCCCGCGCGCACCATCAGCGGCAGATCGGGCCAGTCGTCGCCGATGGCGGCGACCTCGGGCCAGTCCACGCCCAGTTCCGCGAGCAGCGGCAGCGCGGCGGCCAGCTTGTCCTTGGCGCCGTAGACCGCGTGCTTCAGGCCGAGGTCGGCGACACGGCGGCGCACCGCCGGCGAGTCACGCCCGGTGATCACGATGGGCACGATGCCGCCTTGCGCCAACAGCTTCAGGCCGTGGCCGTCGAGCGTGGCGAAGGCCTTGAACTCCTCGCCGCGCTCGCTCAGGTAGATGCGGCCGTCGGTGAGCACACCGTCGACGTCGAAGATCGCGGCCTTCAGACCCAGCGCGGGCCCCTGCGCCTTGAGCAGCAACTCGGGCGGAAAGCGCAGCGCGGGTTGGAGCTCGTTCAGCGCCATGCGCGGAGCGCCCGTGGGAAGCGTGGGAGCCGTCATCAGATCACCTTCGCGCGCATCAGGTCGTTGATGCTGATCGCGCCCAGCAGGCGCTGCTCGGCGTCGACGGCCAGGACCAGCGTGATCCGCGCGGATTCCATCAGGTCGGCCGCGTCGACGGCCAACGCGTCGGCGGAGACGGTACGCGGCTTCGGATGCATCACCTGGCCCGCGGTCAGGCCGCGCAGGTCGGTGCCGCGCTCGATCAGGCGGCGCAGGTCGCCGTCGGTGAAGATGCCGGCGACCTTGCCGTCCGCGTCCGTCAGCACCGCGCAGCCCAGGCCCTTGTCGGACATCACCCGCATCATGTCCAGCAGGGGCAGCTCGGCCGTCACGCGCGGCAGCGCGTCGCCGGCGCGCATCAGGTCGCGCACGTGGGTGAGCAGCTTGCGACCCAGCGAGCCGCCCGGGTGCGAGCGGGCGAAGTCCTCGGCGCGGAAGCCGCGCGCGTCCAGCAGCGCCACGGCCAGCGCGTCGCCCAGCGCGATCTGCGCGGTGGTGCTGGCGGTCGGAGCGAGGTTCAGCGGGCAGGCCTCCTGCTCCACGCGGGAATCGAGCACGAAGTCCGCATGGCGCGCCAGCGAGGAGCTGGCGCCGCCGGTCATGCCGACCAGCTTCACGCCCAGGCGCTTGAGCACCGGGATCACGGCGTTGAGCTCGTCGCTCTCGCCGGAGTTGGACAGCGCCAGGACGATGTCCTGCGGCGTGACCATGCCCAGGTCGCCATGGCTGGCCTCGCCGGGATGGACGAAGAACGCGGGGGTGCCGGTGGACGCGAGCGTCGCGGCGATCTTGCGACCCACATGGCCGCTCTTGCCCATGCCCATCACGACCACGCGGCCGTCGCAGGACAGGATCAGCCGCACGACCTGCTCGAAGGATTCGCCCAGGCGGGGAATCAGCGCGAGCAACGCGTCCGACTCGACCTGCAGGGCCTGGCGCGCGACGTCGAGCGCGCGGGAATGGGTGAGGGCGGCGTGGGTCGTCATACAGGGCGAAAGTGTAGCCGCCCCCTCCGAAGCGCACCGGCGCCGAGCCGGGACCGCCGGGCTCAGTCCGGCGCCGGTCCGAGGCGCATCGCGACGACGAATCCCTCGGTCGCCGCGGGCAGCCGCAGGTCGCCGCCGTGGGCCCGCGCGACCAGGTCCGCCATCATGAGTCCCAGGCCCATGCGACCCTCGTACTGCTGGCGCTCGAGCGCGTCGTTCAGGTCCACGCGCTGCCAGTCCGGCACGCCCTCGCCGTTGTCGGCGATCTCCAGCACCGCGCCGCCGCCGGGCAGCGCATGGCAGCGCAGCACCAGCCGCGTCGCGCGATGCCGCCAGGCGTTGTCCAGCAGGTTGATCAGCGCCGCCGCCAGAAGGTCCGGATCGGCATCGACCCAGGCTTCCTCGGGCATGTCCAGCGCCAGCCCGTCGGGCAGCGGCAGCATCGACAGCAGCTCGATCAGGTCCAGCCGCTGCCAGCGCAGGCTCATGCCGGTGCGGAACAGCGTCAGCAGGGCCGTCACGACGCGCCGCAACCGGTCGGCGGCCTCGCGGGTGCGCTGCAGCCGGCCGCGCGCCTCGGGCGGCGCCTCGCGCAGCGCCATCGCCAGTTGCGCGTCCATGCCGGCCAGCGGCGTGCGCAGCGCATGCGCGGCATGGGCGCTGAAGGCGCGCTCGTTGGCCACGCGCTGCGCCAGGCGCTGGCCCAGGTCCAGCACCGCGGCGCGGATCTCGACCAGCTCGCGGCGCTGCTGCTCGGGCAGCAGCTGCCGGCTGTCGAGCGGGTCGTACTGGGCCAGGGCCACGGTGAGCTGATCCAGCGGCTCGAGCTCCTGCCGCGCGCGGCGGTTCAGCCAGACCATGCACAGCCCGCCGACCAGCAGCGCCGAGAAGGCGCTCGCCAGACCGACACGGGTGCGGACCTCCTTCCGCTCGGCGCTGGTCTGCGCCACCATCAGCCAGCCGGGGCCGGCCGCCGTCGGCAGCGGCCGGACGTGGACGCGCCAGTCGTCGCCGTCGGTACCGTCGTCCGCCCAGTCGCTGAAGCCGGGCGGCAGCTTCCAGGCCTTGACCGGCGCCAGCGGCGAGCGGTGCAGCAGCGTGCCGTCGGGCCCCACCAGCTGCCACGCGAAATGGGTGCTGAGGTCGTCCCCGTCAGCCACTTCGGCCGGCATCGGCGCCTGCTGGCGCAGCAGTTGGCCCAGCACCTGGGAGGACGCCTGCAGCGTCTCGTCGAGCAGTTCATCGACCTCCTCCTGCACCACCAGCCAGACGCACAGTCCGGCCAGCAGAGCCCAGAAGACCGAGATCAGCAGCAGCTGACGCGCCAGCCGGCCGGCGATCGACGGGCGGCGCGGCGGCGCGGCGCTCAAGCCGCCTCCGCGCCGAGCCGGTAGCCCAGACCGCGGACGGTCTCGATCAGCTCGCGGCCGAGCTTGCGGCGCAGGCTGGACACGTGGACCTCCAGGGCGTTGCTCTGCACCTCGGCGTCGTCGCCGAGCACCTGCAGCTCCAGCTCCCGCTTCGGATAGAGCCGCCCGGCGCGCTGCGCCAGCGCTTCCAGCACGGCCCATTCGCGCGCGGTCAGCTCGACGGCCTGGCCCTCGCGCGTGGCGCGTTTGGCGGCGAGGTCCAGCCAGACCTCGCCGTAACGGCGCTGGGAGCTGCTCGCGCCCATGTGGCGGCGGCTGACGGCGCGCAGGCGGGCCGCGAGCTCCTCGGGGGCGAAGGGCTTGACCAGGTAGTCGTCGGCGCCGCCGTCCAGGCCCTGCAGGCGGTCGGCGAGCAGGTCGCGGGCGGTGAGCATCAGCGCCGGCGTGGGCACGCCGCGCTGCCGCAGCCCCCGCAGCCAGTCCAGGCCCGAACCGTCCGGCAGTTGCCAATCGACCAGCAGGGCGTCGAACTCCTCATGCTGCCGGGGCAGCACCTCGGACAGGCGCCGGGCCCAGGTCACGGTGTGCCCCTCCGCGCGCAGGAAATCGCTCAGGCCCTCGCCGAGCAGTTCGTCGTCTTCCAGCAGCAGCAGTCGCATGGGGGAGATCCGGGTGGGAAATGGGGGATGGGAACGGAAACGGGGGCCCGATCGGGTGACGCGGGCCGGCAACACGGGGGAAACGATAGCAGCGGTCCGGGGTCCGGACGAGACACCCGTCCCCGCGGCCGCCCGACCGGCAAGTTCCGCACCCGTCTTCAGCCGGGCTTCAGCTTCACTTCAGGAGACCTTCAGCCCCGCGGCGCCCACTGCCTCCCCGTGAAGAATCCGTTCTCCCGTCCTCTGGCCGCCGCCGCCGAGCTCACGCACGCGCCGGCACTTTCCTCGCTCGACGCCTCGCCCCGCTTCGGTCGCGCCCTCGCGATCGCGCTGGCGGGTTTTGTCGCGCTCCTGCTGTGGGACCTGGCCGGCTGGGACTTGGCGGTGGTCCGGCTGTTCGGCAACGCCAACGGTTTCGCGCTGCGCGACCACTGGCTGACGGCTGGCGTGCTGCACCAGGGCGGCCGCTGGGTCGCGACCGGGATGGCCGTGATGCTGGTGGTGAACGCGATCCGCCCGCTGTGGCCGCGCCTGACCCGGCGTGAGCGCTGGGGCGCGGTGGCCCTGACCGCCGTCAGCCTGATCCTGATCCCCCTCATCAAGCACGGCAGCGCCACCAGCTGCCCCTGGGACCTGGCCGAGTTCGGCGGCACCGCCCGCTACGTCTCGCACTGGAGCTTCGGCGTGCGGGACGGCGGCCCCGGCCACTGCTTCCCGTCGGGCCATGCGAGCTCCGCCTTCGCGTTCTTCAGCCTCTTCTTCATGCTGCGCCGCGCCTATCCGGTCCAGGCGCGCCTGGCGCTGGCCGGCGTGCTGGTGATGGGCGTGCTGTACGGTGGCGCCCAGCTGGCGCGCGGCGCGCACTACCCCAGCCACACCCTGTGGACGGCCTGGATCTGCTGGGCCCTGGCGGTCGCGGCGGCGCCGTACTTCCGATCCCGCGACGCCGACGCGGTTACGTCGCGATAACTAGCCACCCGTCACGATCGCTTCCCAGAATCGGCGCTCCACAACCGACTCTGGAGAGAAGCGATGGGGAAGAAGCTGCTGCTGCTGGCCGGCGATTACGTCGAGGACTACGAACTGATGGTGCCCTTCCAGGCGCTGCAGGCGGTGGGCCACCAGGTGGACGCCGTGTGTCCCGGCAAGAAGGCCGGGGACTTCGTGCTGACGGCCATCCATGACTTCGAGGGGGCGCAGACCTACTCGGAGAAGCCGGGGCATCGCTTCACGCTGAACGCCAGCTTCGATGCGGTGAAGCCGCAGGACTACGACGGCCTCGTCATCCCCGGCGGCCGCGCGCCGGAGTACCTGCGCACCATGCCCGGCGTGCTGCCGCTGGTGCAGCACTTCTCGCAGTCCGACAAGCCCATCGCCGCGATCTGTCACGGCGCGCAGCTGCTGGCGGCGGCCGGCATCATCCGCGGCCGCAAGGTCTCGGCCTATCCGGCCTGCGCGGCGGAGGTCGAGCTCGCCGGGGCCAGCTACGCCAACATCCCCGTCGACCAGGCGGTCACGGACGGCAAGCTGGTCACCGCGCCGGCCTGGCCCGCGCATCCCGCGTGGATCGCGCAGTTCCTGCAAGTGCTGGGGACGAAGATCTCGCATTGACACGCCGAGGCGCAGGGCGCCGGCGCCCCGCCAGGGGGCGTCGGCCCCATGAAAAAGCGGGCTCCGAGGAGCCCGCTTCGTCGTAACCACGCGAAACCGCGGCGAACCGCGGTCCTGAGGGTCAGGGGTACAGACCGCGCTCTTCGCGGGCTTCCAGCACGCGCGTGCAAGCCACGGTGAAGGCCGCCGTGCGCAGCGGGATCTTGTGCTGCTCGGCCGTGTCCCAGATGCCCTTGAAGGCGCCGACCAAGATCTTGTCCAGGCGGACGTTGATCTCGTCCTCGGTCCAGAAGAAGGACGAGA
The DNA here is from genome assembly GCF_001598255.1 of Mitsuaria chitosanitabida ATCC BAA-476 = NBRC 102408. Classification (GTDB taxonomy): domain Bacteria; phylum Pseudomonadota; class Gammaproteobacteria; order Burkholderiales; family Burkholderiaceae_C; genus Roseateles; species Roseateles chitosanitabidus. The sequence goes on from NZ_BCYP01000020.1 coordinate 123,257, forward strand.
AGTCCTGCACCCATTCGAAATAGGAGACCGTCACGCCACCGGCGTTAGCGATCACGTCGGGGACGACGATGATGCCGCGGTCCGCCAGCACGGCGTCGCCGTCCGGCGTCGTCGGGCCGTTGGCGCCTTCGATGACGACGCGGGTCTGCACGCGCTTGGCGCGCTCGCCGGTGATCTGGCCTTCCAGGGCGGCCGGGATCAGGATGTCCGACTTCACGTCCCAGAAGTTCTCGTTGTCGATGCGGTCGGCGCCCTTGAAGCCGCCCACGCCGCCCGTGCGGGCCACGTGGTCCAGCAGGTCGGTCATGTCCAGGCCCTTCTCGTTCAGGATGGTGCCGGTGTGGTCCTGCACGGCCACGACGATCGCGCCGTTGGCGGCGAACATCTTCGCGGCCACCGAGCCCACGTTGCCGAAGCCCTGCACGGCGATGCGGGCGCCTTCCATGTTCACGTTCAGGCGGCGCATCGCCTCGCGACCGACGACGAACACGCCGCGGCCGGTAGCGGCCACGCGGCCGAGCGAGCCGCCCAGCGCGATCGGCTTGCCGGTGACGACGCCGGTGGCGGTCGCGCCGACGTTCATCGAGTACGTGTCCATCATCCAGGCCATGATCTGGCCGTTGGTGTTCACGTCAGGCGCGGGGATGTCCTGGGTCGGGCCGATGATCATGCCGATCTCGCTGGTGTAGCGGCGGGTGATCTTCTCGAGTTCCTTGATGGACACCGTCTTGGGGTCCAGGCGGATGCCGCCCTTAGCGCCGCCGTAAGGCAGGTTCACCGCGGCGTTCTTGACCGTCATCCAGGCCGACAGCGCCATCACTTCTTCCAGCGTGACGTCCGGGTGGTAGCGCACGCCGCCCTTGCCGGGGCCGCGGGTCAGCGAGTGCTGCACGCGGTAGCCCTCGTAGTGGGCGATGGTGCCGTTGTCCAGCTCGATGGGGATGTCCACGATCAGCGCGCGCTTGGGGCGGCGCAGCGTTTCCACCCAGCGTGCCAGCTTGCCCAGATACGGCTCGACGGCGTCGATCTGGGACAGGTAGGTGCCCCAGGGACTGTTGCGCGTGGGAGAAACGAAAGACAGATTGGGCATGAAATGCTCCGTAACTTTTCGGTGGCGCGAACGGTACCCCGAACCTCCGCCCGCCCGCCACGTCCGGCAAAGCCGAGTGCACATGCGGGCATGCGCCCGATGCATAAGGCGGGTAGTTTGCGCTTCGGGCGTGACCAAAGCCAGCCCCCTTCGGCGGCCCCTCCCATCACCCGTCGGAGCGAGGACGGCGCGGCAGACACCGCCATCCGAGCGCCCATGAACAACGGACCCCGCGGGGTCCGTCGATGGGGTGGCACAAGGCCGCTCGTGCGTGCGGTACGCAGGCCGCGATCAGCCCTTCTTCACCGCGGCGCGGAAGTCGGCGTCGTCCAGCAGCTTGCCGATCAGCGCCTTGTAGAGGGCGCCGTACTGGTTGATGGCCAGCGGAATGGCAGTCGCGCCGACGAAGCTGGACTCCCAGCTGGATTCGGCGGCCAGTTCCTTGTCGAAGACCTTTTGACCAGCGCGCTTGACGACGAAGCGGGCCGCGAGACGGCCCGTGCCGGTGCCGATGGCGGCGTCAACCTTGCTGTCGGTCAGCTCGCCTTCGATGACGATGGTGCTCGCCGGGTCGAGCAGGCCGGCGGCCTTGAGCTCGGCGCCCAGTTCATCGCGCAGTTGGGCCGAGAACGTGCCGGCCGAGGGCGACACCGACGAGCCGCGCAGGCCGCCCAAAGTGGTGTCCATGTCGGCGGGCTTGCCGGCGGCCAGCTTGAAGCTGCCCAGCTGCGAGGGCGCGGCGGAGGCGGCTTGCAGCTTGGCGACGTTGGTCGGGCTGGCGGAGGGCGGCGGCATCTTGGCGCTGACGCAGGCGGTGAGCACGGCGACGGCGCTCAGCGCCAGGGCCAGGCGGGTGGTGCGGAGCAGAGATTGGGTCATGAGACTCCCCGAGGTCGGTATTGGCTTGTTGGAATGGAAGCGGCGCCGCGATCAGCGGCGCGGTGCTCAGCGGAAGCTCGGATCGCGGGTGACGTCGTTGAGGACGTTGCTCACGATCTGACGGCTGATCAGGGTCATGGCTTCTTCGGCGCTGGTCGCCTTGATGGCGTCGGGCGGCGCGGACTTGGCGCCCACGGTGGTCCACAGCACGTGACGCGCCTTCTTGACGATGGGGGCCGGCCCGCCCGGCGCACGATAGGTCGCGGTGCAGAGGTAGCCGTCGCCGATCTGCGACCCCGCCAGACCGAAGGTCAGGCCGGTGACGAAGCCCTTGCTGAAGGCGTCGTCGGAAGTCGGCACGTTGTCCATCACGATGCTGAGCGTCGCGCCGCCGGGCACCGGCCCGTCGGACACGGCGCTGAAGACACCGCTGTCGCGGATCTGCTCAGTGACGCGGGTCTTGAGGTGCGCGGTGGCGATCTGGTTCTGCACGCCCTTGGTCTGGAACTCGAAGAACAGCTGGACCGCGCGCGGTTCGGCCGGCTTGGTGAACTGCGTCGCCGGCACTTCCGGCAACTTGTTGTCGACGTAGAAGTTGGCGCAGCCGGTGAGGGCGCTCAGGCCCAGGGCGAGCACGGCGGTGCTCAGCGCGCGCGCCACGACGGCGCCGCGAAGCATGGCAAACATGTGTGGATCTCCCTCGTCCCGGTCAGTTGTGTGTTTGGAATGCGACGACCGGCAGGGCGCCGACTATGTCGCAGGGCGGTCCTTGCCGCATCCGGGTCCGCCCGAGGTGAGGGACCAGTAGGATCGGCGCCATGCTCACCGCCCTGGACCTGACCCTCATCTATCTGATCGCCGCCGTCCTGGGCGTGGTGGTGTGCCGCACGCTGAAGCTGCCGCCCATCCTGGGCTACCTGGTGGTGGGCGTGCTGATCGGCCCCAACGCGCTGGCGCTGGCCAGCGACGTCCCCGGTGTGCAGAACCTGGCCGAGTTCGGCGTCGTTTTCCTGATGTTCGCGATCGGCCTGGAGTTCAACCTGCCCAAGCTGCACAGCATGCGGTCCATGGTCTTCGGGCTGGGGCTGCTGCAGGTGGTGGTGACGGTGGCCGGCACCATGGGCGGCAACCTGCTGCTGCAGTGGCTCTTCGCGGCGATGGGGCTGCACTGGGAGCTGGGCTGGCAGGGCTCGCTGGTGCTGGGCGCGGCGATGGCGATGAGCTCCACCGCCATCGTCGTCAAGCTGATGGCCGAGCGGCTGGAGCTGGAGAGCGAGCACGGCCGGCGCGTGATCGGCGTGCTGCTGTTCCAGGACCTGGCCGTGGTGCCGCTGCTGGTCCTGATTCCGGCCCTGGGCGGCACAGGCTCCCAGATGATCGAGTCGCTGGGGTGGGCCGCGTTGAAGGCCACGGTGCTGCTGACGCTGCTGCTGACCGGCGGCCAGCATGTGATGCGGCGCTGGCTGACCTTGGTGGCGCGGCGCAAGAGCCAGGAGCTCTTCATGCTGAACCTGCTGCTGGTCACGCTGGGGCTGGCCTGGCTGACCGAGCACGCGGGCCTGTCGCTGGCGCTGGGCGCCTTCGTCGCCGGCATGCTGATCGCGGAGACCGAGTACAAGCACCAGGTGGAGCTGGACATCCGCCCCTTCCACGACGTGCTGCTGGGGCTGTTCTTCATCACGATCGGCATGCGGCTGGACTGGCAGACGCTGGTCTACCAATGGCCGCTGGTGATCATCCTGACCCTGGCGCCGACCTTCGCGAAGTTCGTGCTGGTGGCGGGCCTGGCCAAGCTGTTCCGCGCGCCGACCGGCGTGGCGCTGCGCACCGGCCTCTATCTGGCGCAGGCGGGCGAGTTCGGCTTCGTGCTGCTGACCCTGGGCGCGCAGCAGAACCTGATCGCGGCGCAGTGGGTGAGCCCGGTGCTGGCGGCGATGGTGCTGTCGATGCTGGCCACGCCGCTGATCATCGAGCACAGCAACCGCATCGTGATGAAGCTGTCGGCCAGCGACTGGCTGCTGCAATCGGTGCAGCTGACGACGATCGCGAAGAAGTCGATCAAGTCCGAGGCGCACGTGATCATCTGTGGCTACGGCCGCAGCGGGCAGAACCTGGCGACGCTGCTGGAGGCGGAGCACATCCCCTACATGGCGCTGGACCTGGATCCCGATCGCGTGCGCCAGGCCGCGGCGGCGGGACAGAGCGTGGTGTTCGGCGACGCGGCACGGCTGCCGAGCCTCATCGCGGCGGGTCTGTCACGGGCGAGCGCGGTGGTGATCAGCTATCACGACACCGCCTCGGCGCTGAAGGTGCTGCACGAGGTGCGGAGCCACGCGCCGCAGGTGCCGGTGATCGTGCGGACCATCGACGACAGCGACCTGGAGAAGCTGCGCGCCGCGGGCGCGACCGAGGTGGTGCCGGAGGCGATCGAGGGCTCGCTGATGCTGGCCAGCCATGCGCTGGCGCTGGTGGGCGTGCCGATGCGGCGGGTGCTGCGGATCACGCGGGATGCGCGGGATCGGCGCTATGGGCTGCTGCGGGGTTACTTCCATGGCGCCGACGACGACACCGGGGAGGAGCGGGATCAGGCTCGCCTGCAGTCGATCAGCCTGCCGACGGCGAGCGCGCTGGATGGGCAGAAGCTCGGCGAGGTCGGCCTGGCGGTCTGGGGCGTGAGCGTGGTGTCGGTCAGGCGCACGAACGGCGCGGTGCAGGACGCGAGCGATGAGCTGGTGCTGCGCGGCGGGGACACGCTGGTGGTCTCCGGAACGCCGGAAGCGCTCGCACGCGCGGAGCATGGCCTGCTGGTCGGCTGATCGGCACAGCCCGAAACACCCCCTCACCCCCACCCTCTCCCCCTCCCGGGGGCGAGGGAGTCACAGGGACCGCGCGCTCGCCACCACCACCGGCAGCCCTCGGTCTCGGTTTCGCAGGCGAGTCATCCCTTCTCCCGCTCGCGGACGAGTCACTCCTCCTGCTGCAAGCGGGCGAGTCATTCCTTCTCCTGCAAACGGACAAGTCACTCCCTCTGCTGCAAGCGGACGAGCCCCCTTCTCCTGCAAGCGGACGAGTCACTCCCTCTCCCGCTTGCGGGAGAGGGTTGGGGTGAGGGTCTTCATCTCGCCAACGCCATCTGCGTCTGCCCGGTGACTTCCTCCATCACGGCCGGCATGAGCAGCAGAGAGCCCTCGCGGCTCAGATGCCCCTGATCGCGATAAAGCGGGATGCCATCGCGCTCGACCTGGCAGCGCGTCGCGTCGCACAGCAGCGGTTCGAATCGCAACACCGGCAGCTTGCGATCCGACTTCGCAAACTCGTCGATGAATCGATGCTCCCCTGCGCGGCGCTCCTGGTCCTCCGCCACGTCGATCGCACAGCCCACGGGCGCACCCAGCGTCCACCGCCCCGCCTGCTTCCGCTCCAGGCAGCCCGCGATGTCGAAGCCCGCCGACGGCGGCGGCGCCACCACCATCACCTTCTTGCCCATCGCGCGCAGCTTGCGAATCGTCGCGCCCAGATCCTCGAGCAGCGCCGCCCGCATCGCGGCTTCGCCGCGGATGCGCGCGGCAGGGGGCTTCCCGGTGGGCTGGAGCTCGTACTTCGAGTCATCGACGTACTGGGTCAGCAAGCTGGACAGCACGACCGTCTCGATCTCCGGATGGCGCGCCAACCAGCCCAGCACGGACGCATTGAACGCCGCGCATTGCTCGACCCACGGCGACGCGAAGGTGTTGCCGCGGCCCAGCTCCGCCCGCACCGGCGTCAGGCCGGGGAAGGGGCCGCAGGACGACTTGGTCGCCTGCACCAGACCGCGGTCACTGGCCACGCGGACAAGACCTGGCACCAGGTGCATCGCGTACGAATCCCCCCACACCATCCAGCGCGCGCCCGGACGCGTGCGGCAGGCCTCGCGGCCGTCGAAGGGCTCCTCCGCGTCGCAGTTGGCGGACAGCCCGTAGTTGGGCTTGCGCAGCTCGACGAAGTCGATCGCGCCCGGCGCGGGCCGATGCAGCGTCAACATCACCGCGCCCGCGGCGAGCAGCAAGGTCCCGCTGCCCAGCACCACCGCGCCGCGCGCACCGGTCAACGCCGCCTTCGCCGGCGTCTCCACCAGCCGATGCAGCGCCCACGCGAGCGGCACCGTCAGCGCGACCGCGCCGATGCGCCAGGCCATCAGCGCCGCGGGATCGGCCTTCAGACCGACCCAGGCGTTGTGCAGGAAGGCGAGCAGCGGCCAGTGCACGAGGTACAGCGCGTACGACCAGTCGCCGACCCGCACCATCGGCATCCAGGCCCTCGACAGCGGCGCGGGCGCGCGCAGCAGCAAGGCGAGTGTGGCGACGCACACGATCATCGCGGCCGGTCCCGGATGCGACGCGCCGAACCACGCCGGCTGCGCCGGAACGACGATCAGCAGCAGCCCGGCGGGCCAGGCGATCCGACGCAGCACGCGCTGCACCGTCTCGCTCCCGATGAACGCGGGCGAGAGCAGCGCGCCGATCGAGCCCAGGCCGAGCTCCCACGCGCGCGTGGGCAGCAGGTAGAAGGCCGCGCTCGCATCGCGCGGCTGCCACCACGCGAGCAGCGCGAGGCTCGCGACGGTCACCGCGACCGCGATCGCCGCGCGCCAGCGCGCCACGCTGAACGCGAGCAACGCGGGCAGCACGAGGTAGTACTGCTCCTCCAGCGCGAGCGACCAGAAGTGCAGCAGCGGCTTGTGATCGGACGCGCCCTGGAAGTAGCCCGTCTGATGCCACAGCACCAGGTTGCTCGCGAAGCCCAGCGATCCCAGCAGCTGCGCGACGAAGTCCAGCTGCTCGGTGCGATTCAGCGCCCAGGGCACGGCGAGCAGCGTCGCGCCCAGCACCACGTAGGCGGCGGGCAGCAGGCGCCGCGCGCGTCGTCCGTAGAAGGCCAGGAAGGAGAAGCCGCCGCGCTGCAAGGCTCGCTGGATCAGCCCGGTGATCAGGTAGCCGGAGATGACGAAGAAGATGTCCACGCCCAGGTAGCCGCCTGAAGCGCCCGGAATCTGCGCGTGATACAGCAGCACCCACAGCACGGCGATCGCGCGCAGGACCTGGATGTCGTCGCGCAGCGAGGCGTCGCGCGCGGCCGGCGAGTCCATCGGCGCGGCGCGGCGCGGCGAGGGCATCGAGGTCGACGGGGACGGCGAGGAGGAAGGCGGGGAGGGGCTTGTCACCAAAGCGTCAGGGCAGCAGGAAAGAGTGGTCGTCAGGGCTCGGGATGCCACCTTCGCGACATCGGCTCGAGCGTCGGCCCACGGGCCGTTCGGACATGCGGCGCGAATTGTGGCCCGAGCCGCGTGCCTGCCGCCTGCGCGACAGTGCGTCCCTTCCCGTTGCGCCACACTGCCGCCCATGTTGGACACCCAGCCCCGCACGCCGAATCGCCGCCGCGTCTACCTGATGCGGCATGGCGCGGTGACCTACTTCGACGGCGTCACCGGACGCCCGGTGCTGCCCGAGCAGGTGCGGCTCAACGAGGACGGCCTGGTCCAGGCGCGCGCCGCCGGCGAGGCCTTCCGCGCCGCGGGCGTGCGCTTCGATCGCGTCATCGTCTCGGGCCTGCCGCGCACGGTCGAGACCGCCGAGCTGGTGCTCGAACACTCGGATCAAGCGGCCCTCGTGCCGCAGGTCTGGCCCGAGTGGCAGGAGATCCGCGGCGGCCGCCTCGGCGACATCCCGCAGGAGGAGCTCACCCGCGCCTTCACCGGCCTGCAGCGCAGCCCCGTCGCGGAGTCGCAGCGCTTCCTCAACGGCGAGAGCGTGGGCGAGCTGCTGGACCGCGTGCTCGGCGGCATCGCACGGCTGCAGGCCGATCCCGACTGGGATTGCGCGCTGCTGGTGCTGCACGGCGTGGTCAACGCGGCCTTCCTCTCTCACGCGGTGACCGGCGGCCAGCGCGTGATGCTGGGCAGCTGGGTGCAATCGCCGGCCTGCATCAACGTGCTGGACGTCGCGCCGCCGCGCGGCGAGCAGCCCGGCGACTGGCTGCTGCGCGTGTGCAACTTCGCCCCGACGCATCCGCTGCATGCGGACGAACGGTCCACCACCATGGAAGCGCTGTACGCCCAGTACCTGCGCTACCGCGATCAACGCGAGCCGCGCGGTCCCCGCGACTGAGCGCGCGCCATCGACTTCTTTCTCGCCACGAGCGAATCCCGGGAGCCCCCTGATGAACTTCGACTACAGCCCCAAGGTTGAACAGTTGCGCGAGCGCCTGCTGGCGTTCTTCGACGAGCACATCTATCCCAACGAGAAGCGCTATCACGCCGAGATCGAGGCCAACCGCCGCGCCGGCAACGCGTGGATCCCGACGAAGGTGATCGAGGAGCTCAAGCCCAAGGCGCGCGCCGCCGGGCTGTGGAACCTGTTCCTGCCGCGCTCACCGCGCGCGCCGGAAGGTCTGTCCAACCTCGAGTACGCGCCGCTGTGCGAGATCATGGGCCGCGTCTACTGGGCGCCGGAGGTCTTCAATTGCTCCGCGCCCGACACCGGCAACATGGAGACGCTGGAGCGCTACGCGACCGAAGGGCTCAAGGACCGCTGGCTGGAGCCGCTGCTGCGCGGCGAGATCCGCTCGGCCTTCCTGATGACCGAGCCGGAGGTCGCTTCCTCCGACGCCACCAACATCCAGTGCCGCATCGAGCGCGACGGCGACGAGTACGTCATCAACGGCACCAAGTGGTGGTCCTCGGGCGCCGGCGATCCGCGCTGCGCGCTGTACATCGTGATGGGCAAGACCAATCCCGACGCGGGCCGCCATGAGCAGCAGTCCATGGTGCTGGTCCCGGCCAACACGCCGGGCATCACCGTCAAGCGCCACCTCAGCGTCTTCGGCTACGACGACGCGCCGCACGGTCACATGGAGATCGAGCTCAAGAACGTGCGCGTCCCGGTGGAAAACATCCTGCTGGGCGAGGGCCGCGGCTTCGAGATCGCGCAGGGTCGCCTGGGCCCGGGCCGCATCCACCACTGCATGCGCTCCATCGGCGCGGCCGAGCGTGCGCTCGAGCTGATGTGCAAGCGGGCCATCTCGCGGGTGGCCTTCGGCAAGACCATCGCGCAGCAGACGGTGACGCAGGAGCGCATCGCCGAGGCCCGCTGCAGCATCGAGCAGGCCCGATTGCTGACGCTCAAGGCCGCCTACATGATGGATACCGTCGGCAACAAGGTCGCCAAGGCGGAGATCGCGATGATCAAGATCGTCGCCCCGATCATGGCGCTCAAGGTCATCGACTGGGCCATGCAGGTCCACGGCGGCATGGGCGTCAGCGACGACACGCCGCTGGCCTACATGTGGGCCGGCCAGCGCACGCTGCGCTTCGCCGACGGTCCGGACGAGGTGCATCGCAACTCGCTGGCCAAGCTGGAGCTGGCGCGCCACATGTCGCTGCCGGCCGGCGCGGTCGACATGCCGATCACGCGCGGCAGCTGATCCGGGCACGGCCCGGGTCGGACGCCCGGGCCCGGCTCGCCGCGGTGGCTGGTGGCTGGTGGTCGGATCGTCGTCGCCGGCCGTGTTGGCCGACAGGCTGACGGCGTCTTGGCGCCGTCGTGGCGCGAAGCCAACGGCGCGCGTCGCGTGTGCGCGTCTCCCCCGCTTGGGGGCGGTTTTCTCGGCGAACAAGGGTGGCTAGGATCAGCCACCTTTTTTTTCGCCCCCGCCACCCGCGCCCCACGAGCCATGAACCGCTACGCCGAAGTCCGCACCTGGCCCCTGCTGGCGTTCGCGCTGCTGGTGGGCCTGCAGGCGATCGTGCTGTCCGCGGCGCTGGGCGGGCACGGTGTGCAGGGCTGGCTCGTCTGGATCGGTCTGGCGGCGCTGGGCCTCACGGTGCTGCTGGCGGTGATGGTCGTGTCGACGCTGTCCCGTGCCGAGGCTCGCGCCCGTCGCGCGCAACGCACGATGGAGGAGGCCATCGACGCGTTGCCCGCCAGCGTGGAGATCTTCGACGAGGACGACCGGCTGATCGCCTACAACCGGCGGCTGGTCGAGATCTATCCGCACATGCTGCGGCACTTCCAGCGCAAGAGCACCTTCGAGGATCTGGTGCGCGAATCGCTGGCGCGCGGCGGCATCCCCGAGGCGCTCGGCCGTGAGCCCGAGTGGCTGGAGGAGCGCAAGCAGGCGCGCGGCCGGCAGCAGAGCCCGCTGCTGCAGCGCGTGCACGACGACATGTGGCTGCGGATCTACGAATCGCGCACGCCCTCGGGCGGCATCGTCGGCGTCCGGATGGAGGTCACCGACCTGATCCACGAGCAGCAGGACCTGGCCGCCAGCCGCGCCCAGCTGCGCGCCACCATCGAATCCGCCGCCAACGGCATCCTGACGCTGGATGCCGGCGGGCATGTGCTGGAGGCCAACCCCAGCTGCGAGCAGCTGTTCGGCTTCACCGCGCCGGAGCTGCAGGGCGTGCACATCGGCATGCTGCTGGGGGCGTCGATGAGCGGGCATGGCGCGGTCACGGCGGCGCAGCTGGATCCGCAGTCGCTGCTGGGCCATCCGCGCGAGCTCAATGCCCGCCACCGCAACGGCGAGGCGCTGCACCTGCAGCTGACCGTCGCGGAGGTGCGCACCGACACCATCCACCTCTACGTCTGCATCCTCACCGACCTGACCGAGCGCAAGCGCCAGGAGGAGCGGCTCAAGCGCGCCAACGAGCTGCTGGCACGGCAGTCGACCACCGACGGGTTGACCGGCGTGGGCAACCGGCGGCTCTTCGACCAGCTGCTGCAGCAGGAGTGGCAGCGCGGCGGCCGGGCCGAGCGCTCGCTCGCGCTGCTGATGGTCGACATCGACCACTTCAAGCAATACAACGACTGTTACGGGCATGTCGCCGGCGACGACTGCCTGCGCCGCGTCGCGACGCTGCTGCGCAGCTGCGTGGGCCGCGGCGGCGAATTCGTCTGCCGCTATGGCGGCGAGGAGTTCGCGGTGCTGCTGCTGGACACCGACCTGGCCGGCGCGCAGGTGGTCGCCCAGCGCTGCCTGGACAGCGTGCGCCTGGCCGCGATCGAGCACGAGGGCTCGCCGGTGCGGCGCTCGGTGAGCCTGTCCATCGGCGTGGCGGCCTGCGTGCCTCCGCCCGCGGCGCCGGCCCAGCGCCTGATCCAGGCCGCCGACGCGGCGCTCTACGCGGCCAAGCAGGCCGGACGCGCCCGACTGATCTGCCAGCAGCTGGCCTGACGGGCCGCGGCGGCAGCGGCAGCGGCAGAGGTGACCGTCACGGGCGGGAAGCCCGGTGCGGTCGTGGGCATGGGCGCTGTCGGGGCTCAGGCGCGACAATCGCGGCCATGCAAGACGCCGTCCAATTCCTGAAGCAGCAGATCCGCACCGTACCCGACTGGCCGGAGCCGGGCGTGCAGTTCCGCGACATCACGCCGCTGCTGTCGAACCCGCGCGCGTTCCGCGTGCTGATCGACCAGTTCGTGCATCGCTACTTCGACGCGCGGCCCGATGCGATCGCGGGTCTGGACGCGCGCGGCTTCATCATCGGCTCGGTGCTGGCGTATGAGCTCAACGTCGGTTTCGTGCCGATCCGCAAGAAGGGCAAGCTGCCCTTCACCACGGTGCAGGAGACCTACGAACTGGAATACGGCAGCGCCACGGTCGAGATGCACACCGACGCGGTGAAGCCCGGCGACCGGGTGCTGCTGATCGACGACCTGATCGCCACCGGCGGCACGATGATGGCCGGCAAGCGCCTGCTGGAGCGCCTGGGCGCGGAGGTGATCGAGGGCGCCGCCATCGTGGACCTGCCGGAGCTGGGCGGTTCGAAACGGCTGCGCGAGGGCGGACTGAAGGTGTTCTCGCTGGTCGACTTCGAGGGGCATTGAGCGGCCGCGCCGCCCTCACTTCCCGATGCAGAACCGGCTGAAGATCTCGCCCAGCAGGTCGTCGGCGGTGAACGCGCCGGTGATCTCCCCGAGCGAGTCGTGGGCCATGCGGAGTTCCTCCGCCATCAGGTCCAGCGCGGCCGGCTTGGCCTCGGCCTGCAGCAGCGCCAGCTCGACATGCTCGCGCGTGCGGCGCAGCGCCTGCACATGGCGCTCGCGGGCGATGAACAGGCCCTCGGGCACGGCGTGCCAGCCGACCTGCTCCAGCAGCCGCCGGCGCAACGCGTCCAGGCCCTCGCCGGTCTTCGCCGACAGCGTCAGCGCGCCGTCCGGCAGCGTGGCGGGCGACTGGGCGTCGGCCTTGTTGTAGACCTGCAGGATCCGGCCCGCGTCGACGCTCGCGAGCCGTGCGCGGATCTCCGCGTCCTCGGCCTCATAGTCGGCATGGCCGACCCGCGTCAGGTCGTGCAGGAACAGCACCACGTCCGCGTCCGCGATCGCGTCCCAGCTGCGGGCCACGCCGATGCGCTCGACCTCGTCCTCGGTGTCGCGCAGACCCGCGGTGTCGCTCACATGCAGTGGCACGCCCTCGATCTGGATCGTCTGGCTGAGCTTGTCCCGCGTCGTGCCGGGGATGGGCGTCACGATGGCCAGTTCCGCCCCCGCCAGCGCGTTCAGCAGCGAGCTCTTGCCCACGTTCGGCTGGCCGGCCAGCACCACCTTGATGCCTTCGCGCAGGATCGCGCCCTGGCGACTGCGATCGACCAGCGCTTCCAGCCGCGCGAGCAGCCCACGCAGCTTGCCCAGCGCGTCGGCCTGCTCGAGGAAATCGATCTCCTCCTCGGGGAAGTCCAGCGTGGCCTCGACCAGCATGCGCAGCTGGATCAAGGCGTCGCGCAGACCGCCCACCTCGCCGCTGAGCGCGCCCGCCAACGCGCGGCCGGCGCTGCGCGCCGCGGCCTCGGTGCTCGCGTCGATCAGGTCGGCCACCGCCTCGGCCTGCGCCAGGTCCAGCTTGCCATTCAGGAAGGCGCGCCGGGTGAACTCGCCCGGCTCGGCCAGGCGCATGCGCAGCGCGGGGTCGGCCTCCAGGCAGCGGGCCAGCAGCAGCTGCAGCACCACGGGGCCGCCGTGGGCCTGGAGCTCCAGCACGTGCTCGCCGGTGTAGGAATGCGGGGCGGGGAAGAGCAACGCCAGACCGTGGTCGATGGCCTCGCCGGTGGCGCTGCGGAAGGGCAGGTAGGTGGCCTCGCGCGGCTTGAGCGCACGGCCGCAGAGGACCGTCACCAGCGGGGTCAGGTCTTGCGGCGCGGAGACGCGCACGATGCCCACGGCGCCGCGTCCGGGCGCGGTGGCGATGGCGGCGATGGGATCCTGGTGGCGGGACAGTGGCGACAGCATGGCCGCGATTGTCTCGCGACCTGTCGCCCGGTGTATGGCGCGGGGTAGGCCTTGACGACGGTTCTCGTGAACCGGCGCCACGCGCCTCCGGTTTCCGGTGCTCCTTTGAGAGCGCTCCGGAAAGCGACCCCCGCATGGATGGCATTAAGCGCCTGGCGACGGACGAAAAAAAGCCCCCGGGGTGCGGGGGCTTCCTGTTCCTGCGTGAGGAATTTCCGGGATCAGCTCTTCGTGACGCCGAGTCGCTTGTTGATCATCCATTGCTGGGCGATCGACAGGATGTTGTTCACCAGCCAGTACAGCACCAGGCCGGACGGGAAGAAGAAGAACATCACGCTGAAGGCCAGCGGCATGATCCACATCATCTTGGCCTGCACCGGATCGGCCGGTTGCGGGTTCAGCCAGACCTGCAGCAGGCTGGACAGCGTCATCAGCAGCGGCAGCGGGCCGATCGGCACGTTGAAGTAGGGCAGGTGACCGAAGAGGGTGTCCGGCTTGGACAGGTCATGGATCCACAGCACCCACGGGGCACCGCGCATCTCGACGCTGGACAGCAGCACCCAGTACAGGCCCATGAAGAAGGGCATCTGCAGGAAGATGGGGAGGCAGCTGCCCAGCGGGTTGATCTTCTCTTCCTTGTAGATGCGCATCATCTCCTGCTGCATCTGCTGCGGCTTGTCCTTGTAGCGCTCGCGCAGCTCCTGGATGCGCGGATTGACCGCCTTCATCTTGGCCATGCTGCGGTACGCGCTGGCGTTCAGGCCGTAGAACGCGGCCTTGAGCAGCACCACCAGGACGATGATCGCCCAGCCCCAGTTGCCCAGCGCCTGGTGCAGCAGGTCCAGCAGCCAGAACAGCGGCTTGGACAGGATCTTGAAGATGCCGTAGTCCTTCACCAGCTCCAGGCCCGGGGCCAGGTCTTCCAGCTTCTTCTCTTCCTGCGGACCCACGTACAGCACGTCGTCGAGCTTGCCGGTCGCGCCGGGCGCGATCGTGGCGAAGTTCATCACCATGCCGGCGGTGTACAGGTTCTCGTTGAGCGGGCGGACGTTGAACTCGCGCGGGCCGGCTTCGTTGCGCAGCCAGGCGCTGACGAAGTAATGCTGGACCATCGCGACCCAGCCGTCGTCGGCGTTCTTGTCGTACTCGGCCTTGCCCTTCTTGAGGTCGTCGAAGGACAGCTTGTGGTACTTCGCCTTGTCCGTGTACAGGGCCGGGCCCGAGAACGACGAGGGGGCGAAGGACGGACCGGTGTGGTCGACGTGGCCGTCGCGCACCAACTGCAGGTACAGCTGCGGCGTGACCGCGGCGGCGCCCTGGTTGGTGACCTCATGGCGCACGCCGATGGCGTAGTCGCCGCGCTTGAAGGTGTAGGTCTTGGCCAGCTTGACGCCGCCTTGCTCGCCTTCCAGGCGCACGGTCAGCGCGTCCTGGCCGTCCTTCAGGTCCATCGGACCGTCGACCAGCGACAGCACGGTCTGGTCCGAGGGCGCGTTCGGGACGTTCAGCAGGCCGGAGCGCGCGCTGTACTGGCGCAGCGGATCCAGCACCACGACGTGGCCGCTGGGGTTGGTGTCGTCGGCGTGCTTGAGCAGCTCGACGCGCACCAGGCTGCCGCCGCGGGTGTCGATGGTCGCCTTGACGACGTCGGTCGTGATGGTGACCAGCTTGTTCTGGATCACCGGGGCCGCGGTCGTGACGGGCACGCCGGAGGCGGCCGTCGCGGGCTGGGCGGCGAGCGTCGCGCCGGAGGCCGCGCCCGAGGCGGGGCCGGTCGGGGCGCTGGCGGTCTTGGCAGGGGCCGGGTGGAACAGCGACGGCTGGCCGTTGTGCCGCTGCCAGCCGTCCCACAGCAGGACCAGCGACATCGTGAACACCACCCACAGGATGGTGCGGCGAATATCAGTCATGGGAAGCTTTTGGATTGGCGGTTGAAGAGGCTGCTGTCCCCGGCCGGCATCGGGACGGACGCTCGAGCAGTCGGGTGAACAGACGGGGCGGATTGTCAGGCACGGGGTCGTGTCCGCCCAGACAGAAAGGATTGCAGCGCAGGATCCGTCCGACCGCCAGGTAGGTGCCGGCGGCGGCGCCATGCTGGCGCAAGGCCTGCATCGCGTACGCGGAGCAGGTCGGGCTGTAGCGGCACCCGGCGCGCAGCCAGGCGCTGAACAGCAGCTGGTAGCCGCGCACCAGCCCCATCAGCAGACGCGTCGGCAGGCCGGGGCGGGTGTCCATCGTCGACTCCGAGGCGCGAACCGCTCAGCCGCCCGCCGGTGGGCGTGCCAGCTTGCGGGTCAGCTGCAGCAGCTCCGCGCGCGCGGCGGCGCGCAGCGCGTCCGAGGAGGCGCTGGGGAACTGCTTGCGATCGAAAGGCATGCGCAGCCGCACGACCCAGAGGCCGGGCGGCAGCTCGCCGAGGTCGTCGAAGACCGCGCGGATCTGGCGCTTGAGCAGGACTCGCGTGACCGCCCGTTTCGCGTGCCGCTTGGGCACGACGTAGCCCAGCCAGGCGCCTTGCGGCGCGGCGGGGACTTCGGGGGACGTTTCGACGGTCAGCGCGGCGCCGCGATGCGAAGCGTCGTCCGGAATGGACAACGCCGCGGACGAGGCCGCGGCATCGGGGGCATCGCATGATTCATCCACAGCTTGGGGATGAATCGGTGCATCACCTGTGGACAAGTCGACCGGTCCCTTGGCAGGGCGGCGCTTCGGCAGCGAGGGGCTGGCGGCCAAGTGGTGCACGGCGAAGTGCGCGCTGCGCGCGCGGCTGGGGGTGCCCAGCACGCGCTCGAAATCGGCCGATCGCACGATGCGGCCGATCACGGTGTGCAGATCAGGTCGTCGGAAGTGACGCTCAGACGGCCAGGCGCTTGCGGCCCTTGGCGCGACGAGCGGCGATGACGGCCTTGCCGCCACGCGTCTTCATGCGGACCAGGAAGCCGTGGGTACGGGCGCGACGGGTCTTGGAGCCTTGATAAGTGCGTTTCATGATTCAAACCTCTAGGAAATCTCGGAACTTCCCCGTCGCCTCGCGCCATCTTGGCGCCGCGGACGGAGGGACATCGGGTGATGCCGGAAGCCGCTCGAAGATCGGAGGCCCACGCAGCTACGTCCGGGCGTCCGGAAAACCCGCGATTACAGCAAAGATTTGGACGCGGGTCAATCCGGCGCCAGCCCGCCACGGGGATTACCAGCACTTGACCGGGGTAAAAAATCTGTGGATAATCCTGGCTTCGCGGCCTTGGATCGGTACAATCCGGCCGCTCGAAGAATAAGTTTTCCACAATGAGCGCAGACTTGTCAGGGGCGGCACTGTGGCAGCGCGGCTGCGAACGCCTGGCCGCCGAACTGCCTGAACAGCAATTCAACACCTGGATCCGTCCGCTGCCCCCGGCGGAGGTGGCCCAGCAGGACGAGAACGGCCAGGAGGCCGTCCTGGTGTCCCTGCGCGTCCCCAACCGATTCAAGCTGGACTGGATCCGCAGCCAGTACGCCGGCCGCATCGAAGCCATCCTCACCGAGCTCGCCGGCAAGCCCGCGCGGCTGGAGCTCTCGCTCGCCCCGCGTGAAGCCATCGCCCCGCTGCCGCGCACCGGCTCGACCGGCGTGTCCATGGGCCAGGTGCTGCAGCAGCACGGCCTGCGCGGTGGTCCGGCCGCCGCCCCGATCGCCGCGCCCGGCATGGCCGCGGCCGCCCGTCCGGCCACCCCAGCGGCCGCCGCTCCGACCGCGGCCCAGGCACCCGCCGCCCCGACCACGGCCGCCAGCCTCATCCAGCCCGGCGCGACGCCCAACGTCCCGCCCAGCGCGACGCGGCATCGCATCAACACCTCGCTGACCTTCGACACCCTGGTCCCCGGCCGCGCCAACCAGATGGCGCGCACCGCGGCTCTGCACGTGGCGGGCGCCCCGGGCCAGATGTACAACCCGCTGTTCATCTACGGCGGCGTCGGCCTGGGCAAGACCCACTTGATCCACGCGGTCGGCAACGCGCTGCTGAAGGACCGCCCGGATGCCCGCGTGCTCTATCTGCACGCCGAGCAGTTCATCTCCGACGTTGTCAAGAACTACCAGCGCAAGACCTTCGACGAGCTCAAGGCCAAGTACCACTCGCTGGACCTGCTGCTGATCGACGACGTGCAGTTTTTCGCCGGCAAGGACCGGACGCAGGAAGAGTTCTTCAATGCGTTCGAGGCGCTGCTGGCCAAGCGGGCGCACATCATCATGACCTCGGACACCTATCCGAAGGGTCTGGTGGACATTGACGAGCGCCTGACCAGCCGCTTCGACGCCGGCCTGACGGTGGCGATCGAACCTCCGGAACTGGAGATGCGGGTCGCGATCCTGATCAAGAAGGCGGACGCCGAGGGCGCGCCCATGCCCGAGGACGTGGCCTTCTTCATCGCCAAGAACGTGCGCGCCAACGTGCGCGAGCTGGAAGGCGCGTTGCGCAAGGTGCTGGCCTACAGCCGCTTCTCGCACAAGGAAATCAACATCCAGCTGGCGCGCGAGGCGCTCAAGGACCTGCTGTCGATCCAGAACCGGCAGATCTCGGTCGAGAACATCCAGAAGACCGTGGCCGACTTCTACAAGATCAAGGTCGCGGACATGTACTCGAAGAAGCGGCCCGCGAGCATCGCCCGGCCCCGCCAGATCGCGATGTACCTGGCCAAGGAGCTGACCCAGAAGAGCCTGCCGGAGATCGGCGAGCTGTTCGGCGGCCGGGACCATACGACGGTGCTGCACGCCGTGCGCAAGATCGGCGGAGAGCGCCAGAAGAACACCGAGTTGAACCAGCAGTTGCACGTGCTGGAGCAAACGCTGAAGGGATGAGGCAAAAGGCCTTCTCGATCAGCGAAAATGCCGCGTTCGCCCGAACAGCCAACAGTGGAGAGAGGTTGACATGATCGTGTTGAAAGACAGCCAGGACAAAGTGCTTGCCGCGTTGCAGGCGGTGTCCGGCATCGTGGAACGGCGCCACACCCTGCCCATCCTGGCCAACGTGCTGTTGCGCAAGCAGGGCAAGCAGGTGGAGCTGACCACGAGCGACCTGGAGATCCAGGTCCGCACGACGGTCGAGTTCGAGGGCGACGAGGGCGATTTCTCGACCACGATCGGCGCCCGCAAGCTGATCGACATCCTGCGGTCCATGCCGTCGGACCAGACGGTCAGCCTGACCTCGAACCAGAGCAAGATGACGCTGCAGGGCGGCAAGAGCCGCTTCACCCTGCAGACGCTCCCGTCGGACGACTTCCCGCTGGTGCAGGAAGCGGCGGACTTCGGTCCCGCGTTCAGCGTCCCGCAGAAGACGCTCAAGGGCCTGATCAACCAGGTCCACTTCGCGATGGCGGTGCATGACATCCGCTACTACCTGAACGGCATCCTGTTCGTGGCCGAGGGCAAGACCCTGACCCTGGTGGCCACCGACGGCCACCGTCTGGCGCTGGCCCAGGCCGAGACCGACACCGAGATGCCCAAGCAGGAAGTCATCCTGCCGCGCAAGACCGTGCTGGAGCTGATGCGTCTGCTCAAGGACGGCGGCAAGGGCGACGACGAGAGCGCCCCCATCGAGATGCGCTTCGCCGGCAACCAGGCCAAGTTCAGCTTCAGCGGCATGGAGTTCGTGACCAAGCTGGTCGAGGGCAAGTTCCCCGACTACAACCGCGTCATCCCCAAGAACCATCGCTTCCACGTGATCCTGGGCCGCACCACGCTGCTGGCGGCGCTGCAGCGCGCGGCCATCCTGACCAGCGAGAAGTTCAAGGCCGTGCGCCTGTCCTTCGAGCCGGGCCTGCTGTCCATCGCCTCGAGCAACGCCGAGCAGGAAGAGGCCAAGGAAGAAATCGAGATCGACTACGGCGGCGACCAGATCGAGACCGGCTTCAACGTGACCTACCTGATGGACGTGCTGTCCAACATGTCGCAGGACATGGTGCGGGTGGATCTGAACGACAGTTCGTCCAGCGCGCTGCTGAGCATCCCCGACCACACCGGCTTCAAGTACGTGGTCATGCCGATGCGTATCTGACGCCACGACAGATGAACGAGCGGGCTTCGGCCCGCTTCAGCGCTTTTGAAGGTCCGTGACGCGCCGATCCGGCGGTCGCGGCCAGCAGTGAGAAGAGAAAGTTTTCCGATGACCGATCCTCAGCAGAATCCCGACCAGCAGCCTCAGCAGCAGACCGACGGCGCGGGGTACGGCGAGTCCAGCATCCAGATCCTGGAAGGCCTGGAGGCGGTGCGCAAGCGCCCCGGCATGTACATCGGCGACACGTCCGACGGCACGGGTCTGCACCATCTGGTGTTCGAGGTCGTGGACAACTCCATCGACGAGGCGCTGGCCGGCTACTGCGACGACATCGTCATCACCATCCACACGGACAACTCGATCTCGGTGATCGACAACGGCCGGGGCATCCCGACCGGCGTGAAGATGGACGACAAGCACGAGCCCAAGCGCTCGGCGGCCGAGATCGCGCTGACGGAACTGCACGCGGGCGGCAAGTTCAACCAGAACAGCTACAAGGTCTCGGGCGGTCTGCACGGCGTGGGCGTGTCCTGCGTGAACGCGCTGTCCAAGACCCTGCGCCTGACCGTGCGCCGCGAGGGCAAGGTCCACCAGATCGAGTTCAAGAAGGGCATCCCGCAGGATCGCCTGATCGAGGTCCGCGACGGCTTCGAGATCAGCCCGATGAAGATCGTCGGCGACACCGACAAGCGCGGCACGGAAGTGCACTTCCTGCCGGACACGGAGATCTTCACCTCGAACTCCGAGTTCCATTACGACATCCTGGCCAAGCGCCTGCGCGAGCTCTCGTTCCTGAACAACGGCGTGAAGATCCGCCTGGTCGACGAGCGCAACAACAAGGAAGACAACTTCGCCTTCGCGGGCGGCGTGCGCGGCTTCGTCGAGTTCATCAACAAGGGCAAGACGGCGCTCAACCCCAACATCTTCCACGCCCAAGGCGACAAGCTGTCGGACCAGAACACCAACGTCGGTGTCGAGGTCTCGATGCAGTGGAACGACGGCTTCAACGAGAGCGTCCTCTGCTTCACCAACAACATTCCGCAGCGCGACGGCGGCACGCACTTGACGGGTCTGCGCGCGGCGATGACGCGGGTGATCAACAAGTACATCGAGGACAACGAGCTGGCCAAGAAGGCCAAGGTCGACGTCACCGGCGATGACATGCGCGAAGGCCTGGCCTGCGTGATCAGCGTGAAGGTGCCGGAACCGAAGTTCAGCTCGCAGACCAAGGACAAGCTGGTGTCGAGCGAGGTGCGCGGCCCGGTGGAAGAAATCGTCGCGAGCAAGCTGACGGACTGGCTGCTGGAGAACCCGGTCGACGCCAAGATCATCTGCGGCAAGATCGTCGAGGCCGCGCGTGCGCGCGAGGCGGCGCGCAAGGCGCGCGAGATGACGCGCCGCAAGGGCGTGCTGGACGGCATGGGCCTGCCGGGCAAGCTGGCCGACTGTCAGGAGAAGGATCCCGCGCTGTGCGAGATCTACATCGTGGAGGGCGACTCCGCCGGCGGCTCCGCCAAGCAGGGTCGTGACCGCAAGTTCCAGGCGATCCTCCCCTTGCGCGGCAAGATCCTGAACGTCGAGAAGGCGCGGTACGAGAAGCTGCTGACCAGCAATGAAATCATCACGCTGATCACGGCGCTGGGCACGGGCATCGGCCGCGGTGCCGGCAGCGACGACTTCAACCCGGAGAAGCTCCGCTACCACCGCATCATCATCATGACCGACGCGGACGTGGACGGTGCGCACATCCGGACGCTGCTGCTCACGTTCTTCTACCGTCAGATGCCGGAGCTGGTCGAGCGCGGCCACATCTACATCGCGCAGCCGCCGCTGTACAAGGTCAAGGTCGGCAAGCAGGAGCAGTACCTGAAGGACGGCCATGAGCTGGACGGTTTCCTGCTGAAGGTCGCGCTGAACGATGCCGAGCTGCATCCGAACGGCGTGGGCACGGGCGTGGCGCTCAAGGGCGAGGACCTGGAGTCCAAGGCTCGCCAGTACGTGGCGGCGCAGAACGTGATCGAGCGTCTGTCGGCCTGGATGGACGGCGAGGCGCTGCACCTGCTGGCCTCCGGCCTGACGCTGGCGCTGGACACCAAGGAAGCGGCGGAGGTCTCCGCGACCGCGCTGCAATCGGCGCTGCACGACGCGGTGGTCACGGCGGAGAGCGATCCCCGCACCGACAAGCAGCTGCTGCGCGTGAGCCGCCGTCATCACGGCAACGTGCGCTCGAGCATCATCACCGCGGACTTCGTCCACGGCGCCGACTACGAGGTGCTGGCCGAAGCCGGCAAGACCTTCAAGGGCCTGGTGGGCGAGAACGCCGTGATCCGCAAGGGCGAGGGCGACAAGGCCAAGGAAAGCAAGGTGACGGACTTCCGCGCCGCGATGGCCTGGCTGATGACGCAAGCCGAGTCGAGCGTCGGCCGCCAGCGCTACAAGGGTCTGGGCGAGATGAACCCCGAGCAGCTGTGGGAAACGACGATGGACCCGACGGTCCGCCGCCTGCTGCGCGTGCAGATCGAGGACGCCATCGAGGCGGACCGCGTCTTCACGATGCTGATGGGCGACGAGGTCGAACCGCGTCGGGAGTTCATCGAGACGAACGCGCTGCGGGCGGCCAACATCGACGTCTAAGGCAGTCCAGCTTGAACGTATTAGCCCTTGAATCTTGAGGATTCAAGGGCTTTCGTGTTTTGGTAGCCACCAAGAGGTATTGGTCCTCAGCCATCCCGAAACTCGACCTTGGGTGAAAAGGGCTTGAAAGCCTCTCGTTCCAACAGTTGATTGTTCCTGATGGAGTTCGGGACCGCGTCGAATGGAGGCGCCGTCCTCACTCCCTGAATCAGATGGACTTCGAATGAATCCTCAATGCACAACGACAGTTGGCGCAATTCTCGCGGTGGCGGCCATCGCGATCTGCGGTGCTCAGATCAAGAAGAAGCATGCAACAGACGTACGGATGATCTTTTTCTTCTTCTCGCTCGCCGTCGTTGTTGCTTCACTCTTGGCTCTGGTAGCTAGCAATGCGGGTGCCATAGACAGCAGAGGGAATCTTCATGGATCGTTCGGAGAATTCCTTTCGCTTGCGATGCGAGAGACCCTCGACATCTCTCGTGGGATCTACTTGTTCTCATGTATCGCCATCGTCATCACCGCCCCCCAAGTTCTGACGTACTTCTTGAGCGGACTCTTTGGCGTGGCAACCGCACCGCTTCTCACGAAAGAAAGCGTTGGCCTGGTGGTTCTTGGAATTGTTAAGTCTTCGGCCGTGGCCTCAGGAACTTTCATGACCGTCGCAGTTGTGGGTCAAGTGAGGGGTTGGGATGGTTGGAGTCGTGACGGAATGTTCGCCATGTGCATGTTCGCGCTGATGCTGCTCATGCTCTCCTTCATTTGCACCCTGCAGTACAGAGATGCCGCAGGCCTATCTGCTTGGATCAAGAAGTGCGCAAACCCACCGTCCCGTAACCTCGTCGCATCGATTCATCAGTTCCTAACTAGAAACCAACCGCGAACATCGAATGGCTATTGGGATGCATGACGACATGCTCCACACAAGTGATGTTCTTCCAGCAAGCAAGGTGCCGAAAGGAATGCAGGTGGGGCTTCGAATTAGGGACACTTGGCGAAGTGATGGGCAGGAGCTCGTTCACCAGCAGATAGAAATGCTCCCCTATCGGATATCGACGCTCCCCCCCCCCCCC
>NZ_BCYP01000021.1 GCF_001598255.1 Mitsuaria chitosanitabida ATCC BAA-476 = NBRC 102408
CCCCCCCCCCCGCTGAGCCGACCGGAAACCTCGTTGCGAGTTCATCGAGACCAACGCGCTGCGCGCGGCCAACATCGACGTCTGATCGTCGGCGCGCCCTGACGCCACTGCCCGAGCCCTACTCGGCAGTGGCCGGGCGCACCTTCTCCACCTCCATCCGATCCCGCCCCTTGCGCTTGGACGCATAGAGCGCCTCATCCGCTCGCTTGAGCCCTTGCGAGAGTTCCGTGTCCGGCCGGTCGAACAAGGCCGCGCCGATGCTCAGCGACACCGGCTCCGGCGTCGCGAACATCTCGCGCGCCTGCTGCGAGAACGCCTCGCGCAAGTCCTGACCCAACGCCTGCGCGGCCGCGTCGGTCACGCCGCGCAGCAGGATCACGAACTCGTCCCCACCCAGACGCGCGGCCAGTGCGCCGGGAGGCAACACGCCGCGGATGAGATCGCTCAGCGTCACCAGCAGGACGTCGCCGGCGTGGTGGCCGTGCAGGTCGTTGACCTGCTTGAAGTGGTCGATGTCGATCAGCAGCAGGGCGCCGGGACTGCCGGGCGAGGCCTGCGCCAACAGCGTCGGTGCGCGCAGATAGAGCGCGCGGCGGTTGTCCAGGCCGGTCAGCGGATCGCGGGCGGCGATCTGCGCGATGCGTTCCTCGCGGCGATGGCGCTCGGTGCCCGTCATGGACATCGCGAGCAGCATGATCGCCATCACGCCTTCCACCAGTGAGACCAGGATCACCGCGCCACCGAAACTGGCCAGGTTGATGAAGGCCTCCGGCACCAGGGCCGAAGCCGCCTTGGCGAGATAGAACAGGCCATGCGCCAGCAGGACGACGCGCAACTGCGCCGCACCCACGTTCAGCGCGCCGCCGTGCGGGCGCAGCAACAGCCCGGCGCGCAGGGTGATGACGGCGATCAGCAGCGACTGGACACTCAGCATCGCCCGCGACCACCAGGGCCCGCCGGGCAGCCACAGCATCGCCAGCCACACGACGGGCAGCAGCCACCACGCGCGTGGCAAGCGCGTGCGCGTGAACTTCGCGACGCCGGCCAGGAACAGCCAGTGGGCGCCGATCAGCATGCCGTTGGAGAACCAGATCCCGATCAGCACATGGCCGCTGGAGCGCAGCAGGGCGAGCGTGCTGCCGACGGCGATGATTCCGAAGCCCGCGCTCCACAGCAGCAGCGAGCGTTCGCGCACGCTGCTCCATTCCGCGACCAGGTACAGCGCCGAGGCGGCAGCCATGGCCGTGGTGAGGACCAGCAGGGTGAAGGGATCGAGAGCCATGGCGGTGGAGGGGTCGGCGCGCGGCGAATTGTCGCAGGCGTGGTTTTCCGGACCCGGCCACCGCCGCGCTGAAGGCCCTCCGGATCTCCCCTCGGCGACAAAGGCCCCCGACGAATCGACGTCACCGGAACGGGTGATCCCCGGCCGGGCCGCATGACCTTCGGCCACCCCGATCGGGCGTCCGGCTTCGCAGAATGTTCGGTATCGGCCCTCGGGGCCCAGCGTCAGGTTCCCTCCATGAGCAACGAACAGACCCTCATCGATCCCGATCTGGAACAACTCGCCACGGCCTTCGCCGCGCAGGCCGCCGGCGATCCCGTCGGCGCCGTGCAGCAATGGACCCGCGCGATCGGCCGGCTGGATGCGCCGATGACCGAGGCGGCCCATCGGCTCGCCGATGCCTCGCTCGACTGGCCCGCGCGATCGGCGCTGAACACCGTCGCCGACGGCGCGGCCCTGCTGCGTCGCTGGGCGGACGACCGCGGTCAGCGCCCCGCCCTGCCGCGCATGCCCTTCCTGTCCCAGCGCGCCGCCTACCAGTACTGCGCGAGCCTGGTCTACCAGCGAGGGTCGCGGGCGACGGCCAACGCGCTGCGGCAAGGCCGTGTGGTCGTCCTCGGGCTGCGTCGGGAGACCTCCACCCTGGCCAACAAGGGCCGCGGGGTCTATGACGACCACATCGTCGTGCTCAATGGCTGGCGCAGCCGCGGCAGCGTCTGCGTCCTGCCCGGCAACACCGAGCCCTCCGCCCAGTACGCGCATCGCGCGGTCGTCACCGCGGGCAAGCCGCTCGACGAGCGCTACAAGGACGTCGCGTCCCGGGGCGCGAGCCACGTCGCCGGCGTCGACGTCAACGCCGACAAGATCCGCGACGCCGGCCGCCTGCGCGCCGGCACCTATTTCTTCCGGGAGAAGCCCGGCGGCTACCTCGGTGCCCGTGCCTTCCGATCGGCCGAGGACCAGACGGTCGAGCGCGACACCAACGGCGACGGCCGCTTCGCGCTCGACGACGCCGGGACACGCATCGACACCAAAGGCGTCGGCCGCACGATGTACATCCACTGGGGCGGCGCCGACAATGCGCCGGTCGTGAATACTTGGTCCGCCGGCTGCCAGACGATCCCGAAGAACCATTACGGGTCCTTCCTGTCCTCGGTCGGTCAGAACCCCTCCTTCTTCTACGTGCTGATCGATGGCCAATGACCGGATCTCCTTCGTCGCGCCCGCGCTGCTGCTGACCTTCGCCACGCTCGCCGGCGCCGCCCACGCGTCCGGCGGCGCGCCCGAACCCGCCTGCCGGTTCACCGCCTTCGTCGAGGAAACGGATCCCGCGGGTCTCAACGTCCGTGCGGCCCCGTCGGCCACGGCGAAGGTGCTGGGCACGCTGCCACCGGTCTGGTCCGACGGCTCCGGCCTGCGGGTACGCGTCCGCGTGGAGGTCACCGGCGTGCGCAACGGCTGGTTCCAGATCCGCGACGCCGCGGACGAGGACGTCATGACCGGCGAGCCGCCCCGCCCGACCTACGGCGGCGAGGGCTGGGTCAGCGGCAACAAGCTGATCGTGAAATCCCAGGCCGAAGCCGGGCACGCCCGTCCGGATGCGAAGTCACCGGCATCGCTTCGATTCAAGGACGGCTCGCTCTTCGACGGCAGCGACATGATGGCCGCCGGCCGGCTCGCGGACTGCCAGGGGCGCTGGGTCCTGGTCGACTACGACCTCTCGCGCGTCTCGGCCGACGTGCGCCAGCTCCTCGACATCGCTCCGGCGGCCCGCGCCGGCCGGCCCAAGGGACACGTCCGCGCCTGGATGGACCGGATCTGCGGCATCCAGGAGACCTCCTGCGACGGACCGTCCTCGCTCGACGATCAGTGAGGTCGCGGGCGGATCGACAGCTCGAGCCGGCGGGGCGGCGCCGGCCTCTGCGAGGCCCCCTTCACCGGGTCACGATCGGGAACCCGACCGCCGGCTTGTCGATCAAGCCCAGGAACTGGCGCAACGCGCCGGTGTCTCCGTCGACCTTGAGCGCGCCCGACATCACCAGCTCCATCGGCGTGGCCAGCCCCGAGCTCAGCTTGAGGAAGGCCGGCTTGGTCAGCGTGAGCGTCGCCGCCGGCGCCATCGGCGCCTCGCCCAGGCGGTGGTGCAGCACCGCGTTCTCGATCCACAGGCCGTAGGTCTCGTTCAGGTCGGTGAAGCGGAACGCCACCGCCAGCGTCACCCCGTCCGCCCGCGGTCCGTTCAGCGACGCGGCCATCGCGGTCAGGAACTGCTCGATCGGCGTCTGCATCAGCATGTCCATCACGCTCGCGCGCGACGGGCCGCGCTGCGGCGGGCCTGAGCGCAACT
Source organism: Mitsuaria chitosanitabida ATCC BAA-476 = NBRC 102408 (assembly GCF_001598255.1). Taxonomy (GTDB): domain Bacteria; phylum Pseudomonadota; class Gammaproteobacteria; order Burkholderiales; family Burkholderiaceae_C; genus Roseateles; species Roseateles chitosanitabidus. Next base: position 3,630 of record NZ_BCYP01000021.1, read on the forward strand.
CCTGCGCGCCGGTCAGGTAGAAGTTGCGCCACGGCGCCGATTCCGCCGCATAGCCCAGCTGCTCGAAGCTCTTCGCCAGCAGCTCCTTCGCGCCGGCCGCCTGGGCGGCCCGCTCGTCGGCGAGCACCACATGCCGCAGCAGCTCCGCCGCCCAGCGGTAGTCGCCCGCGTCGAAGGCCTTGCGCGCGACCGCGGTCGCGGCCTCCGCACCGCCGGCCAGCGCGACGTAATGCCGCGCGGCCTCCACCGGCGGCAGCGGATCCAGATTCGAGGGATGCGCGTCGAACCAGCCGACGTAGTACTGCGCCACCGCCCGCACGTTGTGCTTCACCGTCCCGTAGTAGCCGCGCGAGCTCCACATCCGCGCCAGCGAGGCCGGCAGCTTCACCTCCTCGGCGATCTCCGACGGCGTGCGGCCCGCGTTGATCAGCCGCACGGTCTGGTCGTGCAGATAGCGATAGGTGTCGCGCTGCGACACCATGAAGGCCTCGATGCGCTCGCGCCCCCACACCGGCCAGCCGTGCTGCAGGAAGACCACGTCCTTGTCCGCCGTCTGCCCGATCGCCTCGTCGATGAAGCGCGACCACGACAGCGAGTCCCGCACCTTCGCGCCGCGCAGCGTGTACAGGTTGTGCATCGTCTGCGAGACCAGCTCCGCGGCGCCGAAGGCGCGCAGCTCGGGCAGCTCGAAGGTCATCTCGGCCGGCGCCTCGGTGCCCGGCACGTTGTGGAAGACGAAGCGCACGCCGTCGATGGTCATCGCCTGCGTCGGCTGGTCCACCAGCACCGTCGGCGGCAGGATGCCGATGCGGCCCGAGGCCACGCCCACGCCCAGCCCCGTGTCGACCAGACCGCGCGCATCCTTCGGCAGCAGCCCGCCGTACATGTAGCCCGCGCGCCGCGACATCGCGGGACCGACCAGCACGTTCTCGCTGGTGGCCTCCTCCATGAAGCCCACGGGCGCGACGATCGGGACCTGCCGCGCCACGGCGTCCTTGGCCGACAGCACGCCCAGCGCGCCGCCGAAGTGGTCCACGTGGCTGTGGGTGAAGATCACCCCGGTCACCGGCTGCGCGCCCAGATGCTGGCGCGCGAAGGCCAGCGCCGCCGCCGCGGTCTCCTGCGTGGTCAGCGGATCGACCAGGATCCAGCCGGTCTTGCCCTGGATCACCGTCAGGTTGGCGAGATCGAATCCGCGCAGCTGCCAGATGCCCTCGGTGACCTTGTAGAGCCCCGGCTGGTGATTGAGCCTGGCCTGACGCCACAGGCTGGGATTCACCGTGGACGGTGCCTCGCCTTGCGTGAACGCGAGCGCCTGGAAGTCCCACACGACCTTGCCCTGCTCGTCGCGGATCTGCCCGCTGGGCGCCGCGATGAAGCCGCGGCGGGAGTCCTCGAAGCTGCCGGGATCGTCGACGTCGAGCCCCACGAGGCCGGCCTTCTGACGCTCGCGGGTGAAGCTCGTCGCGTCGCCGCGCGGGTCGTCGGCGGCGGCCGCCGTCCGCGGTGCGAAGGACGTCGCGAGGCCGGCCGTGGCCAGCGCCGCGATCAGGAGGGTTCGGATCATGGGGATGTCTCGAGGAGTCGATCGGAGCGCGGCTGCCGCCGCGGTCCCCGGGTGTAGCACGGGCCGGGCTCAGCGGGGATCGGGCCTGACCTGGGGCGCGGGGCCGGCCATGGCGGTGGCGGCGAGCCTGGGGCCCGGTCCGGCATCGGTCTCGGATCCCGGCGCCCGCGCGAGGCGCCGGGCCGAGCGCTGCGGGTTCATCGTCATCAGCGCGACCAGTCCGCCGGCGATCAGCAGCAGGCCACCGACGAAGAAGCCCTGCTCGTAGCCCCGCGCGGCGGCGCGCGGAAGCTCCGCCGCGAGGTTCACGCCCGGCAGGCCCGAGGCCCGCTGGATCAGCCACCCCATCACCACGGGCGCACCCAAGCCACCGAGCGACGCCACCGCGTTGCCGATCGCGAGGATGCCGCCGCGCTGCGCGCGCGGGACGATCTCGCCGAGGATCGCGGGGCCGATGGAGTTGATCGTCAGGGTCATGCCCCCCGAGATCGCCAGCATCAGGAAGCGCTGCATCGTGGACAGGTCCAGCCACAGGAGCGCGCAGTTGCCCAGTCCGGCCACCACCAGCGACAGCCCGACGAAGGCCCCCCGCGAGCGCCGCGTCGGCATGCCGCCGAGCACCAGCCGCTGCGAGGCCCAGGCCAGACCCAGGCTCACCGGGGCGGTGATCAGGATGAAGAGCGCGAACATCCGTCCCGACTGGATGGGCGCGAAGCCCAACCCCTGCTGCAGGTAGCCGCTCAGCCAGGTCAGCGAGGCCGCCAGCACCCAGTGCGACACGAAGTGCGCCGCGAAGTTGCCCAGCACGGTCGGGTCGGTGAGCAGGTGGCCGTAGGGGAGGCGTGGCGACGGCGATGGCGATGGCGTCGCCTCCTCGACCTGCCCTTCGGCGCCGAGGAAGTACCACGCCACGCACCACAGCAGGCCGATGACCGTGAGCACCAGGAAGTTGGCGCGCCACCCCCAATGCGCCGTGATCTGCGGGATCGCGAGGCCCGCGATCAGCAGGCCGGCCGAGCTGCCCTGATGCAGCAGCGCGATGGGCAGGCTGCGGCGCTGGTCCGGGAACCACTTGCACAGCGCGTGCGTGGCCACCGGTGACGCGGGGCCTTCCGTCAGGCCGAGCAGGACCCGGCACACGACGAAGGCGGCCAGCGAGCCCGACACCGCCAGCGGCAGCTGGATCACCGCCCAGGCCAGCGCGATGGCCATCAGCACGCTGCGCGCCGCGATGCGGTTGGCGGCGAGGCCGCCGACGATGGCGCCGATCGCGAACAGCCAGTAGAAGCTGCCGCCGATCAGGCCGAACTCGGTGGGCGAGAGCTTCAGCTCCGCCATCATCGGCACCGCGACCAGGCCGAGCACGACCTTGTCGAGGAAGTTGCTGGTCATCATCAGCGCCAGCAGACCGGCGACGGTCCAGGCGCGCGCAGGGCGGTAGGCGCTGCTCATGGCATCAGCTCGGCAGGATCTCGCGCGCGATGGTGTTGCGCTGGATCTCGCTGGTGCCGGTGAGGATCCGCATCATGCGCAGCTGGCGGAAGGCCAGCTCCACCGGATGGTTCTGCGTCACGCCGACGTTGCCGTGGATCTGCACCGCGCGGTCGGCGATGGCGAAGCAGCGCTCGCTGATGAAGAGCTTGCAGGCCGAGGCCTCCCACTTCAGCGGATCGCCCGCGTCGGCGCGCATGGCCGCGTGCAGCATCATGCTTTCGCAGGCGAAGAGCTCGGTCTGCATGTCCGCCAGCAGGTGCTGGATCGCCTGGAAGCGCGCGATCGGTCCGCCGAACTGCTGGCGCTCCACCGCATAGGCCAGCGACATCCGATGCACCCGGCGCGCGAGGCCGATCATCGTCGCCGTGTGCAGCAGCCGGTTCAGGTGGATGCGCGCCATGCCCAGCCGCAAGCCGGCCCCGAACCCGCCGATCACGTTGCCCACCGGCACGCGGACCTGGTCGAAGTGGATGTCGGCGTCGATGTGCTGGCCGGACATCGGCACGTAGCTCGAGTCCACCCGCACGCCCGGGGCGTCGAGCTCGACGAAGACGGCGGTGATGCCCTTGGGACCGGCCTCCGGATCGGTCACGCACATCACGATGGCGATGTCGGCGAAGGGACTGCCGGTGATGAAGTGCTTCTGCCCGGTGATCACGAGCTCGCCGCCTTCCCGCACGGCGCGGGTCCGGATGCTGGCGGCGTCGGAGCCCGAATGCGGTTCGGTCATCGCGAAGCACACGCCCTTGTCGCCGCTCATCACGGGACCGAGGAAGCGCGCGCGCTGATCGGGCGTGGCGATCGCCATCAGGTTGCCGATGCGCGGCGGGCCGCTGAGCTCGCCCAGCACGTGCATCGCGAAGAGCGCGCCGGTAGAGGCCAGCTCGGCCTTGAGCAGGCACAGCTCCACCGTCGTCAGCCCCGGGCCGCCGAGCGCCTCGGGCATCGCCGCCGTCAGCAGGCCCAGCGCATGCGAGCGCTTCCAGATGTCGCGCAGCACCTCGCGCGGCAGCGGGTCGCTGGGCGCGAGACCGAGGCGGCGCTCGAGGGGCAGCAGCTCCTCCTCGATGAAGCGCAGCGCGCGGGCGCGCAGGTCCTCGTAGATCGGTCGTGTCAGCACGGGCAGCGTCGCGGGGCGGGCCGAGGGCGCGGGCCCCTCTCCCGCGACGCCAGCCGCGGTGCGATCGGTCGAGGAGGTCGAGGAGGTCGAGGAGGTCGAGGAGGTCGAGGAGGTCGAGGAGGTGGACGGGGTGGACGGGGTGACGGAAGCGGTGGCGCTCATGGTGCGGATCCTTGCGGCGGCAGGGCGGTCAATGGACTTGCCGCTCGTGCCCGGCCCAGTAGGGCTGCCGGACGTCCTTGCGGGCGATCTTGCCGTTGGCGTTCCTGGGCAGCGCGGCGACGAGCTCGACGCTGCGCGGGGACTTGTAGTCGGCGAGGTGACGGCGGCAATGCGCGATCAGCTCGTCGGCATCGACGTCGGCGCCGGCGCGCGGCACGACGACGGCCTTCACCGCCTCGCCCCAGCGCGCGTCGGGCACGCCGATCACGCAGGCCTCGTAGACCGCCGGGTGGCGATAGAGCACCGCTTCGACTTCCGTCGGATAGACGTTGAAGCCACCCGACACCACCATGTCCTTCTTGCGGTCCACGATGTAGAGGAAGCCCTGCTCATCGCGGCGCGCGAGATCGCCGGTGAGCAGCCAGCCGTCGACGAGCGCCTCGGCGCTGAGCTCGGGCTCGCGCCAGTAGCCGCTGAAGACGTCCTCGCCGCGGATGACGATCTCGCCGATCTCGCCGACCGGGACCTCGCGGCCCTGCTCGTCGACGATGCGGACCTCGGTCTCGCCATAGGGGCGGCCGCAGGAGGCGAGTCGATGCGGCGCGCTCGCGAGCGCCTCGGCGTGATCGCGGGTCGAGAGCGAGGCGACGGCGGAGGTGGACTCGCTCAACCCGTAGCCCTGGGCGAGCACCGGTCCGATGCGACGCCAGGCCTCCTCGACGCGCGCCGGCGCCATGGGTGCCGCGCCGTAGCTGAGCTGGCGCAGGCTCGACAGGTCGGCCTGCGCGAGGAAGGGCTCCTCCAGCAGCGCATGGATCATGGCCGGGACCATGAAGGCATGGGTGATGCGGTGCTCGCCGATGGCCTCGAGGAAGGCCCGGGGATGGAAGCGGTCGAACAGGTGCAGCGTCGCGCCGGCGTAGAGGAAGGGCTGCATCAGCATGCCGCTCGCGTGCGTGATCGGGCCGACCAGCGCGATGCGGTCGCCGGGACGGGGCGCGCCCTCGTTGCGGAAGAGCACCTTGCGAATGCATGCGCGGCGATTGCCGAAGCTCTGCATGGCGGCCTTGATCTTGCCGGTCGAACCCGAGGAGTAGTGCAGCACCGCCAGGTCGTCCTCGGAGACTGGCACATGCACCGGGGCATCGGGGGCGGCGGCGATCAAGGTCTCGGCGTCCAGGTGGCCCTCGGCGGGGCCGGCCAGGCTGATGAAGTGGCGCACGGAGCCGAAGCCCGGCGATCGCGGCCCGCGATGCGCGAAGCCCTCGCCGGCGAGAAAGACCAGTGGCTCGGCGCTCTCGACGACGTCGCGGGCCTCGTCCTCGGTGAAGCGGGCGTTGAGGGCGACCTTCACCAGCCCGGCCTTGAACAGCGCGGTCTCCAGCACCACCAGCGCGATAGCGTTGCGCGATTGCACGGCGACGCGGTCGCCCTTCGTCAGGCCGAGTCCGATCAGCGCGGCGGCGAGCCGGTCGCTGCGAGCGTCGAGATCGCGGAAGCTCACGCTGTCGTTGCCGCACACGACGGCTGGACGCTCGCCCCAGAAGCGCGCGCCGTTCCGGATGTGCCTGCAGATGTCCCACGTGGTCATGGGTTGTCTCCGTTGTTGTGACTGCAAGTGAGGAGCAGTCTGGAACCTGAGAGACATTCCCGCAACGCACGATCTGGCACATTCTGATGAAAACAAGTCATCGAGCCCGAAGACCCTCACCCCAGCCCTCTCCCGCCAGCGGGAGAGGGGGCCGGACGACCGAGCGCCGTGGTTGATCAGCCCCTGCGCTCGGTGGATGCAACTCCCTCTCCCGCTGGCGGGAGAGGGTGGGGGTGAGGGTCTTCGAGCTCGACGAAGGAAGACAAATGAACCTGAACGACATCGACTACCTCGTCGCCGTGGCCGAGCACCGACACGTGGGCCGTGCGGCGGAGGCGCTGGGGCTGACGCAATCGGCGCTCACGCGGGCGTTGGCGCGGCTGGAGGCGCTGGCGGGACTCCCGCTGTTCGAGCGCCACCCCAAGGGCGTGATGCCGACCGAGGCGGGCCTGGCCTTCCTGCGTCGCGCGCGACGCATCCAGCTCGAGTACGACGACACGCTCAGCGAGCTGCACCAGATGAAGACGGGCGAGCTCGGCATCCTGCGCATCGGCTACAGCCCCTCGGTGGACGTGGAGCGGCTGATGCAAGTGGTGCGGCGGCTGCTCATGGAGCGGCCCGCCGCGCGCATCCACCTGAGCGAGCGCCTGATGCATTACCTGATGGCGGACCTCGACGCGGGCGAGGTGGACGCCGTCGTCGCGCCGCTGCCGCATCCGATGCCGGACCCGCTGGAGGCCCTGCGCCTGAGCGACGACGAGCTGCAGGTGATGGCCGACACCGCCCACCCCCTGCGGCGTCGCAAGTCGCTGGACATCGCGGCCATCGCCGCCGAGCCCTGGCTGCTGCCGCCGCCGGACACGCGGCTGCGGCGCGAGCTGGAGCGCCTGGTGCAGCAGTCCGGCCTGCCACCGCTGACGGTGCGCATCGAGGCGGCGGCCACCAACCTCAACACGATGCGGCTGCTGTGCGGCACGCCGCTGCTCACGCTGAGCAGCAGCTGGTCACTGCCGCCGCTGGCCGCCATCGGCCTGAAGCCCTTGCCCATCGCGCTACCCGCGCTGCGCCGCAAGATCGGCTGGATCACGCGCAGGCACGGACACCGCTCGCCGTTGCTGGAGCGGATGCAGCAGCTGCTCGTCGAGGAGTTCGGCCTGCGCGGCGCCGCCAAGCGCCGCGTCGTCTGACCCGCGCATCAGGAGGAGCGCCACGCGCCGCCCGACCGCGCGGCGCGATCCCGGACCCCGGTCAGGCCGAAGCCTGCGCGTCCAGTTCCTTGAAGACCTCGGTCGCGGTGCGGAACGCATCGACCGCGGCCGGAACGCCGCAGTAGATCGCCGTCTGCAGGAAGACTTCCTTGATCTCGTCGCGCGTCACGCCGTTGTTGAGCGCCCCGCGGAGGTGGATCTTCAGCTCATGCGGCCGGTTCAGCGCCGTCAGCATCGCCAGGTTCAGCAGCGAGCGCGAGCGCCGATCCAGTCCCGGACGATTCCAGACATCTCCCCAGCAGTACTGCGTCACCAGCTCCTGCATCTCGATGTTGAAGTCGGTGGCGTTGTGGATCGACGCGTCGACATAGGCATCGCCGAGCACTTCGCGCCGCGTGGCGAGACCTTCCTCGAACAAGGCCGGATTTTTCGGGGCGTAGGGACGGGTCATCAGAAGCTCCTGGGCATCGCATCACTGGGAAGGCCTGGTCGCCGAGGCGGCTCTTGCCGCGACCAGGCCGGACGGCGGAGCGTAGCCCGACTTGGCGTCGTCCAATCCTCCGCTTGCGGCGAACCTGCTTGGGGTGGCCCGGCGACCGATGGCGAGGGGCGGCCGCGCTCGTCACCGTACGACGTCAGCCCTTGCGATGCGGGGCCGCGCTGGCCGCTTCCCAGAAGGCCTCGGCCGCCGCGCCCATCGGGTTGCGATCGCGGTACAGGCGGATCTCCAGGTCGAGGTGCCAGTCGGCGTCAGCCGCCAGCACCAGGCGACCCGCGGCCAGGTCCTCGCCGACCAGGATCCCCGGCAGCCACGCCAGGCCGCGCCCGTCCAGCGCCATCGTGCGCAGCACCGAGGCCAGATGCGCCGTCAGCACCGGCCGCACGCTGAGCCGCTCCAGCGCCGGACCCTTCACGTCGCGCAGGATGCGGCCAAGCCCCGACTCGGAGCTGTAGGCGAGCAACTGCACCGACGCGCTCTTGTCCGCCGCCTTGCCGCCGCCCCTGCCCGCGGCCTTGGCGGCCAGCAGCGGATGCGTGGGCGTGCCGTCCGCGGATGGCGCGCAGACCGGCAGCAACTGGTCGTGGCCGACGACGACGCATGGCAGCCCGGCCTCGTCCAGCGGCCCGGCGACCTGCGCGTGCCCATGCGCAAGCACGAATTGCACCTGCCGCTGCTGCAGCAGCGCCTCGCACTTCTGCTGCGTGTCGGAGACCAGGTTCACCGGGCCGACGCTGGTGCGGGTCTCGAGCGCGCGCAGCCAGCTCGGCATGAAGGAGAAGGACAGCGCATGCGTGGCCGCGAAGCGCAGCGTCTGCGAGCTGGCCTCGGCGATGGCGCGGGCCTCGCCGGGGAGGCGGGCGACGTGGGCCTGCAGCGCCTGCGCCGACTTGCGGAACCACAGCCCTGCGTCGGTCAGCCGCGCCGGCTGGGAGCTGCGGTCGAAGAGCTCGACACCCAGCCAATCCTCCAGCGCGCGGATGCGGCGGCTGAAGGCGGGCTGCGTCATGTGGCGCTCCTCGGCGGCGCGCGAGAAGTTGCCGGTCTCGGCCAGCACCATGAAATCGTCGATCCAGCTGAGGTTCAGGGTCATCGGGGCAGGGTCCGGAGCAGGTGAGCGGCAGAGGCGGCGAGGGCGGCCCAGGCGGCCGGTGCCTTCAAAGCATCAAAGGCTAAGAAAACTGAATTGGTCAGGTCAGGGGGCGTGGCGGGATCATGCGGCCCATTCGAAGCCAACCCGAAGTGGAGTCCCCGTGAAGATCGTCGAGATCCGTGAGCAGACGCTGCCGATCAGCAGCCCCATCCGCAATGCCTACATCGACTTTAGCAAGATGACCCTGAGCCTCGTGGCGGTCATCACCGACGTGATGCGCGACGGCAAGCCGGTGGTGGGCTACGGCTTCAACTCCAACGGCCGCTACGGGCAGGGCACGCTGATGCGCGAGCGCTTCATCCCGCGCATCCTCGAGGCCGACCCGGAATCGCTGCTCGACAGCCGCGGCATCCTCGACGCCCACAAGGTCTGGGACGCGATGTTCAGGAACGAGAAGCCCGGCGGTCACGGCGAGCGCTCGGTGGCGATCGGCACGATCGACATGGCCGTGTGGGATGCGGTGGCGAAGATCGAGGGCAAGCCCCTGTTCCAGCTGCTGGCCGAGCGCTACGGCAACGGCACGCCTGACCGCAAGGTCTTCGTCTACGCGGCAGGCGGCTACTACTACCCGGGGCAGGACCACGGCAAGCTCAAGGACGAGATGCGCAGCTACATCGACCGGGGCTACTCGGTGGTGAAGAAGAAGATCGGCGGCGCGTCGCTGGACGAGGACCTGCGCCGCATCGATGCCATCCTGAGCGTGCTGGGCGACGGCCAGAAGCTGTGCGTGGATGCCAACGGCCGCTTCGATCTGGACACGGCGATCGCGTACGCGAAGGCGCTGTCGCAGTACGACCTGTTCTGGTACGAGGAGGCCGGCGATCCGCTGGACTTCGAGCTGCAGGCGACGCTGCGCAACTACTACGCCAACCCGATGGCGACGGGCGAGAACCTGTTCTCGATGCAGGACGCGCGCAACCTGATCCGCCACGGCGGGATGCGGCCGGACCGGGACTGGCTGCAGTTCGACTGCGCGCTGAGCTACGGCCTGGTGGAGTACCTGCGCACGCTGGACATGCTGAAGGAACACGGCTGGTCGGCGAGCCGCTGCATCCCGCACGGCGGTCACCAGATGTCGCTGAACATCGCCGCGGGCCTGGGCCTGGGCGGCAACGAGTCCTACCCCGACCTGTTCCAGCCCTTCGGCGGCTTCCCGGACGGGGTGAAAGTGGAGAACTCCTACGTCACGCTGCCCGATCTCCCGGGCATCGGCTTCGAGGGGAAGGCGGATCTGTATGCGGTGATGAAGCAGTTGTCGGACTGATGACAGAGGGTCGCTTTGCTTCCCTTCACGGCATCTGCGCCAACGGGACAGGGCGGCTACCGAGTACCGATACTGGGTACAGAAGTATCGCGCAGGATTGTCTAGCTGATGTACCGCAGAAAATGCGGTGGTCAAGAAGTTCAGAGTGATTTCAACCGCATGAGCAGTAGAGCCCATTGCCTCGCATGAATAGGACGCTTTTGTCACAATAATGCTAGATTGCGGAAACGCGCTATGCCAATGTATGCGCCGGTCACGGCCGCCCAGAATCGCGCTCTATCAAATTTCATTCAGTGCTAGATCGTCAGCGTCGTCACTCTCCACAACGGCCTCGCTCATTCAAGACTAGCTCTGCCAGCGTCGCCAGAGCGCTAGCCCGCCGAGTACTGCTTGCTAGACAGGTAGCCTTCTAGCGACAGCCCGACGCGAATGCCGCGCCAGCAAGCATTCAATCTCACCGGCCTGCACCAGACAACGACGGACATCGCCGAAGATCCCGTACGGCCCGAAGTGCTGCTTCTACGAGCTAGTGCAGACGATTGGTCATGTCGTTGAAAAATGCACGACGGATTTCCTTTGCCGCTGGTAACGTCGGACTCTCAAGATCGAAAGATGCTCTGGGAGGAGTAATGGACATTAACGAGGCGATTCGACACGCGATTGACGGCAATGCTGTCCTATTTGCCGGTTCCGGGTTCTCATTTGGCTCGGTAGGGTTGGGTGGGGATTCGCCTCTTTCCGGAAGAGGGCTGGCAAGAAAGCTATACGCTGATGTCGGAGTTGACGCCGAGGATTCCGATCTCTCGATCGCTTCCCAACTCTATGTGGAACGCTTCGGAGAAGCCCAGTTGACGAGGCTGTGCCGCGAAATGTTCACGATCAAGTCTTCAGGCGCGCATCATCGCGAGATTGTTGACTTGCCTTGGCAGAGAATATATACGACCAACTACGACGATCTCATTGAACGCTCAGGAATCGACGTAGGCCGTGCCATTACGCCGATTACCCCGTCTGATTCTCCTGAGCGATATCTATCAACTGGGCGCGTCTGCCTACACATCAATGGCTTTATTAGTCGCCTAGGGGTTGGCGATCTTTCTAGTAATTTCAAATTAACCTTCGAGAGCTATCTCCATGATGCCTTAGAAGGAACACCATGGCAGTCTGTCTTACGGCAAGATCTTCGACTGGCTCGGGCAATAATATTTATTGGATACTCAATGTACGATTTGGATTTAGCCCGAATCGCACATGGCGAAGATATCAAAGGGAAGGCGATCTTCATCCTTTCCCCAGACCTGAAAGCAAACAGCCCAGACGCCCTGCGACTGCCTTTTTTCGGAAGCACCCATAAAATAGGTGCGATCGATTTCTCGAAAATGGTTCGGCACGAAAAAACCATTTATTCAAGACCAGAGATCACATTTGAACCAGTCGCTTTGGAGAAGATATCTGCAAAGCTCTCCCTAACTCCGCCAACGAACTCCGATGTCGAGAAACTATTTCTTTATGGTGATGTAAAAAATGAGCTTCTTGGCAGCCACTCTGCGAATTCGGCGACCAGGTATTATTTGCTTGATAGGCCTGCCACATCTTTAGCAACCCAAACTATCGAAGCGGGTCGCGATGTAGTACTTACTTCAGAATTAGGCAACGGAAAGACGATTGCTCTTGAGCAGATCAGCTACAAGCTCGCCGCTCTTGGTTGGCAGGTCCTGCGATTACGAGAAGATTCCAAAGCAGTCCGAAAGGAATTATCCCAAATCGTATCCTCGGACGTCCCCACGGTACTGGTTATTGATGGGTACATTCCATTTCTGGATGCAATAGACTTCGTTTCAATTCGGCGTGTCGGAAAGAAGATTGTCTTCCTGTTAAGTTCCCGGTCGCACGTGCACGACGTGTATCTAGAGCGCCTGGAAAACGCCTTGCGAGTTCAGGAGGTCGATGAGTTCGATCTCAATCTTCTCGAGCGAGAAGATGCGCGCTCGCTGGTCTCTATGATCGACACATATGGACTGTGGACGGAGTTCTCAAACCTATCTGACTCCGACCGCATGAAGCTTGTGCTTAGCGACTGCGGCGGTCAATTCCATCAGATTCTGCTCAAGCTCTATTCTTCCCCACAAATCGCGGGAAAAGTAAAGGCTCTGTTCGATGAAATAAAGCCCCACGTAAAGCAAATAGCCACCGCCGTATTCATAATAAAAGCGACTGATACTCCATTGCAAAAACATGTAGTTGACGACTTACTAGAGGGCAGTCCTCTAGTAAGGATGTCAAATACAGAGCGGGAATCCGTTCGATTTCTCTGGTCGGACAGCGGGGGGGTTTTCAAACTACGCTCATCTGTCTTAGCGGAATTCTACTTAACATCCCAAAGCAATGCCTCGGAAGTGGTGGCCGTGCTTTCCAGCATGTTTAAGCGAGCCCAAATTCTTGGCGGCCGGACTTATGAGTACTTCATGAGAAGTGCGATGACGTATTCGGCACTTCAAAAGATGCTCCCGAAGAATGGCCTCAGAGCTGCAGTCGTCAACTTCTATGAAGACATCCAAAATACGGCGTTTGCAAAGAAGAATCCCCATTATTGGCTTCAGTATGCAATCGCGCGCCTCGCAGTGGAGGACGATGATTTCGATCGCATCGGCGGATACTTTAAAGCGGCATATGCATTTGCAAAGCTGCTCCCAGCCTATGATACATATCAAATTGACAACCACTTTGCGCGCTTTCAATTAATGTCTGCGTGTCGCTCTCAAGATCCGGGGCACGCATTCGACCTATATATTGAAGCAAAGGCCATTCTTCTTCGGCAGACGCTGCGAGAGCAAAAGCACCAACCTTATCGCGCTGCAGCGGCGGTCGCTGACTTTGCGAGGGCTCACGGCAAGAGTCTCGATGAAAGGCAGATTCAGGACGTACGGCGCTTCTGCGAGAAGGTTATCGAACGAATCTCCGGTTTGAAGCCTCAAGTCGGCAATCATCGCCATGTTGTACGCTGCAGAAACGAACTATCGTCCATTAGGACTTGGCTAGACTCTCCCGACTAAAGGGATATATATTTTTAGTTAGGCATGCGCTAGCGTGGCATAACGTACCTTAGCCATACGGTAATCTTGTTGCGCGCGCGATTAACCTCTACCACCCAGCATCACTTCCTGATGCCCCTTCCCCGCCGGGATCATCGGGAAGCAGTTCTCCGCGGGCGTGACCGCGACGTCGAGGAAGAAGGGGCCTTCGCTCGCCAGGCACTCGGCGAGCGCCTCATCCAGTTCCTCCCGCCGCTCCACCCGACGGGCGGGCCAGCCGAAACCCTTCGCCACCGCCACGAAGTCCGGCAGGCAGGCGTTGTAGCTGTGGCTGTAGCGCTCGCCGTGATGCAGCTCCTGCCACTGCCGCACCATGCCCATGTGGCCGTTGTTGCACAGCACGACCTTCACCCCCGCGCGGTGCTGCCGCGCCGTCGCCAGCTCCTGCAGATTCATCAGGATGGAGGCGTCCCCGCTGACGCACACGACCAGCTTGTCCGGATGCGCCACCTGCGCGCCGATCGCCGCCGGCAGGCCGTAGCCCATCGTCCCCGCGCCACCCGAGCTCAGCCAGCGCCGCGGACGCTCGAAGGCCAGGCGCTGCGCCGCCCACATCTGGTGTTGGCCGACATCGGTCGACACGATCGCGTCGCGGCCCTCGAGCTGCGCGCGCAGCCGCGCCATCAGTGCCTGCGGAGCGATGACCTCCGGCGTGTCCTCGAAGTCGAGCGAGCGCTGCGAGCGCCACCCCTCGATGCGCGACCACCAGTCGGCCAAGCGCGACGCGGGCATCGCGCGTCGGGCCAGTGAGCGCCGCAACCTCGGCAGCAGCGAGCTCGCATCCCCGCACAGCGCCAGGTCGGCGCGGCGGACCTTGTCGATCTGCGCGGGATCGATGTCGAGATGAATCACGCGCGCGTTCGGGGCGAAGCTGTCCAGACGGCCCGTCACGCGATCGTCGAAACGCGCGCCGGCGCAGACGATGAGGTCGGCATGGTGCATCGCCAGGTTGGCCTCCAGCGTCCCGTGCATGCCCAGCATCCCGAGCCAGTTCGGCGAGGAGGCCGGCACCGCGCCCAGGCCCATCAGCGTCAGCGTGCAGGGCGCACGCGTGGCATCCACGATCGCGGCGAACTCGGCACAGGCCTCGTCACCGGCGTTGATCAGGCCGCCACCGCCGTAGAAGACGGGCCGGCTCGCCGAGGCGATCCAGTCGGCCGCTTCCTCGATGGCGCGCCCCTCGACAGGCAGCACCGCCATCGCATGGGCCCGATCCCGACGGGCTTCCGTCCGGGCCAGCCGTTCGCTGGCCGCCTTGCTCGCCTGTTCCGCCCGGCTTCGGGCCTTGGCGCTCAGCACGGGATCCGCGGCCACGGCGAGCTGCACATCCTTCGGCACGTCCAGCAGCACCGGTCCTGGCCGACCGCCTCGCGCGAGCGCCACCGCCTTGCGCACCAGCGCCGCGACATCGCCCCCTGGCCGCAATTGCGCGTTCCACTTCGTCACCGGGCGCGAGATCCCCAGCGCGTCGCACTCCTGGAAGGCATCGGTGCCGATGGCCGCGCTGTTGACCTGGCCACTGATGCACAGGATGGGGATGGAGTCGCACAGCGCGTCCAGCAAGCCCGTGGTGGTGTTGCTCATGCCCGGGCCCGAGGTCACCAGCACCACGCCGAGGCGACCCGTGCTGCGCGCGTAGCCTTCGGCCGCATGCACCGCCGCCTGCTCGTGGCGGACCAGGATGTGACGAAGCCGTGGCTCGCCATGCAGCGCGTCGTACAGCGGCAGCACCGCGCCGCCCGGGTAGCCGAAGACGGTGTCGACGCCGCACTCGACCAGCGTGTCCAGCAGGATCTGCGCGACATTGCGCGCGGCCGGTACCGGGGCGGCGTACGTTGACTGGGGCTGGAGCTGGGCGGCGAGCGTGGCGTTCATGCATCCAGTGTCCCGGGGAGCCCGCCGGAAAGGTTGCCGTTCTTGCCTTCTAGAATCCTTGCCGCAGCAAATCTTCCTGCCAAAGCCAGATGGATCAGCAAATCAATCTCGACAAGTTCGACCGCGCCATCCTGCGTGCCCTGCAGCGCAATGCCCGCGCCAGCCTGCAGGAGGTCAGCGACGAGGTCGGCCTGACCACCTCCCCCTGCTGGACTCGCATCAAGCGGCTGGAGGAGTCCGGCGTCATCGAGGGCTACACGGTGAAGGTCAACGCCGAGAAGGTCGGCCGGCCGGAACAGCTCATCGTCCAGCTCACGTTGAACAAGCACACCGACGCGGCCATGGCCGAGTTCGCCCGCCACCTCGAGGCCATCCCCGAGGTGATCGACGCCTACCTGGTGTCCGGCGACTACGACTACGTCCTGCGCCTGTCCGTGCGCGACACCCGCGACTACGAGCGCCTGCTGCGCGAGAAGCTCTACAAGATCCCCGGCGTGCGCCACAGCAAGTCCAGCTTCGTGCTGCGCTGCCTCAAGGCCAGCTCGCTGCCGCTGTGATCTCGCGCGGCCAGGACCGTGCGCGGGCGGTCTGCGGTCTGCGGGACGATCGGCCCGCCGGGGCGTGATCGCGCCATGCCGCGTCAGGCCGCCAACCGGAACACCGCCACCGCCTCGACCAGCTTCTGGGCCTGCGCCCGCAGGCTCTCGGCCGCCGCCGCGCTCTGCTCGACCAGCGCCGCGTTCTGCTGCGTCGCGCGGTCCATCTGCGACACCGCCTCGCTGATCTGCGACACGCCCTGGCTCTGCTGCTGCGAGGCCGCGCTGATCTCGCTCATGATGTCGGTCACCCGCTGGATCGAGTGGACGATGGCGCTCATCTTCTCGCCCGCCGTCGCCACCTGGCCCGACCCGCGCACCACGCGCTCGCTGCTGGTGCCGATCAGCGCCTTGATCTCGCGCGCCGCCTGGGCGCTGCGTTGCGCCAGGTTTCGCACCTCCTCGGCCACCACCGCGAAGCCGCGTCCCTGCTCGCCGGCCCGCGCCGCCTCGACCGACGCGTTCAGCGCCAGGATGTTGGTCTGGAAGGCGATGCTGTCGATCGTGCCGATGATGTCGCCGATGCGCCGCGAGGACTCGTCGATCTCCGACATCGTCGACACCACGTCGCCCACCGCGCCGCCGCCTTCGCCCGCCACCGTCGAGGCGCTCTGCGCCAGCTGGCTGGCCTGGCGCGCGTTGTCGGCGTTGTGCCGCACCGTCGCGCCCAGCTCCTCCATCGACGAGGCCGTCTGCTGCAGCGCGCTGGCCTGCTGCTCGGTGCGGGTGCTCAGGTCCGCGTTGCCTTGCGCGATCTCGGCCGAGGCCGTCGCGACGCCCTCCGCGTTGCCGCGCACCGTGCGGACGATCTCGTTGAGCCGCGACTGCATCCGCTGCAGGCCGGCCAGCACGCTCGTGGTGTCGTGCTCGGCCAGGCGGATCTCCAGCGTCAGATCGCCGTCCGCGACGCGTTGGGCGAGATCCACCGCCAGCGCCGGCTCGCCACCGATCTGGCGCCGCACGCCGCGCACGATCAGCACGCTCAGCACCACCCCGCCGACCACGGCCAGGGCCATCACCACGGCGATGGCCAGACTGCCGGAGCGGTAGGTCGTCGCCGCATCCCGCGCCGCCTCGTCCGAGCCACGATTGCTGAACTCCACGAGCTTGCCGATCTGCGCCACCCAGGCGTCGAACGCCTGCTTGGAGGCGCCCAGATGCAGCGTGCGCGCCTCCTCGAAGCGGCCCGCGCCGCCGCGCGAGGCGGTGATCGCCGTGGCCTGCGCCTCGAGATAGCGGTCCCGCAGCCGGCCGTACTCGAGGAAGAGCTTGTCCTCGTCCGGGTGCTCGACCAGCGGGTCGTAGGCCCGCTCCAGCGAGGTCAGCGATTGCCGCAGTTCGCTCATGCGCGCCTCGATCCGCGCCATGTCGGCCTCGCCGGTGTTCAGCACATGCTCGGCCTCCGAGCGTCGCAGCTGGTTGGCCGTCGCCCGCATGTCGCCCAGCATCTTGATCGCCGGCAGCCACCGGGTCGCGATGAGCTCGGTCCGCTCATTGACCAGGCCCATCCGGTTCATGCCGAACAGCCCCAGCACGGCCGTCAGCAGCACCATCACGCCGAAGGCCAGGCCCAGCTTGCGGCCCAGCGTCATCCCACCGGTGCCGCCGGGGGCCCGGGTTCCGTAGTCGTCGCGCATCTCGCACCTCCCTGGGCCGGTGGACCGGCCGATGCCTCATCCCGCGGCCGACGCGTTGGGCGCGCCCGCGCCGCGACCCGTTGTCGCAGTCCGTCGTTCCGGAAGCGGCAAATCATGCGCCCGGCCCCGACACCCCGCCAACAATGCCCCCGTCGGGACGTAGGCGGCCGGCCGGGATGCGCAACAGCTTCTTCATGTAGGCGCGCATCGCCGCTACATGCAGCCGCACCGCCTCCCGGGCCGCGGCCTCGTCGCCGTCGGCCACCGCGCGCAGCAGGGCGCCGTCGTGCAGGGGAAGCACCATCAGCTCCGGCGCCAGCAGGTCCACCCGCATGCGGCGGAAGGCCTCCAGCAGCCGGCCCCGCGCGGCCAGCATCAGCTCGGCGTGGTCGTTGCCGCCCAGGGCGCCCAACTGCTCGTGCAGCGCCTGGTCGGCGGCCAGCAGGTCCCGCACCACGCCGCGCCGCGCGGCGTCCTCGACCTGCGCCAGCAGGTCCAGGCCCCGCGTCAGGCCGGCCGTGGTGTCCACGGGAGGCGCGTCGCCCGCGTCCAGGCGCGCGCGGCAGGCCTGCGTCACCAGCAGCGACTGCAGCGCCTCGCGCACGTCGAAGTACTTGTCGATGAAGCGCTCGTCGACGTTCAGCACCACCGCGCCCTTGTTCATCCGCATGTCGACCAGCCCGTCCCCCTGCAGCTGCAGCAGCGCCTCCCGCACCGGGACATTGCTGACGCGGTAGTGCACGCTCAGTTCGTTGAGCGTCAGGTGCTGGCCCAAACGCCAGTTGCCCTCCTCGATGTCGGTGCGGATCTGGTCGCGCAGACGCAGGTAGGTGGGGGCGTTGATCGGATGATGGGAACGAACCATCGCGCAGCTCCGTCCAGTGGATGAGCTGTCCACTCTAGGGAGTCACCCGTCGCGGCGGGCCCGGCCGCGAGGGCCTCGCGACGCGTTCTTGCCGCTTCGCAAGCCCGCCGGCGATCGAGCGGCGAGCGACCGGCCCAATCCCGCATCGATGAGGAATTGACTGCCTGGAATCGGGAGGTGGGAGCCCGGGACCGGGAGGTGGGCTGTCGGATCGGCGCGACGCGCTACAGTCGCCGCCGGGAGGGTCCCGACACGCAGAGGCGAATGCCCACGTCGACACCCATTGGAGAGGGCTGCATGGCCAAGTCCCTGAAACAAGTCCTGAGCCAGATCGAGAAGCTTCAGAAGGAAGCCGACGCGCTGCGGGCGAAGGAGATCTCCGGCGTCGTCGCCCGCATCCGCGAGGCGATCGACCACTACGGACTCACCCCGGAGGAGTTGTTCGGTCCCGGCGTGGGTACCGGCCGCGCACGGCCCCCCCGCGCCGCGCCCGCCCGCAAGACGCGCGGCGGTGCCAAGACCGCCCGCGCCCACGGGGCGCCGAAGTACCACGACGGCAACGGTCGCACCTGGACCGGCGTCGGCAAGCGCCCCACCTGGTTCAAGGACGCCCTGGCCGCCGGGAAGACGGCCGAGGACCTGCTGATCGGCTGAGCGACCGCCCGCCAGGCGGGCGGTCCGCCTCACCAGACCTTGCAGCGCTCCGCGTCGGGCTTGACCATCTTCTGGCCCGGCTTGCAGTTGAAGGCCTTCTCGAACTCCGGCATGTTCACCGCCACGCCGTTGATCCGGTAGCGGCCGGGCGAGTGGGGGTCGGTCAGGGCGTGCACGCGCGCGTACTCGGGCCGGACCTGGCTGCAGTCCCACTGCGCGAAGCCGACGAAGAAGCGCTGCTCCGGCGTCAGGCCGTCGCGCGGCGTCAGCGTCATGTCCGCGACCTGCGCCTTCCAGGCGGCGTAGGCCAGCACCAGGCCGCCCAGATCGGCCAGGTCCTCGCCCAGCGTGAGCTTGCTGTTGATGCGGATGTCGTCGACCACGACGTACTGCGCGTACTGCTTCGTCACGCAGGCGGCGCGCTGCTCGAAGGCCTTGCCGTCCTTCTTGGTCCACCAGTCGCGCAGGTTGCCCTTGGCATCGAACTGACGGCCTTCGTCGTCGAAGCCGTGGATCAGCTCGTGGCCGATGGTGCCGCCGGTGTTGCCGTAGTTGGGCGCGTCATCCATCTTCTGGTCGAACAGCGGGGGCTGCAGCACGCCGGCCGGGAAGTTGATGTCGTTCATCTGCGCGTCGTAGTACGCGTTGACGGTCTGCGGCGTCATGCCCCACTCGCCCCGGTCCAGCGGCTTGCCGATCTTGGCCAGCTGACGCTGGAGCTCGAACGCGTTGCCGCGCATCACGTTGCCGGCGAAGTCCTCGCGCGTCACGGTCAGCGCGCCGTAGTCGCGCCAGCGGTCGGGGTAGCCGACCTTGTTGACGATGGCGTGGAGCTTCTCGGTGGCGCGCTGGCGGGTCGCCTCGCTCATCCAGCTCAGGGAGCGGATGCGGGCGGCCATGGCGTCCTCGATCTGCCGGGTCATCGTCAGCGTCTTGTCCTTCAGCTCGGGGCTGAAGTTGCGCGCGACGAACTCCTGGCCCAGCGCCTCGCCCATCTGCGCGTCGACCAGCTCGACGCAGCGCTTCCAGCGTGCCTTGAGCTGAGGCACGCCCTGCAGGGTCTGACCGAAGAACTCGAAGTTCGTCCGCACCCAGTCCGCCGACAGCGTCGCCGACTGGCTGCTGACCAGCTGCCAGCGCAGGTAGTCGCGCAGCTCGCCGAGGTCGCGCCTGGCCAGTTCCTTGCCCAGCGCCTTGAAGAAGGCCGGCTCGGTGACGTTGAAGGTCTTCACCGGGTCCAGGCCCAGCGCGCGCTGGTAGGCCGCCCAGTCGAAGCCCGGCGTCATCGCCTGCAGGCCGGCGGCCTTCATCGGATGGAAGCTCTTGTAGGGATCGCGCTTGTCGACGCGGCCCAGCGAGGCCTGGGCCAGCGCGGTCTCCAGCGCCATGACGCGGCGGGCCTGGGCCTGCGCGGCGGCGGGGGCGTCGCCCAGCAGCTCGAAGCTGCGCGCCACGTGAGCGACGAACTGGTCGCGCAGCAGACGCGATTTCTCGTCGGTCTTGAAGTAGTACTCGCGGTCCGGCAGGCTCAGGCCGCCGGCGTAGGCGAAGGCGATCACCTTCGTGGAGTCCTTCAGGTCCTGCCCCGAGGTGAAGCGGAACAGCAGGCGCTCGTTGTTGGTCGCCAGCTGCAGCGCGGCCAGCAGGGCGGGCAGCTCGCGGCGGTCCTTCAGCGCGTCGATGCGCGACAGCAACGGGCGCAGCGGCGCCAGCGCGTGCTGGTCGGCGGCGCCTTCGTCCATGCAGGCGGCGAAGTAGTCGCCCATGCGCGCCTGGTTGGCGCTGCGCGCCGGATCGGCGGCGGACAGCTTGTCCAGCACGCCCCACAGGTAGCGCTGGTTCTCGTTGGCCATCTTGGCGTAGACCGACCAGCGGGCCTGGTCCGGCGGGATCGGGTTGGCGGCCATCCAGCCGCCGCAGGCGTACTGGTACAGGTCCTCGCAGGGGTCCGCGCCGCGGTCCATCGCGGCCGTGTCCAGGCTGGGCGTGTAGGGCAGGCGGTCCAGCGGACCTTCGGTGGCGACGGGCTCGGTGCCGGTCGCGGGCGCCGCGGCGGCGGACGCGGCCGACGGGGCCGGGTCTTGCGAGGTCGCGGTGGCGCAGGCGCCAAGAGAAGCGGCCGCGACGAGCGCGGCCGCGGCGGTGCGGGCGAGGGGATGACGGGTCATGGCCGGCAGCGGGTGGTGATTGCTGGCGGGCATTCTCCATCAGCGGCCGGACGCCCCGCAGGTGTCTTCGGACACCCCGCGGATCGCCCGCGGAGGGCGGATCAGCCGCCCTGCGGCCCGCGCACCAGCAGCACCGGCACCTCGGCGTAGCGCACGATCAGCTCGGCGTCGCTGCCCAGCAACGCGCGCGACAGGCCGCGCCGGCCGTGGGTGCCCAGCACGATGACCTCGCCGCCCCAGGAGGCGCACTCCCCGGTGACTAGGTCGCTGACGCGGGAGGCCAGGCTCTCGCTGAGCTGCGTCGACACCGCGATGCCGGCGGCGCGGACCGTGGCGGCCGCGTCGTCCAGCACCTTCTTGCCGCCCGCGCGGATCTGCTCGAAGTTGTCCGGCGTGATGCCCAGCCCGGCGCTGGACATCATGGAGAAGGCTTGCAGGTCCAGCGCGTGCAGCAGCCGGATCTCGCCGCCGCTGAGCTTGGCCAGCCGGATCGCCTCCGCCAGACCGGCGTTGGAGGTGGGGCTGCCGTCGACAGGAACCAGGATCTTGGCGTACATGGTCATCGCTCCATCGGATGGGATGCGTCGATGCTAGTCCCCGGGCCCGGGCGCGGGCGAGCGCCGTGTCGCCGAGCTGGGCGGCACGCGGACGGCGCCGTCCGACATCGGTCAAACGGCGCCGCGCCGACGCGCGCCCGGGCCTCGGGCGCCGCTCAGGGCGCGCTGAAGCTGTTGAGCGCCTTCGGGAACTTGAACAGCCACAGACGCGTCAGGCGATCGATCTCGTTGCCGCGCGTCACCCGGGCGGTGACGGCGCCGGCCGCGCAGCTGCCGTCCTGCGCGATCACGCCGTTGACATCGACGGTGCACTCGGTCGGGTCGCCGGCCACGGCCTTGCCCTTGGCGTCCACGAGGGTGGACTTCAGGCCGAAGTCGTTGTCGTTGACCAGCGCCAGGGTGTTGCCGTCGACGATGGCCAGACCCTCGGCCTTCTCGGCCTTCCAGCCGGCGGCGTTCAGGTCCAGCAGCACGGTCTTCCTGAGCTTGACCACGTTGGCCCAGCTCACCGCCGAGGCGGTCACGCCGTCGATGCTGTTCTTCTCCAGCTCGGTGCCGAGGGTGGTGATCTCGGTCGCGTTGGCCGGGATCTCGACCAGCATCAGGAAGTTGCGCACCGCGCCCGTCGCATCGGCGCCCTGCTCGACGACGATGAACTTGCCGTTGCCCAGCGAGACCAGGTCACCCAGCTTGGCGCTGCCGGTGCGGTTGCGGTCCCACTTGCCGCCCTTGGCCGCCAGCGGGTAGCTCAGCGGATAGGCATAGAGCCTGGAGGTCTCGGTCTTGGGATCGAACTCGATCCAGCGCGCGAACTGGGCGAAGTCGCGCACCTTGACCTTGTCGTTGGTCTTGCCGTCCTGGTCCATGTCGCTGGTGTCGACGACCTCGACGCTCTTGCCCGCGCCGTCGACCGGGTCGATCGGGCTCTGCAGGAAGCCGTGCAGCTTGCCGCTGGCCGCGTCCATCGCCAGGCCTTCCATCCCGCGGTTGGGGCGGCGGTTCTTCAGCACGTCCGGCAGGCTGCCCGCGGTCGTGCCCGGGGCGTAGCGCTTGATCACCTGGAAGGTGGTGGCGTCGATCTTGACGATGAAGGGGCCGTACTCGTCGGAGGTCCAGAACACCTTGTTGGCGGCGTCCCAGACCAGGGTCTCGGTGTCCAGGCCGTTGGCGTCGAAGCCGGCCTTGGCGTTGTCGTACTTGAGCGCGTCGTTCAGCGGCACCTCGGCGCTGGAGCCGACCGCGCCGAAAGGCAGCGGCCGGCCGCTGACCTTGGAGCCGTCCGCGTTCTTCAGCGGGTTCAGCGCGGAGATCACCGCGCCGTTCTTGCCCAGCGTGATCACGCCGATGGACGGCGCGAAGCCGGGGGCGGGGAACATCTTGGTGGTCACGACGGCGCCGTTGTCCGGGCGCGGCGCGCTGGGGCTGTCGCCGTTGGGGCCGCGGTCGGTGATGGCGTAGAACTCCATCGCGCCGTCGGCGTTCTTGCCCTTGTAGGCCAGGCCCGAGCCCAGTGCCGGATAGAAGCCCTTGGGGAAGTCCTTCTTCGCGTCGGCGTTGCCGCCCTCGTAGGGCACGTACTGGCTGTCCGCGGCGCGAATCTGGAACTTGGTGATCGCCACGGCGCCGCCCGCCGTGTCCTGGCTGGAGCTGCTGGTGTCGGACTTGCCGAGCAGCGTGGCCAGGGTCGATTCGTAGTGCTCGACCGCGGCGGCGCGGCGGGTGGCGCTCATCGCGCGGGCGGCGTAGGGCTGGCCGTAGACGTCGGTCTGGCCGGCCGGCAACAGGGCGGCGAAGGCGGTGTCGAAGCTCGCCGAGGCGGCGGCGAAGTCCAGCGTCTTGCCCGCCAGCGCGTCATGCACGGCGCCCGCGATGGTGATGCCGTTGGTGGGATCGTCGTCCTCGTCCAGCGCCTGCAGGAACACCAGGCGGTTCTGCAGCGCGGCTTCCGTCAGGGTGGCGGTGCCGGCCAGGTCGGCGACGGCGATGTCCGCGACGCACTTGGCGCTGCCCACCACCACGCCGCCGACGGTGAAGGTGACGGCGTCGTCGGCCACGCACGGGAACACGCCGCCCGCGCCGGTCTTGCCCGACAGGCCGCTGGGCTTGGTCGAATAGCTGATGCCCTCGACCGGCGCATCGATCAGGCGCGCGGCGACCGCGGCCTTGCCGGGGGGCGCGTCGACGCCGTCGTCACCGCCGCAGGCGCTCAGCGCGGCGACGCTGGCCGCGGCCAGCAGGGACAGGCTCAGGCGCCGCGCGCCGGGGAGGGACGTGTTCCGCATGTCTTTCTCGTCTCGTTTCTCTTGGGTCTGGATCGCGACCGGCGCGACCGGTGTCCGGTCCGCGTCGGGACTGGGCGGCACCCTAGGGAGCGGGCGTTACAGCGGCGTGAAGACCGTTCACGCATGAGCAAGAAAGAGACAAGAACGTGACAAGAAGACCCTCACCCCAGCCCTCTCCCGCCTTGCGGGAGAGGGAGCAATACCGGCCGGGAAGCGTTTGCAACGGGCCTCGGAGGGGCGGGGTTCCGGAATCAGCGGGCTTGGGCTTGGGCTTGGGCTTGGGCTTGGGCTTGGGCTTGGGCTTGGGCTTGGGCTTGGGCTTGGGCTGAGCTGAGCTGAGCTGGGTTGGGGTGGAGTCGGGGTAGGGAGATCAAGGCAGAAGGCCCCGGAGCACGCCGGGGAGGGCGTGGTCCGGGGCCCGGTCAGGGGCTGCAGAGGAGGATCAGCCGCTGACCTTGATGCGGTTGTTGACGGACTGGACGCCCTTGGTCGCGAGGGCCATCGAGCCGGCGCGATCCCGCGCGGCCAGGTCCGGTGCCTTGCCGTCCAGGGTCACGTGGCCGTGCTCGGTCTCGACCTTCACGTCGAGCGCGCTCAGCTTGGGGTCGCCCGCCAGCGCGGTCTTGATCGAGGTAGTGATCTGGGCGTCATCGACGGCCACGCCGGCCTTGTCGGCGGCGCGTTCCATCTTCTTGCCCATCTCGTCGGCGGCCTGGCGGGTCTCGGCCGCGGCCTGGTCGGACTTCTGCTCCATCTTGGAGATGCCGGCGTCCAGGCGCTGGCCGGCGGTGCGGTCGTCATCCTCGCGACCGCAGGCGGTCAGCGCGACGGCGGCCACCACGGCGGGCAGCAGCAGGGCCAGGGAATGGGGGCGGGTGATGCGTTGCATGGCAGGCTCCTTTCGGGTGCTGAGTGCTGAGAGACCTGGCGGTCCTCGCGGTCCCTCCGGTCCATGTGCATCACTCTAGGCAGCCGCCCGCGTGCCGCGGGTCGGCTTCCGCCGGAAGCGCCGGTCGCCGCCGTTCCCGCGCCGCTGTAGGACCCCACCTACGCCCACCCCACAACCGCCGCCGACGCCCCGGCGGGCGCGAGCACCGTCACCCCTCGGCCGCGCCTTGCGACGGCGGGCACCGTCAAGTCTTCAGTCCCCTCGCGAACGCGGGCACGGTCAAGTCCTCTGCCCTCCTGGCGGGAGAACGCTCGCTCGACTCCCTCTCCCGCTTGCGGGAGAGGGCAGGGGTGAGGGTCTTCGGGGTCTCACAGCCCCCCACCCGCCGGCGCGGGTCCCTCCCCCGGTGTCACGCCCGGAATCGGAAAGTCGATCCTCGGGATCTCCGCCTCGTCCCGCTCCTCGCGCTTGAGCGGCAGCCAGGCGCGGATCTCGGTCCCCAGCCCCGGCGCGCTGCGCAGCTGCAGCTGACCGCGTTCCGCCTCCACCCGGAAGCGCATGCCCAGCAGCCCGTGCGACCCCAGCGTCATGCACGCCGGATCGAAGCCCTGGCCGTTGTCGCTCACGCTGACCAGCGCCTGCGCGTACTCGCGCTTGAGCGAGACCGTGGCCTGCGTCGCATGCGCGTACTTGGCCATGTTGGTCAGCGCCTCCTGCACCAGACGGAAGGCGGTCAGCTGCGCGCTGGCGGGCAGTTGCACCGCGGGGTCGAGCTGGAGCTGGATGGGCACGCCCAGGCGCTCGGCGGTCTCTCGGCACAGGATCTCCAGCGCCGGCACCAGGCCGAGCTGGTCCAGCGTGGACGGGCGCAGGTCCTCGATGATGCGGCGCTTGAGCGCGATGCCGCTGTTGAGCGTCTCGGTCAGGTGGTTCAGGCGCTGCATCAGGTCGGGGGCCTCGGCCTGCAGCTTGGGCCGCATGCGCGCGACGTCCAGCTTGGCCGCCGTGAGCAGGGCGCCCAGCTCGTCGTGCAGGTCGCGGGCCAGGCGGGCGCGCTCGTCCTCGCGCGCGGTCTGCAGGTGCCGGGCCAGCTGCGTCAGCTCCGCCGTGCGGCGCTGCACCTCGACCTCGAGGCGGTCACGCTCGGCGCGCATCTCCTCCTGCTGCTCGGCGCGCTGCTGGTCCAGGGCGCGGCTCTTGCGCACGAAGAGCACGAACACCAGCAGGCTCAGCAGCGTCATGCCGCTCACGCCGATGCGGCTGAGCATCAGCGTGTCATAGACCTGGCCGGTGCCCAGCGCGATGCGGGCGTTCTCGTCGGCCAGCAGCTCGGCGCTGCGGCGCCGGATCTGCTCCATCTGGTCGCGGCCGATGTCGGTCATCATGAGTTCCCGGCCCGCGTCGGCACGGCCGTTCTGGTAGAGCTTGAGCACTTCCTGCAGCTCGCTGAGCTTGGCGCCGACGGCGGTGGCGATCTCCTTGCTGCGGCGCTCGGCGTCGTTGGCGCCGACCTGCGCGTACATGCGCTGCAGCGCGTTCAGGCCCTGGGAGGCATCCTCGGCGGCAAAGCGGTAGGGATCCAGGTACTCCGGGCGGCCGGTGATCAGGAATCCCCGTTGCCCTGACTCCGCGTCGGTCACGCGGGCCATCAGGCGCAGCAGCTCCATGCGGGCGCGGCCCAGCGTGTCCAGACGGTCCATCTGCGAGACGGCGCCGAAGTAGGCCAGCTCGCTGATCAGGACCATCAGCAGGGCCACGAACACGCCCAGCGGCAAGGCCCAGGTCTTGCGGCCCAGGTTCGTGACGGTGTCCTTCAGGCTCATCCTCTACACTCCCTCGAGCGATACGCTCTCCACTTGACCATCGCCACCATGATCCGAATCGCCATCGTCGACGACCACGCGATTGTCCGCGCCGGACTGCGCCAATTCCTCTCCGAGCAAGTCGACCTGCGTGTCACCGGCGAGGCCGCCTCCGGCCGCGAGGCGCTGGACCTGGTCCGCGCCGGCGAGCTCGACGTGATGCTGATGGACCTCTCGCTGCCCGACCAGAACGGCGTCGAGACGCTGGCCGCGATCAAGGCGCGCAAGCCCGAACTCCCGGTCCTGATCCTGAGCGGCTTCCCCGAGACGCACTACGCGACCACGCTGCTGCGCCAGGGCGCCAGCGGCTACCTCAACAAGGAATGCGACCCGGAAGAGATCGCCACGGCGATCCGCACCGTGTTCCGCGGCCGCAAGTACATCACGCCCGCCGTGGCCGAACTGCTGGCCGAAGGCCTGGGCGCCTCGCCCGACCAGGCCCCGCACGAGACCCTGTCCGAGCGCGAGCTGCAGGTCTTCCTGCGCCTGGCCCGCGGCGAGACCGTGGGCCACATCGCCGACGGCATGTCGCTGAGCGTCAAGACGGTGTCGACCTACCGGTCGCGGGTGCTCGAGAAGCTGGCGCTCAACACCAACAGCGAGCTGACGTACTACGCCCTCAAGAACGGACTGATCGAGTAGCCGCATCGCGTGTCGCCGCATCGGCCAGGCCGGTGCAATAGGCCAGCAGGTCCTCAAGCTCGGCGGACTTGTCGAAGACCTTGTGGGCGCCCAGCGCGAGACAGCGCTGGCGCATGTCCGGCGTGGCGTAGTTGCTGAGCACGACACGATGCGCCTCTGGCAGCTGCTCCAGCGCCGCGCGCAGCACGTTCAGCCCGGTGCCCTGCGCCAGGAAGATGTCGATGATGAGCAGGTCGCAGCCCGGGTGCTCGCCCGCGAGCCAGCGCAGCGCGCCGCCCTCGTCGACCGCATGGCCGAGCACGCGCACATCCACCATCTCCTCGAGCGTCGCCACCAGGTTCTCCCGGATGACGGCGTTGTCCTCGACGAGGAAGCAGGTCAGGGCGGCGCTGGCGGGCTGGGCATCCATGGCACTTCGGGATGGCTCGTGCCGCCCGGACCGTGAAGTCCGGCGGCAGGGGAAACAATAGCGCGCGAACGGGCGTCATGCACGAGGCAGGCCGTCCGTTCGCGCGAGGCCCCCGGCCGGCGGGCACTGGCCGCCGACGGGAGCGTCGGGATCGCGGTTCCGCGTCAGTTGCGGATCGCGATCTCGTTCTTGACGCGCTTCACGCCCTTGACCTCGCGGGCCAGGCGCTCGGCGCTGGCCTTCTCGTCGGCGTTCTTGGCGAAGCCGGACAGCATCACCTCGCCCTGCAGCGTCTCGACGTGGATCGAAGTCGCGTCCACGGCCTTGTTCTCGACGAACTTGGACTTGACGGAGGCGGTGATGCCCGCGTCGTCGACGTACTCGCCGACAGAGGATTGACCGCGCGTGACCGCGCAGCCCGGCAGCATCGTGATGGCGCCCACGGCGGTGGCCAGGGCAATGACGGTGGCACGGATCATCATGAGGAATCTCCTTTTGGCGTGTTGATGAGGCTCAGGCGGCGGCGTGGCGATGCGATGCCACGACGGCCGGGGCCGGTTCTGCGAACGTCGCGGGGGCGTGATCCAGGAGATACGGAAGCGCCGCTTCCAGCCCCAGCATCGGGTCGTGGTCACCGACTGCGGTCCAGTGGACCTGGCATTCGGAATCCTGGGCGAACAGACTGAGAGAACTGTGGTCGGCGAATCCCATCTCGTGGCTCCTTGAGCGCCCCGTGGCGCGCTGAAATCACTCTACGTATGCCGAACAGCGACCCCTGTCGTCCGCATCCGCGATGTTTTGTAGGACAAGCGGCCATGGGGACGGCGGGCGCGGGAATGGGGCGTTGTCCTACACCGGGTCGGGGGACGTCCCGACAGGTCCGGGAACGGGGCCTGCCTAGGATGCCGGGCATGGATAGCAAGGACCGCGGCCCCGCGTTGGGAGGCCGCTCCGAGACCCCGGCCGCGAGCGGTCCGGGCACCCCCGACAAGACCAAGATTCAGATCGAGACCACCATGACGCTGTTTGCCTCCACGGTCGCGCCCAGCCCGGCGCCGGCCGCCCCCGATTTCCTTCCGTCCCATGGCGTGAATGCCGAGCTGCTGCTGTCGACGCCGCTGACCGTCGTGGTCCGCGCGCGTCTGGACTTCATCGCCGCCGACGGCCTGGCCGACGAGCAGGAACTGGCGCTGGTCATCCCGCGCAGCCGCTGTGAAGGTGACCTGCCCTACTGGCCGGCGCTGCTGTCGGCCGCGACCGAGCACTGGCATCGTTGCCCGGGCCATGCGCGCCGCCTGCGGGCCTGCGTCGACGGGGAATGGCAGACGCTGCTCACCGCGCAACCCGCCCACTGATTTCCTGGGCTCGCACGGCCAGCGATCGCGGCGCCGTGGCGAGCGCGTTGCGCGGCATGCGCCCGGATGTCGGGACTGACATCCGTCTTTACCGCTCCTCGGACATCGGCCCTCGGTGACGACGGGTGCCGGACAGGCTGGGCGCGGATAATCCGGCGTTGGCCCTGTGGGGGCCCGACGACGCATGATCCGACGCTTCTCACCCGACTCCCCCCGTTTCACGATCCCTTCCGCCCGACGCCTGACGACGCGATCGGCCGCCCTGGTGCTGTGCGCCTCGGCGGCGATGGCGCTGACGGGATGTGGCGTCTTCGGGGGCGCGGACGCGAAGGCGGCGCGCAAGAACTCGGTCTATCTGAACGAGCGCTTCCAGGCGGACGAGACCTACTCGCGCCTGTTCGACGCCGGCGTCGAGGACACCTGCGAGGCGGCGCGGCGCGCGTTGCTGAGCCAGGGCTACATCATCAACACGGCATCCGCGTCGTCGATCACCGGCGCGAAGCGCTTCCAGCCGGAAGCGGACGTGCACGTGGAGATCAACTTCAACATCGTGTGCGTGCCGGAAGGTGGAAGCGGCAAGATCGCGACGGCCTACGTGTCGGCGCTGCAGGATCGCTACAACGTCAAGCGCAGCTCGAACTCGACCAGCCTGGGCGTGAGCGCGATCGGGTCGATCTCGGTGCCGCTGTCGTCGACGTCGGAGTCGCTGGTCAAGGTCGCCTCCGAAACCATCCCCGCCGGCCAGTTCTACGACCGGTTCTTCGCGTTGATGCAGCGGTTGCTCAAGGAGCAGGATGCGGAAGGTGGGCGGGACAACGAGAAGACCGGCGGTTAAGCGCGCCCACGCGCTTCGTGGGCTTCGATTCGTTCCGCCATCGCCGTCATTTCCTGCAGATCCTGGGGACAAGGGTCCGGCAATTCCTTGCCGGCATATTCGTCCTGCTGCAGTTCTGCTTCCTCCGGCGTCAGGGGGCGTGTGCATCGCAGGGCAATCTCGTATGGGGTCATGCGGTCACCTCAATGCCTCTTTCCCGGGCGTATCGCCGATAGTGATTCCAGCTTGCCGACGATTCCTCCAGGGGAAACGACAACTTGATCGTTGATCCATGGCGAAGCCAGAAGGCTTCACCTTCAGTCGTTGCGAAGAGTTCAACGACGTCTCGACAGTTCCTGCAGATGGCAGGTAGTTCGGGATGCTCACGATAGCAAATGGGCAAGGCAGCGTTGAAACCCATCTTGGCCCATACGTAGTAGCCGTTCATGGCCGATTCACCTGCACGGTGATGCCAGTCCCCGACCGCGTGGACCACGACTTTCGAGAAGTAGCCCAGTCGCTGCGCTTCGTGAAGCTCGATCGCCACGCTTCGAGGCCCGATCCCCATCCCGCGAAATGCGGGTCGGAGGACGAATGCCCTGTTCTGGATCATGAAGACGTATCCACCTTCTACCGTCCGCGCAACGCTTCGGACAAGGGGCTCGCTCAGCAAATCCTGATTCAGGACCCGCAGTTCAATCACCCCAGCCTGCGTCGTTGCGACGTGAACCTCACTGCCGCGAGGTGCGCCAGAAAGGCGCGCCAGATCCTCGTCCTGATGCCACCCCTCCAGCTCCGGACTTCGCACGACCTTCACCGTGCTCGGATCGAACCACTTCTTCGTCACCTCATCCATGCCGCACTGCCTGGTCTCAAACGTAAGGCAGGCAGTCTCGGCAAGGCGTTCGTGGCGGTGAATAACAAAAGGGCGCCCCTGTGGGCGCCCTTCTGACCTGTGGCGGTCAAGCGGCTGACCGCTTGCGGGGTCACTTCGCCGGCTTGGCCTTCTCCAGCACCAGACCGCGGCGTTCCAGCAGCGGCTGGATCTGCGGCTCGTGGCCGACGACGGCGCGGAACATCGACAGCGCGTCCTGGCTGCCGCCCTGCGACAGCAGCTTCGCGCGGAAGGCATCGCCCAGCTCGCGCTTGAGACCGCCGTGCGACTTGAACCACTGCACGGTGTTGGCGTCCAGCACCTCCGACCAGACGTAGGCGTAGTAGCCCGCCGCGTAGCCGCCCATGATGTGGCTGAAGTAGGGCGTGCGGTAACGGGGAGGCACCGCGTCGTAGTCGTAGCCCTCCTCGCGCAAGGCCCTGGCCTCGAAGGCCATCACGCCGTCCGCGTCGGGGATCTGCTCCAGCGGCAGCTGGTGCCAGCGCTGGTCCAGCATCGCCGCGCTCAGGTACTCGGTCGTGGCGAAGCCCTGGTTGAACTGCTTGGCCGCCAGCACCTTGTCCAGCAACGCGCGCGGCATCGGCTCGCCCGTCTTGTAGTGCTTCGCGTAGTTGGCCAGGATGCTCGGCCAGTCGGCCCACATCTCGTTGACCTGGGACGGGTACTCGACGAAATCGCGCGGCACCTTGGTCCCGGCCATGCTCGGGTACTTCACGTTCGAGAACATCCCATGCAGCGCATGGCCGAACTCGTGGAACATCGTGTTCACCTCGTCCCAGGTCAGCAGCGTGGGCTTGCCGTCCATGGGCTTGGGGATGTTCAGGTGATTCGCCACCACCGGCTTCTGGTTCAGCAGCCCGCTCTGGTCGACATAGGCGTTCATCCACGCGCCACCGCGCTTGGACGGCCGCGCGTACATGTCGGCGATGAAGATCGCCAGCTGCGAGCCGTCCGCGTTGAACACGTCGTAGACCAGCACGTCCGGCTGGTACACCGGCAGGTCGCGGCGCTGCTTGAACTTGAGCCCGTACAGCTGGCCGGCCGCGTAGAACACGCCGTTCTCCAGCACGTTCTTCATCTCCAGATACGGCTTGAGCTGCGACTCGTCGAAACCGTACTTGGCCGCGCGCACCTTCTCGCTGTAGAAGCTCCAGTCCCAGGCCGCCAGCTTGAACGAGGGCTCGTGCTTCGCCGCTTGAGCTCGGTCGATCATGGCCTGCAGGTCCGCGCCTTCGCGGCGCGCGGCGGTCTCGGCGGCGGGCGCCAGCTGGCGCAGCATCGCATTGACGGCCGGCACGCTCTGCGCGGTCTCGTCCTTCAGCACGAAGTCGGCATGCGTGGCGAAGCCCAGCAGCCGCGCGCGCTCGGCGCGCAGCGTCAGCACGCGCGACACCAGTCCGGTGTTGTCGTAGGCGTTGCCGCGCGAGCCGCGCGCGACCGAGGTCTCGTAGATGCGCTGACGCAGCGCGCGGTTCTCCAGCTGCGACAGCACCGGCTGGCCGGTCGTGTTCAGCAGCGCGATCACGTACTTGCCGTCCAGGCCGCGCGTCTTCGCGGCGGCCGCGGCGGCGCTGATCTGCTCGTCGCTCAGACCGGCGAGTTCGGCCGCGCTGTCGACGACCACGGCCGAGTCGTTCACCTCGGCCAGCACGTTCTGGTTGAAGCGCGCGCCCAGTTGCGCGAGCTCGCCGTTGATCGCCTTCATGCGGGCCTTGCCGGCCTCGTCCAGCTTGGCGCCGGCGCGCAGCAGCTGGTTGTAGTGGCGCTCGACCAGGCGCTGCTCCTGCGCGCCCAGGTTCAGCTTCGCGCGCTGCTGATACAGCGCCTCGACACGCGCGAACAGCTTGGGATTCAGCGCGATGGCGTCGCGATGCGCGGCCAGCCTGGTCGCGTAGTCGGCCTGCAGCTTCAGGCGCGCGGGGTTGGCGTCGGCGCCGGTCAGGCTGGACAGCAGCGTGTAGGCGCGGCCCAGCGTGCGGCCGCCCCGCTCCAGCGCCAGGATGGTGTTCTCGAAGCTCGGCGCTGCCGGGTTGTCGACGATCGCCGTCACCTCGGCCAGTTGCTCGGCCATGCCCTGGTCCAGCGCGGGACCGATGTCGGCGTCGCGGATCTTGTCGAAGGGCGGGTACTGCAGCGGGAGCGTGCTCGGCGCCAGCAGCAGGTTGACGGCGCTCGGCGCGTCGGCGGCGTCGCCGGCCATGGCGGCGTTCTGAGGACTCGATGCAGGGGAGTTCTGGGCCAGCGCGGGCAACGCCGCGGTCACGATGGCCACGGTGGCGGCCAGGACGAAGGGAATCCTCATGGGGAGCGGCCCGCCGGCGCGGGCATTCGATTTTTGCAAGGCCGTCACCTTAGCCCAAGCCACCCCGTCCGGACGGTCGCCACGGGCGCCGTCCGCCCCGGACATGCCCGACCTCGGGTCTACCCTAGTCGTCCCGACGGTGACCGCGCGGGCGCGCGCCGCCGATTAGCATCAGCCCCAACCCCTTCCCCACGCCTGCCTCACGCGCCGGTCACGCGCGCCGCCTCCGATGTCCGACTCCACCTTCCAATGGGCCCTCATCGGCCCCGGCGCCATCGCGCACCGCTTCGCCGACGCGGTCGCGCGACTCGACGGCTGCCGCCTGCACGCGGTCTGCGGCCGCGACGCGCATCGCACGCAGCAGTTCGCCGAGCGCTGGTCGCGACCCGGCGACGCGCCGGTGCTCGCGCACACCGACCCCGCCGCGGTGATGCGCGATCCCGCCGTGGACGGCGTGTACGTCGCCACGCCGCATGGGCAGCACTTCGAGTACGTCCTCGCCGCGCTGCGCGCCGGCAAGGCGGTCCTGTGCGAGAAGTCGCTGGTGCCGAACGAGGCGATGGGCCGCCGCCTGGTCGAGGCCGCGCGCGCGCATCGCGCCTTCCTGATGGAAGCGGTGTGGACCCGCTTCCTCCCCGCCTACGCGGAGGTGGCGACCTGGCTGCGCGAGGGCCGCATCGGCGCGCTGCGCGGCATGCAGTCGACCTTCTGCTTCCCCGCGCCCTACGACCCCGACAGCCGCATCTTCAGCCCGGCGCTGGCCGGCGGCGCGCTGCTGGACGTCGGCATCTACAACCTGACGGCGACACGCTGGATGCTGCAGCACGCGCTGGGCGACGTGCCCCCGCTGCGCGACCTGGACGTGCGCGCGACGCTGGCGCCCACCGGCGTGGACGCGCGCCTGGCGGTGACGCTGGACTTCGGCGACGGACTGACCTCGCAGTTCGTCTGCGCGATCGACACCTACGCGCCCAACGCGATGCAGGTGCTGGGCGAGCAAGGCGCCATCGTGCTGCCCGAGACCTTCTGGGAGGCGACCCGCGTCCAGCTGCTGCCCGCGCGCGGCGCGCCCGAGACGCTGGAGCGCCCGTTCGAGATCAACGGCTTCGAGGGCGAGATCCGCGAGGCCATGCGCTGCGCGCGCGCCGGCGAGATCGAGAGCCCCGTCGTGCCGCATGCCGAGACGCTGGCGGTGCTGGGCTGGATGGACCGCATCCGCGCGCGGGCCGGCGTGCGCTACGCCTTCGACGAGGCCTTCCCCGCCCCCGCCTGAATCCCTGGCGAGGCGCCGCGCCGTCACGACCACGGACGCGTGTCGGCGATTCGCCTCGACCTTTCGCCCTCGCGCTGCGACATTCGCTTCGAATCATCGACAACAAGACCACGAGACCAGAAGAGACGACGATGGAGACCTTGCCCGCACCGACGCTCACCCTGAGCCGCGCCACGCCCGACGACCTGCCGCGCATCGAGAACCTCATGCAGTTCTACAACTACGACCTGAGCGAGTGGACGCCGGTCCCTTTCGCGCCGGAGGGCCGCTATCAGCTGCGGCCCAAGGCGCCGTACTGGGCGCAGCCGGACGTGCATCCGTTCATGATCCAGGTCGACGGGGACCTGGCGGGCTTCGCGGTCGTCGACGCGGAGTGCGAGCACCCGGACTCGGACCACAACATGGGCTACTTCTTCCTGGCACGCGGCTATCGCGGCCACGGCCTGGCGGCACTCGCCGCCGGCGAGGTGCTGAGCCGCTTCCCCGGCCGCTGGGAGGTCTATCACCTGATGGCCAACACGCCGGCGCTGCAGTTCTGGCCCGGTGTGATCCGCGCGCACGCGGCCGGCGACATCGCCCGCGAGGTGCGCACGCTGCACGAGGACGACTGCTGCCTGTACCGCTTCACCGTCGCCGCGCCCTGAGCGGGCGCTCGACGGCGCCGTCATCCTTCCGATCACCCGCGCGCACCGGCACCCGATCCGCCCCACCCTGACCACCACCGAACGAGGCCCCGCCATGCAGCTCATCGGCATGCTTGACTCCCCCTACGTCCGCCGCACGGCGATCTCGATGCTGCTGCTCGGGCTGCACTTCGAGCACCGCTCCCTGTCGGTGTTCCGCACCTTTGACGAGTTCAGCCGCATCAACCCGGTCGTGAAGGCGCCGACCTTCGTCTGCGACGACGGCACGGTGCTGATGGACTCGACGCTGATCCTGCAGTACGCGCAGTCGCTGTCGCCGGGCCGGACGCTGCTGCCGCCCAGCGACCCGACGCTGCGCCGCGCGCTGCGCATCGTCGGCCTGGCGATGGCCGTCTGCGACAAGAGCGTGCAGGCGGTCTACGAGCAGCAGCTGCGCCCCGAGGACAAGCAGCACGGCCCCTGGCTGGACCGCTGCACGGGACAGCTGCGGGCGGCCTTGGTGGAGCTCGAGGCCGAGCTGCGCAAGGCGCCGTTGTCGGCCGAGCGCGACGTGATCGGACTCGCGGGCGTGAGCATCGGCGTGGCCTGGGAGTTCGCGCGACAGATGGTGCCGGAGCTGCTGCCGCCGGCCGACGAGTTGCCGGGGCTGATCGCCTATGCGACGGCGGTGGAGCAGCTGCCCGAGTTCCGCGCCGCGCCTCACGGCGACGGCACGGTGCAGCCGGTGGCAGGCTGAATCGGCTCTCCCGCGGTCCGGACCGCCGACGTGGTCACCCCGTGGAGGCTCGTCCAGAAATGACAGCGGGGGCCGAAGCCCCCGTGTCGGTCGCCGTGTGCGGGCGAGGCGTTCAGGCGATCAGTTCGCCGCCGGCATGCCGATGCGCGGCAAGGAGCGCAGCGCCAGATGCAGCAGGGCGGCGATGCCGAGCAGGGTCAGCAGACCCAAGCCCCATACCCCCCAGACCACCGGCACCAGCCAGCCGACCGCGGCGCCCGCGAGCGGCGCGCCCTGGCCGGCCAGCTCCAGCACCCAGCGCACCAGGTCCTGGATCGCGCTCAGCAGGCCGGTGTCGAGGAAAGGCTCGAGCCAGGCGGGAAACTTGAACGCCACCGCCGTCTTGCCGAGTTCGGCGGCCTGGCCGGTGGACAAGGCGTCCACCGTCCAGCGCACGACCGCGGCCGAGGCCCAGGCCAGCCCGCTCCACAACAGCGCGAGCAGACCGGCGATGGCCCACAGCGCCGTCTTCAGCGGATCGAGACCGCGGCGACGAGCGCCGCTGAGGGCGTCGCTCATCGTGCTTACTCGTCGCGGCCGGCGAAGCCGAACAGGCTCAGCAGGCTGGTGAACAGGTTGAACAGCGACACGAACAGGCTGACGGTGGCCATCACGTAGTTGCGTTCACCGCCATTCACGATGCGGCTGGTCTCGAACAGGATCATGCCCACCGACAGCAGCGCCACCACGCCCGACACGGCCATGGCCAGCGCCGGCAGCTGGAAGAAGATGTTCGCGAGCGAGGCCAGGATCGCGATGATCATGCCGGCGAACAGGAAGCCGCCCATGAAGCTGAAGTCCTTCTTGGTCGCCAGCACGTAGGCCGACAGCACCAGGAAGGTCGCGCCGGTGGTGCCCAGCGCCAGGGCGATGGTCGTGGCGCCGCCCGGCAGGTTGAGGATGGCGCTCAGCAGCGGGCCCAGCGTGTAGCCCATGAAGCCGGTCAGCGCGAACACCAGCGGCACCGAGGCCGCGCCGTTCTGCGTCTTGTGGATCGCGAACAGCAGGCCGAAGTAGCCGATCAGCGTCAGGATCATGCCCGGGGCGGGCAGCTTGAAGGCCACCGCCGCGGCCGCGACGGCGCCGCTGAACAGCAGCGTCATCGACAACAGCGCGTAGGTGTTGCGCAGGACGCGGGCGACGTCGCCGCGCTGGGTGAAGACGTCCCCCTGGGACGTCGTGGAAGTCGTGGGCGTCCAACCCGAGGGGGACGCCGGCTGTCGTTGGAAGTCGCTCATGGCTGGTTCTCCTGGATCCGATTGAGCCGTTGGACGAAAGCGCGCTCGCGCGCGCACGAAGCCCGG
Organism: Mitsuaria chitosanitabida ATCC BAA-476 = NBRC 102408; assembly: GCF_001598255.1. Classification (GTDB taxonomy): domain Bacteria; phylum Pseudomonadota; class Gammaproteobacteria; order Burkholderiales; family Burkholderiaceae_C; genus Roseateles; species Roseateles chitosanitabidus. Next base: position 40,578 of record NZ_BCYP01000021.1, read on the forward strand.
ACCTTAGCGGCCCGATCGATTCCGAAAAACCTGCTTCTTCCTCAAGTTGCTGAAGCAAATTCCGAGTCGATGCCCACCTCACCGCCAGCGCCGGTCCGGCGACCCAGCAGCTTGGACACCAGCGGGTGGTTCTGGCCGCGGCGCGAGTAGATGGCGTGCACGTCCTCCATCACCTCGGTCTGGCCCAGCAGGTGCAGGCCGGCCATCATCGACAGGTCGTCCGCGCCCAGGCGGCTGACCGGGAACACGCCCAGGCCGCGGGCCGCGAAGACGCTCATCAGGGCGCTGTCCTCGAACTCGCCGACGATCTGCGGGCGGATGTGGTGCTGCTCGAACCAGCGCTCCAGGCCGGCCCGCAGCGAGGCGTGGCGCGTCGGCAGCAGCACCGGCAGCGTCTCCAGGTTGTACGGGAAGCCCTTGTTGGGCGCGCGCCGGGCGCGCTCGACCAGCTCGGCGGGGCCGTACCAGTCCACCGGCGTGCTGGCCAGCAGCTGGCTGGTGATGCGCAGCGTCGGGTTGACGGGGGCCGGCTGGTCGGTGAGCACCAGGTCCAGGTGATGCAGCGCGAGCTCGCCCAGCAGCTGGTCGACCTCGCCCTCGTGGCAGACCAGGCGCAGGTGCGGCGTGTCCAGCACCGGCGCCAGCAGGGCGTGCGCGGCCAGCTTGGACAGACCGTCGGAGAGGCCCACCGACAGACGCTGCACGCGCTGCGTCGCGGCTTCGTGCACCTCGTGGGGAATCAACTGGCCGATCTGGAAGATCTCCTCGGCGCGGCTGAAGGCGGCCTGGCCGGCCTCGGTCAGCACCAGGCCGCGGCCCTCGGGCTTGAGCAGCTGGCAGCCCATGAAGCGCTCCAGCTCCCGCACCTGCGCGCTGATGGTCTGCACGGCCATGCCCAGGCGGTCGGCCGCGCGGGCAAAGCCGCCCTCCTTGGCCACGACCCAGAAGTAATGCAGATGACGGTAGTTCAGGTTGGACATGGCAGCGCCTCCGAAAAAGTCGAAGCCGGATGATAACCAGCTTCGCTTAGACGGTAGTTAAGACGATTTTGTTGAAGGTTTTTTCGCTCACCCTCCTGAACACCGATCCAGAGGTTCGGACTTTCGTGCGTCGCGTCCGCGCGCAGTCCATGAGCTTGGCGGCCCGCTTCATCGCATGCGGGGCGCCGTCCGGCGAATCGCTGCCTAGAGTCCCCTCATGTCTGTCGCGGGCTGGGTCCCGCTCGAGGAGGGCGTCATGGGCTTCGTCGGCCTGCTGTTCTGGATGATTCTGTTCGTGCTGTGCTGGCCGCTGGCTCTGCTGGCGCTGGTGCTGTGGCCGCTGGCCTGGCTGATCACCTTGCCGTTCCGGCTGATCGGGTTGAGCGTCGAGGCGGTCTTCGCGCTGCTCAAGGCCATCCTGTTCCTGCCGGCCCGCGTGCTGGGCTGGCGCGAGACCCGTTGATCCGCGCCGAAAGACCTGGATCCGCGCCCCCCCGCGGCGTCCCATGAAAAACGCGCCGGTGGCCTCACGGCCCCGGCGCGTCGTCGTTCTGGCATCAGCCCGCTGGGGCTGGCGGGTCAGACCGCGGCCAGGCCCGCCTTCAGGTCGTCGCGCAGGTCCTCGATATCCTCGATGCCAGCGGAGATCCGCACCAGAGAGTCCGTGATGCCCAGACGCTCTCGCGTTGCCAGCGGGATCGACGCATGCGTCATCAGCGCGGGCAGCGAGATCAGGCTCTCCACGCCGCCCAGGCTCTCGGCCAGCGAGAAGATCCGCACCCGCTCCAGGAAGCGGCGCGCGCCGGCCAGGTCGGTGTCGAGCTGGACGCTGATCATCCCGCCGCCGCCGCGCATCTGACGCTGCGCCAGCGCGAGCTGCGGATGGCTCTCCAGCCCCGGGTAATGGACGCGACGCACCTTGGGCTGCGCCTCCAGCCAGCGGGCGAGTTCCAGCGCGCTCTCGTTGTGCCGCGCCATGCGCAGCGCCAGCGTCTTGAGCCCGCGCAGCGCGAGGAAGCTGTCGAAGGGGCCGGCAATCGAGCCGACCGCGTTGTGCAGGAACTCGAGCTGCTCGCGCAGCTGGGCCTGGCGCGGTTCGCCGCCGACCACGACCACGCCGGAGATCACATCGCTGTGCCCGTTCAGGTACTTGGTCGCCGAGTGCATCACCGCGTCGAAGCCCAGTTCCAGCGGCCGCTGCGACCAGGGGCTGGCGAAGGTGTTGTCGGCGATGGCGAGCGCGCCGTGTTCCCGCGCGATCTTCGCGACCGCGGCCAGATCGGTCAGCTTCAGCAGCGGATTGCTGGGCGTCTCGATCCAGATCATCTTGGTCTCGGGACGCAGCGCGGCGCGGACGTTCTCCGGATTGCTGCTGTCGACATAGGTCACCTGCAAGCCGGCGCTGCGCTTGCGCACCCGCTCGAACAGCCGGTAGCTGCCGCCGTAGAGATCGTCGCCCGCCACGATGTGGGAGCCCGCATCCAGCGTGTCCAGCACGGTGGCCATCGCCGCCAGGCCGGACGAGAACGCGTAGCCCTGCACGCCGCCCTCCAGGCTGGCGATCGCGCGCTCGTAGGCCTGACGGGTGGGGTTGTGGGTGCGGCCGTATTCGTAGCCCTGGTGGACGCCGGGGCTCTGCTGACGGTAGGTCGAGGTCGCGTAGATCGGCGGCATCACGGCGCCGGTCAGCGGGTCGGGATGCTGGCCGCCGTGGATGGCGCGGGTGTCGAAGCGCAGCGAGGCGTCGTCGTGGCCCTCGGCGGGCGGGGTGTTCTTCGGGGACTGGCTCATGACAAGCCCTTTCGCAGGTGATTCAGAAGGTCGAAGCGGGTGACCAGGCCGTGGAAGCCGCGCTCGTCGGCGATCACGGCGACCAGGCCCTGGCGCAACTGGGCGATCAGGTCGGACAGCGGCGCCCCCGGCGGCAAGGTGCGCACATCATGGCTCATCGCGGCCTCGACCGGGTCCTTGAAGTGGCGCGCGTCCATGTGCATCTGGGCGAGCAGATCGGACTCGTCCAGCAAGCCGACCAGCTTGCCGTCGCGCAACACCGGCAGCTGCGAGACCTCGGCCTGGCGCATGCGGGAGAAGGCGGTGGCCAGCGTGTCCTCGGGGCTGACGCTGACGACCGCGCCATCCTCGGCGCGGCGCGCGATCAGGTCGCGCAGGTCGCCCTTCGAGGCGCGCTGCAGCAGTCCCTGATCGAACATCCACGGGTCGTTGTAGACCTTGGAGAGATAGCGGGTGCCGGTGTCGCAGACCAGCGTGACGACGCGCTTGGGCGTGGTCTGCGCGCGGCAGTACTTCAATGCCGCGGCCAGCAGCGTGCCGGTCGAGGACCCGGCCAGGATGCCCTCGGCCTTGTAGAGGTCGCGGGCGGTGGAGAAGCTTTCCTGGTCGGTGATCGAGTAGGCGTGGCGCACGCCGCTCAGGTCGGCGATGGGCGGGACGAAGTCCTCGCCGATGCCCTCGACGGCCCAGGAGCCGGCCTCGCCGTAGCTGCCCTTCTCGACGAAGTCCTTGAGGATGGAGCCGGCGGGATCGGCGAGCACCACGTCCAGGCCCGGCCGCACCTTCGCGAAGAAGCGCGACAGCCCGGTGATCGTGCCGCCAGAGCCCACGCCGCAGACCAGCGCGTCGATGCGGTGGCCGGTCTGATGCCAGATCTCGGGACCGGTGGTGGTCTCGTGGGCGAGCGGATTGTTGGGGTTGTTGAACTGGTCGGCGTACCAGGCGCCGGGGATGTCCTGGACCAGGCGGGCGGCACGGTCCTGGTAGTAGTCGGGGTGGCCCTTGCCGACATCGGACCGCGTGATGTGGACCTCGGCGCCCAGCGCCTTGAGCTGCAGCACCTTCTCCGCCGACATCTTGTCGGGCACGACCAGCGCGACGCGATAGCCCTTGGCGCGGGCGACCAGCGCCAATCCCAGCCCGGTGTTGCCGGCGGTGGCCTCGACGACGGTGCCGCCCGGCTGGAGCAGGCCGTCGCGCTCGGCGGCCTCGATCATGGACAGGCCGATGCGGTCCTTGATGGAGCCGCCGGGGTTCTGCGACTCGAGCTTGAGGAAGAGCTGGCAAGGGCCGGTGTCGAGCCGGTTGACGGGGACCAGCGGCGTGTTGCCGATCAGGTCCAGCACGGCGGGGCGGTCGGCGCGATCGGGGCGCCGGGAGGGCCTGTCGTCGACGGTGGGAGAGGCGGTCATGCGCGTTCCTTCGATCCTGGTGGGATGGGGCGGGCCCGCGTCCGGCAAGGATGGCGCCGGGGCGGGCGGCGAACCGTTCAGCGTAGGCGATCGCTAGCGCGGTGGCCGCAGCAGCTTATCCGCATCGCTTCGTTCGCGCGCGGGATCGAAGGTCATACCCTTGGATCCATGTCGTCCAGTAAGGGAGTCTTCAAGACCCAGCCATGACCTGATCACCTTGTCATCCGATGCGAGCACGCCCCGGCTTCGGCCGGGGCGTTCCTATTGGGGATCCCGACGACTGGAGTCGGTGGGCGACGAGGCGATTTGCGCTGAAACGGGTCAATGACCAGCAGGTGTCGGAGGAGCAAGCTGACGCCCCTCTCCACGGCATCTCCAGGACGGTCATGATCAACGAAGCCCTCTGCCAACGCGCACTCGAAGTCGCGGACGAGCCCATGAGCCGCGAGCAGCTCATCAACACGGCTTTGCGATGGTTCATCGCGCGGCAGGCGCAGGAGCGCTTGGCGCAGATGGGCGGCATCGCCCCGAACCTCCCGGACATTCCGCGTCGGCGTCAAGACCCTGAGAACGAGGAGGACCTGCAATGATGAAAGTGATCGTGGACACATCGGTGTGGATCGACCACTTCCGTCGCAACAACCCGTCGCTACTGGCGCTCCTTGACTTGGACGTCGTGCTCGCCCACCCAATGATCCTCGGCGAGCTCCGCTGCGGCAGCTTGCCCGAACCGCGCGCGACCGCGCTCTCCACTCTTGAGGACCTGGAGCCGAGCGCCGCCGTGGACATCGATGAGGTCATCGATCTCATCGAGGAAGAGCGGATCTTCGGCAAAGGATGTGGGCTGGTCGATCTGTCGCTGCTGGCATCGACCATCAAGACCCCGGGAGCTCGGCTCTGGGCAGCCGACAAGCGGCTCGCCGCGCTGGCCAAGCGACTCGACGTCGCCTACGTCGAGTCGGCGCCGCAGGGGCGTCATCGAGGGGAGCTCGCGCTCACCGCTGCATCCCCCACCGCCTGACCGTCGCCTTCTCGATGGTGCTGAAGACGAGGCGCTCGACCAGCCACCCGATCAGGATCACGAGCGCCAGCCCGGCGAACACGCGATCGGTCATCAGTTCGTTGCGGTTCTGGAAGATGTACCAGCCCAGCCCGCCCTGGCCCGACGAGGCGCCGAAGAAGAGTTCGGCGGCGATCAGCGTTCTCCAGGCAAAGGCCCAGCCCACGCGCAGGCCCGAGAGGATCGCCGGCAGCGCCGCCGGCAGCAGGATGAAGGCGACGTAGCGCGGCCCCTTCAGACCGTAGTTCCGGCCCGCCATGCGCAGCGTCTCCGGCACCGACGCGAAGCCCGCCGAGGCCGCCAGCGCCAGCGGCCACAGCACCGCGTGGACCAGCACGAAGATCAGACTCGTCGCGCCCAGCCCGAACCACAGCAGCGCCAAGGGCAGCAGGGCGATGGCGGGCAGCGGATTGAACATCGCCGTGAGGCTGGAGAGCAGGTCACGGCCCCAGCGCGAGGCCGTCGCCAGCGCCGTCAGCGCGAGCGCGAGCGCCACGCCCAGCGCGTAACCCTGCAGCAGCAGCTTCAGCGAGATCCCCGCGCGCAACAGCAGCTCGCCGTTGACCAGGCCGTCCCAGAGCGCGCGAGCGGCGGCGGTGAAGGTGGGCAGCAGAAGATCGTTGTCGGCGACTCGCGCGGCGACCTCCCAGGCGCCGGCGAGCAAGGCCAGCAGCGCGGCTTGACGCCAGGCGCTCAAGTCGATCAGTCGGCGCCATGGCGGCACGACGGTCTCGATCGGCGCGGTGTAGTCCGGGAGCTCGCGCTCCCGCTCCAGGCGCAGCGGTGGATCCGGCAGGCGCGACGCGCGATCCGGGAGACCGGCGCCACCCGCGGCGCGCGCGCTCCCCGAGATGCTCCCCGTACCCGACGCACCCGCGTGATCGGGCACCGCCCCACCAGGCAAGACCGTGACACTCATCGAGCGACTCCCGTCAGCTCATCCTCGAACAGCAATCGTTCGATCCGCTGTGCCTGCGCCGCGCGCTGCGACGGGGTCAGGGCTTGCGCGTTGAGCTCCGCCCGCACCCGACCCGGATGCGGCGACAGCACCAGCACCCGATGCCCGACGAGCAGCGCCTCCTCGATCGAGTGGGTCACGAAGAGCAGCGTGAAGCGCTCCTGTTCCCACAGCGCGAGCAACTCGTCCTGCATGCGCCGGCGCGTCAGCGCGTCCAGCGCGGCGAAGGGCTCGTCCATCAGCAGCACGCGCGGCTTCATCGCCAGCGCGCGGGCGATGGCCACCCGCTGCTTCATCCCGCCGGAAAGCTGGTGGGGATAGGCCGACCCAAAGTCCGCCAGTCCCACCCGCGCGAGCCAGTCGCGCGCCCGTTCCATCGCCTGCTTGCGCGGCGCGGTGCCCGAAGCGATGAGCGGGAAGGCGACGTTCTCCAGCACCGTCTTCCACGGTGGCAACTGGTCGAACTCCTGGAACACGGCGATGCGGTCCGGCCCCGGCCCGAGGACGGGTTGTCCGTCGACGAGGATCCGCCCCTCGGACGGCGCGACGAAGCCTCCCACCGCCTTCAGCAGCGAGGACTTGCCGCAGCCCGACGCGCCCAGCAGCACGAAGCGCTCCGAGGGCAGCACGTCGAAGTCGACGCGGTGTGTGGCCCGCACCAGGCCGCGCTCGCCGCGGTAGTCCAGGCTGACGCCCTCGACGCGCAGCCGCGCGTCCAGCGCGGCCGCGCCGGGCTCGCGATCGACGCCGCCCACTCCGTCGATGGCGCCGAGGGCCTCGGCCGCCACCGTGTCCAGCGCGCTGTCGACCCCGATGTCGTGGCCGGCGTCGATCCGGTCCAGCACCGCGCTCACGCTCAGCTCCCGTCCGCGTTCTGCGGATCGTCGAAGAAGTAATCCTGCGCGGATGCCGGCTTGTTCTTGATCGCGCCCACGCGATGCATGAAGGCCGCCAGTCCGTAGGTGTTCTGCGGCGTGATCTTGAACTGCACCTCCGGGTTCTTGATCACTTTCAGCAGCAACTCGCGCGGGACCTTGGAGTTCTCGTTGCGGATGTAGATGTCCGCCGCCTTCTCGGGGTTCTTCGCGATGAAGTCCGCCGCCTCGGCCAGCGCGCCGACGAAGGCCTTGTAGGTCTTCGGGTTGTCGCGCCGGAACTTCTCCGTCGTGTACAGCACCGTCGCCGACGCCGGCCCGCCCAGCACCTCGTAGCTGCTCAGCACGACGTGGACGTTGGGGTTGCCCGCCAGCCCCTGCTCCTGGAAAGGCGGGTTGCCGAAGTGGGCGTTGATCTCGGTGCCGCCCTTGATCAGCGCGGCCGTCGCCTCGGGATGCGGGATCGCGACCTGCAGCCGGTCCAGCTTGTTGAACTGCGCGTCGCCCCAGCGCTTGGCGGAGGCCAGCTGCAGCACCCGCGCCTGCACCGACACGCCCACCGCCGGCAGGGCGATGCGGTCCTTGTCGCTGAAGTCGTCGATCGTCTTGACGGCGGGGTTGCTGCTGGTCAGGTAGTACGGGAAGTTGCCCAGCGAGGCGATGCCGCGCACGTTCTGCCGGCCCTTGGTCTTGTCCCACAGCGTCAGCAGCGGCCCGACACCCGCGCCCGCGATGTCGATGCTGCCCGAGAGCAGCGCCTCGTTGATCGCGGGACCACCGGACAGCTGCACGCGCTGCACCTGGACGTCGACCCCGGCGGCCTTGCCGTGCTTCTCGATCAGCTTCTGGTCCTGCGCCACGTTGAGCAGCAGGTAGACGATGCCGAACTGCTCGGCGATGCGGATCTGGCCTTCGGCGTGCGCGGGCAGGGCACCCAACGTCAGCGCGCCGGCCATCGCGCCCGCGAGGACACGGCGCAGCAGGCGCCGCGGCGTGCTCGCCATCGTGGAGACGCCGGGGCGGTCGCCTGGAACATCGCTCGGGGAGCGGAGCGGATCGCGGGTCGACGCGAACTCGAGGAAGCGGTCGGTGGTCATGCGGGAACGTCGCCTTCGATGGTGGTGCGGTAGAGGTGGCGGCGCAGGTGGTCCGGGCAGCCGGCGGCCAGATGCAACAGCGAGCGGTTGTCCCAGAACACCAGGTCGTGCGCCTGCCAGTGATGGCGGTACACGATGCTCTTGCGACTGCTGTGCTCGAAGAGCTGGGCCAGCAGGTCGCGGCTTTCGTCCTCGGGGACGTCGAGGATCCGCGTCGTGAAGTGCTCGCTGACGAAGAGCGCCCGGCGCCCCGTCTCCGGATGCGTGCGCACCACCGGCTGGGAGACCGGCCTGACCTCGGCGATCTGCTCGGGGGTGAGCTTCGGGCGCCACGGGTTCCTCGCGCGCAGTTCCTCGTAGCGGGCGAGGTAGCTGTGCTCGGCGCGCAAGCCGGCGATGGCGGACTTCACCGCCAGCGGCAGCCCGTCATAGGCCAGATGCTGGTTCGCGAAGAGCGTGTCGCCGCCCTCGGCGGGCAGCTCCTGCGCGTGCAGCAGCGAGCCCAGGCTGGGGCGCTCCTTGTAGGACAGGTCGGAGTGCCAGTACTGGCCCGCGTCGCCCAGACCCAGCGGCTGGCCGTCGGCGTCGCGCAGGTTGGAGACCTGCAGGATCTCGGGATGCCCGGCCAGCTGGAAGTTGCGCAGCACGTGGATCTGCAAGGGTCCCCAGCGGCGGCTGAAGGCGATGTGCTCCGCCGGCGTGATGCGCTGGTCGCGGAAGACCAGCACGTGATGGTCCAGGTGGGCGCGGTGCAGGCGGGCGAAGTCGCCGTCGCTCAAGGGTCGCGACAGGTCGATGCCCACGACCTCCGCGCCCAGCGGCGCGTCGAAGGCGCGGATCTCGAAGCCCTGGTCGGCGGCGGTCAGCGTCGCGTCCTGCGACAGGACGGAGGGATAGCCGGCGCGGTCGATGAAGGACGCGGCGGTCCGGGCGGCGAGGGGCGAGGCGGTGGCAGTCATGGCCGTCGACTCTAGGCAGCCGTCCTTCTTCGGCGAACGAAGCTCGCGGCATGTCCAAGCGCGCGAAGCGCATAAGCGTGCTCGATGCGCGACGTCGCTCGCACGTCAGCGCCCTGGCGCGCACCGGCTTGTTCGCCAGCGCACATTGGGCAACGTCTTGTCACCCTTGGCGGGCGAATGCCGGGCTGGCGACATCTATCTTTACCTTGCTCGGTCAAGCAGCAAGGGGGCCTTCCTAGACTCGGCCGCTGCCCGGCGCCTCGTCGCCGACCCAGAACAAGCAGCGGAGGAACGCCCCATGAAACAAGTGATCTGCGTGAAGTGGGGCAGCGCCTACGGCGCCGACTACGTCAACCGTCTCTACGGCATGCTGCGCCGGCACGTGACCGGCGAGTTCCGCCTGGTCTGCCTGACCGACGACGCCACCGGCATCCGCCCCGAGGTCGACGCCTACGACCTCCCGGAGCTGGGCTGCGAGTGGCCCAAGCGCTCCATCGGCAAGTGGCGCAAGCTGGTGCTGTGGAGCGAGGACCTGGGCACGACCACCGGCCTGTCCGGTCCGGTGCTGTTCATCGACCTGGACTCCGTGATCGTCGACAACATCGACGGCTACTTCACCCATGGCGACCCGGACGACGTGGTGCTGGCCCGCAACTGGGCCAAGCCGCTGCAGAAGCTGGGGCAGACCTCGGTGTTCCGCTTCCCGGTGGGCAAGCATCCGCACATCATCCGGAACTTCCGCGCCGATCCGCAGGCCGTCGCCGACAAGCACCACTTCGAGCAGCATTTCGTGACGGCGTCGGTGCCGGGCGGGATCAAGTTCTGGCCGCATCTGTGGACGCGCCACTTCCGCCTGCACTGCCTGCCGCCGTTCCCGCTGCGCTACTTCCTGCCGGCGCGTCTGCCGGAGGGCGCGCGCATCGTGACCTTCCCGGGAGGCCCCAATCCCAGCGACGTGCTGGTGGGCCGCTGGACGCAGCAGGACCCGGCGCACGAGACGCCCTGGCAGCACATCAAGGCGACCTTCTCCGGTGGCGTCACCCACCGCTGGCGCCATCTGCGCCGTTATGTGCGCCCGACGCCGTGGCTGGCGCAGCACTGGGTGGAGTGAGCCCCGCGCCCGCCGACTTCGCGGGGGTCTCCGGGCCCGCCAGGTCCTGGATCACCTCCAGGGCCGTCTTCACCTTGAAGGGCTTGAGCATGATGCGGCGCGCGCCCAGCTCCTTGTAGAGCTGCGCGGTCGACACGTCGCAGGCCTCGGCGGTCAGCGCGACCGGCGTCCCCGGCGCGCAGCGCAGCGCGCCCGCGCGCACGCTCTGCAGCAGCGCCAGCGCATCCAGCCCCTGGCCGATGTCGAGCAGCAGCCCGTCCATGGTCTGGTGCTCCAGCAGCCGCTGCGCGGCCTCGTGGCTGCTGCACTCGTGGACCTCGGCGATCTGCATCTGGCGCGCCACCAGCGCGACCGTGCGCCGGAACAGCGAGTGCGGGTCGACCAGCAGCAGTTGCCGTTGCGCGTGCGGCATCAGTGCGGCTCCTCGGCCAGCGGCTGCCCGAGCAACTCCGCCACCGCCAGGTCGCGCAGGCTCATCAGGATGGCCAGGTCGGTGTCGTCCATGCCGCGGCGACGGCGATCGATCAGGCACAGCGTCCCGATGCGCACCCCGGGCGTGAGCTCCAGCGGCGCGCCCGCATAGAAGCGGATGTGCGGCGGCCCCAGCACCATGGGGTTGTCCGCGAAGCGCGGATCCTGCGTCGCGTCGCTGACCACCATCACCTCGGGCGCGTGGATCGCATGGCCGCAGAAGGAGACATCGCGGCCGGTCTCGCAGACCGCCAGCCCGAAGCGGGCCTTGAACCACTGGCGGTTGGTGTCGACCAGGCTGAGCAACGCGATGGGGACGCCGAACTCCTCGGCGGCGAACTGGACGATGCGGTCGAAGCGCTCCTCGGGGGGCGTGTCCAGGATCAGCAGCTCGCGCAGCGCCTGGAGCCGATCGGCTTCGTTGTCGGGAATCGGGGCGGTCATCATGGGACGCGGATCCTCCTTGCATCGCGGCGGGGCTTGTCGCGCCCCTCTCGGCCAGCGAAGGCCCCAGCCTATCGGAGAAGCCCCGCCCGTGCCAGCGCCGCCCTCCTGGTAGGGAGCGACGCCCCCGCCGCCGCCCCATTCCCGTCCCGCCGGCACCCGCGATCCCGGCCCATTCCTGCTTATGAGCGCCCCGCACCTCCATGCGCCGATTGCGCATTGGCGTCGTCGCGCCCGCCGCCCCAGACTGCGCAGCACGGAGGCGCCCATGTCGCCTCCGCCGGCGGCGGCCGTACTGCCACCGGAAAGGCATGGTGAAAGCCCAGGTCGTGACCGTGGGCCGCCCTCGGGGTCTTGGGGGAGGCGCTTCCGGCGGTTCGCGGTCACGGTCCTGGCGCCTTTCAATCCGCCTCCCGGCAGCTCTGAAGCCGCTTCCCGGGCCACCGCGCCCGGAGGACCTCCGGCATCGCGCCGGCCACGCCCGTGGCCCGGCGCCTTCGCGCGCCTGCTTATTTCATATTCGAGATAAGCAAATGCTCAAACAATCGTTCCTGGAATAAGGACAGTTTGGCAAGCTTCACGGCCCGATCACACGATTCCCAGAGTCCGCTTGCCATGACCCACGCCAACGCCTCGAAGTCCCGCCCGTCGCTGTCCGCCCTGACCGCGGTGAGCCGCCGCCACGCGCTGATGCTGGGCGCCGCGACGGCGCTGATGGGGACGTCCTCGCTGGCGCTGGCGCAACAGGCGCCGACCACGCTGCTGAACGTCTCCTACGACGTGGCGCGCGAGCTCTACAAGCAGGTCAATCCGGCCTTCGTCGCCGCCTACAAGGCCAAGACCGGCCAGACCATCACGGTGAACCAGTCGCACGGCGGCTCGTCCAAGCAGATCGGCTCGGTCATCGGCGGTCTGGAGGCCGACGTGGTCACCATGAACCAGGCCACCGACGTCGACACCCTGGCCGAGAAGGGCCTGACCAGCGCCGACTGGCGCAACAAGTTCCCCAACGCCGCCGCGCCCTACAGCTCGACCATGCTGTTCCTGGTCCGCAAGGGCAACCCCAAGGGCATCAAGGACTGGGGCGACCTGGCCCGCCAAGGCGTGTCGGTGATCATCCCCAACCCCAAGGTCACGGGCAACGGCCGCTACGGCTACCTGGCCGCCTGGGGCAGCGTCGTCGCCAAGGGCGGCACCGAGGCGCAAGCCAAGGACTTCGTCTCCAAGGTGCTGGCCAACGTGCCGGTGCTGGACGGTGGCGGCCGCGGCGCCACCACCACCTTCACCCAGCGCGGCATCGGCGACGTGCTGCTGACCTTCGAATCAGAAGCCGAGCTCATCGAGAACGAATTCGGCAAGGGCAACTTCGAGGTCGTCTATCCCAGCATCTCGATCGAGGCCGACGCCCCGGTCGCCGTGGTGGACAAGGTCGCCCAGAAGCGCGGCTCGGCCGCCCTGGCCAAGGCCTATCTGGACTTCCTGTGGACGCCGGAGGGCCAGGAAATCATTGCCCAGAACAACTTCCGTCCGCGCGATCCGGCCATCTTCAAGAAGCACGAGAAGCGCTTCGCGCCGATCAAGCTGTTCACCGTCGAGCAGACGCTGGGTGGCTGGGCCAAGGTGGGCAAGACCCACTTCGCCGACGGCGGCACCTACGACCAGATCATGGCCGCGCGCCGCTGAGCGCCAGCGCCGCAAGACCTGGCCCCGAGCACCCGACCCCGCGTCGCCTCGACCCCGATCCCGCTTGATCCGCTGATCCGATGAACACCGCCGTGCTTCCCGCGTCGCAGGCCGTCCCCGCGACGCCCCGCAAGCGACGCCGCGTCCTGCCCGGCTTCGCGCCGACGCTGGGCTTCACGCTCTTCTACCTGTCGCTGCTGATCCTGATCCCGCTGTGCGCGGTGTTCCTGAAGTCCGCCGGCCACGGCGCCGAGGCCTTCTGGAACGCGGCGACCTCGCCGCGGGTGCTGGCCTCCTACCGCCTGAGCTTCGGCGCATCGCTGCTGGCCGCGGGCATCAACGTGGTGTTCGGCTTCATCCTGGCCTGGTCGCTGGTGCGCTACGACTTCTTCGGCAAGAAGCTGGTGGACGCGCTGATCGATCTGCCCTTCGCGCTGCCCACCGCGGTCGCCGGCATCGCGCTGACCGCGCTGTACGCGCCCAACGGCTGGATGGGCAGCTGGCTGGAGCCGCTGGGCATCAAGGTGGCCTTCACACCGCTGGGCGTGCTGATCGCGCTGATCTTCATCGGCCTGCCCTTCGTCGTGCGCACGGTGCAGCCGGTGCTCGAGGACCTGGACACGGAGCTCGAGGAAGCCGCCGCCTCGCTGGGCGCGCACCGCTGGCAGGCCTTCCGCCTGGTGGTGCTGCCGATGCTCACGCCGGCGCTGCTGACGGGCTTCGCGCTGGCCTTCGCGCGTGCGGTGGGCGAGTACGGCTCGGTGATCTTCATCGCCGGCAACATGCCCATGGTCAGCGAGATCACGCCGCTGATGATCATCACCAAGCTCGAGCAGTACGACTACGTCGGCGCCACCGCGATCGCCGTGGTGATGCTGGTGTTCAGCTTCCTGCTGCTGCTGGGCATCAACGGACTGCAGGCCTGGAGCCTGCGTCGCAACGGACTGGACGGGAAGCGCTGACATGGCCGGATCCGCCGCAACCCTGGGCCGCGCCAAAGCCGCCGGCCACTTCCAGAGCAACCCCGCCACGCGCGAACGCGCCTGGGTCCGCTGGACCCTGCTGGCGCTGGGCCTGGGCTTCTTCGCGCTCTTCCTGCTGCTGCCGCTGGCCGCCGTCTTCACCGAGGCGCTGCGCAAGGGCTGGGACACCTATCTCGCCTCGCTGATCGAACCCGATGCCGTCTCCGCCATCAAGCTGACGCTGCTGGCGGCGGTGATCTCGGTGCCACTGAACGTGGTCTTCGGCGTGAGCGCCGCCTGGGCCATCACCAAGCACGACTTCCGCGGCAAGCAGTTGCTGATCACGCTGATAGACCTGCCGTTCTCGGTGTCGCCCGTGGTCGCCGGCCTGATCTACGTGCTGATCTTCGGCGCGCAAGGCTGGTTCGGCCCCTGGCTGGCCGATCACGACATCAAGATCATCTTCGCCGTGCCCGGCATCGTGCTGGCGACGGTGTTCGTGACCTTCCCCTTCGTCGCGCGGGAGCTGATCCCGCTGATGCAGGCGCAGGGACGCGATGAAGAAGAAGCGGCGACGGTGCTGGGCGCCAGCGGCTTCAAGACCTTCTGGCACGTCACGCTGCCCAACATCAAGTGGGGCCTGCTCTACGGGGTGATCCTGTGCAACGCGCGCGCCTTCGGCGAGTTCGGCGCGGTGTCGGTGGTCTCGGGCCACATCCGCGGCCAGACCAACACGCTGCCGCTGCAGGTCGAGATCCTCTACAACGAATATCAATTCGCCGCGGCCTTCGCCGTCGCGTCGCTGCTGGCCTTGCTGGCGCTGGTCACCCTGGGACTCAAGCAGTTCGTCGAGTGGCAAGCCTCCCGCAACGTCGTGAAGGAAGAAGCATGAGCATCCAGGTCCGCAACATCCACAAGTCCTTCGGCAGCTTCACCGCGCTGGGCGATGTCAGCCTGGACTTCCCCACCGGCGAGCTGACCGCGCTGCTGGGCCCCTCGGGCTGCGGCAAGACCACGCTGCTGCGCATCATCGCGGGACTGGAAACGGCCGATCGGGGCCAGGTCTTGCTGGACGGGGCCGACGCCTCCGACACCCATGTGCGCGAGCGCGAGGTCGGTTTCGTCTTCCAGCATTACGCGTTGTTCCGCCACATGACGGTCTTCGACAACGTCGCCTTCGGCCTGCGCGTGAAGCCGCGCAAGCAGCGGCCGCCGGAGTCGGAGATCAAGCGCAAGGTCCACGAGCTGCTGCAGCTGGTGCAGCTGGACTGGCTGGCGGACCGCTATCCGCCGCAGCTGTCCGGCGGTCAGCGTCAGCGCATCGCGCTGGCCCGCGCGCTGGCGGTCGAGCCGCGCGTGCTGCTGCTGGACGAGCCCTTCGGCGCGCTGGACGCCAAGGTCCGCAAGGAGCTGCGCCGCTGGCTGCGCCGCCTGCATGACGAGCTGCACATCACCAGCATCTTCGTCACGCACGACCAGGAAGAAGCGCTGGAAGTCGCGGATCGCGTGGTCCTGATGGATCACGGCCGCGTGGAGCAGGTCGGCTCGCCGACCGAGGTCTACCAGCGTCCGGCCACGCCCTTCGTCTACGGCTTCCTCGGCGCGGTCAACCGCTTCGAAGGCCGCGTGGACAGCGGCATCGTCCGCGTCGGCGACCAGACCCTGGCGCAAGGCGCCGCCGCCGCGATCGAGGGCGCCCAGCAGGGTCTGGTGCAGGCCTACGCGCGCCCGCACGAGCTGGTGATCATCCCGACGCAGGACGCGCCGGGTCTGCCCGCGACGGTCGAGCGCGTGTTGGCCTTCGGCGCCGCCGCGCGCGTCGAGCTGCGCGGCGCGCAGGGCGAGCATCTGGAAGCCGAGCTCAGCCGCGAGCAGGCTGAGGCGCTGCAGCTGGCCTCGGGTCAGCAGGTGCGGCTGCAGGCGTCGCGTCTGAGCCTCTTCGGCATCGACCAGGCGGCTTGATCCTCTGACCCGTACTCCGACAAGCAAGCCGCAGAGCGGGCAGTCTCGACCATGAATCTCCAGCAGTTGCGCATCGTCCGGGAGGCGGTGCAGCAGAACTTCAACCTGACCGAGGTGGCGGCCGCGCTGTTCACCTCGCAGTCCGGCGTCAGCAAGCACATCAAGGACCTGGAGGACGAGCTCGGCGTCGAGCTCTTCCAGCGCCGCGGCAAGCGGCTGCTCGGGTTGACCGAGCCGGGCAAGGAGCTGGCGGTGGTCGTCGACCGCATGCTGCAGGACGTGCGCAACATCAAGCGCCTGGCGCAGCAGTTCAGCAGCGCCGATCAGGGCCAGCTGACGATCGCCACCACGCACACGCAGGCGCGCTACGCGCTGCCGCAGGTGGTGGCGCGCTTCAAGCAGGCCTATCCGCGGGTGCACCTGGTGCTGCATCAGGGCAGCCCGTCGGAGATCGTCTCGCTGCTGCAATCGGGCGAGGCCGACATCGGCATCGCCACCGAGGCGCTGGGCAAGGACGACGCCTTCGTCACCTTCCCGTTCTACGAGTGGCGTCACGCGGTCGTCGTGCCGGAAGGGCATCCGTTGACCACGCGTCCGCTCACGCTCGAGACCCTGGCCGAGCAGCCGCTGATTACCTATCACGAGGGCTACACCGGCCGCGCCCGCATCGACGCGAGCTTCGCGGCGGCGGGCCTGGCGCCGGACCTGGTGATGTCGGCGCTGGACGCGGACGTGATCAAGACCTATGTGCAGGTGGGACTGGGCGTCGGCGTGATCGCCGCGATGGCCTTCGAGCCGACACGCGACTCCGGCCTGCAGCTGCTGGACGCGAGCCACCTGTTCCCGGCCAACACCACGCGCATCGCGCTCAAGCGCGGCCACTACTTGCGCGGCTTCGCCTATCGCTTCGTCCAGGAGTGCGTGGCCGAGCTGACCGAGGACGTGGTACGCGAGGCGATGGAGCCGAACGCGGCTTGATCGTCGCGGCCATGGTGGCTGCGGCACACCCTGGCCCCGCGGGGCAGGCTCACGGCGGGTGACGACGGCGCACGTTCAGCGCGGGCTGACGTTCAGCGGCTTGGCGTAGAACGCGTCCACGCGCGCGCCATAGCGGGCCTTGGCATCGACGCTGAGGTGGCTCAGGAACTCGTCACGCAGGAACTGCCGACCCGTCGCCGAGCCGAGTACCCGCTCGATGTGCTCGATCGTGCGGCGGCCCCAGGGCGTCCTCGGACAGGCGATGCCCGACACCACCGGCTCGCTGAAGCCATCGATGGGCACGCTGACCAGATCGGCCATCGAGATCGGACCGGCGCGGGCCGACGAGGTCGCGTTCGCCGCGTTGGCGCGCAGCGCCTGCTGCGCGGCCAGCACGAAGTCGTATTCGATCGTGTAGTCGGCGCGGCCGATGGCGATCATCGACAACATGTTCCCGCCGAAGTCCGGCGTCGTGTACGCGTCGACCACGCCCGGCGGCCGCTTCGCCAGCAGCGCGTCGATCGCGCGCCCGTAGCTGCGACCCGCGACCACCGCGCCGCGCAGCTGCCTCGCGGCCCAGACGCGCTCGAGCTCCACGTCGCCCGCCGCGTTGCGCGCGAGCTTGGGCAGCGCGGCGCGGCGCACGATCAGCTGGTGCGGCGGCACCAGATGCGTATCGATGAAGTAGGCGACGGTCTCGCGCTCGGGCGTGCGCAGCACGCCGAGGTGGCAGGCGCGCTCGCCGGCTTCGACCATTCGCCAGGAGCGCTTGACGTTGGCGATCAGCACCTCGTGCTTCGCGCGCGTGCCCCAGTGCGCGATCAGGTAATCGGCGACCGGCTGTCCCAGACCGAGCCGCGAGGGCACGGCGGCCACGGGCGCCGCTGGGCTCGCGCCCGAGCCGCCCGGCGTCGGCACGGACACGGCCGCGTCGATCTCCGGCATCAGCCAGGTCACGCGGTCGGATGCGGGTTGCGCCAGGGCGGCGCCCACGGCGAGCGTGCCGACGACGCCGAGCATCAGCGCCTTCGTCGACGCGAGCTTCGTGACGACCTGGGCCGCGGTCACGGGCGCGATCGACGGCATGGACGGGGGGAAGGCGGGGAACTGCTTCATGGCCACAAGCTGCGCAGCATAGGGCTTCCAAGCTCTTGCACCGCCCGCGAAATTGCTTATCGGTTTTTGTTGGAGGACAGCACGGGCGCGGATTCGAATAATCAATCCGCATAAGGAAGCCGCTTTCCCGACGTTTCCCTCACGTTCGTCGCCGGAAGCCGGCCGAAGGCCGCAAGGCCCGATCTGCACTGGATTCCACTGGCCTTCCCCGCGTTGTCCCCACAGCGCCCACGACGATGAATTTCCAACAGCTCCGTTCCGTCCGCGAGGCCCAGCGCCGCGGTTTCAACCTGACCGAGGTGGCGCAGGCCCTGCACACCTCGCAGCCCGGCGTCAGCCGCCAGATCCGCGAGCTCGAGGACGAGCTCGGCATCGACATCTTCGTGCGCGCGGGCAAGCGGCTGACCGGCCTGACCGAGCCCGGGCGCAACGTGATGCCCATCGTCGAGCGCCTGCTGCGAGAAGCCGAGAACCTGCGCCGCGCCGGCGAGGACTTCGCCCGCGCCGACAGCGGCCACCTGCGCATCGCCGCCACGCACAGCCAGGCGCGCTATGCGCTGCCGCCGGCGGTGCGCGACTTCCGCGACTCGCATCCCGAGGTCAGCCTGCAGTTCACGCAGGGCTCGCCGCAGCAGATCGCGCGCCTGCTCATCGACGGCGAGGCCGACGTGGGCATCGCCACCGAGGCGCTCGCGCTGCATCCCCAGTTGCTCACGCTGCCCTGCTACCGCTGGACCCACACCGTCCTCGTCCCGCCCGGCCATCCGCTCGAGCAGGAGGCCGCCGACGGCCGGCCACTGACGCTGGAGCGGCTGGCGCAGTTCCCCGTCATCACCTACGAGACCGGCTACACCGGCCGCTCGCACATCGACGACGCCTTCGCGAGCGCGGGGCTGGACCTGAACGTGGTGCTGGTGGCGATGGACGCCGACGTGATCAAGACCTACGTCGAGCTGGGCCTGGGCGTGGGCATCGTCGCGGCCATCGCCTACGACGAGGAGCGCGACCGCCATCTGCGCGCGATCGATGCCCGCCATCTCTTCGCCGACAACCTCACGCGGCTGGCGGTGCGGCGCGACGCGTATCTGCGCGACTACGTCTACGCCTTCATCGAGACCTTCGCACCGCCGCTGACACGGGTGCTGGTGGAGCAGGCGCGCGTGGCGCCGGGCGGAGCGGATTGAAGGGAGCCCCGGTTCCAAGGGGCCATGCCGAAAGTTTTTTCGCATGAGCACATCCGCGGCGCACGACTTTGCAAAGCTGAAACACTTGGTTGGGCGATGAGGGGCGGCTTCCTAGAGTGACGGGCTCAGCTGCTCACTCCCACAAGGAAGACTCTTGAAGCCCAACGTCAAGCAAACGGCCCGACTGACCGGTTCGGCCGCCACGCTGGTGGCCGCCCTGGCCGCCGCGTTCCCCGCCAGCCTCGCCTTCGCGCAGGACGCGCCGCCGGGCACCGGCGAGGCCGCGAAGGCGGCCCAGAAGGAACCCGCCAAGGAGGCCGGCAAGGACCCCGCGAAGGAGGCGCCGCTGCCGTCGGTGGTGGTGACCGGCTCGCGCATCTCGCGCGTGAGCAGCGAGGGCCCCAGCCCGGTCACCGTGATCAAGGCCGAGGACATCGACCGGCTCGGCTACAAGAACGTCTCCGACGCGCTGTCCAGCCTGACCGAGAACACCGGCTTCACCCAGGGAGAGGACTTCGGCAACACCTTCACGCCGGCCGCCAACGCCATCAGCCTGCGCGGCCTGGGGCCGAATCACACGCTGGTGCTGGTGAACGGCCGCCGCGTCGCCGACTATCCGACGGCCTATGAAGGCTCGGTCAACTTCGTCAACATCGCCAACATTCCGTCGGCGCTGATCGACCGCATCGAGGTGCTGAGCGGGGGCGCGTCCTCGGTCTATGGCTCGGACGCGATCGCCGGCGTGGTCAACATCGTGCTGAAGAAGCATGTCGACGAGATCAGCGTGAACCTGCGCGTCGGCGGCACGCAGCGCGGCGGCGGCGAGAACGCCCGCGCCCAGGTGACCGGCGGCTTCGACGGCGGCGCGCTGCAGGGCGTGTGGGGCGTGGAGCTCAGCGGCCGCGAGCCGATCTGGAGCCGCCAGCGCGACTTCATGGCCGACACCACCTTGCAGGGCGCGGCGCCGACGGTGGTCATCGGCCGCCGCAACGCGAGCAACGGCAAATACCTCGCTCCGACCGACGGCTGCGCCGCGGCCGGCACGCTCTTCGACGGCGCCACCTCCGCCTACACCGGCAAGAGCGGCACCTACTGCGGCAGCGGCCGGGCCTCGCCGACCTACTGGACCACGCAGACCGGCAATCGCAGCGCGCAGGCCGCGGGCCAACTGACCTGGCAGCTCGGCCACGGGCTGGAACTCTTCGCGGAAGGGCAGTTCGGCTCGGCGCGGACCGAGAACAACACCCGCGGTCCGAGCTGGACCTCCGAGGTCACCGGCAACAGCTATTTCCGCAACCGGACCACCGGCCTGCTCGAGACCTGGACGCGGCGCTTCGCGCCGGAGGAACTGGGAGGCGCGGACCGCTTCAACCGCCAGTGGCGGGATTCGACGCACAACATCGCCGTCGGCGCGCGCGGAGAACTCAGCGGCAGCTGGACCTACGAGATCGCGTTCAACAGCTCCTACTACCTGAACCGCACGACCACGCCGCGACTGCTGTCGGGCATCGACACGCTGCTGCTGGGGCCCAAGCTGGGCACCGAGGCCGACGGCACGGTGATCTACGCGGCCGATCCGGCGCGGCTGTTCCGGCCGCTGACGCCGCAGGAGATCGACAGCGTCACCGGCCGCAGCTGGACGCGCAACGCCAGCTGGAGCCAGCAGCTGAGCGCCACCGCCAACGGCGAATGGTTCTCGCTGCCCGGCGGCCCGGTGAAGGCGGCCGTCGTGGCCGAAGCCGGCACGCAGGGCTTCCGCAACGAAGCCGATCCGCGCCTGGGCACCAGCGTCTTCTACAACACCAGCACCTCGCCGGCCGTGCGCGGCACGCGGGGCCGGCTGGCGCTGGGCGGCGAGCTCAACGCGCCGATCACCCGGCAGCTGACCGCGACGCTGGCCGCGCGCCACGACCGCTACGACTTCGCCGGCCGCAACGACGGCAGCACGACCTACAACGCCGGTCTGGAGTTCCGGCCGCTCTCGTCGCTGCTGGTGCGGGCGCAGCACGCGACCAGCTTCCGCGCGCCGGACATGAATTACATCTTCGCGCAGCAGACCAAGGGCTACTACTCGTCGTCGACGGACTACTACCGCTGCGTGGCCTCGGGCCAGCCCATCACCAAGTGCGACTTCGCCAACGTGTCGCCGGGCTTCAACTACCTGCGCACCGGCTCGGCGGACCTGAAGTCCGAGCGCGGTCGCTCCTGGGGCGTGGGCGCGGTGTGGCAGCCGGCGGCGTCCTTCGACCTGTCGGTGGACCTGTGGAAGATCGCCATCCGCGACCTGGTCACCGACCTGAGCGCCGACGGCCTGCTGCGGACCGAGGCCGACTGCCGCTCCGGCGCGAAGGACCTGCAGTCCCCGACCTGCCAGGACGCGATCGCCCGCATCCGGCGCAATCCGCTGGACGCGCTGGTGCGACCGGGCGAGGTGGCGGAGATCCGCGTCAATCCGATCAACGCGGCCAGCGAGTCCACCTGGGGCATCGACGTCGGCACGCGCTACAGCTGGTCGGCCGAAGGCTGGGGCCGCTGGACCGCGGACGCGAAGTACACCAAGGTCAAGAGCTTCCGGTACCAGCAGTTCGCCGGCGATGCCAACGACAACATCGTCGGTACCCGTGATTTCGGCGACTGGCCGAGCCGACTCAACGCGAGCTTGAACTGGAAGATCGGCGATTGGTCCCACACGCTGGCGGCCCAGCGCAACGGGCGCATCCCGGGCGCGGAACCGGGCGCCTGGGTCGGCCCCTACTGGAACCTCAACGCGAGCACCTCGTGGCAGCTGGCCAAGCGCACGCGGGTCAGCGTGATCGTCAACAACGTGTTCGACAAGATCCGCCGCGACCCGAGCTCGACCTGGCCGTACTACCCGGTGGGCTACTACCTGCCGCACGGCCGCCAAGGCTGGATCGAGCTGGAGCACAGCTTCGGCGCATGAGGCCGCGCGCCCGACCCGGGCGCCATGGCCGTCGTGATCGACGCGGGGCCGTCCCTCACGAGGGAACGGCCCTTATTCGTTCTTGATTGGTTTGCATGGTCGGCTGCAAAGCAAAGCAGATCTTCTTGGTTCACTTGGACGGTGCGCTTGCCTACATTGGGCGCTCCCTCAACCGAACGAGAAGATCCCTGTGAACGCTCTCCGCCGCACCGTCTCGCTGCTCGCCACCGCTGCCCTGCTCGGCGGCGCGATGATGCCCCTGGCCCATGCGCAGGGCTCGGTCACGCTGCTCAACGTGTCCTACGACCCGACGCGGGAGCTGTACCAGGACTTCAACACCGCCTTCGCCAAGTCCTGGAAGGCCAAGACCGGCGAGACCGTCACGGTGAAGAACTCGCACGGCGGCTCGGGCAAGCAGGCGCGCTCGGTGATCGACGGCCTGGACGCGGACGTCGTCACGCTGGCGCTGGCCTACGACATCGACGCGCTGTACGACCACGGCAAGCTGGTCCCGTCGGACTGGCAGAAGCGTCTGCCCAACAACGCCTCGCCCTACACCTCGACCATCGTGTTCCTGGTCCGCAAGGGCAACCCCAAGCACATCAACGACTGGCCGGACCTGGCCCGCAGCGGCGTGGACGTGATCACGCCCAACCCGAAAACCTCGGGCGGCGCGCGCTGGAACTACCTGGCGGCCTGGGCCTATGCGCTCAAGCAGCCGGGCGGCAACGCGGACTCGGCCAAGGCCTTCGTCAAGCGCATCTACGGCAACACCAAGGTGCTGGACTCGGGCGCCCGCGGCGCGACCACGACCTTCGTCGAGCGCGGCATCGGCGACGTGCTGATCGCCTGGGAGAACGAGGCCTATCTGGCGGTGAAGGAGCTGGGTCCGGACAAGTTCCAGATCGTGACCCCGAGCCTGTCCATCCTGGCCGAGCCGCCGGTGTCGGTGGTCGACAAGACCGTGGACAAGAAGGGCACGCGCAAGGTCGCCCAGGCTTATCTCGAGTACCTGTACTCGCCGGAAGGCCAGGAGATCGCCGCGAAGAACTACTACCGTCCGCGTGACGCGAAGGTCGCGGCGAAGTACGCCAAGCAGTTCGCGCCGGTGAAGCTGGTGACCATCGACGAGGTCTTCGGCGGCTGGCGCAACGCGCAGAAGACGCACTTCGACGATGGCGGCGTCTTCGACCAGATCAGCGCCGCGCGCTGATCCCTTCTGATCTCTCCGATTTCCTGTTTGTCTCCTCGGTCGATCTCGGACGCCGCCTGCGCGGCGTCAAAGGCAACCTGACCGTTCGCTCTCGCGAGCAGCCCTGCCAGGCCAGTCCTGGCGGGGCATTTTTTTCGTCCGGAGGCGGGCGGCCTCAGCCGCAGCACTTGGCGCCGGCGCGGCCAGCGGTGCCGCACGTCGTCGCCACCGGAGGAGGCACGCCGTTATCCACAGCCACGACCGGTGAAGCCCTGTGGACAGAGTTGTCCACAGCCGCCTTCGCGGCGGCTTCCTTGCGCTCGCTGTAGCGGTCGACGAGGTAGGGACCGAGATCGCGCGTGAGCAGCGTGAACTTGAAGAGCTCCTCCATCACGTCCACGACGCGGTCGTAGTAGGACGAGGGCTTCATGCGGCCTTCCTCGGTGAACTTGTCGTAGGCCTTGGCGACGGAGGACTGGTTGGGGATGGTCAGCATCCGCATCCAGCGACCGAGCACGCGCATCTGGTTGACCGCGTTGAAGCTCTGCGATCCGCCGCTGACCTGCATCACCGCGAGGGTCTTGCCCTGTGTCGGGCGGATGGCGCCGGAGCTCAGCGGGATCCAGTCGATCTGCGCCTTCATGACTCCCGTCATCGCGCCGTGACGTTCCGGCGAGCACCAGACCATGCCCTCGGACCAGGCGGCGAGCTCGCGCAGCTCACGCACCTTGGGATGCGTGTCGGCGGCGTCGTCAGGCAACGGGAGGCCGGACGGATCGTAGAGGCGGACCTCACCGCCCATCGCCTCCAGCAGCCGCGCGGCTTCCTGCGTCAACAGCCGGCTGTAGGAGCGCGCGCGCAGCGAGCCGTGGAGCAACAGGAAGCGCGGTCGGTGTGCCGCGGGCTCGCGCGGTGCGAGCCGATCCGGCGTCGGCACGTCGAAATGGTCGGCGACGAGCGCCGGGAAGCTGGGGGTCGGGTCAGACATGGCGGGATCCCTTCTCGTACCAGGATTGCGTGCGGTTCACGAGGGCGACGACGGCCAGCATCACCGGCACCTCCACGAGCACGCCCACCACGGTGGCCAGCGCGGCGCCGGAACGCAGGCCGAAGAGGCCGATCGCCGTCGCCACGGCGAGCTCGAAGAAGTTGCTCGCGCCGATCAGCGCGGACGGGCCGGCCACGTCATGCCGCACGCCCAGGGCGCGATTCAGCAGATAGGCGAGCGTCGAGTTGAAGGCCACCTGCAGCAGGATGGGCACGGCGAGCAGCGCGATGACCAGCGGCTGCGCGAGCACGCGCTCGCCCTGGAACGCGAACAGCAGCACCAGCGTCAGCAACAGCGCCGCGATGGAGAGCGGCCCCAGACGATCGACCACCGCCTGCAGCCGGTCGGCGCCGCGCGCGAGCAGCCAACGCCGCCAGATCTGCGACAGCAGCACCGGGATCACGATGTAGAGCAGCACCGAGATCGCCAGCGTGCCCCAAGGCACCACGATCGAGGACAGCCCCAACAGCAGCGCGACGATGGGCGCGAAGGCGACGAGCATGATCGCGTCGTTGAGCGCCACCTGCGACAGGGTGAAGTAGGGATCGCCGCGGCACAGTCGGCTCCAGACGAAGACCATGGCGGTGCAGGGTGCCGCGGCCAGCAGGATGAGGCCGGCGATGTAGCCGTCGATCTGGTCCGGCGGCAGCCACGGCGCGAAGACATGGCGCACGAAGATCCAGCCCAGCAAGGCCATCGAGAAGGGCTTCACCGCCCAGTTGATGAAGAGCGTGACGCCGATGCCGCGCGCCTGGGACTTCACCTGGCCGAGTGCCGCGAAGTCGATCTTCAGCAGCATCGGGACGATCATGATCCAGATCAGCACCCCGACCGGCAGGTTGACCTGCGCGATCTCCCAGCCGCCGACGGTCGACGCGACATCGGGCAGCAACTGCCCGATCACGACGCCGACGACGATGCACAGCGCGACCCACAGGCTCAGATAGCGCTCGAAGAAGCCGATGGCGGGCGGGCCGAGACCGCCGGCCGGCTTCTCCGTCAGCCCGCTCGCTACCACGGCGGCCGAATCGCGGGAGGCTGCTCGTGAGGTGATGTCGCTCATCTCAGGACTTCTCGATCTCGAGCAGGGCCTGGCGCAACTCGGCATCGCTCATGGTGTCGAGCGGCAGCTGCGCGAGCTGCAGCATCCGGGTGCCGATGGCCTGACGCGTGAGCTCGAAGGCGCGGGGGCGCTCGTCCTCGGGCGCGTTCGACGGATCCGGATAGCCCCAGTGCACCTGGACCGGGCCACCCGGCCAGTACGGGCACGGCTCGGCCGCGGCGCTGTCGCAGACGGTGATGACGACGCGCATCTCGGGCGCGTCGGTGCCGGAGAAGACATCCCAGCTCTTGCTGCCCAGGCTCGAGACATCGACGCCGGCGTGGCGCAACGCGTCGAGCGCATGGGGATTGATGCGGCCGCTCGGCGCGCTGCCGGCGCTGAAGGCGCGGAGGTCCTTGCCGAGCCGGGCGGCCCAATGGTTCAGCATCGCCTCCGCCAGCACGCTGCGGGCGGAGTTGTGGGTGCACAGGATGAGGATGTTCGTGGTCATCGGGGTCTCCGGATCTCGGTCATGGCCGCCAGCGTCATCAGCAGCAGGTCTTCGAAGCCGCGCCGTCGACGGCGCAGGACTCGCCCTGGCAGCAGTTCTCGGTCAGGTAGCCGAGCAGTGCGTTCATCCGGTCGTAGGCGGCGCGATAGATGAGGTTGCGGCTGGCGCGCTCCTGCGTGACCAGGCCAGAGGCGACCAGCTCCTTCAGGTGGAAGGACAAGGTCGCGGCCGGGACGCCGAGCCCCTCCTGGATCGCTCCGGGCGTCAGGCCGGACTCGCCGACGACGACCAGCGCGCGAAAGACCTGCAGCCGCAGCGGCTGCGCGAGCGCCCCGAGGGCCTTGACGACTTCGTTTTCTTCCATCTTTCCATTTTTATGGAAATGTTGATGGGAAGCAAGTCGTGGGGCCTTCGCGCCCAGGAAGAGGCGAGGGCTCCTCAGAGCGGCGCGGCCGCTTCCGGATAGAGGCCCGGCAAGAGGATCGGCAGGGCGTCCAGCGGCAAGGCCGCGTGGACCGCCGAATTGCGGCTCTCGGAGCTGACGATGCCATCGTCGAGCAGGCCCTTCAGCACGCGAGCCGCCGAGCGTGGCGGCATGCCGAGCAGCTGCTGGAACTCTCCTCGGCTCACGGGACCCGCCGCGAAGAGATGGAAAAGGATCAGGTCCATGCCCGGCCGATAGATCAGTTCCTTGCCCGGCTGGAGCCTGCGCACCGCGACCAGTTGAGCCAACCGCGTGCGCATGTTCGGCAGATCCAGCAACTTGCCCATGAAGGACACCTGGTCCATGCAGACGTCCAGGAAGAACCGGCACCACTGCGCCAACATGCGTTCGCTGAGATTGCCTCGACCATCGAGGTCGCCTTGGCGAGCCATGTCGGCCTCCGACAAGCGAGCGTAGTACTCGTCCCTGCGTCGCGCGAAGCCACGGTTCACCGACCACAAGCCTCCCGAGAGCTGCCACAGCGCCGCATGCGTTTGCAGCCGGGTCGCTCGGCCATTGCCATCGGCAAAGGGATGAATCCACGCCATGCGATGGTGCGCGCAGGCGACCACGCGGGGAAGATCGCACATGACCCAGCGTTTCGCATACGCCTGATCGAATCGGTCCAGAAACTTCGGCAGTGCGGCGTGGGTCGGCGGGTGGTGTCGATGCACGGCGACGTCGGTGGTCCGAACCGCGCCGGGCTCGATCAGCGTGCCTTCCTCGGACCGCCGGTCCGCTTCGTCCAGGCGCTCATAGAGCTCACGATGCGCCTGGATGGCGAAGGCGCTTCGCAGCGGATCCTCGCCGGCATCGACATGACGCTCAAGCGCTTCCTCGGCCCCGACATGCGCCAGTGCCAGGCGTTGACGGAAGGCGATGTCGGGCTGATCCGCGAAGCTGCGCGTCAACGCCTGCGCGATGTAGACGGGATGCGTGCTCTGCCCTTCGATCCGATTCGAGTAGTACGAGTTCATCGCCCGGACGAGGCCGCGAAGCGCGACCAGCATGCTGGGGTGAGCGCCCCCTCTCAGCAACAGCGAATCCCGCGCGATCTGGTCGCCCATCTCCCGCAACTCGCCAAGATGGCTCGCGCCGGGAAGCATCGGCTCGAATGGGTGAGGGGCGTCGTAGACGGTCACCTGTTGGGGCTTGACGGACATGTTTTGGCAGTCTATTTGGCAGACCGATTGGCAGACAGAATTCTCATTCAAATATATGTTTTTAAAGAAACTATCTCAATCTACAACTCAGAGAAATGTCAAATTTGGCAGACCATTTGGCGAGCTAAATGACTGACCGGCTGACTGCCGACGGGTCTTCCAGGGCACCTGCCTGACCGCGACGCAAGGGTCGTTCGCTGATCAACATCTGGCGACCATCCCCCCTCATCCTGCGCCAAGCAGTGACCAACTACCGCACTCGCACCTGTGGATAAGCTGAAGGGCCGATCTGCCGAGCAGTGGCCCCCTTATGCTGACCGCCGTGATCCGTCCCAGCCCGACACGCGTTCGCCGCTTCAACATCCCGCGTCCCGTCCTGGCGACCCTGGCCCTGAGCCTGGTCGCCGCGGCGCCGTGCGCGCGGGCGCAGCCGGCCGAGCCGGCGGTCACCAAGATCACCTGGCTCGCGTCCGATCACACACCGGTGATGACCGGCTCCGACGCCAGCGGCGTGACGAACCGGGTCGTGACCTACCTCGGCAAGCAATGGCCGCAGGTCCAGCATGAGATCGTCTTCGCCAACGCCAAGCGCAGCTGGCAGATGATCGAGAACGGCGACGAGGTCTGCCGCGCCAACATGGTCCGCACGCCGGAGCGCGAGAAGTCGGCCTACTTCATCAACACCCAGCTCACGCCGCCGCCTCAGCTCGTGGTGCGCCGCGACCGGCTCGCCAAGCTGCCGCGCAACGCCGCCGGCGAGGTCCTGCTCCAGCGGCTGTTCAGCGACACCCGTCTGCGTGGCGCGCTCATCGACGGCCGCAGCTACGGGCCCGCGCTCGACGAGGTGCTCGCCGCGCGGCCGGCCAACGGCGCCGTGTCGATGTACTCGCCCAAGGACTTCGGCGCGCGCATCCTGCAGATGATCAGCCTGGGCCGCGCCGATTACTCGATCGAGCAGGACATGGCCCTGGTCATGGCCGGCAACCCCAAGGATCTGGCCAGCGTGCCCATCCAGGGCGCCAGCGAACTGGTGATGGCCGGGATCGCCTGCCCGCGCACGCCCTGGGGGCTGGCGGCGATCCGCGGCATCGACCGCGCCTATGGCCGCCCCGAGGGCGCCGCCAACCTGCGCGAGGGCCTGATGCATTGGCTCACGCCCGAGACCAAGGCCCATTACGCCGCGCGCTTCGACGCGTTCTATCGCGAACGCGCCAAGCCCTCCCGCATCGACCCCTGAACCTTGATCGCGGTCGCGATCCCCGTGGCCATCGGGAACTCAGGCCGATCGCCGCCGAGCCGGGCTGTGGACAAGTGCCGCGCCGGGATCAGTCCTGCTGCTCGACGCGATTGCGACCGCCATCCTTGGCGCGGTACAGCGCCTGGTCGGCGCGGCCCAGCAGCTCCTCCACGCGCAGGTCCTCGACCCGCAGCGCGGTGACACCGAAGCTGGCCGTCAGCGCCACCGGCGGCGAGCCCGCCTGCAGCTCCAGCCCGCTCACCTCGATGTGCTGGCGCAGCCGCTCGACCAGGTGGGTCGCGTCTTCCAGCGAGGTCTGCGGCAGCAGCAGCGCGAACTCCTCGCCCCCCAGGCGACCGAGCAGATCCTGCTTGCGCACGATCTGCGCGCACAGCTGCACCAGCCGGCACAGCGCCGCGTCGCCGCGCGCATGGCCCAGCGTGTCGTTGATGCGCTTGAAGTGGTCGACGTCCATCATCACCAGCGACATCTCGAGCCCGTAGCGCCGGCTGCGCGCCAGCTCCGCCTCGGCATGCTCCAGGAAGCAGCGGCGGTTG
This sequence comes from Mitsuaria chitosanitabida ATCC BAA-476 = NBRC 102408, assembly GCF_001598255.1. Taxonomy (GTDB): domain Bacteria; phylum Pseudomonadota; class Gammaproteobacteria; order Burkholderiales; family Burkholderiaceae_C; genus Roseateles; species Roseateles chitosanitabidus. The sequence goes on from NZ_BCYP01000021.1 coordinate 69,796, forward strand.
GCCGCGCCGGTCAGCGCATCGGTCGTGGCCAGGCGCTGGAGCTCCAGCTCCAGCCGCTTGCGCTCGGTGAAGTCCACCAGCGTGCTCAGCACCGAGGCCGCGCCGTCGTAGACCACCGGCACCATGGACAGCAGCATCCACAGCTCCCCGCCATCGGCGGCCAGCAGGCAGACCTCCTCGCCCTGCAGCCGGCCCTCGTCGCGGAACTTCAGCTGCATGCGGTCGCGGTCCGCGGGATCCCGGTAGAAGCTGATCGCGGGCTTGCCGACCAGGTCGTCCAGCGGCCGGCCGACGATGTCCGCCGAGGGGCCGTTGGCGTAGACGATCAGCGCGTCGCGCTCGCGCGTGACCACCATCGGGATGGGCGCGTTGTCCAGCACCGCGCGCAGGCGCTCCTCGCTGTCGGCGAGCTCGCGGGTGCGCTGCGTCACGCGGCGCTCCAGGCTGGCGTTGAGCTCCTGCAGCTCCGCCACCAGCCGCGCGTTGTCCACCGCGTTGACCACGTTGGCGCAGAGCAGCTCCAGGAAGCTGACCCGCGCCTCGGTGAACACGCCCGCGGCGGCGGCGTTCTCCAGGTAGAGCGCGCCCACCGTCTGCCCCTGCTTGAGCAGCGGCAGCGCCAGCACCGAGCGCGGCGGCGCCGCGTGGTGCTGGAAGTAGTCCTCCATCGTCGCCAGGCCGCGCGCGTCCACGATCAACTCACGGCGGCCGTCGCGCAGCACGCGCGTCATCAGCGCCAAGGGCAGTTGGGCGCCGGCACGCTCCAGCGGCAGCTGTTCCAGCAGGTGCAGCCTGGGCTGATCGCCCAGCGTCGCCTCCGCCTGCAGCACCCAGCGCGTCGCGCCGGCCGGTCCGCTGGCCAGCACGATGGCCGCGCGCTGCGCGCCGGCGTTCTCGGCCACGACCTCCAGCAATCGACGCAGCAGGCGCGGCAGATCCGGCTGGCTGCTGATCGCCTGCACCGCCTTGGTCAGGCTGCTCAGGTCGGCCGCGTCCGGGCGCTCGCCGTCGAGCTCCACCCCCTCCTGTCCGTCGAAGAGCGAGGCCAGCGCCGAGTCCTCGAAGGCGCCCGACACCGGCGTCAGCGCCGGCACGCCCGCGCCACCCAGCGAGACCACGCCCCATCGTTTCCAGGCCTGCTGCGCGTGCAGCCGCGCATGCGCGGCGCGGACCGGCTCGCGGTCCTGCCACCAGGCGGCCTGCGCCCGCCACACGGCGGCGCTGTCCAGCGCCGTGCCGTGCGGGCCCTCGGCCGCCTCGATCGCGCGCTCCAGCAGCCGCTCGATCTCCTCGTCCGAGGCCTCGGCCAGCATCGCCTGCTGCGCCCGCAGCAGGGCGACGCGGTCATGCAGATGCCCCGGTCCCGCGTCCTGCCAGCGTTGCAGGCGCTGGAGCGCGTCGTCCTCCAGCGCCAGGTCGCGCTCGCCACCGGCCAGGGCCAGGCGCTGCGAGGCCCAGGCCGCGATGAACAGGAACAGCGACTGCGCATGCATGCCGCGACCCGCCGCGAAGAGACCGCGCGCCGCCTGCGCCTCGCGCAAGGCGGGCTCGGGCCGGTCGGCGGCGAAATGCAGCAGCGCCTGCCAGCCGTGCAGGAACATCAGGCCGGTCTGGTCCTGACGCTCGGCATAGGTGCGCGCGAAGGTCTCGGTGCCCTTGAGGCCCTGCTCCGGCAGCTGCGGCCGTTGCAGCGTCCTGACCAGTGCCAGCAGCACGTCCTCGTAGTCGGCGGCCACCGGCTGGCGCATCGCGCGCAGGCGCTGCGCATGCGTCTGCAGCTGCTCCTGCAGCACGGCCAGCGGGGCGCCGGAAAGGAAGGCATGCACGTCGTGGACGTAGAGCCCCAGCCCCGCGTGCCGCAGGTTGCCGAACTCCAGCCCGTTGCGATGCGTCTGCATCAGGCCGTCCATGCTCACCCGCAGCCCGTCGACCCAGTGGCTCAGGAAGGCGTGATACGAAAAGCCCGCATGCGCGAAGACCTGCATCCAGCCGTGGCGCTTGACCAGGTCCATGGACATGCGGCCGATGTCATGGGCGAAGCGGTAGTCGCCGAGGAACTCCGCGCACATCAGGCCCAGCACCGAGTACGCCGACAGCGCCTGCGGCACGTGGCCGTGGTCCACCATCAGCCGGACCTGGAACAGCGTCAGCAAGGGCAGCAGCGCCGGCCGCACGATGTAGGCCGCGGCGGTCATCTTCGCGGCGATGGACATCAGCAGCAGCCGCGCCTCGTCGCGCATGGGCTCGCGCGCGGCCAGGGTGTCCAGGCCGATCGCGACGACCTCCTTCTGCAGCTCCCCGAGCAGTCGCGCCACGTCGGCCATCGCGTCGGGGCCGGAGAGTTGCGGCAGCCGCGCGTTCAGCAGCAGGAAGAGCTCGAGGCCGAGATCCACCGTGTCGGCGAGCCGGCCCTGGGCATAGAAGGCCTCCATGCGGACCTCGAGCAGGCGGGCCCGCTCGGCGTTGTCCACGGCATCGGCGAGCGCGGACTCGAGCAACGCGTCCATGCGCGCGGGGCGGCCGGCGAGGTAGGCCATGCGCGCCGCGTGATGCAGCCATGCGCCGCGTCGCGGCGAGCGCGGCGCGAGCTCCAGCGCCAGCTCCGCGTAGTCGGCGGCGGGCTCGAAGGCCGCGGCATCCAGCGCCAGGCGCGAGGCCTCGGCGTTGAAGTCGGCCAGCGCGAGCCGCTCGGCCTCGTCCCTGCCTTCGCGCAGCAGCATGCGCGCGGCGTTGAGGTGATGCAGCGCGGTGTAGGGCAGCGGCGTGTCCGGATGCGCGGTGCGATGGCCGTCGCGCAACAGGCGGCCGATGCGCAGCTGCAGCGCGGGCCGCTGATCGGCGGCGATGCGTTGCAAGGCCGCTTCCTGCACGCGATCGTGCGCGAAGGCGTAGCGCACCGATTCGCTCGCCTGGCCTTGCAGCTGCGGCGCATAGCGGTAGAGGGCGCTGGCGGGCACCAGCAACTGCGCCTGCAGCGCGGGCAGCAGGTCGGTGGCGAGTTGATCGGCCGGCGCGTCCAGCGCCATCGCCAGGCTGTCCAGGCCGAAACTCGCGCCCAGCAAGGCGGCGACGCTCAGCGCCTGGCGCGTCGCGTCGGGCAGGCGCTCGAGCTGCTGGAGCATCAGCGCGACGACGTTGTCGGCCGTGCGCGTCGCCGCGATGCGCTCCAGCGCGTGATCCCAGCGCTGAGCGGAGGCGTCGTAGTGGATCAGCCCGCGGCGGACCAGGTCCTCCAGCAGCCGGCGCAGGAAGAAGGGGTTGCCCGCGGTCCGCGTCTGGCACAGGCGCGCGAGCTCGTCGAGCCCCGCGTCCTCCGCGTCCGCGTCGCGATGCAGGCTGTCGGCGAGCAACCGGCGCGTGTCGTCCAAGCCCAGCGGCCCGACGCGCAGCGAGCTGAAGCGCTCGCCGATCTGCTGGCGCAGCTCGGCCAGCTCCTGCGCGATCGGATGACCGGGCGGGATCTCGTTGTCGCGATACGCGATGACGAACAGCGTGTGGCGCAGCGACGCGTCGCTCAGGCATTCGCGCAGCAGGCGGCGCGAGGCGCGGTCGGCCCATTGCCAGTCGTCGAGGAACAGCGTCTGCGGCTCGCCCTCGCGCGCGAGCGCGGCGAAACCCTGGCTGACGCTGCGCAGGAACCGGTTCTCGGCCTCCGCGGGACCGACCGCCACCAGCGGCGCGACGGCGCCCAGCAGCGGTGCCAGCTCGGGCAGCGCCTGCGTCAGCAGACCGGCGTTGGCGCCGAGGCGATCGCGCAGGCGTTCACGCCACAGGACTTGCTGCTCGTCCGGCAGCGCCAGCACCTGCGCGGCGCGTTGCGCCAACAGATGGAGCAGCGGTCCGTAGGGGCGGTCCTGGCCGTACTGGTTGAACTTGGCGGCGGCGAAGTGCCCGCGCTGCGCGAGCAGGCTGCGCTGCGCCGCCAGCACCAGCGCCGTCTTGCCGATGCCGGAGAAGCCCGCGACGGCGACCAGTCCGGCGCCCGTCGGGAAGCCCTGCGCGGCGTCGTCGAAAGCCTGCGCGATCTGGGCCTGCGCGACCTCGCGGCCATAGAGGCGGCCGCTGGGCTGGAAGCGCACCGCGGCGTCGCCGCGTCCCGGCTCGAAGCCCGGCAGGCCGCGGCCCTGTTCCAGCGCCGCGAGACAGATCTGCAGGTCCTGGCGCAAGGCCTGGTGGCTCTGGTACCGGCCTTCAGGCTCCTTGTGCAGACAGTGCGCGACGACCTGCGCCAGCGGCGCGAAGACCTGGTGGTTGCGTGTCGTGGCCATCGGCGCGGCAAGCGCCAGATGCGCGTGCACGGCGCGCGCCGGATCATCGATGTTGAAGGGCGGCGCGCCCGTCAAGGCTTCGAGCAGCGTGGCGCCCAGGCTGTAGAAGTCGGCGCGGTAGTCGACATCGCGGCTCATGCGGCCGGTCAGTTCCGGCGCCAGGGTCGCGAGCGAGGCCTCGATCAGCTCGGCCCGCTGGACCAGCGGGCGCTCGCGCTCGATCTCGGCGGCCAGACCGAGGTCGGCGATCAGCACCCGCCCCGGTTCGCGGCCCGCGCCCGGCAGCAGCAGGATCTTGCCGGGTCCGAGATTCCTGTGGATCAGTCCATGGCCGTGCAGGTGCTGCAGGCCGGTGATGAGGTCCAGCGCGATGCGCAGCAGCTCCTCGTTGTCCAGCGTGCCGCGCGCGATGCGGTGGCGCAGCGTCTCGCCGCCGAAGTCCGGCAGCACCAGCGCGGGCCGGCGTTCATGCTCGATGAGGGCTTGAGGGCAGAGGATCAACGCCGGATCGAGGCGTCGCGCGAGATCGAATTCGCGGCGCAGTCGCGCCACGGCGGTGGGATCCGCCCGGGCATCGCGCAGGCGCTTGAGCAGCGCGGTGCCGCCCTGGCCGTCGCCGACGCGGACGACCTCGCTCCGTCGACCCTGGTGGAGCGTGCGCTCCGCCTGCCAGGCACCCGCGGCGGCCGTCTCCCACGCTCGTCTGTCCGTCATCCCATCCCGCTCTTTGTTGATCGGTGAATGTAACGGCTGGCCGTGGCAGGTTCGCGTCAACGCGGCGTCAAACCTGGGCCCAAAGCCCCGGGGAAGCGGGAGAAAGTGACAGTCCGGCGGCCCGTCGTGGCGCCGGCGGCACAGCAGGTCCGGTCGGCGTGTCACCTTGGCGCCAGCGTTCCCTTGAGCCGCCGCGCGGCGCGGGCGGGACGGGCGGACCGATCGGCAGGTCCGAACGACCGACCGACCGGGGCTCGCGCGGGGATGCTCAGGCGCTCGCGGTCTTCGCGCGATCCGTCGCGCGGTCGGCGCGGATGCGCAGCAGCAGCGCCGCGGCCGAGGTCAGGACCGCGAGACCACAGACGCCGCGCCAGCCCAGGGCCTGCAGCGACAGCGAGCCCAGCCAGGCGCCGGTGGCCATGCCGATGAACATCGCGCCGATCAGCACGGCGTTGAGGCGGCTGCGCGCCGGCGGCTCCAGGCCGTAGACGATGCTCTGGTGAGCGACCAGGCAGGACTGGACGCCGAGGTCGAACAGCACGGTACCGGCGACCAGGATCCACAGGTTGCTCGGCAGCAGGCCCATGCCGAGGAAGGAGACCAGCACCAGGGTCGCGCCGAGCCGGATCACGGAGCGGGCGCCGCGCTTGTCGGCGACGCGTCCGGCCAGCGGCGCGGCGAGCGCGCCGGCAGCCCCGGCCAGGCCGAAGGCACCGGCCGCCGCGCTGCCCAGGTTCAGCGACTGGTGCAGCATCACGGCCAACGTCGACCAGAAGGCGCTGAAGCCGACCGCCAGCAGCGCCTGTGTCGCGGCCGCGGTGCGCAAGGCCGGGTAGCGGCGCGTCAGCGTGAGCATGGACCGCAGCAGCTCGCCATAGGGCATCGGGCTGGCGGGTGGCATCCTGGGCAGGCCGCGCTGCAGCATCAGGCCGAGTCCGAGGATGCTCAGCGCCGCGATGCCGAACACCCAGCGCCAGCCGAACTGCTGCGCCAGCGTGCCGCTGACGACACGCGACAGCAGGATGCCGAGCAGCAGTCCCGTCATCACGGTGCCCACGGTCTGGCCGCGTTGCGCATCGGGCGCGAGCGTCGCGGCCGCGGGCAGCAGGTCCTGCGCGAGTGACGCGGTGATGCCGATGAGCACGCTGGCCAGGCACAGCGCGACCAGGTTGGGCGAGAACGCGGCCACGATCAGCGCGAACAACAGGGCAGCGCTCTTGAACGCGATGAGACGGCGCCGCTCGATGCGGTCGCCCAGCGGAGCGAGCAGCAGGATCGCCGCGGCGTAGCCGAGCTGGGTGAGCGTCGGGATCAGGCCGATCTGCGAGGCGCTGGCGCCGAACTCGGTCGACAGCAGACCCAGCATCGGCTGCGCGTAGTACAGCGGCGCGACCGAGAGTCCGGCCCCCACCGCCAGCAGCAGCACCAGCGCGCGCGACATCGGCGCGGCAGGCGTGGCGGTGGTCGGGGCGGGAGAGGTGGCGGGCGGAGAGGCGCTCATGGGGAACCAAGCAAAGGCGCGATTGTCCGCGCGCCCATCGCGCTCGTGGGCGAACCGTGGCGATGGGCTTCGATCGGCAAGGGGCTTCGCATCCGGCCTCACGGAATGACCAAGGCGTGCATGAATTCGACCCACTTCGGTCATTGATGCCCCCCGCGGACCGTCTCAAAGTGCCCCCTTTTTCCTCTCAGGAGCTCGAGATGACGCGTCCCTCTTCCCCTGGTTTCCCTCTCGCGCGTCGACGCGGCGCGTGGCTCGCGCTGCTCGGCATCGTGCTGCTGAGCGCGTGCTCGTCGGGTCGATGGCTGCGCGACGGCACCTCGCCGACCGAGACCGAACGCGACCTGTTCGATTGCGAGCGCGAGGCGGCGCGCATGTATCCACCGGCGGTGGTGACCGAGCAGCGCTATGGGGGACAGTCGTCCGAGAAGACGAAGTGCACGAAGAAGGGGGAGGTGCTCGACTGCAGCACCACGACCACGCCGGCCTACTCCTCGACCGTGGACGCGAACGAGGATCGGCGCCTGCGCGCGCAGGGCTCCTGCATGCGCGGCCGCGGCTACTGGTGGCAGGAAGACCGCTGAGGCGGTCACCTCGCTTCGATGAGGAACCCGGCCCGCGGGAGGCGGCCCCGGTTCATGGCGCTGTGGACAACTCAGCTGCCGTACTTGATCGAACAGCCGTAGGGCCGCGTGCTGGCCTGGCTGATCTTCTTGCCGGCGGCGAGCTCGCCCAGCGCCGTTTTCACGTAGGGGTCGGCCTTGGCGATGTCGTCGACCTTCGCGGTGGCGATGCTGTCGATGCCGCCCTTGTAGACCAGCACGCCCTGTGGATTGACGATGAACAGGTGCGGCGAGGTCTGCGCGCCATAGGCCTTGCCGATCTGGCCGCTCGGGTCGAGCAGGGTGTGGGTCGGGGCGGCGCCGCGTTCCTGGTTCAGCCTGATCGCGGTCGGTCCGTCGACGAAGCCCTGCTGGCCCGGCGCGGACGAGATCACCTGCAGCCATACGACGCCGTGCGCGGTCGCGTCCTTCTGCAGCGCCGGGATGTTGCCGCTGCCGTAGTGCTTGCGGACGTACGGGCACTCGTGATTGGTCCACTCGAGCACGACGGTCTTGCCCTTGAGGCTGTCCAGCGTGAGTGTCTTGCCCTCCGCGGTGGTCGCGCTGAAGGCGGGCGCTGGATGGTCGATCTGCGCCTGGGCATGGGCGATGCCGGCGATCGACCACGAGGCGACCAGGGCCGCGGCGGCGATCAGGGACCGGCGCGACAGGGCGCGCGCGGCGCCGGAGAACGAAGCGGGGATCGATGCGGTCTTCATGTCGAGGAGCTCCTGGAGGTGGTGGGCGGGCTGGCCGGGCTGGCGCGTGATCGCGCGATCACGTGGCACCGGCTTGCAAGGCCGAGACGACGATGCCGGGCGTCAACAGCTGCGGCAGCACCTGCGCGTCGCTGCCGATGCCGGCCGGATAGAACAGGTAGAGCGGCACGCCGCTGCGCTGGTGCCGCCGAAGCAACTCGGTGATGCGCGGGTCCTGGCGCGTCCAGTCGCCTTTCAGATAGGTCACGCCCTTGGCGGCGAAGGCGTCCCGGACGTCGGCTGTGGACAAGGCGACGCGCTCGTTGACCAGACAGGTGATGCACCACGACGCGGTGAGATTCACGAACACGGGCTTGCCTTGCGCGCGCAGCGCGGCGAGGCGCTCCGGTGAATAAGGTTCGAACTCGGCTTGCGCGGCGCCCGCAGGATCGCCGCCTTCCCGCATGGCCCCGGGGTTCCGGGGCGAAGCGACGTCTGTGGACAAGTTGTCGCTCGCGGCCATCGGCAACAAGCTCGCCGTCGCGAGCATGGCGGCGATCGCACCGCCGGCACCCGTCCACCGCCAGCCCGCGGAAGCCCGCCGACTCACGCGCCTGAGCCAGGCGGCGAGTGCGAGCATCCCCATGCCTGCCAGGGCCAGGAGGACCCCCGCCGGTCCCGCCTGCTGCGCCAGCACCCACACCAGCCAGATCGCGGCGGCGAACATCGGGAAGGCCAGCCCCTGCTTGAGCACCTCCATCCATCGACCCGGGCGCGGCAGGCCCCGCTGCAGGGCCGGCCACCAGGCCAGCGCCAGATACGGCAATGCCAGGCCCAAGCCCAGCGAGAGGAACACTGCGAACAGCGGCACCGGCGACTGCGCCAGCGCATAGGCCATCGCCGCGCCCATGAAGGGCGCGGTGCAAGGGGTCGCGACGACGGTCGCTAGAACGCCGGTGAAGAAGCTGCCGCTCAGGCCGGATCGGCTCGCGAGCCCGTTGCCCATGCCGGCGAACCCCGCGCCGATCTCGAGCACGCCCGCCAGCGACAGACCCAGCACGAACATCAACCACGCGAGCGACAGCACGAAGATCGGCGACTGGAACTGGAAGCCCCAACCGACGCCGCTCCCGGCCGCGCGCAACGCGAGCAGGGCCGTCGCCAGCGCCGCGAACGCGACGAGCACGCCGGCCGTGTAGGCCAGACCTTGCCGGCGGTGCTCACGCGGCTCGCCATGCAGAAAGCCCAGGGCCTTGATCGCCAGCACCGGGAAGACGCAAGGCATCAGGTTGAGGATCAGCCCGCCGACGAGCGCGAGTCCCATCGCTGTCCACAAGCCCAAGTTGTCCACACCCGCGGCGGTGGCGGACGTCGCCGATGTCGCCGCGCCGCCGGTCACCGTCGGGTGCACCGTCCAGGCCCGGCCGTCCACCAGCAGCAGGCCTTCGATCGGCTGGCCCGCCTGGGCCGGTTGCTCACCGACCGGCATGCGCAGGTGCCAGTCATTACCTGCGCGGGTCAGCGCCGGCTTGGCGGCATGCTCGATGCGGCCCCAATCGTTCGGCAGGAACAGCGCCTGCCGGATATCCACAGGACCGGGGGCTTGAGCCGGCCAGCTCAGCGTCATCTCACGACCGTCGATGCGCGCGCTCACCGGATAGGGCACGGCGACGGGCAGCGCGGCTCGCGCACGGGCCAGGGTGTCGGCCTCCGACGAGTCCATGGCCCGGGCCGCCACCGGCAGCACGAGGGTCAAGGTCGCCTGTTGGGGAATGCACGCCTCGCGGCAGACCAGCCAGGTCGCCTCGGCCGACAGCGTCGCGCTTCCTCCTGGGGTCAGGTCTTGTGGCAGCCGGACCTCGGTGAGCAGGAGCGCCCGATCCTCGTAGCCATAGTTCGTGATCGGTCCGACATCGAAGCGCTTCGGCGCTGGCCAGAGGATGTCGCCGGCCTGCGCGCCTGTGGGTAACTTCCACTCGATGCTCGTGGGCTGACCGGAGTCGCCCGGATTCCGCCAGTACGTGTGCCAATGCGGCGCGATCCGCTGCTCCAGCGCCAGCAACACGGTCTGCCCCGGGACCACGCGCGACGAGGCGCTGATCAGGCGCACCTGCACTTCATCCGTGGCCGAACGGTCCGACGGCGAGATCCGCGCCGAGGCCGATGACATCGAGGCATTCGGCGCTTGCGCGACCGCGGCCGTGCTCATGCACAGGGTCGCGGCCGCCGCGACCGCGAGGTGGGTGGACCTGGGTGGCATGGCCGCGATGCTAGGCCTTGGCCGACGCCCCTCGCAAGGCATCGGACTTCGGGGATTGCAGCCGCGCCTTCCTTGTTTCCTTACCGAAAGGAAAACCAGGTTCCGGGATCGCGGAGGTCCGTGATTCGAGGCGTCCGTGACGAGGCGATCGGCTCATGGCGCCGACCTCTCGGACGCGGGTCGTCGCGATGCGGGGACAAGGCAGCGACTCGTGCCACCTGTGGAAAACCGCGAGCAAAAACGGGGGAGGTCCTTCGACAAGGACCCGAGAACCCAGAAACGAGGCGCGAAAAATGTCCACAGCCTGTCAGCCCCTGACAAACGGGATGCAGGGGACCGTTGGGGAAAACGTCGAAAAACGGGGAGACCCCAAAAAACGGCCAGGGGCATCTCGCGTCCACACCGGCGTCCGACGCCGGTCCGCTCGAAAAAATGTCCAGAGGCTGACAGCCCCTGACAGTCGACAGAGGGCGGCAACGCGGGATACCGGACCCAGCCCCGAAAAACAGCGGAGACCCGGTCCGGCGAAAAAATCGATCTCAACCCGGCATGTCCGGTTCGACCAGTTGCGTGAGCAGCAGCAGCGACTCCTGCCAGCCCAGATGGCAGGCCGCTTCCGGGATCACGTCCGGAATGCCTTCCTGGGTCACCTGCATCGCCGTCCCGCAGAAGACCGGCTTGAGCTCGATGGTCGTGACCATCTCCCCGGGCAGGTTCACGTCGTCGAAGCGGCTCGTGTAGCGCAGCCGGCTGCCGGGTTGGAGCTCCAGGTACTCGCCGCCGAAGGTGTGCTGCGCGCCCGCCGCCAGGTTGGTGAACGACATGCGCCAGCTGCCGCCGACCCGCGGATCCATGTGATGCATGGTGCCGGTGAAGCCGTGCGGCGGCAGCCATTTGCACATCGCGGCCGGGTCGGTGAAGGCGCGGTAGATGCGCTCGGGCGGCGCCTTGAGCACGCGATGCAATCGGAGGGTGAAGGGCATCGAAAGTCTCCCGTTCAGGGGCTCGCGCGTCGCGCGGGCGGAAGGCCGACCATAGTCCGCGATCGTGTCGGGCGCGAGTCTCCGCGCCCCTGACAGGGAATCCCCGAAGCGGGCGCCGGCCGGCGCTCGACGGCGAAGCTCGGCGCCCGCCAGGCGTCAGCGGGAGGCCTCGCCCGTCCACACGCGCATGACGCGATACGGCGGCCGGCCCTCGTCGGCCCCCCCGGTGAAGGCGGGCGTCTTGTGGAGCTGGTTCACCGAGATGTAGAGCCAGGGCGAGTCGCCCAGGTGCACGCTGTCGGGCCAGTCCAGGCGCGGATCGCGCGCCAGCGGGGTGAGCTTGCCGTCCGGATTGAGCTGGTCGATGCCGCCCTCGTTGAGGTTGGTGAAGAAGTGGCGACCGCGCTTGTCCGTCGCGGCGCCGTCGGAGACCGGCTTCGGCCCGACGCGCCGGATGGCGTCGCCGATCCGGGCATCGCTGGCGCCGTCGCGCAGCAGCTGGGCCGGCAGGGCGTACCAGGTCTTGCCGTTCATCGCGCCGAAGAACAGGGTCTCGCCGTCGGCCGACAGGCTGATCGGATTCACCGCCACGTTCGCCGGTTTGCCCTGGAACTGGATGGGCCGGCCCGCGATCACCATCGGGGCCTCGGGTTCGGCCTGCAAGGCGGGGTGACCGCCGAATCGCCGCGCCTTGCCGGTGGACATCTCGACGGCGATCAGTCCCGGGTTGGCGATGTCAGCCAGGAAGATCCAGCCGTGGCGGTCATCGACCACCAGATCCTGGACGAAGCTCCCCTTGGGCGCGACATCCGGTGGCAGGACGATGAGATGGGTGCGCCGCCCTTGCGCCGCATCGAAGGCCCAGAGCCGGGTCTTGCCCAGGTTCAGGCCCATGTCCACGATCCACACCCGGCCGCGGCCGTCGAGCGCGATGCCCAGTGGCGTGTCGATGCGGTCGTCGCTGGCTGGACGGGTGCCGCGCTGGAGTTCGACGTTGGGCCAGGGCCGGTAGGCGTCGCGGCCGGTGATCTCGATGAGCTGGGCCGAGGCCGGCGCGCCCAGCGGGTGGACGGTGGCGAAGAGTCGACCACCGGGGCCGGGCGTCACGTTGCCGGGACGGATCGGCAGCTCGGCGACGACTTCCAGGTCGCCGGGCTGGGCGGCCTGCGTCGGCGGGGCCAGCACGGCCGCGATCGCGAGCATCGAGGTGGTCAGGACAGCGCGCAGCGGCGCGTTCCGCGAAGGGGAGGGGAGGGCGGTCATCGGTCGCTCCTCGCTCATCGGCGAGGCCTGGTTGGGGGAAGCGATGAGTCTTCCGCAGCAGGCCTCGGCAATGAACCGGCGCGCGATTGAACCTGCTTCAACCGACGCTTGAAGGCCGGTGCGGATCCGCCCCTGTGGACAAGTCCCTCAGATCGAGAACGACCACTCCAGGATGCTGGCGCGGGCGGGCCGGCGCTCGCGCGCGGCGCGGGCCCGCGCCGATTCGACCCAGCGCTTGGCCAGCGGGAAGGGACCGAAGCCCGACTCGCTGTTGATATGTCCGACCAGGCCGATGTTGCTGTAGCTGCTGCCCCAGCGCGTGGCCCAGCGCAGCGCGCTCGCGGCGCTCATCCAGGGATCGTTCTGGCTGGCGATCAGCGCGGTCGGCCGGCCCAGCCGCTGATGCGGCAGGCTCTCGGCCAGACCGAACTTGTCGGGCTCGGCCGGCGCGACGAACAGCGCCTCCCGCACCGGCGAGTCCGGATGCTGATGCAGGTGATGCGCCAGCGCCAGGCAGCCGAAGCTGTGGGCCACCGCGATCCATTCGCCGGGGCCGGCGTTCTCCAGCCGCGACTGGATGCGCTCCGACCAGCGCTCCAGCTCCGGATGGCTGAAATCACGCTGGCGCACCCGGTGGGCGTCGCGGTACTGCTGCTCGAGCCAGGTCTGCCAATGCGCCGGGCCGCTGTCGTGCAGGCCCGGGATGATCAGCAGGCGCGGCTCGGCGTCGCCGTTGCGCCGTGCGGCGCGGTGCGGATAGAGCGCCATGGCGATCTCCTCGGCGCCTCAGAGGGTGGCGATCGACACCTCGGTCGACTTGACCAGGGCGACGACTTCCTTGCCGACCGTCAGCTGCAGCTCCTTGACCGAGCGCGTGGTGATCACCGACGTGACCACCAGGCCGCCGGCGGTCTGGACATCGACCTCGGACACGACCGGGCCTTCGATGATCTCCTTGATCGTGCCGCGGAACTGGTTGCGGACGTTGATGGCGGTGATGCTCATGCGGGGGCTCCCCTGAATGTGGTGGCGCCCAGCTTAGGCAGCGGTCCTCATCCGGCGAACGAAGGGCTGCGACCATCCACATGCGACCGCCTCATAAGCGCCAGGCCGCCCGTAAAGCCCCGGTAAACGGATCCGCCACGCGCCCGGCCGCCGGGATTGCCCGTTGATGGCTGTCATCGAGCGACATGCACAATGCGCGATCCCCTGCCCGGCGGACCGCCGGCGCTCGTCCCTCGATCGGGTTCCAAGTCATGAACAAATCGTTTGCGCGCGGCGTCGCCGCGCTGTCGCTCCTGGCCGCCTGCTGCGGTCAGGCCTTCGGTTTCGGCGCCGTCGGCCACAACACGGTCGGCGAGATCGCCGCCCAGCTGATCCAAGGCCATCGCGCCGACGCCGAGGTCAAGCGCATCCTGGGCAAGGTCTCGCTGCGCGACATCGCCGTCTGGGACGACTGCGTCAAGGGCATCGACACCGGCAACGGCTTCAAGTACGCCGTGACCGGCCGCTTCCACGAGTGCGCCGTCTTCGAGAACGATCCCGAGGAGGAAGCCCGGATGCGCGACTACGTCCAGCGCAACTTCGAGCAGTGCGATCCCAAGCCGGGCGAGGAGTCCTGCAACAAGCAGTACCACTACTCGAACGTCGCCATCCAGCGCGGCCGCTACGTCGCCGGCGCGATCGGCACCAGCGATCACGACATCGTCGCGGCGCTGAAGGCCGCGGTGCTCGTGCTCAAGACCGGCAAGCAGACCCCGCCGATGAACTTCAACGAGCGTGACGCGCTGGCGCTGATCGTCCATGCGCTGGGCGACATGCATCAGCCGCTGCACATGGGCTCGCTCTACCTGGACGCGGACGGCAAGGCCTATGACCCCGACACCCAGGGCAACGATGCGCAGACCCACACGGTTGGCGCGAACGCGATCACGCTGCCCAAGCCGGACGGCACGCCGGGCGGCAACCTGCACAGCTACTGGGATGGCATGCCCGGCCGCCTGAGCCCGGCCCAGCTGGCCGCCATGCCGGCCCTGGCCAAGGACGTGCCGCCCTCGACCGGCAATCCCGACGACTGGCCGGTGCAGTGGGCGAGCGAATCGCTGCTGGGCGCCCGCGACGCCTTCGACGGCATGAGCTTCGGCGCCCGCCAGCAGAGCCTGCGCGGTCCGCGCTGGCTGGCCACGCCGCCGGCGAACTACGACGCGCGCAGCCTGGAGCAGACCCGGCTGAACGTCATCAAGGGCGGCGCCCGTCTGGCGCAACTGCTGGAGACCATCTGGCCAGACAAGAAGTAAGCCTTCAGACGAAGCCTGAGAGCCCCGCCGATGCGGGGCTTTTTTTCGTCCAAACGCGCCCGAAAGACCGTCACAAGGCCTCCCAGGATCGTCCAACAGCCGTTTTCGAACCCTCCTACACCCTGTGCAAAGAGCTGTGGAGGCGGCTTGAACAACCGCAGGCTTATCCACAGCCGAGCGGCGCCGCCGGAAGTTGTTGTCGATCCGTCCCCGCGTTGCACCGGGTCCGGCGCACAGGGTTGAGGCAATCACAAGTACTTGAATTGAAAACAGAAATGGCACTTGTCCACAGGAAGTGCCAAACACCTACTAACACGACCAGAGAGATATTCAACATCAAGGAATAAGAAAAGCGGGCGTGTCACACTTCCGGGATGTCTGCTTCTCCCTCACCTCTCTTCACCGCTTCCGCGGGGTTCGAGTCGGCCTGCCAGATCGATGCGCTGCCGCCCGGACACCGCAGCCGGGGTCTGCATGGCCACAGCTACCTGGCCACCGTTCGTGCCGAGTTGCCCACAGGCTGGGCGCCCTTCCCAGGGTCCGAAGTCCATGCGCTGCGCGATTGCCTCGAGCGCTGCATCGCACCGCTGGACCATGCGCTGCTCAACCAGCACATCACCCAGCCGACGGACGAGAACATCGCCCGCTGGATCCGACATCGCCTCGAGACCGAGTTCCAGGTCCCCGGCATCACCCAGGTCGGGATCCAGAGCACCGCGAACTCCGGTGTCGATCTGGACGCCAACGGCCACGCCCATGTCTGGCGCCGTTACCGCTTCCAGGCCGCGCACCAACTGCCCAACGTCCCGATGGGCCACAAGTGCGGCCGGATGCACGGCCACGGTTTCGAACTGATCCTCCACGCGAATCAGGATCTGGGCGAACGCGACCTGAGCATCGACTACGACCACCTCGACGAGCTCTGGGCGCCGTTCCACGCGCAGCTGAACTACCAGTGCCTCAACGAGATCGAGGGCCTGTCGAATCCGACGAGCGAGCTGATCTCCTCCTGGCTGTGGAGCAAGCTCAAGCCGCAACTGCCCGAGCTGAGCTGGGTCACCGTCTACGAGACCGGCTCCAGCGGCGCCAACTTCGACGGCGAGCGCTACCGGATCTGGAAGGAATTCACCCTGGACAGCGCGGTCAAGCTGGCCCGCGCGCCGGCCGGTCATCAGCTCGCCGGCATCCACGGCCACACCTTCACGCTGCGCCTGCACCTGAGCGCGCCGCTGGACCAGGTCTACGGCTGGGCGATGGACTTCAGCGACGTGAAGATGCTGTTCGATCCGATCTTCAAGTCGATGGACCACCACCCGCTGCATGAGCTCGCGGGACTGCCGGACGCCGACACGGCCAGCCTGGCCGCCTGGGTGCTCCAGCACGCGAAGGCGCAGCTCGAGCCGCTCGAGCGCGTCGACCTCTACGAAACCCGCGGGAGCGGGGCGATCGTCAGCCACGGCCCGATCGAGGAGCTGATCCCGGTATGACCTACGCCGTCAAGGAAATGTTCTACACGCTGCAGGGCGAGGGCGCGCAAGCCGGCCGTGCGGCCGTGTTCTGCCGCTTCGCCGGCTGCAACCTCTGGAGCGGCCGCGAGCAGGACCGTGCCACGGCCGTCTGCAGCTTCTGCGACACCGACTTCGTCGGCACGGACGGTCAGGGCGGGGGCAAGTTCGCCTCGGCCGATGCGCTTGCCGAGGCGATCGACGCCAAGTGGCCCAAGGATGACCACGGCCGCAAGACCGGCACGCCCTACGTGGTCTGCACGGGCGGCGAACCGCTGCTGCAGCTGGACGGGCCGCTGATCACGGCGCTCAAGGCGCTGGGTTTCGAGATCGCCGTCGAGACCAACGGCACGCAACCCGCGCCGGAAGGTCTGGACTGGATCTGCGTCAGTCCCAAGGCCGACGCCGAGATCGTGCTGAAGACGGGCAACGAGCTGAAGCTGGTTTATCCACAGCCGCTGGCGATGCCGGAGCGTTTCGAGGGCTTGGCCTTCGAGCACTTCTTCCTCCAGCCCATGGACTCGGTGCTGCAGAAGCAGAACACCAAGGCGGCGGTGGCGTATTGCATGGACCACCCGCAATGGAAGTTGTCCATCCAGATGCACAAGGTCGTCGGCATCGACTGAGGACGGCGGCGCGGTCCTCCGGTCGTCCACAGGCTTGTCCCCCGCGAAGGGACCGCTAATCGATCCGGGGCCGCGCTGTAAAGCCAACAAAGCTGTGGAAAACTTTTTGACAAGGCCCTGCTTTTCCACAGCCGCATCGAGATCCGACGGCTTGTTGTCATCTCGTCCCAGCGCTTAGAGGCCCTCCGCGCACAGCGTTTTCATCGACGCAAGTCCTTGTCTGAATTGAACAATCTGGACTTGTCCACAAAAACCGGCGCCCTCTACCAACATGACCAAGGAGTTATATAAAACCTTGATGTTGAAAAGAGAGGCGAGAAAAAAACCGGGCGCGTTGCTGCAACACCCGAAAGCAACACGCTCGGCTTGAGCCGGAACCGGCCCGCTTGCACACTGCGGTCCCATGGACATCGAAGAGCTGCAACTTCGCCTGCGCCGCTTCGCCGCGGCAAGGCACTGGGATCCGTACCTGACCCCGAAGAACCTGGCGATGGCGCTGGTCGTCGAGGCGGCAGAGCTCGTCGAGATCTTCCAGTGGCAGACGCCCGAGCAGTCGCTGCAGCTGGACGAGCCCACGCGTCAGCACCTGGGCGAGGAGATCGCCGATGTGCTGCTGTACCTGTTGCAGATCGCGGACCGCGCCGGCGTCGACGTGCCGCAGGCGGTCGAACGCAAGCTGGTGATGAACGCCAGGAAGTACCCCGAACCCACCGCATGAAGCGCACGATCGCCGTCATTGACTTCGAGACCACCGGCAACTCCCCGCAGGGCGGCGGTCGCGCCACCGAGATCGCCGCCGTGCTGCTGCGCGACGGCGAGATCGTCGGCCAGTACCAGAGCCTCATGAACACCGGGGCGTGGATCCCGCCGATGATCGAACGCCTCACCGGCATCAGCAACGAGATGCTCGAGGACGCTCCCGATGCGGCCCGCGTCATGCGCGAGGTGGCCGAGTTCACCGCCGACTGCGGCTTCGTCGCGCACAACGCGAGCTTCGATCGCGGCTTCTGGCTGCATGAGCTCGATCGCGCGGAGGTCGCGCCGCGTGTCGCGCCCGAGTTCGCGTGTACCGTGAAGCTGGCTCGCCGGCTCTATCCGGAATCGCCCAACTGCAAGCTCGGCACGCTGGCGCGCTATCACCGGTTGCCTGACAACGGCCGCGCGCACCGGGCCCTTGCCGACGCGATGACGACGGCCCAGCTCGTGCAGCGGATGCAGCGCGACATCGGGCTCGAACTCGTCGAATTTCTCGGCGAACTGAGCGTCGAGCACGAGCTGCTGCTGCGATTGCAGGCCGTGGCGCGTCCCCAATGGCACAAGGCCGCGACCGGATACGCCCGTGATCTGCGCCGCCATCTGCAGGACTCGTTGGTCTGATCGCGAACATCGAAGGGGCCGGGCGAGAGTCCGACACCATCGATCAAAAGCAGGTCAGCAAATCATTTACTGTCAAGATCCCCAATTGGCCGCATAGGCTGGGACAATCTTGCGCTTTCCCGTTTTGCGTTTGTTCTCAGGTATGTCGAGTATTCAAGTCCGCCCGGCCACGCTGCGTGATGCCAAGGCCATCGCCCAGATCCAGGTGACTTCCGCTCAGGATGCGTACAGGGAGTTCTGGCCCGACACCGCCCTGAATGGTCTGTCGATCGCTCAGCGCCAGGCCTATTGGCGCGAAGCCATCAACATGTGCGAGCCGCAAGTGCTGGTCGCCCATCTGGACAACGAAGTCATGGGCTTCGTCGGTTTCGATCGCTCGCGCGACAAGGGCACCCCGTCGACCACCGGCGAGATCTGGGCCATGTACGCGTCTCCGTCGCATTGGGACAAGGGCGTCGGTCAAGCGCTGGTCGAAGCCGCCCAGGAAGGTCTGCACGAAGAGGGCTGCACCCGCGTGACCCTGTGGACCTACAAGAACAACTCCCGCGCGATGCGCTTCTTCGAGCTGGCCGGTTTCCGCCCGGAATCGGACAGCGTCAAGGCCGTGGACGTCGAGGGCAAGCCCCTCGAGCAACTGCGCATGCAGCGTTCGCTGGTCTGATCCCGTGCTGGCGAAGCTCACGTCGAAGAACCAGCTGACCCTGCCCAAGAGCGTCACCGACCGGCTCGGCCCGGTGCAGTACTTCGAGGTCCAGCTGCAGGCGGGTCAGGTCTTGCTCACCCCGGTGCGGATCCAGCGCGGCGATGCCGTGCGGGCCAAGCTGGCCGAACTGGACCTGGGCGAGGACGTGATCGCGCGCGCGCTGGATGCCGCGCGCAAGCCCGTGAAGCAGGCCACGAAGCAGGCCGCGGGCAAGGCGGCAAGGTCTGTCGGCGGCAAGGCCTCCCCCGTCAAGACCAGGACGCCGGCGACAGCCGGCGTCGCGCTTGTGGATAAGTCTGTGCAGAAGCGTGTGGGCAAGGCGGTGGACAAGAAGCTCGCCGCGGCGCGCAAGCCCGCAGGCAAGGCGGCCGCGAGCGTTTCCGCGAAGCTGTCCACAGCCGCCGAGAAGCCTGCGCGCAAGACGCCGGCCAAGACTTCGCGTCGGAAGGGCGCCTCGGCCGCATGAGCCGTCGTTCCCGAGCCCACGCTGCGCCCGAACGCGCGGTGATCGATCCCTCATTGATCCTGCGCGCGCTGACGCTGTCCGATGACGCGTCGCGTGGTCTGCGTCGCGCCTGGCAGCAAGGGCTGCTGCGACCGCTGCTCAGTCCCGAGCTGGCGTCGACCTTGATGCGCGCGCTGTCCTATCGGGCGCTGGGTTTGTCGACTGACGAGCAGCAGGAATTGCTCGCCGATTTCCTGCCCTTCGTCGAGGTGGTGAAGCCGGTCGCGGGGGCTCGTGCGTCACGCGCATCGGGTGTGCCGGCGACGCATCAGGCGCTCGTCGAGCTCGCCCTGCAAGGCGATGCGACGGTGCTGTTATGCGATGACGAGGTGCTTTCGGAATGGTCTGCGAACAGTCGCAGCCAGGCCGCCCGGCAACTCTGCACGGTCCGCGCGATGTCGGCATGGTTCCAGGTGTTGCCCCCCTCCCAGAGAGACGCGGTGCTTTGCTAAATTCCGCCCTCTCTTATGGGCAGCTTTCACGACCGGATCCCCTCCAACATGTGGCGCGTGGTGTTCTACGAACGCCGCGGCAATCGTGTTCATCTGGACCGCACCGGTCCATGGCTGCCGGAGAAGCAACTGGCGAAGAACTGGGCTGACTGGTTCAAGGAGCGCGGCTATCACGTCGCGTTGCAGGACCAGAACGGCGGCCTCGAGAAGATGTACCCCGGCCTGCCCGGCTGAGCGGATTCGTCGTCCCCCCTCGCTGAATTCCTGCCGCGCCGATCGCGCGCGCCTCGCATCGTTTCAAGCCGCGTCGCGGAAGCCCTGACGCTCCAGCGCCCAACCATCGGTCCCGGCGCTGCCGTGGCTCTGCACGTGGACGTTGCTCAGGTGCTTGCTGGCGGCGCGCTGCACCAGTTGCTCCGCCTGCTCCGCCGTCAGCTGCGAGGCGAAACGCGTCCAGCGCTTCTGCAGCAGCGGGTCGCGCCATGCGTCCTCGAGCGCCCATCGGATGTCCATCGGATCGGTCAGCGACTGGCAGCGCAGCACGCGCGGCACCAGGGCCAGCACGAACTTGGAGAAGTCGGCGCGCTGTTGCGTGGCCATCAGCGCTTCCAGGCGCGTGAGGCGCTGGCTCCAGCCCGGCGTCGCCAGTTGACGGGTGACCAGCGCCTGCAGCGCCTGCACCGGATTGAACAGCCGCATGCGATTGGAGGGCATCACCAGCAGCGGCAGCGTCGCGGCCAATTCATGCGCCATCGGCGTGACGAAGCTGGCCAGGACGGCCATGCGTTCCCAGGCCTCGGCATTGAGACCGCCCGCCAGGGTCATCGGGCCCTGACGCAGGCTCTGAGCCATCGCCCAGCATTGCTGCCAGCCGCGGTCCGACTTGGCCTGGTTGGCGGCGTGGCTCATCAGCGTCAGGTTGCCGGCCGCATAGCCCGCGTCGTCGCGAACGCGGTCGATCGAGCGGCATTGCGGGTGATCGGCGTCGTCGTTGAGCGCCAGGCGGCTGACGGGGCAGTGGGTGGTGTCCAGCTGCTGCAGGTAATTGGGCGTGACCAGCAGCGTCTCGAAATTGCGGCCGCGCTGCCAGGCATGCAGGCGCAGGGAGAGCCACAGCTGCGTGTGGCGATGCGACTTCAGGGTGCGTGCGCCGAAAGTCGAGCGGCCCAGCTGCCAGCCCTGCTGCAGCGGCGATTGGCGGAAGAGCTGATCCACCGGCGGCGTCAGGCCGTGATGGGCGTAGTCCCAACCGAGCTCGAAGCCCACGCGCTCATGACTGGAGGCGGCTTCCTCCTCGCGGTCCGCGCGGCGTTCGGCGAGTCGCTCCTCCAGACGTTCCGAGCGGCGGCCGAGGCGCGGTTCCGCGTCCTGCGTGCCCATGGGCAGGGCCAGTTGCTGGGCGGCGTTGTCGGCGGCGTTGCGGTGGATAGAAGCGACCATGAGACTCTCCTTGAGGACCGCTGAACCAACGGGTTCAGGCTTGGGATCAAGTATTTGGGTCAGCTGGCTCATAGAATGAGCCACCTTTCATCGGTCGACAGAAATTTGCGGTCGGCCCACCGGAATCTGTCAGGAGGGGCCGCCATGGACCGCACCGAACGCTTCTACAAGATCGAGATGCTGATCCGCAGCCGGGGCTGCGTGAGCTTCGCGGAGATGCGCGAGCAGCTGGAGGTGTCGCCGGCGACGCTCAAACGCGATCTGCAGTACCTGCGCGAGCGCATGGACGCGCCCATCGAGTACGACGCCGCGGAAAACGGCTACCGCTTCGGGCAGCAATGGCGCGGCCAGCGGCATGAGCTGCCCGGCATCTGGTTCAGCGAGAAGGAGTTGCACGCGCTGCTGACCATGCATCAGATGATGGCCGGGCTGGACGAGAACGGCCTGCTCAGCCGGCACCTGCAACCGATGCTGGACAAGCTCACCGGCATGCTGGGCGGCGACGAGGTCGAGGCGCAGGAGATGACGCGCCGCATCAAGTTGATTTCCACGGCCCGGAGACGCGTGCCGTCGGAGCACTTCGAGACCGTGGGCAGCGCCGTCGTGAAGCGGCGGCGCCTGAAGCTGCGCTACCGCAAGCGGGGCCCGGGCGGCGGCTCGGTCAGCGAGCGGGACGTGTCACCGCAGCGCCTGGTCCACTACCGCAACACCTGGTATCTCGACGCGTGGTGCCATGCCAGCGACGGCTTGCGGCGTTTCGCGCTCGATGCGGTGGAAGCGGCCGAGGTGCTGCCGGATCAGGTGGCGCGCAGCCTGCCGCTCAAGGAGCTGGAAGGGGAGCTGGATCAGGGCTACGGCATCTTCGCCGGCGGTGATCCGCAATGGGCGACGGTGATCTTCGGCGCCGGTATCGCGGCCTGGGTGTCGAGCGAGGAATGGCATCCATCGCAACGCAGCGAATGGCTGCCCGACGGACGCTGGCAGCTGGAACTGCCCTTCGTCGATGCGACGGAGCTGCTGATGGACCTGCTCCGACATGCGGGCCAGGTCGAGGTGGTGTCGCCGCCCGCGCTGCGGGAAGCCTTCGCGAAGCGGCTCACGCACGCGGTGGCGGCGCTCGACGCCTGAGCACGCGCCGCTTGCGGCACCGCGTGCCGGCCCGCTGGTCCGGCGCCCCTGTGGATATCTCCGCCGAGGGGCGCGGCGTCAGGGCGAGTTCGACGGAAGGACAGTCTCGACCGACGCTCCGGTCACTGGCGCCGGCCACTCCGGTGGAAGGCCGGACGGTGATGGTGCGTCAACGTGGCCGCATGGCCGTGGATGTCGTGCACGGCGGGCCGCGGGATGCCGATGGGGCGGGGCGCGTGGTGCGGCATCGGCCGGGTGGCGAGGCCCTCGGCGGGCGTGCCGGGATCGATGTCGTTCGGGGAGGCGTCGCCGGGCATGCGCCGGAGCTGATCCATCCACCAGACCTTCAGCCAGTCCATGCGCAGGCTGGCGAGCATCAGCAAGGCCAGCAATGCGGCCCAGACGGCCCATAACCACAGGTGGGACATGAGGGTCTCCCGTTCACGCGCCGGGGCGCGACAGCGTTCATGCTGTCACTGTGCGGGTCGCGGCGCAAGCACGCGGCGCCGCGGTTCGTCGGGAGCCTGGCTTCCTAGAATCGCAGAGATATCCACAGGATCCGGCCGCCGTCCGTCGATCGGGCGGTGCGGCGGTCAGGACATCCGGCCCACGGGCCATCAGGAGACACCGATGAACGCGCCTCGAGATTTCAGCGCCCCCGCCCAACCGGACTACGCGCCGCGGCCCCTGCCGGCCGAGATGCTGAGCGCCCTGCAGACGCGCTTCGGCGCACGCTGCAACACGGCGCTGGCGATGCGCCAGCAGCACGGGCGGGATGAATCGGTCTTCGACCTGCCGCCGCCCGAGGCGGTCGTCTTCGCCGAGAGCAACGAGGAGGTGGCCGAGGTCCTGGCGCTCGCCAACGCGCATCGCGTGCCGGTGATTCCCTACGGCGCCGGCACCTCGCTGGAGGGCCATCTGCTGGCCGTGCAGGGCGGGATCAGCCTGGACCTGTCCCGGATGAACAGGATCCTGCGGATCAACGCCGAGGACCTGACCGTCACCGTGCAGGCCGGCGTGACGCGCAACCAGCTCAACGCCGAGATCCGCCATCAAGGCCTGTTCTTCCCCATCGACCCGGGCGCGGACGCCTCCATCGGCGGCATGTCCGCCACGCGGGCCAGCGGGACGAACGCGGTCCGCTACGGGACGATGAAGGAGAACGTGCTCGGCCTGACCGTGGCGACGGCGGCGGGACAACTTGTCCACACCGGCTCGCGCGCCCGCAAGAGCAGCGCCGGCTACGACCTGACGCGGCTGTACGTCGGCAGCGAGGGCACGCTGGGCGCGATCTGCGAGATCACGCTGCGGCTTTATCCACTGCCCGAGGCGGTGTCCGCGGCAGTGTGCTCCTTCGAGAGCATCGACGCGGCCGTCCGCACCACCATCGCCATCATCCAGATGGGCGTGCCGATCGCGCGCTGCGAGCTGCTGGACGCGCACGCGGTCCGCGCCGTCAATCGCCACGACAAGCTGACGCTGCGCGAGGCCCCGATGCTGCTGATGGAGTTCCACGGCTCCGAGGCCGGTGTCGCCGAGCAGGCGGCCCTGGTGCAAGAGATCGCCGCCGAACACGGCGGCACCGACTTCGAATGGGCGACCACGCCGGAGGACCGCACCCGCCTGTGGACAGCTCGGCACCACGCCTACCTGTCGGCGCTGCAGATGAAGCCCGGCTGCCGCGCGGTGACGACGGACACCTGCGTGCCGATCTCGCGCCTGGCGGAGTCCATCAATGCGTCGGTGGAGGAGGTCGAGGCCAGCGGCCTGCCGTACTTCATCGTCGGTCACGTGGGGGACGGCAACTTCCACATGGGCTATCTGATCGATCCCGAGCTGCCGCGGGAACGCGAGACCGCCGAGCGGCTCAGCGCCCAGATGGTGGCCCGCGCGATCGCGCTGGAAGGTAGCTGCACCGGCGAGCACGGCATCGGCCTGCACAAGCAGGGCTTCCTGGTCCAGGAAGCGGGCGAGGGCGCCATCGATCAGATGCGGGCGATCAAGCGGGCGCTCGATCCGAACGACATCATGAATCCGGGGAAGATCTTTGGCCTCACGGGCGAACGCTGATGACTTCTCACACTGATGGAATGACAGCTAAAGGTGGAAGACCGCAGCCGCATGGCCTTGCTTAAGCGATTGCAGGCCCCATCAGAATTTTCGACACTCGTAGAATAGCTTCCTTGGCAAAGAACTTGTTGAAGGTGCGACCATGAATGCAACTGTTGAATCGAAGGCTGCGTCGGATGCGAAGCAGACGGTGCAGACGCAGTTCAGCCACTTCTACAAGGTGATGGGGGGGACGACGGAGCAGCCACGCAACGCGTTGGAGATGCTGCAAAGGAAGTCGGAACCCACCACGAGCCCTACCAACCAGAAACGATGAATGAAGCCACCGCAAGGTGGCTTCCTCACTTATGCGCGACCTCTACGATCAGCAAGACCATGCGCGAGCTCTGCCAGAGCGGGAAGAACTGGATGTCGGGCGGTCACCGTTTCGACGGGACTATGGTCGTCTATTGCATTCGGCAGCGTTCCGACGGCTCCAGGGCAAGACACAGCTATTTCCTGGTCACGAGTCGGACTTCTTCCGAAATCGGCTCACGCATTCGTTAGAGGTCGCTCAAGTTGCGAAGGGCATCGCGCAGCTATTGAATGCGCGGGATTTGGCGACGAGGGCGGAGAAGATTGATCTCGACCTCGTCGAGTTTGCCGGTCTGGCGCATGACCTTGGCCATCCTCCCTTCGGACACAACGGTGAGCGGGCGCTCGACGAGTGCATGAAAGCCTTTGGAGGTTTCGAGGGGAACGCGCAGACGCTGCGGATTCTCACGCGTGTTGAGAAGAAGGTGTATCGGTCGGGGGACCTCGACGATGGAACCTGCGGCATCTCGGTCGACGGAATCGACAAGCGTTTGGGCATCAACGCCACCTTCCGTGGTCTCGCAGCGGTCCTCAAGTACGACTCGGAGATTCCGGTGGTGCGTGGCAAAGACGCTGGGCTGGCGAAGGGCTATTACGAAAGCGAGAAGAGCCTCGTGGCCAGCATCAAGAGTCACGTCGGACAACCGCCAGACGGTGTGGCGTTCAAGACCCTCGAATGCCAGATCATGGATATCGCGGATGACATCGCGTATTCGACATACGACTTGGAAGATGCGATGAAGGGCGGCTTCACGCATCCGATGAAGCTTCTCTCCCAGATCGTCGGAGACCAAGGTCTGCTCGAAACGCTTCGCGCAAAGGTGGCCAAGGAGGTTGAGTCCCTCACCGAACGAGAGCTCTACGAATCGATCGGTAGCGTCTTTATGGTTTTTGACCGTGATGAGGGGCCGCTCGAGATGTATACGAAGTCGAAACTGATCGCCGGCGATGGGCATCATCGCTCCGAGTTCAGTTCCGCGATGATCGGCCGTTTCATGAGGGGCATCAGCCTTGAAATTCCGCCGAACGCGGATCTGCGTTTCGCGAAGGTGCTCGTTGAGCGGCCGATCAAGATTGCCATCGAGGCCGTGAAGCACCTGAACTATCTGCTCACGATCATGTCGCCGCGCTTGAAGGTCGTCGAGTTCCGAGGCTTTGAGGTGGTCCAAACGATCTTCAGCACGCTGACCGACGAAGCACAAAACGGACATCATCTTCTGCCCGACGATCTGCAGGAGATGTACAGGCGCCTCAAGGATGGCTCTCAGCGGATGAGGTTGGTTTGCGACTTCGTCGCTGGCATGACCGATGGCTATGCAGTCGACTTCTATGGTCGACTCAAAGAGTCCGGCGCCACGATCTTCAAGCCCTTCTGATCGTCACAGGCGCCTCAATGCTGCGGCGCCGGCACGCTCCACTTGCGGGTCACGTCGCCTCGGGCGTTCACGCTCTCCATGTGCACGCCGAAGCCCCACAGCCGCGCCACGTGCTTGAGCACCTCCTGCGCGTCGTCGTGCAGCGGCCGGTCCTGGTGCTGCTGATGGCGCAGCGTCAGCGAGCGGTCGCCGCGCAGGTTCACGTTCCAGACCTGGATGTTGGGTTCGCGTGTGGACAAGTCGTACTGCCGCGAGAGCGTCTCGCGGACATGTTGATAACCCTGCTCGTCGTGGATCGCGGAGATCTCGTACTCGGCCTGGTGCTCCTCGTCGAGGATGGAGAACAGCCGGAAATCCCGCATCAGCTTGGGGCTCAGGTACTGCGCGATGAAGCTCTCGTCCTTGAAGTTGCGCATCGCGTGATCCAGCGTCGGGAGCCAGTCGGTGCCGGCGATCGCGGGGAACCACTCCCGATCCTCGGCGGTGGGCGCCTCGCAGATGCGCTTGATGTCGGTGTACATCGCGAAGCCCAGCGCATAGGGGTTGAGCTGTGCCATCGGCGGCTGCGCGACCACGTTGGTGTGCGACTTCAGCCACTCGATCATCATCCCGTCCGACAGGTAGCCGTCGTCGTACATGGTGTTGAGCAGCTTGTGATGCCAGAAGGTGGCCCAGCCCTCGTTCATCACCTGCGTCTGGCGCTGTGGATAGAAGTACTGCGCGATCTTGCGGACGATGCGCACCACCTCGCGCTGCCAGGGCTCGAGCAGCGGGGCGTTCTTCTCGATGAAGTACAGCAGGTTCTCCTGCGGCTCGTCCGGGAAACGACGCTTCTCCTCGGCCTTGGCCTCGTCCTCGGGTCGGCGGGGCAGAGTGCGCCACATGTCGTTGACCTGGCGCTGTGCATAAGCCTCGCGGTCCTTGCGCATGGCCTGTTCCTGGGCCAGCGAGAGCTTGGCCGGACGGCGGTAGCGGTCCACGCCGTGGTTCATCAGCGCGTGGCAGGAATCGAGCGTCGCCTCGACCGTGTCCAGGCCGTAGCGTTGCTCGCAGTCGGCGATGTAGTGCTTGGCGTAGACCAGGTAATCGATGATGGACGAGGCATCGGTCCACATCCGGAACAGGTAGTTGTTCTTGAAGAAGCTGTTGTGGCCGTAGCAGGCATGCGCGATGACCAGCGCCTGCATCGCCATCGTGTTCTCCTCCATCAGGTAGGCGATGCACGGATCGGAGTTGATGACGATCTCGTAGGCCAGGCCCATCTGGCCGCGCTTGTAGTGGCGTTCCGTCGAGATGAACTCCTTGCCGTAGCTCCAGTGCCGGTAGTTCACCGGCATGCCGACCGACGCGTAGGCGTCCATCATCTGCTCGGCCGTGATGACCTCGAGCTGGTTCGGATAGGTGTCCAGGCCGTAGCGCTCGGCGGTGGCGCGGATGACCTCGTGGTACTCCTCGATCAGCTCGAAGGTCCAGTCGCTGGGGGAGGGCAGCGGCCGCTCGGGGCGCTTCTCCAGCGGACGCATCTGCATCAGCGGGGCCCGCACACGGCGGCCGCCGTACTCGTTCTGACCGATCCCGATGCCGACATTGCGGCGGTTCTCCAGGCTGCTCATGGTCTCACCCTCCGAGTCGGCGCTCATGCGCTCGCCCCTTCCTTCTTGAACAGATCGCGGAAGACCGGATAGATCTGCGCGACCTCCACCGCCTTGCGCATCGCGAAGTGGCGCACCTCGTCCTGCAGCTTGGCGTATTCCTCCCACAGGTTCTGCTCGGCCTCGGCCACCTGCACGTAGGCGTAGTAGCGGCACAGCGGGAGGATCTTGTCGGCCAGCAGCTCGCGGCAGCGTCCGCTGTCGTGATGCCAGTTGTCGCCGTCGCTGGCCTGGGCGCCATAGATGTTCCAGTCGCCGGCCGGGTAGCGGGCGCGGATGATCTCCTCCATCAGCACCAGGGCCGAGGACACCACCGTGCCGCCGGTCTCGGTCGCATGGAAGAAGTTCTGCTCGTCGACTTCCTGCGCTTGCGTGTGGTGGCGGATGAAGACCACCTCGATCTTCTCGTAATGCCGCGTGAGGAAGAGATAGAGCAGGATGAAGAAGCGCTTGGCCAGGTCCTTGCGGCTCTCGTCCATCGAGCCCGACACGTCCATCAGGCAGAACATCACCGCGCGCGTCGTGGGCTGGGGCACCTTGATGCGGTTGCGGAAGCGCAGGTCGATCGGGTCGAGGAAGGGGATGGCGCCGATGCGCTGCTTGAGCAGCACGATGCGGGCCTCGGTCTCGGCGACGAGCGCCTGGATCTCGGGCCGGCGGCCGTCCTCTTCCTGCTTCAAGGTCTGCAGCCGGGCCTCGAGCTCGTGCAGCTCGCGCCGCTTCTCCATGCCCAGCGCGATGCGCCGGCCCAGCGCGCCGCGCATCGAGCGCACCACGTGGAGATTGGTCGGCGTGCCGTCGGTGACGTAGCCGGCGCGCACGGTCTTGTACTCGGGCGTCTCCGCGAGCGTGGTGCGCGCCAGATTCGGAAGTGCCAGGTCCTCGAAGAAGACCTGCATGAACTCCTCCTTGCTGAGGTGGAAGACGAAGTCGTCCTCGCCCTCGCCGGAGTCGCTCGCCTGGGAGCCCCCGCCGCCGCCCTGGCCGCCCTGCGGCTTGGCGACGCGGTCACCCTTGATGTGCTCGGTGTTGCCGGGCCGCACGACCTCGCGCGTGCCGCCCTCGCCATGGCTGAAGACGGGCTCGCTCAGGTCGCGCTTGGGGATGTGGACATCCTCGCCGCGTTCCATGTCGCGGATGCCGCGCTTGTCCACCGCGCGGCGCACCGCGTCCCGGATCTGGTCGCGATAACGGCGCAGGAAGCGCTCGCGGTTGCCGATCGATTTGTTCTTGCCCGACAGCCGTCTATCGATGATCTGTTGAAGGCTGGTCATGTGGACCCCGCTGGTTCTGTTCCGATCGTCCGGATCTGCCGGACCTGGTCCCAACGTCCGCCCCGCGTCGCCGCCGTTGCCATGCGCCGGCGCGGGGCCCTCGGCCGATCAGGCCGATCAGCTCGACTTGCGCACCCGCAGGTACCACTCGCACAACAGCCGCACCTGCTTGGGCGTGTAGCCCTTGTCCACCATGCGCTGCACGAAGTTCTCGTGCTTCTTGGCCTCGTCGGCGCTGGCCTTGGCGTTGAAGCTGATGACCGGAAGCAGCTCCTCGGTGTTGGAGAACATCTTCTTCTCGATCACCGTGCGCAGCTTCTCGTAGCTGGTCCACGTCGGGTTCTTGCCCGCGTTGTTGGCCCGCGCGCGCAGCACGAAGTTCACGATCTCGTTGCGGAAGTCCTTCGGATTGCTGATGCCCGCGGGCTTCTCGATCTTCTCGAGCTCCGCGTTCAGCGCCGAGCGGTCGAACACCTCGCCGGTGTCGGTGTCCCGGTACTCCTGGTCCTGGATCCAGTAGTCGGCGTAGGTGACGTAGCGGTCGAAGATGTTCTGGCCATACTCGCTGTAGCTCTCGAGGTAGGCCGTCTGGATCTCCTTGCCGATGAACTCGGCGTAGCGTGGCGAGAGCACCTCCTTGATGAAGCCGACGTACTTCTGCTCGGCCTCCTGAGGGAACTGCTCCCGCTCGATCTGCTGCTCCAGCACATACATCAGGTGCACCGGATTCGCGGCCACCTCGGTCGAGTCGAAGTTGAAGACCTTGGACAGGATCTTGTAGGCGAAGCGGGTGGAGATGCCGGACATGCCCTCGTCGACGCCGGCGTAGTCGCGGTACTCCTGCTGCGACTTGGCCTTGGGATCGGTGTCCTTCAGGTTCTCGCCGTCATAGATCTGCATCTTGCTGAAGACGCTGGAGTTCTCCGGATCCTTCAGCCGCGTGAGCACCGCGAACTGCGCCATCATCTTCAGCGTCCCGGGCGCGCACTTGGCATCGGCGAGCGAGGAATTGCGGATCAGCTTCTCGTAGATCTTCACTTCCTCGCTGACGCGCAGGCAGTAGGGCACCTTCACGATGTAGATGCGATCGAGGAAGGCCTCGTTGTTCTTGTTGTTGCGGAAGGTCTTCCACTCGCTCTCGTTGCTGTGCGCCAGCACGATGCCGTCGAAGGGGATCGCGCCGAAGCCCTCGGTGCCCTTGAAGTTGCCTTCCTGCGTCGCGGTCAGCAGCGGATGCAGCACCTTGATGGGCGCCTTGAACATCTCGACGAACTCCAGCAGGCCCTGGTTGGCCAGGCACAGACCGCCGGAATAGCTGTAGGCATCGGGGTCGTCCTGCGCATAGGTCTCGAGCTTGCGGATGTCGACCTTGCCCACCAGCGAGCTGATGTCCTGGTTGTTCTCGTCGCCCGGCTCGGTCTTGGCCACGCCCACCTGCTTGAGCATGCTGGGCAGCCGCTTGATGACCTTGAACTTGCGGATGTCGCCACCGTACTCGTCGAGCCGCTTCACCGCCCACGGGCTGAGGATGCGGTTCAGGTAGCGGCGCGGGATGCCGTACTCGCGCTCGAGCAGCGGGCCGTCCTCGACCGGATCGAAGAGCCCGAGCGGGGTCTCGTTCACCGGACTGTCCTTGAGCGCGTAGAACGGGACGTGCTCCATCAGCTGCTTGAGCCGCTCGGCGATGGAGCTCTTGCCGCCGCCCACGGGGCCCAGCAGATACAGGATCTGCTTCTTCTCCTCCAGCCCTTGCGCGGCGTGGCGGAAGTAGCTGACCACCTGCTCGATCGCGTCCTCCATGCCGAAGAACTCGGCGAAGGCGGGATAGATCTTGATGACCTTGTTCTGGAAGATGCGCGACAGGCGCGGGTCGTTGCGCGTGTCCAGCATCTGCGGCTCGCCGATGGCCTTGAGCATGCGCTCGGGCGCGGTGGCGTAGGCGAGGGGATCGCGCTTGCACTCGTCGAGATACTCCTCCAGCGTGAGTTCCTCGACCTTGCTGCGTTCGTAGCGTGCCGCGAAATGGCTGATCACATCCATGCTGACCTCCAGAGTAGTTCGTGGGGAGGCGACGCGGGGCCGTGCAGCGACGGGTCCCGCATCGTCCAGGAAGTTCTGGCGACGTCCATGACTCAAGGCGTCATCAGAGCTTTCCGGGCTCAGCGTGTGATCAGCAAACGGCCGACCCAATGTCGGTCCGGGTGCCCTGCCGGTGAGTGTCCTCGCGATGGACAACCCCGTCGGCGGCGAGGGCTTGGTGGAATCATGCTACGCCCGTCGGCATCGACGGGGCGGCAAGACATGACCCTTGTACTCCGTTGTTCAACGTCTGTGAAGCGGCGGAGTTGACGCTCCCCGCAAGTCGGGCCCCTGTGGGAATTACGCAGGAGACAGCATGCAGGACGCGTGCCATCCTGCGTCGTTGAACCCGTGTCGGGACGCCTCGCCGACCGCGCGGGCGCGATCGGCGTCGGTGCTCAGGCGTCCGGCGCCTCCCGGCGCAGCTTTTGCAGCAAGCCATTCAACTCGTCGAGCGAGCCGAAACCGATCGAGACCTCGCCCTGTTCACCGCGCTTGGTCTTCTTCTTGACGCGGATTTCCACCGGGGCGGTCAGCAGGTCGGAGAGCTCTTCCTCGAGCCGCAGCACATCGCGGCTCTTGTCCGATTTCACGCGCAGCAGCGGGGCCTGACGGCCCGCGCCCTGCTGGCGCTGCACCAGCTTCTCGGCCTCGCGCACGCTCAGCTTCTTGGCGGCGATCTCGGTCGCGCTGGTGATCTGATGCGCGCCGTCCAGGGCCAGCAACGCGCGCGCGTGGCCCATGTCGATGTCGCCGGCCATCAGCATGTTCTGCACCGGCTCGGCCAGGTTGAGCAGCCGCAGCAGGTTGGAGGCGGCGCTGCGCGAGCGGCCCACCGCTTGCGCGGCCTGGTCGTGCGTCATGCCGAATTCCTCGACCAGCCGCTTCAGGCCCTGCGCCTCTTCCAGCGCGTTGAGGTCCTCGCGCTGGATGTTCTCGATCAGCGCCATCGCGGCGGCGGCCTCGTCCGGCACGGCCTTGACCAGCACCGGCACCTCGGCCAGGCCCGCCAGCCTGGCGGCGCGGAAGCGGCGCTCGCCGGCGATGATCTCGTAGCGGACCGCGCCGTTCGGGGCGATCGGGCGCACCAGGATCGGCTGCATGATCCCTTGCGCCTTGATGCTCTCCGCCAGCTCGTAGAGCGAGCCCTCGTCCATGCGCGTGCGTGGCTGGTACTTGCCAGCCTGCATCTGCGCCAGCGGCAGCACGCCGGGTTCGCCCTCGCGCGCGGCGGGCGCGTCGCTCACTTTGGGGCCCAGCAAGGCCTCCAGGCCCATGCCCAGGCCCTTGGGTTTCTTCGTCACCATGGGGCGCGATTGTCCGCGATTCGCCGCAGCATCTCGCGGCCCTCCGGCCAGGCCCCCAGACCGGTGGCCGTGTTGATGTGTCCCAGCGCGCCGCCGAGCACGAATGCCGCGCCCCAGTCGGCCGCCATGCCGGCCGCGCGCTCGGGGGCGCAGAAGGGGTCGTCGCTGGACGCCACCACGATGGACCGGAAGGGCAGGCGGCCGCGCCGGATCGGCCGCCAGTTGTGCAGCTGGGGCGGGGTCTCCTCGCGCTCGGTGTCGGGCGGCGCGACCAGCAGCGCACCGGCCACCAGGCGCGTGTGCGTCGAGTGCTCGGCCCAGGCGGCCACCAACTGGCAACCCAGGCTGTGCGCGACCAGCAGCGCCGGCTGCTCCACCAGCCGCCCGTCCTGCTGCAGCACCTCGTCGAGCCGTGCCATCCAGTCGCCGCGGCGCGGCCATTCCCAATCGTTCTGCTCGACGCGGACGTCGCCATGCAGGCGTTGCCATTCGCTCTGCCAGTGGTCGGGATCGGAGTTCAGCCAGCCCGGCAGCAGGTAGACCGGCCGCGGGATCGCGGCGTCGTTCCCCGCCGCGTCGGCGAGGGCGGTAGTGTCGAGGTCATTCGACGGAATGGCGTGTGTTGACATCGGATGGCCTTATGCTTCGCGCTTCTTTGGCGCCGATGGGGAAAGGGTCCCCGGCGGCAGCGGATTTTGCAGGAGCGGCGATGAAGTACGCGGTGTATGTCGACGGGCAGGAGGGCACGACCGGCCTGCGCATCAATGAATATCTGGCGCAGCGCGCCGACATCGAGGTGCTGCGCATCGACGCTGACAAGCGCAAGGACGCCGCCGAGCGCGCCCGCCTGCTCAACGCCGCCGATGTCGCCTTCCTGTGCCTGCCCGACGCCGCCTCGCGCGAGGCGGCCGCGATGATCACCAATCCCCGGACCTGCCTGATCGACGCCAGCACGGCGCACCGCACGGTCGCGGGCTGGGCCTTCGGCCTGCCCGAGCTGAGCAAGGGCCAGCGCGGCGTGATCCGCGAGTCCAAGCGCATCGCCAACCCCGGCTGCCACGCGAGCGCCTTCATCCTGGCGGTGCGTCCGCTGGTCGATGCCGGCCTGCTGTCGCCCGACGCGCTGATCACGGCGACCTCCATCACCGGCTACTCCGGCGGCGGCAAGTCCATGATCGCGGAGTACGAGGCGGGCGGGAACACCAAGCTGGATTCGCCGCGCCCCTACGCGCTGGGCCTGGCGCACAAGCACATCCCGGAAATGATGGCCCACACCGGCCTGAGGAACGCCCCCGTGTTCATGCCCATCGTGGCCAACTTCTACAAGGGCCTGGGCGTGACGGTGCCGCTGCATCTGAGCCAGCTGCGCGCCGGCACGACGCCGGAGCAGGTCCGCGACGCGCTGGCCGCGCACTACGAAGGCGAGCGCTTCGTCCACGTGAAGCCGCTGCGCGACGCGGACACGCTGGCCGGCGGCTTCTTCGACGTGCAGGCCTGCAACGACACCAACAACGTCGACCTGTTCGTGTTCGGCAACGAGCAGCAGATCCTCGTCATGGCCCGCCTGGACAACCTGGGCAAGGGCGCCAGTGGCGCCGCGGTGCAGAGCATGAACGTGCACTTGGGCGTCGACGAATCGCTGGGCCTGACCGGCCCGGACGTGAACAGCATCTGATGAGCGACGTGTCGAGGGATGGCGCGATGAAGCGGGACTGGCGTCGGGACGACGCCGTTCCGCCGAGCGACCTCGACGCGATCCGCGATGCGGTCATCAGCTTCGGCCGCCAGCAGACACAGGGCAGCGACGCGCGGGACATCGCCGTGGCGCTGTACGACGGCGACGCGCTGATCGCCGGCGCCTTCGGCCGGACCGAATTCCAGCGGCTCTACGTGAGCTATCTCTGGGTCCATGCGGACCACCGCGGGCAAGGCCTGGGCGGCGACTGCCTGCGCCAGCTCGAGGCCATGGCGCTCAGGCGCGGCTGCGTGGATGCGCTGATCGAGACCCTGCTGGACGAGGTCGCCGAGATGTACGAGCACCTCGGCTACGCCTGCATCAGCCATGTGCACGACTTCGTGCCGGGCTTCACCCGCCACACGCTGTTGAAGGTCTGGCAGGCGCGCGACTGATCGCGTGCGGCGGTCGGCCTCGCCGGCCCTGGCTGCCCGGTGGGGGCGTCTCCGGAACTCAGGCCCAGGCGCGCGGGTCGTCGCTGCGGTAGTGGTAGCGATAGCCCTGCAGGAAGCCCAGACGGCCATACAAGCGCTTCGCGACCTCGTTCTCGGCCCCCACCTGCAGATACGCATTCGAGGCGCCCTGGCGCCTTGCCACGGCCAGCAGCGCCGCGCAGAGGCGGAAGCCGTGTCCCCGACCGCGCTGGTCCTCCGGCGTGAAGATGTCGAAGAGTCCCGCCATGCCCCCCGAAGGGCGGCCGTCCGCGGCGGGATCGATCGCGACTTGTCCACAAGCCAGCAGCACACCGTCCTGTTCCAGCTTGAAGGCCTGATGGCGGATACGGGCCTGTTCGAGCCGGCGCGCATGGCCTTCGATTTCCACGGTGCTCGAGCCGCGCAAGGCGCCGATGAGCCCCGCATATGCGGCGGGGGAGAGCGGGACCAGGCCGGCCTCGTCGCTGAAGCCGTCGAGCGAGGGCAGCACCATCACATCGGCGGGATCGAAGGCGGTCCAGCCCATGCCGGCCAGCCGATCGTCGAGATCGCCCGGTTGACTGAAGGGGGTGAGGCGCAGGATCAGCGGCAGCTGCGCGTGGTCGAAGCTGACGCGGCAACGGCGCAGGACTTCGTCCAGGGGCAGGGTGCCGTCCTCGATCGCGTTGACGCAGCGGGAGCGCTTGGCCTTGCCGGGAGAGAGCCTCAGCAGCCAGCCGTCCACCCGCGCTTCACGTGGCGCCGACGCGGCGTTGAGGCCGGCGAGCTCGGCCCGGCGGGCGAGGGCGTCCAACTCGGGCGACATGGCGGTGGTGCTCCGCGCGCGTGAACGTCGCCCCGGTCAGCGCATCGCGCCGACGCGCTTCACCATTTCCTTGGCGAAGTCGACGAAGGCGTGCGCACCCTTGGAGCTGCCGTCGAACACGACGCCCGGCAGCCCGTAGCTGGGGGCTTCGGCCAGACGCACGTTGCGGGGGATGACGGTGTCGAAGACCTTCTCGCCGAAGTGCGCCTTCAGCTGTTCGCTGACCTGCTGCTGCAAGGTGATGCGCGGGTCAAACATGACGCGCAGCAGACCGATGATCTGCAGGTCCGGGTTCAGGTTGGCGTGGATCTGCTTGATGGTGTTGACCAGGTCGGTCAGGCCCTCGAGCGCGAAGTACTCGCACTGCATCGGCACCACCACGCCATGCGCTGAGCACAGGCCGTTCAGCGTGAGCATGGACAGCGAGGGCGGGCAATCGATCAGGACGAAGTCATAGTCCGCGGCTGCGGCGGCCAGAGCAGTCTTGAGGCGCTGCTCACGGCGTTCCAGCTCGACCAGCTCCACCTCCGCTCCCGCCAATTCCCGGTTGGCGCCCAGCACGTCATAGCCCGCCTTCTCGCTGCGCTGACGGGCCTCGGCGATCGTCGAGGACTCGAGCAGCACGTCATAGACGGTGAGGGGCAGGGCGCGCTTGTCGATGCCCGATCCCATGGTCGCGTTGCCCTGTGGATCCAGGTCGATCACCAGCACGCGCTGGCCGACCTTGGCCAAGCCAGCAGCCAGGTTCACCGTGGTGGTCGTCTTGCCGACGCCGCCTTTTTGGTTCGCAACGCAAAAGATCTTGGCCATGAAGGGTCGGGAAGCTGGTGATGGCAGGACGCTGGGGAGGGCGGAGCTTAACCGATGGCAGCCGTGGGACGGATCCAGAGCAGGCAGCGTTGTGCGTCCAGTCCCGGAACGTCGAGCTGTTCCACGTGAAACACGGACAGATCCGGTGCTCGTTTCGCGAGCTCGGTGAGCTCTTCGGCCGGATGCTGACCCTTCATGGCGGCCCAGACCGCACCAGGCTTCAGATGCATCCGAGTCCATTCGGTGAAGTCGGCCAGCGAGGCGAAGGCCCGCGAGGTGATGACATCGAAGGGGGCCGTCTTGAGCTTCTCGACACGCGAGTGCTCGGCGTGCAGGTTGGGCAGGCCCAGTTCGGCTGCGACCTGGGCGATGAAGAAGGCCTTCTTGCCGACGGTGTCGACGCAAGTGACGTCGATGGTCGGGTCGCAGATGGCGATGACCACGCCCGGCAGACCGCCGCCGCTGCCCACATCCATCAGCCGCATCGCTTGACCCGCGGCATGACGGCGCAGGGGCGGGATGAGGCTGAGACTGTCGACCAGATGCTGGGTCAGCATCGCCTCGGGATCGCGGACCGCGGTCAGGTTGTAGACCTTGTTCCACTTCTGGAGCAGGCCGAGGTAGGCGATCAGCTGGTCGAGTTGCGAGTCGGTCAGGCCGAGTCCCAGGGGCTGGGCGGCAGTCGCGAGGCGGGAGCGCAGGTCGAGGTCGGTCATCAATTCAGCCTGTGTCGGCAGTCGATCGGCGGGATTCAAAACGCCGGCTCGAGTGATCTCGGCCGGCGCTGGTGGCAATGCGAGGGGGTGGGCGACGCGGGACATGCGGTGGCACGTCCCGTCGGCCTCAGGCGGCGGACGGTTCGGCCGCGGCGTCCTGATCGGTGAAGCCCTTGAAGCGGCCCTTGCGCAGGTGGATCAGCAGCAGCGAGATCGCCGCCGGCGTGATGCCCGAGATGCGCGAGGCCTGGCCCAAGGTCTCCGGCCGATGCTTGCTCAGCTTCTGGCGGGCCTCGAAGGAGAGGGCGGTGACCAAGTGGTAGTCCAGGTCCTCGGGCAGGCGCAGGTGCTCGTAGTTGGATGCGCGCGCCACGTCGTCCTGCTGCTTGCTGATGTAGCCGGCGTACTTCACGCTGATCTCGATCTGCTCGACGACGGCATCCGCCATGTCGGTGCCCAGGGTCTCGGCCAGTGCGTCGCGCGTGACGCGGGCCTCCGGGCGAGCGATCGACGCCACCTCGGCGATCGTGTCGAAGGTGACGCCCGGGCGGCGCAGCAGATCGACCAGGTTGTATTCGCGCTCCAAGGCCTTGCCCACCAGACGTTCCGCATCGGCGGCGGGCAAGATGTTCGGGTGCACCCAAGTCGACTTCAGCTTCTCTGTTTCACGTGAAACAGCATCGCGCTTGCGGTTGAAGGCGTCCCAGCGGGCGTCGTCCACCAGACCCAGTTGGCGGCCGGCTTCGGTCAGGCGCATGTCGGCGTTGTCCTCGCGCAGCTGCAGGCGGAACTCGGCGCGGCTCGTGAACATCCGGTAGGGCTCGGTGACGCCCTTGGTGATCAGGTCGTCGACCAGCACGCCCAGGTAGGCCTGGTCGCGCGTGGGCAGCCAGGCGTCCTTGCCCTGGACTTGCAGGGCGGCGTTCAGGCCGGCGAACAGGCCTTGGGCCGCCGCCTCCTCGTAGCCGGTCGTCCCGTTGATCTGGCCGGCGAAGAACAGGCCGCCGATGGCCCGCGTCTCGAAGCTGGACTTCAGCTCGCGCGGATCGAAGTAGTCGTACTCGATGGCGTAGCCGGGACGCAGGATGTGCGCGTTCTCCAGGCCGGGGATGGACTGGACAGCGGCAAGCTGGATGTCGAAGGGCAGGGACGTGGAGATGCCGTTCGGATAGAACTCGTGCGTGGTCAGGCCCTCGGGCTCCAGGAAGATCTGGTGCGAGTCCTTGTCGGCGAAGCGATTGATCTTGTCTTCGATGGACGGGCAGTAGCGCGGGCCGACGCCCTCGATCACGCCGGTGAACATCGGGCTGCGGTCGAAGCCGGAGCGGATGATCTCGTGGGTGCGCTCGTTGGTGTGGGTGATCCAGCAGGGCAGCTGCCGGGGGTGCTGGGCGGCATTCCCCATGAAGCTGAACACGGGCACCGGATCCAGGTCACCGGGCTGCTCCAGGCATTGGGAAAAGTCGATCGTGCGGCCGTCCAGGCGAGGCGGGGTGCCGGTCTTGAGGCGGCCCTGCGGCAGCTTCAGTTCCTTGAGCCGGCCCGACAGCGAGACCGCGGGCGGATCGCCGGCACGGCCGGCGGCGTAGTTCTGCAGTCCGATGTGGATGCGGCCGTCCAGGAAGGTGCCGGCGGTCAGCACCACGGCGCGGGCGCGGAAGCGCAGGCCGGACTGGGTCACCGCGCCGACCACGCGGTCGCCTTCGACCATCAGGTCGTCGACGGCCTGCTGGAACAGCATCAGGTGGGGCTGGTTCTCCAGGCGCTGACGAATGGCGGCCTTGTAGAGCACGCGATCGGCCTGGGCCCGGGTGGCACGCACGGCCGGACCCTTGGAGCCATTGAGGATGCGGAACTGGATGCCGCTCTCGTCGGTGGCCGCGGCCATGGCGCCGCCCAGCGCATCCACTTCCTTGACCAGGTGGCCCTTGCCGATGCCGCCGATCGACGGGTTGCAGCTCATCTGGCCGAGCGTCTCGATGTTGTGGGTCAGCAGCAGCGTGCTGACGCCCATGCGGGCGGCGGCCAGCGCGGCCTCGGTGCCGGCATGGCCGCCACCGACCACGATCACGTCGAACTCTTTCGGATAAAGCATGGCAAGTCGGGCCAGCAGAAACGGCGGTCTCGCCCTCGCGGACCTCGGCGACCTCGCAGGCTCGACGAGCGCGCGGATCCGGGGCGGCGGGCAGCCGGCTGGCATCAGATGAGGGAAGGGCGCGATTTTACGCGGGGCTGTGGATAAGTCACCGCCTCAGGGGCATGGTGAGCGGCACTCGTTGGCGGGGCGCGCCATCGCGCGGCGACAATCCACGGGTCATGAACTGTCGTCCCCATTGCGCGGCCTGCTGCATCGCGCCGTCGATCTCCAGCCCCATCCCCGGCATGCCCGACGGCAAGCCGGCCGGCGTGCGCTGCATCCAGCTCGACGATGCGCTGCGCTGCAAGATCTTCGGCCACCCGGACCGGCCGGCCGTCTGCGGCTCGCTCCCCCCGCACGAGGAGATGTGCGGCGAGAGCCGCGAGCAGGCCCTGCGCTGGCTCGGCTGGATGGAAGACCAGACGCGTCCCGCCTGAGCGGGCCGTTCGCCCCCAGCCGCTGCCCCATCTCGCCTCGGCGGCGGCCAAGACGCTGCAGACGCGCAAGAACGACATCCGCAGCTGAGCGTTCGCGGGGCGGCGCGCCTGAAAGCGGTTTGACAGCGCGCGCTCGTAGAGTCGGAGTTTCCAGAAGACCACATCGGAGACACCGAATGATCCCCACCGACGAGGACCGCCGCCGCTTCCTCCTGCAGACCGCCGCGCTCGGCGCCGCGGGAGCCTCCCTAGGCACCGCGCTGCCCGCCTTCGCGCAGACCACCTGGCCCTCGCGCAACGTGCGCCTGGTCGTGCCCTTCGCCCCCGGCGGCAGCAGCGAGATCGTCGCGCGCGCCACCGCGTCGGAGTTGTCCAAGACGCTGGGCCAGTCGGTCTATGTGGACAACAAGCCGGGCGGCGGCGGCAACATCGCCATGGGCGAGGTGGCGCGATCGGAGGACCAGCACACGCTGATCCTCGGCCACATCGGCACGCTCGCGGTGAACCCCTACATCTACGACAAGCTGCCCTACGACCCCAACCGCGATTTCAAGCCCATCACGCTGCTGGCCAAGGTGCCTTCGCTCTACGTCGTCCATCCGGACGTGCCGGCGCGCAACTTGAAGGAATGGGTGGCGCTGGTGCGCAAGAACCCGGGCAAGTTCAGCTACGGTTCCGCGGGCAACGGCAGCGCCGGCCACCTCGCGATGGAGTACCTCAAGATGGTCGCCGACCTGTACATCCTGCATGTGCCCTATCGCGGCACCGGTCCGCAGCTGACGGACCTGCTGGCGGGACGGCTGGAGGCGGCCTCGGTGGGTGCGCCGGCCATCATCCAGTTCATCAAGGCGGGCAAGCTGCGCTGCATCGCCACCGGCTCCAAGGAGCGGCTGCCCCAGCTGCCCGACGTGCCGACGGTGGCGGAGCAGGGCTTCCCGGGCTTCGAGATGACGCAGTGGTATGGCCTGTGCGCGCCCGCTAACCTGGCGCAGCCGGCGGTGGACAAGCTGGCGGTGGAGTCGGTCAAGGCGATCCGCTCGCCCGCGGCGCGGGAGCGCCTGAGCCACGATGCGGCCGAGGCCGTGGGCAGCACGCCGGCGCAGTTCGCGGCCTTCATCGCACAGGAGCAGCAACGCTGGAAGGCGGTCGTGGCGCGCGCCAAGATCAAGCCCGATTGAGCACCGCGCAATGACGAACGGCCGCTGATGCGGCCGTTGTCGTGGGGGCCCCGGCGCGTCGCGCGGGGTGGGGATGGGCTCGGAGATGAAGCCCGGCTTGCAAGCCTAACGCCTCCCGCTGCAGACGATCGCGCTTGCCACACGACCGCCTACCGTTGGGCCTGCAAGCCAGGCAACTCCTCCTGCGTGATCCGGGTGCGGACCGCGCGGGTCCGCCTGTTCTCGCAAGGGCTTACCAGGTGCCCTTCGGCGTGGGTTCCATGGAGTCCGCGGCCGTGGCGACCAGGGCGGAAGCGTCGCCGCCCACCAGCCAGGTTCCCTTGGGGGTGCCGCCGCCGACGAATTGCAGGTCCTCGAGGTCCAGTTCGACCAGACCTTGTTCAACGGTGTTCGCGGCGACGGTGTTCGATTGGGCGTTCATGAGAGGCTCCAGATTCGGATGACGGCCAGCGGAAGCGCTGAGCACGGAACGAATTGAAGCAGCCCGGGGTGGGAGCTTGTAACTGTCAGCTCTTACAGTGTTTCAGGCCGCCGCGACCGGGCAGCATCAGCGAATCAAGCCCAGCCGGAGCGCCTTGAGCACGGCCTGGTGCTTGTTCGTGCAGCCGAGCTTGTGCATCGCGTTGTTGATGTGCAGCACGGCGGTGCGCTCGGTGATGCTGAGGATGGCGCCGACTTCCCAGGCGGTCTTGCCTTCCATCGTCCAGTGCAGGCACTCGAGCTCGCGCGGCGTGAGCCGCGGCGCGTCGATCTCGACCGGCGTCGAGGGCAGCAGCAGGCGCATGGCCGAATCCACCGCGTGCACGGCGAACAGCTGCAGGTCCGCGACCATGCGCGTCAGCGTGATCGGGTTGGACGGGAGCATCTGGTCGCGGTTCACGCCCAGCACGAAGTGGCGCCCCTCGGGCAGGTGCAGCGCCAGCGAGATCCCCACCTTGTAGCCGAACGGCGCCTGCGCTTCCCAGAGCTCGGGCGCGTCGTTCTTCACGTAGGTCTGCTGGTTCCAGACGATGGGCACGCTCTGCTTCTTGCAGTGCTGCATCACCGGATCGCGCTTGCCCAGGCGGGGGTCGTTGAAGATGTCGGAGAAGCCGTCGGGCGCGTTCTCCACCGCGATGAAGTCGGAGCTGCCGATGGCGCGATCGACGACCAGGATGGCGGAAAAGCGCTCGAACTCCAGTCCGTGCGCGAAGCGCGTGATCTCGCTACGGAACTCGTCCGTGGAGCGAGCCTCCAACACTGACTGATAACCGCCTTGCAGCATCGATCGCTCCGGCCCTGGACCGGCCTCTGTCTCCGTGATGAGTCGCACACCCTGTGCGGGGCCCCTGCTAGGGTTTACAGCTGGCGAGCCGCCCCTGTCATGTCCAAACTGCTTGTCATGGGGAGCAGCACATGCAGACGATGCACCTGCCGCGAAATAACCAAATTCAACAAGTCTGACAATGACACCAGCCTGGATTGTGTACGCATGGCCGCGAATCTTGTGTGATGTACAGCGTCTGCCTCGCCTGCAGTTCGCGCATTTGAGCACGCGAGTTCTGGTCGCGGGAGATGAGGATCACCCGGCCATGGGGCAAACCCTGTGGACGGGGGAGTCCGAGTGGGGCGCCGCCGGCGTCGCCTGGGACTGGGTCCGCATGCCTTACGGCATGGTCTCGATGGTCGATCCGATGGCGCTGGTGACCAACATGCAGTTCCTGAACCGCGCGGGCGAGGTGCTCGCGCCCATGGAATCGGCCATCCAGCTCAACGGCATCGTGCACATGCTGCCGTGGCAGGAACAGGTCCAGCTGGCCCTCGCGCTGCGCCACTGAGGCCAGAAGCACCGGCCTCACGAGCGACGCCGCGGCTTGCCGCGGCGTCGTCGTTCACGGCCGGCTCAGCGCGCCACCGCCGCGCGCATCGAGCGCGACACGAAGCTCAGGCCGGCCACGGTCAGCGCCACGCCCGAGATCACCGTCGGCAGGACCTTGGCCAGGGTCAGCGCCTCGCCCTTGAGCACCTGCATCATGAGCAGGTTCTGGCCCAGGCCCGGCACCCACAGGTGCCAGGAGGCCTCGCCGCCCGGGTTGACGATGGCCACCATCGGCGTCAGCGCCACCGCGGTGATGACCAGCGTGGTGCTGGCCTGCGCCTCCTTGAAGGTCTTGGTCCGGATGGCCAGGGCCATCAGCACCGCCGACAGGCCCATGCCCAGCGGGATCTGCAGCAGCAGGAAGCGCAGCGCCTCGCCCCAGCCGAACTGGAACATCGCCGCCAGCGCGTCGCTGCGCATGAGCAGCTGACCCGGCAGGAAGCTGAGGTTGGAGAGCACCGCCACCATCAGCCCGGCCATCAGCACGGCGGCCCACTTGCCCACGACGATCGCGGCATGCGGCGCGGGATTCACCAGCAGCGGCTCGAGCGAGCCTCGCTCGCGCTCGCCGGCGGTGGAGTCCAGCGCCGCGGTCAGCGCGCCGTAGAGCACCGCCATCATGATGAACATCGGCAGCATCTGCGTCAGCCGTGTGGCACGCGCCTGCACGCTGGCCAGGTCGCGCTCCTGCACGTCCAGCGGCCGCAGCTGCTGTGCGCTCAGGCCGCGCATCGCGAGCAGCAGGCCCGCGCGCTCGTTGCCGAAGCCCTGCACCAGCCGGTTCAGCGCGCCCATGCCGGCCTCGGCGCGCTGGTTGGCGCTGTCGCTGACGATCTCCAGCGTGGCGGGCTCGCCGCCGGCCAGGAGGGTCTCGAAGTCCGCGGGCACGACCAGCACCGGGTCGGTCAGCTTGCCGCTGCGCAACTGGGCCTCGTAGTCGGCCGGCGCGGCCTTGATGGTGTAGGTCTGGCGCTCGATGTAGTTGCGCAGCGTGGGCGCGTGCCCGATGCCCGCGACCAGCACCTCGCGCTGCTCGGCGCGGTCCTGCAGCGAGGCGGCCAGGCTGGACATCAGCACCAGCATCAGCGGCCCCATCAGCACCGACGGGATCATCAGGCGCAGCAGCGTGCGGCGGTCCCGCAGCGCGTCGACGATCTCCTTGGCGAAGACGGTCCGGAAGGCTTTGAAGAAATCGAGGCTCATGCGGCGGACTCCTGATGGCGGCCCGGTTGCGGGGGTGGGGTGCCGGGGGCGTGCTCAAGGGCGGCCTCCTCGGGGAAGGCCAGGTCGACGAAGGCGTCCTCGAAGCGCTCGCGGCCGGTCTGCGCGAGCAGCCCCGCCACGGTGCCGGTCGCGACCGAGCGCCCGTGCGACATCACCACCACCTGGTCGCAGAGCAGTTCCACCTCTTGCATGATGTGGCTCGAGAAGACGATGCACTTGCCGCCGCCGGCCGGCGAGCGCAGGTGCCGCAGCACCTCGCGCAGCGCGCGGGTCGCGACCACGTCCAGACCGTTGGTCGGCTCGTCCAGGACGATGTTGGCGGGGTCGTGCACCAGGGCGCGGGCCAGCGCGGTCTTCATGCGCTCGCCCTGGCTGAATCCGTCGGCGCGGCGGTCCAGGATGCGGCGCATGTCCAGCAGGTCGGCCAGCGCCTCGGCGCGTGCCTGGGCCTGGTCCATCGGCATGTCCTGCAGCCGCGCGAAGTAGACGATGTTCTCGCGCGCGGTCAGGCGCGGGTACAGGCCGTGGGCGTCGCCGAGGATGCCCATGCGGCCCAGGGCCGTGCGCGGGCTTTTGAGCACGTCGACGCCGTCGACCTCGATGCGGCCGGTGTCCGGCGGGAACAGGCCCGCCAGCATGCGCAGCGAGGTCGTCTTGCCCGCGCCGTTGGGGCCGAGCAGGCCGGTGATGCGGCCGTCGGGCGCGTCGAGGTCCAGATGCTCGACGGCGACGACGGTCTTGGCCGGCGCGCCGCGCTTGCCCAGCAGCGTGCTCAGCGAGAGCCCCTTGCGGGAGCCGCCGCGGGTCTGGAAGGTCTTGTGGAGCGCTTGGAGGCGGATCATCGGTCGGTCTCCCGGGCGGCAGCGGCGGAGGCGGCGGCCGCGACGGTCGCGGCCGTGGGCGGCAGGTAGGGCGTCGGGCGCGGGATGAGCTGGGCGCAGGAGGCGTCCACGCGCAGCGCGTCGTCGTCCTGGGCCGCGTCGATGAAGCGGTAGACCACGTCGCGCATGCAGCCCAGCGTCATCGCCACGCCATGGCCGGCCTGGGGCACGA
Organism: Mitsuaria chitosanitabida ATCC BAA-476 = NBRC 102408; assembly: GCF_001598255.1. Taxonomy (GTDB): domain Bacteria; phylum Pseudomonadota; class Gammaproteobacteria; order Burkholderiales; family Burkholderiaceae_C; genus Roseateles; species Roseateles chitosanitabidus. The sequence continues at coordinate 114,617 of NZ_BCYP01000021.1, forward strand.
CCACGTGCACCGCGCGCGGGCCCAGGGTCTGGGCCACGCGGGCGCCGTGGCGCGGCGGCGTGGCCGGATCGGCACCGCCGCTCAGCACCAGCACCGGGGTCTTCGCCGTCGGCATCGTGTAGAAGGCCGGCGGCACCTCGCCGCGCGGCCAGGCGCGGCAGACGTTGGCGTAGAGATCCCGGTCCAGCGTGCCGAAGTCGGAGGAGGGCGCGTCGGTCGACCGGGCCAGGCGCGGGGCGTCCTCGGCGCAGATCACCGAGAAGTGCATGCCCTCGGCCAGGCGCATCGCGCGCGAGCCCCCGCCGAGCTGGCCCGCCAGGCCGGCCACCGCCTCGAACCGGCCCTGCGCCGCCTCATGCAGCGCCGCCGGCAGGGCGGACGCGGCGGCGGGCACGTACAGCGGCGGCCGGATCATGCCCAGCAGCGCCTCGCGCGTGAGGGTGAACTGCTCGGCCTTGCCGGTCACCGGGTGGGTGACGCCGACCTTGCGCGGCAGGCTCTTGAGCAGGCCCTGCCATTCGGCGCGCAGCTCGGGATAGCGGCCCCGGCAGGCGGCATCCGCCGCGCAGCCGTCGAAGACCTGGTCCAGCGCCGCCTGGCCGTCGCGCGAGAACGAGGCCGGCAGCACCATGTCCGGCGGCGCGACGCCGTCGATCACCGCGCGGCGCACGCGCTGCGGGAACTGGCGCTGGTACTCCAGCGCCGCGCGGGTGCCGTAGGACGCGCCGATCAGGTTCCAGCGCTCCACGCCCAGGGCGGCGCGCACGGCGTCCATGTCCTGCATGGCGATGGGGGTGGTGAACATCCGCAGGTCGCCGTAGGGCAGCTTCTCCAGCGCGACGCGGCAGGCGTCGAGCAGGCGCAGCTTGGCGCCGGGCTGGGTCAGCTCCTCCAGGTCGCGGCCGCTGGTGTCGGGGCATTGCAGCGGGGCGGAGCGGCCGGTGCCGCGCTGGTCGACGAAGACCAGGTCGCGGCGGTAGTTCAGCCGCGACAGGCGCGGCAGCACCGAGCCCGTCAGCGACACGGCGCTCTGGCCGGGACCGCCGGCCAGCAGCAGCACCGGGTCGGGCAGCTTGTTGCGCGCCAGCGCGCGCACGACGACGAAGCGCAGGTCGATCTGCTTGCCTTCGGGATGCGCGGGATCCAGCGGACGGCGCAGGCTGCCGCACTGGACCTCGGTGGGCACGCCGTCGACGCGGCAGGGCGTCAGCGTGGCCAGACCGTTCGCGGAGAGCGAGGAGGAGGCCGCCGGGCCGCGTGTGCCCGCGGGCGGCTCCGAGGATGCGCCGGACGTGGCGGGGGCCTCCGGCGTCGACGGCGCGGGGCCGGCGGCGGGTGGGGCGGCGAGGGCCTCGGCCGCGAGCAGCGCGAGCGCCACGGTCAGGGTCGGCAGGGACAGCGGGGGCCGGGCTCGGGGGCCAGGTCTTGCCCCGGGAAGCATGCGCATCTTCACTCCTCCACAAAGTGCCGCCGATTATGGCCAGCGGGAGGAGGCCTGCCGTTAGGGACCCGCCAGGGGGGAGGGCTCGCTTTCCCTGCGTCCGAACATGCCCCAGCCTTCCATGCTCATGACCTGCTCGTCCTTCTGGTTGAAGACTTCCCAGCCCGAGCGCACCAGGCCGAGGGTGGGGCGGCTGCGGCTGGCCTTGGTCTCGAGGACGGTCATGCGCACCCGCAGCGTGTCGCCGGGGCGCACCGGCTTGAGCCAGCGCAGGTTGTCGATGCCGGGCGAGCCCTGGCTGGTGGAATCCAGCAGGTAGGCGTCGCACATCATGCGCATCACCATCGCGCAGGTCTGCCAGCCGCTGATGGACAGGCCGCCCAGCACGGAGGCGTCGGCGGCGGCCTCGTCCAGGTGCAGCGGTTGCGGATCGTAGGCGGCGGCGAAGGCCAGGCCCTCCTCGCGGTCGACGAAGCGCGAGCCGAACTCGCGCACCTGGCCGACGGCGAAGTCCTCGAATGCGTAGGTCTTGGGAGTGCTCATCGGTGGCGGGGCGCCGGACGGCGCCGTGATGCTGAAGCGTCCGACTGTAGGCGGCGGCCCGACGGGCGGCTGGCGCGCCGGCGACAGCCCCGGGGATGGCCCCGACATTGCGCGGTGATTCGCGGGCGCGTATGGTGCCCGGCGACCTTCCCCCGAACGGTTCCACGACCTCTTTGAAGGAGACCCCCATGAAGCTCTATTACAGCCCCGGCGCCTGCTCGCTGTCGCCCCACATCGTCCTGCGCGAGGCCGGCCTGGCCTTCGAGCCCGTGCTCGCCAGCACCAAGACCCACAAGCTGCAGGACGGCACCGACTACTACGGGATCAATCCCAAGGGCTACGTGCCGCTGCTCGAGCTCGACGACGGCCAGCGCCTGAGCGAAGGCCCGGCCATCGTCCAGTACATCGCCGACCAGGCGCCGGACAAGCAGCTCGCGCCGGCCAACGGCACGCTGGCGCGCTATCGCCTGCAGGAGTGGCTCAACTTCATCACGACCGAGCTGCACAAGACCTTCAGCCCGCTGTTCAATCCGGCGATCAACGACGAGGCCAAGGCCGTGTTCCGCGCCAAGCTGCACGACCGCTTCCAGTGGATCGACAGCCAGCTCGAGGGCAAGCAGTACCTGATGGGCGACGGCTTCACCGTGGCCGACGCCTACCTGTTCACCGTGTCGAACTGGGGCCAGCACGTCGGCGTCGACGTGTCCGGCTATCCGAACCTGGTCGCCTACCGCGGCCGCGTCGCGGCTCGCCCGGCGGTGCAGGAAGCGATGAAGGCCGAGGGCCTGCTGAAGTAATCCGCTCGCTGCCTGCGACGGCCCTCACCCCCGCCCCTCTCCCGCGCGGCGGGCGAGGGGAGTCGGTGCGCCAGATGCGCGGTGGTCAGCCCCTCGCGGAGTTCCGCTCAGGCATTGGTGCGCTCCTCTCGGAGTACACCTGAGCAAGGGTGAACCCCTCTCCTGCCTTGCGGGAGAGGGGAAGGTGCGCGGGTAGTCCCCGCGGGCCTCAACCCTTCTTCTTCAGCAGCGACTCGCAGGCGCCCTTGTCGGACGCCTTCTGCTTGGCGCAGACGCCGTCCAGCTGGGTGCGCAGGCGCGTGAGCGCCGCGTCGTGCTGGCCGTTCGCGTTCCAGGACACCAGCTGGCTGCCCACCTTCTGCAGCGAGCGCGCGCTGCGCTCGTAGAAGGCGCCCTTGTCCTTCTCGGCCTCGGTCAGCAGCTGCGCCGCGGCCTTCTCGATGCGGGCCGAATCCTGCGGCGCCAGTTCCACCAGCGCGCTCAGGTAGTTCGAGCCCCACTGCAGACGTGTCGCCGGGCCCTCGCTCTTGTTGAAGGCCTCCTCGTACCAGCGCAGCGCCTCGTCCTTGCGGCCCTGCTTGCGCGCGTTGCCGCCCAGCTGGCTCATCAGGTAGTAGGGGCTGTGGCTCTTGGCGATCGACGACTTGAGCAGCGCGTCGCTGTCGCTCCACAGGCCGGCGCGGCCCAGCAGATAGGCGGCGGAGGTGATCACGGCCTGGCGCTCATAGCCGTCGGTGATCTCCTTGTCGGCTTGCGCGGCGTGCGCCTTGACCTCGGCCTGCAGCGCGGCGGGCAGCTTGGGGTTGAGCGCGTTGCGGTCCTGGTCCAGGCGGGCCAGCTCGACGCGCGCCACCAGCGATTGCAGGCGGTCGGCCCGCGACAGCGAGGCATCGCCCTGGAAGCGCTTGAGCACGCCATCGAACTTGCCGATCAGCGCCTGACGATCGGCACCGGCCGCGGGGGCCAGCGCGCGCACGATGTCGTCGGCGTTGTTGGTCAGCACGTCGGTCTGCGCGCGCGCGGCGACCGGGTCGGCCAGCACCTTCTCGACGCGACCGCGCAGCGCGGCGTCGGCCTTCAGCGCGCCGCCGCCCTCGGTGGACGCCAGGGCCTTGAGCCACAGGCGGGTGGTGGTCTCGTCGTCGACGCCCTGGCTGGCGGCGGCCAGCTTGGCCAGCAGCGCCGGACGCTGGGCGGCGGGGATCAACTGCTGCTCGTCGGTCTCCCACGAGTAGAAGCCCAGCAGCTTCCATTCATTGGCGCTGAGCTTCTTGCCGGCCTGCGCGTCGGCCAGCACGGTCTTGACCGGGCGGCCGCCGGCCAGTCCCAGCTGCAGCACGCGCAGCACCTGCGGGGCGTCGACCTCGCCGGGCAGGCGGGTGAGTTCCTGACCGTCGTTGTTGAACAGGATCATGGTCGGATAGCCGCGCACCTTGAAGCGGGCGCCCAGGCGCTGGGCGCCGGGGTTGTCGCCGTCGATGTGGACGGCGACCACGGCGCGCGACTGCTCGATGAAGTCGGCGCGGTTGAACAGCGTGGCCTTGAGCTGGTTGCAGGGCGGGCACCACTTGGCGCCCCAGTACAGCAGCACCGGCTTCTTCTCGCCGCGGGCCTGCGTGAAGGCGCGCTCGATGTCGGCGTCGCCGGAGGCTTCCTGCCAGGCCACCGCGGCGGTGGCGCTGGACGCCGCGGCCGAGGCCGTCGCCGTGGGCATCAGCGCCGGCGTCAGGCCCGCGAGGGACAGGGCGGCGGCAAGGACGGACAGGCGCAGGCGGCGGTGCATCGTGGCGGTGGTGGTCATGGTCGTCGCCGGCCTCGTGAGCCGGTCGTGGCGGGTGAAGGGAAGCGGCGGCGCGCGGACGCGCCCCGGGCCGGCGGCGGGTCGCCGCGGCGAGCGGGCATTGTGGCGCCGGAAATCCGCCCGCGATATGCGGGAGGGTTCTAGCCTTGCTCGTTCTTCGCCCGAGGTCGGCATGACTTTCGGCCGGGCGCCGCGGGCGCGCGCAGCGTGCCCCGTGCGGTCCTCCGCCGATCCGGACCCTCAGCTGTCGGCGAGCGCGCGGCGCGTGGCCGCGTCGGCCGGGAAGAAGTGCTCGACCCGCAGCGAGGCCAGCGTCACGTCCAGCGGCGAGCCGAAGCTGGTGAAGGCCGAGAACAGGCTCAGCGGCCCCGCCGACGAGCGCAGGCGCGTGTGCAGCAGCGGTGTGTGCGCCTGCTGCGGGACGCGCGTCGGCACATGCGGGCGCAGGTCCTCCAGCAGGGGCTTGAGCTCGGGGAAGTGGGCGGCCTCGTGATTGGCGCGGCTCCACAGGGCGGCGCAGACCTCGTCCTCGTTCTCGCACAGCGCGCGCAGGCCGCCGGGTTCCAGGCAGGCGCGCAGCAGGTTGAATCCGGGTCGCAGCGCCGCGTCCGCGTCCACGCCCAGCAGCGTCATGAGCCGGTGCGCGCCGCGGTTGGACATGACCAGGTTCCAGCCGCCGTCCAGTACCAGCGCCGGCGCGGGATCGTGCGCCTCGAGCAGGTGATGCAGCGCCTGGCGGACCTCCGCGAGATCCGGATCGTCGAGCGAGCGCCGCGGGTAGTGCGGCGCATAGCCGGCAGCCAGCAGCACCTCGTTCCGCCGGGGAAGCGGCGCCTCCAGCGCGTCGAGCAGCGCGATCAGCATCTCGCGGCTGGGACGGGCGCGGCCGGTCTCGATGCAGCTCAGATGGCGCTGGGAAACGCCGACGCGCAGGGACAGTTCCAGCTGGCTCAGTCGGCGCTCGCGGCGCAGCTCGGGGAGGAGGGCGGTGACGGGGCTCATGCGGTCCATGCTAGCGGCCGGCCCGCTGGCGGCAATGACCTCGGAGGTCATTGAGGCCGTGCGCGCCGCGGCCGAGACTGACGCCATGTCCCACCCTACCGATGAGCGAAAGGAACCCATCATGCTGAAGATCCTCCTGGCCCTCGTTCTGGCCGCGTTCGGCGCGTACTCGATGGTCGTGATGTTCGAACTGGGCTATCTCGGCCTGTGGAAGGCGCTGCTGGAAGGGCCGGCCAGTCGGCAGGCGCTGGCCGACCTCATGATCGCGAGCGTGCTGCTGCTGGGCTTCCTCTGGCGCGACGCACGCCAGCACGGGCGCCGCTTCTGGCCCTACGCGCTGATCACGCTGGCCGCCGGATCCTTCGGGCCGCTGCTGTATCTGCTGCTGGCGCCCAAGCCCGCCGCGACGCCGGCCGACAGCGCCACCCGGCCCCTTCAGGCTTCGCCCAGCAAGTCCTGACCCTCGTCCAGCGGCGGCGGCTCGGGCGTGGCCTTGGCCAGCGCCATCCAGGTGGCGAAGTCCGGCCGCATCGCCCGGCGGGGCGCCGGTCGGCCGAGCTCGAAGCGCAGGCCGTCGCCGCCGGCCAGCTCATGCGCGAACAGCACGCCGAAGGCGGGTGGAATCTCCGCCACCGTCGCGATGCCGGCGCGCAGCACGTACCAGCACTGGCCGCTCAGCGCGAGATAGGCCTGGGCCTTGGCGGGCCGCCGCAGCTCCGCGAGCAGGTCGGCGCGGCTCACCTTGATCTCGTGGACCGCCGGCTCGAGGTAGTCCTCGACCGTCGTGTTGCGGACCGAATAGACGTCCGGCATCGCATGGACCCACTGGAGCCGCTCGGGCTCGTCCTCGCGCGGCAGGCCGGCCCGCAAGGACAGGCCGCGCCACACGACGCGGCCGGCGCGCTGGAGCTCCCTCGCCGTGCGCGTCACGAGGTCCTCGTGCCGGTCCCGGGCCGCGCGGTTCTTGCGCAGGCCCAGGTGCAGCACCTCGATGCCGGGCGTGGTGAGATGCAGGGTCTCCCGACCCTGCGGATCGAGCCGGCGCTCCAGCCAGCCCAGCGCCAGCAGTTCCACCTCCAGCATGTCCTGGCAGGGCCAACCCGCCGAGCGCCAGAGCTGACGCAGCCGGCGGATCTGCAGGACGGTGGGACGAGGTGCGGCGTCGGACATGCGGCGATCTTGCCGCAGGCCCCGGACGCGCGGCGTCAGCAGGGACGCCGCGTCGCGCGGGCTCAGCGGTCCCGGCGCAGCACGCCGCTGGGCTGGGCCTCGCTGCCCAGCATCATGACGGTGTACAGACCGCCGGACTGCGAAGCGAAGCTGGGCTCGGTGAACAGCGCGGTCGTCGACGCCGACGAGCTGACCGTGAGCAGGGCCGAGGCGCTGGGCGACACGGTACCCGCGCCATAGCTGGCCGGCGCGATCCCGCCGGCCAGCGCGCCGTAGTTGACGTTGAGCGTCAGCGCCTGGTTCAGGCCGTTGAGCACCCGCACCCGGGCCAGGCCGGCCGTTTCCGGGAGCCGGTTGTCGTCGGTCAGCAGGTCGACGATGGGCGCGGCCGCATCGCCACGCATCAGCACGGTGTAGTCGCCGCCCGCGACCAGGGGCGCGAGATCCCGGGACAGGTCCTGCGCGTTGACGGTGCCACGCAGGTTGCGGGAGCCGGCGTCCACCAGCTGGTACTCGCCGATGGCGGGTGAGAGCGCGCCCTTCAGCAGCGGCCGGCCGTTCCAGGTCGTGTCGATCGCGATCGAGGGCGTCGCCACCACGAGCCGCACCCGGGCCGAGGGGTTGTCCACGCGGGTCAGCGCACCGCGTTGCTGCAGCGTCAGCGCGTGGACCAGCGTGCCCCCGGTGCTGCCGCGCAGGATCAGCGTCGTCACCTGACCGGACTCGAGCTTGAACGCCGGCAGGTCCAGCCGGATCTCGTCGCGCTTGGCGGGGTCGGTCACGCGGATCCGGTAGGTGCCGGCCGCCTGCGTCACGTAGCCGCTGCCCACGCCCGCGGCCAGGCTGGCGGCGAAGGGCGATGAACCGGTCAGCGCGGCGTCCGGCGCCGTCACGAACACACTCACCGGGCCGGCGTCGGGGGCGAGGTTGAGCACCATCAGCTTGCTCTGGCCGGACGCCGGCTCGGTCTGGTCTTCCTGCAGCAGGCTGGTCCGGATCGCCCCGGGCCCGCCGTAGGCGATCAGGGTGTGGCTGACGCCCTTCTTGAGCGTGGCGGGCGTGGCGGCAAGGTTGGCGGTCGAGTTCGCGCCGCGCAGCTGGAGCGTCGCGGTGCCGGCGGCGCGATTGCCGTACTCGCCGACCGCCAGCGCGCCCACGCTCGCGGACAGCTTGTCCTTGTCGGACATCAGGTCGATGGCGCCGGGATCGGCGCCGGCGTTGAGCAGGCGGATTCGCGCGTCGTCACCGGAGCCGCCACCACAGGCGGTCAGGGTGGTGGCCAGGATCGCCAGGGAGGCGAAGGTCGCGAGGGAGGAGCGTCGGGAGAGGGACATGGTGTCGGGCGAGGCGCCGCGGGATCGCGGGCCGAAAGTCGGGAGGACCTGGGAGCCTAGGCAGCCCCGCCCGATCCGGCACTGGCTGGAAAGGGTGGATGACCCGCCCTCATCCCCTGATGTGAGCCATCCGACAGCACGAACGTGTGGAAGAAGAACGCCGCGGGGCCTCGGACCTCGCGACGAAAAAAAGGCCACGCCTCGGAAGAGGACGTGGCCAACAGGGAGGATTTCTCGTCGGGCCGCGCGGGGCGGCCCGTGGCCGGATCAACGCCGCGGGCGGCGTCCGGCGGGCATCGCGTCGATCAGCGTTCCTTGCGCAGGGAGCCGACCATCGACGTGCTGTCGCCCATCACGAAGACGGTGTAGACGCCGTTGGCCTGGATGGCCAGCGAGCTCAGGCTGTAGACCGGGGTCGCCGAGGCCGGCGAGTTCACGGTCAGCAGCGAGGAGGTCGTGGCGGCGGTCGTGGTCGGCGTGGACGAGGTCCCCGCCAGCACGTTGGAGGCCAGCGCGCTGTAGTCCACGTTCAGCGTCAGGCCGGCCGAGGCGTTGGCCACGCCGTTGACCAGGCGGATCTTGGCGGCGGTCGAGGTCGTCGGCAGCTTGTTGTCGTCGGTCAGCACCGTGAGCTGCGGTGAGCCGGCCGGGCCCCAGACCATCAGCGTGTAGTCGCCGCCGGCAGCCAGCGTCGGGAAGCTCGGGACCTGCAGTTGAGCGCCGTTGACGAAGATCGTCGGGGCGGTGGCGCCGGTGGCGATGGTCTGGTAGTCGCCGATGGTCGGCGCCGTCGAGGTGGGCAGCAGCTGGGTGGAGCCGATCGACCCCGCGACCAGCGCGTTGCCGCCGACCGCGGCCACCAGGCGGGCGCGGGCGGTGCTGTTCGGGAAGTTGGTCGTGGCGCCTTGCTGGATCACCTGGATGCCGTTGACCAGCACGCCGCCGGAGGAGCCCGTCAGCACCAGCGTCGACACGCCTGCGTCGGGCAGGGCGATGCTGGGGATGTCCAGACGCAGGTCGGACTTGCTGCCGCTGGCGGTCAGGCGCACGCGGACCGTGCCGCTGTTGAAGGTCAGGTAGCCGCTGCCCGAGCCGGCGGCGATCGCCGCGGCCGAGGTGGAGGCGCTGTCCAGCGTCTCGCTGGTGCCGGTCACGTAGACGTCCAGCGCGCCGGCGTCGGGGGCCAGGTTCAGGATCAGCAGCTTGGACTTGCCGGCGGCCGGGACCTCCTGGTCTTCCTGCAGCAGCGTGGTGCGGACCGTGCCGGCGGCGCCGTACGCGATCATCGTGTAGTGGCTGCCCGCGGTCAGCGAGGGCGTGGTGGAGGCCAGCGTGCTGCCGACCGAGTTGCTCTGCACTTCGGTGCCGGTGGCGCCGGTGTTCACGTCGGCGTAGGTGCCGACGCCGGCGTAGGTCACGCCGCTGTTGACGGTCGTGCTGTCGACCGCCATGTCCAGCGACGCGTAGCCGATGCTGGCGTTCATCAAACGCATGTGCGCGGTGCTGCCGCTGCCGCCGCCGCCGCAGGCAGTCATCAGGGCCGCGGTGGCCAGACCCAGGCCCCAGGCCCATTTCGTGATTCGCATCGTCCTACTCCGAATGTGGATGGCGGGATTGAACGGGGGGCGTGTTGCTGCGGCTTGTGGCGGCATGCCGGGTTTGTGAAGTTGCATATCAAGGCCGACACAGAGTTGCCGGGCCATTGCCGCCGCCCCCCGATCACCGGGACCGGGAACGCCCGCGAGGCCGATGGCCACGGGCATCCGGGTCTTCCCGTAGCCGGCCGCGACTTGGGCGAGTCCCTCTAATCGCGCGCGTGAGGCCGGCGCTAGCATCCGCGCGATGAACGCCTATCCACAGCTGCTGTCGCCCCTGGACCTGGGGTTCACCACCCTCAAGAACCGCGTGCTCATGGGCAGCATGCACACCGGCCTGGAGGACTCGCGCAAGCATGTCGAGCGCCTGGCCGAGTACTTCGCCGAGCGCGCCCGCGGCGGCGTGGGCCTGATCGTCACCGGCGGCTACGCGCCCAACATCGCGGGCTGGGCCAAGCCCTTCGCCGGCACGCTGGCCACCGGTGGCGCGGCGCGCCGCCATCAGGCGATCACCCGCGCGGTGCACACCGAGGGCGGCAAGATCGCGCTGCAGATCCTGCACACCGGCCGCTATGGGTATCACCCGTTCAACGTCTCGGCCTCGGCGCTGAAGTCGCCGATCTCGCCCTTCACCCCGCACGCGCTGAGCGAGCGCGGCATCGAGCGCCAGATCAAGGCCTTCGTCCGCTGCGCCGTGCTGGCGCGCGAGGCGGGCTACGACGGCGTCGAGGTGATGGGCTCCGAGGGCTACTTCATCAACCAGTTCCTGGCCGCGGCCACCAACCAGCGCACCGACGGCTGGGGCGGCGACTACGCCCACCGCATGCGCCTGCCGGTCGAGATCCTGACCCGCATGCGCGAGGCGGTGGGGCCGGACTTCATCATCATCTACCGCCTGTCGATGCTGGACCTGGTGCCCGGGGGCAGCAGCTGGGACGAGGTGCTGCAGCTCGCGCGCGCCGCGACGCGTGCCGGCGCCACCATCCTCAACACCGGCATCGGCTGGCACGAGGCCCGCATCCCGACCATCGCCACCAGCGTGCCCCGCGCCGGCTTCGCCTGGGTCACGAAGAAGCTGCGCGACCAGTTGCGGGCCGAGGGCCTGGACATCCCGCTGGTGACCAGCAACCGCATCAACACGCCCGAGGTCGCCGAGTCCGTGCTCGCCGACGGCTCGGCCGACATGGTCTCGATGGCGCGCCCGCTGCTGGCCGATCCGGCCTTCGTCCGCAAGGCCGCCGAGAACCGCGCCGACGAGATCAACACCTGCATCGCCTGCAACCAGGCCTGCCTGGACCACGTGTTCAAGCAGGAGGTCGCGTCCTGTCTGGTGAATCCGCGGGCGGGCCACGAGACGCTGCTGCGCATCGTGCCGGTCGAGTCCACCGCCAAACGCAAGCGCGTCGCCGTGGTGGGCGCGGGACCGGCCGGCCTGGCCGCCGCGACCACGCTGGCCGAGCGCGGTCATGAGGTCGCGCTGTTCGACTCGGCCACCGAGATCGGCGGCCAGTTCAACCTGGCCAAGCGCATCCCGGGCAAGGAGGAGTTCCACGAGACGCTGCGCTACTTCAAGCGGCGGCTGGAGCTGCTGGGCGTCGCCCCGCGGCTGGGGCGGCGCGTCGCCGCCGACGAGCTGATGGACTACGACGAGGTGCTGCTCGCCACCGGCGTCACACCGCGCGATCCGCGCATCCCCGGCCAGGCCGAGGGCGTCGCCCGGGGTCAGGTCTTGAGCTATCTGGAAGTGCTGCGTGGCGAGAAGCCGGTCGGCCGCCGAGTCGCGGTGATCGGCGCGGGCGGCATCGGCTTCGACGTGTCGGAGTTCCTGCTGGAGCAGGGCCACTCGCTGGCGCTGGACGCGCCGGCCTGGCGTCGTCATTGGGGCGTGGGCGATCCGGCGGACGCGCGCGGCGGCCTGGTGAAGCCCGAGCCGGTGCCGGTCGATCGCGAGATCACGCTGCTGCAGCGCCGCGCCGGCAAGCTCGGGGCGGGGCTGGGCAAGACCACGGGATGGATCCATCGCGCCGCGCTGAAAACGCACGGTGTACAGATGGTCGCCGGCGTGAACTACGAGCGCATCGATGACCAGGGCCTGTGGCTGAGCCGGGGCGAGGAACGCGGGGATCCCGAGCTGCTCGCCTGCGACACCGTCGTGCTGTGCGCCGGCCAGGAGCCGCTGCGCGAACTCGAGGCCCCGCTGCGGGCCGCGGGCCGGTCGGTCCATCTGATCGGGGGGGCGCTCGAGGCCAAAGAATTGGACGCAAAGCGTGCAATCCTGCAGGGAACGACGGTGGCGGCCTCCCTGTAAACCCTATCGGGCTCTCAAGCCAGGCACCGATACTCCGAAGGTCGTGCGAGAGGGAACGCCCGTGATCCGCGGGCGGCCGATGAGGGGGCCAGTTGTTGCCCCTCCCACATACCAACAATGCCTGGCACCGATCCAGGCGTGACACATGCGCCTTCGCCTGAACCGTCGTTGGGGACGCCTGACCGTGTCCGCGCTGTCGCTGGCGTGCCTGAGCACGTCGGCCGGGGCGCATGCGTCCGGCGCGGCCGCCGCTTCCAGCGCGACGGTCAAGTCGATGGCGGCGCGGCTTCCCGCGTGGATCGACTCGGGCAGCACCGTGTTCTGGCTGGGCGCCGCCTGTGTCGTCGGCGGCATCACGATGGGCGTGCTGGTCAGCCTGTTCGTGCAGCAGCGCGGCCGGCTGCAGCGCCGCCGCGAGGAACTCAAGCGCGTGCGCCGCGAGCGCGCCCGTCTCAGCGCGCTGCTCAACGCCATCCCCGATCCGATGTACTTCAAGGACGCCAGCGGCGCCTATGAAGGCTGCAACCCCGCGTTCGAGCGCGCCGTCGGCCTGACCGAGAGCGAGCTGATCGGTCGTCGTGACGCCGACCTGCCCAATCCGCCCGGCTGGGTGGACACGCAGTCCGACGGCCGCAGCCTGGTCTGGCAGGACGGCGAGGCGGGCGACGAGACCACCGACGCGCGCTGCCTGGACGTGCTCAGCGCCCGGGTCCGCGACGAGGACGACGAATACCTGGGCCAGGTCGCCATCGCACGCGACGTGACCCAGCTGCAGCGCGCCACCGAGGCCGCGCGGCGCGCCGCCACGGTGTACGAGCACTGCGGCGAGGGCATCATGGTCATCGACCATCAGCTGCGCATCTGCGACGTGAATCCGGCGCTGGTGGCGATGATCGGCCACGACCGCCAGACGCTGCTGGGCAAGCGCCCGCTGCTGCTGCGCGACAGCGAGCAGGACCCCGAGAAGCTGCGCGCGCTGTGGGCGCAGGTCGAGGCCACCGGCAAGTGGAGCGGCGAGGTCACCGAGCGCCACAAGAGCGGCGATTCCATCCCGATGTGGGCGACCTTCGTGAGGGTGCCGTCCCCGTCGGGCGACCCGGAGCAGGTGCAGTACCTGAGCGTGCTGACCGACATCTCCCGCATCAAGCAGACCGAGGCCGAGCTGCTGCACCAGTCGCTGCACGACGCGCTGACCGGGCTGCCCAACGCGGCGCTGCTGCGCGATCGCATCGCGCGCCAGATCGGCAACGCGCAGCGCGAGCACACCTGTGTCGCGGTGCTCTACATCGATCTGGACGGTTTCCGCGACGTCAACGACATCGCCGGCCACGCCGCGGGCGACCAGGTGCTGTTGACCGCCGCGGCGCGCTTCGCCAACGTGACGCGCCTGAGCGACTCGGTCGCGCGGGTGGGCTCGGACGAGTTCGTCGTCGTGCTGTCGGGCCTGGTTGACGAGGAGACCGCGATGCGGCTCGGCGACCGCCTGATCCAGGCGATGGACGAGCCCGTGGTCATCGACCACCACAAGTTCAATGTCGGCGCCAGCATCGGGCTGGCGCTGTTCCCGGCCGACGGCACGCACGTCGACGAGCTGCTGCGCAACGCCGAGGTGGCGATGGTGCGGGCCAAGCTGCATGCGCGCGGCTCGGTGCAGGCCTACCGGCCGGAGCTGACGCAGGCGGTGCAGCACCGCTTCGAGCTGACGCACGCGCTGCGCCAGGCCAACGAGGCGGCGCAGTTCCGCATCGAGTACCAGCCGCAGGTGCGCCTGAGCGATGGCCAACTGATCGGCGCCGAGGCGCTGCTGCGCTGGCGGCATCCGACGCGCGGCCCGATCTCCCCGGCGGACTTCATCCCGCTGGCCGAGGAAACGGGCCTGATCATCCCGATCGGCCGCTGGGTGCTGGAGCAGGCCTGCGCGCAGGTGGCGCGCTGGCAGGGCCAGGAAGGCAAGCCGCAGCAGGTGGCGGTGAACGTCTCGGCGCGTCAGTTGCGCCAGCCGGACTTCATCGAGACCCTGGACTACATCCTGGCCGAGACCGGCTGCCCGGCCACCGCGCTGGAGCTGGAGGTGACCGAGAGCCTGCTGCTCGAGGACGCCGAGCAGGCGATCAGCCTGATGACGCGCCTGCACAAGCGTGGCGTGCGGGTGGCGATCGACGATTTCGGGACGGGGTATTCGTCGCTGGCCTATCTGAAGCGGATGCCGGTGAGCACGCTCAAGATCGACCGGAGCTTCGTCCACGAACTGGGCAGCGATGCCAACGTCAACGCCATCGCCCGCACGGTGATCGTGCTGGCGCGCAGCCTCAACCTGGACGTGCTGGCCGAGGGCGTCGAGACGATGGAGCAGGCCGAGTGGCTCCGCCGCGAGGGCTGCGACTGGGCGCAGGGCTGGTACTACGGCCGCCCGATGCCCGCCGAGGACTTCATCGTGACCCCGCCGCCCGAGCCGCTGCGCCGCGCGCCGGTGAAGCGCTTGCAGCTGGCTTGAGTCGGCGGTACGCCGAGAGAAGACCCTCACCCCCGCCCTCTCCCGCAAGCGGGAGAGGGAGTGAACAGCGAACGTTCGAGTGAGCAGCGATCGTTCAGGTGAACAGCGAACGTTCGGATGAACAGCGATCGTTCAGGTGAACAGCGAACGTACGGATGAACAGCGAGCGCACCGACTCCCTCTCCCGCTTGCGGGAGAGGGCTGGGGTGAGGGTCTTCGGGCTTGCCGTACGCCTTACACCCTCTTCATCCTCACCTCACAGCCCACTGGAAGACTGCGTCATCCGTTGCACTTCCCGACGATTCGAAAACCCCGCGCATGTTGCGGTGCAGCAGAGTCGTCCTAAGCTGTCCGCATGAGCTTCGCCGTCCCCTCCACCCTGAGCGACTCCACCCCGCTGCTGCCGTACTGGCACCTGTTCACCCGCCTGGGCGAAGCGCAGGTCCTGGCGCCGCTGGCTGTCGTCGCGTTGCTCGGCCTGTGGGCCTGCCCGACCCAGCGCGGCGTCGCGCGTCGCTGGCTCCCTGCCTTCCTGACCGTGCTGGCGCTGACCCTGGGCTCCAAGGTCGCCTTCATGGGCTGGGGCATCGGCAGCGCCGAATGGGACTTCACCGGCTTCTCCGGTCACGCGATGAGCGCCGCCTCGGTGCTGCCGCTGATCGCCTGGCTGGGCCTGCAGGCCATCGGCTCGGCGCCGTTGCGGTTGACCGGCTTGTCGCTGGCCTATGCGCTGGCGGCGGCGATCGCCTACTCGCGGCTGCCGGTGGGCGCCCACTCGCCGTCGGAGGCGCTGCTGGGCTTCACGCTCGGCGCGCTCGCCAGCGGCGTGGCTCTCGCTCGACCGCTCAAGGAAGCCCTGGCGGGGTCCCGCCAGGCCTGGCGCGCGTTCCGCCAAGGACGCGGCGCAGGAATCGACGGATTCGAGTCCCAGACCGGCGCGGCGCCCGCGCGCGTCCTGCGCCGCAGCGCGTTCCTGGCGCTGGGCATGGCCGCGATCCTCGCGATCGCGCCCTGGGCCAGCCCGCCCACCCGCAGCCACCAGTGGGTGACGGCGCTCAGCCTCAAGCTGTCAGGGCGGCCGGAGCCGTTCACACGCCATCTTCTCCATCGCCGCGCCGGCGGGGCGCGGACCCTGGCGTCGGCGCGCTGACGCAGACGTTCCATTCACGGGCGCTGAGCTCGCGCACTTCCAGCCCGCGCCGCAGCACGTAGCTCGAGTCGTGCCAGCTCTCGACCGGACCGGCGGCGGTACGCCGGGGTCGGCCCCAGAGGCCGGTCTCATGGCTGGCGTCCGGGCCACCGAAGGTGCTGCCCGCGCCGCCGCCGAAACTGCTGCCGGTGTCGGCGAAGCCGCTGGGCCATTCGCTGTCGAGGCCGCTGTCCTGCCGACCATCGAGCCGGCTGTCGAGCCGACTGTCGCCGACCTCGGCGCGGTGACCGCGGCCGCCGCTCGCGAGCGGCCGGGACGGGGCGCGCGGCGGCGGGGGATGCTGAGACCTGTACTTCATCTCGGAACTCCGGGGACCTGGGGGGAGGCACTCCATGGTGAGCCTGTTGCCCCGATGCCGGCAGCCCGCAGATGGAGGGGCCGACGGGGGAGGACATCTCCCCCTTGAAACCGCTTGATCCAACAGGCGGTGTGTGGAATGCACGCCCGGGCATCGCCCGGCACCGGGACGGGGCGCCGGGTACCTCGAGCCCGCCCGGGCGACGCCTCAGATCGGCAGCGCCGTCGTGTGCTTGACCTCCTCCATGACCGCGTAGGTCCGGGTCTCGCGCACGCCGGGCAGGGTCCAGATGGACGTGCCGATGAACTCCCGATACGCCGCCATGTCCGCCACCCGCGTCTTGAGCAGGTAATCGAAGCCGCCCGCCACCAGGTGGCACTCGAGAATCTCCGGTCGCGCCTGCACCGCCGCACGGAAGTTGTCCATGACGTCGTGGACGGTCCGGTCCAGCAGGATCTCGATGAACACCAGCATCTGCGCGCCCAGCTTGGCCGGGTTCAGCCGCGCCTCGTAGCCCAGGATGTAGCCGTCGCGCGTCAGCCGCTTGACCCGCTCCAGCACGGCGGTGGGGGACAGATGCACCTCCTCCGCCAGCTTCTGGTTGCTGATGCGCCCATCCTGCTGCAGCACGCGCAGAATGCGCAGGTCAATCTTGTCCAGGTCGTCGGCGCTCATGGTGGCTCCAGACCGGATTTCCTCCGGTCGATATGGCAATCATCCGAATTTAATCCAGGACGAACCTCTCTAGAGTCGCGCCGTTCACTATGGGGCCGGCCATGAACGGTCCCACACCCGATTCGAGGACCCCATGACCGCCTTCCCGCTGACCCCGGAAATCTCCCGCCTGCCCGATCCGTACCGCGAGGAGCTCCCGCTGGTGCACCGGCTCGCCGCCGAACTGGCCACGCTGAACTGGGCCGCGGTGATCGATCAGGCGCGACCCTGGGTGCGCCAGGTGCGCTCGAATCCGGCGCCCTTCTGGGCCATGGAATCGCTGCTGCGCGAGTACCCCATCACCAGCGCCGAGGGCCTGGCCCTGATGCGTCTGGCCGAGGCGCTGCTGCGCGTCCCCGATGCCGAGACCGCCATCGCGCTGACCGCCGACCAGCTCGGCCGCGCTGATTTCGACGGCGGCTCCGACGGCCCGCACAAGATGCTGGCCGGTCTGGCGGCGAGCGCGATCTCGCTGTCCAAGAAGTTCCTGCCGGACGCCGAGTCCGACTCCGGCCTGATGAAGCGCCTGGGCGCGCAGACCGTGGTCGCCGCGACGGTGCGCGCGATCCAGCTGCTGGGCCGCCAGTTCGTGCTGGGCCGCAACATCCAGGAAGCGATGAAGGAAGCCGACGCCGCCCGCAAGGTGCAGGCGCAGCTGCGCTTCTCCTACGACATGCTGGGCGAGGGCGCCCGCACCGAGAAGGACGCCGAGCGCTATCAGGCCTCGTATCTGAACGCGATCGCCGCCATCGCCGGCGGCCGCAAGGCCGAGTCGCCCGAAGCCAGCGACGGCATCTCGATCAAGCTGTCGGCGCTGTTCTCGCGCTATGAGGTGCTGCAGCGCGAGCGCGTCTATGCCGAGCTGCTCCCGCGCGTGTGGCAACTGGTCGAGAAGGCCGCGCAGGCCAACATCAACCTGACCATCGACGCCGAGGAAGTGGACCGGCTGGAGATGTCGCTGGACCTGCTGGACGTGCTGGCCGAGCGCATCGCCAAGCACTTCCCGCAATGGCGCGGTTTCGGCCTGGCCGTGCAGGCCTACCAGACCCGTGCCCGCGACGTGGTGGAGGCGGTCGCCGCCATCGCCCGCCAGCACGGGCTGCGCTTCATGGTGCGTCTGGTCAAGGGCGCCTATTGGGATGGCGAGATCAAGCGCGCCCAGGAGCAAGGCCTGTCGTGCTATCCGGTCTACACGCACAAGCCGCATACCGACGTCTCCTACCTGGCCTGCGCGCAGGCGCTGCTGAAGCATCACGACGTCATCTATCCGCAGTTCGCGAGCCACAACGCCGGCACCATCGCCGCGATCCTGGCGATGGCGCGCGCGCTGGGCGCCAAGTTCGAGATGCAGCGTCTGCACGGCATGGGCGAGGGCGTCTATCGCGAGGTGCTCAAGGATGGCTCCATCCCCTGCCGCGTCTACGCGCCGGTCGGTGAGCACCGCGACCTGCTGGCCTATCTGGTCCGCCGCCTGCTGGAGAACGGCGCCAACTCGTCCTTCGTCCACCAGCTGGCCGACCCGACGGTCGCGCCGGAAGAGCTGCTGGCCTCGCCGCTGACGCTGATCCAGGAATCGTCCAGCCTGCCGCTGCCGGTCGACCTGTATCGCGACGCGAGCGGCCAAGGCCGCGACAACTCCTCGGGCCTGGACCTCGCGGTGCCGGAGCAGCGCCAGCCGCTGCTCGACGCGCTGGCGCAATGCAGCGTCCCGACGCTGAGCGAGGACACGCCCGAAGCCGTGGACGCCGCGATGGCGCGCCTGCAATCGGGCTTCGCCGGCTGGAACGCGACGCCGGTGGCCGAGCGCGCCGCCGTGCTGCGCCGCGCCGCCGACGCGCTGCAGGCGCAACTGCCGCAGTACTGCGCGCTGCTGGTCAAGGAGGCCTACAAGAGCCTGGGCGACGCGATCAGCGAAGTCCGCGAGGCCATCGATTTCATGCGCTATTACGCCGACGAGGCGGAGCGGCTGGCCGCCGACGGCGTCGCGCTGAACGGGCGTGGCGTCTTCGTCTGCATCTCGCCGTGGAACTTCCCGCTGGCGATCTTCGCGGGCCAGGTGGTCGCGGCGCTGGCCGCGGGCAATGCGGTCGCCGCCAAGCCGGCCGAGCAGACCCCGGCCATCGCGCGGGACTGCGTCGCGCTGCTGCACGCCGCGGGCGTTCCGGAAGACGCGTTGCAACTGCTGCACGGCCAGGGCGAGACCGTGGGCGCGCGCCTGGTCGCCGCGCCGCAGACGGCGGGCGTGTGCTTCACCGGCTCGACGCAGGTGGCGCAGATCATCAACCGCCAGCTGGCGGCCAAGCCGGGCGCCGCGGCGCTGCCGCTGATCGCCGAGACCGGCGGCCTGAACGCGATGATCGTGGACTCGACGGCGCTGCCCGAGCAGGTCATCGACGCGGTCGTGCAATCGGCCTTCCGCAGCGCGGGTCAGCGCTGCTCGGCGCTGCGTCTGCTGGCCGTGCACGAGGCGGTGGCCGACGGCGTCATCGAGATGCTGCGCGGCGCGGTCAAGGAACTGCGCGTCGGCGACACGGCCGATCTGGCCACCGACGTGGGCCCGCTGATCGACGAGGAAGCCTTCCAGGCGATCTCCGCCGACGTGCAGCGCCTCAAGCGCGAGGCCTCGCTGATCGCCGAGGCGACCATCGCCGACGCGCGTCCGCGCCTGCTGCCGCCCGTGGCGGTGGAGCTGCCCAGCATCGCCTCGCTGAAGAAGGAGATCTTCGGCCCGGTGCTGCACGTGGTGCGCTGGGGCGGCGACGTCGACGGCGTGGTGGGCGAGATCAACGCGCTGGGCTACGGCCTGACGCTGGGCATCCAGACCCGCATTGACAGCCGCGCGCTGCGCCTGGCCTCCGAGGCCCGCATCGGCAACGTCTACGTGAACCGCAACATCATCGGCGCGGTGGTGGGCGTGCAGCCCTTCGGCGGCGAAGGCATGTCGGGCACCGGCCCGAAGGCGGGCGGTCCGCACTACCTGCTGCGCTTCGTCGCGCAGCCGGGCGCCGAGTCCGCCGAGGCGGGCGAGGGCACCGCGCTGACCACGACCGGCGCGGGCGCCGACCTGGCGCCGCTGTTCGACGCGCATGAAGTCTGGGCCGAGCGTGCCGTCGAGGACCGTGCCGCGGCGCTGGAGCGCTCGGCCGCCGGCCAGTCGCCGGTGGTGACCGGGGCCTGGCGCGACTTCGCGGCGGGCGCGCGTCGCGGGCTCAACGATGTCGAGCTGCCCGGCCCGACCGGCGAGAGCAACGAGCTGCGCCTGCACGGCCGCGGCGTGTTCGCGGTGCTGGCCGAAGGCGCGTCGCAGCAGGAGCTGGCGCGCGCCCTGGGCGCGGCGCTGGTGGCCGGCAACGCGGTGGCGGTGGTCGGCGGCGGCGATGCCGCCCGTGACCTGCGCAACGCGCTGATGCGCGGCGGCGTGGAGGCCTCGGCGATCGCGCTGCTGCCGGCGGACCAGCTCGATGCCGTGCTGCGCGCACCGCTGCTGGCGGGCGTGGTGGCCCCGGCCTCGCTGCGTCGCACGGCGCAGCGCGCGCTGGCCTCGCGCGACGGCGCGATCCTGCCGGTGGTGCCGACGGTGGAACTGGCCGATGCGCGCCAGCTCTACCGATTCGTCGCCGAGCAGACGCTGACGATCAACACGGCCGCCGCGGGTGGGAACGCCGCGCTGCTGGCAGGCGTGCACTGATCCGGCAGGCGCCCGAGGCGCCCCCGCCCTGAACGCCGCCGGTCCGCCCGGCGGCGCGTCCGTCGATCCGCCACCAGCCGGCGCGTGGGAGCACGCAGACCTCGCCGGCGCGCAGCCGGCGGGGCTCCGACCAGCAGTGGTCGGCCCACAGGCGCGGCGCGTCCTCGACGCAGGCCTCGCCCTCGTGGACATGCAGCACTGTCCCGCGCGGGAGCTTCAGCAGCGTCCATTGGCCGGGCGCGAGCGAGATCTCCCGCGCACCGCCTGCCTCGCGCCCATCGCTCCCTTCGCGCTGCTCGAGCGCACCGGCTGAGCCGCGCGCTCCGGGCACCCCCCCCGCTTCTGACGCTCTCGACGCCGGGTTCGACGCCCCATTCGACGCGCGACGCACTGCCGGTCGCGGGATGACGCCGCGCTCGGACCCGCGCGCGGCGAGACGCCAGGAGAAGGGCAGGGGCAGCAGTCGCAGAACAGCGTGGATGAGCATGGCTGGTCGCCCGGGCAGGGCGCCTCGTGTGGAAGGTCGGGAGCCAGTGTTCCGGCGCGCGGCTGGCGCGAACAGGCACAGCGCGGTCCTTTGTTCTCCATAACAGCGGACTCGCGAGCGCTGTTCCGTATCGACTGGTCGCCCGCTGTTGCGGTCCCGTCCGCGCGCGCGGCGCAGAATCCCGCGCATGCCTTCGCCCGCGACCGTGACCGATCCCCCGATCCCCGCCTTGCCCCCGTCCGGCGCATCCGGCGGGACCGGCACGACCGGCGGCACTGCCGCGGGCCTGAACCCGTCCTCCTCCGACCCGCTCTACGCGCAGGTCGCCGCGCACTATCGCCACGCCATCGACAGCGGCACCCTGCCGCCCGGCAGCCGCATGCCCTCTGTGCGGACGCTGATGGGGCTGCATCGCGTCAGCCTCAGCACCGCCCTGCAGGCCTGCCGCCTGCTCGAGAGCCAGGGCCTGCTGCAGGCCCGCCAGCGCGCCGGCTACTTCGTGCGCGCGCCACGGGCCGCGCGTCTGGCCCGCGCCGCCGAGCCCCGCCAGACGCAGGCCGATCCGGCCCGCTTCGTCGGCGTGCACGAGCGCATCTCCGAGATCCTCACCCGCGGCATCTCCGCCAAGGTCAGCGTCAACCTGAGCGGCGCCTGCGCGCATCCCTCGATGTACCCGGCCAAGGTGCTCGCGCTGCAGGCGCAGCGGCTGCTGCGCCGCCGGCCCGAGGTGCTCAGCACCCAGCCCGAGCCGCAAGGCCTGATGGCATTGCGCACGGCGCTGGCGCGGCTGGCGCTGGACGCCAGCATCCAGTTGCGGCCCGAGCAGATCCTCATCACCCACGGCTGCACCGAGGCGCTGGGCATCGCGCTGCGCGCGGTGACGCAGCCGGGCGACGCGGTGGCGGTGGAGTCGCCGACCTACTACGGCCTGCTGCAGATCCTGGAGAGCCTGGGCCTGCGCGCGCTGGAGATCCCCACCAGCCCGCACACGGGCCTGTCCGTCGAGGCGCTCGAGGACGCGGCCGCGCGCGAGCCGCGGCTCAAGGCGGTCGTCGTCGTGCCCAACCTGCAGAACCCGCTCGGGGCGGTCATGCCGGACGCGGCCAAGCAGGCGCTGCTGGCCTGCTGCGAGGCGCGCGACCTCGCGCTCATCGAGGACGACACCTACGCGCTGCTGTGCGACACGCCGCAGCGCGCGGTGAAGTCCTGGGACACGACGGGGCGGGTGATCTTCTGCTCCTCGCTGCACAAGACGGTGGCGCCCGGGATGCGGGTGGGCTGGATGTCGGCGGGGCGCTGGCAGTCGCGCGTCGAGATCCTCAAGTACGCCCAGAGCCGGCCCAACGAGATGCTCAGCCAGGCCGTGCTGGCCGAGTTCCTCGCCGGCGGCCAGATCGATCGCCACCTGCGCACGCTGCGCGCCAGGCTCGCCCAGCAGCGCGAGCAGATGGCGGCGGCCATCGCCGATCACCTGCCGCCCGGCACGCGGCTCAGCATGCCGCGAGGCGGTCCTAGCCTGTGGGTCGAACTGCCCGAGGGCCTGTCCTCGCTGGCGCTGTTCGACGCCGCGCTGGAGAAGGGCATCCGGCTCGGGCCGGGGCTGATGTACTCCAACTCGAATCGCTTCGACAGCTTCGTGCGCATCAACGCCGGCATCCCGATGGACGACGCGCAGCGCGCCGGCATCGCCACGCTGGGCGAGCTGTGCGACTCCCTGCTGCAACGGGCGCGCGCTCACGTCACGGTGCGCTGAGCGCGGACCGGCTTCACGCGGCCACGACGTCGCGCACGCAGGGCGGATCGCATCAGGTCGGACACCCGATCCGCGTCCCGTCCGCCGGCGGCAAGGGGACATGGGCCGCCGACTAAACTCCCCGCTCTATGAGTTCCTGCATCGCATTCATCGGCGGCGGCAACATGGCCGGCGCCATCATCGGCGGCCTGCGCCGAGCCGGGCATCCGGCGGAGGACCTGCTGGTCGTCGAGCCTTTCGAGGCCCAGCGCGAGCGCCTCGCCGCCGAGCACGGCATCCGGCCCCTGGCCGCGGCCGACGCCTCGCTGGCCCGCGCCCGCGCGGTGATCTGGGCGGTCAAGCCGCAGCTGTTCCAGGAGGCCGCCGCCCCGGTCGCGCCGCACGTCGGCGGCGCGCTGCAGCTCTCGGTGATGGCGGGCCTGCGCAGCGACGCGATCGCGCGCGCCACCGGCTCCGACCGCGTCGTGCGCGGCATGCCCAACACGCCGGCGCTGATCGGCGCGGGCATCACCGGGCTCTTCGCCCGCGCGGCCGCGACCGCGGAGGACCGCGCGCGGGTCGAGCAGATCCTGGCGCCCACCGGCCGCACGCTGTGGGTCGACCGCGAGGAGGACCTCGACACGGTGACGGCGCTGTCGGGCTCGGGCCCGGCCTATTTCTTTTTCCTGATCGAGCACATGGTCGCCGCCGCGCGGGCCCTGGGCCTGGACGAGGCCAAGGCGCGGGAGCTGGCCCTGGCCACCTGCGGCGGCGCCGCGGCACTGGCGCTGCACTCGGGCGAGCCGCCCGCGCAGCTGCGCGAGAAGGTGACGTCCAAGGGCGGCACGACGCACGCCGCGATCACCAGCCTGCAGGGCGAGGGCGTGGGCGCCGCGATCGAGCGCGCGGTCATCGCTGCGCACCGCCGCGCGGGGGAACTGGGCGACGAGTTCGGGCAGGCCTGAGCGCGGCGCGATGCCGACGCCATGCCGATGACGACCCGAGTCCGATGGACTGACTGATTCCGACCGATGGGGATTGCCGACCGATGGGGCCTGCGCGCGTGGTTGAGCGCGCCGGGCTCGCTGAGCAAGCGACTGGCCGCGACCGGCCGGCGCTATGAGGTGCAGGTGCTGCGCCAGACCGTGGCCCCGCTGCGGCTGCAGGAGCGCGCCGCGCTGGGCCTGCCGCCCCGCGGGCTGACCGTCGTGCGCGAGGTGCTGCTGCGCGTGGACGGCGTGCCGCTGGTGTGGGCGCGCTCGGCGGTGCATGGCGACTCGCTCAAGGGCCCCTGGAAGGCCGTCAACGGGCTGGGCAGCCGGCCGCTGGGTCACCTGCTCTACGACGATCCCCGCATCCATCGCAGCGAGCTGCGACCGCGCCGCGTGACGCGTCACGGCGCGACCTGGCTGCAGATGGCGGCGCAATGGCGCGAGGCCACCGGCGAGGACCCGCCTGCGATGATGCAGTGGTCGCGCAACTCGGTGTTCACGCGGCACGGCAAGCAGCTGCGGGTGATGGAGCTGTTCGTTCCCGACGTCGCGCTGCGCGACCCCGGGCCGATCCGGCGCAAGACCAGGGCGCGGCGCTGAGACCCGCCGCGCGGAGTTCCCCATGTCCGATTCCAAGACCGCTCGGAAGGCCGATGCCACGGCCGCTCCCCAGGCCCCGGCGGCCGATGCCGCGCGCGCGCCGAGCCGCCGGTTCCGGGACGGTTTCCGACGCTGGCTGCTGGCCCTGCGACCGGCGCCGATGCGCGTGGACGCCCGCGAGCGGCTGCGCGTGGTGGCCGGCGCCATCGTCGGCCTGCTGCTGACGGCGCTGTTCACCGAATGGGTGGCGCGTCACACGCCGCATGCGCCGGGCCTGCCCTGGCTGGTGGCGCCGCTGGGCGCGAGCGCGGTGCTGGTCTTCGGCGTGCCGGCCAGTCCGCTGGCCCAGCCCTGGGCGGTGGTGATGGGCAACACGGCCTCGGCGCTGGTGGGCATCGCCTGCCTGCACCTGTTCGGCGACGTGCCCGAGCTGGCCGCCGCGATCGCCGTGGGCACCGCCATCGGCCTGATGTTCCTGCTGCGCTGCCTGCATCCGCCGGGCGGCGCGGCCGCGCTGCTGATGGTGCTGGCGGGGGTCAAGGACTGGCACTTCGCGCTGGACCCGGTGCTGTTGAACTCGCTGGCCATGGTGGCGGCGGGCATGGTCTACAACAGCGTGACGGGTCGCCGCTATCCGCATCCGCAGATCGCCGCGCCCGCGGCGCCCCCGCCGGCGGGGG
>NZ_BCYP01000022.1 GCF_001598255.1 Mitsuaria chitosanitabida ATCC BAA-476 = NBRC 102408
CCCCGCCGGCGGGCGCGCCCGCCTTCAGCGGCGCGGACCTGGAGACGGTGCTGGCGCATTACAACCAGGTGGTCGACCTGCCCGAGGACGACCTGCGCGCGATCATCGACGAGGCCGGCCTGCTGGCCGCGCGGCGCCGGCTGAACACCTTGCGCTGCGCGGACGTGATGTCGCGCGAGCCGCGGGTGGTCGAGTGGGGCACGCCTTTGCAGGAGGCCTGGTCGCTGCTGCGCGAGCACCACATCAAGGCCTTGCCGGTGGTGGATCGCGCGCGGCGCGTGATCGGCATCGTGACCCTGGCGGACTTCCTGCGCGGCGCGGTGCTGGACGATCACGCCGACTGGGCGGCGCGGCTGCGGCAGCTGATCCGCCCGACGCCGTCGACGCACAGCGACAAGCCGGAGGTGGTGGGCCAGATCATGAGCCGCCAGGTGCGCGTGGCCAGCGCGGACCGGCCGCTGGCGGACCTGGTGCCGATGTTCGCGGCGACCGGGCACCACCACATCCCCATCGTCGGCGACGAAGCCCGTCTGGTGGGCATCCTGACGCAGTCGGACCTGGTGGCGGCGCTGGCGCGGGTGGACGGGCTCTAAGGTCGCGCTCAGGTCGCGGCGCTAGACTCCGCCGGCTCCGGCCCTCGTGGCCGGCCGTTCCGACCTCCACTCCCCGCGACGCCGATGGACATCGATCCCGAAGAACTCATCGAGAGCGCCCGCCAGGCGCATGACCTGCCGGACGCGCCGGCGCCGCAGCGCCAGTCGCGCCTGAACGTGGCGGTGGCCGTGACGGTCGCGCTGCTGGCGACCTTCATGGGCATCTGCAAGGTCAAGGACGACAACATCAACCAGAACATGCAGCAGGCCCAGGCCGACAAGATCGACCACTGGGCCTTCTACCAGGCGCGCAACGCCCGCGAGGAGACGGCCAAGGCCACGCTGACGCAGCTCAGGCTGCAGGCCATCGGCGCGCCCGCCTCGGCCGCCGAGGGCTACCAGCAGGCCATCGCCCATTACGAGTCGCTGGCCGCCGACCAGGCCGCGAAGAAGGACGAGCTCCGCAAGCAGGCCGAGGCCGATCAGCAGCGCTACGACGCGCTCAACTACCGTGACGACCAGTTCGACCTGTCGGATGCGCTGCTTGCGATCTCCATCGCGATGCTGGCCATCACCGCGCTGACGCAGATGTGGTGGCTCTACGTCGTGACCCTGGTGCCCACCTTCTTCGGTGTGCTGATGGGCCTGGCCGGGCTCGCCAGCTGGCCGCTGCATCCGGACATGATCGTGCAGCTGCTGTCCTGACGGGCTTCGGCATCGCGGTCGACATCGAGGTCGGACGCGGCCTCCCGAAACGACGACGGGCGCCCAGTGGGCGCCCGTTCGCATTCATGCCGATGAGCGAGCGCGCTCAGCGCATCGCCAGGTCCAGCGCGGTGCCCGCGAAGATCGCGAAGCCGACCCAGTGGTTCTCGCGGAAGGCCTTGAAGCAGCCCTCGCGGCCTCGGTCCTTGATCAGCGTGTAGTGCCAGACCACCTGCGCGGCCGCGACCGCCAGGCCGGCCAGGAACCAGTGGCCCATGCCCAGGCGCAGGCCCAGCACGGTCCACATCGCCAGGAACACGACGTAGAAGGCCATCACGCCGATCACGTCGAAGCGGCCCAGGGTCAGCGCGGAGGTCTTGATGCCGATGCGGATGTCGTCGTCGCGGTCGACCATGGCGTACTCGGTGTCGTAGGCCAGGACCCAGAACAGATTGGCCACCAGCAGGCCCCAGGCGGCCAGCGGCACCGAGGCGCCGATCGCCTGCAAGCTCCACTCGCGCCCGCCCAGCGCGGCGGAGAAGGCCATCGGGATGCCGAAGGAGAAGGCCACGCCCAGCACCGCCTGCGGCATCGAGATCCAGCGCTTGGTGAAGGGGTAGAGGATGGTCACGCCCAGTGCCGCGAAGGACAGCAGGATGGTGGGCGGGTTGGTGGTCAGCACCAGGCCGAAGGCGATCAGCGAGAGCGCCGCGCCCAGGCGCAGCGCGTCCTTGACGGTGATGGCGCCGGAGGTCACGGGCCGGTTGGCGGTGCGCTTGACGTGCTTGTCGAACTCGCGGTCGGCGACGTCGTTGACCGCGCAGCCGGCGCTGCGCATCAGGAAGGTCCCGAGCGTGAAGACCGCCAGCAGATGCCAGCCCGGCCAGCCGTCCGCGGCCATCCACAGCGCGGCCAGCGTGGGCCACAGCAGCAGATAGGTGCCGGCCGGCCGGTCCCAGCGGATCAGGTTCAGGTAGAGCGAGAGCCTCGATGGCTCGGCGGGGGAAGGGGCGGCGGGGGTCATGGCGGGGATTGTCGCGCCGGGCAGCCTCGACAGCGAGTCGCCATCCCGGTGCTCGCACAGCCGGCGCCGGAGGATTCAGCCTCTCAGCTCGGCTTGCGCAGCCGCTCCCACAGCGCCCCCGCCTCCCCCACCAGCCCGCGCCGGAATGCCAGCACGCACAGGATGAAGATCAGCCCGGTGACCAGGCTGACCGATTCGCCCAGGCCGGTGAACCACTGCACGCCGGTCACGCCGGCCAGCCACTGGCCGAGGTCGCCGATCTTGTTCTCCAGGGCGATGATCACCAGCGCCCCGACGATCGGGCCGACCATGGTCCCCATGCCGCCCACCAGCGTCATCAGGATCACCAGGCCCGAGGTCGTCCACACCGCGTCGGTCAGCGTCGCGAAGCCCAGCACCAGGGTCTTGGTCGCGCCCGCCATCCCGGCCAGCCCCGCCGACAGCACGAAGGCCAGCAGCTTGAAGCGGGCCGCGTCGTAGCCCAGCGAGGTGGCGCGGGCCTCGTTCTCGCGGATCGAGGTCAGCACCTGACCGAAGGGCGAATGCACCGTCCGGTAGATCAGCCAGAAGCCCAGCACGAAGATCGCCAGCACCACGTAGAACAGCGCGACGTCGTTCTCCAGGTCGATGCCCAGCAGGTGACCGCGCGGCACCGACTGCAGGCCGTCCTCGCCGCCGGTAAAGGGCGCCTGCAGGAAGTAGAAGAACAGCATCTGCGCCAGCGCCAGCGTGATCATCGCGAAGTAGATGCCCGAGCGCCGGATCGCCAGCAGCCCGAACACCAGCCCCGCCAGCGCCGCCATCAGCGTGCCGAAGGCGATGCCCAGCAGCGGCGGGAAGCCCCAGACCTTCAGCGCGTGGCCGGCCGCGTAGGCCGCCGTGCCCAGGAAGGCCGCGTGACCGAAGCTCAGCAGCCCGGTGAAGCCGATCAGCAGGTTGAAGGCGCAGGCGAACAGCGCGTAGCACATGACCTTCATCGCGAAGATCGGATACACGCCCAGCCACGGCAGCAGCGCCACGGCGATGAAGAGGGCGGCGTAGCCCAGCGGTTTCTTGTTCATTTCTCTTTGCCGAACAGGCCGGCCGGACGCACCAGCAGCACCAGGGCCATGATGACGAAGACGACGGTGTTGGAGCCTTCCGGATAGAAGACCTTGGTCAGGCCCTCGATCACGCCCAGGCCCAGCCCGGTCAGGATCGAGCCCAGGATCGAGCCCATGCCCCCGATCACCACCACCGCGAAGACGACGATGATCAGGTTGGACCCCATCAGCGAATTCACCTGCAGGATCGGCGCCGCCAGGACGCCCGCGAAGCCCGCCAGCGCCACGCCGCCCGCGTAGGTCAGGGTCACCAGCCGCGGCACGTTCACGCCGAAGGCCTGCACCAGCTTCGGGTTCTCGGTGCCCGCGCGCAGCGTCGCGCCCAGCGAGGTCTTCTCGATCAGCACCCACACCGCCAGGCACACCACCAGCGAGGCCACGACCACCCAGGCCCGGTAGTTCGGGAGGATCATGAAGCCCAGGTTGGTCGCGCCCGACAGCGCCTCCGGGACTTGATACGGCTGGCCGCCGACGCCGAAGAAGGACCGGAAGACGCCTTCGACCACCAGCGTCAGCCCGAAGGTCAGCAGCAGGCCGTACAGGTGGTCCAGCTTGTAGAGCCACTGCAGCAGCAGCCGCTCGATGACCAGCCCGAACGCGCCCACGATCAGCGGCGCGATCAGCAGCATCGCCCAGTAGTTGATGCCCAGGTACTCCAGGCCCATCCACGCGAGGAAGGCGCCCATCATGTACAGCGCCCCGTGGGCGAAGTTGATGATGTTCAGCATGCCGAAGATCACCGCCAGCCCCAGCGACAGCATCGCGTAGAACGAGCCGTTCACCAGGCCCAGCAACAGCTGGCCCAGCAAGGCGGGCAAGGGAACTCCAAAGACCTCAGACATAGCAAGCGCTCTTCCTGCGTTTCAGTCCCGCGCGATCCGCCGCCTCAGACGGGCGGCCCCGGTCGCGCGATCGCCCCCGCCGGCGTCATGCCGGCCGCGGGGCGATGCCATCACTTGTGGATCACTTCTTGACCAGCGGGCACTTGGAATCGGCCAGCTTGGTGAAGGCGTCCTCGCCCGGGATGCGGGTCACGACCTTGAAGTAGTCCCAGGGCTCGGTTGACTCCTTGGCCGACTTCACCTGCAGCAGGAACATGTCGTGCACCGCGCGGCCGTCCTCCTTGCGGATCGTGGCCTTGGTGTAGAAGTCGTTGACCGGGGTGGCCTTCATCTGCGCCATCACCTTCTCGCCGTCGTCGCTCTTGAGCGCCTCGACCGCCTTCAGGTAATGCGTCACCGCCGAGTAGTCCGCCGCCTGCAGCGACGAGGGCATGCGCTTCATCTTCTCGAAGAAGCGGCGGCTCCAGGTGCGCGCCTCGGGGCTCTGGTTCCAGTACCAGCTGTCGGTCAGGTACATGCCCTCGGTGGTCTTCAGACCCAGCGAGTGCACGTCGTTGATGAACATCAGCAGACCGGCCAGCTTCATGGTCTTGGTGATGCCGAACTCGTTGGCCGCCTTGACCGCGTTGATGGTGTCGCCGCCCGCGTTGGCCAGGCCCAGGATCTGCGCCTTGGAGCTCTGCGCCTGCAGCAGGAAGGAGGAGAAGTCGCTCGCGTTCAGCGGATGCTTGACCGCGCCCAGCACCTGGCCGCCGCTCTTGGTCACCACGGCCGAGGTGTCGGCCTGCAGCGAGGTGCCGAAGGCGTAGTCCGCGGTCAGGAAGTACCAGGTCTTGCCGCCGGCCTTGGTCACCGCCGCGCCCGTGCCGTTGGCCAGGGCCACCGTGTCGTAGGCGTAGTGGATGGTGAAGGGCGAGCACTCCTCGTTGGTCAGGCGCGAGGTGCCGGCGCCGATCGAGATGAAGGGCTTCTTCTTCTCGGCCGCGACCTTGGCCATGGCCAGGCTGGTGCCGGAGTTGGTGCCGCCGATCAGCAGGTCCAGGCCTTGCGTGTCGAACCACTCGCGCGCCTTGGAGGCGGCCACGTCGGCCTTGTTCTGGTGGTCGGCGAAGACCAGCTCGATCTTCTTGCCGGCCACCTGGCCCTTCATGTCGGCGATGGCCATCCGGATGGCCTCCACGCCGCCGGCGCCGTCGATGTCCGCGTAGACGCTGGACATGTCGGTGATGATCCCGACCTTCACCACGTCGCCGGAAATCTGGGCCTGCGCGGCATGGGTGCCACAGGCCAGCACCGAGGCCAGGGCAACGGTCTTGAGGGTCGTCTTCATCGCTTGTCTCCTTGTTGATCGGCCTCGACGGGCCTGGCGGGGTTCAGACTCGAAAACTCAAGCTCGGAAAGATTCGATGCGTCGTGGGCGGCGTCTCTCTCGGTCCTCAGACGCTCAGCAGCTCGTCGAGCAGCTTGCGCTTGCTCTCGAGCTGCGCGGCGGGGAAGGACTCGACGACCTGACCGTGCTCCATCACGACGAAGTGGTCCGCCAGCGGCGCGGCGAACCGGAAGTTCTGTTCCACCATCACGATGGTGAAGCCCTGCGCCTTGAGCGCCGTGATCATGCGGGCCAGCGCCTGCACGATGACGGGGGCCAGGCCCTCGGAGATCTCGTCCAGCAGCAGGATGTCCGCGCCGGTGCGCAGGATGCGGGCCACCGCCAGCATCTGCTGTTCCCCGCCCGACAGCCGCGTGCCCGGGCTGTGCCGGCGCTCGGACAGGTTGGGGAACATGGCGTAGATCTCCTGCTCCGACATCACCTTGCCGCGGCCGCCCTTGAGCGGGGGCGGCAGGCGCAGGTTCTCCTCGGTGCTGAGCGAGGCGAAGATGCCGCGCTCCTCCGGGCAGTAGCCCAGCCCGAGTCGCGCGATGCGGTGCGTGGGCAGCTTGACCGATTCCTGGCCGTGGACCTTGATCGAGCCGCTGCGGCGGTCGGTCAGACCCATGATGGCGCGCAGCGTGGTCGTGCGGCCGGCGCCGTTGCGGCCCAGCAGCGTCAAGACCTGACCCTGCGGGACGGCCAAGTCGATGCCATGCAGGATGTGGCTCTCGCCATACCAGGCTTGCAGGCCCTTGATCTCCAGCGCATAGCTCATCTCAATGCGCTCCCTGCAGCTCGGCGGCCTCGGAGCCCATGTAGGCCTCGAGCACCTTGGGATGCTTGGACACGGCGGCGTAGTCGCCCTCGGCCAGCACGGCGCCGCGCGCCAGCACGGTGATGCGGTCGGCGATGCTGCTGATGACCTTCATGTTGTGCTCGACCATCAGCACCGTGCGGCCCTGCGCGACGCGCTTGATCAGCGCGGTGACGCGGTCCACGTCCTCATGGCCCATGCCCTGCGTGGGCTCGTCCAGCAGCATCAGCTCGGGCTCCATGGCCATGGTGGTGGCGATCTCCAGCGCGCGCTTGCGGCCGTACGGGAGGTCCGCCGCGCGGGCCGAGGCCATGTCGCGCAGGTCGACCAGCTCCAGCAACTCCAGCGCCCGGTTGTCCAGCTTGTGCAGCGCGGACAGGCCGGTCCAGAAGTGATAGCTGGTGCCGGTGAAGCGCTGCAGGCCGATGCGCACGTTCTCCAGCACCGTCAGATGCGGGAACACCGCGGAGATCTGGAACGAGCGGATCACGCCGCGTCGCGCGATCTGGGCGGGCTTCTCGCCGGTGATGTCGACGCCGTTGAAGAGGATCTGACCGCGGGTGGGGGTCAGGAACTTCGTGAGCAGGTTGAAGCAGGTGGTCTTGCCGGCGCCATTGGGGCCGATCAGCGCGTGGATGTGGCCGCGCTGCACTTGCAGGTCCACGGAGTCCACGGCGGTGAAGCCCTTGAACTCCTTGGTCAGTTTGCGTGTCTCCAGGATGAGGTTGCTCATCGGCGCAATGCGGGCGCCGTTGTCGGAGCCTCGTTGAGTGGAGCCAGGAATTTAGGGCTCCGGCAGGGGCCTTCGACAGCGTAAAACCCTTTACGCAGCATTGCGCAAGGGCTAACCCTCGGATCGGAATCTCCTGTGGGAGAAGGGTGCTTCTCCCATGTGCGCAGCACACGAGGAGGTCACCTGGATATGCTGCGCGCCGACCCTGACATCGCGTCGCGGATCCGCCTTGGCGGACCGCCGCGCGCGGTCGATGCCACGACGACAACCCTGGAGGTTCCCCCATGACCCGTTCCGCTTTCCGTACCCCCCGATTCGCCGCGCTGGGACTGGCGCTCGCGCTGGCCGCCGCGGGCGTGCAGGCGGCCGCGCCGCAGGTGAAGACGCAGGCGCCCGGCTACTACCGGATGATGCTGGGCGACTTCGAGATCACCGCGCTGAACGACGGCACGATCGACCTGCCTGTCGATCAATTGATGGACAAGGCCAAGCCCGGCACCGTGGTGAAGGCGCTCCAGAAGAGCTATCTCAAGCCGCCGGTCGAGACCTCGATCAATGCCTACCTGATCAACACCGGCACCAAGCTGGTGCTGATCGACACCGGCGCCAACGGCGCCTTCGGTCCGACGACCGGCAAGCTGCTGGCCAACCTGAAGGCCGCGGGCTACCAGCCGGAGCAGGTCGATGAGGTCTACATCACCCACCTGCACCCGGACCACGCGATGGGTCTGGTGCAGGACGGCAAGGCGGTGTTCCCGAACGCCGTGGTCCGGATGGACCAGCATGACGCCGACTTCTGGCTGAACGCGGACAACGCGGCCAAGGATCCGGCGCACAAGGACTTCTTCGGCGCGGCCGCGACGGCGCTCAAGCCGTACCAGGACGCGGGCAAGCTCAAGCCCTTCAACGGCGAGACCGAGCTGGTCCCCGGCATTCGCACGCACGCCGCCTTCGGCCACACGCCGGGCCACACGGTCTACCTGGTGGAGAGCCAGGGCCAGAAGCTGGCGGTGTGGGGCGACCTGATGCACGTCGCGGCGGTGCAGTTCCCGGACCCGACGGTGACGATCAGCTTCGACACGGACTCGAAGCAGGCCATGCCGCAGCGCCAGAAGGCCTACGCGGACGCCGCGAAGAACGGCTACTGGGTCGCCATCGCCCATGTGTCCTTCCCGGGCCTGGGCCACGTCGCCGCCGACGGCAAGGGCTATCGCTGGGTGCCGGCGAACTACAGCATCAAGCCGTGACGGACGCGGCGGGGCCGCGGGAGGCGGCCTCGCCCCGCCGGCTTCTCGGGCCGGTCCGTCATCGGCCCGCGCCGACGTGCCGGGCCAGGCCCGCGACCAGCGCCTCGAACACCACCCGGCAACGCGGACTGTCCCGCAGGTCCTCGTGCATGGTGAGCCAGGTCTCCAGCGGGATGCCGAGCTCGCGCTTGAGCACGCGCTTCAACGCGGGATCCCGTTTCGCCACCGCGACCTGACAGAGCCCCAGGCCCGCGCCGGCGCGGATCAGCGCCAGGTGGGCGAGGTCGCTGTCGGCGCGCACCGCGAAGCGCTCGCGGGCCATCACCGGGTAGCGCCGCGCGAGCTCGCGCACATAGGGCGCCGGCTGGTCGTAGCCGATCAGCGCGTGACCCTCGTCGATCAGCGCCCGCATCGAGCGCGGCGTGCCATGCGCCTTCAGATAGCGCTCATGCGCGTGCAGGCCGACCTCGATCACGCCGACGCGGCGTGCGATCAGCTGCTCCTGCTTCGGAGGCGTCATGCGGACCGCGATGTCGGCCTCGCGCCGCAGCAGGTCCTGCACCTTGTTGCTCAGCACCAGCTCGATCACCAGTTCCGGATGCTGCTCGCGCAGGTCCGCGATCAGCGGCGGCAGGACCTCGACGCCCACGACCTCGCTCGCGGTGACCCGCACCACGCCGCGCACGCCGTCGCCATGGCTGCGGGCGGTGCGCTCCAGCGCGGCGGCCGTGCTGTCCATGGCCTCGGCGTAGGGGCGCAGGGACAGGGCCGCCTCCGTCGGCAGCAGCCCTGCGGGCGTGCGCACGAACAGCGATTGCCCGACCTGCGCCTCCAGCGCCGCCACGTGGCGCCCCACCGTCGGCTGCGTCAGGTCCAGCGCCCGCGCCGCGCCGGAGAGCGAGCCCTCCCGCAGCACGCCCAGGAAGGAGCGGTACCACTCCCATGCGATCGTCGTTGCCATGCGGAAATGTATAGCCGCTGGTCGATGCTCGGCAATTTTCAAACAGGACGTCGATGCCCAGAATCCGCTCCATGCCTTCCCGACACGGCCGCCTCAAGCGATGAGGCGCCGCGTTCCCAGGCCTTTCTCTCCAACCCCCTTCCCAGGAGCTGAACATGGATGCGATGACCTCGATGGATGCGATCGGCACGCTGGCCGCGATGACGGCGGTGGCCAAGCGGACCGCGCTGGTGCTGGGCGCGAGTGGCGGGATCGGCGGCGCGGTGGCGCGTGCGCTGCGCGATGCCGGGTGGACGGTGCGGGCGCTCAAGCGCGGCCTGGCCGGTGAGTCCGAACAGCGCGACGGCCTGCTCTGGCTGCGCGGCGACGCGCTCGAGGCCATGGACGTGCAGCGCGCGGCGCAGGGCTGCGAGGTGATCGTCCACGCGGTCAACCCGCCGGGCTACCGCCGCTGGAACGAGCTGGTGCTGCCGATGCTCGACAACACCCTCGCCGCCGCCAGGGCGCGCGGCGCCACCGTGGTGCTGCCGGGCACGGTCTACAACTACGGGCCGGACGCCTTCCCGCATCCCGGCGAGGACGCGCCTCAGCGGCCCCTGACCCGCAAGGGCGCGATCCGCGTCGAGATGGAACGTCGCCTGCAGCAGGGCGCCGAGCGCGGCGAGTTCCGCGCCATCGTCCTGCGGGCGGGCGACTTCTTCGGGCCCGGTGCCGCCAACAGCTGGTTCTCGCAGGGCCTGGTCACGCCGGGCCGCGCGGTGACGCGCATCCAGCAACCCGGCCGCGACGGCGCAGGCCACCAGTGGGCCTATCTGCCGGACGTCGCGGCGGCGATGAGCGCGCTGATCGAGCGCCGCGAGCAGCTGCCCGCCTTCGCCCGCTTCCATTTCGCGGGGCATTGGGACGCAGACGGGCGTCAGATGGCCGAGGCGATCCAGCGCGTCGTGCGCCGCCGCACCGGCGTCACGCCCAAGGTCTCGCGCTTCCCGTGGTGGGCGGTGGCCTTGGCCCGGCCGGTGGTGCCGCTGTTCCGGGAGCTCGCCGAGATGCGCTACCTCTGGCGCGAGCCGCTGCGCATGGACGGGGCCCGGCTCGCCCGCGAGCTCGGCCGGGAGGGGGGTGAGCCGCATACGCCGTTGGAGATCGCCGTCGAGCGCACGCTCGAATCCTTGGGATGCCTGCCCACGGACAAGAGCGAGCGACGCCGGACGACGTCGCCGTCGTTCAGTTGATCGAGGCGATCCCCCGGACGGAGAGGACGAAGGCGATCCGGCCGACCTGACGTCGCCATCCGGCCCTCGCGGGGTCGGCGCAACCGGACAGGTCGGCGCAGGCGCGTCAGCTGAAGTAGCGCTGCCGCAGGCGGTCGTAGCGCCCGTCGCGTTTGATGCGGTCCAGCGCGTCCTGCAAGCGCCGAGCGATGACCGGATCGGCATCCGCCGGCAGGCCATACCAGTAGGACTTGTCGACGTCCATGGCCAGCACCGGCGTCAGCGTCGCATAGGGCAGCTTGAGCTCGCGCAGGTGCCAGGCCGCGGCCCAGTCCAGCAGCACGATCAGGTCCATGCGGCCGGCCAGCAGCTTGCGCAGGTTGGTCGCGTCGTCCAGGCCGAGTTCCAGCTCCACCTCCGGCCGCAGGCCGTCCGCGATCAGCTGCTTGGCCGAGGCCGAATCCCGCGCCACGCCCAGGCGCAGGCCGTTCAGCTGCTTGAGGCTGGCCGGATGCGCATCGGTGCGGTGGCTCAGGCGGTAGACCAGGATGCGGCGCGGGCTGATGGGACCGACCCAGCGGTACTGGGTCTCTCGCTCCGGCGTGCGGGTCAGCGAGAACAGCACGCTGTCCGGCCGCCGCGCCGCCTCCTGCACCGAGCGCTGCCAGGGCAGCACTTCGATGCGCAGCCGCAGGCCCGCCTCGGCGGCCATGGCCTTGAGCAGCTCGGTGCTGAAGCCTTGCGCCTGGCCCTTGTCGGCGTAGTTCAGCGGCGGCAGGTTCTCGGTGTACGCGACCAGTTCGCGCGCGTCCTCGTCCACCACCGATCGCGGGCCGGGCGGTGCCGCCAGCGACGGCGCCGCGGCCGCGAGCATGCCCGCCGCCAGCAGGAGGCAGCACAGACGGCGCTCCGGCGGGGGCTCGATCAGGTGGGGCATCGGGGCAGTGTAGGGAGTCGGGATGACAGGCCGACAACGGTGTCGGCCCGGGGCCGCTCCCGGGGCGCCAACAAATTCACAGCGCCCAGGCGGGCGAGGGGGGATACGCGCGCGGCGGCCCGGCCAGACCTGACCCCGCGGAGGGGACACCCCGGCGCGATGCCAGGACGACCGGGGCGACCCGGGCGATCAGGCGTCCATCTGCTTCTGGAAGACCAGGCCCGCGTGCTCGCGCAGCGCGTGGAACTTGATCTTGGGCCAGTTCTCCTGCATCGCGCGCAGCTCGCCGGCGTACTCGAGCAGCACCGTCGGCGCGTTCACCGCGTCCCAGGCCACACGGTGGGCGTTGTGGTCGATGAAGCGGCGCAGCTCCTTCTCGCCGCCGTCGGCCTCGTCGCAGGTCACCCAACGCGCGACGTTGTAGCGCGCGGCCATCACGCGGGCCTTCACGCCGTACTCGTGCTCCAGCCGGTGCGCGACGACTTCGAACTGCAGCTGACCGACCGCGCCCAGCAGCAGCACGCTGCCGGCCTCGGGACGGAAGACCTGGATCGCGCCTTCCTCGCCCAACTGGCGCAGGCCCTCGCGCAGCTGCTTGGTCTTGAGCGGGTCCGCCACTTCGACGGAGCGGAACATCTCAGGGGCGAAGAACGGGAGGCCCGTGTACTGCAGCGCCTCGCCCTCGGTGATGGTGTCGCCCAGCTGCAGCACGCCGTGGTTGGGGATGCCGATGATGTCGCCGGCGAAGGCCTCGTCCAGCAGCTCGCGGCGCTGCGACAGGAAGCTCACCACCGTGTTGGGCCGCAGCTCCTTGCCCGAGCGCACGACCTTGAGCCGCATGCCGCGCTCGAAATGGCCCGAGGCCACGCGCAGGAAGGCGATCCGGTCGCGGTGCGCCGGGTCCATGTTGGCCTGGATCTTGAAGACCACGCCGGTGAACTTCGGTTCCTCCGGCTGCACGACGCGCTGCATCGCGGCGCGCTCGGCCGGCGCGGGCGCCAGCTCCACCAGCGCGTCCAGCACTTCCTGCACGCCGAAGTTGTTCACCGCGGAGCCGAAGAACATCGGCGTCTGCTTGCCCGTCAGGAAGGCCTCCTCGTCGAAGGCCGGGGCGGCTTCCTTGACCAGCTCGATCTCGCCTTGCGCGTTCTCGTACTGCATGCCGAAGCGCTCGACGTAGGCCGGGTTGTCCAGACCTTCGAGCACTTCCTCGGTGCCGGCCGCGCGGTCCTCGCCGGGCGAGAACACGCGCATGCGCTGCTGGCGCAGGTCCATCACGCCGTGGAAGTGCTTGCCCATGCCCACCGGCCAGGTGAACGGGACCACCGTCATGCCCAGCTCGCGCTCGATCTCGTCCATCAGCGCCAGCGGCTCCTGCACTTCGCGGTCCAGCTTGTTGACGAAGGTCAGGATGGGCGTGTTGCGCGCGCGGCAGACCTGCAGCAGGCGGCGGGTCTGCGGCTCCACGCCGTTGGCGGCGTCGATGACCATCAGCGCCGCGTCCACCGCGGTCAGCACGCGGTAGGTGTCCTCGGAGAAGTCCTGGTGGCCCGGGGTGTCCAGCAGGTTGATGACGCAGTCGCGGTACTCCATCTGCATCACGGACGAGGCCACCGAGATGCCGCGCTGCTTCTCGATCTCCATCCAGTCGGAGGTCGCATGGCGCGAGGCCTTGCGCGCCTTCACCGAGCCGGCGATCTGGATCGCGCCCGAGAACAGCAGCAGCTTTTCCGTCAGCGTGGTCTTGCCCGCGTCAGGGTGGGAAATGATGGCGAAGGTGCGGCGACGGCGCACTTCGGACTGGATGCGGCTGGGCTGATCGGTGTCGGTGGACATGGCGCGAGAGGGGCTGCGCGCGCCGCGTCGAGGTCGACCGTGCGCGCTGGGATCGGTGAAGGGATCGGGCCGCGGGCGCTGGGCCCGGCGGCGAACCCGCGATTATCGGCGAAGGGCCGCCCCGGGCGGCGCCCGATGCCGGCGCCGCCTCATCCGGCCTCGGGATCCATGAAGGGCCGCACGCGGGCGAGCAGCCGTTCCACGTACTCCGCCTTCTCGCCCACCGGCGCGGCGTAGGTCAGCGCGTCGCGCGCGGCGGCCTCCCCGGCCTTGCGCCACATCAGCCAGGCCGACAGGTACTGCGAGGCCAGGCAGCCGCCCGCGCTGGCCACCGGGCCCCGGGCGTGGAAGGGCTCGTCCAGCACCCGCACGCCGGCCTCGACCAGCCAGGGGCGGGTGGTGGTGTCGGTGCAGGCGGGGGCGTTGCCGATCAGGCCCAGGCGCGCCGCGATCAGCGCGCCGGAGCACTGGGCCGCGATCAGCTGGCGGGTCGGATCGATCTGCAGGCGGTCCAGCAGGGCGGAGTTCTCCGCGATCGCCCGGCTGTAGATGCCGGAGCCGAACCAGACCGCGTCGGCCTCGTTGGCCCATTCCAATGGGCGCTGCAGCTGCACCGAGACCCCATTCATCGAGGTCACCGCGGCGCCGGGGCCGCAGAGCTCGGCGGACCAGCCCAGCGGCTTGAGCCGGTTCAGCAGACCGAGCGGGACGAAGCTGTCCAGCTCGTTGAAGCCGTCGAAGGAGAGGATGGCGATGCGCATGGCGGGACCCGCGAGGCGATGCGGCCGACTGTAGCGCCGCCCTCCGGATCGCCCAAGCGGGTGGGGTTATTGCGCGCCGCCCTCGCTGTCGCTTTCGGCGCGGGGCAGCGGGCCGTCGAGCGGGCTGCCCTCGGCGGGCACGCCCAACTGCGTCCCGATGCGCACCATCAGGTGCTGGCGCACGCGCTGGATCACCTGGGTCGCGTCGGCGGGGCCGAGTTCCTCCGCCAGGCGGGTCTGGACCTCGTAATGCAGGTAGAGCATGCCCCGCAGTTTCTCGAAGCCGGTTTCGTGACCATCAGGGCAGATGCGCAGGTCGTTGTCGAGCACGTGCTCGATCACGCCGGGTTCCAGCAGGCGGATG
Source organism: Mitsuaria chitosanitabida ATCC BAA-476 = NBRC 102408 (assembly GCF_001598255.1). Classification (GTDB taxonomy): domain Bacteria; phylum Pseudomonadota; class Gammaproteobacteria; order Burkholderiales; family Burkholderiaceae_C; genus Roseateles; species Roseateles chitosanitabidus. Next base: position 14,504 of record NZ_BCYP01000022.1, read on the forward strand.
CGGCACATGATCGCCAGCTGCGCGATCTCCAGGTCCACGTCCTCGACGGTCTTCTCCCACTCCTCGGCGCTGTAACGCTGCTTGGGGGTCCTCATGGCGGTGTCCTTTCACAGGCGGGATGGCGGTCCATCCCGATGGATGCGGGGGAAAACGTTATCGGCCCGGCCGCGCAAGGGCGCGCGGCATCACGGGCGTCCATCGTCACGGGAATCGGGGAAAAAGGCGAGCGGTGAACAAGGGATCGCCCCGCGCGCGGAAGCAAGGAAACAAGGAATCGGCTCGGCGTGGCCATGATCCGCGCGCTCGGCGTGTCGATCGGTGGATCGTGACGGCTCATTCGCCGGCCAGCAACCGGAAGGTGTGGCGCGCCATCATGAGCTCCTCGTCGGTGGGAATGACCCAGGCTTCGCACCGGCTGTCGACGGCGCTGATGCGGCGCTCCGGCGCGCCCTCGCGGTTGGCGCCGTCGTGTCCGGTCAGCCCCAGCCACAGGCAGCGCGACATCACGCGGCGGCGGATCTCCGCGGCGTGCTCGCCGATGCCCGCGGTGAAGACGACGCCGTCCAGACCGCCCATCTCGGCGGCCAGCGCGCCGATCTCGCGCGCCACGCGGTGCACGAAGACGTCCACCGCGAAGCGCGCCCGCGGCGCGTCGCTGGCCAGCAGCTGGCGCATGTCGCTGGAGACGCCCGACAGGCCCAGCAGGCCCGACTCCTTGTAGAGCAGCGCCTCCAGCTCGCGCGCGTCCATGCGGCGCTCGTCCATCAGGTAGATCAGCACGCCCGGATCGATGGCGCCGCTGCGGGTGCCCATGGGCAGGCCGTCCAGCGCGGTGAAGCCCATGCTGCTCGCGACACTGCGGCCGCGCTGCATCGCGCAGGCGCTGGCGCCGTTGCCCAGGTGCAGCACCACCGCGCGGCCGTCGGCCAGGCGCGGCGACAGCGCCGGCAGGCGCGAGGCGATGTACTCGTAGCTCAGCCCATGGAAGCCGTAGCGCCGCACGCCGGCCTCGAACAGCGCATAGGGCAGGGCGAAGGCGTCGGCCACGTCGGACTGGCCGCGATGGAAGGCGGTGTCGAAGCAGGCGACCTGCGGCAGCCCGGGCAGCGCCGAGAACGCGCGCCGGACCGGGGCCAGGTTGTGCGGCTGATGCAGCGGGGCCAGCGGGATCAGCGCCTCCAGCTGGCGCAGCACCTCGGGCGTGACGACGATGGGCGCGTCGAAGCCGGTGCCGCCATGCACGACGCGGTGGCCGATGCCCAGCATCTCGAGCCGCGGGAACTCGTGGCGGACGAACTCGACCAGGTGGTCCAGCGCGCCCTCGTGCGACAGCCCCTCGCCGACCGGCCAGTCGCGCGATCCGGCCGGCGAGCCGTCGGCATGGCGCGCCTCGAAGTGCGGCGTGGTGCCCAGGCCCTCGACCTGGGCGCGCAGCTCCAGGCGCAGCGGGCCGCGGCTGCGGTCCTCGTGCAGCGAGAACATCGACAGCTTGATGCTGGACGAGCCCGCGTTGACGACGGCGATGAACTCACCTTCCAAGCGTGGATCCATCGTTCACCCCATGATGTGATAACCGCCGTCGACGAACAGCGTGGTGCCGGTGATGAGCCGCGCGTGATCCGCGGCCAGCATGGCGGTGGCGAAGCCGACGTCGTCGATCGTGGCCAGCGCATGCGCCGGCGCGCGCGCCGCGGCGTCGGCGAGCAGGTGGTCGAACTCCGCCAGCCCCGAGGCCGCCCGCGTCGCGATCGGTCCGGGCGAGATCGCATGCACCCGGATGCCCGCGGGCCCGAGCTCATGCGCCAGATAGCGCACCGAGGCCTCCAGCGCCGCCTTCACCGGACCCATCAGGTTGTAGTGGTCGACCACGCGCGAGGCGCCCTGGAAGCTCATCGTGAACAGCGTGCCGCCGCCGCGCATCAGCGGTTCGGCCAGCCGCGCCATGCGGATGAAGCTGTGGCACGAGATGTCCATGGCCTGCGCGAAGCCGGCCGCGCTGCTGTCGACCAGGCGGCCGTGCAGGTCGTCCTTGGGCGCGAAGGCGATCGAGTGCAACGCGGCGTGCAGCACGCCCCAGCGTTCGGCGATGGCGGCGAAGACGGACTCGAGCGCCTCGGGCTGGCGCAGGTCCAGGGGCAGCAGCAGGTCGGCGTCCAGTGCCTCCGCCAGCGGCGCCACGTGCGGCAGGGCCTTGTCGTTGAGGTAGGTCAGCGCCAGGTTCGCGCCCATCGCGCGGAAGGCCCGCGCGCAGCCGTAGGCGATGGACTGGTCATTGGCGATGCCCGTCACCAGCACCTTGCGGCCGGCGAGCAGCGGGGGCGGCGGCGCGGGGTGCGCCTGCGAGGCGCCGCTCATGCGGCGACCTTGCGGGACCGCGTGGCGGCCTTGCGCGCGGGTGTCCGGGTGGCGCCGGTGGTCGAGGCCGCCGACGCGCGCCGTGCGCGCGGCGCCGCTTCCTGACCGTTCGCGCGCTCCTTGGCGGCGGCCTTGGACGCGGGCTTCGATGCCGGTGTCGACGCGGCGCGCGAGCGCGGCCCGGGCACTCGCGCCGGTTGCGGCATCGGCGAGGCCGCGATCGTGACGGTGGCCGCGGGCGGCGTCGACAGCGACTGCGCCAGTGCCGCGACCCGGGCGGGATCGACCTCGAGCACGCGATGCACGTAGCGCGCGGCCGGCGAGCTCGGGTCGCTGAGCTCGGCCTCGCTCATCAGCACGGCGCTGGCCAGCGCGACCGCCTGCTCGCGATCGGCCAGCTCGGGCAGCAGGCGGGGCAGGGCGTCGATGGCCTCCTCCGGCGCGAAGGCGACGACCAGCGCCTGCCGATGCAGCAGCGAGGCCCAGTCCTCCGACGGGGCCGCGGCGGCCGCGCCTGCCATGCGGGTGGCCATGCGGCGATGCGAGTCGGCCAGCAGCTGGCCCAGGATCAGGCCGCGCCGCTGCAGCACGCCGCGATGCGCCAGGCCGGTCAGCAGGATGCGGCAGACCGCCTCGGCGAAGCCGCCCTGATCGACCTGCGCCAGCGCCACGCGCCGGCCCTCGGCCTCGTCGGCGAGGCTGTGGGCGGTGCTCGACGCGACGTCGTCGGCCCGCGGCGGCAGCAGCGCGCCCAGGCCGTTGGGTCCATAGACGGCCTCGACCCAGCGCACCAGCGCGCTGTCGCGCTGGTGGCCGACACGGTCCAGGCTCTCGCTGATCCAGCGCGAGCCCAGCTGTTCCCAGCGCAGCCAGGGGTTGTCGGCGTCCACGGGCGCGCGACGTTCCCGCGCGCCGTCGGCCGCCTGGCGGATCCAGGGCGCGAGCGGATGCAGGTCGGAGATCGCCAGATGCTGCTGCCGCAGCGGATGCAGCCAGCGCAGCAGCTCGCCCAGCGGCTTGTTGCCGACCGCGCGCACCGCGGGTTGCAGCCATTGGCGATAGGCGCGGATGTTGGACTCCGACACCTGCGCGATCGTGCTGAACAGCGCCTCGTCGCGGCGTCCGTCGGGATTGAGCGCGCGCAGGTCGTCGACCTTGCGGGTCTCGAAGCTCACGCTGTAGTCGCCCGACTCGAGCGCGGCCAGCGGGGCCTCGGGATCGCGCGCGTCGATCTTCATCTCGTACAGCCCGGGCGGCAGCGCGGCGATCTGCTCCAGCGTGTCGACGATCTGCTCATGCTCGCGCCGCGCGATCGCGCCGCCGACGAAGATGCCCAGGTGGCCGATGCGCGGATGCAGCATGTAGACGATGGTGCGGCCCGCCTTCACCAGCGCCTTCTCGCTGCCCCACACGTCGATGATCCAGTCCAGCGCCTGCTGCGGCGGGGTGATGTTGTCGCCCCAGGACGCGAAGATCACCATCGGCGCCGCGATGTTGCGCAGGTCCAGCTGGTAGCCCTCCATCTCTACCTCGCCGCGCGCCAGGCGGTTGCCGATGAAGAGGTTCTCGACGATGGACTCGATCTCCTCGCCGGTCATGCGGAAGTAGCCGCCCCACCAGCGCTCGAAGTCCAGGAAGCGCTCGCGCTCCGCGTCGACGTTGGCGTAGAGGTGGTAGTACTTGTCCCACCAGGTGTTGGCGAGGTTGAGGTTCTCGAAGTTGGAGACCAGATAGGCGCCGTCGAATCGGTCGCCGCACAGGTCGGCCGACAGCGCCGACAACCAGGCGCCGCCCAGCGCGCCACCCGCGTAGCGCATCGGGTTCTGCTGCGCGGAGCCGGCCCAGTAGGACAGCGGGGCCCCGTTGAGCACGATGGGGCCCATCAGGTCGCTGCGCACGGCGGCCAGCGCCGCGACGGCCCAGCCGGCCTGGCAGTTGCCGATCACCGCCGGCAGGCCGGGCGCCTTGGGATGGCGGCGGCCGACTTCCTCGATGAACAGGGCCTCCGCGCGCGCCACGTCCAGCAGGGTCTGGCCCTCGACGGGCTCGGGCTCGAAGGTGATGAAGTAGACCGGGTGGCCGGCGCGCAGCGCGACGCCGATCTCGGAGTCCGGCTTGAAGCCGCCGATGCCGGGGCCGTGACCCGCGCGCGGATCGATGACGACGATGGGCCGGCGCTTGGGGTCGACGACCGAGCCATCCGGCGGCAGGATGCGCAGCAGCGAGTAGTTGCAGGGCTGCGGGAGGTCGTGGCCGTCCATCAGCAGTTCGTGCTCGAACTTGAGCAGGGCCGGCTTTCCCGCGTGCAGGTGGTCGAGGAAGACGTTGCCGCGCTCGCGCATCACGTCCAGCGTCAGCACGGTGCGCTGCCAGGCATCGGCGGCATAGGCGCGCCAGGCCTCGGCGGCGCGGCCGGCCAGGTCGGGCGGTGCGAGGGACGTGCCCTCGGTGTCGGAGCCGGCTTGTCGGAGCCACTGGAACATGTCGCTTCTCCCTGCGTCGTCGACCCGCCGGAGCCCTTCGTCGGAACCCGGACGGCTTGTCATGTTGCACCGCAGCATGCATCATCGTCCGCGATCCGTTGTTAAAGCCCGAGGATCACGCAGGGTTAACGGAATTTCACGTCTCAGGGAGCACCAGTGATCACTTCTCCGCCAGTTCCGCCCACGGGCGTCCGGACCTCGCCGACGCTGTCGTCCGGCGCCCATCCGCCCAGTGCCCATCCCCATTACGACCGGTTGATCGACGCCGTGCGCCACCTGCGCCCGTTGCGCATGGCGGTCGTCCATCCCTGCAACGACGTGGCCCTGCTGGCCGCCGCCGAGGCCGCGTCGCTGGGGCTGATCGAACCGGTGCTGATCGGTCCGGCGGGCAAGGTGTCCGAAGCCGCGGCGCAGGCCGGCGTCGATCTGTCGCGGCTCACGCTGGTCGATGTCCCGCACAGCCACGCGGCGGCGGAGGCGGCCGTGGCCATGGCGCTGAAGGGCGAGGTGGACGCGCTCATGAAGGGCAGCCTGCACACCGACGAGCTGATGGGCGCGGTGGTGCGCCGCGAGGGCGGGCTGCGGACGGCGCGCCGCATCAGCCACTGCTTCGTGATGGACGTGCCCGGACATCCGCAGCCGCTGATCATCTCGGACGCCGCGATCAACATCGTCCCCACGCTGGAGGACAAGGTCGACATCGTCCAGAACGCCATCGACCTGGCCCATGCCTTGCGGCTCCCGGAGGTGCGGGTGGCGCTGCTGTCGTCGATGGAGACGGTGAATCCGAAGGTGCCGTCGACGATGGACGCGGCGGCGCTGTGCAAGATGGCCGACCGCGGCCAGATCACCGGCGCGATCCTGGACGGCCCGTTGGCGATGGACAACGCCATCGATCCGGAGGCCGCGCGCATCAAGGGCATCGTGTCGCCGGTGGCGGGCAAGGCCAACGTGCTGATCGTGCCGGACCTGGACGCCGGCAACATGCTGGCCAAGAGCCTGAGCTTCCTGGCCCAGGCCTATGCGGCGGGCGTGGTCCTGGGGGCGAGGGTGCCCATCGTGCTGACCAGCCGGGCCGACTCGCGCGCCGCGCGGCTGGCATCCTGCGCACTGGCGTTGATGCTGGCCGAGGCCCGCCGGGCCGGGCGCATCAAGGCCGTGGGCTGAGAGCACCGAGAGAAGCCGCCGACGAGAAAACGGGCAGGGGACCGTGAGGTCCCCGTCGTTCGTCGGCATCGCGCGTTCAGGCGGGTGCCCTCACGCGCGGCGCGATCACTCTTCCAGCAGCGAGCGCAGCATCCACGCGGTCTGCTCGTGCACCGTCAGGCGCTGGGTGAGCAGGTCGGCGGTGGGTTCGTCGCTGGCCTTGTCGACCAGGTCGAACAGCGCGCGGGCGGTGCGGGCCACGCCTTCATGGCCGTCCACCAGGATGCGGACCATGTCCAGCGCCTTGGGCGGCGTGGCGGGGGCGTCCGGCAGCGAGCTCAGCTGCGCGAACTGCGCGTAGGAACCCGGCGCCTTGTGGCCCAGCGAGCGGATGCGCTCGGCGACCGGGTCGACCGCGTTCCACAGCTCGGTGTACTGGGCCATGAACATCGCGTGCAGCGAGTTGAACATCGGCCCCGTCACGTTCCAGTGGAAGTTGTGCGTGGTCAGGTACAGCGTGTAGGTGTCCGCCAGCAGCTTGGACAGGCCTTGCGCGATCGCGGCGCGGTCCTTGTCGCTGATGCCGATCTGGATGGACGGCGCGCCCTTGGCGGATGCCTTGGCGGGAGAGGGGCTCTTCTTGGCCATCGAGGGACTCCTTAGGGGAATGAATGAAACAAGAAAGACGCCGCGCAGCCTAACCCATCTGTGTGACCCGGGGCGAGGCGGCGAGGCGTCCGATGGGCGTGACGCGACCCGATCAGGCCACGCTGTGACGCATCCAGTCGACGAGCGTCTGGACGTTCAGCGCGGACCCGGCCGCGACCAGCAGCCAGCCGATGGTGCGTTGTCCTGATTTCGGGGTCATGTCGTGCTCCTTGCAAATGAAATCGACGCCGACGTCCGCCGTCGACGTCACCCGCGCGGCGATCAGGCCGTGTGCTCGATGTCCAGTGCGCTGAGCGCGGCGCGGACGACCCGGCCGTAGTCGGGATCCGCCTTGTCGAAGTGGCCCAGTTGGCGGTCGATGATGAAGGCCGGCACGCCGCGCATGGACTCGGCGATGTTGCGGCCCAGGCGCTGCTGCTGCTCCGCGCCCAGCAGGCGGAACAGGGCGCCGGGCTGGCCGTAGTCGTCGTTGCCCGCGCGGTGGTCGAAGCGGGCCGCGTCGCCGGTCAGGCGCAGCGGGGGCTCGGCCACGGAGGGATCCTGCGTCGCGCCGCCGAAGCTGTTGGGCTCGTAGTAGGCGTCCGCGTTGCCGGTGGGCGTGCGGAAGAACTTCATCGAGCCATCCTTGTGATAGTGATGGACCGGGCACTGCGGCTTGTTGACCGGGAGCGCCTCGTAATGCGTGCCCAGGCGATAGCGGTGCGCGTCGGCGTAGCTGAAGATGCGGGCCTGCAGCACGCGGTCCGGGCTGAAACCGATGCCGGGCACGACGTTGCTCGGGGAGAAGGCGGCCTGCTCGATCTCCTCGAAGTAGTTCTCGGGATTGCGGTTGAGCTCCAGCACGCCGACCTCGATCAGCGGGTAGTCCGCATGGGGCCAGACCTTGGTCAGGTCGAAGGGGTTGTACGGGGTCTTGTCGGCGTCGAGCTCGGGCATGACCTGCACGAACATCGTCCACTGCGGGAACTCGCCCTTGCCGATGGCGCCGAACAGGTCTTCCTGGAAGCTCTCGCGGGTCTGCGCGATGACGGCCGAGGCTTCGGCGTTGGTCATCGTGCGATGGCCCTGGCGGGTCTTGAAGTGGAACTTGACCCAGAAGCGCTCGCCGTCGGCGTTCCAGAAGCTGAAGGCGTGGGAGCCGTAGCCGTTCATGAAGCGCGGGCTGACGGGGATGCCGCGATCGCTCATCAGGATGGTGACCTGGTGCAGCGACTCGGGCGAGAGGCTCCAGAAGTCCCAGGCCGCGGTGGCCGATCGCAGGTTGCTGACCGGGTGGCGCTTCTGGGTGCGGATGAAGTCGGGGAACTTGAGCGGGTCGCGGATGAAGAAGACCGGCGTGTTGTTGCCCACCAGGTCCCAGTTGCCCTCGTCCGTGTAGAACTTGAGCGCGAAGCCGCGCACGTCGCGTTCGGCGTCGGCGGCGCCCTGCTCGCCGGCGACGGTCGAGAAGCGGGCCAGCATCGGCGTCTGCTTGCCGACCTCGGCGAAGAGCTTGGCGCGGGTGAAGCGGGAGATGTCGTGGGTGACGGTGAGGGTGCCGAAGGCGCCCCAGCCCTTGGCGTGGACGGCGCGCTCGGGGATGCGCTCGCGGTTCTGGTGGGCCAGCTTCTCGAGCAGCTGGTAGTCCTGCATCAGGACCGGGCCGCGGGGGCCGGCGGTCAGGGTGTTCTGGTTGTCGGCGATGGGCGCGCCGGCGGTCGTGGTCATGACCGGGCACTGGGCGGGATGATGGGGCTTGGCGCTCATGGGGGCACTCCTCGATGCTGGGACTGGCTTTGTAGGCCGCTTCGATGGCCCGGGCCTCTCCCGGAGGAGGGGCGCCGGATCGGCATGAGGAGAGACTTTAGGGATTGGCTATTGATGAGGCTATTTGAATAGCCTAAGCGCGACCATAGCCAAAATCAAAGTGAGCGATTGAGCGCCTGCAGGCGCTCGCTCACGACAAGCGCTCCACCCCCTTCAGCTCGCACGCATAGACCGCATTGCGCAGGGCGGCGACGGCCTCGTAGCGGGTGAAGGTGCGGCGCCAGGCCAGCACCACGCGGCGCGTCGGGGCCGGGGCCTCGAAGGGCACGTAGCGCAGGTGCGCCGGGACCACGTCCGGCACGCTCAGCGCCGGCACCACGGTCACGCCCATCCCGGACGCCACCATGTGCTTGATCGTCTCCAGCGAGCTCCCCTCGAAACTCTTGCGGATGCCCTCCGCGTCGGTCGAGAAGCGCGCGAACTCCGGGCAGACCTCCAGCACGTGATCGCGGAAGCAGTGACCGTTGCCCAGCAGCAGCATGGTCTCGGCCTTGAGCTCCTCGGCGCTGATGCGCTCCTTCTTGGCCAGCGGGTGGGAGGCGGGAACCGCGACGACGAAGGACTCGTCGTACAGCGGCGCCACCGCCAGGCCGGCGTCGGGGAAGGGCTCGGCCATGATGGCGCAGTCCAGCTCCCCGGTGCGCAGCATGTCCAGCAGCTTCTGGGTGAAGTTCTCCTGCAGCATCAGCGGCATGCGTGGGTAGAGGTCGATGCAATGCTTGACCAGCTCCGGCAGCAGATACGGGCCGATCGTGTAGATGATGCCCAGCCGCAGCGGCCCGTCCAGCGGGTCCTTGCCGCGCTTGGCGATGTCCTTGATCGCGCTGGCCTGCTCGATCACCGACTGGGCCTGGCGCACGATGTCCTCGCCCAGCGGGGTCATGGTCACCTCGTTGGCGCCGCGCTCGAAGATCTTGACGTCCAGCTCCTCTTCCAGCTTCTTGATCGCGACCGACAAGGTCGGCTGCGACACGAAACAGGCTTCGGCCGCGCGGCCGAAATGGCGCTCGCGGGCGACGGCGACGATGTAGCGCAATTCGGTGAGGGTCATGGCCGGCATTGTCCTCAGAAAGCGCCCTCCTGGCACCGCCGGTACACTGCCGCCCCACCCATGGGCCTCCCTTCCAGGGGACACGCATGACCGAACCGACCTCCCCTTACGCCAGCGCGCCGCGCCCGTCCGCGGCCGCCTCCTCGACTTCCCCCGAGCGCAAGCCCGTCACGCTGCAGCGCCTGCTCGACATGCATGCCGCCGGCGAGAAGATCGCCATGCTGACCGCCTACGACGCCACCTTCGCCCACGCGATGGAGGACGCGGGCGTGGACTCGATCCTGATCGGGGATTCGCTGGGCAACGTGGTGCAGGGCCTGCAGACCACGGTCCCGGTGACGCTGGACGCGATGGTCTATCACACGGGTTGTGTCGCCCGCGCCCGCCAGCGGGCCTGGATCGTCTCGGACCTGCCCTACGGCACGTATCACGAGTCGCCCCAGGTCGCCTGGCGCAATGCGATGCAGCTGGCCCAGGCCGGTGCCCACATGATCAAGCTCGAAGGGGGCGGCTGGACCACCGAGACCGTCCGCTTCCTGACCGAGCGCGGCATCCCCGTCTGCGCCCACCTGGGCCTGACGCCGCAGACCGTGACCGCGCTCAGCGGCTACAAGGTCCAGGGCAAGGACGCCGAGAGCGCCGCCCAGATCAAGTCCCATGCGCGCGAACTGGTCGACGCCGGCGCGCAGATGCTGCTGCTGGAGATGGTGCCCGCCGCGCTCGCGGGTGAGCTGACCCGCGAGCTGGGCGTGCCGGTGATCGGCATCGGCGCCGGCGCGGAATGCTCCGGCCAGGTGCTGGTGATGCACGACATGCTGGGCGTGGGCGGCGGGCGCAAGCCGCGCTTCGTGCGCGACTTCATGCAAGGCTCGGCCTCGGTGGGCGAGGCCTTCGCCCGCTACGTCGCGGACGTGAAGTCCGGCGCCTTCCCGGCGCCCGAGCACACCTACTGATCGGGCCCTCGCCATGAAGATCCATCACGACATCGCCGGCCTGCGGGCCGCGCTCGCGGGCGACAAGTCCGTCGCTTTCGTCCCCACCATGGGCAATCTGCACGAGGGGCATCTGGCGCTGGTGCGTCAGGCGCGCGCCGCGGTGGGACCGGACGGTGTCGTCGTCGCCAGCATCTTCGTCAACCGGCTGCAGTTCGCGCCGCACGAGGACTTCGACCGCTACCCGCGCACACTGCCCCGCGACGCGGAACTGCTCGAAAGCGCGACCTGCGACGTCATCTTCGCGCCGGACGAGAAGGAGATGTACCCCGAGCCCCAGGGCTACAAGGTGCATCCCCCCGCCGAGCTGGCCGACATCCTGGAAGGACACTTCCGGCCCGGCTTCTTCATCGGCGTCTGCACGGTGGTGGCCAAGCTGTTCCAGATCGTGCAGCCGGACGTGGCCGTCTTCGGCAAGAAGGACTACCAGCAGCTGATGGTGATCCGCCGCATGGTGGACCAGCTGGCGATGCCCATCCGCATCCTCGCCGGCGAGACCGAGCGCAACGCCGATGGCCTGGCGCTGTCCTCGCGCAACGGCTACCTGAGCGAGCAGCAGAAGCAGGACGCGTTGCTGCTGTCGCGCACGCTGAAGGCGCTGATCGCGCGCTGGCAGGCGGGCGAGCGCGACCTGGACCGCATCGAGGCCGACGCGATGCGGTCGCTGCGCGACGCGGGCTGGGCGCCGGACTATCTGACGCTGCGCCGCCGCCACGACCTGGGCCCCGCCCGCGAGGGCGAACCGCTGGTGGCGCTGGCCGCCGCGCGCATCGGCGAGACGCGCCTGATCGACAACCTCGAGTGCTGATCCGCGGCGCCGAGAGGCGCCGGATCGACGGGGCATGGACGCCCTCGGGCGCCGGATCGACAGCGCGCCGATGCCCGACCGGCGGGGACTTTCCTGGACGCTGGGTGAACTGCAACACCCGGTTAAGAAAGCGTTAGGGAAAGCCTGGGGTGCTCTCGTGCGGCGCACGCACGGCGGGGCTGGATTGTGTCGGGGCTGACACGATACTGCGCGCTTTCCACGCCCGACCGGGAGTCACGAACTCCCCGCCTCCTCCCATGAAGTCCCACACCATCCCGAACGCCGGCCGTCTGCTGGCCCTGTCCGCCGCGCTCGGCGGCGCCGTCTTCCTGGCCGCCTGCGGCGGCGGTGGCGGCGATTCCGGCCCGCTCCTGCCCAAGCCGAACCCCGTGACCGTCGCGCCGACGACCAGCTGCAGCGCCGCGGGCATCGCCGCATCGACCGCCAGCACGGCCGCGCACACGGTCTGCATGCTGACCAGCGACGGTGAGATCGTCGTCGCGCTGGACGCCCGCGCGCCGCTGAGCGTCGACAACTTCCTGAAGTACGTCAACGCCAAGTTCTACGACAACACCATCTTCCATCGCGTGGTGCCCAACTTCGTGGCGCAGGGCGGCGGCTTCGTCAGCGGCGGCGCGGCCAAGACCGGCCTGAACGCGGCGATCAAGCTGGAATCCAACATCGCCGGCCTGTCCAACAAGAAGTACACGATCGGCATGGCGCGCACCGCGGCCGCCGACTCGGCGACCAGCCAGTTCTACTTCAACAGCGTCGACAACAGCGGCCAGCTGGACTACAAGGACGCGCTGAACCCCGGCTACGCGGTCTTCGGCAGCGTCATCTCGGGCACGGCCACGATCGACAAGATCAACGCCGAGCCGCAACTGGCTCCCGGCGCCGACACCCCGGCGACCGAGGTCCTGCTGTACTGGGCCATCCAGCTGAAGTGATCGACGACCGGCCCGCGCGGCCGGTCCCGCCCAGCGCCGCCGCGGGGTCCTCCTGGGACCGCCGGCGGCGTTGTCGTTGGTGGCCGCTCGCGGCCACGGCGCGGGCCGTTGCGAGGCCATGGCGCGGGCCGTGACGCGCGCGGACGGGATCAGGCCTTGAGGTACTCGGTCTTGTGGCCGAGCCAGCGCTCCACCTGCAGCTGCGCGGCGCGCGGCTGTTCGTCGAGCAGCTTGGGCGCCAGCGCCCGCGCCGCGCTCAGCAGCGGCGCGTCCTCCTGCAGATCGGCGAAGCGCAGCAGCTGCGCGCCGCTCTGGCGCGCGCCCATGAACTCGCCGGGGCCGCGGATGTCCAGGTCGCGCCGCGCGATCTCGAAGCCGTCGGTGGTCTCGGCCATCGCGCGCAGCCGCGACTTGCCGGTGTCCGACAGCGGCCCGGTGTAGATCAGCACGCACACGCTCGCGACCGAGCCCCGACCCACGCGTCCGCGCAGCTGGTGCAGCTGCGACAGGCCGAAGCGCTCGGCATGCTCGATCACCATCACGCTGGCGTTGGGCACGTCGACGCCGACCTCGATCACCGTGGTCGCGACCAGCACGCTCAGCTGTCCGCCGCTGAACAGCGACATCACCGCGGCCTTCTCCGCCGGCGGCATGCGGCCGTGCAGCAGCCCCACCATGCGGCCGGGCAGCGCGGCGCTGAGCTCGGCGTGGGTCTCGGTGGCGTTCTTCAGGTCCAGCGCCTCGGACTCCTCGATCAGCGGGCAGACCCAGTAGACCTGGCGCCCGTCCTCGACCGACGCGGCGATCTTCTCGATCACGTCGTCGCGCCGTCCGTCGGCGAAGACGCGCGTGACGATGGGGCTGCGGCCGGGCGGCAGCTCGTCGATGGTGGACACGTCCAGGTCGGCGAAGTAGGTCATCGCCAGGGTGCGCGGGATGGGCGTGGCGCTCATCATCAGCAGGTGGGGCTCCAGCGGGCCCGAACCCGGCGTGGAGGGATCCGCCACGCCGGCCGCCTCGTCGGCGAGCTTCTTGCGCAGCGCCAGTCGCTGCGCGACGCCGAAGCGATGCTGCTCGTCGATGATCGCCAGCCCCAGCCGGTGGAAGCGCACCTTGTCCTCGATGACCGCGTGCGTGCCGACGATCAGCGTGGCCTCGCCAGAGGCGGCCGCGTCCAGCATCTTCTGCCGCGCCTTGCCCTTGACGCTGCCGGTGATCCACGCGACGCGGATGCCCAGCGGCTCCAGCCAGCCGATCAGCTTGCGGAAGTGCTGCTCGGCCAGGATCTCGGTGGGCGCCATCAGCGCGCACTGCCAACCCGCGTCGATGGCCACGGCCGCGGCGATCGCGGCCACCACGGTCTTGCCCGAGCCCACGTCCCCCTGCAGCAGCCGGTGCATGGGCTGCGGGCGCGCGAGGTCGCCGGCGATCTCCTCGCACACGCGCCGCTGCGCGCCGGTCAGCGCGAAGGGCAGGGCGGCGAGCAGCCGCTCATGCAGTCCGCCCGGCTGGCCGCGCAAGGCGGGCGCGCGCAGATGGGCGCGCTCGCGCTGGGCGCGTTGCTGGCTGAGCTGCTGGGCCAGCAGCTCCTCGAACTTGAGCCGCTGCCAGGCCGGATGGGTGTGGTCCTCCAGCGTGGAGAGTCCGGCCGAGGGCGGCGGGTGGTGCAGGAAGTTGAGCGCGTCGCGCAGCGGCGGCAGGCCGCGCGGGATCAGCGCCTGCGGCAGCACCTCGTCCAGCGGGGCGCGTCGCAGCCCTGAGGCGACGGCCTTGCGCAGGTAGGCCTGCGGCAGCTGCGCGCTGGTCGGATAGACCGGCGTGAGCGAGGTCGCCAGCGGCGTGTCCGCCTCGACCTTGCGGAAGTTGGGGTGGACCATCTCGCGGCCGAAGAAGCCGACGCGGATCTCGCCGCGCACCCGCACGCGCGCGCCCACGGCCAGGGTCTTCTGGTGCGAGGGATAGAAGTGCAGGAAGCGCAGCAGCAGCAGGGCGCCCTCGTCGTCGCGCAGCTTGACCAGCAGCTGGCGGCGGCCACGCATCTCGATGCGGCTCTCGATCACCTCGCCCTCGCATTGCAGCGTGTCGCCGTCGCGGGCGTCGCCCAGCGGGGCCAGCGTGGTCTCGTCCTCGTAGCGCAGCGGCAGGTGCAGCGCCAGGTCGATGTCGCGCGTCAGGCCGAGCTTCTCCATGGCTTTCTGCGGGGCGGATTTCTGCGCCGGCGCCGCCTTGGCCGGCGCGTCGCCACCGGCCGCGCCGGGCGGCGGCTTCGACGACGGAACGGATCGGGCCTCGGACATGGGGCGGCATTCTGCCTGCGCCGTTTCCCGTCTCCGCGGAGTCACGCCCGTCGTGGCATCGGGGAGCGCCCGCCAGCGCGGACGACCTTCGTCGGATCGCCACGTCGCCACCCGGGTCTGTGAGTACGCGGAGGGCCCGCGCCGCCTGCTAGGCTCGCGCCCGTGCGGCCCCCGGAGCGGGCCGCGTGACTGGCCGACTCCGCCCGATCGGGCCCCCACCGTCCATGACCTCCCGACGCGACTGCCTGCTCCACCTCACCGCCGTGGCCGTCGGCGCCACCGCCGCCGGACTGGGCGTGCCCGCGCGCGCCGCGGACGCGCCGCTGCGCCTGGTCGCCACCGAGTTCCCGCCCTACACCGGCAGCGCGCTGCCCGGCGGCGGCATCGCCAGCGAGATCACGCGGGCCGCGCTCGCCCAGGCCGGCCAGTCGGTGACCCTGAGCTTCCGACCCTGGGCGCGCGCGCTGCTGGAGTTCCAGCGCGGTGACTTCGACGCCGTCGTCGGCGCCTGGCGCTCCGCCGAGCGCGAACGCACGATGCGCTTCCCGACCCCGCTGGGCATCCTCAACCAGATCGGCTTCATGGCGCGCGCCGGGGCCGGGCTGCGCGTGGACGACCTGAGCGCGCTGCAAGGCAAGCGCATCGGCGTGGTCAACGGGTATGCGAACCCGGAGCGTTTCGAGGCCGCCAAGCTGCCGGTCGAAGGCGCGGTCGACGACCTGGCCAACCTGCGCAAGCTGCTGGCCGGCCGCGTCGACCTGGCGCTGATCGACAAGGGCGTGGCCATGCATCTGCTCGAGACCCAGCTGCGCGAAGGGGCGGGCAAGCTGGTCTGGCTGGAGCCCGCCGTGGCGGAGATCCCGCTGTACACCGCCTTCTCTCGCACCCGGCCGGAGGGCGAGCGGCAGGCCGCCGCCTTCGCGCGCGGCATCGGGGACATGCAGTCCAGCGGTCGCCTGGCCGCGCTGCTGCACCAGGGCGCGCGCTGGCAGTGAGCGCGAGGCGGGGCGATCCCGCCGGCGGACGCATGGGACAATCGCGGCCTCCCCGCACCGACCGGGGCCTGGCGGCGTCCCCGAGGGCCCGGACAGGCCCGGCGGCCTCGGTGGCCCCGCGCGGCCGGTGCGATTCCCCCTCTCCGATTGGCACGGGTCCGTCCGGCCCTCAACGCGCATGTCCCGACTCTTCACGGTGAGCGACTTCGATTTCGCTCTGCCCGACGACCTCATCGCCCAGCATCCCGCCGCCGAGCGCAGCGCCTCGCGTCTGCTCGACGGCCGCGTCGACCCGCCCGTGGACCGCGTGTTCCGCGAGCTGCCGGATCTGCTCAACCCCGGCGACCTGCTGGTGTTCAACGACACCAAGGTCATCAAGGCGCGGCTGTACGGCCAGAAGTCCAGCGGCGGCGCGGTCGAGGCCCTGGTCGAGCGCGTGCTGCCCGGCACCCGCGAGGTCTGGGCCCACATGCGCGCCAGCAAGAGCCCCAAGGCCGGCGCGGTGGTGCGCTTCGCCGAGGCCTTCGACGCCGAGGTGCTGGGCCGCTGCGGCCCGGACGACGGCCTCTTCCACCTGCGCCTGTCCGGCGATCCGTTCGAGCTGCTGGAGCGCCACGGCCATGTGCCGCTGCCGCCCTACATCGCGCATGACGACTCCGCCGACGACGTGCGGCGCTACCAGACCGTCTTCGCGCGCGAGCCCGGCGCCGTCGCCGCGCCCACCGCCGCGCTGCACTTCGACGAGGCCCTGCTGGCCCGGCTGGCCGAGCGCGGCGTCGGCACCGCGCACGTGACGCTGCACGTGGGCGCCGGGACGTTCCAACCGGTGCGGGTGGAATCGCTGGCCGAGCACAAGATGCACAGCGAGTGGTTCCAGGTCACGCCCGAGACCGTGGCCGCGATCGAGCGCTGCCGGGCCGCGGGCGGCCGGGTGACGGCCGTGGGGACGACCACGCTGCGGGCGCTGGAGTCCGCCGCGCGCGGCGGGGCGCTGACGGCCGGCGCGCGCGAGACCGACATCTTCATCACCCCCGGCTTCGAATTCCAGGTCGTGGACCGGCTGGTGACCAACTTCCACCTGCCCAAGAGCACGCTGATGATGCTGGTCTCGGCCTTCGCCGGGTACGAGCCGATCATGGCGCTCTACCGCCACGCGATCGCCCAGCGCTACCGCTTCTTCAGCTACGGCGACGCAATGCTGCTCGAGCGCCGCGGGGATTGACGTCACAAGCGGGTAGGCTGCGTCGTCTTGTCCACAGGACAAGCTCATGACGACCGCGATGCCAGCCACCCACGACGCCACCGATCCGATCCCCGATCCGACCCTCGGTTCCATCGCCGATCCCCGGGTCGATCCACGGACCGATCCGGACCTCCCCCCGGCGCTGTCGCCGAGCGGGCCGCCGGCGCTCGACGCCCACTCGGCGGCCGCCCGCGCGCTGCGCTTCGACCGTGACCATGCGCGCTCGCTGCGGGCGCTGGCCTACCGGATGCTGGGCTCGCGGGCCGAGGCCGAGGACATCGTCCAGGAGGCCTGGCTGCGCTGGGCCGAGGTGGACGAGGCCACGGTGAACCATGCCGGCGCCTTCCTCTCGCGGCTGGTGACCAACCTGTGCCTGGACCGGCTGCAGTCGGCGGCCGTCCGGCGCGAGCAGTACGTCGGCGTCTGGCTGCCGGAGCCGCTGGTCGACGAGGCGGGCGACTGGTCGCCCAGCCCGGAGACGCAGGCCGAGTTCGCGCAGGACGTGTCGGTGGCGTTCATGCTGACGCTGGAGCGCCTGTCACCGCTGGAGCGCGCCGCCTTCCTGCTGCGCGAGGTCTTCGAGCTGGACTTCGACGAGGTCGCCCGGCGCCTGAACCGCAGCGAGGCGGCCTGCCGCCAGCTGGTCAGCCGTGCCCGCCAGCACGTCAAGGCGGACTACGCCCGCCACGAGGTCGAGGACGAGGAGCGCCAGCGGCTGTTCGGCGCCTTCATGGACGCGCTGACCTCCTTCGACGTCGACGCGCTGGCCAAGGTGCTGACCGAGGACGCCGTGCTGCTGGCCGATGGTGGGGGCAAGGTCTCCGCGGTGCCCAAGGCGCTGGAGGGTGGGGCGCTGGTGGCGCGGGCCTTCGTCGGCTTCGCGAAGCTGCCGACCAGCAGCGCCTGGCGGGTGCGCCAGGCGCGGGTCAACGGTCTGCCGGGCTACATCGTCTACGGCCCGGACGGTGCGCCCATCCAGACCGTGGCACTGCGGCCGGCCGCCGAGCCGGGCCGGATCAGCGCCATCTACGTGCAGCGCAACCCGGACAAGCTGCGGCACCTGGCCCCGATCGCACCGCTGCCCGGCGAGGGCGCGCCGCGCGCGGCCGTCGTGGTGGTGGATCCGGCGTCTCCGGACGCCCTGGCGCCTCGGGGCGGGACCTCGCGCGACGCCTGATGCCGGACGCGACGGGCGAGGCCTCCGCAAGCGCGGGACAACAAAAAAGCCGCTGAGCGATCAGCGGCTTTCTCATGGACGTCTGAAGCGACGTCGCGCTCCAGGCGGTGGACCTTACTCGTCGCCGCCGGTCAGCAGCGGAATCGAGCCTTCCGAGTTCTTGCCCAGCAGGCCGGCGCGGCTGTACACGCCCAGCTTCTCGCGCGTGTCGGCGATGTCCAGGTTGCGCATGGTCAACTGGCCGATGCGGTCGGCCGGCGAGAAGGCGGCGTCCTCGACCTTCTCCATGGACAGGCGCTCCGGCGCGTAGGTCAGGTTGGCGCTGACCGTGTCCATGATCGAGTAGTCATTGCCGCGGCGCAGCTCCAGCGTCACCTCGCCGGTGATGGCGCGGGCGACCCAGCGCTGGGCGGTCTCGCGCAGCATCAGGCATTGCGGGTCGAACCAGCGGCCCTGGTACAGCAGACGGCCCAGCTTCATGCCGTTCATGCGGTACTGCTCGATGGTGTCCTCGTTGTGGATGCCGGTGACCAGGCGCTCGTAGGCGATGTGCAGCAGCGCCATCCCGGGGGCTTCGTAGATGCCGCGGGACTTGGCTTCGATGATGCGGTTCTCGATCTGGTCGCACATGCCCAGGCCGTGGCGGCCGCCGATGCGGTTGGCTTCCATGAACAGCTCGACCGCGTTCGGGAAGCTCTGGCCGTTCAGCGCGACCGGGACGCCTTCCTCGAAGCGCACGGTGACCGTCTCCGCCTTGATCGCGACGTCGTCCTTCCAGAAGGCCACGCCCATGATCGGGTTGACGATGTTCATGCCCTTGTTCAGGAACTCCAGGTCCTTGGCCTCGTGGGTCGCGCCCAGCATGTTGGAGTCGGTCGAGTAGGCCTTCTCCACGCTCATCTTGTAGTCGAAGCCGTTGGCGATGAGGTACTCGCTCATCTCCTTGCGACCGCCGAGCTCGTCGATGAAGGTCTGGTCCAGCCAGGGCTTGTAGATCTTGAGGGACGGGTTGGCGAGCAGACCGTAGCGGTAGAAGCGCTCGATGTCGTTGCCCTTGAACGTCGACCCGTCGCCCCAGATGTTGACGCCGTCGTCGCGCATCGCCACCACCAGGGCGGTGCCGGTGACGGCGCGGCCCAGCGGGGTGGTGTTGAAGTAGGTGGCGCCGCCGCTCTTGATGTGGAACGCGCCGCACTGGATCGCGGCGATGCCTTCGGCGACGAGCTGCGCGCGGCAGTCGATCAGGCGGGCGATCTCGGCGCCGTAGGCCTTGGCCTTGCGGGGGATCTCGTCGTAGTCGGACTCGTCGGGCTGGCCCAGGTTGGCGGTGTAGGCGCAAGGGATGGCGCCCTTGGCGCGCATCCAGTGCACCGCGGCGCTGGTGTCCAGGCCGCCGGAGAAGGCGATGCCGACGCGTTCGCCAGAGGGGATCTTTTGGAGGATGGTTGCGGCCACGGGACGTCTCGCGCAGTAAGAGGGTGGGGGAAATGCAGCCCGTGATTCTAGGCCGGGCTCGGGAGCAAGCCGCTGGGGAGGCTTCGCGGATGGGCGATGCAGGGGTGGCAGGGCGTGGCGTGGCCCGTCGGATAACGGCCCTTATAAGGGCCAGAAAGTCGCCATCCGAGGGATAGTGGCCCTTAAAAGGACCGTCATGGTGCGCGCGTCAATCCGCGTCTGCCTTCAACCACCCGATCCGCCCCTGCCCCGATTCATTCAAGCCCGCGACGAAGGCATCGGCCGCGGTCTCCGGCAGGCGCAGCGTGATGTCCACCAGCGCCCCGTGCGCGACCTCGACCAGCGCCGCGCCGGCCTTCTCGGCCTCGCGCCGCAGCAGGCCTTCCTGCGCGTAGGGCAGGGTGCAGCGCAAGGTCCGCAGGCGCACCATCGGCACCTTCTCCGCCTGGAGCAGCGCCTGCGCCACCGCGTCCGTGTAGGCCCGCACCAGCCCGCCCGCGCCCAGCTTCACGCCGCCGAAGTAGCGCACCACCGTCGCCAGCACGCCGTCCAGGTCCTGGTGCCGCAGCACTTCCAGCATCGGCCGGCCGGCGGTGCCGCCGGGCTCGCCGTCGTCGTTGGCGGCGGACTGCCCGCCCGCCATCAGCGCCCAGCACACATGCGCCGCGCCGGGATGCGCCGCCCGCAGCTGCTCCACGCGGGCCAGCGCCGCCGCGCGATCGGGCACCGACTCCACGCATCCGATGAAGCGGCTCTTCTTGATGATCAGTTCGGCGTGGACCGGGGCGGCGAGACTCGAGGGCATGGGCGCGATTGTCGATGCGTGCGCCGCGGCGGCCGCGCGCTCAGCGGCCGGCCGGGCATCAGGGCGTCTCGGACAGATCGCCCAGGTGGCGCTTCTTGATCGCCTCCAGCGTGCCGTCGCGCAGCATCTCCTCGATGGCGTGCCGCATCCGGTCGCGGTCCTCCTGCGCGATCCGCTGCCGGGACAGGGCCAGCGCGCCGATGCTCCGCTCCTGCGGCGCGTAGGACAGCGCGGTGTACTCCCCGAAGGCGGGATCGTTGCGGCGCGCCGTCGCCAGGCTGTGGGCGCCCAGCACCAGCGCGTCGGCGCGGCCGGCCTTGAACACGCGCATCGCGGTGGTCTGGTCCGGGGCCTCGACCACCCGGCCCTGCACCCGCATGCGGGTGAGCCAGCTCTCCAGCGTCGGGACGAAGGCGTAGCCGCGCACGACGATCACCCGCCGCTCGCGCTGGGCCAGGAAGGCGGCCGGCGTCGTCAGCGCCGCCGCCAGGGCCGGTCGCATCACGACGTACTGGCGCGATTCGATGTAGGGGATGAACTCCACCAGCAGCGCCCGTTCCTGCGTGGGCAGCGCCGACACCGTCATGTCCATCTGCCCCGAGGCCAGCTGCGCCCAGATGCGCACGCGCGACTCGGCGCGCGGGACGAGCTGGCAACCGGTGCGGCGGGCGAGCTCGTCCACCACCTCCTTGTCGATGCCGGTCCACTGGCCCCCGGCGTCGCGGTAATAGAGCGAGCTGTACTCGTACATCCCGACCGAGTACGGCCCGCAGGCCAGCGCGGCCGGCGATGCGCCCATGCCCGCGGCCGTCAGCGCGATGGCGGCGATCCAGGTCCTCAACGATGTCTCCCCGGGAGTCCGAGCCCCTCTTGGCGGTCGAGCATACGCCTGGGCGGGGGACCGGATGCCCCCTGGAGAAGGGGGCGGAGAGGGGCTGAGATAATCGCGCCCATGCTGAAGTTCGAACTGCTCAAGACCGAGGGCCGCGCGCGTCGCGGCGTCATGACGCTCAATCACGGCGTCGTGCAGACACCCATCTTCATGCCGGTGGGGACCTACGGCACGGTGAAGGGCGTGATGCCGCGATCGCTCGAGGAGATGGGCGCGCAGATCATCCTGGGCAACACCTTCCACCTGTGGATGCGGCCGGGCCTGGACATCATGAAGCAGTTCGGCGGCCTGCATCAGTTCGAGAGCTGGAACAAGCCCATCCTCACCGACTCGGGCGGCTTCCAGGTCTGGTCGCTGGGCGAGATGCGCAAGATCACGGAGGAGGGCGTGAAGTTCGCCTCGCCGGTGAACGGGGACAAGCTGTTCCTGACGCCGGAGATCTCCATGCAGATCCAGACCATCCTCAACAGCGACATCGTCATGCAATTCGACGAGTGCACGCCGTACGAGACCAAGGGCGAGCTCACCACCGAGAAGGAAGCCCGCCTGTCGATGGAGATGAGCCTGCGCTGGGCCAAGCGCTGCAAGGACGAGTTCGAGCGGCTGCAGAACCCCAACGCGCTGTTCGGCATCGTGCAGGGCGGCATGTTCGAGAACCTGCGCGACGTGTCGCTGGCGGGGCTCAAGGACCTGGACCTGCCGGGCTACGCGATCGGCGGGCTGTCGGTGGGCGAGCCCAAGGCCGACATGCTGCGGGTGCTGGACCACATCGCGCATCAGCTCCCTGACAACAAGCCGCGCTACCTGATGGGCGTGGGGACGCCGGAGGATCTGGTCGAGGGCGTGCGCCAGGGCGTGGACATGTTCGACTGCGTCATGCCGACCCGCAACGCGCGCAACGGCCACCTGTTCACCCGCTTCGGCGACCTGCGTCTGCGCAATGCGCGCTACAAGGCCGATGAGAAGCCGGTCGACGAGACCTGCAGCTGCTACTGCTGCGCCAACTTCAGCCGCGCCTACCTGCACCACCTGGACCGTTGCGGCGAGATGCTCGGCCCGATGCTGACCAGCGTGCACAACCTGCACTACTACCTCAACCTCATGAAGGAGGTCCGCGAGGCGCTGGACGCGGGCGACTTCGAGGGCTTCCGCCGGCGCTTCCTGGCGGATCGCGCGCGCGGGATCTGAGGTCGATCGGGCGGGTCATCAAGGCCGGCCCCCACCGGCTTTCATGCCAGGCCCAAGCCGGTTTTCCCGGCGTGGGCTTCATGGGCCCCTAAGGCGCCGCGTGTGAAGATCGAGCGATGCTGAAGCTGCTCATCGCGCCGTTTCGCTGGTTGATCCGCGTGGTCCTGGCCATCGTCATCCTCTTCGAGGAATGGGGCTGGGAGCCGCTGCAGCGCGCGATGGCCGCCATCGGCCGGCTGCCGGTCTTCCGCCAGCTCGAGGCCGCCGTGAGGCGGCTGCCGCCCTACCTGGCGCTGGTCGTGTTCTTCCTGCCCGGACTGCTGCTGCTGCCGATCAAGGTCGCCGCGGTGTGGCTGATGGGCGTCGGGCGACCGGGGCTGGGGCTCGCGGTGATCGTGCTGGCGAAGGTGCTCGGCACCGCGGTGGTGGCGCGCATCTTCGCGCTCACGCATCCGGCGCTGATGACGCTGCCCTGGTTCGCGCGGCTGTATGCGCGCTGGACGGTGTGGAAGGACGGACTGCTCGCGTGGGTCCGTACCAGCGCCGCGTGGCGCACGGCACGGACGATCAAGCTCCGGATCAAGCGCGCGCTGCGGCGGGGCGTGCGCAGCGCCTGAAGACTGACCGGGAACTCCGAAGGCCTGACCATCGAAGCGTCCCCCCCAACGAAGAAGGCCTCCTTGCGGAGGCCTTCTTCGTTCAACCGGGGATCATGCCTTGGCGGGTTGCGCCGTCATGCCGTCCGGCGTGCCGAGCAGGGCGCCGACCCGCTCGCGCAGCAGCTCGGGTGTCACGTCCTTCGCGGGGATCGGCGCGCCGGCCACCAGTCCGACGCGCGAGAACATCCCGCGCCGGAACGGCCGCACCATCGCCTCGCCCTTCTCCACCCGGGAGAAGTACGAGCCCCACAGGTTCTGCAGCGCCATCGGCACCACCGGCAGGTCCGGGTGGTTCTCCACCAGCTTCATGACGCCGCCCTTGAAGGGCTGCAGCGTGCCGTCGCGGGTGATGCCGCCCTCGGGGAAGATGCAGACCAGCTCGTCGTCGTCCAGTACCGCGCGGGCGGCGGCGAAGGCGGCTTCGTAGGTCGCGGGGTCTTCCTTCTGCGGCGCGATCGGGATCGCCTTGGCCAGCTTGAACATCCAGCCCAGCACCGGGATGCGGAAGATGCGGTGGTCCATCAGGAAGCGGATCGGACGCGGGCTCGCGGCCATCAGCAGCACCGCGTCGACGAAGCTCACGTGGTTGCAGACCAGCACCGCCGCGCCCTGCGTCGGGATGTGATGGTCGCCGCTCAGGCGGAAGCGGTAGACCAGGCGCGACACGACGAAGGCGATGAAGCGCAGCAGGTACTCCGGCACCACCAGGAAGATGTAGAACGCCACCACCGCGTTGGCCACGCCCACCGCCAGGAACAGCTCCGGGATCGACAGGCCCGCGCCCAGCAGCGCGCCCGCGAGGACGGAGCTGGCGATCATGAACAGCGCGTTCAGGATGTTGTTGGCCGCGATGATGCGGGCGCGGTGCGAGGGCTGCGCGCGCATCTGGATCAGCGCATACATCGGCACGCTGTACAGACCCGCGAACAGCGCCAGCAGCGCCAGGTCGGCCAGCACGCGCCAGTGGGCGTGCTGCGACAGGAACTGGCCCACGCCCAGGGCGTTCGCCGGCGGCAGGCCGCGCGAGGCGAAGTACAGGTCGATGGCGAACACGCTCATGCCGATCGCGCCCAGCGGCACCAGGCCGATCTCGACGTGGCGGCGCGAGAGCACCTCGCACAGCAGCGAGCCCACGCCGATGCCCACCGAGAACACCATCAGCAGCAGCGAGGCGACATGCTCGTCGCCATGCAGCACCTCCTTGGCGAAGGACGGGAAGTTGGCCAGGAACACCGCCCCGAAGAACCACATCCACGAGATGCCCAGCAGCGAGCGGAACACCGCCAGCTGACCGTGCGCCAGCTTCAGGTTGCGCCAGGTCTCGGTGATCGGGTTCCAGTTGATGGCCAGGTGCGGATCGGTGGACGGGCTGGCCGGGATGGCCTGCGCTGTCAGCCGGCCCAGGACCGCGACGATCACGCAGGCCACCGCGACATGCTGCGGCCCGACGATGGGCGTCGCCACCAGCAGGCCGCCGGCCAGGTTGCCCAGCAGGATGGAGACGAAGGTCCCCATCTCCACCATGCCGTTGCCGCCGGTGATCTCGCGGTCGTCCAGGTGCTGCGGCAGGTAGGCGTACTTGACCGGCCCGAACAGCGTCGAGTGCAGGCCCATCAGGAACACGCAGCCCAGCAGCACCGGCACGTTGACCGTGTAGAAGCCGAAGGCGGCGAGCGCCATGATCACGATCTCCAGGCTCTTGACCAGCCGCATCAGCCGCGCCTTGTCGTACTTGTCGGCGAGCTGGCCGCTGGTGGCCGAGAACAGCACGAAGGGCAGGATGAAGAGCGCCCCGATCGCCAGGCCGGCCTGCTTGGGCGGCAGCCAGCTCAGGTTGAGCTGGTAGGTCACCAGCACGGTGAAGGCGAACTTGAACAGGTTGTCGTTGCCGGCGCCGAGGAACTGCGTCCAGAAGAAGGGCGCGAAGCGGCGTTGCCCGAGCAGGGCGAACTGGCTGGTGTGGGAGGAGTCGCTCATGGGAGGGGCTCGTGGTGGGAGTTCGGGGGGACCGCGGCGGCTGCGCTCAGGGCGCCTTGACCACCTGCGGCGCCTGGCCCAGGCCCTTGCGGGTCAGCCAGCTGAAGACGGTGTCGGCGGTCGTGGTGTCGATGTGGCCCGAGAAGCGTCGTGCCGACGGATGGTCGTCGAAGGCGACGTTGGCCATGCCGATGCGCGCGCCCAGCCGCTTGGCGGTCGACAGCCGCAGGTCGGTGGGCGTGTAGCCCTGGCGGCGCAGCCAGGCTTGCGCCTGCGGCCGGTTGAAGACCTCACCCGGCGCGGCCGCCGAGGCCAGGGTCTCCAGCGCCCACTGGTTGCTCTGCTGGTACTCGGTCGCCCAGGGATAGGCCACCATGCTGTAGGCGGGGCTGTGCAGCGCGGCCGCGCGAGCGTTCTCGCGCAGCAGCGGCAGCAGCGCCTGCTGCAGTGCCGGCGCGAGCACGGCATAGGCCGCCTCGTAGCGGACCGGGTTGTCCATGAAGAACTCGCCCAGGCCCTGACGGTAGAGGTCCGCCAGCGCGGTGCCGCACTGGTTGAGCTTGTGCATCACGCGCCAGACAGGCTTGGCGTCGGCGCCGCTGCCCATCGTGTCCCGATAGACGAAGCCCACGTGCGACCAGCGCAGGCCGTACTCGCTCAGGTCCTGGCCGGCGCGGGCCAGCAGCACGACGTCGGCGCCGCTGCGGTCCAGCGCCTCGGCCGTGGCCTGCGCCAGCGCCATGCCGCGGCGGATCTGGTCCAGCGTGGGCTTCTTGTCCTCGCAGGGGCGGCCGGCCTGGGCCGGCGCTGCCGCCAGCAGCGCGATCGGCGCGATCAGCGCCGCCGCGGCGAGGTGGCGCCGCAGGCCGCCCGACATGACGCGCAGGGCGCTCATCGCAGGACCCGGTCCTTGTCGGTGACGCGCTCGTTGTGGAGCAGCGAGGCGCCGATCTCGTTCGGGATGAAGGCCACGGCCTCGCTGGCGGCGGAGAGCACGTAGCCGGTGCTGATCGCGGTGACGACGATGGCGGTGCCGACCGAGGTCGCGGCGCCGCTGAGCACCTTGCCGGAGAACTCCACGCTGATGCGCACGCCATCGGAGGCGCGCTCCAGCACCCAGACGGTGCCGCGGGCGGTGCTCTCGACGGCGACGACGACGAAGGCCGCCCCGCCGACCAGCACCGCGGAGGGCGCCACCACCGAGAGGGCCACCGGCACCGCGGACAGCGCGGCGCTGGCGTCGCTCGGGCCGCCGTGGGCCCGGGCCGCGCCGGTCGTGCCGAAGGCGAGGGCGGCGGCGGTCAGAACGCTGAGGAGAGAGGCGCGGGGTCGCATGACGAGGCTCCTTGGGGTCGATTCAAACGAGACAGGGGACTGGGGGGCGCGGGCGCTGTCGCCGCGGGTCACTCGGTGACGAGGCCGGCGGCGTCGCGATGGGCCTCGCGGCGGCCTTGCAGGCGGGCGTCGGCGAGGTCGGCCTCATGGGCGTCGCGCAGCATCTTGGCCAGGGTGAAGACGTTGGAGATCAGGTAGAGCCAGCACACCAGCAGGTAGGCCTTCCAGACCGGCTGGATCTCCATGCGCCACAGGCCCCAGGCGGTCAGCGCCATCGCCAGGCCGAAGCCGGCCCAGACGACCAGGCCCCACATCGGGGTGTCGGAGCGGGTGCCCTGGTTGTCGCGGATGTACTTGGACAGGGCGAAGGCGGTGGAGAGGCAGAACACGTAGCCCATGACCATGAAGGCGCGATCCAGGTCGGCGCCGGGCAGCCAGGCCAGGCCGATGGCGCACAGCGCGACGCTGATGCCGAAGGAGATCCACACCTGGAGGCGCCAGGCTTTGGTGTCGCGCTGGATGCGGGCGGGGTGGCTGGTCATGATGCTGTTCCTCCTGAGGGCCGGTCGTTCGACCGGCGGGTTGCCGGGGTTCGTCGCCCCCGTTCGTTGTTGCCGGGAGGCGATGACGTGACTGTCGTCGCGACCCGCCCGCCCGGCCGGTTGTTTCGCGGCGAGTATCGCCGCGCGGCTGGGTGGGTATCGGTAGCCGCTACCCGGGGGAGACGGTCGACCGTGGTGTCGCGCGCTCGGGCCCGGCGCGCCGGGCGGCGAAGTGCCGCGCGGTCGCGTAGACCGGGGCGCCGAAGGCGTCCCCCTGCCACCGGGCCAGTCGCTTGAGGGCGAGATCAAACATCAAGGGATGGTGACCCCGCAAGGCCTCCAGAGGGGCGACGTGACCTTCGTCCAGCACCCCCGCACGGACGAGTCGCGACAGCCGGACCAGGGGCATCACCCCCGGCAGCGGGTAGTCGGAGCCGTGCAGCAGGCGCTCGTGCCAGTCCTGGCGGCGCAGCACCGAGCGCCAGACCTCGGGCCGGCGGTTGAACTGGAACATCGCCGAGACGTCGCCCAGCAGCAGGTCGTGCCAGGCCGGCTCGTCCATCAGGCGGGAGAAGAGCTCGAACGCCTGGGCGGGGCGGGGACGCGGCAGGTCCAGGTCCATCGCCAGGCCCAGCGACGCGCAATGCGCCGCGATCACGCGTACCCCGTGGCGCAGCGGCTCGCGCAGCAGCAGCGGGTTGCCCAGGTCCTGGCGGTCGGCGCCGGGGACGGCGTGCTCCTCGCCGCAATGGACGATCAGCGGCATCCGCGCCGCGGCGAGCCGGTCATAGAAGGGCCGCAGGCGCGGGTCGCGCAGGTCGATGGCCATGCTGCTGGGCAGCCACTTCATGGCCAGCGCCCCGCCGGCGATCGCGCGGTCCAGGCGCGGGAGCGCGTCCTCCCGGTTCGGATGGATGCTCGCCACCCAGCCGAACCGGTCGGGGCGGGCCTCGGCCACGGCGCGCGCGTAGCCGTCGGGGACATGGAAGGTCGTCCAGTCCGGGCGAGGCCGGCCGGTCGCGTCCACCGCCTCGTCGAAGGCGAACAGCAGCCAGCGCGCGCCGACCGGGAAGGCGTCGGCCAGGGCCGTGAGGCGGCGCACATAGGCGCGGTCGATGTCGGCGGCGGCCACGGCGCGGCGGTCCACGCAGGCGCCGTTGAGGATCGCGTGCTTGCGGCCCAGCTCCACCGGATGCCACCACTGCGACAGCGAGGGCGCGATCCAGCAGCCCGAGCCCGAATCGCCGGTGCCGATCAGGTGGGCGTGGACGTCCCAGAGCTGCGCGGGATCGAGGCCGTCCCAGACGCGCGTCAGCCAGTCCGGATCGACGCCGGGAATGGGCGGCGCGGGATGGCCGCAGGGATTGCGCCAGGGCCCGGCATCGGCCGCCAGCGCGCTGAAGAGACCGGCCGCGGCGGCAGCGCCGCAGCACAGGAGATGACGTCGTCGGAGCATGACCGCCGCCCGAGGGAGTGGAGACGGACGTGATCGTCGGCAGGTCGGCGCGTCGCGCGGCCGGGGGATGGCGTCGGTATCGCGCGGCGGTCCGGCCGGTGTCGGCCGGCGCTACCGGGGGGAGGAAGTGCGCTAACGTCCGCCCCCATGTCCAGCACCCAAACCCTGATCGACCTCATCAAGTCGGAGCTCAAGCAGTCCGGCGTCAGCTACGCGCAGCTGGCCAAGGAACTGGACCTCTCCGAGTCCAGCGTGAAGCGCATGTTCGCCGTCGGCGGCGAGATGCCGCTGTCGCGCATCGACGAGATCTGCCGGGTGCTGAGGACCGATTTCGCGGAGCTCTCGCAGCGCCTGGCGCAAGCGCAGCCGCTGCGCCGCGAGCTGACGCTGCAGCAGGAGCGCGAGGTCGTCGCCGACGAGAAGCTGCTGCTGACGGCGATCTGCTGCCTGAGCCAATGGACCTTCGAGCAGATCGTCTCGACCTACCGGATGAGCGAGGCCGACGCGACGCGCGCGCTCGCGCAGCTGGACCGGCTGGGCATCATCGAGCTGCGTCCGCTCAACCGCTACCGGCTGCAGGTCGCCAAGACCTTCCGCTGGCGGCCGCAAGGGCCGGTGATGAGCTTCTTCCGCGACCACGTGATGCAGGACTTCTTCGGCGGCGGCTTCGACGGCGACGCGGAGCTGCTGATGCTGGTCCACGGCCAGCTCAGCCCCGGCATGGCCCGCGAGCTGCGCGACCGTCTGCAGCGCGTGGCCGAGGACTTCTCGCGCCAGCACCTGCTGGATCAGAAGCTGCCCGAGCAGGAGAAGCGTCAGTTCACGCTGGTGATGGGCATGCGCTGCTGGCTCTTCGAGCGCTTCAAGCACCTGCAGCGGCCGGCGGGCGTGGCCAAGGCGCTTAAGCGCTGAGGACGGCTCGGGTCGCCGCCCTCCCTTCGGGCGAGTGGCGACGGCGTCGCGCCGGGCCGGGCCGGGGATTCACCAGAACTCCCAGCGCCCGCTCCAGACGACCCACGCGCCGAGCACGCCATTCGTCACCGCGTGCGCGATGACCGCCGTCCACAGCTTGCCGGTGCGTTGATAGAGCCAGGCATAGGCGGCGCCGGCGACGATGGCGGCGAGCCACAGCGTGTGCGCCAGCATGAAGACGAAGGTCGAGAGCACCAGCGCCCGCAGGCCGGCCGCGCGCGGATCGACGGACTCGAACTGCGGGCTGGCGATCCAGCGCATCAGGAAGCTGCGCCAGAACAGCTCCTCCATCACCGGCACCAGCAGTGCCGCGCCGATCCAGCGGATCGCGATCAGCGGCCAGTCGGGCCGGCCGTCGGCCGTCATGGGCACGAAGGCGGCCGTGGCCTCGCCCAGCTGCATCCACGGCGCGTCCAGCGAGATCCACAGGCCGAAGACCACCAGCCCGACGACGACGCCCAGGCCGGCCTCGCGCAGGGTGGGGCGGTTCTGGCGGGCGAGTTCGCCGTAGCTGCGCCAGTACCAGGCCAGCGCGCCGCCGACGACGACCAGGTTCAGCCCGTAGATCCAGCGCGCGTCCACGCCCCAGGCGTTGTGCTCGGGCAGCGCGCCGCGCAGCGCGAGCAGCCCCATGAACAGGGCGAAGGGGACGATGCGGGCCCAGGCGGCAGGACTCAATGTCATGCGGCCAATGTAGCGGCGACCCGTGAATCGACCATGGGGACAAGGCCTGACCCTGGTCGCGGTTTCACGGGATGCTGCTGTCCACCGCGCTGACGGCACTTGCGGCGCTTCCCGCGCTTCCGGCGGCGTTCCCCGCGGCATGTCCCGCCGCGCTTCCCGAGAACGCATGCCGGAGCGCCTCGATCGCGTGCCGGACCTTGGCCGGCTGGGCGTCGCGCTGCGGGGTCATGACGTGCACCGGCAGCACCGGCAGCGACCAGCCCGGCAGCAGCGGCAGCAGCCGGCCTTGTCCCTGCGCCTCGTCCACGTCCTCGGGGCTGAGCATCGCCAGCCCCATGCCCGCCTCGCACAGCTGCTGCAGGCTGAGCTGGTTGTTGCTGCTCGCGCGCGGCGTCACGCGCAGCAGCTCCTCCCGCCCGTCCGGCCCGCGCAGCGGCAGCGGCTTGGGCGCGCCGGCATCGGAGCGCAGGGCCAGCCAGTCGTGCCGGGTGAGGTCCGCCATCGAGGTCGGCACGCCGCGCCGCGCCAGATAGGCCGGCGCCGCATAGAGCCCGACCGTCTTCGCGCCGACGCGCTGCGCCACCCAGCTGCTGTCGGGCAGCCGCCCGAAGCGGACCGCCAGGTCGATGCGCTTGGCCACGAGATCGGTGAAGCCGTCGTCGACCTCCAGATGCAGGCTCATCAAGGGGTGCGCGGTCACCAGCGGCGCCAGTGCCGGCCCGATCTGCCGCGCCGAGCCCACCGGGGCGCTGATCCGCAGCTCCCCCTCCGGCGCGTCGCGCAGGTGGTGCAGCTGGGTCTGGGCCTCCCGCGCCGCGGCCAGCATGGCCTGGCAACCCTGCACGAAGCGCTCGCCCGCCGGGGTCAGGCTGATGCGGCGCGTCGAGCGGTGCAGCAGCGTCACGCCCATGTCGCGCTCCAGCGCTCGCAGCTGCTGGCTCACCGCGGAGGTCGTCGTCTGCAGCTGCCGCGCCGCGGCCACCAGGCTGCCCTGTTCCACGACGGTCGCCAGCACCGCCATCCGTCGCAATTGGTCCAGCATCGCGTTTGATTGTGTAGATCGTCTAAAGAATGAAAGCCGATTCTGAGGACTTCTGCTGCGATTGTGAAGTTTCTACAGTTCATCCCATCGCTGAAGCGCTTCTCTCCCCCCGAGACGCGGAGGCTTCTCCCCTCTCCTCGAAAGGAACTCCCATGAAAGTCGCCCTGATCGGCCCCACCGGATTCGTCGGCAGCGCCGTGCTGAAGGAACTGCTGTCCCGCGGTCATGACGTCGTCGCCCTGGCGCGCGACCCGTCCAAGCTGGAAGCCCGCGCCGGGCTGACCGTGGTCAAGGCCGATGCCAAGCAGGCCGACCAGATCGCCGCGGCGGTCAAGGGCACGGACGCCGTGGTCAGCGCCTACAACCCGGGCTGGTCGGTGGCTGACATCCACACCGAGTTCCTGGAAGGCACCCGCGCCATCTATGACGGCGTGAAGCGCGCCGACGTGAAGCGCCTGCTGGTGGTCGGCGGCGCCGGCAGCCTGTACGCCGCGCCCGGCCTGCAGATCGTCGACACGCCCGAGTTCCCCGAGCAGTGGAAGCAGGGCGCGCTGGCGGCCCGCGAGGCGCTGAACCTGATCCGCCTGGAAACCTCGCTGGACTGGACCTTCCTGTCGCCGGCCGTGCACCTGGAGCCGGGCGAGCGCCGCGGCAGCTACCGCGTCAGCCTGGACACGCCGGTGATGGACGCCGACGGCCCGGCCCACGTGTCGACCGCCGACCTGGCCGTCGCCATCGTCGACGAACTGGAGCGCCCGCAGCACATCCGCCGCCGCTTCACGGTCGGCTACTGATCGGCGCGTCGATCCCGGGGCACGGGTCCCGGACGATCGATTCGACGAATCGCCGCGCCTCACGCGCGGCCCTGAAACGCGACGCGCGCCTCGAGGGCGCGCGTTGTCGTTTCCACCGGGGAGCGCGCGGATCGCGCGCTTCGCGTCAGGCGGACTGCTGCTCCAGCAGGTAGTTGGCGTCGTCGTACTGGCCCAGCGTGTCGACCAGGATCGGCAGGCATTCGGCCAGCTTGTCGTGCAGCGTGAAGGGCGGGTTCACCACGAACATGCCCGAGCCCATCATCCCGAAGCCGCGCTCGTCGGCCTGGGTGACGGTGAGCCGCACGTGCAGCCAGCCCTTCTTGGCGACCGGGTCGGCGGCGGACTTCAGGCGCTGCACCAGCTGGGCCGACTCGATGGTCTGCAGCTGCGGGTACCAGATCGCGAAGGTGCCGTCGGCGAAGCGCTGCAGGCCCTCGCGCAGCGCGGCCACGACCTTGCCGTAGTCGGCCTTGATCTCGTAGGGCGGGTCGATCAGCACCACGCCGCGGCGCGACGGGGGCGGCAGCTCGGCCTTCAGCGAGGCGAAGCCGTCCTGCATCATGACCTGCGTGTTGGGCCGGTCCTCCAGGTAGCTGGCGAGGATGCGGTGGTCGGTGGGATGCAGCTCGTAGCAGCGCAGGCGGTCCTGGTCGCGCATCAGGAAGCGCGAGATCGCCGGGGAGCCGGGGTACTGCTCGAGCTTCTTGCCCGGGTTGAAGTCGTGCACCAGCTGGACGTACTGCTGGAGCGGCTCCGGCAGGTCGGTGCGGGCATACAGGGCGGCGATGCCGCCGGCGTGCTCGGCGTTCTTCTGGGCATAGCGGCCGTCCAGGGCGTAGCCGCCGGCGCCGGCATGGGTGTCCACCACGGTGTAGGCCTTGTCCTTCTCGCCCATGTAGCGGAGGACCTCGGCCAGCACCAGGTGTTTGAGCACGTCGGCATGGTTGCCGGCGTGGAAAGCGTGTCGGTAAGCGAGCATGTCCGGCACTGTACCCGCGATCCCGGCGGCATCGCCGCCGCGAACACGATCGCAGCGTCCGCTCAGCGACTGAAACCGGCGAGTCGCGATCGATCAATGTTCCCGCGCGGCCCTGTTGGAAACGTCCCGAAAGAGATGGCTGCATCCCAAGGGCTGCGGATGACCTCTTCCGGGCCGGAGCAGGATCATGCCTTTCGAGGAGATGGCGCATGAACACGAAGCTTCGTCAGTCCGACCTGCCAGCCGCTGTGCCGGTGCAAGACTTGTTTGGAGACATGTCCTCGACGGACATGATCGCGTCGACCCACACGCAGGAGCTCGTGATTGCGTTGTGCGGGCCGATGGGATCGCCTCTCCACGAGGTCGCGTCGAAGCTCGAACTGATGCTCAAGACCACGTTCGGCTACGACTGCTCGATTCTTCGGCTCAGCGACTACATCCAGGATCACGCCAAGCGCGCGGGCCGCCCGCTGTCGACGAAGCCGGCGCCACGTCGCAACGACCTTATCAGTCTGGGCGATGAGATGAGGGGTGTGTACGGGGCAAGCGTTCTGGCGGAGCTTGCCGTGAACGAGATACGACTCGGTAGAGAGTTGCATCACAAGGACAAGGCGACAGGGCAGTTTGCTCCGCGGCGCATGTGTCACATCATCGATTCGATTAAGAACCAGCAAGAGTTGGAGCTGCTGCGCACCGTCTATCGAGAGGTGCTGTACGTGGTCGGAGTCTTCTCCCCGCTTCCGAATCGTGAAGAGGCGCTGCGAAATCAGGGGCTGGACAACGGCGACATCGCCAAGCTGATGGACAGGGATTCCGGGGAGGAGTTAGCCGCGGGGCAGACCGTCGACGAGACGTTCCCGCAGTGCGACTTCTTTCTTCGTATGGATGCCAATACCGATACCCAGTTGCGCGGTCGAGTGGAGCGATTCCTTCACCTGATACTGGGGACACAGGTCATCACGCCGACGCGAGCCGAGACTGCGATGTACGCGGCCGCATCCGCAGCGGGGAACTCGGCCTGCCTTTCGAGGCAGGTGGGAGCCGCGGTGACCGACGAGGATGGCGAGGTGCTCGCCATCGGATGGAACGACGTGCCTCGGCCGTTCGGCGACCTCTACGTGACCGACCTCGCATCCGATCCGACTGGGGACAAGGACAAGCGTTGCTGGAACTACGGGGGAAAGTGCCACAACGACGAGGAGAAGAGCATCCTTGCTGCGCACGTCATTGAAGCCCTCGCGCCGTACATCCACGAGAACAAGCGAGCAGATGCCGCGCAGGCGGTATCGAAGAACAAGAAGCTGCGCGGGTTGATTGAGTTCTCCCG
The DNA here is from genome assembly GCF_001598255.1 of Mitsuaria chitosanitabida ATCC BAA-476 = NBRC 102408. GTDB lineage: Bacteria > Pseudomonadota > Gammaproteobacteria > Burkholderiales > Burkholderiaceae_C > Roseateles > Roseateles chitosanitabidus. Next base: position 48,604 of record NZ_BCYP01000022.1, read on the forward strand.
CGCCATTCATGCCGAGATGCATGCGATCCTCACCGCGTTGCGGCAGAAGGGGGATCGTGTGCGGGGAGGCAAGATCTTCGTCACGACCTACCCGTGCCACTCCTGCGCGAGACACATCGTTGCGGCGGGCATCAAGGAGGTCTACTTCATCGAGCCCTACAAGAAGAGCTTGGCCACCAAGCTGCATGGGGACGCAATGACTGAAAGCGAGCAGACGTCCGACAAGGTGCGTTTGATTCCCTATGACGGGGTCGCGCCGACGCGGTACCTCAGCCTGTTCAAGATGAAGCCGAACTCTCGCAAGAAGGATGGCCGAGTCGTGCGCATTGCTCCTGACATCGCCACGCCGAAGCTTGAGAAGAGTCTTGAAGCCTTGCCAGCTCTGGAAGGGCTAGTCATAGAATCGCTCCGTCGCCGAAGTCTCATCGAGACTCATCAACCCCTCGCTCCCTTGCACGCCGTAGAACATGAAGCACCCGGAACAGATCCCGTTTGACTTCGCGGTTTTGGAGGCGGTGCCTTGCGAGCCTCCGCGGGCGCAAGTTCTTCAACTCGCCGACGCTCGAGCGCGCAGGGAGGCCCAAGTGATTTCGGCAGCGTACGACGCCATCTTCGAGAGCATCCGCCACATCGACATCACCCGCGGCCGCCGCATGGCCGAGGCCCGCGAGCAGGTCACCCACACGCGCTGATCCTCACACCTGGAACGCCCCCGGCGAATACGCCGTCCCCGCCGGCACTTCCTTGAGCGCGCAGGGGTGCTGGTACTGCATCGCCGGCCGCAGCGATTGCCCGTCCACCTCACCCGGATCCACCGCCCGACCGATCAGCGGCGAGCCCGGCCGCAGGCGGAAGTCGTAGCGGTCCGCGTCGACGAAGGCGTCCAGGCCGACGAAGTAGTTGTGGTGCTGCTCCCGGTCCGGCCCGGCGGGCAGCTCCTGCTTGCCGTGCAGCAGGTTGTCGATCAGCCGCAGCTTCTGCGCCGGCTGGGCCATCCGCAGGTAGACGCCCCCCTGCGGCCGCCGGTCCACCAGCGTGTTGTTGATCAGGTGCAGCTCGTTGCGCGGGTGGCTCAGTCCCTCGCTGCCGTAGGCGATCAGGTGGTAGTTCTCGGTCGACGGGCTTTGCTGGATCACGTTGCCCATCACCAGCGCCAGGCCGCCGTTGGGGAACTCCAGCTCGAAGCTGGCATGGCCGGTCTCGTCGGTGAGACGGTTGTAGAAGAGGTGGTTCACCGCCGCGCGGGTCTTGAGCAGGTGGCCGCTCGCGCCATGGTGGAAATAGCTGCCCAGCACGACCAGCTTGCCGATCGCGCCGACGTAGCAGTTGTGCGTGTGACCGTCGCCCGGCGCGATCGCGCCGAAGTCGCAGGACTCGAGGCGCAGTTCGATCGAGGCGTCGTTCGCGGCCAGCAGGCCGTTCTCGTTGTCCTGGAAACGGCAGTCGCGCAGCGTCAGCGATCCCTGCTCCAGGCGGATGCCGGCACCGTTGCGGTCCGGCACCTTCGCGCCGATGAAGTCGAAGCCCTCGATCGTCATCCGCTTGCCGCGGGTGACGAAGATGCCCTTGCCCTGCGCATGCGCGCCGTTGGCGGGGAGGCGGACCCGGCCGCCCACCGCCTTCAGGGTCAGGTCGTCCTGCGACCAGGCGGCCACGTCGCCGGGGTACTCGCCGGCCTGGACCTCGATCGTCGTGCCCGGCTTGGCCTGGGCCGCGGCCGCGGCCAGCGTCTTGACGGGGTGATCGCGGCCGACCTTCAGCACGGGCCTGGACCCACCCTGCGCCCGCGCCGCCGGCAGCCACAGGGGAGACGCGGTCGGCAGCGTCAGCGCGGTGCCGGCCAGCAGCAGGCGGCGTCGGTGGCGGGAGAGCAGGGCCTGATCGAGCGCGGAACCGGACATCGTGGGGACTCCCGGAAGGCCGCGCGGGGCGGCGACAGAGGCGTGGGGGCAGGCGGGATGCCAGGGCGACGGCGCTCCTTTCGGGAGCGGTGGCGCGCGGGGCCGGGCGAGTGTAGCCAAGCGACCGGTCCCGCCGGTGACGCCCGGCCAAGGCCCCAGCGGGCGTCCGGACTGTCGCCAACGCGCAGCGGCGGGCGGGGCATCTGGCTAAGCTGCGCGCCATGACTTCCGACCCGGCCGGGAACCCCGCGCCGCGTTTCCCCCTCACCCCGCATCCTCGAATCGATATGCCCAGTCTCTTCGACCCCTTGCAAGTCGGCGCCGTGTCGCTGGCCAACCGCATCGTGATGGCCCCACTGACGCGCAACCGCTCGGTCGGCCTGCTGCCCGGCCCGCTGGCCGTCGAGTACTACCGCCAGCGCGCCAGCGCCGGCCTGATCATCAGCGAGGGCGCCCAGATCACGCCCGAGGGCCAGGGCTACCTCGACACCCCGGGGATCTACTCGCCCGAGCAGACGGCGGCCTGGAAGCTGGTCACGGACGCCGTCCATGAGGCCGGCGGCAAGATCGCCGTGCAGCTGTGGCACGTGGGCCGCATCTCCCACAGCGAGTTCCAGCCGAACGGCGCCAAGCCGCAGTCCTCCACCGACCGTCAGGCCAACAGCAAGACCTTCACCAAAGCCGGCTTCGTCGACGTGGCCGAACCGCGCGCGCTGGCCATCGACGAGCTGCCCGGCATCGTCCAGGCCTACGTCCACGCGGCCAAGTCGGCGATGGCCGCGGGCTTCGACGCGGTCGAGGTGCACGGTGCCAACGGCTATCTGCTGGACCAGTTCCTGCGCGACAGCGTCAATGACCGCAGCGACGCCTACGGGGGCTCGATCGAGAACCGCGCCCGGCTGCTGCTGGAGGTGATGAAGGCCATCGCCGAGGCCATCGGCGCGGACCGCACGGGTCTGCGTCTGTCGCCGGTCACGCCGGTGAACGACGCGGGGCAGGACAGCGACGCGCAGGCGCTGTTCAACTACGTCGTCGAGCAGCTGGCGCCGCTCAAGCTGGCCTTCCTGCATGTCATCGAAGGCCAGACCGGCGGTCCGCGCGACATCGCGCCCTTCGACTACAACGCGCTGCGTGAGCGCTTCAAGGGCGTGTACATCGCCAACAACGGCTACACCCGCGAGATGGCCATCGACGCCGTCGCGACCGGCCATGCCGATGCGGTGGCCTTCGGCCGCAGCTTCATCTCGAACCCGGACCTGGTGCGTCGACTCAAGCTGAACGCGCCGCTGCAGAAGGCGCATTCGGCCACGATGTATGGCGGCGGGGCCGAGGGGTATACGGACTATCCGGCGCTGGCGGACTGACGGGGGAGGGCCGTCCGGCCCGAAGACCCTCACCCCCACCCTCTCCCGCAAGCGGGCGAGGGAGTCGTGGGGCTCGCTGCCTTCGGGCGGACCCAATGGCCGCTCGCCGGTTGCCTTCGAGCGGATTCGACGGGTTCTCAATCGCTGACCTCGGGCGGACCCGAGCGATCCTCCGCCGCTCGCCTGCGCTCACACCCTCTCCCGCGGGGCGGGAGAGGGCAGGGGTGAGGGTGGGAGCGTGGCAGGACGCCGGTCGCGCAGGCCCGAGGAGGGTCAGGCCTTGCCCTTCATCTTGGACCGGAAGATCTCCGCGACGGAGACCTCGCGCGGGCCCGGTCGCAGCGCGAAGGACTGACCCGCCTCGATGGTGCCGGGCTGGCGCACCGCCAGATAGAACCCGCACCAGCCGCTCTGCGACATCATCTTCACCGCCTTGTTGAAGCCCATCGCGGCGTTGAACTTGAAGCACGGATACCGCGGCTCGCTGATCGCCAGCTCGCAGCCGGGGAAGACCAGCACGTCGCCGATGTAGGCGTCGCCTTCCAGCAGCCCGCTCAGGCTGAGGTTCTCGCCCATCGCGCCCCAGGGCAGCGGCGCTTCCCAGCCCGCGACCTGCGCCTGCGCGCGCACGGTGCGCCAGAAGTCGTAGTGCTCGGTGGGATAGGCGTACACGGCCTTGGACAGGCCGCCGTGGACGCTGAGGTCGGCCTGCTCGTCGCCGTCGAGGCCCAGCGGCTTCACGATCCGTTCGCCGGTGACGGGACGCTTGCGGATGCCGGTGAGGACTTCGCGGCCGTCGATCAGCAGCGGCTCGGCGCGGGCGGTGTTAATGCTCAGGACTTGCATCGGGCGATTCTCCCGCACTGGCGCGGAAGCTCGCCGGCGCGGTGATCTGCGAATCGCTGCGGTAGTGCCGCAGCGCCTCGCGCGCCTCGTGCAGCGCGATGGCCTGGTCGCGCTCGCGCTGCAGGTACTCGAGCGCGAACGAGAGGTCGCCCGCCATCTCGTCCATCAGGCCCAGCACCTGCGGATCGAAGAAGCCTTCCTCGCCCGCCAGCACGCTGAGCGCGCCGATGATCTCGCCGCCGCGATGCAGCGGGAAGGCCGCCATCGCCTCCACGCCGGGCGGAATGACGGGGGCGCCGGAAACGACCAGGGTCGGGTCCTGCACCGCGTGATTGCTGACCTGGTGCACGCCGCCGATGATGGCGCGCGTGGCCATCGAGGCCCGCGCGAACGGCGACTCTCGCGACCAGCGCCGCGGCGCGCCGGGGATCAGGCGATCGCCCGGGCCGGACTCGGCCACCCGCTCGAACGCGTCGCCCTCGATCAGCACGACGGACGCGAAGCGCGCATGGCCGGTCTCGACGCAGATGCGGCAGATGTCCTGGAACAGGTGCTGCTCGGCGTGCTCGTCGGCGACGGCCTGCGCCTCGCGCCGGACGATCAGCTGGTTGGTCTTGGACAGCGCGATGTAGAGCTGCTGCAGCCGCAGCCGCGAGGCGTCGCCGGCACGGCGCTCCTCGTCGTAGCGGGCCCAGACCAGGCAGACCAGCACGCCGCAGACGGCGGCCGACAGCAGCACCAGCAGCAGGCCCAGGCGGGCCGCGTCGGTGGCGGCCTCCTGCGCGCGCTCGGTGTCGATGCGGGCCTGGCTGAGCTGGAAGGCCATCAGTTCGTCGACCAGCCGCATCACCGCGAGGCGGCGCTGGTTGATCTCGCGCAGCAGCTCGGGCGTGGGCTCGCCGGCCTGGGCCAGCGCGGCCCAGAGCTGGTCGAGCTGCGGCTGGACGCGCGCGATCAGCGCGAGCTCCGGCGGGGTCATGTGGGTGGCGAGGTAGCGGGTCCAGGCCTGGCGCGAGCTGTCGATGACGCGCTGGCTGGCGACGCTCATGCGCGCGCCGTCGGCCTCCTGGGCCTGCGAGATCAGCAGCGTGCCCAGCTGCTGAGCGCCGAGCACCTGTTCGATGTCGCGCAGCAGGTCCACGGGCACGAGGCGATCGTCGTAGAGCGATTGGGCGATGCGCGCGGCCTGACGCGACTGCCACCAGCCCAGCAGCGCCGAGGCCGTGACCAGCGCGAGCGCCAGCCCGAGCACGAGCAGCAGGCGGGCGCGGATGGACGGACCGGACGGGGCGGACATGGTCGGGCGGGCGGCGAGAAGGGCGGACGCGGGACCCGGCGGGCCTGCCCGGGCGCAGGGGCCGAGCATAGGCGCAATTCGCACGCGGGCCGATCCCCGAGGCGATGGGGCCGTCCCGGGAATCCGGCGACGGGGCGCACCGCATCGGGGCGGGCCCGGACGTGACGACGCCGCGGCGCGTGAGGCACGCCGCGGCGTCGGGGGGATCCCCGTCAGGGGATCGGGGGAGCGAGCGTCGGGATCAGCCGCGACGCAGCATCACGGCGCGGACGCTGGTCGGCGCGACGCCGGTCTGCTGCTTGAGCGCGCTCAGGGCGAGCGCGGCGATCAGGTCGTCGCTCAGCGCGTCGGCCGACTCGGGCGCCTGCACCCGCAGCGTGCCGTCGGCCATCAGCACCACGTTCAGCATCGCCGACTGGCCGCCTTCCAGCGTCACCGCGGCGCGCACCTGGCGGGTCACGCCGGTGGCGGTGCGCTCCGTCGCCGGGACCGGTTGCTGCAGCGGCTTCAGCGCGAGGCTGTCGCCCAGGTCGTCGACCCGGAACATGCCCAGCGGCTGCAGCGTCGGCTCGCCCTTGTCGGCGTAGACCGGCAGCTGGCTCTGGCGCGCCTGGTCGTAGGCCGGGGCCTCGACCGCCAGGCTCACCTGGCCGCCGTCACGCAGCGTCTGCTCCAGGCTCAGCGTCGCCAGCGCGATGCCGTTGCCACCGTTGCCCTGACCGGCGCCGTCGCCCGGCGCGCCGGCCGTGCCGCCCGCGCCGTTGGCGTTGGACGCACCATTGCCGCCGTTGGCTCCCGCGCCGTTCACGCCGTTGCCGGCGGCCCCATTGCCGTTGCCGCTCAGGCCGCCGTTGCCGCCGCCCGCGTTGCCATTGCCACCGAGGCCAACATTGGCGTTGCCGCCCGCGCCGGAGCCCGTGCCCGGATCACCCAGGCCGACGGTGCCGTTCGGATTGCCCGACGGACCCGCCGCGACGGAGGCCACCGTGGTGCCCGTGCCGCCGCCGCTGCCGCCGTTGCCGGTCGGCACGTTGGCGGTCTTCGAGCCTCCATTGCCGTCGCCACCGCCCTGCGTGCCGTTGCCGCCGACCGGCTGCACCACCAGGCCGTCGACCGGCGGCTTGGTCAGCGCGTTCACCGCGCCCGTCACCGTCAGCGTCGACGGCTCCAGGCGGTAGTTGAGGGCGTCCGCGCCCTGCAGCTGCAGCTGCACCGCCACCGACTTGTCGGTGCCGACATACGGGGTGTCGAAGCGGCCGGTGCCGCTCACGCTCACCTGGTCGCCCGCCAGCACGCCGCGCGGCGCGCCCACCACCAGCGTCGCCGTGGCGTCGCCGCTGTAGGTCGCGTCGACCACGGACACGCTCGGCGCCTGGATCGTGCGGGTGGTGATGTCACCGGTCGCGTGCTTCGTGCCCGAGGCCAGCTGGTAGTTGCCCGCGTCGGCGCCGGTCAGCGCCAGCGCCACGTCGACCGCCTTGCCGGTGCCGGCATTCTTGTCGTCGTACTGGCCCGAGACCTTGACGCCCAGCTGGTCGCCCGCCACGACGCCGATGGCGCCGCCCGTGCTGACCTGCGCGGTGCGCGTGCCGTCATAGACCTTGCCGGTCACCGTGATCGCGCCGACGTCCACCGTCTTGGGCGTGATCGCCGCGGTCGCGCCACCGCGCGTGTCCAGCACGTAGTTCGCCGCGTCCGCGCCGCTCAGGCCCAGGCCCGAGACATCGACCGCCTTGCCGGTGCCCGCGTTCTTGTCCAGGAAGCGGACCGATCCGGTCAGCGCCGTGTCGTCGCCGCGCACCAGGCCGGCGATGCCGCCGCTGGAGAACTGCGCCGAGGTCGTGCCGTCATAGACCTTGTCCTGCACCGCGCCGACCGCCACGGTCACCGTCTTGGGCGTGACCGTGCCGATGGCCGCGCTGGCCGAGTCGGACGCGAGGCGGTAGCCGTACACCGCGGTGCCGCCGTTGGCGCCGTCGGTGACCACCAGGCCGTCGACGGTCACGGTCTTGCCGGTGCCGACGTTCTTCGTGTCGTAGCGCGCGCCGCCGCTGCCGCCGATGCCCACGTGGACGACATCGCCGTCGATCGCGCCGCCGGCTTGCAGCATGCCGGCGTCGACCGCCGCGCTCGTGTTGCCGTCGTAGACCTTGGACGTCGAGCCCGACAGCGACACCGTCAGCGTCGGCGCGACCGTGTACAGGAAGCCGTTGCCCGTCCCCAGAACCGTGGCGCCGTAGCCCGCGTCGTACTGCTTGAAGTCGGCCACCAGGCCGCCGCGCGTGTCGTTCAGCGGCGAGGTCGAGTAGACCTGCCAGTGCCCGCCGTGGCCGACCTGCACCGCGCTCGCGCCGGCCTGGTTGATGAAGTTGCGGCCCGCGACCAGGGTCACGCCCCGGGCCTGACCACCGGCATCATCGGCGCTCACCGCCTGCTGCAGGGTCAGGTCCGAGCTCGCGCCGAGGGCGGTCAGCTGGACGGTGCCGGTGGCATGGACGCCGCTCAGGCCGTCGACCGTGCCGACCGTCAACGAGCGGTCCGCGACCAGGGACAGCGAACCCACGTCCGCCGCGATCTGGCTGACGTGCTGGTTGGCCGTGAGGGCCGCCGCGCCGGTGCTGCGCAGTGCGAGCGCGTTCGCGGTGATCGCGGCCGAGCCGCTGATGCCCGCGCCGCCGCGCTCGTCCAGCGAGACCGTGCCGGTCGCCGACATCGCCTGCGCCACGTTGATGCCGCCCGCGCCGGCGCGCACCAGCAGGTCGCCGCCGGTCACGCCGATGCTGCCGCCCTGCGTGAAGGTGCCGCCCAGCAGCTCCAGGCCGCCGACGCTCACCGCCACCGGCGCGTTCACGTTCAGCGCGCGATCCGAGGCATCCACCCGCAGCGTGTCCACGCCGTTGAACAGGGTCAGCAGGCCGCTGCTCAGGTCGGCGCTCGCGCCGCCGACGGTCGTCGCCGCGCCCGCGCCGGTGGCCTGGAAGACCACCGTCGCCTGCGCGCCGTTGCTCATCGCCGGCGTGCCGGCGCGCGCCCAGGTCGGCGCCTGCAGCGTCAGCGTGGCGGCGGTGCCGGTGAAGTTCACCGGCGCGCCCAGTGTCAGCGCGCCGGTGCCCGCGTCGACGGTGACGTTCGCGCCGTTGCGCAGCGTCAGGCCGTTGAGCGTGTCGACCGTGCCGATCGTGTAGCCGGCCGCGCTCGACGGACGGATCAGCGTCGTGCCGCCGGTGTCCAGCGCCAAGGTGGTGAAGTTGAAGGTGTCGTCGGTCAGCGTCGCGCCCTGGCCGGCGGTCACGGCCACCTGGGCCGCGGCCACGCCGCCGTTGACGCCCAGCACCTGACCGCCGCTCTTGAGGTGCACGGTGGAGGCGTTGGTGCTGATGTCGCTGTCGAAGACCAGGTCGCCGCCGTCGGCGCGACCGATCTCCAGCGAGGCCGCGTTGACCTGGCCGATCGACGCGTTGCTCAGCCCGCCGCCCAGGTGCAGCGCGTTGGCCGCCGTCATCTGGCGGATCGTGACCTTGCCGGCGCCGCCGTTGGCGGTGACCGCCTGCGACAGGTTGACGTTGTCGCCGGTCAGGACGATGTTGCCGCTGGTGTTGGTCAGGGTGCCGGCCGAGATGTCGATGTTGCGGTCGACCATCTCGAAGCTGCCCGAGGCGCTGAAGCTGAAGTTGCCCGGCACGCTGATCGTGCCCGTGCCGTCGGCGCGGCCGACGGTCAGGTTCTTGATGCCCGGCAGCTTGGCCAGCGTCGCGGCCGAGGCGAAGCCGTTGGCGTCGCCCAGGATCATGTTGGTGGCCGGGTCGAAGGGCTCCAGATGCAGCGACGCGGTGCTCAGGTTCTGCAGCGTCGCGGTGCCCCAGTCGATGTGGTTGGCCCGCAGCGTCAGCACGCCGGTGCCGGTGTCCAGGTTCACCGGGACGTTGCCGAAGTTGATCGAGCTGTCGGTGTAGATGCTGGCGCCGCCCTTGAACACGAAGGGCGTGTCGATGTTGACGTCGCCGCTCACGCTCAGCAGGCCGGCCAGGATCTTCTGACCCGTGGTGTAGCTGCCGTCGCCGCGGAAGATCACCCGGCCGGCGCCCAGGATCATGCTGGAGTTCAGCGTCACGTCGCCGCTGCCGGTGGAGACGTACAGGTTGCCGCCGCTGGTGTTGACCGGGGCGTTCAGGGTGAAGAAGCCGCCGCCCATGTTGTCGGAGTCGGCCCAGATGCGGACGTAGCCGCCGTTGGTCGTCAGCGACCCGCCCACCGTGGCGCCGTCGGCGCCGTAGATGGTGATGGAGCCCGCCAGCGGCGTGCCGCTGCCCGGGGCGGTGACGTCGTGCACGGGGAGGGCGCCGGACGGGTTGCCGCCGGCGCCGGAGGCGATCATCGTCGGCACGTTGAGCACGCGGCCCGAGGCCCTCGCGCCCGCCACCAGCATCAGGCTGCCGGTGCCGGAGACCTCCAGCACGTTGTTGGCGTTGGCGAACATCAGGTCGGTGTTGCCGGCGTTGCTGCCGTCGTTGGCGGCCGGGGGCGGCGCCAGGTCGCCGCCGCCCGCGGTGCCGGCCTCGATGCGCAGGCTGACGTTGGGCTTCATCGTGATCCGACCGTCGCCGCCGTTGAGCGTCAGGTCGTTCACGCGGATGTCGCCGGCGGCTTGGAGCAGCACGTTGGCCTGCTGGGCCTCGATGTCCTTCTCATAGACGATGGAACCGGTCAGCGCGCCGCTGCCGCTGCCGCCGCCGCTGATCTCCAGCGTGTCCGGGTCCAGCAGCAGATCGCCGGTGCTGCCCTTGGCGGCGAGCGCGTTGGCCCGGCCGCTGTAGGCCAGTTCCTTCTTGCCGGAGACCTCGATGCGGCCGCCGTTGCCGCCCTGGTCGCCGCCGCGCGACTCGACGCGGCCGGCGAACTCGGTGCGACCGTCCGACCAGGTCACCACCTCGCCGCCGTTGCCGTTCACCGTGGCGTTGGCCGCCAGCAGCGACGTGGCGTCGACCGTCACGTTCCTCGCGTTGGCGATGCTCGCGTCCTTGCCCTGCCAGCCGCCGCCGACGTGGATCTGGCCGCCGCCGGTGGCGCCGCTGGCATCCAGCGTGGCGCCGCGCAGCGCGATGTCGCCGCCGGTGACGCGGATGTCGCCGCCCTGGCCTTGCGCGCCGCTCGCGTCCAGCCGGCCGGTCACGTGGACCTGGCCGTCGGCGCCGCCGTCCAGCACGATGCGGCCGCCTTGCGCGGACAGGCCCTTGGCCTCGACCACGCCGTCCATGTTGATGACGCTGGCGCGCAGCGCGCTGGCGCTGGGCGCGCTCAGCACGACCTTGCCGCCTTGCACCAGGCCTTGCTGGGCGAGCTCGGCGTCCAGCGCCGCCTGGTCCACCTGGACCTGCAGCAGCCCGTCGCCGCCGAAGTCCAGCGAGACCGACTGGGCCGCGACCATCGCGACCTGGCCGGCGCTGATGCTGCCGGTGTTCACGACCGAGGCGCCCAGCAGCGCGACCACGCCGTCGGCGCGGATCGTGCCCTCGTTGCGGACCTGCGCGGTGCTGGTGCCGGAGAAGCGGGCGCGGCCGGCCAGGAAGTCCGCGTCGCTGACGTTCAGCGTGCTGGCGACCAGACCGCCGACGTTGACGGTCGCGCCCTTGCCGAAGACCACGCCGCTGTTGTTGATCAGCCAGACCTGACCGTTGGCGGACAGGTCACCGAAGATCTGGCTGGGCGCGCCGCCGGTGACGCGGTTCAGCGCCACGGCGTCGGAGCCCGACTGGTTGAAGCGCACCGAGGCATTGCTGCCGATGTCGAAGCTGTTCCAGTTCACGACCAGCTTGTTGGTGGCCTGGTCGATGCGCAGCTGCGCGCCTTGCTGCGTCATCGAGGCCTGGCCGGCGGTGACCTGCGCGCCCGAGGGCAGGGCCCCGGGGTCGAGCGCGAAGGCGGGGCCGGCGAGGGCCGCCGCCGCGGCGCCGAGGACGGAGGCCGCCATCGCGCGGCGGACGGTGCCGCCGCTGCGCTTGCCGCGGCCGCGGGCGATTTCAGGCACCGCCACGAAGGCGCCGCAGAGCTCGTTCCAGACGAGTCGATAGCTGTGGTTCAACGATCCCATGATGTGTTCTCTTTGATCTGATCAATAGTGGAAGGCGGCCTGCAGCCAGAAGCGCTGGCGGTCGGCGCGGCCGTCGGCATCGCGGCCCGCGGCGCTGCGGCCGGCGTTGTGGCCGATCGCGCGGGCCCAGCTGGCGCGCAGGGTCCAGCGCTCGCCGGCCAGGTTGGCGCCGACACCGGCGCCGCCCAGTGCGTACGAGTTCGGCTGGCCGCCCAGCGCTGTCGCCCACAGGCGCTCGTGCTGCTCGACGCGGCCGTAGTCGACGAAGCCGATCAGCTGCGCGGCGATGCCGCTGCCGACGCTCAGCTCGCGGCGCAGCTCGGCGGTGCCGACCCAGCCGTTGTCGCCGCTGGCCTCGCCGACCGGATAGGCGCGCACGCCCGACGGACCGCCCAGCAGGAACTTCTCCGACGAGTCCAGGTTGCGCGCGCTCAGCTGGCCGTAGCCGCCGACGTACAGGCCCCAGCCCGGCAGGGCGTTGGCGGTCTGCAGGCGCGACACGCGCCAGGTCAGCTTGTCGTAGCTGCCGGCGGTGCGGGCCGTGACCGAGTCGGCCACCCGGTCGGCCGCCTCGCGCAGCGTGACGGTGCCGTTGGTGACGCCCAGGCCGAAGTCGTTCTGCGCGCCGCCCAGGGTCGCGTCCCACAGGTTGCCGTAGAGGTTGACGGTCAGGCGGTTGAGGCGGCGGTCGCGCAGGGTCTGGCCCAGGGCCTCGTCGACCAGGGTGCGCTGTTCGGCCTCGGTGGAGATCCACAGGTTGCGCTCGCGGCCGCGCAGCAGCGGGTAGCTCAGGCCGGCCGACACCGTGCGGGCGGTGCCGCGCAGGTCCAGGGGCTTGAGGTCCTCGCCGACGCGGTAGTCCATCCAGGTGGTGGCGAACTGGGCGCGCAGGCCCGACGGATGCACGCCGAAGCCGTAGGCCAGGGCGGCCTGGCGGCTGCCGTCGGTGCGCGAGACGCTGGCCTGCAGCAGGTCCTCGCGGTTGAGCGGTCGGATCAGCGAGGCCGCCGCGCCGACGCGCCACTGGCCGGTGTAGCGGTTGTTGAAATCGTCCGCCGACGCGTCCAGGGCCCAGGCGCGGCCGGTGTCGGTGCGCACGTCCAGGCGGCTGGTGCCGGGCTCGTCGCCGCGTTCCAGCGTCGCGCGGGCCTGCACGCCGGGCACGTCGTTGATCAGCAGCAGGGCGCGCTCGAGCTGTTCGTAGCGCACGGGGCCCTGCGCCAGCGCCGTGTCGGCGATGGCGCCCAGGCGCGGCGCGAGGCGCTCGTCGGCGCCGCTCACGGTCACGCGGTGACGGCCCGACTGCAGGCGACCGGACAGCACCGCGATCTCGAGCTCGCCCTGGGTCAGGTCTTGCCGGGGCAGGTAGGCGCGGGCCAGCAGGAAGCCGCGCTTCTGAAGCGCGGCGGTGACGCGCGCGGCCAGCGACTGCAGCTGGCTGTGGGACAGCTGGCGCCCCTTGGCGTCGGCGACCAGCGCCTGGAGCTCGGGCTCGGGCAGCAGGTCCTCGGCGCCGGTGAAGCGGATGCGGTCGATGCGCGCGCGCAGACCGGCCTGGCCGTCGTCCGCGAGCGGCGTGTTGACGGCGGGGCGTCCGTCCAGGTCGCCCCGCTGCGCGGGCGGGTTGAGGCGGCGTTGCTCGTTGAGCAGCTGACCCGCGTCGGGAGCGGCCGCCCAGGCCAGGCTCACCGACAGGCTCATCACGCTCAGCCCCAGGACGGCCGCGGTGTGCCGCGTGCTGTACTTCATTCCCAATCTCCGGTTGTGTTTCGCAAGGCCGCGGTTATCCCGTGGGCTCGCGATCCGGAGTTCTTTCAAATCGCCGGCGACCTTTGACGATTCGTTAGCCGGCCCGGACCGCCTGGGTCCGCTGGCCGATTCCGGTAGTTTTTCCGCTGGTTTCCCTCCCCCTCAGATGGGCGGTTTGCTCGCTGCCCGCCCATCGGACGGGACGGCGCGCACCACTTCGGACGAGTCGCCACGGACAATTCCGCCCCATGTCCCGAGCCGCGTCCGCCCCCGCTGTCCACCGTCCCCTGCTGCTGCTGGTGGACGACCAGCCGGAGGAGCTGCGCTGGCTGACGGCGCTGCTGCACCCGCTGTACCGGCTGGCCTTCGCGGAGAGCGGCCGGGTGGCGCTGCAGAAGGCGCAAGGCCTGGCCCCCGACCTGGCGCTGCTGGACGTCGGACTCCCGGACATGGACGGCTTCGCGCTGTGCCGACTGCTCAAGTCGGACCCGGCCACGCGCGAGATGCCGCTGCTCTTCCTGAGCGCGCACAACGACGTCGGCAGCCGCATCGAGGGCCTGTCCCATGGCGCGGTGGACTTCATCACCAAGCCCTTCCATCCGGAGGAGGTGCTGGCCCGCGTGCGCGTGCACCTGCGGCTGGCCACGCCGCGCGCGGCGTCGGCGTCCCAGGAGGTCGCGACGACCGAGCCCGAGGAGTCCGGCACGCCCGACCAGCGCCTGCTGGCCGCCGCGCGCCGCTACATCGGCGAGCACCTGGGCGAGCCGCTGACGGTCAACCAGATCGGCCGGCAGGTCGGCCTGACCGGACGCCGGCTGCTGGCGCTGTTCCGCGAGGAGCTGGGGCAGACCGTGTCCGGCTACATCAGCGACGAGCGCGTGCGCACCGGCCAGCGCCTGCTGGCCGATACCGACATGAGCGTGGCCGACGTGGCGTATCACGTCGGCTATTCCAACGCCGGCAACTTCGCCACCGCCTTCCGGGAACGCAACGGGCTGAGCCCGCAGGCCTACCGGTCCGCCACCCGGGCGCGCGATCGGGAGGATCTCGGCGACGCCGAGGCCCACGCCCCGGCGGACGCCGATGCCGATGTCGACGCCGATGCGCGGGGTGACGGGCACCGCGCGCGCGACGCCGACGGCCCGGTCGCCTGATGCCGCGCCTGCGCCGATGGACCGCCGTCCTGGCGGCCGGAGCCGCCTTGTTCCTCGCCTGCCTCGCGGACGCCGAGGGTGCGCCGAGCGAGGCGCCGGTGATCGCCTTCCCCGCGGACATGCCGGCGGCCGCCGCCGATCCGCCGTCGCGGCCGGTGATCGCGTTGCACGGCGCGGCGACGGATCGCCTCCCGCTGGTCGACCGCGGCCAGCTGTGGATCGAGCGGGCGGACCCGCGTCCTGAAGCCGGCGTGCCGCGCTGGCGGCCTTCGGAGCAGCGGGCGCTGACGCCGGGCTACACCCGCGATGCCTACTGGCTGCGCTGGACGCTGCGCCAGGACGGCGAGGCGGCGCGCTACATCCTGATGGTCGATCCGGCGCGGACCGAGTCGGTGGCGCTGTATCGACGGCGGCTGCTGCCGGACGGCGGGACGACGCCCTGGCAGCTCGAGCGCGCCGGCACCGACCAGCCCTTCGCGCACCGGCCGCTGTCGCTGCGCGAGAGCGCCTTCCCGATGCGCCTCGATCCCGGCGAGGTCTGGGAGCTGCGGCTGCGCGTCGCGAGCCGCAGTTCGTTGGCGGTCGAGCCCTCGCTGTGGGTGGCCGAGGCGCTGATCGGCGAGCAGCAATGGCGGGTGTGGCGCGACGGCATGCTGTCGGCGGTCGGCCTGACGCTGGCCGTGCTGGCGGCCGGTCTGGGTCTGGCCTTGCGCGACCGCGGCTACGCCTGGATCGCGGCCTTCCTGACCTGCGCGATGGTCTACGAGATGGCGATGCGCGGCACGGCCTTCGAGCGCTTCTGGCCCGAGGCGACCGACTGGGCCCAGCGGGCGCTGGGCACGACGGGCGCGTTGTCGACGGTCTTCCAGCTGCTGGCCCTGGCGGCGGTGCTGCGCCTGCGGCAGACCCAGCCGGTGCTCCACCGCGTGCTGGGCGTGGTGGTGGCCCTGAGCTTCGTCGCCGTGGCCGCCTGCATCTTCGGCGACTACCCGATCGGGACCCGCATGGCCGGCCCGACCAACCTGTCGCTCAGTCTGATCGGCCTGATCGCCAGCGTGCGCGCGATGCGGCGCGGCGATCCGGTCGGCGGGGTGTGGCTGTGCGCGCTGGTGGGCGTGATGCTGGGCATGGCGCCGCGCTACTTCAGCCTGATGGGTCTGCTGCCCTATGCGGACTGGGTGGACCTGGCGCCGTCCATGGTCGGCACCGCGGGCGCGGCGGCGGTGCTGGTGGCCATGCTGATGCTGCTGCAGCGCGAGCGGCTGCAGCGCGCGCAGGCGCTGGAGGCCGCGGTGCTGGAGCGCACCGCCGAGCTGGCCCGCGCCAGCGCGCACGCGCGGGCCAGCGACGCGGCCAAGGGGCGGCTGCTGGGCCACATCGGGCACGACCTGCGGGCGCCGCTGGCGTCGATGGTGCAGCTGACGCGGCGGCTGACCACGGGCGCGGAGTTCGAGTCCACCCGCCAGGCGCTGGAGCACGGTGGCGTGATGCTGCTGGACACCATCGACGAGCTGCAGCGCTTCGCGCGCCAGCCCGATGCCGAGGCGGATGTCGAGGTGCTGAACGCGCCGGTCTATCTCTACGGCCTGCTCAACGAGCTGGTGCTGCAGTCGCAGGCCCTGATGCTGGCCAGCACGAACCGGCTGGCGCTGACGGTCGATCCGGCGCTGCCGGCGGTGGTCGAGCTGGACGCGCGGCGCTTGCGCCAGGTGCTGCTGAACCTGCTGTCCAACGCGGCCAAGTACAGCCGGCCGGGCGAGATCCAGCTGACCGCGCGCCCGGTCGGCCGATGGCTGGCGCTGTCGGTGATCGACCAGGGGCCGGGCATGGCCGCCGAGGAGCTGGCGCGGATCTTCGATCCCTTCACGCGGGGCCAGGCGGGGCGCGGCGTCCCGGGGCTGGGGCTGGGGCTGGCGATCGCCCGGCAGACGGTGCGCGCGATGGGTGGCGAGCTGGGCGCGCACAGCGTGCCGGGACGCGGCAGCCGCTTCACCGCGGAGCTGCCGCTGATCGCCGCCGGCGAGGCCGAGGTGCAGTGGCCGCCGCTGCTGTCGCAGCCCGGGCTGGAGCACCTGGGCGACGGCTGGGCGGCGGTCGTGTGGGACCGCTGCGCGACGGTGCGCGAGGTGATGCTGGAGCGCCTGCTGCAATGCGGCTTCGACGCGAGCGAGGCGGAGCGCGTCGAGGACGTGGCGGACCTGCTGGAGGCCGCCGCCTCGACAGGCGCGGGGCTGCTGGTGGTGAGCTCCCCGGAATCGACGGCGCTCGGCGAGTGGCGCGCCTGGCGGGCGCGCTGGCCGGGGCTGCGGATGCTGCTGTGCGCGTCGGTGCCGCGCCGCGACTGGCCGGCCGAGGCCGGCCTCGCGCTGCTGCCCAAGCCGGCCCCGCAGGAGCTGTGGGTGCCCGCGCTACGCCGGCTGTGCCTGGCGGTGGATGTCCGGTCTTGAGGAGCAGCCGCCTGGCCATACGCTCATCCGACCCTGAGGGCCTGGGCGCCTGATCCGCAGCACCCCTGAGGGGGATCTGTCACCCGAAGCAGCGAGGCGACCGGTGTTACTCCGGCTCACAAGCATCGTGCGCTTCTCCTACGATGGACCGATGTGCTACAGCGCCCAGATCCGTCGCGAGTGGAAGACCTTCTGCAGCCGCCTGGGCGTGCGCATCCCGCTGAGCGAGTACGTCGACCTCTACTGGACCCGGGCGCACGGGCAGCGGGTGCTGTTGCCCAAGTCGCTGGAGAGCCTCTTCGACGATCCCCAGGACGACCAGCAGCGGCGCGGACGCGAGGCCCTCGAGACCTACGCGACCCAGCGCGCGGGCGAGGTCGAGCAGGAGCTCTTCGCGCTGCGCCAGCGCATCGCGGAGGCGGATCGCAAGCTGGCGGCCAAGCCGTCCAAGTCCGCGGCCGAGAGCCGTCGCATCGCGCAGGACAAGACCGCGCAGCGGCTGGCCTGGCTGGCCGACCTGCGGCGGACGACGCCGGAGATCAAGGACGCCCGCATCTACCCCGGCTGGCATGTGCCGGTGATCGTGCGGGAGCAGGGGGAGAAGGTGCTCCGGCCGATGCGCTACCAGTGCCGGCCCGCCGGCAAGCCGGCCTCCTACGATCTCAAGTACCCGGGCACCTACAACGCCCGGCGGGACGCGCTGGGCGGGTTCTGGAAGGGGCAGTTCGGCGTCAGTCACGGGGTGCTGGCGGCCTCGTCCTTCTTCGAGAACGTGCGGCGCGAGGATGGATCGAACGCGGTGCTGGAGTTCTCGCCGCAGGGGCTGGACGAGATGCTGATCGCCTGCCTCTGGTCGCGCTGGGAAGCGCCGGGCGAGGCGCCGCTGCTGTCCTTCGCCGTGATCACCGACGAGCCACCGCCGGAGATCGCCGCCGCCGGGCATGACCGCTGCGTCATCCCGCTCAAGCCGGAGCACCTGGACGCCTGGCTGGATCCGCAGGGGGATCTCGCGGCGATGCAGGCGATCCTGGATGACCGGGAACGGCCGGTCTACGGGTGGCGGATGGCGGCCTGAGGCGGGCGGGGGAGGGCCGGTTCGCGCCCCAGGCATTCGCCTTGCCTCCAGCGCCGCCCGAGGGGCTCGCCCGCCCCGGCATCAAACCATTCCAGAAACGCATAACCGTGGCGAGCACGCGAGTTACGGCGTGATTACATTGGACTCCTCAGGGTGCCACGCACCCGACATGGCGCGCGGCATTGGGTCAGCTCCGCGGACTCTCCTCTGAAAAACAGGGCGGGAGCCACCGGATCGGAGCTGACCCAATTCCGCTTTTCATATCCTCAAATTGGAACTCGCCATGAACCAGCCCGTAATGGAAGGCTTGCGCCTGAACGTGCCCGCCTACGTCAAGCACCAGCGACTCGTCGCCTGGGTCGCTGAAATCGCCGCGCTCACCGAGGCGCGCGACGTCTACTGGTGCGACGGCAGCCAGGCCGAGTACGACCGCCTGTGCCAGCAGCTGGTCGACGCCGGCACCTTCCAGAAGCTGAACCCCGCCAAGCGCCCGGGCAGCTACCTCGCGTGGAGCGACCCCAGCGACGTCGCCCGCGTCGAGGACCGCACCTTCATCTGCACCAAGAACAAGGCGGACGCCGGCCCCACCAACAACTGGATGGAACCGGCCGAGATGCGCGCCCTGCTGCAGACCGGCGACAAGGCCCTGTTCAAGGGCGCCATGCGCGGCCGCACGCTGTACGTGGTGCCGTTCTCGATGGGCCCGATCGGCTCCCCGATCGCCCACATCGGCGTCGAGCTGTCCGACAGCCCCTATGTCGCGGTGAACATGCGCATCATGACCCGCATGGGTCGCGCGGTCCTGGACACCCTGGGCGACAACGGTGAGTTCGTCCCCTGCGTCCACACCGTCGGCGCCCCCCTGGAGGCCGGCCAGGCCGATGTGAAGTGGCCTTGCAACAAGACCAAGTACATCGTCCATTACCCCGAGACCCGCGAGATCTGGTCCTACGGCTCCGGCTACGGCGGCAACGCGCTGCTGGGCAAGAAGTGCTTCGCGCTGCGCATCGCCTCGACCATGGGCCGCGACCAGGGCTGGCTGGCCGAGCACATGCTGGTCCTGGGCGTGACCTCGCCCGAGGGCAAGAAGCACCACGTCGCCGCCGCCTTCCCCAGCGCCTGCGGCAAGACCAACTTCGCGATGCTGATCCCGCCGGCGGGCTTCGAGGGCTGGAAGGTCACGACCATCGGCGACGACATCGCCTGGATCAAGCCCGGCAAGGACGGCCGCCTGTACGCGATCAACCCGGAAGCGGGCTACTTCGGCGTCGCCCCGGGCACCAACGTCAAGACCAACCCGAACTGCATGGCCAGCCTGGACAAGGACGTCATCTTCACCAACGTCGCGCTGACCGACGATGGCGACGTCTGGTGGGAAGGCATGACCGACGCCGCCCCGGATCACCTGATCGACTGGCAGGGCAAGGACTGGACACCGGCCATCGCCAAGGAAACCGGCGCCAAGGCCGCTCACCCGAACGCCCGCTTCACCGTCGCCGCGACCAACAACCCGGCGCTGGATTCGGAATGGGACAACCCGGCCGGCGTGGCGATCGACGCCTTCATCTTCGGCGGCCGCCGCTCCACCACCGTGCCGCTGGTGACCGAGGCCCGCGACTGGGTCGAGGGCGTCTACATGGCCGCGACCATGGGCTCGGAAACGACCGCCGCCGCCGCCGGCCAGCAGGGCATCGTGCGCCGCGACCCGTTCGCGATGCTGCCCTTCATGGGCTACAACATGGCGGACTACTTCCAGCACTGGCTGTCCCTGGGCGCCAAGCTGGGCCAGTCCGGCGCCACCCTGCCGAAGATCTTCTGCGTCAACTGGTTCCGCAAGGGCGCCGACGGCAAGTTCGTCTGGCCCGGCTACGGCGAGAACATGCGCGTCCTGAAGTGGATGCTCGAGCGCGTCGACGGCCAGGGCCAGGGCGTGGAACACGCCTTCGGCACCAGCCCGCGCTACGAGGACCTGAACTGGCAAGGCCTGGCCTTCACGCCGGAGCAGTTCCAGACCGTGACCCACATCTCCAACGAAGACTGGGCCACCGAACTGAAGCTGCATGACGAGCTGTTCGTCCAGCTGGCCCACAACCTGCCGGCCGAGCTGCCGGCGACCAAGGCCAAGATCGAAGGCCGTCTGGCCAAGGCCTGATTCCGCCTCGATCGGCAGCGCCGGGTTCGCGCCCGGCGTCTCGCCCGGTCTCCTGCCGACGCCCGCATCCCGCGGGCGTCCTCATTTCCGCCGCTGAACCCGGAAAAGACAAAGCCCGCTCGAACTACTTCGAAGCGGGCTGTTGTTGCGCGAGTCCTGTTGCGGTCAGCTGTGAGAGCCTGCGCTCACATCAGGAGTCACTTCCGGGCCAGACGGCACCCGGCGAGGGGGAGGCTTTCTCAGCCGTTGCGACGGGCGTTGGCGGCGCGCAGCTCGGCGGCGAAGGAGGGCATGCTCTCTTCGTACTGGGCGGCGAGGGCCAGCAGCTCGCGTTCGGCGCGAGCCATCTTGGCGTTCTCGATGCGGGCCTTCACGTTCGTGATCGTGCGGGCCCACACGCGGGCACCGATGGTGGCAAACGTGCCGCCGCGACGCACCGTGCGGCTCAGGGGAAGACCGAAGGTTTGGGTAGCGACGCTCATGGCGATTTCCTTTGATTGGCTTGTTTCGCGGCCCTTCTGGAGCCGACGGAACGAACTATAGGGTTTCCCCTATCTATGTCGCCAATGAAAGATGGGCATTGAATGTATAAACGCCGTGCATATCATTGGGCGGAGCGCGGCCAACACGTGATGCCGATCACGGTGGCGGTTCGGAATCCCGTTCAACTGTCGTCGTTGGTCCCATTCGGCGTCGATCCGGAACGGAAATTGGCCTCCGCGCCGAGCTGGTGGCGATGTCGATCCGACGCTTCCGCGTGAAAAACTGCCAGCCGGAACCCACCCATGAGCTTCCGCAACCTCGATCTGAACCTGCTGAAGGTGTTCGACGCCGTCATGGCCGAGCGCTCCCTGACCCGCGCCGCGGAGCGTCTGTCCATGACGCAGCCCGCTGTCAGCCACGCGCTCAAGCGGCTGCGGGAAGCGCTGGGCGAGGACCTGTTCGTGCGCCAGGCCTTCGGGATGAAGCCGACGTCCCGGGCCGAGGGGCTGTGGCCGGAGGTGCGCTCCGCGCTGACCCGGCTGCGGGTGGCGCTGGATCCCGGCGACTACCAGCCGACCTCCGAGGAGTACACCTTCCGCCTGGCCATGGCCGACGCGACGGCCGCGCTCATCCTCCCACCGCTGATGCAACAGCTGGAGAAGCTGCGAGCGCTGGCCAACGTGCATGTCCTTCCGCTGACCACCCGCGACCCGCGGGCCTTGCTGGAACAGGGCGAGGCCGATTTCGCCCTCGGCTACTTCCCGACCGCGGTCGCCGCGCTGAAGGGGCAGGGTGACATGGCGTCCATCCACCAGCTCCGGCTCTACGACTCCTATTACGTCTGCGTGATGCGCCGCGGCCATCCGCTGGCCGACCAGGAACTCACGCTGGATGCCTTCTGCCAGGCCCACCACCTGCTGGTGAGCTTCTCGGGCCGGCCCTACGGCTTCGTCGACGAGGCGCTGGCGGCGCTCAAGCGCAGCCGCCGGATCGCGCTGACGGTGAACCAGTTCTTCACCGCCGGCCGGGTCGTCGCCCACACCGATCTGCTGACGGTGCTGCCGCAATCCTTCATCACGGCGACCGGCTACCAGGAATCACTCATCTACCGGCCCTTGCCGATGCAGCTCTCGCCGGTCCATGTGGACGTGCTCTGGCACCTGCGCAACGAGGACCGCAGCGCCCAGCGCTGGATGCGTCAGCGGCTGGTCGATTCCGTGGCGCTGCCGTCGGGGACGGCGCCGGCCGACGCGAACGGCGACAATCGCGCCCCATGAGCATTGCCCACGACCTTTCCGACGCCGAGTTCGACGAACTCGACGACCTTCTCGCCGCCACCCCCGAACCGCTCGAGCCGCTGGACGCCTCGATGCTGGACGGCTACCTGGCTGGCGTGCTGGTGCAGCCCCGCCTGATCCCGATCGAGGAGTGGCTGCCCCCGGTGTTCGACTACGACGGCCGCCCGCTGCCGGACGACGTCGACCCCGCCTGGCTGGCCCGCGTGCGCGCGCTGGTCGAGCGCCGCTTCGCTTCCCTGAACCAGAGCATGCTGGAGCAAGGCTGGTTCTACCCGGTGGTACTGGATCTGGACGCCGAGGAGGGGGAGGACGGTGAATCGGCCGAAGACGGCGAGAACGCCGCCGAAGCCGCAGCGAAGGCGGAAGATGCCGTCGCAGCAGGCGAGGATGCTGCCGCCGAGGGCACCGACCCGGAGGCCCTGCAGTTGCCCGACGATCCCATCACCCGCGCGCTGCTGCCCTGGGTGGGCGGCTTCGAATACGCCGCGGTGACCTTCCCCGACCTGCACGAGCAGGCCGACGACAACGTCAACACGCTGCTGGCCCGCCTGTACCGCCACCTGCCGGCCGAGACGCCGGAGGAGAAGGAGATCGTCGAGACGATGAATCGCGAGCATCCGCTCAAGAACATCGACGAGGCGATCGAGGATCTGATCCTGACCGTGGTCGATCTGCAGGCCGCGACCGAGGAGCAGCGCTATCACGTCGAGCAGGTGCGCCGCGACGCGCCGAAGCTGGGCCGCAACGATCCGTGCCACTGCGGCTCGGGCAAGAAGTTCAAGAACTGCCACGGCGCCGCCTGAAGCGCCTGAGCACCTGAACCCAGGGGCGTGGCGCCGTCGAGGGCGCCGACGTCCCGCCGAAGCCGGCCGCCGAGAGGCGTGCCGGCTTTTTCATCGGCGCGCGAGAGATCGAGCCTCGGGGCGAGCGCTCGTCCCGCCGGGACGCCGGCCGGGTGGGCGCCTCAGATCTCGATGACGAGTTCCGGCCGGAAGTCTTCCTGCTCGCCCTTGTTGGCGTAGCCCAGCGGATTGGCCACGACGCGGCAGCGGTGCGGGACCTCGCCGCGCGGCCCGGTCGGCGACTCGACGAGGTAGTCCTGCAGGCAGTGCAAGTGGCCGTGGAGCCAGAGATCGGCGTAGGGGATCAGTTCGTCGAGCGCGTTGCAGAAGCCCGCCGTTCCGGGCGCCAGCCCGTAGCGCGGGTCCGCGCTGCGCAGACTGGGCGCGTAATGCGTGACCACCACGGTCTTCCCGTCGAAGGGCTGGGCCAAGGCCTCGCGCAGCCAGGCCTGGCACTCCAGCGCCAGATCGCGCTGGCGCTCGGCCAGCATGTGCTCGCCGTCGATCAAGGTCGAGTAACGGCGCAGATAGAAGTTGGCGGCGCGGAAAGCCTTCTCGCGCGCGGCAAGCTGCTTGGTGGGCGTCGGCTCGCGGGCGGCCAGGGCGTCGAAGTCCGCCCACAGCGTGGTGCCGAGGAAGCGCACGCCGTCGATGTCGATGCGCTCGCGGTCCAGCCACTCGATGCCCAGGTCCGCGCAGGTCTGGCGCAACCGGGCATGGGCGGTCGTGTACTCGATGCCGTCGTACTCGTGGTTCCCGGGCACGTACAGGACGCGCGGCCAGCCCGCGTCCTCGCGCTTCGGCGAGAACCGGCCCAATCCGAAGTCGTCGGTCACCAGCCGGGAGCCGGCCTGGTACGAGCCCACGTCGCCCGCGATCACCAGCAGGTCGACGCCGGGCAGGGCGGTGGTCTGGAAATCGGTCTGGCGCTCCAGGTGGAGGTCGGAAATCAGTTGCAGGCGCACGACGGAACGGGGCGAGTGGCGATCAAGCGGTTGATTCTGCCCGTGGTGGCCGATGTCATCGGCGTTCCGGCCGGATACTGCCCCGATGTCTTTCCCGCCCTCCGACGATCCCCCCGTCTCCGGCGAGCCGCCGGCGCGCGATGCGCCGCCCGCCGACGAACTCGAAGCCGCTCCGAAACCCACCGAGCCGCCCGCTTCGGCGCTGGCTCCGGCGCCAGGCCCGACTCCGATCCCGACTCCGACTCCGACTCCTGCATCGGCATCGGCACCAGATTCGGCCCCACCGTCGCCTTCCGTCCACGCCCACGCCCCCGCAGAGCCGGACTTCTTGTCCTCGGTGCGCGACGACCTCGCCGACTGGCGCCAGTGGCTGGCGCGGGCGGTCGTCCTGTCGTACGCGGTCGCGGCCGGACTGGCGGTGGTGCTCTTCACCTGGCTGAGCGATCAGGCGATCGGCGGCTTCGCGCGGCTGAGGGCCTGGGAGCCCATGGCCGTGCTGATCTGGACCCCCTGCTGGACGGCCGGTCTGGTCTGGCTGACGCGGCGATTCGCGCCGGGCGCCGCCGGCTCGGGCATTCCGCAGGTGATGGCGGCGTTGTCGCCCAGCGTCCCGCCGGCGCGTCGCGGGCTGTTCGTCTCGCTGCGCCTGAGCGCGGCCAAGATCCTTCTGACCTCGGGCGGGCTGCTCGGCGGCCTGGCCATCGGCCGGGAAGGGCCGTCCGTGCAGATCGCGGCGGGCGTGATGCAGCATGCGCAGCGCTGGTTGCCGCGGCGCTCGCCGCTGAACCACGACGGCCTGCTGGTGGCCGGGGGGGCCGCCGGCATCGCCGCCGCCTTCAACGCGCCGCTGGCCGGCGTGATGTTCGCCATCGAGGAGATGACCCGCAAGATCGAGCAGCGCAGCAGCGGCCTGATCATCGCGGCCATCGTGCTGTCGGGCCTGATGGCGGTCTCGGTGTTCGGCAACGCCAGCTACTTCGGCCGGCTGCGCGTCGATCGCCTGAGCTGGGCGCATCTGCTGCCCGGGTTGCTGACGGCGGTGGGCTGCGGTCTGCTGGGGGGTCTGTTCTCGCGGCTGCTGCAGCGCAGCCTGCTCGGCGGACCGGACCGCTTCAGCCGCTGGCGCGCCCGCTATCCGGTGCGCTTCGCCTTCGGCTGCGGCGTGGCCATCGCGATCATCGGCCTGGTCAGCCGCGGGGCCACCGACGGCAGCGGCTACGACTACACCCGCCGCCTCGTCGAGGGCCACCTCGACCTGCCCGTGCTCTACGTGACGCTGCGCATCGTGGCCACCTGGCTGGCGGTCTGGTCGGGCGTGCCGGGCGGCATCTTCGCGCCCTCGCTGGCGATCGGCGCCGGCATCGGCAGCGACATCGCGCAACTGGCGGGCACCGACGAGGGGGCCGCCGCGCTGATCGCCCTGGGCATGACGGCCTTCCTCGCCGCGGTCACCCAGGCGCCGCTGACGGCCTTCATCATCGTGATGGAGATGGTGGACGGCCACGCGATGGTGCTCAGCCTGATGGCGGCGGCGCTGCTGGCCAGCCTGGTGTCGCGCTGGATCAGCGTGCCGATCTATCACCGGCTCGCCCTGGCACAGCTGGCGCGCCTGCCCGCCGCGGAGGCGTCGCCTCCGGATCCGTCAATCCCGCCGCGCCCGCCGGCCCCCTGAGGGCCGCCCGGTGCGCGGGCGCCGGATTTCCGGGGGAGGGCTGTGCCACACTGCCCTCCGGCCGGCCCCCCGGCCCACAGCCATCAGAGAGGACCCGACAACGATGAAGATCCTGGTCGCCGTCGACGGCAGCACGTATTCCAAGCGCATGCTGGCCTATCTCTCCGCCCACGACGAGTGGCTCGGCGGAGCCCACGACTACACGGTCGTGCACGTCGTCTCCGCGGTCCCGCCGCGTGCGGCGGCCGTCATCGACAAGGCCACGCTGGCCGAGTACTACCAGGAGGAGGCGGACAAGGTGCTCAAGCCCATCCGCACCTTCATGGACAAACGCAACATCAAGGCGCAGTACGTCGTCAAGACGGGTCAGGCGTCGGAAGCGATCACCGCGGTCGCGGCCAAGGGCCGTTTCGACCTGCTGATGATGGGCTCGCACGGGCATACCGCCCTGGGCAAGCTGGTGCTGGGATCGGTCGCCACGAAGGTCATGGCGAACTGCGACATCCCGGTGCTGTTGATCCGCTGAGGCGTCACCGGGCGTGGATGCCCGGGCCAGGGCCGCGCGACGCGGCCCCGATCGCTCAACTGCGGCGGGTGCGCATCCAGGAGAGCGGGGACTCGGTCTCGGCGACCGGGCCCGGTGCGGACTCGGACTCCAGCCCATAGTCGCTGCGGCGGAAATCCTCGTACTCGCTGGCGTCGCCGAAGCTGGCCTCCATGCCGAAGGCGGTGCCCATGTCGGCGGGTTCCGGCTCGTGGGCGCCGGGGCTGTTGCGACGGAAAAGGCGCAGGGCGGAGGCGAAACTCATGATGGACCTCGTCGGCAAGTACGGGGTTGTCCGGCACGGCGCCGATGCGATGCGCCGCGGGCTGTGCCACAGTTTGAACGATCTCGTCTGCGGGAGAATCCCCAGATCCGGTGCCACATGAAAACCCGCACACAAATCCACACAGATTGCGGTATGCCCGCCACAGCTGCGGCGGAATAACCACGTACCCCACTTAGGTAGGATCCCCCCCTCAATGAGGGGTGACTATGCTCACGGCCTCCAGCAAATCGCTCGATGCCGTTTCATTTTTCATGTCCCCGCTGATTCACAAGTCGCTGACCTGGGCCATCGTCAGCAGCGTGGTGCTGATGTCCACGTGGCTGGCCAACAGTGTCCAGGACGCCCACGACCAAGGCGGTTTCCGCCTGCGTCTGGCGCAACAGGGCGCCGCGCCGGCGTCCGGCGCCGATGGCCATCGCGCTCACGCGTCGGTGCCGCAGGCCCACATCCAGGTCGCTTCCGCCAAGCGCTGAGCTCGGGAGCTTGCGGCCTCAGCCGCGCAGCGCCTGCCGCGCGCCCAGCGCCAGCGCTTCCCCGATCTGATCCAGCAAGGCCGGCGGTGATCCGCCCTCCGGGGCCGCGGCCGTCTCGCCGCCCAGTTTCCACTGGTGCCAGTAGAGCGCCACTTCCACCTGCACCTCCGGCCTGAGGGCCACCAGTTCCCCGCTCGCGAGCAGCGGCCGGACCTGCAACTCCGGCGCCACGCCGATCCCCCATCCCATCCGCACCGCGTTGACGTAGGCCTCGCTCGACGGCACGTAGCGCGCGTTCAGCCGCGCCGAGCGCAGCCCCATCGCCTGCCGGACCCATTGCTGCTGGGTGTCGTCCTTGCGGTTGAAGACCAGGAAGGGCACCTGCGCGAAGTTGGCGGCGCTCAGGCCCTGCGGCAGCGCCGACGCCACGAAGGCCGGACTCGCGATCGCGATGTAGGGCATCACCCCCAGCGGCTGGGCGATGCAACCGCGCAGCGCCTGCCGCACCGTGGTCACGCAGCCCAGCACCTCGCCCTGGCGCAGCCAGTCGTGGGTGAAGTCCTGGTCGTCGACCACCAGCTCCAGCCCGAAGCCCTCCCGCAGCCCGCGCTGCACCAGCGGATCCAGCGCGGGCAGCACCCAGGTCGCCAGGCTGTCGGCGTTGACGGCGATGGGCAGCCGCTCCGTCTGGGCGGACTGGACGCCCAGCTCCCGCACCACGTCCGAGCGCAAGGCCGCCAGCTGGCGCGCGTAGCGCAGCAGCCGCTTGCCGGGCTCCGTCAGCCGCAACGGACGCGAGCGCACCACCAGCAGCTGCCCCACCTGCGCCTCGAGGCTGCGCAGCCGTTGCGAGACCGCGCTCTGTGTGATGGCGAGCGTCTCGGCGGCGCGTTCGAAGCTGCGCTCGTCGGCCAGCGCGGCCAGGCAGTCCAGGCCGGCGGCGTCGAGGTCCTTCATCGTGGGCCTTTCATAAGCATCGCTAATGTCCCCGCTGAGATATTAATCCCACTTCATGGAATCGAAGTGCCTCAAGACAATCCGCAGTTCCGCCGGTGCTGCCGGCCCGGCCGGTCTCCGGCGCCTCGCTCCCTCTCCCCCACGACGCCATGTCCCCCTTCAGCACGGCCCTGATGCAAGGCTGGCTCACCGGAGCCGGCCTGATCGTCGCCATCGGCGCCCAGAACGCGCTGGTGCTGCGCCAGGGGCTGATGCGCCAGCACGTCGCGCCGGTGGTCTTCGTCTGCGCGATCTCGGACATCCTGCTGATCTGCCTGGGCGTCTTCGGCCTGGGCCGCCTGATCGCCGCGAGCCCGCTGCTGATGGAGATCTTCCGCTGGGGCGGCGCCGCGTTTCTGCTGAGCTACTCGGTCAAGGCGGGGCTGCGGGCGCTGTCGCCCAAGGCCGGCCTGCAGGCCCAGGCCGGGAGCGCCTCGCTGGGCGCGGTCCTGGGCAGCACGCTGGCCATGACCTATCTGAATCCGCATGTCTACCTCGACACCGTCGTGCTGCTCGGCACCGTCGGCGCGCAGCAGCCCGAGGGCATGCAGGCGCCGTTCGCCGCGGGCGCGTCGGTGGCCTCGTGGATGTGGTTCTCGCTGCTGGGCTTCGGCGCCGCGGCCGTGGCCGGGCCGTTGCGCCGGCCGGCGGTCTGGCGCAGCATCGACGCCTTGATCGCGATCGTGATGGCCGTGCTCGGACTGCAGCTGATCCTGCGCCCGCTGGCCTGACCAGGACCCCATCCGCGGAACCACAAGTTCTCCCAGGAGCTCCTCCATGAAAGTCATCGTCCTCGGCGCCGGCATCATCGGCATCCACACCGCCTGGTACCTGCTGGACCAGGGCCACGACGTGGTCGTCGTCGACCGCCAGCCCGACGCGGCGCTGGAAACCAGCTTCGCCAACGGCGCGCAGATCTCGGTCTGCTTCTGCGAGCCCTGGGCCAATGCCGGCGCGCCGTTCAAGGTCGCCAAATGGCTGCTGCGCGACGACGCGCCGCTGCTGTTCCGCCCGCGCCTGGATCCCGCGCAATGGCGCTGGGGCCTGAGCTTCCTGGGCCAGTGCACGACCGCCGCCTTCGAGCGCAACGTCGAGCAACTGGTCCACCTGGGCCGCTACAGCCACCAGTCGCTGCAGTCGCTGGTCGCCGAGACCGGCATCGAGTACAACCGCCTGACCAAGGGCATCCTGCACTTCTTCGGCAGCGAGGCAGACTTCGAGGCCGGCGCGCAAGGCGCCGAGATCATGCGCCGTCACGGCGTCGATCGCCGCATCCTCAGCCGCGAGGAGACGCTGGCCATCGAGCCCGCGCTGCGCTCGGCCGGCCAGGCGGTCTTCGGGGGCACCTACACGCCCAGCGACGAGTCCGGCGACGCCCGCGTCTTCACCCAGGCGCTGGCGCGTCTGGCCGCCAAGCGCGGCGCGCAGTTCCACTGGAACCACGACATCGTGACCCTGCAGCCGCAGGGTTCGGAGATCGCCGGCGTGCAGATCAAGTCGCGCGAGACCGGCGAGACGCAATGGCTCAAGGGCGACGCCTACGTCGTGGCGCTGGCCTCCTACGCGCCGGGCCTGATGAAATCGGTCGGCGAGCACCTGAACATCTATCCGGCCAAGGGCTACTCGGCCACGCTGCGTCTGAAGAAGCCCGAGCAGGCCAGCACCGTCAGCCTGCTGGACGACGCCCGCAAGATCGCGATCTCGCGCCTGGGCGACCACGTCCGCATCGCCGGCACGGCCGAGCTCGTGGGCCTGGACACCAGCCTGGACAGCCCGACCTCCAAGGTCCGCTGCGAATCCCTGGTGCGCCGCTACGAGGAGCTCTTCCCCGGCGTGGCCGATCTGTCCGAGCCCAACTACTGGACCGGCCTGCGCCCCAGCACGCCGACCAACGTGCCCTACATCGGCCGCAGCCAGAAGGCGTCCAACCTGTGGATCAACGCCGGCCACGGCACGCTGGGCTGGACGCACGGCGCCGGCTCCGGCCGCGCGCTGGCCGAGCTGATGAGCGGCAAGCGCCCGGATCTGGCCTTCGGTTTCTACGGCGACGCGCTGCCCGCCAAGGCGGTCCGCAGCCTGCAGACGGCGTGAGCGGCTGGGGTCCTCCGGCCCGCTGATCCCGGGGAGCCCCTGCCGGCGTCATCGCCGGGCAGGGGGCCCACAACCAGGGCGCGGC
The DNA here is from genome assembly GCF_001598255.1 of Mitsuaria chitosanitabida ATCC BAA-476 = NBRC 102408. Lineage (GTDB taxonomy): Bacteria > Pseudomonadota > Gammaproteobacteria > Burkholderiales > Burkholderiaceae_C > Roseateles > Roseateles chitosanitabidus. The sequence goes on from NZ_BCYP01000022.1 coordinate 78,412, forward strand.
TAGAATCCGCGCCCTTTTCCATTTCGGCCGCGCCATGTCTTCCTCGCCTTCCGACCTGCCGCGCGATTTCTGCGCGATCGACTTCGGCACCTCCAACTCCGCCGTGGCGGTGCCCGATGCCGCTCGTCCCGGCGCGATGCGCCTGGTGACGCTGGAGGGCGACCACCCGACCATGCCCACCGCGGTGTTCTATTTCGCCGAGGGCCGACATGACGCCGACGGTCCGCCGCGGGCCTTCGGCCGGGCGGCGCTGGCCGCCTATGTCGAGGGCACGGACGGCCGGCTGATGCGCTCGATGAAGAGCATCCTGGGCTCCAGCCTGATCGACCAGGTCACCGACGTGGGCGGCGGCCGCGGCGTGAAGTACGCCGACATGCTGGCCGGCTACCTGAAGCGGCTGCGCCGCCAGGCCGCTTCCGCCGACGGCCGCGAGCCGCGTCGCGTGGTCCTGGGCCGCCCGGTCTACTTCGTCGACGGCGAGCCCGAGCGCGACGCCGCGGCGCAGGCCTCGCTGACCGCCGCCGCGCGCGCGGTCGGCTTCGAGGACGTGCACTTCCAGTTCGAGCCCATCGCCGCGGCCTTCGACTACGAGCAGCAGGCCGAAAGCGAGCAGCTGGTCCTGGTGGCCGACATCGGCGGCGGCACCTCGGACTTCTCGCTGGTGCGCGTCGGTCCGGACCGGATCAAGCGCCTGGACCGCCGCGAGGACATCCTGGCCAGCCACGGCGTGCACATCGCCGGCACCGACTTCGACCGCCACATCGAGCTGACCGGCATCCTGCGGGAATTCGGCTACCGCGCCCACGGCCCGTCGCGGCCCGGCCAGCCGCCGCGCGAAGTGCCCAGCGGCATCTACTTCGACCTGGCCACCTGGCACCTGATCAACACCTGCTACAGCCCGCAGCGCGTCATGGAGCTGCGCAACATGAAGAGCTTCTACGGTGATGCCCGTCACCATCAGCGCCTCATGACCGTGCTGGAGGAGCGTCTGGGCCACGAGCTGGCCCATCGCGCCGAGGACGCCAAGATCGCCGTGGCCGGCGGGGGCGGCTGTTCCATCGACCTGGGCCTGATCGAGTCGGGCCTGAACGTGGATCTGTCCGAGGACGCCGCCGTCGGCGCCCTGAGCGGCGACATCGAGCGCATCGCCGAGGCCGGCCGCGACACCGTGGCCCGCGCCGGGCTCAAGCCTTCGGACGTGGACGCCCTGTACTTCACCGGCGGCTCCACCGGCCTGCGCCTGCTGGCCGAGCGCATCGCCGCCGACTACCCGGCGGCGCGCCAGGTGCGCGGCGACCGGTTCGCTTCGGTGGCGACCGGCCTGGGCCTGCATGCGGCGCGCTTGTTCGCTGCGTGACTTAACCTGGGGATGACCCGGGGGGGTGAACCCGGACGGCGGGGGGAGGCGCTGCTAGATTGCCGCCTTTGCTTCACGTTCCAGATACATGTCGATGCCTCGCCGCCCCCTGTCGCTGATCCTCTCCCTCGCTGCCGCCTTCGGCGGCTTCGTGTCCAGCGCGGGCGCCACATCGACCGCCGCCCCGGCTTCGACCGGGGCCGAGGCCGCGCCCGCCGGCGCGCCGGCGCAGACCTACCGCCAGCCTTCCGCCGCCATGCGCGCGGTGCTCGACGCCAAGCCGCTGCCGAGCTACCAGGTGTCCGGCGACCAGCGCACGCTGGCGATTCTCGAGAACCGCAAGTTCCGCGCGATCTCCGAGCTGGCCCGCCCGGTGCTGCGCCAGGCTGGCCTGCGCTTCGACCCCGCCACCGACAGCCCGCAGCTGATCACCGCCATCGACGGCCTGACGCTGCGCGCGCTGCCTGACGGCGCCGAGCGCCGCATCGCGCTGCCCACCGGCGGCGCCTTCCACCATCTGCGCTTCTCGCCCGACGGCAAGCGCTTCCTGCTGAACCGCCGGACCGATTCGGCCGTCGAGCTGTGGGTCGGCGATGTCGCCACCGGCCAGCTCAAGGCGGTGCCCAAGCTCAAGCTGCACACCTTCCTGGAAAGCAGCCTGGTCTGGGTGAACGACCATGAGGTGCTGCTGCTGAGCGTGCCCGCCAAGCGGGGGCCGGCGCCGACCTTCAGCGCGCCCTCGGGCCCGGCCATCCAGGAATCGCTGGGCCGCAACTCGCCGGAGCGGACCCAGCAGGACTTGCTGACCAATCCGCAGGATGCGGCCGTGTTCGCGCATCACGCGACCTCGCAGCTCACCCGCGTCGATCTGGCCACTGGCGCTGTCCATGCGATCGGCGAGCCCGGCATGTTCGTCCATCTCGAGGCCCTGGGCGCCGGTGGGGGCCAGGTCTTGACCACGCGCCTGCAGCAGCCCTTCAACTACCAGGTCGGCTGGGACGACTTCGCCGCGCAGGCCGAGGTGCGCGACCTCGCCGGCAAGGTGATCCCCGTGGGCCGTCGCAAGCTCAAGGAAGGCGTGCCCGTCGAGGGCGTCATCACCGGCCCGCGTCACTTCTTCGCCTCCCCGGGCGCGGACGCGGCGGTGTACTGGGTCGAGGCGCTGGACGGTGGCGACAACCGCGTGCAGGCGCCCAACCGCGATCGTCTGATGCGTCTGGACGCGCCGTACACCGGCGCGCCGCGCGAGGTCTATCGCGTCGCGCAGCGCCTGTCCAAGCTCGACTTCCTCGAGGGCGGCCGCCAGGCGCTGGTGCAGGACTTCGACCTGACGAAGATGCGCACCTCGACCGAGCTGGTGACCATGGACGGCAGCGCCCCGGGCAAGCGCCTGGTGGAGCGCTCGGTGCGCGACCGCTACCGCGATCCCGGCACGCCGCAGACGCGCACCCAGGCCAACGGCCGCCACGTCGTGCGCGTCGACGGCGGCGCGCTCTGGTACTTCGGTACCGGCGCGAGCCCCGAGGGCGACAAGCCCTTCATCGACCGCCTCACGCTGGCCGACAACAAGACCACGCGCGTGTTCCAGTCCGGCCGCAACGGCGACGCCGCGCACTATGAGCGTCCGCTCGCGGTGCTGGATGCCGCCGGCACGCAGGTGCTGACGGTGCGCGAGAGCGTCAACGAGCCGGGCAACGTGATGCTGCGCGCCGGCGCCGCGCTGGCCGATCTCAAGCCGCTGACCGACGCCAAGGACCCGACGCCGCAGCTGCGCGACATCAAGCGCGAGTTCGTCCGCTTCAAGCGCGCCGACGGCGTGGAACTGTCGTTCTGGTTGTACCTGCCGCCGGGCTACAAGGCCGGCGAGCGTCGCCCGACCTTCGTCTGGGCCTACCCGCTGGAGTACACCGACGCGTCGACGGCCGGCCAGGTGAGCGGTTCCGGCAATCGCTTCAACACCTTCGCCGGCACCAGCCCGCTGATGCTGCTGCTGGACGGCTACGTGGTGCTGATGGACGCGACCATGCCGGTGGTGGGCGATCCCAAGACGGTGAACGACAGCTTCATCGCGCAGATCACCGCCAACGCGCAGGCCGTCATCGACAAGGCGGTGGATCTGGGCGTGAGCGACCGCGAGAAGTTCGTCGTCGGCGGCCACAGCTACGGCGCCTTCATGACGGCGAATCTCCTCGCCCACACCGACCTGTTCAAGGCCGGCATCGCGCGCAGCGGCGCCTACAACCGCAGCCTGACGCCGTTCGGCTTCCAGAGCGAGCGTCGCACCTACTGGGAGGCGCAGGACGTCTACCAGAAGCTCTCGCCGTTCAACTACGCCGACAAGCTGAAGGAGCCGCTGCTGCTGATCCACGGCGACGCGGACAACAACTCCGGCACCTTCCCGATCCAGAGCGCGCGCCTGTACCAGGCGCTGGCGGGCACGGGCGGCAACGTGCGCTATGTCTCGCTGCCGTACGAGTCGCACGGCTACTCGGCGCGCGAGTCGCTGGGCCACACGCTGTGGGAGATGAGCGACTGGATGCGCCGTCAGGTCGGTCCGGGCGCGCCCACGGGCGGCGCCACCGACCCGAAGGCGCCTTCGGCACGCTGAGCGCCGAAGGGGGCGACGCGATCAGCGCGGTCCGCGAGGCCCGCCCTGGCTGCCGGTCCCCGGGCCGCGGGAGAAGCCCCCCCTCGGCGGGCCCCCGCGCGAGGGGCCGCCCCGCGGCGGTCCCGGCCGACGCGGCGCGTTGCGCGGCGCCGGTTGCGGACGCGAGACGTCGGCCAGCAGCAGGCTGGCGCGCACCAGGCACTCGACGGCCTCGTCCAGATCGGCGGAGGGCTCCAGACCCTCGATCTCCTCGAGCAGCGCGTCCGCGTCCTCGAGGTCCTCGGGATCCAGGTGCATGTAGAGCTGCGCGAGCGGCTCGGTGAGCTGGCTCTCGTCCAGATTCATCAGCGCGGGGAAGAGGTCCGCCGCGAGCGCGAAGCCCGCGACCCAGGGGAGCACGGTCTCGGACGGGGACGCGTCCTCGTCGAGCTCGAACACCCAGGGATCGAACCACTGGCGATCGTTGATCGCCTGCTTGAGCTCGCGCTCGCGGCGCTGCACCAGTTGCAGCAGCGGCTGGGCGTCGTAGCCGGCCGGCGCGGCGCGGCCTTCCTCGCTGTCGAGCACCCAGCGCCACCAGTCGGAGAGCGGCACCGGCTTGGGCTGCAGGATCACGGCGACCAGGAAGCCGTCCAGCATCGAGGCGTCCAGGGGTTCGAACGGCGCGGGCACTTCGTCGAGCAGCGCTTGCAGCTCCTCGAGATCGTCATCGCTCCACTCCGGCGGCGGGGCCGACACGGCGGCGGCGGCGCGCGCTCCTTGCGGGGGACGACGGGGGGAATGTTGCTGGGGCTTCTTGGGCGCGGTCATGGGGGGCGATTATCCCGGTGACGCCGAACGAGCTGCCGCCGTCCTCCCTTCGCGCGACGAGGCGCGTGCCCGGGCACGTCGAGGGATGCCGAAAGCCACGGCGGTTTCGTGCGCTACCGAACATTGGTCGCGGTACCGGCGTCGAGTTTCCGCAATGCGGATCGATGTTTACACCTGCTGACCATTTTGAGAGGTCTTCCCACCTCCAGGGGATGTCACCCCCTCAGGGTTCGCCCTAGAGTCCACATCACGCGTTCCGAAAGACACCACTTTGGAATGCACCGATCCCAACGACGTCCTTTCTAGGACTTGCAACGCCCGGTCAGCTCCGCTGGTCGGGCGTCCTTTTTTGTGGGTCGGGGAGAGCGGCGGCGGGCCCCGCGGCCCTTAGCATCGCGCGATGCCAGAGACCGCCTCGAACCTCTCCATGCCTTCCGGTCACGTGGTCGAGCCCGTGACGATCGCGCTCACCGCGGTGGGCGCCGACGACGTCGAGGCGCTGGTCGCGCTGCGCATCGCCGCGATGCGCGACAGCCTCGAGCGCATCGGCCGCTTCGATCCGCTACGTGCCCGCGAGCGCTTCCTGTCCAGCTTCGATCCCACGCGCACGCGGCACATCGTCGTCCAGGGGCGGCCCGTCGGGTTCGTCGTCACGACGCCGATGGCGGCCTGGCTGTCCCTGGACCACCTCTACCTCGATCCCGCCTGGCAAGGCCAGCGCATCGGCGCCGCCGTGCTGACGGAGGTCTTCGCCGAAGCCGAGGCGCTGGGGCTGCCCGTGCGCGTCGGCGCGCTGAAGCAGAGCGACTCGAACCGCTTCTACCAGCGCCACGGCTTCACGCTGGTGGAGGAGGGCGAGTTCGATCTTTACTACCTGCGATCCCCGCGTGGGACCGTGACCGCATGAGCGCCGCCTTCTACGACCAGCTCGCCCCGTTCTATCACCTGCTCTACGGGGACTGGGACGCGTCGATCCATGACCAGGGGGCCGCGCTGGCGAAGCTCCTGATCGCGCGCGGCGTGCCGGTGGGCGCCCGGGTGCTCGACGCCGCCTGCGGCATCGGCACGCAGACGCTCGGGCTCGCGGGCGAAGGGTATGTGATGGCGGCGTCCGATCTGTCGCCGGGCGGCGTCGCCCGCCTCGACGAGGAGGCCGCGCGCCGTGGGCTCGCCGTGAGCTCCCGCGTCGACGACCTGCGCACGCTGGCCGGCGCCGCGGACGGCTCGCTCGACGCCGTCATCGCCTGCGACAACAGCATCCCGCATCTGCTCACCGACGAGGCGCTGCTCCAGTCCTTCCGCAACTGCCTGCGCGTGCTGCGCGCCGGAGGCCTGGCGGTCTTCTCGGTGCGCGACTACGCCGCCATTCCGCGCGTGCATCCCGACGTCCGCCCCTACGGCCTGCGACGCGAGGGGACGGATCGATTCCTGGCGGTGCAGGCCTGGGAATGGGAGGGTGACCAGTACGACGTCCGCATGTACCTGACCCGCGAGGCGGCCGACGGCGCGTGCTCGACGCAGGTGATGAAGGCGCGCTACTACGCCGTCACCATCGATCGCCTGCTGGCCTTGATGGCCCAGGCCGGATTCACCGACCTCGAGCGGCTCGACGACGTGCTCTTCCAGCCGGTGCTGGTGGGACGCAGGCCCGGACCCCGGACGGTCTCGCGATGAACGGCGCGGACACCGACTTCGACGTGGCGGCACCCGTACCGCGCCGCCGCCGAGCGCGACCCGCGCGCCGCCGCGCTCAATGGAACACGATCGCGCCCCCGTTCGCGCACAGCCTGAAGGCCTTCGCCCAGTCGGCATAGGACTCCCGGAACTCCGCGTCGGGGTGCTTGTCCGCCGCCGGCTGGAAGCGGATGAAGTCCGCGTGGACCCGTTGGCAGGTCACCGGCCCGATGAGGCCCTCGGCGTCGGAGAAGGCGATCAGCTCCCAGAACGGGCCGCTCTTGCGCTGCCACGCCGTGGCGTCGTAGCGGGGCTCGGGCGGATTGCCGCGCAGGAACGAGGCCATCGTCGGAGGATAGCCCCCCAGCTTCGCGAGCTCGTTGCGCCAGGCGCTGTAACCCGAGTAGGACCCGGCCCGGAACTCGAAGGAGGTCTGGAAGCGATAGACCTTGCCCGGCGTCAGGCCCTCGGCCCGCTCCGGAAAGTGCACCACGTCCAGCCGGACTTCCTTGCGGTCCAGCGGTTCTCCTTCCGCGTTCAGCCGCGGCGACGCCACGAGGGAGACGCGCTCGTACGCGGTGATGTCCAGCCCGGCATGGGCCGCGATCGGGCACAGCGCCATGGCCGAGAGGGCGGCCATGGCGACGAGGCGGCGACCGGCTGGACTGAGGACGGCGCTCATTCCATGCCCTCCGGCACCGGCAGGCCGCTGCGGCGGATCGCCGCGACGATGCCGGGTTGCGCCTGGCGCGCGGCCTCGAAGTCCGCCGCGGCCGCGGCGGCATCGCCGAGGCGGCTCAGCGCCAGGCCGCGACCGAAGCGCGTCCAGGGCCGGCCCGGGGACTCCAGCGCGATGGACTTGTCGAAGGCCTCCTTCGCACGCGCGGCATCGTCCAGCCGCAGGTAGGTCCAGCCCAGCGCATCCCGGTAACGCGGCGAGCGACTGTCCTTCTCGATCGACCGCTGGCAGTCCTGGAGCGCGAGCGCCAGGTCCACGCCCCGGCGCGTGCGCAGCCAGCAGCGCTCGTTGAACAGGTCGGCCTGGGCATCGTCGTGCGGATGGCTGGCCAGCCACTGATCCCATTGCCGCACCGCTTCCGGGACCATGTCGAAGCGCGCGTACAGGCGGCCCATCGCCGCGCGCGCGTTGGCGCCGGCCGGCTCCGACCGGTCGAGCGCCGCCAGATCGGCGAGCGCGGTGGCGCGCTCGTCCTTGCCGAGCAGGTCGATGCGCATCAGCCGCGCCTCGACCAGACCGGGATCCAGCCGGATCGCCTCGGCGGCATCCGCGGCCGCCGGCGCGCGCTGGTTCATCGCGAGACGGACACGCGCGCGGAGCAGGAAGAAGTCGCCCTGGTCCGGCTTGAGCGCGCAGGCGCGGTCCAGATCCTCGAGCGCGGCCTTGAGCTTGCCGGCCGCCAGCGACGCGCTGCCGCGACGGGCCAGCGCGGCGGCGTCGTCATCGGCGACCTGCTCGGGCGCGGCGGCATAGCGCTGATCCAGTCGGGTCCGCGGCGCGCCGCGCTGTTGCCAGAAGGCCGGCGTGCCGTTCCACGTCGCGTAGACCTTGCGCTGCGCGTAGGAGACGTAGATCCGGTGGGACAGGAAATAGTCCAGCCCGAGGAGCATGTCGAACACACCGTCGCCATCGACCTCGTCGACCCGCAGCCGCTGCAGCGTGATGCGCTCGCCGCCGAGCTGGAAGCTGTCGATGTCGGCGAGCCACGAGGCCTTGCGTCCCTCGCCGCCCCCGGTCGCATAGCCGTCGGCGGCCAGGCGCTCGCGCGGGATGCCGGCCTGGCGGGCCGCCGCCAGCGTCAGCGAGGTCGCGGGCGCGCCCGTGTCCATCAGGGCCGTGATCCTGGCCTCGTTGACGGTGACCGGCACACGGATGGCGAGGCTCTTGGGGTTGTTGGTCAGGAAGGGCGTGACGATGACGGGCGCGTCGCCGGCCCAGTACGCCATGCTGGCCTGCGTGCAGTCGCCCTCGGGGAAGACGAGCCGCACCACGCCGTGGGCCAGGTCGTACTCCGTGTCGCCGAGCGCGAGGATGTCGCGGCCGAGCACGCCCTGGATGCCGCTGCCCAGCTCGTTGATGCCGACGACGAAGTCGACGTCCTTGAGCTCCGCGCTGCCCAGGCCGACCTTGGCGACGCGGGTCATGCGGGCCTTGATGTTGCCGGTGTAGCCGACGATGGTCCGCCCGTAGGGCATCGGGCGCAACGTCAGCTGGAGCGCCTCGGCGGTGGAGGGGAAGACGAAGCTGTCGCTCGCGCCGCTGTCGAGCAGCATCCGCACTTCCGTGCCATTGAGCGTGAGCGTCGCGATGGGCCGGTAGTTGACGATGTGCACCGGGATCGTCATCGGCTGCATCCGGCAATCCGCGGCCGCGGCGGAGACCGCCGTCAGGACCAGCGCGATGCCGGTGATGGTCCTCGTGGCCAGTCGCCGCAACGATCGGCCTGTCGCGGTCCGCGCCACTGTCGTGTGATTCGAGCTCACCGTCTTCCTCCCTGGCATCCGCCCGCGCCGGTTGGTTGTCGCGCGGGAGGTGCCGGACTCTACTTCAGGCCCCGGACGGTGCCGGAAGTCGGCGGCGGGCGAAGGTGGTGGGCGGATCGGGAGACAGGCGTGTCCCGGTGGCGCGGCGGACCCGATAGAGGTCCGGCGCGCGGTCGAGCGGTCGGCTTCAGTGCGTCAGGCTGTCCCGCACATGCGCCAGCGCCGCGACGACCTTGTACGACGGCACGCCCGCGACATGCAGCTGCTTGGCGGCCTGCAGCAGCACCAGGTCCTGGAAGCTGAAGCGCAGGCGGGTGTCGGGCGACAGCAGGTCCTCGGCGACCAGGGCCTTGATGTAGCTGCGCGGCAGCCCGGTGATGTCGTGGGCCTGCTTCATCGAGAACGGGGCGGTGGCGGCGGTGTGGGCGGACATGGTGGGCTCCTCTTGCGTTGGAGCCCACGGTATCCGGCGGGTCGGGGCGGGGCAGCCGGAGAAGCGCGCCACGGCGTGTAGGACGAGAGGAGGGCGGCCCTGTGGATTCGCCTCGTCACAAGCCAGGTCGAGGGGCGCCCGCAAGCGTCACGGGTCCGCCTGGCCCGCTGACCGTCAGGCAAGGTCCGGCCCCTTCGGGCGGGGACTCGCGTCCGGCGTTCACACGCCCCGCGCGCACTGCACTTCGGTCGCCGGTGTCGCGCGCAGGGCCGGCAGCGCCACCCAAGCGTCGTTGACCCACACCCGCGGCATCGCGATCGCCACCTCATTCGGCGGGCGGAACTCCAGCAGGCGGAAATATTCCGGCGTGCCGCGCTCCCGGTCCTGGCGCGAGTGGCCCACGCCGCGCCGGTAGTCGGAGCCGACGATGGGCTCCAGCGGGCGGAAGCCTTGGCCCTTCATCGGCACGTCCCAGGTGTCCCCGCTCTTCAGGTCCAGCAGCAGGAACTCCGCGCGCTCGAAGCGCAGCGTCGCGCCCTGATGCACGAACAGCTTGGCGCACAGCGGTGGGGCCGGACCGAAACTGGCCGCCGGATTCCCGACGCAAGGACCGACGGCGATCGCGAACATCGGGTGGTCCAGCCAGAGGTCGCTCGACTCGTGGGAGACCTGGATCGCCGGAGCGGCGGCATGTTCCTGGAGCTTGAGCACGCGCACCTCGCCGCAACTGGCGCAGCCGATCAGCAGCGCCGCCGCTGCGATCGCGATCGAGGAGGCGAGAAGGCGTGCTGGAACCGGCATGGCGTGTCGTCGGGAGGCCTGGAATCGGCGGAGTATCACTCTCGCCGTCAACATCGCGTGAGCGGCCGCGCGATCCCGCGATCGACCCGTCAGCGTCCTGTCGCTCAACCGGCGTATCGTCCTCCGCGTCCCTTCGACCGAGCCACCGCCATGTCCTCCTCGCAGAACCCGTCGCGTCGCCGACTCCTCCAGCAAGCCGCCGGCGCCGCCGGCCTCGCGCTGCTGCCGCCGAGCGTGCAGCGCGCGCTCGCCAAGGCGCAGGCGCTGGATCGACCGGCCTCGCTCAAGGACATCCGGCACGTCGTGCTGCTGATGCAGGAGAACCGCTCCTTCGACCACTATTTCGGCACCCTGGCCGGGGTGCGCGGCTTCGACGATCCGGAGGCGATGACCCTGCAGGGCCCGCATGCCGGCAAGTCCGTCTTCCAGCAGCCGGACCCGAGGAACCCCGACGGCTACCTGCTGCCCTTCCACCTGGACACCCGCAGGACCAGCGCGCAGAAGATCCCGTCCACGAACCACAGTTGGCAGGTCCAGCACGAGGCCTGGAACGGCGGTCGCATGGACAACTGGGTGCCCGCGCACCGCAAGGCCGAGGGCGAGAACGGGCCCTACACCATGGGCCATTACCGCCGCGAGGACATCCCCTTCCATTTCGCGCTGGCGGAGGCCTTCACGATCTGCGACGGCTATCACTCGTCGATGATGGGACCGACCTGGCCCAACCGCATGTACTGGATGACCGGCACCATCGACACCGCCGGCGCGCACGGCGGTCCGGTCATCAGCAACAGGAAGGTCCCGGGCGGCTACACCTGGACCACCTATGCCGAGCGCCTCGAGGCCGCCGGCGTCAGCTGGAAGGTTTACCAGCAGCAGGACAACTACGGCACCAACATGCTGGAGCTGTTCAAGACCTTCATGGAGGCGCCCAAGGACTCGCCGCTGCGCGTGAAGGGTCTGACCCGCGGCCCCGAGGGCCAGTTCGAGGACGACGCGCGCAACGACCGTCTCCCCACCGTGTCCTGGATCCTGCCGACCAGCTTCCAGTCCGAGCACCCCGAGTACACGCCCGCCGACGGCGCCGCCTTCATCGCCAGCAAGATCGAGGCGATCGCGTCGAATCCGGAGGTCTGGGCCAAGACCGTCTTCATCCTCAACTACGACGAGAACGACGGGCTCTTCGACCACGTCGCGCCGCCGGTGCCGCCGGCGGGCACGCCCGACGAGTTCGTCAAGGGCGTGCCCGCGGGCGGTGGCTTCCGCGTGCCGGCGATCATCGTGTCGCCATGGACGGCGGGCGGCTGGGTCAGCAGCCAGCTCTTCGATCACACCTCGGTGCTGCAGTTCCTCGAGCAGGTCACCGGCGTGAAGGAGCCCAACATCAGCGCCTGGCGTCGGCGGACCTTCGGGGACATGACGTCGGTGTTCGGATTCGATGAGCCGAAGTCGACGGGCTTCCCCGCGCTGCCGGACGCGAAGGCCGAGCTCGTGGCCGCGAAGGAGGCGATCGCCACGCTGCCCAAGCCGGTGCTGCCGGGTGGCAATCAGGGGGTGCCGAGGCAGGAGAAGGGCGTGCGCAAGCGCAGGGGTTGATGGCGCGCGGCGCGCGCCGGGACCCTCTCCCCCACCCTCTCCCGCAAGCGGGCGAGGGGGCCGGTAGGGGCGAGCGATGCCAGCTAGAAGCCCGCGCCGATGGCCGTCTTCAGATGCTCCACCAGCAGCTTCACGCCCTGCGGGGTGTGGCTGCTCCAGGGATGGATCGCGTAGATCGCGTCGCCGAAGAAGCCCACCGCGCGCCAGTCGGTCAGGACCTCCACCAGACGGCCGTCACGCACCGCGTCGCGGGCGCTGAAGTCCGGCAGCAGCGCCAGACCCAGGCCCGAGAGCGCGGCGTCGCGCAGCACCTCGCTGTTGCTCGCGCGGAAGTGGCCTTGCACCGGCACGCGCAGGCGCTCGGGGTCGGCGCCGTCGTCGCGGCGCTCGAAGAACCATTGCGCGGGGCCGGGCCGCAGATACGGCAGGCATCGGTGCCGGGCGAGCTCCGCGGGGTGACGCGGTGTCCCGGCCTGCGCGAGGTAGGCGGGGCTCGCCGTCAGCAACGCGCGCGAACCGCAGAGCTTGAAGGCGACATGCGTCTCCGGCGGTGCGCTGGTGTGGCGGATCGCCAGGTCGAAGCCCTCCTGCGCGAGCGGTACCAGCCGGTCGGAGAGATCGAGCTCGATGCGCAGCTCGGGATAGCGCGCGAAGAAGGCCGGCAGCGCCGGGGCCACGTGTTGCCTCCCCAGCGCGACGGGCGCGGTCACGCGCAGCACGCCGCGCGGCGCGCCGGCCGCCTCGCGGGCCTCGCTCAGGCTGCGCGTCAGCAGCGCCAGGCCGGGCTCGGCCTGCTCGACCAGGCGCAGCCCCGCCTCGTTCAGCCGCACCGAGCGCGTCGTGCGCTGCACCAGTTGCTGGTCCAGGTGGCGCTCGAGATCGGCAATGCGCTGGCTCACCGCGGCCTTGGACAAGCCCAGCCGCTGCGCCGCCTGCGTGAAGCTGCCCAGGCGCGCGACCGCGATCAGCGCCTGCAGCTGCGGCCAGAGCAGCTCATCGCGGGCCTCGACGCGGAGGACGGGATCGGCGCCTTCGCTGGAGGAGGAGGTCGGGGCGGGCGATCGGGTGGCCGTAGGCGAGGGCATGAAAGCTCCAGGAGGCGCGAGCAGCGGGGCGAGACCGACCGGGCGAACGGAATCGGGGTGTTGACTGTTCAGTATGCCGAACAATCTGGTCAGCGATCTGGCCTAGGCAGCGGGAGGGCGGCTGCCTAGACTGGCCGCATTCCAGCGATTCGGAGACCCCCGTGAGCCAACGTCCCTCGACCCCCGCCTTCACCGACGCCGCCGACGTCACGCACTTCATCGCCGGCGAGCGCCGCCCCGCGACCTCGGGTCGCTCGCAAGCCGTGTTCAATCCGACGACCGGCCAGGTGGCACGCCAGCTGCAGCTGGGCAGCGCGGCCGACGTGGACACCGCCGTCGCCGCCGCGCAGGCCGCCTTCCCGGCCTGGTCCGACGCGCCGCCGCTGCGCCGCGCGCGGGTGATGTTCAAGTTCCTGGAGCTGCTGAACCAGCACCGCGACCGCTTCGCCGCGATGATTACCGCCGAGCATGGCAAGGTCTTCACCGACGCGCAGGGCGAGGTCACGCGCGGCATCGACATCGTCGAGTTCGCCTGCGGCGTGCCGCAGCTGCTCAAGGGCGACTTCACCGAGCAGGTCTCCACCGGCATCGACAACTGGACCACGCGCCAGGCGCTGGGCGTCGTGGCGGGCATCACGCCCTTCAACTTCCCCTTCATGGTCCCGATGTGGATGGCGCCGCTGGCCATCGCCACCGGCAACGCCTTCATCCTCAAGCCCAGCGAGCGCGACCCCTCGCCCAGCCTGCTGATCGCCGAGCTGTTCAAGCAGGCCGGCCTGCCGGACGGCATCTTCCAGGTCGTGCAGGGGGACAAGCAGGTGGTGGACGCGCTGCTGCACCATCCGGACGTGCGCGCGCTGAGCTTCGTCGGCTCGACGCCGATCGCGCAGTACATCTACGAGACCGGCGCCCGCCACGGCAAGCGCGTGCAAGCGCTGGGCGGCGCGAAGAACCACATGGTCGTGATGCCCGACGCCGACATCGACCAGGCGGTGGACGCGCTGATCGGCGCGGCCTACGGCTCGGCGGGCGAGCGCTGCATGGCGATCTCGGTGGCGGTGCTGGTGGGCGACGTGGCCGACCGCATCGTGCCCAAGCTGGCCGAGCGCGCCCGCGCGCTGAAGATCAAGGACGGCATGGACCTGGACGCCGAGATGGGCCCCATCGTCACCCGCGAGGCCCGCGATCGCATCGAGGGCTACATCGCGCTGGGCGTGGAGGAGGGCGCGTCGCTGGTCGTCGACGGTCGCGGTCACCGCGTCGACGGCCATCCCGAGGGCTTCTTCACCGGCGGCACGCTGTTCGATCACGTGACCCCCGAGATGCGCATCTACAAGGAAGAGATCTTCGGCCCGGTGCTGGCCTGCGTGCGCGCGCACGACTTCGCCGAGGCGCTGGCGCTGGTGAACGCGCATGAGTTCGGCAACGGCGTGGCCTGCTTCACCAGCGACGGCAACGTCGCCCGCGAGTTCGCGCGCCGCGTGCAGGTCGGCATGGTGGGCATCAACGTGCCCATCCCCGTGCCGATGGCCTGGCACGGCTTCGGCGGCTGGAAGAAGAGCCTGTTCGGCGACATGCACGCCTACGGCGAAGAGGGCGTGCGCTTCTACACGAAGCAGAAGAGCGTCATGCAACGCTGGCCCGCCAGCATCGCCAAGGGCGCGGAGTTCGCGATGCCCACGAGCAAGTGAGGCCGTCGAGCTCCGAAAGCCGACGCGCGCGGTTGGCCTGACCCCCTCTCCCGCTTGCGGGAGAGGGCAGGGGTGAGGGTCTTCCGCAGGCCGCCGCATCAGCTACCCTTGCCGGATGTTTCCGCGCGGCTCCTCTTCCCCCGACTCCCTGACGACCTTGCCGGCAGCGCTTGCTGAAGCGCCGCTGGGCGAGCTGCTCGAGCGCGCCCGCGCGGCGCAGCGCGATGCGCGGCTCGACGAGGGCCAGGCCCTGGCCGACGCGGTCTGGCACCGCGCCGATACCGAGGGCTTCATCAACGAGCAAGCCGAAGCCGGCCGTCTGCGCGCCTTCTTCCGTCTTCGCCGCGGCGACCTGCGCGGCATGCTGGACGTCGGCGAGCGTTCCCTGCGGCTGCTGCGCCCGCTCGGCCCGAGCACCGGCCTGTGCGAGCTGCTCCGCTGGATGAGCCTGGCCGCGTGCGAGCTGGGCGACTACGAGCAAGGCCTGGCCTGCGCGCACGAGGCGCTGAAGCTCGCCGGCGAGATCGGCGACCCGCGCCTGCATGCGGTCGCGCTGAACGGCCTGGGCGCCTGCTTCGAGCGGATGGGCGATCCCTGGCAGGCCGAGCGCCTGATGAGCGAGGCCGCCGGCCAGCTGCGCGCGGAGCCCTCCCCGTACGAGCGCGTGGTCACGCTCACCAATCTCTGCACCGTGGCGCTGGGCGCATACCAGCTCCAGCGCGACGGCGCCGCGCCCGAGCAGGCGTCCCGCACGCTGGAACGCGCGCTGGACCTGGCCCGCGAGGCGCGCCCGCATTCGCTGCAACTGGGCGACCGCTACGGCATCGCGCTGACCGCGTCCAACTTCGGCGAGGTGCTGCTGCTGATGGGGCGCCTGGACGAGGCCGAGCCGCTGCTGCTCGAGGCGCGCGAGGAATGCGCGCGCGCGGGCTTCCGGCTGCTGGACTGGCGGCTGCGCTGCATGCTGGCCGAGCTGCAGCTGGCGCGGGGTCAGGCGACCGCCGCGTGGAAGGAGCTGGAGGTCCTGCGCGAGGAGACCGATCGCGTCGGCGATCCCGCGCCGGAGGCCGGCACCGGATCCGCCGAGGGCGAGAACGCCGATGCCGCGCGTTTCCCCGCGCCGCTGTTCATCCGGCTTCGCCTGCATCAGGCGAGCTATCGCGCGGCCAAGGCGCTGGCGCTGCTGGGACCGGCGCTCTTCCATCTGGAGCAGGCCCGCGCGCTGGAGCGGCGCCGCGCCGTCTCGCAGCTCACGGCGCAGTCGCAGTACTTCGTCTCGCGGATGGAGGCGGAATTCGCCGTCGACCCGGCCGCGACGGCGGAGCGGGACCAGGCGGCCTTCAAGGATCCGCTGACGGGGCTGGGCAACCGCCGTTGCCTGGAGTCCCGCCTGCCGCCGCTGCTGCGCGCGGCCGAGCAGGAGGACCGCCCGTTGACGGTCGCCCTCATCGACGCCGACGGCCTGCGCAACATCAACGAGCGCCACGGTCACGAGATCGGCGACCGCGTGCTGCAGGAGCTGGCGCAGCTGCTGCGCGAGAACACCCGCGGCAGCGATCTGCTGCTGCGCTGGAGCGGCGAGGAGTTCCTGGTCGTGTTCCCGGACACCATCGCCGATCGCGGCTTCGAGGTGTGCGAGCGGATCCGGGCCAGCGTGTCGGTGCATCCCTGGGGGGAGCTCGCGCCGGGGCTGGACGTCACGCTCAGCATGGGCTTGGCGAGCGCGCCGCCCTTTGCGACCGATCTGCTGATCGCTCGGGCCCACGCGGCGGTCGAGCGGGCGAAGCACCTGGGGCGGAATCGGGTGGCGTTGGCCTGAGCCCGAAGACCCTCACCCCCACCCTCTCCCGCAAGCGGGCGAGGGGGCACACCGCGCGCTGTC
Source organism: Mitsuaria chitosanitabida ATCC BAA-476 = NBRC 102408 (assembly GCF_001598255.1). GTDB lineage: Bacteria > Pseudomonadota > Gammaproteobacteria > Burkholderiales > Burkholderiaceae_C > Roseateles > Roseateles chitosanitabidus. The sequence goes on from NZ_BCYP01000022.1 coordinate 94,851, forward strand.
GGGGAGGCGGGTGGCAGGGCGCCCGTCGCATCGGCGCCACCATCGATCCGTCACTCGCACGGAGCCCCTAACCGGGGACAGGTCTTGCGGGAAATCCTCCTCCACCTGTTTCTAAAATGAGAAGAGTTCTCATCTATCGGGTAAATCCCCCGATGAGCCCCGGCCTCAGGCGCCGGTCGCGCGACCCGCGCACCGACCCTGCCGGACCCTTCGCGCCAGCCTGATTCCACGCCCCTCCGCGTCCCGCGACCTTGCCGTCGCGCGCGTCACGCGGTCCCGGGGGCGGGACGTAGCAAGCCCCCGTCGTCCACCACCAGCCCCGCAGAGGGGCGCGGCGCGCCTGCACGCGCGCCGGCATGGGCTTGCGCCCTCGAATCGTCCACATGTCCCGCTCGACTCCCTCCGCTCTCCAGGTCCTGCCCGTCGCCGCCGCCGTGGCGCTGCTGCTCTCCACCGCCGCCGCGGTCGCTCAGGCCGCGCCGGTCCAGGACGCCGCCACGACCGTCGCGGCCGACACCGCCGGCGCCGCCGCCGATGGCGACACCGTCGCCGACGCCCAATCCGGCGGCAAGCGCCGCAACGCGCTGGACCGCGTGACCATCAGCGCCGCGCGCAAGAAGCTCGAGGGCGCCAGCACCAAGCTGCCGCTGACCGCGCGCGAGACGCCGCAGTCCGTCAGCAGCATCGACGCCGAGCGCATCGAGAACGAGACCCTGATCAGCATCAACGACGTGATGCAGACCATCACCGGCGTCAACGTGTCCTTCTACGACACGCAGCGCCCGCTGTACTTCGCGCGCGGCTTCCAGATCACCGACTTCCAGGTCGACGGCATCCCGACCTACAGCGGCGGCACCAACCAGGAATACGACACCGTCTTCTACTCGCGCATCGACGTCGTGCGGGGCGCCAACGGTCTGACCACCGGCGCGGGCATCCCGTCGGCCACCGTGAACATGATCCGCAAGCGGCCCGAGAAGACCTTCTCCGCCTACGGTGGCCTGGTCTGGGGATCCTGGGACCACCACCGCGTCGAGGCCGACCTCAACACCCCGCTGACCAGCGACGGCCGCGTGCGCGCGCGCTTCATCGCCGCGGCGCAGGAGCGCGATTCCTTCCGCGACCGCTATCACGAGACCAAGACCGCCTTCATGGGCGCCGTCGAGGCCGACCTGCTGCCCGGCACCACCGTCACCCTGGGCTACCAGAACCAGAACAACATTCCCACCGCGCCGATCTGGGGCACGATCCCGCGCTTCGCCTCGGACGGCTCGCTGGCCAACCTGTCCCGCGCGACGAGCTTCTCCCCCGGCTGGACGCGCTGGTCGCGCCGCAACGGCACGGTCTACGCCCAGCTGGAACAGCAGCTCGGCGCGGACTGGGCGCTCAAGGTCATCGCCAACCACAGCGAGGGCGACAGCTTCAGCCTGCGCACCTACGGCAGCGGCTATCCCGATCCGAAGACCGGCGCCGGCATGAAGGTGCTGGCGGCCGTCGGCCAGAGCTGGGAGCAGCGCGACAGCCTCGACGTCTACGCCTCGGGCACGCTGTCGCTGCTCGGCCGATCGCATGACCTGGTCATCGGCGCCAACGGCGTCAAGACCACGACGACCACGCCCACCTTCACCTCGCTCGCGTCCTGGAGCTACGCGATCCCGGACATCCGGACCTGGGACGGCACGGCGCCGATGCCGACCTTCAGCACCACCGGCGCCAAGCGCATCGCCACCACCGAGCAGAGCGGCGTCTTCGCCACCGCCCGCTGGCGCCTGACCGAGCCGCTGTCGCTGATCACCGGCGCCCGCGTCAGCTGGTGGAAGACCGGCACCGACGCGTACAACGCGGCCGGCACCTTCACCGGCACCAGCGGCGCCTACAAGGTGACGAGCGAGGTCTCGCCCTACGTCGGCGTCGTCTACGACCTGATGCCCTCGCTGTCGGTCTACGCCAGCTACACCGACCTGTTCAAGCCGCAGAGCTACAAGGACAAGGACAACAACCTGCTCGCCCCCATCCGCGGCAGCAACACCGAGGTCGGCCTCAAGGGCGACCTCTTCGACAAGCGCCTGGCGCTGTCGTTCGCGGTCTTCGAGGCCAAGCAGGACAACTACGCGGTGCGCGACGCGTCGCAGCCGGAGGGTTCCTTGCCGGACGGCGGCTCCGCCTACATCGGCGTGAACGGCACCAAGACCAAGGGCTTCGAGTTCGACGCCGCCGGCCGGATCACCGACCGCTGGACGCTCAACGCCGGCTATGCCAACACGCGCATCACCCGCGCGCCGACCGACCTGATCTACGCCAACCTGCCGCGCCACACGGTGCAGCTGAGCACCAGCTACCGCATGCCCGGCGCCTGGGAGAAGCTGACGGTCGGCGCCGGCCTGAACTGGCAGAGCACGGTGACCGGCTACGGCATCCCGCATCCGACGGCGGGCACGGTGACCGTGACGCAGCCGTCCTACCTGCTGCTGAGCCTCAATGCCAACTACCAGCTGAACGACCACCTCAGCCTGGGCCTGTCGGTGCGCAACGCGCTGGACAAGACCTACTGGGCCAACCTCGACTACCCCAACTACGGCGACCCGCGCAGCGTGATGTTCAGCGTGCGCGGCCGGTTCTGATGGCCATGGCCGAGGGCAGCACCGCCGAGCTCGTGGCGCAGTCGCTGGCGAGGGCCAACGCCGCGCCCGAGGCCGCGAAGGATCGCCAGGCCAAGCCGCCGCGCGAGAGCCTGCCCTGGCGCTACCGCGCGGCGGTGGCCTCGCGCGCCGTCGCCGCGCTCGGTGGCGGCTACGCGCTGGCCTCGGCACTCGGCGCGGCGATCGGCGCGCACCTGCAGCCGCTGCTTGGCGACAGTCGCGCCGAGGCCGCCATCACCGGCGTGATGGCCGGCTTCGTGGCCTACGCCGTCGCCTTCATGACGGCCTTCGCCGTCCGCAACGCCTGGCTCGCCTGGGCCTGGGTGCTCGGCCCCGCGCTGCTGCTGGGCGCCATCGCCTGGGGGCCGCGCTGGCTGGGCTGAGCCCGACGCGCCGCGACCCCGCATGACCTGACCCCCACCTCCCGCCTTCCATGCATAGCCATCCCTTCCCCCCTTCCCCGGCCCGGCCGGTCGCCCCATGAGAGCCGACGGCGCGCGCGAGGGCTTCCGCCAGGCGATGGCGTGGCTGCACACCTGGACCGGCCTGGTGCTGGGCTGGCTGCTGTTCGCGATCTTCCTGGGCGGGACCTTCGCCTTCTTCAAGAACGAGCTCAACCTGTGGAGCCGCCCCGAGCTGCATGCGCTGCCGCCGGCCGGCCCGCTGAGCGCCGCGCAGCTGGCGACCTACGAGGACGGCATCCGCCGTCTGGCGCCGCAGGCCACCAGCTGGCGGCTGAGCGCGCCCGACGATCGCCATCCGCAGGCGTCGGTCTTCTACCGCAACGCGCCGGCGGCGCCGGGGCAGCGCGCGCGCTTCGAGCAGCGCTGGCTGGACGCCGAGCACGGCGACGCGATCCCGGTGCGCAAGACCTTCGGCGCCGGCGAGTACTTCTATCGCTTCCACTTCGAGCTGCGCTCGGCGCAGCAGAGCAAGTGGATCCTGGAGGGCCGCTGGGTGGTGGGGCTGGCGACCTTGCTGATGCTGGTGGCGCTGCTCAGCGGCGTGGTCACGCACCGGCGCATCTTCAAGGACTTCTTCACCTTCCGGCCCAAGTCCAAGGCGACGCAGCGCGCCTGGCTGGACGCGCACAACCTGTGCGGGGTGCTGGCGCTGCCGTTCTACCTGGTCATCACCTTCAGCGGGCTGATGACGATGCACAGCCTGTACCTGCCAGCGCCGATCGACGCGGCCTTCGGCAAGCAGACGGCGGCGTACTTCGGCGAGCTCAGCGGCGACGAGGTCCCCCGTGCCCGCGCGCGCGACGGCGGCGCCGAGACGCCGCTGCCCGCGATCGGCGCGGCGGGCTGGGACACGATCCTGCGCGACGTGCATCGCCGGATGCCCGACGGCCGCATCGAGGGCATCGGCCTGCAGCACGAGGGCGGGCGCACGGTGGTCGAGTTCACTCCCCACGACGGGGACCGCCTCCAGTACCGCGGACCACGGCTGTTCTACGACGCGCGGACGTTGACGCTGATCCGCCGCGCCGACAACGAGCGGCCCGCGGCGAAGACCTACGGCGTGCTCTACGGCCTGCACGTGGCGCGCTTCGCCGACCTGCCGCTGCGCTTCGTGCTGGCGGGGCTGGGGCTGCTGGGCACCGCGATGATCGCGACCGGCCTGGTGTTGTGGAGCGTCAAGCGACGCGCCGACGCGGAACGTCGCAAGGTCGGCGTCGGGCGAGGGCATCGGCTGGTCGACGCGCTGAACATCGGCGCGATCGCCGGCATGCCGATCGCGATGGCCGCGTTCTGCCACGCGACGCGCTGGCTGCCGCTGGACCTGACCGAGCGGCCGGATGGCGAGATCAAGGTGTTCTTCGGCGTGCTCGCGCTGGGCTTCCTGGCCGCGGCGCTGGGGGCGCGATGGCGACATCTGTTCGTGGCGGGCGCGCTGGCGTGGGCGGCGCTGCCGGTGATGGACGCGGTCGGCGGTTGGCCGTTCTGGGAGGCCGGCGCGACGGTGCAGGCGGTGAACCTGGGCTTTGTCGGAATCGCGGCGCTGCTCGCGGTGCTGGCGTGGAAGTGCGGGCCGCGGGCGATGCCGCCTCGACCGGGGAAGTCGGCCAAGGCGACCGCCGACGCCAGCGGCGGTGGGGCGGCCGTTTCGGCGGTGGCCCGCTCCGCCGCCCTGATCGGCCCGCAAGGCGGCGATGCCGGACGTCCGGCCACGGAGGGCGCGTGATGGACCTGCTGCATCCGATGCTCTGTTCGTTCGCGGCGTTCGCGGCGCTGTGCCTGGCGATGGAACGGCACCATGAGGACGCGCTCGATGGCGAGCCCAGCGGTCGTCGCGTGCGGCGACTGCGGGTGGCCGCGGTGGCGGCCTTCGTCGCGTCGTGGTGGACGGTGATTCCGCGGGCGGACTACGGCATCGCCTGGACGATGTGGACCGTGCAGCTGACGGCCGGCGCGGTCGCGGTCGTGGCGCTCATCACCTGGTGGCCCAGGCGACTGCCCGCGGCGGCCGTGGCCGTCGGCGCGGCGGCGGTGATGCTGATGCCGTTGACGGCGCCGGGGTGGCGTTGAGAAGACCCTCACCCCAGCCCTCTCCCGCAAGCGGGAGAGGGGGCAAGAGAGCGCGGGGGCAGCGGGCGAGAGCACAGGAGAGCAGGGGCACAGGGGTGCACGAGGACTCGCTGACTTCGACGGCTTCCACCAGGGCGCATTGACCCCCTCTCCCGCTTGCGGGAGAGGGCAGGGGTGAGGGTCTTCGGGCTCCTTGCGCCGCCGCTCCCTACGCCACCCGCTCCACCGCCTGCACCACGTTCCGCCCCTGGCCCTTGGCCCGATAGAGCGCCTGGTCCGCCCGCCGCATCACCTCCGCGGCGCTGACGTCCTGCCCCGAGGACTCCGCCACCCCGAAGCTCGCCGTCAGCGACCAGACCTGTCCGTTCCACTCGAACGGCAGCGCCTCCAGCACCGCCCGCATGCGCTCCGCCACCAGCGTCGCGCCGGCGATGTCGGTGTGGGGCAGCAGCGCGCAGAACTCCTCGCCGCCCAGGCGCCCGAGCAAGTCCACCTCCCGCAGGCAGGGCGAGGCGATCGCCACCAGCGCCTGGAGCGCCGCGTCGCCCGCCGCGTGTCCCAGCGTGTCGTTGAGCTGCTTGAAACGATCCATGTCCAGCAGCACCAGCGCATAGCCATGGCCGCGCATCTGGCGCGCATGCTCGACGTCCATCGCCTGCGACAGCGCGCGGCGGTTGAGCGCGTCGGTGAGCGGGTCGCGCTCGGTCAGCCGGCGGATCTGCAGCACCAGCTTGGTCAGCAGCAGGAAGGCCATCCAGCCGTTGAGCGCCAGCGCCAGCACCACCGAGGCCCACAGCCAGGCCACGTTGAACGGGCTGCGCACGTCCAGGTTGGCCGCGTGGGCCGGCAGCAACACGGCCACCAGCGGCCGTGACCACACGAGCATCGCCATCACCAGCAGCGGCAGCGCGATCGTGAAGGCCGTGCTGCCGCGCAGGCTGCGCCATCGCAGCAGACGGAAGGCGTCGAGCGCCGCGAAGGCCGCGAAGCCCCCCATCGCGCCGAACAGCAGCGCCATGCGGGACAAGGGCTCCGGCCCCAGGCCCAGCAACGCGGCCACCAGCGGCAGCCCCGCCGCCACGGCGAAGGTGTTGCGCCAGGGCGCCGGCCGCTCTCCGATCAGCGGCACGGACAGCCGCACCAGACCGAAAGCCGCCAGCGACAGCGTGTCCGGCCACCAGGCATGCGCCGGCAGCACCGGGGGAATGAAGGCCCGGTCGTAGAGCAGGAAGGACAGCGCGAGCAGACCGTTCGCGCCCGCCAGGCTGGCGCAGCCCCAGGGTGACTCGCGCAGGCCGACGGCGATCATGAGCCACACCACCGCGGCGACCGAGAAGATCACCACCAGCGCCGCGATCATCGAGACGGGATCGGTCACCGGCATCAGGCGAACTCCGCGTCGTCGGGACAGCGCAGCACGCGGTTTCGGCCGCGCGCCTTGGCCGCGTACATCGCGGCATCGGCCCGCGCCAGCGCGCCGCGGCCCTGCAGGTCCTCGCGCCGCATCATCGCCACGCCGAAGCTGGCGCTCAGGGGCCAGGTCTTGTCATCCCAGTCCAGCGGCCGCTCCTGCAGCAGCCGGCGCAGGCGCTCCGCGACGAGCATGGCGCCGGCGAGGTCGGTGTCGGGCAGCAGCACCGCGAACTCCTCGCCGCCCAGCCGGCCGAAGGCGTCGGTGTCGCGCAGCGTGTCGCCGATCACCGTCGCCAGGTGCTGCAGCGCGGCGTCCCCGCCGGCATGGCCCAGTTCGTCGTTGATGCGCTTGAAGTGGTCCACGTCCAGCACCAGCAAGGCATGCCGCCGGCCGCGGTCCACCTGCGCCTGCAGCCGCGCGAGCAGCTCCTCCAGCGCGCGACGGTTGAGCAGCCCGGTCAGCGCGTCGCGCCGGGTGAGGTGGCGCACGCGCGCGATCAGGCGCTGCAGCACCAGGGCCACCAGGCCGGTGGCGATGGTCAGGTTCACGACCAGGCGCAGCAGGGCCAGCGGCGCGTTGTCGGTCATGCCGGCCAGCGACATCGCCGGCGGCAGCCAGCCCAGCAGGTCCGCGGCGCGCCACAGGCAGACGCCGCCCAGGACCGCGTAAGGCAGCAGCACGGCGCTGGTGAGCACCAGGCCGAAGCCGGCGCCGATGGCGATGTCGCGCGCGGCCATCAGGACCAGCACGGCTCCGGCGACGTTGTCGACGACGCGCGCGGCGGCGAGATGCGGATAGGACAGGGCGGCCGCGACCAGTGCGACGACCACGATCGCCACGATGTCGTTCAGCGTATAGCGCACCCGCATCAGGCCGCGGATGCCGGCCGTCAGCAGGCCGGAGGCCACGACGCTCAGCGGCAGCGAGACGGGGATCTCCAGCGAGGCGGGCAGCGCCGGCCACCAGGACAAGGCCAGCAGACCGTGATGCGCCGCGATGAGCCGCGCCGCCCGAGGCGCGATGCGCAGGGCCTCACCCAGCAACAGCCAGACGACGCAGGCGACGGCGTCGAACACGGCAATCACCATCAGCAACGTGTCGGCGTCGAGCGGCGGCATGCGGGGCATCATCGCAAAGCGGAGGGGGGCGCACAATCGCGCGCACGACTGTCGACATCCCTCGTTCGGCGGGGTCCGGAGAATCGGCCGTGAATGACACGAGTGCCACCACTTCCATCACTTTGATCACGGGCGCCGCCCGCGGCATCGGCGCCGCGACCGCGCTGCTGCTGGCGCGGCGCGGCCATGACCTGGCGATCAACTACCGCCGCGACGAGGCCGCCGCCGAGGCGCTCGCCCGGCAAATCCGGGGCCTGGGCCGCCGGGCGATCACGGTTCGCGCCGACGTGGCCCGGCCCGACGAGGTCGAGGCCTTGTTCTCGGCCGTCGACGCGGGACTGGGCCGGCTCACCGGGCTGGTCAACAACGCCGGCATCGTCGCGCCGCGGGCCTCGCTGGCCGAGCTCTCGCGGGAGCGGGTGCGGCACATGTTCGAGGTCAACGTCTTCGGACTGATCCACTGCACCCAGCTGGCGGCCGAACGGATGAGCCGCTCGCGCGACGGACGCGGCGGCGCGATCGTCAACCTGTCCTCGCGGGCGGCGCAGCGCGGGTCGGCGCACATGTACTCGGACTACGCCGCCAGCAAGGGCGCGGTCGACACGCTGACGCTGAGCCTGGGCCATGAGCTGATCGCCGAGGGCATCCGCGTCAACGGGGTGCGGCCGGGGATCATCGAGACCGACATCCACGCCGACAGCCTGCCGCCGGGCACGGTCGCCGAGCGCCTGGCCGAGGCGGCCCAGGGCATCCCGATCGGTCGGCTGGGCACGGCCGAGGAGATCGCGGAGGCGATCGCCTGGCTGCTGTCGGACGCGTCGAGCTACACCGTCGGCGCCACGCTGGACGTGGCCGGCGGCCGCTGACTCGCGGACAGGTCCGCCGCCGCGAACCGCCCGGCACGACCGGGGCAAGCCGGTGGCATCAGCGTCGATCGAGGCGCGAGCCCGCGCCCGCCGCTCAGCGTCGCTCGACCAGTACCGGCGTCAGCGCCATCGCCGTGCGGACGCGCTCCGCGGCGGCGCGCGCGTCCTCGCGGCTGGTGAACGGACCGGCCTGCAGGCGGTGCAGGTTCTTGTCCTTGAAGATGGTCAGCATCGGCGCGAGCTCTTCCATGCCGCGCGTGAACTGCTCGCGCAGCTGCTCCGCGCCTTCGAGGCGGGAGAAGGCACCGAACTGCAGCCAGAAGCCTTGCGCGGCCGCGATCTTCAGCGCGGGGACCGGTGCCTTCGGATCGGTCGCGGCGATCGCGCCGGCGGTCGCGGTGGCCACGGCATCGGCCTTGGTCTGGCCGGCGGGCGGCAGGTCGCTGCCCGGAGGCAGGGCAGTGATCGGGATCTGCACCATCCCGGCGTTGCCGGTCATCACGTCGGAGGCGGAGGTCGCCGCCGTGGCGACCGCGGGGACCGGGTTGCTCGCCGCCGGGGCGGTCTGCGCGACGGCGGCTGACGCGGGCTTCACGCCGGCGGAGCGCGCGGGCGTCGGGGCCGCGGCGACGACCGGGGCCGGCGTCATGGGCGGGCGCATCTGGGCGGTGGTCGGGAGCTCGGGCGCGCCGCTGGGCGTGGCCGCGGCGTAGACCGGCGTGTCGGGCGCGACCTTGGGGTCGGGCGACAGCGTGTCGCGGTCCTTGGTCCAGGCGCCGGTGCGGATGTCCTCGTAGGTGATGCGCTCGATCTCGACCGGCGCCACGCCGTGCAGCACGTCCAGCTTGAGCGCGGCGGTGTAGCTCAGGTCGATGATGCGGCCCTTGTGGAAGGGGCCGCGGTCGTTGATGCGGACGATGACCTCGCGGCCGTTCTTCGGGTTGCGGACGCGGGCGTAGCTCGGGATGGGCATGGTCGCGTGGGCGGCCGTCATCGCGTACATGTTGTAGACCTCGCCGCTGGAGGTCGGCTTGCCGTGGAACTTGCGGCCGTACCAGGAGGCCAGGCCCTTCTGCACCAGCGGCTTGTCGTCGGCGACGGGCTCGTAGCGCTCGCCCAGGACCTCATAGGGCTTGTTGGGGCCGCCCTTGCGGATGCTCTCCATGCGCGGCATCGCGTCGGGGACGTTCTTGAGGTCGGACGGGATGTCCGTGCCGGGGCCGTCCCGGTCGGGCCAGGTGGTGACCTTGGGGCCGCCCGGGACGGGGCGGCTGGGGGCGGGACCGCGGCTGGCGCAGGCGGCCAGGATCAGGGCACACGTCAGGACGGCCAGGCGCTGGCCGGCGGGGCGGGCTTCAAACATGGGCGCAACCCTAGCAATGCGCCACGGTTTTGCCAAGGTTATGCTCCACGGTCCCCTTGGGCGTTTCGCCTGCTTTCCTCCCCTTTCCGGTCGTTTCGACCGTCAAGTCCGCACCGTCATGAGCACCTACCTCTTCCCCCCCGCGCCGCAGGCCGCCGTGGCCGTGCGCGGCAGCGACGCGCTTTACGCCGTCAGCCGGATCTTCTGCGTCGGCCGCAACTACGCCGCCCACGCCCGCGAGATGGGCAGCGATCCGGACCGCGAGCCTCCCTTCTATTTCACCAAGCCGGCCAGCGCGCTGGCGCCGTCGGGCGGGACCATCCCCTACGCGCCCGGCACCAAGAACCTGCATTACGAGATGGAGCTGGTCGTGGCGATCGGCAAGCCGGTCTTCAAGGCCACGCCCGAGCAGGCCGCCGACGCGGTCTGGGGCTACGCCGCCGGTCTGGACATGACGCGCCGTGACCTGCAGAACGAGGCCAAGGCCATCGGCCGCCCCTGGGATCTGGGCAAGGGCTTCGAGCACTCGGCCGTGATCACCGAGCTGGTGCCGCGCAGCGAGCAGGGCGAACTGAGCAAGGGTGCGATCACGCTGTCCGTGAACGGCGTCGAGAAGCAGCGCGGCGACCTGTCCGACATGATCTGGAGCATCCCCGAGCTGGTGGCCAATCTGTCGCAGTTCTATCACCTGGAGCCGGGCGACCTGATCTACACCGGCACGCCCGAGGGCGTGGGCCCGGTCAAGCCCGGCGACAAGATCGTCGGCGTGATCGAGGGCTTCGGCGAGCTGACGATCACCATCGGCGACGCCGAGTAAGCCGACCGGGCCGACAGCATGTTCGATCACAACGAGACCCTGGACGAAGCCCGCGCGCGCAACATCCGCGATGCGCTGTTCGAGGACATCGGCATCAGCGACTGGACCGCGCGCCTCGTGCCGGCGGACCGCCGCGTGCAGGCCCATGTGCGCGTGCGCGAGGCGGCGGTGCTGTGCGGCCGCGAGTGGTTCGAGGGCGTGTTCTCGGCGCTGGACGGGTCCTCGCGCATCGAGTGGCTCTACGAGGAGGGCGCCGACATGACGCCCGACTCCGTGGTCTGCCGCATCGAGGCCGACGGTCGGGCGCTGCTGTCGGCGGAGCGACCGGCGCTGAACTTCCTGCAGCTGCTGTCGGGCACGGCGACCACGACGCGGGCCCATGCCCGCGCCATCGAGGGCGCGAGTCCGAATCCGCGCGGCTGCGTGGTGCTGGACACGCGCAAGACCTTGCCGGGGCTGCGGCTGGCGCAGAAGTACGCGGTGCGTGTGGGTGGTGGCGCGAACCAGCGTCTGGCGCTCTACGACGGGATCCTGATCAAGGAGAACCACATCGCGGCGGCGGGCGGCGTGTCACAGGCCTTGCGCGCGGCGCAGGCCTTGAACGCGGGCGTGTCGGTGCAGGTCGAGGTCGAGACCCTCGATCAGCTGCGCGAGGCGCTGGCCGCCGGCGCGGTCAGCGTGCTGCTGGACAACTTCAGCGAGCCGATGATGCGCGAGGCGGTGGCCATCACCGCGGGGCAGGCCTTGCTCGAGGTGTCGGGCGGCGTGGCGCTGGACCAGCTGCGCTGGATCGCGGCGACGGGCGTGGACCGGATCTCGGTCGGGCGTCTCACGAAGGACGCCAAGGCGGTTGATTACTCGATGCGGGTCGACGGCTGACGCTGGCTCAAACATCAGCGAGCTCTGCAATTCGGCGCCATTTCTGGCGCCGAACTTCTTTCTGACACTGCGGGTCTTCTTTCTTCGAAGGAGTCAGCAGAGATGGAAGCAAGCAATGACGAACGCGTGCCCGACGCGAATGCCGGGGCGCTCCGGGAGATCCTGAGCCGCTGGTCGGCCAGCATGGCGACGCTGGTGCTCAACGAGGTCGAGGCGCGGCTTCGGCTCATGGCGGAGCTGCGCGGGAAGCTCGAGGTGCTCGGGGTCGATGAGGTCCACGAGTTGCAGCCGCTCTTCAAGCGCGGGCTGTGGATGCTCGGGTCGGAGTTCGAGTCGGCGGAGTTCACGTCCAACGTGGGCATGACGCGCGTGATCCGGCAGCTGCTCAAGGTGCCGACGGAAAGGGCCTCGCGCCATCGCCCCGACTTCGTGGTGTTGCCCGAATCCAGCGTCGGCCTCTACGCCTGTCCTTCCTATGACGGCGGCCACGAGGTGGATGGTGTCGATCGCATCGTGATCATCGAGCTGAAGACGACCGGCAAGGAGATCGGCGACGCCGAGCGGGCGCAGGTATGGAAGTACATCAAGGAGCTGCGGAGAAAGGGCTGCCTCCGGCCGGGCTCGAAGGTGGATGGCTATGTGCTGGGCTCGGCGATAGAACGCGGCGAGGAGGAGCCCTTTGTCTACGGATCGCTGGGTACCGTGACGCTCATGCGCTACGACACGCTGCTGGAGCGTGCCGAGCGTCGTCTCCTCAATCTCTACGACAAGATCAAGGACGCGCCCTTTCTGACCTCGTCGTCCAGCACCCCCGGGCCCGCGCCGGCGGCCCTGCCGCAAATGGCCGAGGCCGAGGACGGCCACGCCGCGGACTGACATGACGCGGCGGGCACCCGCCCAGTGCCCGCCACACCAATCTTGTGCGCAAGCCTGGTGCGCGGATGCCCACCAAGCTTGCATACAAGACCGGTGCACCTGGGAAGGCGCGCTGACGCGGCGGCTGGCACGGAAGCTGCAAAGCCTCGTGCATGGGCACCACCGCCACCGACATCAGCCAACGCATCATCGAAGCGGTGCTGGCGCAGAAGCTCGCCCCCGGCACGCGGCTGGGAGAGCAGCAGCTGGCCATGCTCTTCGACTGCAGCCGCACCATCGTGCGGGAGGCGCTGACCCGCCTGGCCGCCCGCGGCATCGTGACGGTCAGCGCGCGTCGCGGCTGGTATCTGATCGAGCCCTCGCGCGATGACGCCCGCGAGGCCTTCGAGGCCCGCCGCGTCATCGAGCTCGGCCTGCTGCGCGGCCGACCCGCGCTCGACAAGCCCGCGCTCACCCGATTGAAGAAGCACCTCGCGCAGGAGAAGGCCGCGCTGCGCGGTGACGACGTCGGCGCGCGCAGCTTCCTGCTCGGCGACTTCCATGTCTGCCTGGCCGAATGCCTGGGCAACAGCCTGCTCGCCGACGCGCTGCGCGACTTCACCGCGCGCACCACGCTGATCGCGATGCTCTACCAGTCCTCCCACGATGCCGCGCAGTCCTGCCAGGAGCACGTCGCCATCGTGGCCGCGCTCGAGCAGGGCGACGCCGCCCGCGCCGAGGCGCTGATGGCCGAGCACCTCGCCAGCGTGCAATCGGCGCTGCAGCTCGAGACGCCCACCGACGACCCGCTGCATCAGCTGCGCCAGGCGCTGGCGCCGGTGACGCCGCCGGGCACGCCCCCCGAATCCGCCCCCGCCCCCTACCTAGGAGCCTTGCTATGAGCCACGCCGACCGTTCCTCCGCCCGTTCGACCGTCCGTTCGCTGGTGCCGCGCCGCCTGCTGCTGGCCGCCGGTCTTGGCCTCCTCGCGCTGGGCGCGCAGGCGCAGACCGCGCTGGACGCGATCACCAAGTCCAAGACCATCAAGATCGCCATCCCCACCGACTACCCGCCCTACGGCTTCGTCGGCCCCGACATGAAGCCGCAAGGCCTGGACGTCGCGATGGCCGAGCTGATCGCCGCCAAGCTGGGCGTGAAGGTCGAGCTGGTCCCCGTGACCAGCGCCAACCGCATCCCGTATCTGCAGACGAAGAAGGCCGACCTGGTCATCTCCACGCTGGGCAAGAACCCGGAGCGCGAGAAGGTCATCAACTTCAGCGCCGCCTATGCGCCCTTCTTCCAGGCGGTCTTCGCGCCCAAGAATGTCGCGGTGAAGAGCTTCGCCGACCTGGCCGGCAAGTCGGTCGCGGTGACCCGCGGCGCGATGGAGGACCAGGAACTGGCCAAGGTCGCCCCGGCCTCGCTGGAGTTCAAGCGCTTCGAGGACAACAACGCGACCATCGCGGCCTTCGCCGCGGGTCAGACGCAGGTGCTGGCCACCAGCGCCGCCGTCGCCGGCAACCTGATGCAGCGTCAACCTGGGCTGAACGTCGAGTACAAGCTGCTGCTCAAGGACAGCCCCTGCTTCGTCGGCGTCGCCAAGGGCGAGGACGCGCTGCTGGCCAAGGTGAACGCCGTCATCGCGGCCGCCAAGCAGGCCGGCGAGCTGGAAGCGCTCTCCAAGAAGTGGCTGGGCCGCGGCGCCGGCGAGTTGCCGCTGTGATGCGGCGCGCGATCGCGCCGGCCGTGGACGTCCAGCGTCGCTGACGTCCCGGGCTCGCGCGCCGCGCATGGATCGACTCCCAGTGCTTCCCGCGATGAGGACCTTCCCATGATCGAGTTCGACTTCGGCGCCGTCCTCGCCGAATGGCCGCTGCTGCTGCGCGGTCTGGCGTGGACGGTCGGTCTCACCGCGGTGGCCGTGCCGCTGGGCCTGCTCATCGCCACCGCGGGCGCGTGGTCGCGCGTCTGTGGTCCGGTGTGGCTGCGCCGCGCGGTCGGTGCCTACGTCGAGGCGCTGCGCAACACGCCCTTCATCGTCCAGCTCTTCTTCATCTTCTTCGGGCTGCCGTCGCTGGGCGTGAAGCTCTCGCCGGAGACAGCCTCCCTGATCGCGATGACGCTGAACCTGGGCGCCTACGGCACCGAGATCCTGCGCTCGGGCATCCAGGCCGCGCCGCGCGGGCAGTGGGAAGCGGCGCAAAGCCTGGCCCTCGGTCCGATGCAGGTCTTCACGCGCGTGATCCTGCCGCCCGCCTTCAAGCGCGTGTGGCCGGCGCTGACCAGCCAGATCGTCATCGTGATGCTGGGCTCGGCGGTGTGCGGGCAGATCTCCACCGAGGAACTCAGCTACGCCGCCAACCTCATCCAGAGCCGCAACTTCCGCGCCTTCGAGGCCTTCATCATCGCGACGCTGATCTATCTGGCGCTGTCGATGGCGGTACGGCGCCTGCTGCTGTGGGCCGGTCCGCGCTGGTTCTTCGGCGGCAGGCCCGCCCGGCCGGCAGCCCCGATGGCATCGACATCGCCCAGCGGCGCGGGAGCCCGCCCATGATCGAGTTCACCCTCTGGGACATCCTGCGCAACCTGGCGCTCGCGCTGCGCTGGACGGTGGCGCTGTCGCTGATCGCCTTCATCGGCGGCGGGCTGGTGGGCGCGGCACTGCTGTGCCTGCGCATCGGCCTCGGCCCGTGGACGCGCCGCGCGATCAGCGTCTACATCGCGGTCTTCCAAGGGACGCCGCTGCTGATGCAGCTCTTCCTCGCCTACTTCGGCCTGGCCTTGCTGGGCATCGAGGTCTCGGCGTGGACGGCGGCCTCGCTGGCGCTGACGCTCTACACCAGCGCCTACCTGGTCGAGATCTGGCGCGGTTGCGTCGAGGCCGTGCCGAAAGGCCAGTGGGAGGCCGCGCGCAGCTTGGCGATGAGCTTCGGCGAGCAGCTGCGCCACGTGATCCTGCCGCAGGCGATGCGGCTGGCCGTCGCCCCGACGGTGGGCTTCCTGGTGCAGGTGATCAAGGGGACCGCGCTGGCCTCGGTGATCGGCTTCGTGGAGCTGACCAAGGCCGGCGGGATGATCGCCAACGCAAGCTTCAAGCCCTTCCTGGTCTTCGGCTGCGTGGCGTTGTTCTATTTCGCGCTGTGCTTCCCCGTGAGCCTGGCCGCCCGACAACTGGAAAGGAAACAGCATGGCCGCGCTGCCTGACGACGTCGCTGAGGATCAACTGCCGCGGGTCGCGCCCTTCCCCGGCGTGCCCATCGTGCGCATCACCGCGCTGCGCAAGTCCTACGGGACCAACGAGGTGCTCAAGGGCATCGACCTGGACGTGATGCGGGGCGAGGTCATCGCGCTGATCGGCAAGAGCGGCTCCGGCAAGAGCACGCTGCTGCGCTGCATCAACGGACTGGAGCAGTTCCAGGATGGATCGCTGCGGGTGGCCGACAAGCCGCTGCTGCACGACAGCGCGATGGCGATGCGCGCGCTGCGGCAGCAGGTCGGGATGATCTTCCAGAGCTTCAACCTGTTCCCGCACCTGAGCGTGGGCCGCAACGTGATGCTGGCGCCGACGCTGGTGAAGCGGCGCTCCGACAAGGAGGCCGCGGAGCAGGCGCGCGCGCTGCTGGCGCGGGTCGGTCTGGCGGAGAAATTCGACGCCATGCCGGATCAGCTCAGCGGCGGTCAGCAGCAGCGGGTGGCGATCGCCCGCGCGCTGGCGATGGAGCCGCAGGTGCTGCTGTGCGACGAGATCACCTCGGCGCTGGACCCGGAGCTGGTCGGCGAGGTGCTGCGCGTCGTCGAGTCGCTGGCGGAGGAGGGCATGACGCTGCTGATGGTCACGCACGAGATGAACTTCGCGCGCAAGGTGGCGGATCGGGTGATCTTCATGCACCAGGGACGCGTGCATGAGATCGGTCCGCCGGCCGACTTGTTCGGGTCGCCGCGGACGCCGGAGCTGAGGCAGTTCCTGTCGTCGCTGCACGATTGAACCCGAGGCAGCCGTTAGCATCCGGCCCATCAGAAGATCATGAGGGAGGGCGGGCGATGCTCGGCAAATGGAATCGGAGGGCGACGGGTCTCGCCATCCTGCTGGCGACGATGGGCGTGATGGCGCAGGAGTCGACGGTCGCGTCGGCGCCCGCGGGCAGCGAGCCCCCCATCCCACGCATCACCGATCAGCACCGGCAACGCTTCGATGCGGCCACCCAGCTGCTGCGGTCGGGGAAGACCGAGGCCGCCCTGGCCGGCTTCCAGACCTTGTCCACCGAACTGGCCGGCCCGCTCGACGTGTCGGGCGCCCGCTACTTCTGTGATCGCGGAAACGCCGAGGAAGTGGCGCGCATGCTGACGATGGCCATGGTGAGCACTCGCGCCGAGGTGCGGCTGATCACCGTCAATGCCTTGGTCTGTGATTCGCTCTACGGCAAGGCCTTCGCCCTGGTGGATCTCAAGCGGCTGCCGGAGGCGCGCGACGTGCTGGAGCAGGTCGTGGGGTTGGCGTCGGTGAACTCGACCTACAAGAGCGAGCTCGCGCATGTGCTGGCGATGACCGGCCAACCGCTCCGGGCGCTGACGCTGTATCGGGAGGCGCAGGAGAACGCGGAATTCGACCCTGAGGGTTCCCGGGCGCACAGGCAGGCCGTCGCGCTCCGCGGTCAGGGCTATGCGCTGGTCGAGCTGCGCCGCTGGGACGAGGCCGAGGCGGCCTATCGGCAGTCGCAGACCTTCGAGCCGGACAACAAGATCGCCAGCGACGAGATCCTCTTCATCCGACAGAATCGCCCGCAGCGCTGAGCAACGACGGCGCCCTGCCTGGGCGTCGCTTGCCGTGTCGAAGGAGTCCCCATGCCTGATCGCCGCACCGTGCTTCGCGCCGCGCTTGCGCTGACGCCTGTCGCCCTGACGGCCGCGGCGGCCGCGGAACCGGCGCGCGCCTCCGATGACATCAACCCCGTCCGCGACGCCGAGATCGCCTTCGCCGCCACGATGGCGCGCCGGGACTTCAAGGCCTTCGCCGATTTCGTCGCCGAGGACGCGGTCTTCATCAACGGCAAGACACCACTGCGCGGGCGGGCCGCCGTGCTCGCGTCATGGAAGCGCTTCTTCGAAGGCGCGGAGGCGCCGTTCTCCTGGGCGCCCGACCTGGTCGAGGTGCTCCCGGACGGCAAGCTCGGCTACAGCACCGGGCCGGTCCATGTGAAGGGCAAGCTCGTCGCGCGCTTCGCGTCGACGTGGCGGCTCGATCCCGATGGGCGCTGGCGCGTGGTCTTCGACAACGGCAGCGATGTCTGCGATTGCAAGGATGCGGGAAAGACGTGATCGTCCGCGTGCTTGCTGCTGCGTTCGCACTGGGCGCGATCCCCTCCCTGGGCGAGGCTGCCGAGAGTCGCTGCTTCGGCACCGTGGCCCAGGGCCGCATCGAGGACAGCGTCCGTCTCCCGACGAGCGGCCCCAACTTCTCCGCCTACAGCCGCATCGCGGCCGCGGCGGGCCGCACCCATGTGCATTCGACGGTGGCGCGGATCGTCGAGACCAGCTACCGGTCCATGGAGACCACGCTCCCCGGCACGGTCTTCGTCTATGGAGAGACCGGACTGGCCGAGGGGGGCCGCTTCAAGCCGCACCACACGCATCAGAACGGGAGCTCGGTCGACTTCTTCGTGCCGGTGCGGGATGCGCAAGGCCGCTCCGTGGCCTTGCCGACGCCGGTCACGAAGCACTTCGGCTATGACACCGAGTTCGACAAGAACGCGCGGTTCGAGGGCTATCGGATCGACTTCGAGGCGATGGCCGAGCATCTCTACCAGCTCGATGCCGCCGCGAAGGCCGAGGGATCCGGGCTGGCGCTGGTGATCTTCGACCGCGACTACCTGCCGCGTCTCTTCGCCACGCCGCGAGGGCCGTGGCTGCGCGACCACCTGAACTTCATGCGCGGCAAGCCGTGGGTGCGCCACGACGAGCATTACCACGTGGACTTCGCGATCCGCTGCGACACGAATCGCCCGAAGTCCCGCTGATCAGGTGGCGTCGATCACGCGGTCGATGCAGCGCCATGTTCGGCCGCGCCTATTCCATCGTCGAGCGCGAGGCCGCGTACCGCAAGTCACTCGAGTCCATGCCCGATCATCGCGGCGCACTGGCCGAGATCGAGTACATCCAGGGACGCCGCGGCGGAAAGGTCAAGCCCCGAGGCCGGAACCGGCTCCGCTCACGCGAACCAGTCCTCGTCCGGCAACTGCTCGAAGACTCGCTTCAGCCCGCCGCCCCAGCCCTGGCTGATGGTGGTGAAGTAGGGGTCGTCCTTCGTGATCCGATGCGGTTCCGCCGGCGCGAAGCTGTCGGTCCTGTAGAGCAGCATGTCGATCGGCAGCCCCACCGACAGGTTGCTCCGGATCGTCGAGTCGAACGAGATCAGCGCGCACTTGGTCGCCTCCGCCAGCGAGCTGTCGAAGTCGATGACGCGGTCGATGATGGGCTTCCCGTACTTGGACTCGCCGATTTGCAGATAGGGGGTGTCCTCGGTCGCCTCGATGAAGTTGCCTTGCGGGTAGACGTGGAAGATGCGCGGCGGCTCGCCCCGGATCTGGCCGCCGACGATGAAGTTGGCGCCGAAGTCCACGCCCTGGTTCAACTGGCCGTTGCCCTCGCTGTCACGGGTGACGACCTCCTTCAGCGTCCGGCCCACCAGCTCCGCCACGTCGTACATCGACGTGAGGTTCATCAGATGCGGGCCCTCGCCCTTGGCGCGCTGGCGCAGCAGGCTCACCACGCTCTGCGTCGTGGCCAGGTTGCCGGCGGTGAGCAGCGTGATCAGGCGATCGCCCGGCTGCTCGAAGACATTCATCTTGCGGAAGGTCGCGATGTGGTCCACGCCCGCATTGGTGCGGGAATCCGAGGCGAACAGCAGGCCGGCACGCAGCCGCATGGCAACACAGTAAGTCATGGGGCGGAAGGTTAGCGCATCAGCCTGACCGCATGCCGTCAGGCCGCATCCTCACTGTTGATCGGCCGTGCCGGGCTTCACGAGCACCTCGGCCCGCATCGTCTCCAGACCCCCGCCCGTGCGCACGCCGCGGACCGGGCACGCGTCCAGGTAGTCCGCGCCGATCGCCAGCTTCACGTGCCGGCCGTCGGCCAGGCACTGGTTGCTGATGTCGTAGCCCAGCCAGCCGCCCGCCATCCGCGGGCCGCCGTCCATGGTCCGCGAGCCGGCGTCGGTGCGCGCCATCGATGACGGGTCGTCGCCCGAGCCGGAGCCCGGCAGGTCCGCCGGTGCGGCATCGGGCAGCCGCACCTCCGCCCAGGCGTGACTGGCGACGTGCTCGGCATCGGTCGCCAGGTAGCCCGACACGTAGCGCGCCGGCAGTCCCAGCAGCCGCGCGCAGCAGACGAAGACCTGCGCGTGGTCCTGGCAGACGCCGCGCCCCGTCTGGAAGGCCTCGGCGGCCGGCGTGGCCGCGTCGGTGTAGCCGCGCAGATAGGGCATGCGCTCGCCGATGGCGGCCATCAGCATCAGCAGCGCGCCGTGGGCATCGGCCTTCGCGGCCTCCGCGAAGCCGGTGGCGAAACGGCGCAGGGCGTCGTCGGCGCGCGTGAGCACGCTGTCGCGCAGGAAGAGCGGCGCGGGCAGCTCGTCCTCCGGATCGGGCCGCGGCGGGCCGTCGTCGGTGATGACCTCGCCAATGGCCCGCAGGACGATGTCGCGGCGCGGGCCGTCCAGGCTCAGCACATGCATGGTGTTGCCGAAGGCGTCGGCGCAGCTGCTCGCCGGGGCCGGCAGCGCCAGGCCCCAGTGCAGGATCCGCAACCCGCGCGATCGCCGCGGCGTCAGCCGCAGGTACTGCGTGCTGCGGGACAGCGGCGCGTCGTAGTCATAGACGGTCTCGTGCGAGATGTGCAGATGCATGGCCGGAACTCCTGGATGGCCGAGGCGCGGTGAGCGATGAGCGATGGGCGGTTGGCGGCGACCGTCGCTCACTGCGCCTCGAAGTAGGCCTGCTGGATGTCCAGGCTCAGACGCGCCGAGTCCTCGAGGAAGCCGGTCAGCCAGGTGTGCAGGCCCTGCTCGAGGATCTCGTCCACCGCACCGTACTCCAATCTCAGCGCCAGCCGGCCGGCGCTCTGCTTGACCTTGCGGCCTGCATCCTGCGCGCCCTCGCGCGATTCGATCTGCGGCAGCACCGCGCGGATCTCGTCGCAGCAGGCGCGCAGCGAGCGCGGCACGTCGGGGCGCAGGATCAGCAGCTCCGTCACGCGGCGGCCGTTCAGGCTGTCGCGGTAGGCCGCGTGATACGCCTCGAAGGCCGACAGCGATCGCAGCAGCGCGTTCCAGGCATAGAAGTCGGGCGCGCTCTCGCTGGGCGCGTCCACCGGCGCGAGCGAGTCCACCGCCGGCGCGATCAGCTGCGACTTCACGTCCAGCAGCCGCGCCGTGTTGTCGGCCCGCTCGACGAAGGTGCCCAATCGGATGAAGCAGTAGGCGTCGTTGCGCTGCAGCGTCCCGTAGGTGGCGCCGCGGAAGAGGTGCGACCGCTCCTTCACCCAATCGAAGAAGGACGAGGGTTCCACCACGCCGGTGCGCGCGAGCTCGCGCGCCTCCAGCCAGCTGGTGTTCAGGGCTTCCCACATCTCGGCGGTGATCTGGCCGCGCACCGCATGGGCGTTCTCGCGGGCCTGCCGGATGCAGGACAGCACCGAGGCGGGGTTCTCCAGATCCATCCCCATGAAGCGGAACAGCTGCTCCGCGCTCAGGCGCGGATGGCGCGCCTGATAGGCCTCCAGCGTGCCGGTGATGGCCAGCGGCGCGGCCAGCTCCGTCGCGGCGCCGCGCGATTGCGGCAGCAGCGACAGCGAGTGCGTGACGTCGAGCATGCGCACCAGGTTCTCGGCGCGCTCCATGTAGCGGCTCATCCAGTAGAGCTGTGCGGCGGTACGGCTGAGCATCTCAGTTCTCCAGAATCCAGGTGTCTTTCGTCCCGCCGCCCTGCGACGAATTGACGACCAGCGAGCCCGCCTTCAGCGCGACCCGCGTCAGTCCGCCGGCCACCATGTTGACCTCACGGCCCGAGAGCACGAAAGGCCGCAGGTCGATGTGGCGCGGCGCGATGCCGCGCTCGACGAAGGTCGGGCAGCTGGACAGGCACAGCGTGGGCTGCGCGATGTAGTTGGACGGGTTGGCCTTGACGCGCTCCTTGAAGTCCTCGACCTCCGCCGCCGTCGACGCCGGCCCCACCAGCATCCCGTAGCCGCCCGCGCCGTGGACTTCCTTCACCACCAGCTCGGCCATGTGGTTGAGCACATGGTCCAGGTCGACCGCCTTGCGGCACTGCCAAGTGGGCACGTTGTGCAGGATGGGCTCCTCGCCCAGGTAGAAGCGGATCATGTCCGGCACGTAGGGATAGATGGACTTGTCGTCCGCCACGCCGGTGCCGATGGCGTTGGCCAGCACCACGTGGCCCTGCTTGTAGACCGACAGCAGCCCCGGCACGCCCAGCATCGAGTCGGCGCGGAAGGCCAGCGGATCGAGGAAGGCGTCGTCGATGCGGCGGTAGATTACGTCCACGCGCTTGGGGCCCACCGTCGTGCGCATGAACACGAAGCCGTCCTTGACGAACAGGTCCTGGCCCTCGACCAGCTCCACGCCCATCTGCTGCGCCAGGAAGGCGTGCTCGAAGTAGGCGGAGTTGAAGGGCCCCGGCGTCAGCACCACGACGGTCGGGTTGTCGGCGGGGCTGGCCTGCCGCAGCGTGTTCAGCAGCAGCGCCGGGTAGTGCGCGACGGGAGCGATCGGATAGCGGGCGAAGAGCTCGGGGAAGAGCCGCATCATCATCTTGCGGTTCTCCAGCATGTAGCTCACGCCGGAGGGCACGCGCAGGTTGTCCTCCAGCACGTAGTAGCCGCCGTCGGAATGGCGGATCAGGTCCACGCCGGTGATGTGGGCGTAGATGCCCAGCGGCAGGTCCAGGCCTTGCATCGCCGGCTGGTACTGGGCGTTGGCGAAGACCTGCTCGGCCGGGATCAGGCCGGCCTTGACGATCTCGTGGTCGTGATAGATGTCCCAGAGGAAGCGGTTCAACGCAGTGACGCGCTGCCGCAGGCCGCGCTCCAGCATCTGCCAGTCATCGGCCGGGACGATGCGGGGCACGGTGTCGAAGGGGATGAGGCGCTCGGCGCCGGCCTCGTCGCCGTAGACGGCGAAGGTGATGCCGACCTTGTGGAAGAGCAGGTCGGCCTCCGCCCGCTTCTTGGCCAGCGCGTCGGGCGTCTGCGCGTGCAGCCAGTCGGCGAAGGCCTGGTAGCTGGGCCGGATGGCGCCGCTTTGCAGCAGCATCTCGTCGTAGTGGCCGGCGGCCGGTAGGGTCAGCGCGTGCATGGGGTCTCCAACGCGGCGCCGCCGACGGCCGGCGGCCCGCCCCGAGCCTGATTGCAAGGCCCGTGCCCAGCGCAGCGCGCCGGCGGGCCTTGGCCGATACCACAGCTTGCCCGCTTCCGGTGCGCGCGTGAAGCCCGCCCCGAGGCGGTGCCTCGGCCTTGCCCGCCGCTGGTGCAGTGGCAATACTCCGCGTTGCGCCCAGACGCGCCAGTCGCTACAACTGCTTCGATGCCCAACGACGCCCAGGTCCTCCCTTCTCCCGGTGCCGCCCCCTCCGGAGAGCCGCCGCCCGCGCCCGATGCCGGCGCCTACGTGCCGCCGCGCGGCTCCCGCGCGTCGCTGGGCCGCTGGCTCACCGCGATGGTGCTGGCCGCGGTCGCGGTGGCGGTGCTCAGCTCCGCGCTGCTGATCGAGAACTTCGCCCGGGCCCATGCCGAGCGTCGCGCGGTCGAGGCGCTGCGCCAGGTGGCCGTCGATTTCCGCGACGGGTTGGACCACGGCATGGCGCAGCAGTACAAGGAAGTCCGCGTGCTTGCGCAGCTCGAGCCCTTCCGGCGCTTCGACGATCCCGAGTCCATGCGCCGCGCGCTGGACCAGATCCAGATCGGCTTCGACCACTTCGCCTGGCTGGGCGTGACGGACGCGCAGGGCAAGGTCGTGGCCGCGGCGGGCGGGCTGCTGGATGGTGTCGACGTCTCCAAGCGGCCGTGGTGGCAGGGGGCGCGCAAGGGCGCGCCTTTCGTCGGGGACGTGCACTCCGCGCTGCTGCTGGAGAAGCTGCTGCCGCGCCAGAGCGAGCCCTGGCGCTTCGTCGACTTCGCGGTCCCGCTGCTGGACCCGCGCGGCCAGCTGCAGGGCGTCTTCGGCGTGCACCTGAGCTGGGGCTGGGCGCGCCAGATCAAGAGCGAGCTGATCGACGCGACGATGGCCTCGCACCAGGCCGAGGCCCTGGTCCTGGGCAAGGACGGCGCGGTGATCCTCGGCCCCTCCGAGCTGGAGGGCAAGCCGCTGGCCCTGCCCGCCGAGAACGGCGCCGGGCTGCGCGAGCAGCGGGTCGACGGTGTCGACTACTTCGTCGTCAGCGTGCCCAGCGAGGGCTACGGCCCGTACCCCGGCCTGGGCTGGACCGTGCTGGTGCGTCAGCCGGTGAGCATCGCGCTGGAGGACTACTTCCGCCTGCGCCGCCAGATCATGCTGAGCGCGGTGCTGCTGCTGACCTTGGCCGTGCCGGTGAGCTGGTGGCTGGCGCGCCGCATGAGCCGGCCGCTGGACGAGCTGACGCGCGCGCTGGCGCGTCGCCATCACCTGGGCGAGGACGCGCTCCCGCAGGTCGGCGGCTACCGCGAGGCGGCCGTGCTGTCGCACGCGCTGCAGGAACTGTCCGAGCGCCAGGCGGCGCAGGACCGGTCGCTGGCGGAGCTCAACGCCTCGCTGGAGCGGCGGGTGCAGGCACGCACCGCCGAGCTGCAGGACGCGATGAGCCAGCAGGAGGCCAGCGAGCGTCGGCTGCGCACCATCGCCGACAACCTGCCGGTGCTGATCGCCTACATCGACGCCGACCAGCGGCTGCGCTTCCTCAACGCCACCTTCCGCAGCTGGATGGGCATGGAGCCCGGGGCGGTGCTGGGGCGCACGCTGGAGGACGTGGTGGGGCCCGTGCTCTACGAGCCGCGCCTGCAGTTCCTCAAGGGCGCGCTCGCGGGCGTGCGGCAGCGCTTCGAGACGCGCTCCGAGTCCAACGGCATCAGCCGCGACCTGCTGACCGAATACGTCCCCGACATCCGCCCCGACGGCACGGTGGCGGGCGTCTACACGCTGGCCACCGACATCTCCGCGTTCAAGCAGGTGGAGCGGGAGCTGGACCAGCTCAGCCGCATCGACCCGCTGACGGGGCTGCCCAACCGGCGCCAGTTCGAGTCCCGCCTGTCAGAGGCGCTGGCCCGGACGCGGCGCAACGAGCGCACGCTGGGGCTGATGTTCCTGGACCTGGACCACTTCAAGCAGGTCAACGACACGCTGGGCCACGCGGCCGGGGACGTGGTGCTGAAGGTCTTCGCCGACCGGGTGCGCGGCGTGATCCGCGAGACCGACCAGCTCTGCCGCCTGGCGGGCGACGAGTTCGTGCTCATCCTGGAGAACCTGAACGAACCGAGCGAGGCCGCGGCCGTGGCACAGAAGGTGCTCGACGCCGTGGTGCAGCCGCTGACCTTGCAGGGCCAGGCGCTGCGGCTGTCGACCAGCATCGGCGTGGCCTGCCACGTCGGCGGGCCGGAGAGCGAGCCGGCGCTGCTGGGCCGCGCGGACGACGCGCTCTATGCCGCCAAGGCGGCCGGTCGCGGCTGCTGGCGGATGGCGGAATGACCGAGCGGCCCGGACGCGGGCTTGCGGTGTAATCCGCCGATGGCTTCTTCAGAACTCTCACTCGACGATGCACCGCGACCGGAGCTGCGGTTGCGCATGCGCGTCACCGTCGGCGATGTGATCGCGGTCGGTCCCGGCAAGATCGCGCTGCTCGAGGCGCTGGACGAGACGGGATCGATCACGGCGGCGGCGAAGTCGCTGGACATGTCTTATCGCCGGGCCTGGCTGCTGATTGACGAGCTCAACCGGACCTTGAAGGAGCCTGCGGTCGCCACGGCTGCCGGTGGCGCCAAGGGGGGCGGCAGCGCGCTGACCGAGACGGGCCGGGCGCTGGTCGGGCTGTATCGGCAGATCGAGGCGACGGCCCTGCAGGCTTGCAAGCCGGAGATCCGGCAGCTGATGAAGTTGCTGGCGTCCTGAGGGCAGGGGAGAGGGTCTTCGGGCTCTCCCCGCCAGAGACTCGCAATATCCTGGGATATATTGCGAGCCTCCTCAACCGCCACCCTGCCGAGGGAAACGCCATGCGCTGGACTGGACCGATGACTGTTGCCCGCCGTGGCGCCGTGCTGACCCTGGCCCTGATGGCCGCTGGCTTCGCGCACGCCGCGGACGTGACGGTTTCCGCCGCCGCGAGCCTGACCAACGCCTTCAAGGAACTGGCCCCCGCCTTCGAATCCGCCCACCCCGGCACCAAGCTGCAGTTCAACTTCGCCGCGTCCGATGCGCTGCTCGCGCAGATCGCCAAGGGCGCGCCGGTGGACGTGTTCGCCTCCGCCGACCAGGAGACCATGGACAAGGCCCAGCAGCAGAAGCTGCTGGTGGACGGCACGCGCCGCAACTTCGTGAGCAACGCGTTGGTGGTGATCACGCCGTCCGAGGGCGGTCAGTCGCTGAAGGCGCTGGCCGATCTGCAGCAGCCGGGCGTCAAACGCGTCGCCATCGGCAAGCCCGAAGGCGTGCCGGCCGGCCGCTACGCCAAGAGCGCGCTGGAGAAGGCCAACCTGTGGGCGGCCGTCGAGCCCAAGGCCGTCTTCGCGCAGAACGTGCGCCAGGCGCTGGACTACGTCTCGCGCGGCGAGGCCGAGGCCGGCTTCGTCTACGCCACCGACGCCTTCGTCCTGAAGGACAAGGTCAAGATCCTCTTCAGCGTCCCGACCGAGACCCCGATCTCCTACCCGATCGCCGTCGTGAACGGGGGGCAGAACGCCGACGGCGGCAAGCAGTTCCTGGCCTTCGTCGCCTCCCCGGCGGGCCAGGCGGTGCTGGCCAAGTACGGCTTCCAGAAGCCCTGAGCGGCCGACGCTCCGGACGACGCCGACCGACGCTGAACGACGGAGCGACGCGACCCTGTGGATCAAGCCTGGATCGCGCTCGCGCTGTCGCTGAAGGTCGCCGGCTGGGCGACGGCGCTCAACCTCTTGCTCGGCGTCGCCTGCGGCTATGCGCTGGCGCGCTGGCGCTTCCCGGGACGGGAACTGCTGGACGCGGTGCTGACCCTGCCCATGGTCCTGCCGCCGACAGTGCTCGGCTACTACCTGCTCGTCGTGATCGGCAAGCGCGGCTGGCTGGGCGCCTGGTTGTGGGAGCACTTCCAGATCAACCTGATCTTCACCTGGCAGGGCGCGGTGATCGCCGCGACCATCGTGGCCTTCCCGCTGGTCATGAAATCGGCCCGCGCCGCCTTCGAGGGCGTCGATCCGCAACTCGAGCGCGCCGGCCGCGTGCTGGGCCTGGGCGAATGGGCGCTCTTCTTCCGCGTGACTCTGCCGATGGCCTGGCGCGGCGTGCTGGCCGGCGTGCTGCTGGCCTTCGCCCGCGCGCTCGGAGAGTTCGGCGCGACGCTGATGGTGGCCGGCAGCATCCCGGGCAAGACGCAGACGCTCTCCGTCGCCGTCTACGAGGCGGTGCAGGCGGGCCAGGACGACACGGCCAACCTGCTGGTGCTGATCGTCTCGGCGACCTGCATCGTGGTGCTGCTGGTGGCGGGCCGTCTGGCCGGACCGAAGGGCCGCGCATGAGCTTCGACGTCCGCATCCGCAAGCGCGTCCACGGCGGCGATCGCAGCTTCGACCTGGCGATCGAGTTCTCGACCGACGCGCGGCGGACCGTGGTCCACGGCCCGTCGGGCGCCGGGAAGACGCTGACGCTGCAGGCCATCGCGGGTCTGCTCAAGCCGGACGAGGGCTGCATCCTGGTCGACGGCCAGCCGGTCTTCGATTCGGCGCAGGGCGTGGACGTGCCGGCGCGAGATCGCCGGCTGGGCTATCTCTTCCAGGACTACGCGCTGTTCCCGCACCTGACCGTGCGGCAGAACATCGCCTTCGGCCTCCAGCGCGGCTGGCTGAATCCGACCCGCCACGGCGGTGGCGAGCCGGTCGAGCGCTGGCTGCGCGCCTTCGAGCTGGAGCGGGTCGCGGGCCAGCGGCCGCATCAGCTCTCCGGCGGCCAGCGGCAACGCACGGCGCTGGCGCGGGCGCTGGTCAACGAGCCCCGCGCGCTGCTGCTGGACGAGCCCTTCTCGGCGCTGGACCCGGAGCTGCGCGGGCGCATGCGGACGGAGCTGGACGCGCTGCTGGCGCAGATCGGCATCCCGATGCTGATGATCACGCACGACCCCGAGGACGTGGAGCGCTTCGGGGATCGCCGGATCCGGCTGAGCGAGGGGGGCGTGGACGCCGCCTGAGTCCGGCGTGACACGATCCGACATCGATCAAGCCTCGCCCGGGTCCCGAGCCAGCCGACTTGCCATTTGCCCGGGATGAGGCATCGTGCGCGGGTCGCCACCACGTCGCCACCGGATGACCGCCCTTGCCGCCGTCCCCTGGTCCCGCATCGCCGGGATCGTGTTCTTCTCGCTGTTCCTCACGGCGCTGAGCCGGCTCTTCATCGACGAGTCGACGCGCGGGATCCTTCGCGCCAGCGTCCTCGCCGGCGCCGCGCTGCTGGTGGAGGGGCGCTACGCCGCCGGATTCGCCGGCGGGTGGGGGCGGTGGCGGGCGGCGCGCGCGGCGGGGAAGGGCGTGCTGCATGGCGTGCTCGCCCTGCAACCGGTCGAGGTGTTCGGCCTTCAACGGCACGTCCTGGGCCTGTTGACCGGCTTCGCGCGATGGATCACCCGACGACGACCGCCGGCGCTGCCCGAAGGCTTGGCCTTCGGCTATCTCGGCAAGAGCAGCTACCCCGCCGCCGCGATCGTCCTGGCCCTGTGCCTGATCGTCGAGCTGCCGGTCGGCTACCTGCTCATGAAGGCCTTCGGCATGCCAGCGGCCAAGCTCGCCGCCGTCCATGACGCCCTGCTGGTGCTGACGATCTGGATCTTCGTGCTGGGCCTGGGCGACCGCTACTGGCTCCGGGCCGGCGCCCATGTCCTCGACGCGCGGGCCTTGCACCTGCGACTGGGCACTCGCGTGACGGGCGCGCTCCCGCTCAGCCTGATCGATCGCGCGATCCCGCTGGCGCGGCGGACCGCGCGCCAGCCAGCGGCCTCGCCTGGGCAGGCGCTGACGATCAGTCCGCTCGATGCGCCGAACCTGCGGCTCATGGTCGCCGCCGGGGCCCTGACCGGACTGCGCGTGCGGGGCGCGCCGGTGGCGTCGGGGGTGACGGCGCTCGACCTCCGGGTGGACGATCCGGCGGGCCTCCTGGCGGCGCTGGCCGCACGCGGTGTGCCGGTCGCCTGAGCCCCACGCCTCTCGCCTCTCGCCTCTCGCCTCTCGCCTCTCGCCGGGCCGAGCGCGACCGCCCATCCGTCGGGTGCCGCGGCGATGCGTGAGCAATGCACGCCAACCCGTCGCGCCTCGACCACGACCGGGGATCCGGCGTCATTTCCTCACTGGTGCCGTGCCCCGTACAGGTGCAACATCGCCAGGCTGTCGCAGCCCGACCTCCCTCCCCGGGCCGGCGGCCGAGGAGTTGTCCATATGCTGTCCGCCATGACCGCCAAGAGGTCCATCGGCCAGCGCCTCGGGCTCGTCCAAGCCCTGGTGCTGGTCATCGCGCTGATTGGATCGGCGCTGGGGTACTGGGGCCTGAGCCGCGTCGCGGATCAGACCCAGGCGATGTACGAGGATTCGATCGTCACCGAGCGCGTCGCCTCCGACTGGTACCGCAACGTCTTCAACGGGGCCACCCGCACCACCGCGATCGCGGCCAGCGCGGATCCGAGCCTGGCCACCTTCTTCACCAAGCAGGCCGCCGACTCGACCAAGCTGTCGTCCGAGCTTCAGGAGAAGCTCGACAAGCTGCTCACCACGCCCGACGAGCGCGCCAACTTCGAGAAGGTCATCGCCCTGCGCAAGGAGTACCTGCGCGTGCGCGATGCCATCACCGCCGCCAAGAAGGCCGGCGACGGCGACCGCGCCAAGCAGATCTTCGACGCCGAGTTCCAGAACGCCTCCAGCAGCTACCTCGATGCCATCCGCGTGGTGCTGCAGCAGCAGCGCGACCAGCTGGACGCGTCGATGAAGGCCCTGACCGACACCAGCCAGCATGCGCGCATCGCGCTCGTGGTGTTCGGCGTGGTGGCGCTGGTCGCCGGTGGCGCGCTGGCCCTGTGGCTGACGCGCTCGATCACCCGGCCGCTGCACCAGGCGGGCGAGGTCGCCGAGGCGATCGCCCGCTTCGACCTGACCCATCGCATCGACACCGGCGGCACCGACGAGACCGGCCAGCTGCTGCGCTCGCTGGACACCATGCAGAACGCCCTGCTGCGCCTGATCGGCGACGTGCGCGGCTCCACCGACAGCATCGGCACGGCCAGCGCGGAGATCGCCACCGGCAACATGGACCTGTCCGCCCGCACCGAGCAGACCGCGTCCAACCTGCAGGAGGCCGCGGCCTCGCTGACGCAGCTGACCGGCACCGTGCGCCAGACGGCGGACGCGGCGACGACGGCGAACCAGCTGGTGAGCTCCGCCTCCGAGACCGCCCAGCGCGGCGGCGCGGTGATGGGCCAGGTGGTCAGCACCATGGGCGAGATCAGCGACAGCTCGCGCCGGATCGCCGACATCATCGGCACCATCGACGGCATCGCCTTCCAGACCAACATCCTGGCGCTGAACGCCGCGGTGGAAGCCGCGCGCGCCGGCGAGCAGGGCCGCGGCTTCGCGGTGGTGGCCGGCGAGGTGCGCTCGCTGGCGCAGCGCAGCGCCGAGGCGGCCAAGGAGATCAAGACCCTGATCGCCACCAGCGTCGAGCGCGTGGAATCGGGCTCGCGCCTGGTGACCGATGCGGGCAGCACGATGGGCGACATCGTCACCAGCGTGCAGCGGGTGACGGACATCATTGCCGAGATCCGCGCCGCGTCGCAGGAGCAGAGCGACGGCATCAGCCAGGTCAACGCGGCGGTGGGCCATCTCGACCAGATGACGCAGCAGAACGCGGCGCTGGTGGAAGAGGCCGCGTCCGCGGCGGAGAGCCTGAAGGATCAGTCCAAGCGGCTGTCCTCGGCGATCGCGGTGTTCAAGCTGGCTTGAGCGGACGGGGGCCGTCCGCGCCCTGGAAGGACGCGAGGCACTGCGCCTCGCGCGCCGGCGTGAGCGTCGCGACCAGCTTCGCCCCGTCCCAGTCGGCCTCGCGCGGCGCGCGCGTCCAGGCCAGCGTGTCGGCGATGGTGGCCGCCGTCGGCCGCGTCGCGAGGCCCGCCGCGAAGGCCCGCGCGCAGTCGGCGAGCAGCATGCCGC
Source organism: Mitsuaria chitosanitabida ATCC BAA-476 = NBRC 102408 (assembly GCF_001598255.1). Classification (GTDB taxonomy): domain Bacteria; phylum Pseudomonadota; class Gammaproteobacteria; order Burkholderiales; family Burkholderiaceae_C; genus Roseateles; species Roseateles chitosanitabidus. The sequence goes on from NZ_BCYP01000022.1 coordinate 125,744, forward strand.
CGTAGTCGGGGTCGCTCTCCGGCAGCCACAGCGGCAGGCCGGTCCACGGCGCGACCTCCAGCGCGAGCAGCGCCTCGTCGTCGATCCAGGTGAAGCGCGCGTCGGTGCCCGGCGCGGCCGCGACACAGGCGTCGAGCAGCTCGCGCATCGGCAGGCGATGGCCGATCGCGTTGAACGCGCCGGTGACGCGGGTCTCCGCCAGCGTGACGCAGAAGCGCGCGAGGTCGCGCGCATCGATGAACTGCACGGGTCGCTCCGGCCGACCCGGCGCCAGCACCTCACCGCCGCGCGCGACGCGTTCCGGCCAGTAGGTGAAGCGGCCGGTCGGATCATGCGGTCCGACGATCAATCCCGGCCGGACCAGGGTGTGGCGGTCCGGCAGGGCATGCGCGAGCGCTTCCTCGGCACGGGCCTTGAGCGCGCCGTAGCCCTCGTGACCGGCGGCCAGTGGCGAGGCTTCGTCGTAGACCTTGTCCGGGACGAAGCGCCCGTACGCCGAGATCGACGACACGAACACCACCTGCGGCGCACCCGTGTCGAGTGCCGCGAGCGCGCGCTCGATCTGCGCCGGCGTGTAGCCGCTGCAGTCGATGACGGCGTCGAAGTCGCGGCCGCGCAGGGCGCTCATGTCGCCGTCGCGATCGCCGACGAGGCGCTCGACCTCGGGGAAGAGATCCTGGCCGCGACGACCGCGGTTGAGCATCGTGACGGTGTGACCGCGGGCCAGCGCGGCGTCGATGACGTGGCGACCGAGGAAGACGGTGCCGCCGAGGATGAGGAGTCGCATGGGTACGAACTGACGAGGAGGTCTACCAGTTCCCTGAATCTGCGCCTTGCGCGTGGGCCGAGGTTTCTCAGGCAGCGCGAGCGAGTGCGGCAACTACGACTATGCCCAGTGGGATGAATTCCTCCGAGAACCCTTCCGTCACGGCATTCGCGACATAGTGGAGGACGACCTGCCGGGGCAGACTCAAAGATTCGGACAGCGCGTACAACTCTTTATGTTTTGGTGCTTGCAACGCTGAAGATATTAGGTCGTATAACGAAGCCTCATCAACCTTGAATGCGACCGATAGTTTCCCCGTGCATTCCATAGCCTTCTGCAGAAGCCAAGATTCTGGCCACACATCGCCAGGCAAGTATCCAATTCGATTCTCGAACCATTCTTTGAAGTCGTCGTCAGGATCTTCCGCCATGCGCTTAGCGTGCGATAGATTCTCGCCTTCCCGTTTGCGCTGATCCCCATCGTAAATGGAGATAATGGGCTTGGGTTCGTTCATTAAGTATGCAGCGCTCAGTTGTCTTGAGAGCAATTTTCCTGAACCCATCTCAATGACGTTAACCCGGCTGCGAACATTAGTGGGGAGTGCCGACGAAACGAGCGCCATGCCTACATCGTCTTCTACCAGTAGATCTAATTCGAGCCCCTGTCGTGCGCTAAGTTTTGAGAATGCATATTCTGCAGATATTCCCTGGACTACCCGGGTCGAGTTTTTTACGTTCTCGATATAAAATCTCGCATCTGGAGGGATGCACTCGAATATCTCTTTCGAATGGGTTGTGCACACGATCTGCGTATGCATCTCAAGGCAGACATCCTTCAGTTTTTCGATTAGTTTTCGCTGGGCTTCCGAGTGGAGGCCCAGTTCGATCTCATCTAGAACCAGCAGCGCGCCATCTCCTGCGGCATAAATTGTCGAAAAGATCTCAAATAACGCATTCTCGCCGGCGCCCATATTAAAGCCGGAATATGTTATTGCGCCGCATCGTACGACCGGTAGGGAATATTTGGAGTGCTCAAGAAATCTGAAGTCGTCATACTTCTTCCCCAAGATGTACCCGACCGCTGACATAACTTTTCGCTCCCACCCGCGTTCGGGAGCATGCTTGAATACGCGTGAGTATGATCTAGATTGACTGCGTTCGCTGTGTGGAACTATTCGTTCAATGCCAAGAAAAACGACAGTTCGATGCACGCGCTGATCGTAGTCATTCCATTTCCCTCCCCGACTCTTTTTCCGCTCTTGGTAGCCCCTGCCTACGCCTTCCGGAAGTCGAGGAGAGGGCTTCCAAGCGTTATATGCAATATCGTAGTATATTGATATTCCTTCAGGGGATATTTCTTCGGCATGCTGAATAAAGAAGTCGGAGAAAGTATAGTAGTTGTTGTTGCGTTTCGGAAGTTTGTAGCCACTTTTGTCCGCATGAAACGCGCAGCAAATCATGGCAAGGAGTGTCGATTTCCCCGCGCCGTTCTTCCCCGCGACTGCTGTGATTGGGTATTCGAAGGTTATGTCGAGCGAGGTGAGGCTGCGGAGGGCACCTTCTTCGAGAGATATTCCTCTGAGTAGGGCTCGACTATTGTCGGATTGAAACCACTTTCTCAAGCGATCATCCAGTTTGCTCTCGGCGTATTTCATGCTCTCCCTCGCGCTTTGGCTCGAACGGCCGTTGCGACGCAGTCTATCCATTTACTGAGAGACCTGTTGCGGGTGCTTACTCCTAGGTTGTCCGCATGAGAAGCAGTTGGCATTTTCTCAGGATGAAACGACGATCGTCGCACTGCATCGGTCAGGAGATCGCAGGACTGCCCACTCTGCGCCATGAATGGGGTGACGGGTGTTTGCATAGAGCCGCGCTTGCAAGGAGCAGTGCATTTGATCGTTAGGGGGTTTGGAGAGTAGTTGAGCTACTCCGGAAAGGAGTCGAAACGAGAGCGAACAGGCTCCTCGTGCTCATCGACCTTGATTGCCTTCGCTGCGGCGCTTCGGTTGTGTGACGCGCGCGAAGCTCCTTCGTAGGCCGGATCGGGGTGCTGTCTTGGTGAACTTGGGCTACGACGTAGCTCTCAGCGTGGGCTTGGCCAGACGCGAGAACTGGCTTTGGTAGTCCTTCCTTGCGCCGAAAATTTCCGGGGCAGTGGCTACACAAGAGCGCTGATTTGTGGGGTGGGGCCTGGGCGAGAGGCGCCGCAAAGCCTAGCTGACCGGCGAGGGTGCGACGGTGAAAGGCCTCAAGGTGGCCCGTGTTGAGTCGCCTATGTGATGTGCTGGAGATGCTTGGCGATACACGATCAAGCGACGCGATGTGCGCGGGAAGAGACTGGGCACACCGCCGGATGGGCCAAGCGGCAAATGCAACTGCGTCACAAAGCAGAACGGGACCCGAAGGTCCCGTTACTGGAGCGTCCGAGCTATGCAGATCAAACGCGAGATGTTTGGTGCGACCGGCAAGAATCGAACTTGCGACTAAGCCTTCGGAGGGCCCAATGATATCCACTTCACCACGGTCGCCGTGGAGCCGCGCATTCTAGCCTTGTTCCGCGCCGCCCCGCCACACGAGCGCCTCCCGCATCGCGCGTTTCCTCGGAAAACCCACCCCGGTCGACCTGTTCCGGGCATCGCCCGGATGCCCCGTCGTCTTGCTTCCACCTTGACGAAAGCCCCAGGGTGGGGCGGGGGACCGCTGGCTATACTGCGCCGATTTGCTGTTCCCCCTGTCTGCGCACGAGGGCCGAATCCCAGGAACGGGCCCTCTCGCCGACGCGAGTCTGCTGTCGACATCCACGAGGAATTCATGAGCGGAACCCAGGATTACGCCAACGCCCAGGACACGCACGCGCACGACGCCCACGAGGGGCCGATCAAGACGCCCAAGCAACTTGTCGTCGCGGTCGCCTTCGCCTTCATCCTCCCGATCGTGATCATCATCATGCTGGCCAACTACGTGTCCAGCCAGATGAAGGAAGGCGCCGGCGGCTCGGGCCTGGACGAGCAGGCGGTCGCCGCCCGCATCCAGCGCGTGGGCAGCGTCGACCTCAAGGACGCGAACGCGCCCGTGGTGCTGCGCACCGGTGAACAGGTCTTCCAGGCCCAGTGCTCGGCCTGCCATGGGACCGGCCTGATGGGCGCGCCCAAGTTCGGCGACGCCGACGCCTGGGGCCCGCGCGTGAAGTCCGGCTTCGACAACCTGGTCCATTCCGCGCTCAAGGGCAAGGGCGCCATGCCGCCGCAAGGCGGTGGCGAAGCCAGCGACTTCGAGATCTCCCGGGCGGTCGTCTACATGGCCAACCATGGCGGGGCCAAGTTCGACGAGCCCAAGGCGCCCGCCGCCGCGGCCTCCGGCGCCGCGTCCGGCGCGGAAGCTCCCGCCTCCGGCGCGTCGCAGTAAGCCACGCGACCGAACGCACGAAGCAAGCCGACCCGAGGGTCGGCTTTTTCTTTGCCGGACGGTGTCCGGCATCGGCGGGTCGACCTCCGCCCGGCAGACGACGACGGGGTCAGTCCTTGCCGGCAGGTGCCGACGGCGCCCGCTTCGGATCCTGGGGCTCGAGCTGCAGCCCATGCCGGGCGACCAGCTCCGCGTGCGTCGCGTTCGACAGCGTCCAGCGGCCCGACTCGATCGCGTCGGCCGCCGGTCCCATGTCCTGCGTGTGGACCAGGCCCAGTCCGAGGTCGGTCTCCAGGAACAGCCGGTCCTGCTCGTCCAGCACCGCGCCCAGGACCTGTGCCTCGCGGCCGGTGTGGCTCAGTACCCGGCCGTCAGGCTGCAGGCGCCAGATCCAGGGCGCGAGCTCCAGCTGCAGATAGACCCGCTGCGGTCCGTTCTGGAAGAACCAGGCGCCATGCTCGTCCGCCGCATAGTTGCGGTGGATGAAGCCGATCAGCTTGTCATGCACGATGCGGCTGCCCTTGACCCGCGGGAAGGGTCCCGCGGCCTGGATGCGTTCGTCGCGCATGTACCAGTCGCCGCGCGCGTCCAGCGCCAGCCAGCCGTAGCAATGCGGCACGTTCGGCCACTTCTTGAGCGCCGCTTCGACGATCGCGTCCATCAGGCGGGTCTCCTTGCGTTGCGCCGGCCGTTCACAGATGCTGCGCCAGCCAGTCGGCGACCCGGCCCGGCATGGCCCACACGTGGCCCGGCGGCCGTCCCGCCGGGAAGCCCACATGGCCGCCGCCCTTGGGTTGCCACAGCGTCACCTGCGGGCCGACATGGCTCTGCTCCGGCAGGCTGCGTGCCGGCACGAACGGATCGTTGCGCGCGTTCAGCAGCAGCGCCGGCACGCGGATCCGCGCCAGGTGCGGCTTGGCCGAGGCGCGCAGCCAGTAATCGTCCGCGTCGCGGAAGCCGTGCAGCGGCGCGGTGAAGATGTCGTCGAACTCGTAGAGGTTGCGCACCCGCATCAGCCGGTCGCGGTCGAAGAGCCCGGGATGCTGCTTCAGCTTGCCCAGGGCCTTGGGCATCATCGTGCGCAGGAACATGCGCGTGTAGACGAAGTAGTTGAAGCCCTTGCCGATCGCGTGGCCGGCGGCGGTCAGGTCCAGCGGCGAGCAGATCGAGCACACCGCCTTGACAGTCGCGGCCGCGCTGTCGCCGGACTCCTCGGCCCAGCGCATCAGCGCGTTGCCGCCCAGCGAGACGCCGGCCGCGATGATCGGTCCGCGATGCGCGGCGCGCAGCTGGTCCAGCATCCAGCCGATCTCGACGTAGTCGCCCGAGTGATAGGCCCGCGGCGCGAGGTTGATCTCGCCCGAGCAGCCCCGGAAGTAGGGCATCGCGAAAGCCCAGCCGCGCGCCCGCGCGACCGCGGCGAAGGCCTGCACGTACTGGCTCTGGACGGTGCCTTCCAGCCCGTGGAAGAGCACCAGCAGCGGGCGATCCGCCGCGTGGCCGTTCATCGCGGCGGCCTGGGGGTCGTCGAGGAACTCCACGTCGACGAAATCGCCGTCCGGCGTGGTCCAGCGCTCGCGGCGGAACGCCGGGGCGGGACCCTCGTGGCGCCGCGCGAAGAGCACGGGCCAGATCGTCTGGGCATGGCCTCCCGGCAACCAGCGGGGAGCCTGGTACTGCATGCGGGGACCTTTCAGTGCAGGGTGGTCGGCGCCCCCACGGACACGACCGACAGCTCCTGCTTCACATCCTGCGAGGTGCCCGGGCTGGCATGGTGCGCGACCATGCGCCAGCCCAGCGCCGTCTTCAGGTACACGTTGGTCGCGACCACCCAGGCGCTCTGGGTGCCGTCCTCGTCGGTGATCTCGATGCGCTCCAGCACCTGGTGGATGGCCGTGTCGCCGACCACGAGCCGGCGTTGGCATTCCGGGTGCACGGGGACCGCGCCGCGGGCGAAGATCTGCTCGAAGCTCGCGCGGATCGCCGCGGCGCCGACGACGCGCGGCCCGCCCGGATGGACGCAGCAGACCTCGTCCTCGTCGCCCCAGACGGCCATCAGCCGTTCCAGGTCGCCGGCCTGCAAGGCCTCGTAGAACTGCGCTTCGGTGTCCTCGGGAGAGGCCAGCAGCAGGGCGGTCTGAGGCTTGCGCACCATGGTGAGGTGTCCTTAATGGCCCGAGGGGAGGACCTCGCCGGCCTTGAGCTTGTAGACCGTGCCGCAGTAGGGGCAGGCGCCTTCGCCGGCGTGGCTCAGGTCGATGTAGACGCGCGGGTGGTTGCTCCACAGCGGCATCTTGGGGTTGGGGCAGAAGACGACGCCGGGACCTTGCAGGTCCTGGGCGGTGACTTCGACGACGGCCTTGGGCGTGGTGGTGTTGGCGCTCATGATCTTGTTCTCGTGGCTTGCTCGGGGCGTGCTCGTTGCGTGCGGAGGGCGTGCAGGACGGCTGGAAAGCGAGGGGGCGGAGAAAGGCCGCCGCTCAGACCAGTGTCAGCCAGTGTTCGTACTTGGGGTTGCGGCCGTTGACGATGTCGAAGAAGGCCGACTGGATCTTCTCGGTGATCGGGCCGCGGCTGCCGGCGCCGATCTCGATGCGGTCCAGCTCGCGGATGGGCGTGACTTCCGCGGCGGTGCCGGTGAAGAAGGCCTCGTCGCAGATGTAGACCTCGTCGCGGGTGATGCGCTTCTCGACCAGCTTCAGGCCCAGATCCTGGCAGATCGCGAAGATGGTGTTGCGGGTGATCCCGTTCAGGGCGCCGGCCGACAGGTCGGGCGTGTAGACCACGCCGTTCTTGATGATGAAGAGGTTCTCGCCCGCGCCCTCGGAGACGAAGCCCGAGGCGTCCAGCAGCAGGGCCTCGTCGTAGCCGTCCTCGGTCGCTTCCATGTTGGCCAGGATGGAGTTGGTGTAGTTGGACACCGTCTTGGCCTGCGTCATCGTGATGTTGACGTGGTGGCGGGTATAGCTGCTGGTCTTGACGCGGATGCCGCGCTTCAGGCCCTCTTCACCGAGATACGCGCCCCAGGCCCAGGCGGCGACCATCAGGTGCACCTTGTTGCCCTTGGGACTGACGCCCAGCTTCTGCGAGCCGATCCAGGTCAGCGGGCGCAGGTAGCAGCTCTCGAGCTGGTTCTCGCGGACGACGGCGCGTTGCGCCTCCTCGACCTGCTCGATCGAGAACGGGAGCTTCATGCGCAGGATCTTGGCGCTGTTGAACAGCCGCTCGGTGTGCTCGCGCAGGCGGAAGATCGCGGTGCCCTTGGGCGTCTGATAAGCGCGAACGCCCTCGAAGGCGCCGCAGCCGTAGTGCAGGGTGTGGGTCAGCACATGGATCTTGGCGTCGCGCCAGTCCACCAGCTCCCCATCCATCCAGATCTTGCCGTCGCGATCGTCGAGAGACATGGCGTGTCCTTTTCTCGGCCGCGCAGACGGCCCGGTGCTGCAAAGTCGTGGATTTTATGCGGCCGGGCCTGCGTCCTGTGCGCGGATCAGCGTCCAGCGCACGACCTTGCCGCCCGCCATGACCACGTCCACCGCGTCGCCGCCGGCGTCGGTCCAGCGGTAGGTGCCCTCGCCCGACTTCACGCCCAGCGAGCCGCACATCTTCACCAGGTCCAGCAGCTTCATGCCCTCGTGCAGGCGGGACTGCAGCATCAGCGCGCTGGAGACATGGCCCATCGGCGCATTCTGGGCGGTGCGCATGACGCGCATCAGCTGGGAGAACTGCAGCAGCAGGGCGAAGACGATGCCGGACAGGCCCAGGATCGCGCCTTTCCAGCCGAAGAGCAGGGCGCCCACGACGATGGCGGCGACGGCGAGGAGGATGCTGACGGTACGGTTCATGCGGGGAAAACTCGTGGGCGGGAGATGCGGGAGGCGTGAAGGCCAGGGCGCTCAGGCGCCCGTGGCCGAGGGATGGGCGGGATCGGCCGGACCGTCGGCGCGTTCCCAGCCGTAGTGGCGCTCGACCTTGGCGATGCGCAGTTCGTAATGGCGGTACCAGTCGCGCCGGCCCTGGTCGCGGGCGGCGACGTGCTCGGTGACGGCGCGCCAGGCGCGGATGTCCTCCAGCCCGCGCCAGTAGGACACGGTGATGCCCAGGCCGTCGGCGCCGCGGGCGCTCTCCACGCCCAGGTAGCCCGGCTGCCCGACGGCCAGGGCGACCATGCGGTCGGCGGTGTCGCCGTAGCCGTCGCCGGGCGTCTCCTCGGTGCGCTGGCTGCAGAAGATCACCGCGTAGTAGGGCGGTTCATGCGGGAACTCGGCCCGGCCCAGGGGCGAGGCGATCGTTCGGGCGATCGAGTCGGCGATGGCGGGATCGAGGGCGTGGTCTGCGCTCATGGCGGGATTCCGTGGCGGCTGGCCGCGGTGGCGGCGGGCGGAGCCGGCATTGTCGTCGCGCCGCGGGCCGCCCGGTTGCGGCGATTGCGGATGCGGGGAGCGGCGCGGCCGGGCTGCTGGAGCCCGGCGACGACGCCGGGGCTCACATGCCGCGCAGGATCTCGATGGCGTCCTCGATGCGGGCGACGGCGTGGACCGTCAGACCCTCGATCGGCTTCTTGGGCGCGTTGGCCTGCGGCACGACGGCGATCGAGAAGCCCAGCTTGGCCGCCTCCTTCAGCCGTTCCTGACCGCGGGGCGCGGGCCGGACCTCGCCGGCCAGGCCGACTTCGCCGAAGGCGATGAAGCCCTTGGGCAGCGGCTTGCCGCGCAGCGAGCTCTGGATGGACAGCAGCACGGCCAAGTCGGCCGCCGGCTCGCTGATGCGCACGCCGCCGACGGCGTTGACGAAGACGTCCTGGTCCATGGTGGCCACACCGGCATGGCGGTGCAGCACCGCCAGCAGCATCGCCAGCCGGTCCCGCTCCAGGCCGACCGACAGCCGCCGCGGGCTCGGGCCGCCGCTGTCGACCAGCGCCTGCAGCTCCACCAGCATCGGGCGCGTGCCCTCCAGTGTCACCAGCACGCAGGAGCCGGGCACGGGCTCGCCGTGGGTGGAGAGGAAGATCGCGCTCGGGTTGGTGACGCCCTTCAGGCCCTTCTCGGTCATCGCGAAGACGCCGATCTCGTTGACCGCGCCGAAGCGGTTCTTGATCGCGCGGACCAGGCGGTAGCTGCTGTGGGTGTCGCCCTCGAAGTAGAGGACGGTGTCGACGATGTGTTCCAGCACGCGCGGGCCGGCCAGCGCGCCTTCCTTGGTCACGTGGCCGACCAGCACCATCGCGCAGCCGGTGGACTTGGCGGTGCGGGTCAGCTGGGCGGCGCACTCGCGTACCTGGGCGACCGAGCCCGGCGCCGAGGACAGCTGCTCCGAGTACAGCGTCTGGATCGAGTCGATGACGCAGAAGTCGGGCTGCTCGACCTCGATGGTGGCGAGGATCTTCTCCAGGCCGATCTCGGCCAGCACGCGGACCTGGGAGCCGTCCAGGCCCAGGCGCCGGGAGCGCATCGCGACCTGCGCGCCGGATTCCTCACCGGTCACGTAGAGCACCTTCATGCGCTGGGACAGGGCCTCGATCGCCTGCAGCAGCAGGGTGGACTTGCCGATGCCGGGATCACCGCCGATCAGCACCACGCCGCCGCTGACGATGCCGCCGCCCAGGACGCGGTCCAGCTCCTCGAGCGAGGTGGGGGTGCGGTCGAAGTCGCGGGCCTCGATCTCGGACAGCGTCGTCACCGGCTGGCTGCGGGCCAGCGCCTGGTAGCGGTTCTTGCCGCCGGCGGGCTCGGCGGCGGTCTCGACCAGCGTGTTCCAGGCGCTGCAGGAGGGGCAGCGGCCCAGCCACTTGGCGCTGGTGGCGCCGCATTCGGAACAGACGTATTGGGTTTTCGGAGAGGCCATGGGGCGCGATTGTCGCCGCCCTCATCCAGGTCCACGCCGTGGTCCAGGCTGTGGACAACGCTGTTGAGAAGCCTGTGAACAGACCCGGCCCTGCCTGTGGGTGAGCTGTGGGCGACCTGGGGTCAGCCTGTGATCAAGCGGCCTTCGCATGTGGATAAGCGGCCGGCGGCCGCGACCCGGCCCACAACCCGCCGAAGGTCAGCGCGGCGTTGACCAGCAGCAGCTCCAGGCCCATGCGGTAGTCGCCGAAGAAGGTCGCCTGGTGGGCGTCGACGGCCCAGCACAGTGCCGGGGCGGCCAGCGCGATCCAGGGCAGCACGCCGGCGCGCAGGCGGCGGCGGGTCAGGATGCCGAAGGCGAAGAGCCCCAGCAGCGGCCCGTAGGTGTAGCCGGCCAGCTTGAGGATCAGGTTGACCATGCTGGGGTCGTCCAGCCAGCGGAAGCCCAGGGTCAGCAGCAGGAACAGCGCCGCGTAGCCCAGGTGGACCGTCTTGCGGACGCGGCGCTTGCGGGCCTCGTCCCAGTCCTGGCGCTGCTGCAGGCCGATCAGGTCGATGCAGGTGCTGGAGGTCAGCGCGGTGATCGCGCCGTCGGCGCTGGGGAAGAGCGCCGAGATCAGCGCCACCACGAAGATCAGCTGGACCCAGGCGGGCAGGTGCTCCATCACGACGGCGGGGAAGAGGCGGTCGCCATGCGCCGTGATGCCCTGCTGCGCCGCGTACAGCGACAGCAATCCGCCCAGGAACAGGAAGAGCAGCACCACCACCGTCATGATGGCGGCCATCACCATCATGTTCTTCTGGGCGTCGGCCAGGCGCTTGACCGAGATGTTCTTCTGCATCATTTCCTGGTCCAGGCCGGTCATCGCGATGGCGATGGCGGCGCCGGCCAGGAACTGCTTGCCCCAGTGGGAGGCGCTCATCGGGTCGGTGACGAAGACCTCGGCCAGGCCCGCGGCGCGCATCGCCTGCCAGCCCGAGCCCAGGTCCAGGCCCATCGCGTGCAGCAGGAAGATCACGCAGATCACCAGGCCGCCCAGCATGCCGGTGGTCTGCAGCGTGTCGGTCCAGACGATGGTCTTGACGCCGCCCTCCAGCGTGTAGAGCAGGATCATCACCAGCACCAGCAGGGCGCTCAGCCAGAAGGGCATCCCGAACTGCGCCAGCACCAGGTCCTGCAGGATGCGCACGACCAGGTAGAGCCGGGCGGTGGCGCCCAGGGTGCGGGACAGGATGAAGAAGCCGGCGCCGGTGCGATGGGCCGCCAGGCCCAGGCGATCGCCGAGATAGCGGTAGATGGAGCTGAGCTGCATCCGGTAATACAGCGGCAGCAGCACGAAGGCCACGACCGCGTAGCCGGCGACCTGGCCCAGCATGATCTGGAAGTAGCTGAACGCGCCGGAGCCGACCGAGCCGGGCACGCTGATGAAGGTCACGCCGGACAGCGAGGTCCCGATCATCCCGAAGGCCACCAGCGCCCAGTGGCTGTTGCGATTGCCGATGAAGAAGCTGTCGTTGTCGGCGCGGCGGGAGGTCCACCAGGCCACCGCGAGCAGCAGCGCGAAATAGAGGACGACGACGGCGAGCAGGACGGAGGCGGACATGGCGCGGGATTATTGGAGCGGTGCCGACGGGCTCGCATTCCGATTGCGGCGCAGGGCATAACCCGGCGAATCCACCCGGCGCCGCCCGCGGGTCCCCGCTCGACGGAGGGTCCCGGGAGGCGGACGCGTGCCGGGCGCGGCCGCCCGCGGACCCGATGGACAGGGGGTTCTCGTTAACCCTGACCTTCGCCGCCGGCGGGGTGGCGTGCTACAACGGCGGCTCTTCGCAGGAGTCGATCATGGAGTTTTCAGTCTGGCTGGGATTTTTCGCGGCCTCGTGGGCCATCAGCCTGTCCCCGGGCGCGGGCGCCATCGCGGCGATGAGCGCCGGTCTGAATCACGGCTTCAAGCGCGGCTACTTCATGACCATCGGCCTGATCCTGGGCATCCTGACGCAGATCGTCTTCGTGGGCGCCGGCCTGGGGGCGCTGATCGCCGCGTCGGAGCGCGCCTTCGCCGTGGTCAAGTGGGCGGGCGTGGCCTACCTGGTCTATCTGGGCATCCAGCAATGGCGCTCGCCGGCCAAGCCGCTGGTGGCCGAGCAGGCCGAGGGCGTGCAGGTGACGCGCCGCCAACTGGTGATGCGCGGCTGGGGCATCAACGCGGTCAACCCCAAGGGCACCGTCTTCCTGCTGGCCGTGGTGCCGCAGTTCCTGAACCTGCATCAGAGCCTGGGCGCCCAGTACGCCGTCATCGGCGCGACGCTGGCCTTCACCGACGCGGTCGTCATGGCCGGCTACACGGTGCTGGCGGCGCGGGTGCTGCGGGCGCTGCGCTCGGAGTCCCACCTCAAGGCGATGAACCGCGTCTTCGGCTCGCTGTTCGTGGCGGCCGGCGCGCTGCTGGCGACCTTCAAGAAGGCCGCCTGATCCGCGAGCTGCCTGATCGGCGGCTCGCTCAAGACCTCGCTTGAGTCCGCGGGCTGCCGATGCGGCGGTCCGATGCCACCGGAGGCCGCCCGACTGGGCGGCTTCTTTGTTTTGCTTGTTATGTCCTCCACTGTTTCCGACCGCTGGCTGTTCTGGGGCCCGACGCTGATCTGGGCCAGCACCTGGCACGTGATCCTGTACCAGCTCGCTTCGGGCGTGCCGGTGCTCAATTCCGTGGGCTGGCGCTTCGGGCTGGCGGCGCTGATGCTGGCGGGCTTCGCGCGCTGGCAGAAGCTGTCGCTGCGGCTGCCGCTGGGGGCGCACGGGCTGATGCTGGCGACGGGCATCGTCCAGTACAGCGGCAACTACTTTTCCGTCTACGAGGCGGAGCGCCATATCCCGACCGGCCTGGTGGCGGTGCTGTTCTGCCTGATGGTCTTCGGCAACGCGCTGTCGGGTCGGGTGTTCTTCGGGCAGCGGGTCACGGCGCGCTTCCTGGGCGCGTCGGTGGGCGCGGTGGCGGGCGTGGTGATGATCTTCTGGCCGGAGATCGCCTCGACCGGCTCGCGCCCGACCGCGGCCTACGGGCTGGTGCTGGGCCTGTGCGCCGTGCTGGCGGCCTGCGTCGGCAACGTGCTGACGCTGACGCTCACCCGCCGCGGCTTGGCGCTGGTCCCGGTGCTGGCCTGGAGCATGGGGTACGGGTCGCTGTTCCTGCTGACGACCTCGGTGGTGACGGGCCAGGGGCTCACGTTCTCGTGGACACCGAGCTACGTGCTGAGCCTGCTGTACCTGGCGGTGCTGGGGTCGGTGGTGGCCTTCGTCCTGTACTTCAAGCTGGCGCAGCGGCAGGGGACGGCCCGGGCGGCGCTCACCGGCGTGGTGATCCCGGTGATCGCGCTGGGCATCTCGGCGCTCTTCGAGGGCTGGCGCCCGACGATGCTCGCGCTCGCGGGCATGGTGCTGTGCCTGGGGAGCATCTTTGTGGCGACGCGGCCGGCGCGTTGAGCGGCACCGCCAACGATCGTCAAGAAGTTCGCGTTGGATCAGCGGGAAGCTGCCGCGCTGTTCGGTGGTGGTGCGAACGCATTCTCCCGATATGAGACCGGAAAGAACCAGCCGCCGCGGTCGCTGATCCAACTGCTGAGCGTCTTGGAGCGGCATCCAAGCCTGTTCGACGAGATCCGGGTCGCCACGCCGTGAAGGTGAACCGAGCGGCGCCGACCTACTTCAACCAGCCGATCTCCAGCGCGGTGACGGGACCGATCAGCGTCTCGGTCAGGTCGGCGGGGATGCGGGCCTCGTTCTCGCGCAGAGGGACCCGGCCCGCCATCAGCTCGGCCCGGGCTTGCGGCAGGCGCGGCTCGGCCTGTGGCTCCGCGTAGCCGTCGGGGAAGCGCGGCATCAGCGTGATCGGGTCGTACTTGTCCGTCGCGCCGAAGGTGTGCAGCGCCTCGTGCGCGATCACGACCTGGTTCGGGCCCGCCTGAGAGCGCGACGCGAAGACATGCACCAGGCCCAGCCGGCCCTTCTCGAGTCCGGTCGAGTGCGGCAGCGCCGAGGCGAAGTCCGTCGGGTGATACATCAGGAACAGCCGGACGTCCGGCACCGGCGAGCTGGGCGGCGTCTCGCGCCAGGCCCACCAGCGCATGCGCAGGCTCCAGGAGATCGCCGACAGCACGCTGCCGTCGCGCGGCACCGGCGGCGGCAGGGCCCTGACGCGCCGGCCCAGCACGATCCGCACCGGCTGCGACAAGGCCACGCCGTAGCGCGCTGCCTGCTCCTTGAAGTAGGGCTCCAGGCCGGCGAAGGCGCTCTCGTCCAGCCGATCGAGGTAGGCCTCGGTCGCCGCGTCGCCGCCCGCGTTGATCGGGTAGAGCGTCACCACCTGCGGCCGTTTCCACGACTGCGCCTGCCAGCGACCCAGCCAGGTCGTGCCGGCCACCGTCAGCAGTACCAGCAGCAGGATCAGGATCCGCAGGGTCTTGAACATGAAGGTCCTCTCTCAGACGCGGACCTTGCCGCGCCCCTCCTTGATCTCGCCGCGCTGGCTCTTGGCCTCCAGCCGCCGCTTCTGCGAGCCGTGCGTGGGCTTGGTCGGCCGCCGCTTCCTGGGCACATGGGCGACGCTCTGCACCAGAGCGACCAGCCGGGCGATCGCGTCGGCGCGGTTCTGCTCCAGGCTGCGCGACTCCTGCGCCTTGATCACCACCACGCCCTCGGACGTGATGCGCTGGTCGCTCAGTGCCAGCAGGCGCTCCTTGATCGGGGCCGGCAGCGTCGAGCGCCGGATGTCGAAGCGCAGGTGGACCGCGTTGCTGACCTTGTTGACGTTCTGCCCGCCGGGGCCGCTGGCGCGGATGGCGGAGACCTCCAGCTCCCAGTCCGCCGGGGTCCAGTCGAGGTGCATGGGCCGGCGGAGGGGATCGGAAATCCGGGGGGCGGGCGTGCCGGCCTCAGGCCAGCGTCTCGACGTGCACCGGCACGCGCTTGGCGATCGCGCACATCAGCTCGTAGCCGATGGTGCCGGCGGCCTGGGCCACCTCGTCGATGGACAGCACCGCGTCCTTGGGACCCTTGCCCCACAGCGTGACCTCGCTGCCGATGCCCTCGGCCGGGAGATCCGTCAGGTCCACCGCCAGCATGTCCATGGACACGCGGCCGATGGTCGACGTGCGCGCGCCGCCGACCAGCACCGGCGTGCCGTGGCCCGCGTGCCGCGGGTAGCCGTCGGCGTAGCCGCAGGCCACCGTGCCGATGCGCATCGTCCGCTGCGCCACGAAGCTGCTGCCGTAGCCCACGCTGTCGCCTTCCTTCAGATGCTGGACGGCCAGCACCTTGGAACGCAGCGTCATCGTGGGCTTCAGGTTCCAGTGCGCGATGCCGTGCTCCGGATAGTCCGGCGCGCTGCCGTAGGTCATGATCCCCGAGCGGACCCAGTCCGCCCGCACCGCCGGATCCTGGGCGTGACGCAGGATGGCCGCGCTGTTGCTCAGCGTGCGCGCGCCCGGCAGGTCGGCCGTGGCTTCCTTGAAGACGGCGGTCTGGTGCGCGATGCCGCGCGGGCCGTCGGCGTCCGAGAAGTGCGTCATCAGCGAGATCTCGTCCACCTGCGGCAGCGCGTTCAGCCGGGTCCAGGCGCCGCGGAAGGCGCTGGGCGTGAAGCCCAGCCGGTTCATGCCGCTGTTGAGCTTGAGGAAGACCCGATGCGGCTCGTGCGTCTTGTGCATCGCCAGCCAGTCGATCTGCTGTTCCTGATGCACGGCGTGCCAGAGCTTCAGGCGCGAGCACAGCTCCAGGTCGCGGGTCTCGAAGCAGCCTTCCAGCAGCAGGATGGGCCCGCGCCAGCCCAGGTCGCGGATGCGCTGGGCCTCGTCCAGGTCCAGCAGCGCGAAACCGTCGGCGCTGCGCAGCGCGTCGAACACGCGCTCGATGCCGTGGCCGTAGGCGTTGGCCTTGACGACCGCGAACACCTGCGCGTCGGGCGCCAGCTCACGGGCGCGAGCGATGTTGTGGGCCAGCGCGGGCTGGTGGATCAGGGCTTCGATGGGACGGGGCATGGGGCGCATTGTGCCTCCGCCACCGCGACGGAATTGCTGCGGCGCACCATGTCGGCGTGGCCCCCAGGCCTCCCGAAAACCGGGACGAGTTAGCACAGTGCAGTTGGTCCGTGAAGGTCTGTTACCAAAACAGGCGCATGCTATAAACCCGCCGCAGCGCTGCCTTCTCCCACCCTGTGGACCCAGCGTGTTCACCGCAGTTCCAGGTATGCCGGGTCGATGAAAAAAGGCTTCTACACCATCATGTCAGCGCAGTTCTTCAGCTCGCTGGCTGATAACGCGCTGTTCGTCGCCGCCGTGGAGTTGCTCCGCACCAGCGGTGCCGCCGAATGGCAGCGCGCCGCCCTGGTCCCCATGTTCGCCCTGTTCTACGTGGTGCTGGCGCCCTTCGTGGGCGCCTTCGCCGACGCGGTCCCCAAGGGCAAGGTCATGTTCATATCGAACACGATCAAGGTGCTGGGCTGTCTGAGCATGCTGGTGGGCGTGCACCCGCTGATCGCCTACGCCATCGTGGGCCTGGGCGCGGCGGCCTACTCGCCGGCCAAGTACGGCATCCTCACCGAGCTCCTGCCGCCGTCGCAGCTGGTCAAGGCCAATGGCTGGATCGAGGGCCTGACCATCGGCTCCATCATCCTGGGCGCCGTCTTCGGCGGCCAGCTGCTGGGCGAGCGCGCCTCGTCCTTCCTGCTGAGCTTCGACGTCCCCTTCATCGACACCGGCATCGACACCCCGCCCGAGGCGGCGATCGCCTTCATGGTGGTGCTGTACTTCATCGCGGCGCTCTTCAACCTGCGCATCCCGCGCACCGAGGCGCCGCTGCAGCCGATCTCCCACAACCCCACCGACCTGGTGCGGGAGTTCGCGTCCTGCAACTCGCGGCTGTGGCAAGACAAGCTGGGCCAGATCTCGCTGGGCATGACCACGCTGTTCTGGGGCGTGTCGGGCAACATGCGCTACATCGTCTTCGCCTGGGCGGCGGCGGCGCTGGGCTACGGCACGACGCAGGCCTCGGCGCTGGCGGGCGTGGTGGCGATCGGCACGGCGGCGGGCGCGGTGATTGCGTCGATGGCCGTGCGGCTGGACAAGGCCACCAACGTCATCCCGCTGGGCATCGGCATGGGTCTGCTGATGCTGGTGCTGAACTTCATCGACAACCTGTGGCTGGCGATTCCGTTCCTGGTGCTCCTGGGCGGCATCGGCGGCTACCTGGTCGTGCCGATGAACGCGCTGCTGCAGCACCGCGGCCACAACCTGATGGGCGCCGGCCGCTCCATCGCCGTGCAGAACTTCAACGAGCAGGCCTGCATCCTGGGCCTGGGCGCGCTGTACACGATGCTGACCCGCTTCGGCACCTCGGCCTTCGGCTCGATCACGATCTTCGGCCTGCTGGTCGCGGCGATCATGTGGGTGGTCGGACGCTGGCACAAGCACAACCTGCGCGAGCACCCGGAAGAACTGGAGCGCCTGCTCTCCATCGCGCGCAGCGACAAGCACTGAATCCGCGCTCCGCAAACGACGACGGCCCCTCTTCAGGGGCCGTCTCTCCTTGGGCGCCTCGCCGGGCGCCACCCGATCCGCTCAGCGCCGCGCGCGTCCCTTGCCGCTCGCGGGCGTGTCCACGATCAGGCCGCCGGTGCTCAGCACCTGGTTGATGTGCTCCGACCAGGCGCGCCCGATCTTGAGGCAGCCGCTGTGGTTGAGGTGGATCTCGTTGTGCCAGTCGCCGCTGATGCCGCTGGCGCCGGGCGTGGCCGAGGCCAGCGGGACGGCGGTCGAGTCGAACACGAACAGCCCGGGGAACTGCTCCTTGTCCGCCATCAGCGTCTTCAGCAGCTGGGCCAGGTGCATCACCATCAGCCGGCTGACGGCGGCCCAGTCGGCCGCCGGGATGGCGTAGGCCTTGAGCGCCGGGTAGAGCCAGGGGCCGTGGCCCGCGTCCTCGGCGCCGGCCGGACGCGGCATCGGCACCGCGTAGCAGTGCATGAAGACCGGCTTGCCGGCCGAGGGGCCCTGGTCGCGCAGCGTCAGCAGGTGGCGCAGGTTGGCCTTGAGGTACTCGGCGTAGGTGGCCCAGCCGGGCTCGGAGAAGTAGCGGCCCACACCGTCCGAGGGCGCGCCCCATTCGGTCTGGCGGCGCAGCAGCCGCAGGTGCAGCGGGACTTCCTGGCCGTCGATGAAGGTGGGCGTCTGGGCGGCCTTGATCAGGTCGTTGCCGCCCACGGAGAGCAGCACGCCGTCCCAGACGGGGGCGTCGGCGGCGGTCAGCAGCCGGACGAAATCGGGCGCGGATTCGAGCTCCACGACCTTGGACAGGCTTTCGCGCTGGCCGGCGCAGTTGATCGCGACCGCGGGCTTGGCCAGCACCAGCTCCTGCAGCAGGTTGGCGTGCGCGCTGAGCTTGGCCTGGGCAGTGGAGAACCAGGAATCCCCCTGCGCCAACAGGCGCCAGTGATAGCTCTGCAGGTCGGGCCGTGCGGCGGACTGCAAATCCTCGGGGGCGAAACAGGCCAGGTGATCCAAGAGAAGCTCTCCCTAAAAAGGTGGACTGGACACACGCGGCAGGGTAAGCCGCATGCATGACAGGCGCACGGCGCCCCGATTGGAGGGCAGGGTCAGTCCTTGCGCCATGCTACAAACCCTCGGCATTGTTGGCGATCCCGTGTGACGCCTGTCCCCTGCTTTTCCTTCTGTTTCCGTCCCGATCCGCATGCCGATTCTTGCCCTGATGCTCAACGCCACGATCTGGGGGCTGTCGTGGTGGCCGTTCCGCCAGTTCGAGTCCGCCGGGATGCACCCGCTGTGGACCACGGTGATCATGTACACGCTGTCGTGGATCGTGGTCATGGCGACGCAGCGCGGGGCGATGGCCGAGTGGTGGCGCTCTCCCGGCCTGTGGCTGGTGACGCTGGCCGCGGGCATGACCAACACCGCCTTCAACTGGGGCGTGGCCACCGGCGACGTGGTGCGGGTGGTGCTGCTGTTCTATCTCATGCCGCTGTGGGCGGTGCTGCTGGCCCGGCTGATCCTCAAGGAGCCGCTGACGGCCATGGCCGGGCTGCGCATCGCGCTGGCGCTGGGCGGCGCGATGGCGGTGCTGTCGCCCGAAGACGGCGGCTGGCCGGTCCCGTCCTCGCTGCCCGACGTGCTGGGGCTGGTGGGCGGCATGACCTTCGCGTTCAACAACGTCATGCTGAGGCGCGAGTCCGCCCGCAGCCCCGGCGCGCGGGCGCTGGCCATGTTCACCGGCGGCGTGCTGGTGGCGGGGGTGTCGGCGGCGGGCATGGCGGGCGCCGGCCTGGCGCCCTGGCCCTGGCTGCCGGGCGCGGTCTGGCTGCTGCCGCTGGCGGGCATGGCCGTGCTGTTCTTCATCTCCAACCTGTCCCTGCAATACGGGGCGGCGCGGCTGCCGGCCAACCTGACCGCGGTGGTCATGCTGACCGAGGTGCCGGTGGCGGCGATCTCGGCGCTGCTGCTGGGCGGCGGCACGCTGGACGGAAAGACCGCGCTGGGCGGTGGGGCGATCCTCGCCGCCGCGCTGCTGGCGGCCCTGGAACACCGGCGCGCCTGAGGCCGGACCCGCCCGGCCCTTGCCGGAGCGGCCCGGTACGGCGGGCCCGTCCGGTTCGCTCCGCCCGCGCGACACGCCGGGCACGGCTTGCCGCGCTAGGATGCGCCACGGCCCCCCGGGTCGCCAAGAGGAGGTCCCCATGAGCGCCAACAACGGCAAGACAGCCTTCGACTTCGAAGCCGTCAGCATCGCCGGCGAGCCTGTGTCGCTGTCGCAGTACCGCGGCCGCGTGCTGCTGGTCGTCAACACCGCCAGCGAGTGCGGCTTCACGCCGCAGTTCAAGGGGCTGGAGGACCTGTGGCGCGACTTCCAGGCGCGCGGCCTGGTGATCGTCGGCTTCCCGAGCAACGAGTTCGGCGGACAGGATCCGGGCAGCAACGACGAGATCGCCTCGTTCTGCCAGCTCAACTACGGGGTGAGCTTCCCGATGATGGGCAAGGTCAAGGTCAACGGCGGGGAAGCGCATCCGCTGTGGCAGTGGCTCAAGGGCGAGAAGCCCGGGATCCTGGGCACGCAGGCGATCAAGTGGAACTTCACCAAGTTCCTGGTCGGCCGCGACGGACAGGTGCTCAAGCGCTACGCGCCCAACGACGCGCCGGCCTCGCTGCGCGGCGACATCGAGGCCGCGCTGGCGGACTGACTCAGCCCTTCCATGCGATCCGGCCGTAGCGCAGCCGCAGCCGGCCCTGGTCCTGCTCGGCGCGCAGCAGCTGGTTGACCGTCTGCCGGGACAGGTGGGCGAGCTGGGCCAGCTCCGCCTGCGTCGCGCGCAACTCGCGCCAGCCCTCGGCGTCGACCGGCCCGGCGCGTTCGCTCGCCAGCTGGCGCAGCGCGACCGCGAAGCGGTCCGGCGCGCTCAGGTGCCGGGCGGCCTCCAGCAGCCGCAGGTTGCCCTCGAAGCGTTCGGCGAACTCGCGCATCAGTGCCCGGGCGAAGCCGGGCCAGTCGTCCATCAGCAGCCGATACGCCGGCTCGCCGATCACCCAGACGCGGCTGTCGACCCGCGCCGCCGCCTCGTAGCGCGAGGGCTTGCCGGTCACGAAGGCGGCCAGTCCGAACAGCCGTGGCGCGCGCACGTGCTCCAGCACCGACATGCGGCCGTCGAGCGCGGCGAAGCGGGCTTCGATCTCGCCGCCCGCCACCATGTAGAAGGCCTTCGGGGACTGGCCCTGCGCGAACAGCACCCGCCCGGCGGGCAGCGCGCGGCAGGGCAGCAGCGCCTCCAGCCGGCCGGTCAGCGCGCCCGGTGGCCGGAGTTCCGGGAAGTTGGCGCGGAGCGCGTCGACGGCGGACCGCGTGGGAGGCGAGGGCTGGGGCGGCATGGTCCGGATGGGAATCGGGAATCAGACTTTGTCGGATGGCCGACATTCTGACGGCGACGACGATCCTAGAGTCACGCTCATGCAGCAACACCACGAAGAGTCGTCCTCGACCGACACGATGCTCCGGCGAGACGGGCGAGACGGGCGAGACGGGCATGACCCGGCCGAGGCGCTCAGCCGGATCGCCCATCGCTTCGGCCGCTTCGCGGCGCTCGACGGGCAGGATGACGCGCTCTATGCGGCGCTCGCCGGGATCATCGCCGCCGACCCGGCGTTGATGGCCCCCTTGCTCGAGGCGCCGCCCACGCAGCATCTGGCGGTGCTGCTGCTGGCGGCGCTCCACGATCGCATCCTCGCGGGCGAGCCCCATCCGCTGGCGGCCTACTACGCCAGCGTCGGCGGGCATCGCGCGCCGGATGCCGAGTTGCCGGCCCTGCTCAAGGACTTCATGCGACGCGAGGACGCCGCATTGCGCGCGCTGACCCGATCGCGCACCACGCAGACCAACGAGACCGGCCGCTGCGCCGTGCTGCGGCCCGCCCTGCAGACGCTGGCGACGCGGCTCGGCGGCACGGCGCAGGCACCGGTGCCGCTGGCGCTGTTCGACTTCGGATGCAGCGCGGGCCTGAACCTGGGCGTCGATCGCTATGCGTATCAGGACGCGGTCGAGCTCCTGCCCGGGGCGACGCCGGACGCGCCGCTCATCCGGACCCAGTGGCGCGGCGAGCGGCCCG
This sequence comes from Mitsuaria chitosanitabida ATCC BAA-476 = NBRC 102408, assembly GCF_001598255.1. Classification (GTDB taxonomy): domain Bacteria; phylum Pseudomonadota; class Gammaproteobacteria; order Burkholderiales; family Burkholderiaceae_C; genus Roseateles; species Roseateles chitosanitabidus. The sequence continues at coordinate 147,414 of NZ_BCYP01000022.1, forward strand.
CCGCGCTGCTCGGCGTGCCGGCATGGCGCGCGCCCCACCGCATGGGCGTGGACCTGCAACCGGTCGCGCCCGAGGACCCGGTGGCCACCCGCTGGCTGCGCGCCTGCCTGTGGCCCGGCGACGCGGCGCGGCGGGAGCGCCTGGACCGCGCGCTCGCGGATGCGCGCCGGCATCCCGTGCCGCTGCTGCGCACCGAGGACGGCCTGGGTGAGCTCGAGCGCTGGATGGGCCGCCTGCCCGAGGGCGTGACACCGGTGATCGCCAACGTCTGGGTGCTGGCCTACTTCGACCGCGAGCCGCTGCGCGCGTACGTCGAGCGCCTGGGGCGGCTGGTCCGCGAGCGCGGGCTGGCCTGGATCAGCGGCGAACTGGGTCGATTCGCGCCGCTGGACACCCTGCCACCGGATCCGGAGGGCGAGCCGCCCGACAGCGCGACCCTGTGGACCTTGCAATGGCGCGATCGCGACGGTGCCCTTCGGACGGAGCCGCTGGCCTGGTCGCACGCGCACGGGCGATGGATCAGTTGGCTGGCGAGCCCGGCACGACCTTCAGCTCGTTGACCACGTTCTCCACGTCGTCGATCTGCCGGACCAGCGCCTCGAGCGCCGCCGCCTCGTCGGGGGTGCGCACGCAGCCCTGCAGCCAGACCCAGCGGCGCTGCCCCAACGCCCAGACGCTGGTCGTCGCGTCGAAGCGGCCGTCGGCGGCCACGGCCTGCCGGACGCGGGGAATGATCTCCTTGTCGTAGAGATAGGCGTTGGGCAGGCGGCAGCGGCCGCTCTGGAAGCAACTGGTGCCGCGCTCGATGCGGCCGTGCGACTGGGCCTTGGCCTCGGCGTCGGTGAGCAGCGGACCCGGCGGGACCGGGCAGGCCGACGGCGGGATCGCGGTGGGCAGCTGGAGGAAAGGGTCGTCGAAGACGTTGCGGCGGGCGTCCTCGGCGCGGGCGGTGCCGGCGAGGAGGCTCAGCGCGGCCAGGACCAGGGCCACGGCCGTGCCCGCGGCGCCAGCCTTCGCACTCGCACTCGCACTCGCACTCGCAGCAGCCGCCTTCGCATTCGCACCCACCGCCACAGTCCCAGTCCCAGGCCCAGGCCCAGTCCCAGATCCAGATCCAGATCCAGATCCAGATCCAGGTCCCGGCGCGGTGGACATCGGGTCCGACGCGGCGCAGGCGGTGGCGGGTGTGATCGGCGCTCGCATGACCGCGAGCCTGCCGCAACGCGCGGCCGGGCGCCAGCGCGGCCGTCGCCGCCGCGTCGACGGTGGGGGCTCAGCCCACGGCGGACAGCCGCACCAGCTTCAGCGGCGCGCCGAGCAGCGTCGGCGCCTGCGCCTCGAAGGCGCGGAAGTGCGGCATCGAACGGTGCGTTTCCAGCGCCGCCTCGTCGTCGAAGGTCTCGTGCATCTGGAAGGTGCCGGGCTCGTCGAGCAGCTCGAACAGCCGGTAGTCCCGGCAGCCGGGTTCCTGCCGCGTCGGCGCGAGCAGGCCGGTCAGCGCTTCGCGCAGACGTTCGCGCTGGCCGGGCGCGGCCACGATCACGGCGATCATGGTCAGCGGGCGGGGAGAGGGGGAGGGCATCGTCATCGTTGATCCGTCGGTGGTCCGTTGGGGGATCCCGCAGAGGCCGCGGGGAGCGACGGATGCTAGGGAATCAGGGTCCACCCTGACAGCCCTTCGCACGCAAAACACTTTCAACGCAGACGCGCGAACCGCGCCGTGGATAGGATCGGTCCACCCTTTGCAGGAGACCTCCCCCATGCGTGCTTCCGTCCCTCCGCTGCGCCGCGCGGCGCTGACCCTCGCGGCGGCGGCCGCCTTCGCCGCGCTGTCCGCCACGGCCGCCCAGGCGCAGACCCAGTCGCTGCCGGAACTCCAGGCCCTGGCCACCCGCGAGCAGCCCGCGCTGCTCAAGACGCTGCAGCAGCTGGTGGAGATCGAGTCCGGCAGCTCCGACCGCGCGGGCCTGGACAAGATCGCCGGCGTGATCGCGCAGCGGCTGCGGGACCTGGGTGCTCAGGTCGATCTGATCGACCCGCACAAGACCATCGCCGCGCCCTCGTCGGACGCGGGCGACGGTCCGGCCAAGGTCGGCCAGATGGTCAAGGCGGTCTTCAAGGGCGGTGCCGTCAACGGCAGGAAGGTCATGCTGATCGCCCACATGGACACGGTGTACCAGCGCGGCGGCCTGCAGCAGCAGCCCTTCCGCGTCGAGGGCAACCGCGCCTACGGCCTGGGCATCGCCGACGACAAGCAGGGCGTGGCCACCATCATTCACCTGCTCACCCTGCTGAAGGCCGCCAACTTCAGCGACTACGGCCAGATCACCGTGCTGATCAACGGCGACGAGGAGATCGGCTCCCCCGGCGCCCACGCGACCATCACCCAGCTGGGGGGCGACCACGACGCGGTGCTGTCCTTCGAGGGCGGCGGCGGGCCCAACGGCCCCGACACGCTGCGGCTGGCCACCAGCGGCATCGCCTCGGTGGACCTGAAGGTGAAGGGGCGTTCCTCGCATGCCGGCGCCGCGCCGGAGAAGGGCGTGAACGCGCTGGAGGAGATGTCCTTCCAGATCCTGCAGCTGCGTGACCTGTCGGACCCGAAGAACGGCAAGCAGCTGCACTGGACGCTGGCCAAGGCGGGCTCGGTCCGCAACGCGATCCCGGCCGAGGCCGTCGCCCAGGGCGACGCGCGTGCCGACCGCATGGCCGACTTCGACGGCATGGAGGCCGAGCTGCAGAAGCGCATCCAGAAGAAGCTGCTGCCGGAATCCGAGGTCTCCGTGGCCTTCCGTCGCGGCCGCCCGCCGCTGCAGGCGACCGACGCGTCGCGCGCGCTGGGCGTCCGGGTCAAGGCGCTGGCCGACGAGCAGAAGCTGGACCTGGTCGTGCGCGACCGTCCGACCGGCGGCGGCACCGACGCGGCCTACGCGGCGCTGTCGACGCAGGCGCCGGTGATCGAGGGCATGGGCGTGCGCGGCTTCGGCGCGCACAGCAGCGACAGCGAGTACGTCGTCGTGGACGCCATCGCGCCCAAGCTGCTGCTGGCCACGCGGCTGGTGATGGCGCTGGGCAGCGGCAAGACGCCGTGACCGCCCGGGCCTGAGCGCCCTGGGCCCAGGACGGTAGCCGGATCCTCATGCGTCCTGGCGGCGGGGGCGATGCCCAGACGGCATCGCCCGAACCCTGTACCGGTGGCGCTTTCGCGCCGCTGGTCCGGTGCGGCGGCATCGTGCTGGGGATAATGGCCGCCGTCGCTTCGGAATGGTTCCGAGCCTTGGAGTCCCCACATGTTCCAGCACGTCGACGCCTACGCGGGCGATCCCATCCTCAGCCTGAACGAGGCCTTCCAGAAGGATCCGCGCTCGCAGAAGATCAACCTGTCCATCGGCATCTACTTCGATGACGACGGCCGCATCCCGATGCTGGACTCGGTCCGCCGGGCCGAGCTGGCCGTGGTCGAGGCCGCGGGCGCGCGCCCGTACCTGCCGATGGAGGGCGCCCCCGCCTTCCGCACCGAAGTGCAGAAGCTGCTGTTCGGCGCCGACAGCGAGGCGCTCAAGAGCAACCGCGTCGCGACCATCCAGGGCGTGGGCTCGTCAGGCGGCCTGAAGGTCGGCGCGGACTTCATCAAGCGCTACTTCCCCGAGAGCGCGCTCTACCTGAGCGATCCGACCTGGGACAACCACCGCGCCGTCTTCGAGGGCTCCGGACTGGAGTGCCGCACGTATCCGTACTACGACGCCGCGACCGGCGGCCTGCGCTTCGACGCCATGCTCGCCGCGCTCAAGGAGGCGCCGGCCCGCAGCGTGGTGCTGCTGCACGCGTGCTGCCACAACCCGACGGGCGTGGATCTGTCGCAGTCGCAGTGGGACGCGCTGATCCCGGTGCTGAAGGAGGGGGAGCTGATCCCGTTCCTGGACCTGGCCTACCAGGGCTACGGCGACGGCCTGGAGCAGGACACCTTCGCGATCCGCGCGCTGACGGCGGCGGGCCTGAGCTTCTTCGTCGCGAACAGCTTCTCCAAGAACATGAGCCTGTACGGCGAGCGCTGCGGCGCGCTGTCGGTCGTGTGCCCGGACGCGGCGCAGGCCGCCAACGTGCTGGGCCAGCTGAAGTTCACCATCCGCCGCAACTACTCCAACCCGCCGATGCACGGCGCGCAGGTCGTGGCCAAGGTGCTGGGCGACGCCCAGCTGCGCGCGCTGTGGGAGGGCGAGGTCGAGGAGATGCGCGAGCGCATCCTGGCCATGCGCAACGCGCTGTTCGAGGTGATCTCGGCCAAGGTGCCGGGCCGCAACTTCGACTACTTCCTGACCCAGCGCGGCATGTTCAGCTACACCGGCCTGACGCCGGAGCAGGTCGATCGCCTGCGCGAGGAGTTCGGCGTGTACATCCTGCGCTCGGGCCGCATGTGCATCGCGGGCCTGAACACGCGCAATGTCGAGGCCACCGCCAACGCGATGGCGGCCGTGCTGGCCTGATTCGGGGGGCGCGGGGACCCTCTCCCCCGCCCTCTCCCGCAAGCGGGAGAGGGAGTGCTCAGGGACCGACCCGACCGAGTGACATCGGCTCGCATGACCTCCTCGCCTGTCCGGCGCATCGCCTGGTGTGGCTCCCTCGCCCGCTTGCGGGAGAGGGCGGGGGTGAGGGTCTCCCCGCCGGGCACCCCTGGCGCGCATTCAACAGGGTTATGACCTCCGACACCGCTTTCATTGGCTGACGCGGCGCCGAATCCGTACCCTGCCGGACCATTCAAAGAATGATCTTGTCCGGATGAAGCAGCTTGTCGTGATCGGCGGCGGTGTGGTGGGTGTCACCACCGCCTGGGCCCTCGTGGAGGCCGGGCACCGCGTGACGCTCGTGGAGCGCGCGCCGGAGCTCGCCACCGGCGCGAGCCGCGCCAACGGGGGCCAGTTGAGCTATCGCTACGTGTCTCCTCTGGCGGACGCGGGCGTGCCGTTGAAGGCGCTGGGCTGGCTGCTCGATCCGGGCGGCCCGCTGCGCTTCAAGCTCGATGGCACGGCCGCGCAATGGCGCTGGCTGGCGGCCTTCCTCGCCCATTGCCGCGGCCCGGTGAACCGCCGCACGACCGAGCGCCTGCTCGAGCTCGGCGCCTTCAGCCAGCAGTGCTTCGGCGAGCTGATGCGGCAGACCGCGCTCGACGCCATCGCGCTGCGCACGCCCGGCAAGCTGGTGGTCTACCGCAAGCCCGATGAATTCGCCCGTGTCGCCGCCCGCACGCAGGGCGGTCCCGAGCGGGCCCTGACGCGCGACGAGTGCCTGGCCATCGAGCCCTCGCTGGGCGATGGCGGCGGCGCCTGGCTGGCCGGCGGCATCTTCACCGCCGGCGAGGCGGTCGCCGACTGCCACGCGCTGAGCGTGCAACTGGGCGAGCGCCTGGCCGCGCATCCCCACTTCCAGGGCCGCCTGCAGGCCAGCGCGACCGGCTTCGTCGTCGAGGGCGACCGCGTGGTGGCGCTGCGCACCGACCAGGGCGAGCTGAGCGCCGACGGCATCGTGCTCGCCGCCGGCCTGCAGAGCGCGGCGCTGGCCGAACTGGTCGGCCTGCGCTTGCCGCTGTATCCGCTCAAGGGCTACAGCCTGTCGGCGCCCATCAACGGCGTGCACCGTCCCCCGACCGTCAGCGTCACCGACTTCGAGCGCAAGACGCTGTACGCCCGCATCGGCGACCAACTGCGGGTCGCCGCGATGGTGGACCTGGTGGGCGAGGACACGCGCATCGATCCTCAGCGCCTGGCCGCGCTGCAACGCAACGTGCGCGAGACCTTCCCCAAGGCCGCGGACTACGACCACGCCGTGCCCTGGGCCGGCCTGCGTCCGGCGACGCCCAGCGGCGCGCCGATGCTGGGCGCGACCCCGCTGCGCGGCCTGTGGCTGAATGTGGGCCATGGCGCGCTCGGATTCACCTTCTCCTTCGGCTCGGCCCGCATCGTCGCGGACCTGGTCTCCGGCAAGCCCAGCCCCATCGCGCTGGACGGCCTGCAACTGCGCGCGGCCTGACGCGCCGCGAGGGACGGTCCGATGAGTGCCCACGAGGCTTCGACGCCGAGCGGCACGGCCGCCGCCACGACCGGGACCGCGCCGGCTCGTTCAGCCGACGTCGCGTTGACGCATGACACGCTCGCCCGCGCGCTGCGCGACGCAGTGCTGGCGCAGGACTTCGGCGCCACGCCGGATTCGCAGGACGGCGGCAAGCCGATGCGCCATTTCCCCAGCCTGGATCTGGCGGTCGTCGTGTACCCCGAGCGCGGCGCGCCGGTGTGGGCGAACGTGCTGTTCTCGCGCGAGCACCCCGAGGGCCTGATCGCCCGGATCCCCGCGGATGCCGGCCCGGTGGGCGAGGTGCGCTTCGTCGCGGACACCCGCGACGCGGAGGGCAACTCCATCGCGTGGCGGCCCGACTCGGACTGGTCCGCGATGCGCTGGACGCCGCTGGCCGGCGACGCGGGGCCGCGCATGGTCGCGCCCTATCCGGCCTCGCTGCTGAAGCTGATGCTGCTGGCGGGCCTGGGCCGGCTGGTCGATCAGGGCCGGGCGAGCTGGTGGCAGCCGCTGAGCTATCGCGGCCGGGAGCGCCTGGTCGCCGACTGGGCCTACGACATGATCACCTGGAGCAGCAACGAGGCGACGTCGGCGCTGGTGACCCTGATGCATGCGACCGGCGCCATCCGCCGCGAGGACGGCCGCGAGGTCCGCAACGACCTGCACCGGCTGTTCGAATCGCTGGGACTGACCACGCTGCGCTTCGCCAACACGGTCGCCGATGGCGGCTGGGGCAATGGCGCGGGCTCGGGCGTGGGGCAGTTGCAGATGACGGCCTGGGACACGGTGCGGTTGCTGTGGTGGCTGGACCCGACCGCGCCCGCTGCGCCCTGGTTGCGGGCCGACGCGCCGCGGCTGTCGCCCGAGAGCCGCAACCAGATGCTGCACGCGCTGGAGGACCAGGCGCTGCACGAGGTCCTGTCCAGCGGCGCGCTGGGCGGCGTGCCGGGCTGGGTGCCCGGACTGCCGTCGCGGCTGCCGGGCAAGTGGCTGCAACCGGACGGCTCGCTGCATGCGGGCGAGGTGGCCATGCCGGGGGACCTGCGCCGCTTCGCGGCCGGCGGCGACGTGCGTTTCGCCCACAAGACCGGCAACACCGAGAACTACGTCTCCAATGCCGGTATCGTGCGCGGCATCTCACCGCGCCGCCGTCATTACGCGATCGCACTGCTGACCAACCTCGGCGCGCGCTACGCGCCGGACGAGCGCTGCGCCACGACCTGGCGCGTGCCGGCGCTGGGCGCGGCGATCGACGCGCGCCTGGCGGCGTGGCTCGAGACCTGACCCTCCGATCCTCCGAATCCGCGGCGTCGCGCCGCGCGCGAACGATGGCCGACGCTGCATACCTCCTGCCTCCCTTGCCCGCGCACGCCTGCCTGGGCGTCATCGCTCCCGCCGGTCCGCCGCGCGAAGGCACGCTCGAGCAGGTGGTGCCGATGATCGAGCGCCTGGGTTTCCGCGCGAAGGTCTTCCCCGGCTGCGGCGGCCCGAGCTTCCTCGGCCATCTGGCCGCCTCGGACGAGCGCCGCCTGGCCGACCTCCACGAGGCCTTGTGCGATCCCACGGTGGATGCCGTGATCGGCCTGCGCGGCGGCTACGGCTGCACGCGGCTGCTGGACCGGATCGATCGCGCGGTGCTGCGCCGATTCCCCAAGCCGCTGATCGGCTACAGCGACCTGACGGCCCTGCTCGCGCTGCGCCAGCAGCTGGGCCTGGCGGGCTGGCACGCGCCGATGCCGGCCTCGGACTGGCACAAGGGCGAGGGCGGCTGGGCCGACGCGGTGGCGTTGGCGGACCGTCTGCGCTCCGGCCTGCGCGCCGGCGATGCGCTGGGTCCCGCGCTCGCGCCGCATCCGCTCCATCGCGGCCGCGCGCCGGTGCGCGGCGTGTTGTCGGGCGGCAATCTGGCGGTGCTGGTGGCGCTGCTGGGCACGCCCTTCATGCCGGACCTGTCGGGCGCGATCCTGTTCCTGGAGGACGTCGGCGAGGACCCGTACAAGATCGACCGCCTGCTGTGCCAGCTTCGCCTGAGCGGCGCGCTCGACGGATTGGCCGGCGCGCTGCTGGGCAGCTTCACCGACGGCGACGCGCCGGACGCGGTGCTCGCGGACTACTTCGGCGAGCTCGGCATCCCGGTGCTCGCCGGCTGGCCCAGCGGCCACACCTCGCCCAACCTGCCGCTGCCCATCGGCATCGCGGTGACGATGGATCCGGTGGCGAGGACGGTCAGCGCCTGATGGCGCCCGGCGACCAAGGACCGACGCCGATGACGCGGGGCGTGCTGGGGTCGACGCTTGCACGTGCCGGTGAGGCGGGTGCGATGAAGTCGTGTTCGGGTAGCAACGGCGTGCCGGGGTGAGGCAAGTGGTTCTCGGGTAACTGCGCGAGGCACACGGCCCACAGACCGGCGGCTCCGGTTCGCTGGCATTCGCGCAGCAGCCACATCCATGTGCCGGTCAAGGCATCCCGCATGCTGAGCTGGCCTTGCTCCAGCAGTCGCAGATCGCGATCCGAAATCGGCGCCAGCAAGGTGAATCGATGTCGCGCATCCTCGCCAGCCAAGTAGGCCAGCATGACCTGCCCCTGACTGTTGCGGGTGAGGTAGACGATGGGTTGCTCGGCCATGTAGAGGACACGCTCCTCCGGCAGTGGCAAGGGCAGCAGGCCTTCGGGAATGCGGGTGGACGGATCGAGCTCAATGTTCATGTGCAGTCACCTCGAAGTGATCGGAGTCCAGCATGCCCGCGAACGGCCACCAGTCCATGTGGCCTTGAGCGGACGGTTCGCTCACGGGGCCGTGCATCGGCGTGAGCATGGTCGTCGCGATGTATGCACCCAGATGCGGCGACGACATCTGCCGATGGCGAGCCTGTCGCCAAGTGCCGTAGACCGACAAGGCGTCCTCGGGCGAAGGGCGGAAATCTTCCGCCCGGTTGTTGCGATCACTGCTACGGATGCGTCAAAGCTTCGTCACTTGAGGGCGATGAGCCACATGCGCTTCGGCCCAAGAAAAAAGGCCCGCCGGTGTCCCGGCGGGCCTTGTCGTTTCCGAGGTCCCGCCGCGTGAGCGGCGGGCGGGTCGGGATCAGAAGAACTTGTAGTCCACGCCCAGGGTGAACGAGCGGCCACGCGGGTCGGCCACGCGCGGCTCCCACGAGCTGCCCGAACCGGTGTTGCTGTCGTAGCTGTTCGCGAACGGCGGGTCCTGGTCGAAGATGTTCTTGATGCCCGCCGTGATCGTCAGGTTCTTGACGCCCGTGTAGGCGACGCTCACGTGGTGCAGGTAGTACGGCTTGACCCAGGGGTCGAACAGCGGCGCCGAGGCGTTGCCGTTCGCCACGCCCGGCGGGACGTAGCCGTAGTAGCCCGACGAGTACTGCTGACGCAGCGTCCACGCCCAGTCGCCATACGAGTAGGTCACGTAGGCGCTGTGCTTCCAGCGCAGACCCAGGTCGCTCGAGCGCGTGAACTGACCCACCTCGCTCGGGCCGAAGGCCACGTTGTCCAGCAGCTTGGACTTCTTCGCCAGCAGGTAGGTGCCGTCCAGGCCGGCAGACAGGCGGCCGCCGTTCAGCGGCGTGGTGCCGCGCATCGACAGTTCCAGGCCGCGGGTGCGGGTCTCGCCGGTGTTGATCCAGCGCGTGTCCACGATCCGCAGCACCCCGTTGTTGTCGCGCAGGAAGGCCTGCGGGAACAGCTGGTAGTTGTTCAGGATCTGCGTCAGCGTCAGGCTCTGGATCTGGCCGTCACGACGGATGTCCCACAGGTCCACGCTCATGCTGTACGCGGGCGAGGGCTGCCACACGAAGCCGATGTTGGACATCTTGGACTCTTCCGGCTTCAGGTCCGCCTTGCCGCCGAACAGTGTGTCGAAGGTGATCGCCTGGCAGCCCGGCGCGTTGCTCACCACGTTGGCCGGGCAGGTCGACGGATCCGGCACGCCCGCGCCGGTGTACGGCGACTGCGTCACGCCGTTGAACAGCTGGTTGAAGGTCGGCACCCGGAAGCCGGTGCTGTAGGAGCCGCGCACCACCAGGCTCTGGAAGGGCTGGTAGCGGATCGACGCCTTCGGGTTGGTCGTGCTGCCGAAGCCGGTGTACTTGTCGTAGCGCACCGACAGGTTCAGGTCGAGGTTCTTCAGCACCGGAATGATGGTCTCGCCGAAGACCGCGCCCACCTTGCGCTTGACGCCGCTCAACGCGTTCACGTTGTCGAACGGCGCGTTGTAGACCCAGGTGTTGATGTCGTTGGTGTTGACCGTGTTGTTGCCGTCGAAGTTGTACTTCTCGATCCGGTAGTCCACGCCCACCGCGCCCATCACGTCACCCGCGGGCAGCTTGAACAGCGGACCCGACGCGGTCGCGTCGAACTCGTCCGTCGTGTACTTGCCGCCGTAGAGCTGGGTGCCGGCCGCCGAGATCGCGTTCAGCGCCGCCAGCGCGGCCGGGCTCTGCGATTCACCCGCCAGCAGGAACGGGTTCAGCACGCCGGTGTTGATCAGGTTGGCCAGGCCGACGTAGTTCTGGTAGCCGCTGCCCAGCGTCGAGGTGCTCTTGCTGAAGGCGTGCGAGGCGCCGGCCTTGTAGTCCCAGTCCTTCAGGAAGGGAATCGGACCGTCCATGCTCAGCAGGTAGCGGCCGGTGTCGGTGTCGGTGCCGATCTCGCGCTCGCCGCATTCCATGCAGCGCCAGCGGAAGGTCATCGGCAGGCCCTGGTTGCCGGCCAGCGACGGGAACTGCTTGACCAGCGCGTCGAACACGCGCTGGTAGCCCGCGCCGGTGGACGGGTAGGCCAGGTCGGCGAACGGGTTGCGCACCGTCGTGCCGTTGGGCAGGCCGAGCGTCGAGGTCGACGCGGCGCTGCTGATCTGGTTGGGCGAGAAGAACTTGGTCGATTCCGACTTGCCCAGCAGCACCTCGCCGGTCAGCATGTGCTCGCCCAGCTTGAGCTGGCCGCGCGTGACCAGGTTGGTGTTCTTGACCGGCTGCTGGATGACCGCGGCGCGGCCGGTGTCCCAGGCGCAGCCGAACTGGTTGGCCGGCGACGCGGCCGCCGAGTTCCACAGCTTCTCCGCGTACGCGTCCATGCCGGGCTGCGAGGCGCAGCCGGCCTGGCCGGGCAGGTCCAGGATGTTGACGTTGCTGATGGTCGCGCCGTTGTACAGCGGGCCGGTGTTGGCGTTGGAGCCCGGGCGGCTCAGCACGTTGCGGATGGTCGTGCCGCTGGTGGTGGGCAGGAACAGCGTGGCGAAGGGCGTGCCGCGGGTGTCGGGGGACAGGCCGCGCTCGGGCTGGAAGCTGTTGACGAAGTCGCGCTGCGAGCCGTCCAGGCGCTTGTTCTGCGTCACCGACAGGACCGCCAGCAGGTTGAAGCCGTCCTTGTCGATGTTGCCGACGCCGCCCGTCAGCGAGCCGCGGGAGATGGCGCCGCCGCCATGCTCGGTCACGTCGGTGAAGGCGCTGGCCTGCAGGCCCTGGTAGTCCTTGCGCAGGATGAAGTTGATGACGCCGCCGACGGCGTCGGTGCCGTAGGTCGACGAGGCGCCGTCCTTGAGCACTTCGACGCGCTCGATGGCGGCCATCGGGATCTGGTTCAGGTCGACCACGCCGCCGTTCAGGCCGTGGGCCGCGATGCGGCGGCCGTTCAGCAGGATCAGCGTGGCGTTGGCGCCCTGCAGGCGCAGGTTGGCGGAGGTCGCGCCGTTGTTGCCGCGGGACTGGCCCGAGACCACGTCGGCGTTGGCGGCCAGGTTGTCCAGGCCATTGCCGTTGGACGACAGCGAGGCGATCAGCTGCTCCGCGGAGACGATGCCCTGGCGGTCCAGGTCCTTGCGCGAGATCGTCTGGATCGGCAGCGCGCCCTCGTCCTGGATGCGCTTGATGCTCGAACCGGTGATCTCCACCCGCTCGATCTTCTGGACCTCCTGCGACCAGGCCGCCGCGTGGGCGCCCAGACCCACCACGACGAGACAGCGGGCGAGTTGATTCAATTTCACGACCTTCTCCTTGTTAAACGATCCGGGGCGTCCCTGGAACGCCTCCAACGACACGGGACATGGTCGGCATTGCGACCACTGTGTTGCGAGCTGTGAACGATGATCAAGCACGAGACGATTTCCTCGTCATAGGGCCGTCACCCATTTGTTGCGCAGGCCACGATGAATGCTTGTCGCGCGCGTATAACCTGCGGGAATGCAGCGGGGGCGCGAATATACATTTCCACCCATGCGATTGATCTCCGAAGCGCAGGTGCGTGAACACCTGACCCCGGCCCGCCGGCCGGCCCAGCTCGCGGCGTTGCGCGAGTCCTTCCTCCACTTCGCGCGCGGCCAGGCCGCGGTGCTCGCGCGCAGCCGCGCCGCGCTCGCGCAAGCGCCGGGCGCGCCCATGGTCAGCGCGATGGGCGCGGTGCTGCCGGACCTGCTCGGCACCAAGGTCTACGCGACCTTGAGCGGCAAGTTCCAGTTCGTCGTCAATCTCTTCGACACCGCGACCGGTCGTCCGCTGGCCACGGTCGAGGCCAACGAGCTCACGCGCGTGCGCACCTCGCTCACCACCGCGCTGGCGGTGGACGCGCTGTCGCGTCCCGACGTCACGGTGCTGGGCGTGTTCGGCTCGGGCGTGCAGGCGCAGGCCCATGTCGAGGCGCTGCTGTCGGTGCGCCGCTTCACGCGCGTCCTGCTCTGCGCCCGCACCGACGCCGCCGCCGTCGCGGCCCGCTGGTCGGCCGAGTTCGGCGTCCCGGTCGAGGCCGCCGAGGCGGCCCGCGTCGTCGCCGAGTCCGACGTGATCGCCACCTGCACCCGCGCCACCGAGCCGCTGTTCGACGGCGCTCGGGTGCGGCCCGGCACGCTGGTCTGCGCGGTCGGATCGAGCAAGCCCATCGCCCGCGAGCTCGACGACACCTTGTTGTCGCGCGCCGCGGCCGTGGTCGTCGAATGGAAGACCGCCGCGCAGGCCGAGGCCGGCGAGCTGGTCCGGGCCGCGCCGGGCGTGATCGCGCCGGAGCGGCTCAAGGAACTGGGCGAGCTGCTGGCGGCGGATCACCGGCCCTCGGCCACCGACATCGTGGTCTACAAGAGCGTCGGCATCGGGCTGGAGGACGTGGCGCTGGCGGCGCTGGTCTGGCGCGGCGTGCAGGCCGGCGAGAACGCCACCGGAGAACGCGCATGAAGCGCCGTCTGCTGGTCGCGCTGACGCTGACCGCGATGGCCGCGCTGAGCGGCTGCGCCAGCCTCGGTCACGAGCCGCCGGCGCCGATGGCCGAGGCGCTCAAGCCCTCGGGCGTGCCGCTGTCGTCGATCGCGGTCGTCGCCTTCCCGATCGATGCGCCGGGCACCGGCCTGCGCCTGAACGCCGACCAGCTGATGCAGCCCGCGTCGACGATGAAGACCATCACCGCGGTGGTCGCGCTGGACAAGCTCGGGCCCAACAGCCGCGGCCATACCGAGCTGCTGGCGGCGGGCGAGATCCGCGACGGCCGGCTCGACGGCCCGCTGGTGCTCAAGGGCAACGGCGACGCCGACCTCGACTGGCCCGCGCTGTGGCTGATGCTGCGCGAGCTGCGCGAGCGCCACGGCCTGCGCGAGCTGGCCGGCGGCGTCATCGTCGACCGCGCGCTGTTCCTGCCTTCGCGCCCGGAGCTGGGCGTGGCCGACTTCGATTCGCAGCCCGAGTTCCCCTACAACGTCATCCCGGACGCGCTGCAGCTGAACGGCAACCTGCTGCAGTTCGACCTCGCGTCCGACGCCCGCGGGGTCACCGCGCGGCCCTTCCCGCAGTTCGGCGGTCTGACGATCGACGGCTCGTCGATGACCCTGGTCGACCGCCCCTGCAAGGACTGGGAGGATGGCTGGAAGCCGCCGCGCTTCGAGCCCCTGCCGGGCGGGGCGGGGCGCCTGTCGCTGCAGGGCGAGTTCCCGCGCGGCTGCCAGGTGACGCAAGCGCTGAACGTGCTGGACCGGCAATGGCTGGCCGCGCAGGCGCTGCGCCAGCTGTGGACCTCGCTGGGCGGCACGCTGTCGGGCGAGATCCGCGAGGGCACGGCGCCCGAGGGCGCGCGCGTGCTCGCGCAGCACCGGGACCGGCCGCTGGCGGAGATGCTCCGGCCGGTGATGAAGTCCTCGGACAACGCGCTGGCACGGCTGATCTTCAAGCGGCTGGGCGCCTCGGCGGCCCAGCCGGGCGAGGACTCGCAGGTCGCGGCGGGTCGCGTGGTGCGGGCCTGGTTCGCGGAGCATCAGATCGACGCGACCGGGCTGGTGCTGGACAACGGCTCGGGCCTGACTCGCCTCGAGCGCATCACGGCCTCGCAGCTCGCGGCGGTGCTGCTGGCGTCGCAACGCGGCGCGCACGGGCCGGAGCTGCTGGCCACGCTGCCGGTGGCGGGCGTGGATGGGACGCTGGTCCGGCGCATGAAGGGCACGGCCGCCGAGGGCCGCGCTCGCCTGAAGACCGGCACGCTGCGCGACGCCGTGGCGCTGGCCGGCTACGTGCCCGACGCGAAGGGCAAGACCTGGATCGTGGTCGTGCTGGTCAATGACGACAACGCCATGAAGGCGCGGCCGGCGGTGGATGCGCTGATCGACTGGGTGGCGCGTCAGTGAAGGATGGAGGCTCGCTGCCTCACCCGGCCCTCACCCCCACCCCTCTCCCACTCCGTGGGCGAGGGGCTTCAGTGCCGCTCGGGATTTCATAACGCTACTGCCTGAGCGCTCGCGGCTCCCTCGCCCACGGAGTGGGAGAGGGCGGGGGTGAGGGTCGGGTGAGGCAGCGAGCCCCGCCCTCCCTCACACCACCGCCGCCGACAGCAGCCTGATCGTCCCCGCGCTCGCGTCCATCTCCGCCGCCTGTCCCACCGGCACGGTGAACTTGCGCTTGATGTGCCCGATCATCGCGCCGCGATAGACCGGCACGTTCAGCGGCAGGAAGTAGTCGTCGAAGACCTCGTCCAGGGTCAGCGTGCCGTAGCCGTCGCCAGGCTCGCACTTGGTGAACTTGCCCAGCACCACCCCCGCCAGCTGATCGAGCGCGCCGCACAGGCGCAGCGTCGACAGCATGCGATCGACGCGGTAGATGTACTCGTTGATCTCCTCCAGGAAGAGGATCGCGCCCCGCGTGTCGGGGAAGTAGGCCGAGCCCGCCAGCGAGCTCAGCACCGCCAGATTGCCCCCCACCAGCGGACCGCGCGCGACGCCCGCGCGCAGCGTGCTGATGCGGTCCTCGCGCTGCACCACGCCGGGCCCGCCGGTGAAGGGCGGGTTCTGCAACAGATCGGGCTGCGCGTCCATCACCACGGACTTGAAGTGCTGCAGCGAGAACTCGTTCCAGTCCGAGCCCGCCACCGGGCAATGGAAGGTGATGAGGCCGGTCTGCTTCTGGATGGCGTTGACCAGGCTGGTCAGGTCGGAGAAGCCGCCGAAGAACTTGGGCTTGCGACGGATCAGCGCGTAGTTCAGCTTGTCGACGATGCGGTTGCTGCCCGAGCCGCCCGTCAGCGCGATGATCCCGGCCACCTCGTCGTCGGCGAAGAAGTCGTTGATGTCGGCGGCGCGCTCCAGGTCGGTGCCGCCGAACTGGCCGTAGCGGCCGCGCACGTGCTGGCCCAGCTTGACCTTGAAGCCCAGCGATCGCAGGGACTCGACCGCGATTTCCAGCGGCTCGCGCTCGTAGGTGGCGTTGGCCGGGCTGACCAGGCCGATCGTGTCGCCGGCCTTCAGGCGGCGCGCGCGCAAGGGCTCGGGCGCCGCGCCGGGGCGGGCGTCGCGCGAGGGCGCGGCGCTCTGCGCCTGGGCGGGCAAGGCGGCGGTCAGCGCGCTGGCCGCGGCGGTGGCGGCACCGGTGAGGATCAGGCGGCGGGAAGCGGTCATGAGGTCTCCGGGAGGTCGTGCGAATTCGTTCGGTGGCATGCGAGGGGGCCGGCTCGACGCGCCGACGTCGGGCCGGCGGCGCGGCCGTGACGCCGCCGCCCGGACGCGTCAGAGCACCAGGGGCAAGCTGCGGCGGACCTGGTCGCGGTCGCCGAAATCGAAGTGCCACCACTCGGTGCTGATGGTCTGGAAGCCGGCCTGCCGCATCGCCGCGCGCAGCCAGCCGCGGTGCCGGAGCTGCTCGGCGGTCAGCCCGCCCGAGGCCAGTTGCTCGGCCTCGAATTCAGGGTGCGACGCGGGCGTCATCTCGTCGAAGCCGGTGCCCATGTCGAGCTCGCGCCCGTCGGCATCGAGCAGCGTCACGTCGACGGCCATCCCGAAGGAATGGATGGAGCGCCGCGCCGGGTGCGCCAGGTATCGGGTCAGCGGCGTGCCTTCGAGCTCGGCCCACAAGGCCTCCTGCACCCGCTGCGGCCGCAGCGCGTCCAGCACCACCAGCGTCACGCCGGGGCAGTGGCGGGCCAGCCAGGCGGCGGCCTGCTCGACCGCGTCGGCGGACTCGCGCCGGAGGTAGGCGCAGTCGAGACCGCCGTAGACGGCGCGGCCGACGAAGTTGTCCGGTGTCGCGTAGCGCAGGTCCACCGCGATGCCGGGGATGGTCAGCAGCGCGCGGAACTCGGGATGCGCGGCGATCTCCTCGCAGGGGATGGGCGCGGGCGAGGCGAGGAGATCGAGGGGAGAAGCGGCGGCGTCCGGCGTGGGCATGGCAGATGGAGCGATGGGACGGGAGCGCCGCGACCGGTCAGTCGTCGAGGCTCTCGAGGTTGGCCCGCGCGGCGTCGCGCAGGTAGTTGACCAGGCGCCGCGCCGCTTGCGCGAGCGGGGCGCTGGCCGAGGTCAGCAGGTAGAGCTGGATGCTCATCGCCGGCGCCAGCGGCCGCACCTTGACGCGGCTGCGGTCGGCCGACGCGGCCGTGAACGGATCGACGACGGTCATGCCGACACCCGCCTCCACCAGCGCGCGGGCGAGCTGGTAGGTCTGCACGGTGATGCGGCTGTCCAGGTGACGGCCTTCGGCCTCGCTGGCGTTGTGCAGCATGTGGCCGATGGGATCGTCCTCGGCCATGGCGATCAGCTCGGACTGGATCTCCTCCAGCGGCAGCGGGCCGCTGCCCTGCGCCTCGGGGCTGTGCAGCGGGCACAGCGCCATCATGGTGCCGGTGGCCAGCGCCTCGGCCTTGATGCCGGGATGGCGCGGATCGTGCAGCGACAGGGCCAGGTCGGCCTCGCCCAGGAGCAGCGCGGAGACGATCTCCCGGGTGTGGTTGGTGCTGAGCTGGCAGCGGCTGCGGGGGAAGGCCTGCGCCCAGTGCGTCATCGCGGCGGGGATCACCGAGGCCCCCAGCGTCGGCGTGGCCATCAGGCGCAGCGATTCGGATTCGCCGCTGCGCAGGTTGGCCGCGAGGCGCCGGATCGCGACCAGGTCGCGGTTGAGCTTGTCGATCTCGACGAAGAGCCGCTGCGCCTCGGGGGTCGGATAGAGCTTGCCGCGGACGCGGTCGAACAGCGGCATGCCGAGCTGGAGCTCGCAGTGCTGCAGCACCTTCGTCACGGCCGGCTGCGAGATGTGCAGCAACTGCGCCGCGCCGCTGATCGTGCCGGCCTGCATGATCGCGTGGAAGACTTCAATGTGTCGGAGCCGCATGGTCACTCGCGATAGACGTTCTCGAAGACCACCCCCCCGTTGGGCTGCATGCGGAAGCCGCGCAGGTCCTTGCTGGTGGGGATGTAGACCGTCGAGTGTGCCATCGTGATCCACGGGCGCTCGCGCTTGAAGATCTCCTGGGCCTTTTCGTACAGGGCGTTGCGCTTGGCCTGGTCGGGCGTGGCGCGGGCGGCGTCGATCAGGCGCTCGAACTCCTGGTTGCAGAACTTCACGCCGGACTTGTTGGTCGCGCAGCTGAGGTTGGGCGTCAGGAAGTCGTCGGCGTCGCCGCTATCGCCGGCCCAGCCGCTCATGTAGACCGAGTGCTCGCCCGCGTTGGCGCGCTTGAGGTACTCGCCCCATTCGTAGGTGCGGATCTGCGCGCGCACGCCGATGCGGGCCCAGTCCTGCTGGATCAGCTGCGCCATCAGCTGGCCGTTGGGGTTGGTCGGCCGGGTGACGGGCAGGGCCCAGAGGTCGATGTCCAGGCCGTTGGGGAAACCGGCCTGGGCGAGCAGGCGCTTCGCGCGCTCGGGGTTGAACTCGTTCCTGATGGCCTTGTTGTAGCCGGGGATCGCGGGCGGGAAGGGGTTCACCGCCTGCATCGCGTCACCGCGCGGGAACAGCGCGCGGAAGATCGCGTCGCGGTCGATCGCGATGTCCAGCGCCTCGCGCACCAGCCGGTTGTCGGTGGGCGGCTTGCGCAGGTTGAAGGAGAGATAGGAGATGTTGAGCGCCTGGATCTTCTCGAGCTGGATGCGGTCCGGATGGCGGTCGATGGCGGCGACGTCGATGTCGCGCAGCGGCGAGGTGATCTGGCACTCGCCGGCCAGCAGCTTCTGGACGCGGACGGGAGCCTCGCGGCTGATGGTGAAGATCAGCTTCCGCGTGCGTTGCGGCGCGCCCCAGTAGTCGGGATTGGCTTCCATGCGGACGACGTCGTCCTTGGCGTAGCTGCGGAAGCGATAGGGGCCGGTGCCGATGGGCAGCCGGTTGATCTGCGCGGCCTTGCCCTCGCGCAGCAGCTGGGCGCCGTACTCCGCCGACTGGATGCCGGCGAAGGCCATCGCGAACCAGGTGACGAAGGTGACGTTGGGCTGGGTCAGCGTGAAGCGGACGGTGTGGTCGTCCAGCTTCTCCATCTTCGCGATGGCCTTGGCCAGGCCGAGGTTCTGCGGATAGATGAAGTTGGCCGGGAAGGCCTTGTTGAACGGGTGCTCGCGGTCCAGGAAGCGGCCGAAGGTGAAGAGCACGTCGTCGGCGTTGAAGTCACGCGTGGGCGTGAACCAGGGCCGGGTGTGGAAATGGACGCCGGGCCTCAGCGTGAAGGTGAACTCGCGGGCGTCGGGGCTGATGGTCCAGCTCGTCGCGAGCGCGGGTTGCAGCGCCGTGCCGCCCCGCTCGAAGCGGACCAGGCCCTGGAACATCTGGTTGTTGACGTTGTTGGTGCTGGCCGAATCCCATAACCCCGGATCGAAGCCCTCGGGGCTGGCGTCGGTGCAGTAGACCAGCGGCTTCGGCGCGGCGGTGCCGGCGGCGAAGGCGGTCGAGAACGCGATGGCCAGCAGGGCGGCCAGGGAGTGGTGGAGGGCAGGACGCATCGGGGGGAGGCAAGCCAGCGCATTGTCGAAACGCGGGCTCCACGGTCACAACTGAAATGGGCGGGTTGGACCATAACACCGGGTTATGCGGGCAAGGCCCCCAGTCCCGAGCCTTGGTCCTTGTCCCTCGCTTGCTTGAGCCGGACGAGCGCGCTCCTGTAGGCCGCCGCGTCCTCGCGCTTGCCGATGCTGAAGACGATCAGGAGGAGCAGTCCGTCATTGACGCTGTAGATCAGCCGGATGCCTTGGCGCAGCAACTTGATCTTGTAGAGGCCGACCAGCTCGGCGTTGAGGACTGACCCTGGTCGATGAGGGTTGATCAGCCGCTTCTCCAAATGCAGCTTCAGCGTCTTCCGCACCGAACCATCGAGCGCGAGCCACTCGTCCCAGGCTGCCGGGAAGAAGCGAAGGCGGTAGCGCCTTCGACCAGATGGGGCGTCGTCAGAGGTCATCGATGTCGACCTCGACGAGGTGGGAGGCGTTGGCCAGTCGTTCGATGGTCTTCTGATAGACGGGCTGGTCCGCGAGGTCTTCCATGATCGCCGCATAGAGCAGCGGGTCCATCACGAAGAAGGCCGGCGCTCCATGGCGGAGGACGGCGATCGGCCGATGGTTGGCCTCTTTCAGAATCGTCTCGGTCTGCTTCTTGAAGGCAGAAATGCTGACAGCCAGTTCGTCGTTGTTCGCGTCCATGTCGGCTCCAGAGGGCGAGTCGATTATGGGTGGCGAGTGTGGGGCCGGCCGGAACGGACGGCTCCCGGTGGGCATGGGGAACTCGGGTGCGCGATACGGCATGGAGGCGCCTCCAGCGTTGAGAGAGGCGTCATTTCACGTCGTCGCGTCCACGCTCGCAATGACTCGGACCAGTCGAAATACTGACCTGGAGCGAGGGCTGTCCCCACCGCAATCTGCGGCGGGCCACCGTTCACACCAGGTCGCAGGCCACCATCCGCCCGTCGACCTCGCGCAGCTCGGGGCGGACTTGCGCGCAGCGCGGGACGGCCATCGGGCAGCGCTGATGGAAGGCGCATCCCGTCGGCGGCTTGAGCGGGCTCGGCAACTCCCCGTGGATGCGGATGCGCGCGCGGCGATCCGCCGGCCGCAGTGCCGGCGTCGCGCTGATCAAGGCTTGCGTGTACGGATGCAGCGGACGCGCGAAGAGCTGACGCTTCTCGCCGCGCTCGACCACGCGGCCCAGGTACATCACCAGCACCTCGTCCGCCACGTGCTCCACCACCGCCAGGTTGTGCGAGATGAACACGTAGCCGGTGCGGAACTCCTCCTGCAGATCCATGAAGAGGTTGAGGATCTGCGCCTGGATCGACAGGTCCAGCGCCGACGTCGGCTCGTCCGCCACCACGATGCCGGGCTGCAGCACCATCGCCCGCGCGATCGCGATGCGCTGACGCTGTCCGCCCGAGAACATGTGCGGGTAGCGCCGCAGGTGCTCCATCCGCAGCCCGACCTTCGCGGCCAGCGCCTCGACGCGCTCCTGCCGCTCCGCGCGGCTCAAGCGGGTGTTGATGACCAGCGGCTCGGCCAGCGTCGACGCGATGGTCTTGCGCGGATTCAGCGCCGCATACGGGTTCTGGAACACCATCTGCACGTCGCGCCGCAGGGCCTTGCGCGCGCTCGCGTCCGAGGCGTCCTGGCCGTGGATCAGCAGCTCGCCCGAGGTCGGTGTCTCGATCAGGGTCAGCGCGCGCGCGAGGGTCGACTTGCCGCAGCCGGACTCGCCCACCACCGCCAGCGTCCTGCCGGCGCGCAGCTCGAAGCTCACGCCATCCAGCGCCTTCACCGTCGCCTTGGCCGCGAACCAGCCGCGGCTCACCGCGTAGTGGCGCGCCAGATCGCGCGCCCGCAGCAGCGGCGTGTCCTCGGCCGCGCCTCCGGCGCCTGCCACGGCCTTGTCCTGCGCGGCGCTCATGCGACGGCCTCCTCGATCAACGGATAGAAGCAGCGCACGCCGTCGACGACGGCCGGGCGCTCGGCGCGGCAGCGCGCCTGCACGCGCGGGCAGCGCGGCGAGAGCAGGCAGCCCGTCGGCCGGTCCACCGCGCCCGGCACGATGCCCGGCAGCGCCTGCAAGCGCCGCGCGCCGCGGTTGTGCTCGGGGATCGCGGCCAGCAGCGCCGCGGTGTACGGGTGCTTCGGATGCTCGAAGACATCGGGCAACGCGCCGGTCTCCACCACCTGGCCCGCGTACACGACGGCGACGCGCTGCGCCATCTCCGCCACCACCGCCAGGTCGTGCGTGATCATCACCAGCGCCATGCCCTGCTCGCGCTGCAGGCGCAGCAGCAGGTCCATGATCTGCGCCTGGATGGTCACGTCCAGCGCGGTGGTCGGCTCGTCGGCGATCAGCAGCTTGGGCGAGCACGCGATCGCCAGCGCGATCATGACCCGCTGGTTCATGCCGCCGGACAGCTCGTGCGGATAGGCCTTCAGGCGATTCGGCGCGTCGGGGATCTCGACCTGCGCGAGCAGCTCCAGCGCGCGCCGGCGCGCCGCGGCGCCGCGCAGGCCGAGGTGGGCGCGCAGCACCTCCTCGATCTGGTAGCCCACCGTGTAGCTCGGGTTGAGGCTGGCCAGCGCGTCCTGGAACACCATGGCCACGTCGCGGCCGACCAGCTTGCGGCGTCGCGCGGCGTCCAGGGTCAGCAGGTCCTGGCCGTTCACGCGCAGCGCGGCGGCGCTCACCTGACCGGGCGGATCGACGAGGCCCATCAGCGCCATCATGCTGACCGACTTGCCGGAGCCGGACTCGCCGACGATGCCCAGCACCTCGCCCGCGGCGACGTCCAGGTCGACGCCGTCCACCGCGGGGAACGCGCCGAAGCGCACGCGCAGATCGCGGATCTCCAGCATCACGACACCTTCTTCAGACGCGGATCGAGCGCGTCGCGCAGACCGTCGCCCATCAGGTTGACGCTCAGCACCGACAGCAGGATCGCCAGACCCGGCAGCGTCACCACCCAGGGCGCGCGCACGATGTAGTCGCGCGCCGACGAGAGCATCGTGCCCCACTCGGCCATCGGCGCCTGCACGCCCAGGCCCAGGAAGCCCAGGCCCGCGGCCTCGAGGATGGCCGCCGAGAAGCTCAGCGACGCGTTGACGATCAGCGGGGCCAGGCAATTGGGCAGCACCGCCGAGAACATCAGCCGCCAGGTCGACGCGCCGGCCACGCGGCTCGCCGTGACGTAGTCCTTGCCGAGCTCGGCCAGCGCCGCGGCGCGGGTCAGCCGGACGTACTCGGGCAGCGAGCCCACGGCGATCGCGATCACCGTGTTCATCAGGCCCGGACCCAGCACCGTGATCACGCAGATCGCCAGGAGCAGGCCGGGCAGCGCGAGCATCACGTCCATCACCCGCATCACCACGGGCGCGAGCAGCCGTTGATGGAAGGCCGCCAGCAGCCCCAGCAGCACGCCGGGGATCAGCGACAGCACCACCGACGCCAGCCCGATGCCCAGCGACACGCGCGCGCCGTGGAGCAGGCGCGAGAGCAGGTCGCGGCCGAGTTCGTCGGTGCCGAGCAGGAAGCGCGCCTGGCCACCCTCCATCCAGATCGGCGGGGTGAGCATCGCGTCGCGGTACTGATGCACGGGATCGTGGGGCGCGATCAGCGGCGCGAACAGCGCGGCCAGCGCCAGCAGCGTGAACACGATCAGCGCGACCAGGGCGCCACGGTTGGCGCTGAAACCCCGCCAGAACTCGGCCAGCGGGCCGGGGGGCGAGATCGGGGCGATCGCTGTGGGCATCGGGGCCGCCGCGCCGTCGGGGGTCGAAGGGGCGGGCGTGGCGCTCATGTCGTCGTGGGTGGTGCGGGTCATGGCCTCAGCCCTGCTTGCGGATGCGCGGGTTGACCACGCCGTAGAGCAGGTCCACCAGCAGATTGACCGCGATGAAGGTGCAGGCCGAGATCAGGATGCCCGCCTGCACCACCGGATAGTCGCGCCGCGCGATCGCGTCGATCAGCCACTTGCCGATGCCGGGCCAGCTGAAGATGGTCTCGGTCAGCACCGCGCCGGCGAGCAGGCTGCCGACCTTCAGGCCGATCACCGTGATCACCGGGATGAGCGCGTTGCGCAGCCCGTGCACCAGCACGATCCGCGTCGGCGACAGGCCGCGCGCGCGGGCGCTGCGCATGTAGTCCTCGCGCAGCACCTCCAGCAGGCTGGAGCGCGTCATGCGCGCGATCACCGCCGTCGTGCTGGTGCCCAGCACCAGCGCCGGCAGCAGCAGGTGGCGCAGCGCCGACCACCAGGCGCCGGGCTCGTCGTGGAAGGCGGCGTCGATCAGCATGAAGCCGGTGAGGCGCTGGATGTCGTACTCCACCGCGACGCGGCCCGAGACCGGCGTCCAGCCCAGGCCGACCGAGAAGAACATGATGAGGATCAGCCCCCACCAGAACACCGGCATCGAGTAGCCCACCGTGGCCACGCCCATCACGCCCTGGTCCAGCAGCGAGCCGCGCCGCAGCGCCGCGCCGGTGCCCAGCGCCATGCCCAGCACGATCGCCAGCAGCAGCGCGAACAGCGCCAGCTCCGCCGTGGCCGGGAAGAGGGCGAGGAACTCCTGCGCGACCGGCTCGTGCGAGACCAGCGACTGGCCCAGGTCGCCATGCAGCAGGCCGCCGACGTAGTCCGCGTACTGGCGCCACAGCGGCTGGTCCAGGCCGAGCTCGTGCATCAGGCGCGCGTGCGTGGCCTCGTCCAGGGCGCGCTCGCCCATCATGATGGCGATGGGGTCGCCCGGCACCAGCCGGATCAGGCCGAAGGCCACCAGCGTCACGCCGATCAGCGTCGGCAGCAGCGTGGCGAGTCGTCGCAGCAGGAAGTTCAGCAAGGCCGGCTCAATTCGGCGAGCGGGCCTGGCTGTCGGCCGGCGCCGGCTGCTTCATCAGCATGCCGCCGGGGGTGGTGGCCACCTCCAGCAGCGCGGCCGTCTCGGCGTCCATGTCGCCGCTGTAGTTGGTGGGGCGGTACTTCATCTGGAAGGTGCTGACGACCTCGCGCGTGGCGACGTCGAACACACCGGTGCGCGGCGTCTGGTAGCCGATCTGGGCCAGGCGCTGCTGGAACCAGTTGACGTCGGGCACCGGGGCGAGCTGGTAGATGGCCTGCTTGATCTGCACCTGCGCGGCGTCCGGCCAGGGGATCAGGCCGGCGTCCGCGAACTGCTTCCAGGGGAACATCGGACCCGGGTCCTGCTTGCGGCCGGGGGCGATGTCGTTGTGGCCCAGGATGCGATCGGAGCGGATGTGATGGCGCGCCACGATCTGCCGGGACAGCGCGAGCACCTGGTCGATCTGCGCCTGCGGATAGGGCGCGTAGACGCGGCCCAGCGGCGAGTCGGTGAACCCGGGGTTCACGATCTCGATGCCGATCGACGAGGAGTTCAGGTTGGTCGCGGTTCCCCAGGAGCTCACGCCCGCGTGCCAGGCGCGGTTGTTCTCGTCGACCAGCTGGTAGACGCGCGCGGGGTTCTCCTCGACGAGGTAATGGGCCGAGACCTTGCCGCCGGTCGTCAGCACCTTCATCGACTTCTCGAAGTCGAGCACGGTGTAGTGCAGCACCAGGAACTGCACGCGGCTGTCCTGGTTCTGCGAGACGTGGGTGCGGTCGATCTGCAGCGTGGGGGAGGCGCAGGCGGCCAGCAGCGCGGCCGCGGCCAGGGTCAGGAGCTTGGTCTTCATGTCGGTCGGGCCGCGCGGCGGGCGGCGGCCAGGGCTGTGTCGGGTTGTTGGAGGGACAGGGTCAGGTCTTGCGGCAACGCCGCGCGCAGGCCGGCCTCGATCGCGGGATGCAATTGCAGCACACGGCCCGCCGCGGTGACGGGGCGCACCCCCAGGCGGCGCACCAGCGCCAGCGGCAGCCGGGCGAGCTCGGCGCCGGCGCGGCGCAGCAGCGCCAGCGCGTCGGTGTCGGATTCCTCGGCGGCGCGCGCCACCGCCAGCGCCAGGCGGCCGATCGCGCCGCGGCGGCTGGCGTTGTCGCCGCCGTACATGAAGGCGCGCGAGGTCGCCCAGTCGGCGCCGCCGAGCTCGGCGAAGAGATGGGTCGCCAGCCGGGAGTGCGTCCAGGCGCCGGGCTGCTCGTCCTCGCGGCGCCAGACCAGGGCCAGTGCCTCGCGGGCGATCCACTGGCCGCCGCCCTCGTCGCCCAGCAGCGGGCCGCGACCGCCGGCGCGGTGCAGGGCGCCGTGCGCGTCGATGAAGGCGGCGATCGCGCCGGTGCCGGCGTAGACCAGGTAGCCCTCGCCCGGACGGAAGACCGCATGCCAGGCCTGGGCGATGTCGCTGTCGCAAAGGATGCGGACCGGGTCCAGGCCCAGGTGTTGCGCGAGCAGCGCGCGCAGCTGTCGGCCGGCGGGGCCGTCGGGCTCGCCCAGGCCGGTGATGCCGGCCTGCAGGCCGCGCAGCGTACCGGGGGCGGCGTGTGTCTGGACCGCGGCCGCCAGCGCCTGCAGGGTCTGCGCCAGCGTGACGCGACCGGCGCTGGAGTCCAGCAGCAGCGCGCTGAAGCCGCCGACCTCGCCGCGCGCCAGCGTGGCGCCGTCGGGCTCGGCCAGCACCCAGCGGGTCTGCGTGCCGCCGGCATCCAGCCCCAGGCCCAGGCTGCCCAGGGCCACGCGCGCCGGCGCCGGCCGCGCGCTGGCGGCGAGGGGGCTCGGGGACGAGGCGACGGGGGTGGGCGTGGCGGTCATGGGGGTCATGCGGCGCCGCAGCTTAAGGGGGGCGCAGCGCGCCCGCCATTGTCAATGCGCGAGGCGGGTATGACTCCGGCTCATGGCCCGTGAACCTCGCGTCGGGGGCGACGGACGGACGAAAAAAAAACCGCGCCCGTGAAGGCGCGGTTTCGGGTCGGTGGCGACGGCGCGGGGCCGTCGCCGGATCGACGGGTCGGTTTAGAAGTCGGCGCTGACGCTGACCGACGTGAAGCGCGGGGCGCCCAGGTAGTAGAAGATCGTGTTCGAACGCGAGCCGTTGAACGCGGCGGCGTTGGTGTTCGAGCCCGACGGATTGCGGTACTGCGCGTTGCCGATGTTGCTGACGTTGAAGCGCAGCATCACGTTGTCGGCCATGCCCACCTTGCCGAACTTGTAGCCGGCGTCGAAGTCGGCGACCCAGTACGACGGGACCATCTCGTCGTTGATCAGCGTGGCGTACTGCGTGCCGGTGCGCTTGACCTTCAGGCGGCCGTAGAACGCGCCCACTTCATACTGGCCCGAGATGCCGAACATGTTGTTGGGCGTCAGGACGTAGTTCTTGCCCGAGGTCGGCAGCGTGATGCCGGTGGTGGCGCCCGTACCGGTCTTGCCCACGACGATGTCGTCCTTGGACTTGCTCTTCTGCGCGGTGAACGAGGCGTAGCCCGAGAAGCCCTTGTACACGCCCGTGCCCACTTCCAGCTCCAGGCCCTTGTTGTTCACGCGGCCGGCGTTGATGTTGGACGAGACGTTGTTGACCGGGTCGAAGGCGGTGGCCTGGCGGTTCTTGTAGTCGACGTTGAACACCGTCGCCGACAGCGAGATGGCGCGCGACTGGAAGCGGTAGCCGAAGTCAGTGCTGACCGAGGTTTCAGGCTTCAGCTCGTTCTGCAGCACGACCTGGCCGTTGACCACGGCGACGTTGGTCGAGCTGGTCGAGTTGGCGAAGGCGTAGTTGGGCGGCGCGCGGAAGTTCTTCGCGACGTTCAGGAACACCTGCGACGACTTGTCGAGCATGAAGCGCAGGCCGCCTTGCGGCAGCACTTCGTTGTACGAGCGCTTGAGCTTGTAGTCGTACTGGTAGCCTTCGTTGGCGAAGTTCGTCACGTCACGGGTGACGTGCGGGGTGCGCAGGCCGACGGTCAGCAGGCCGCGGTCTTCGGCGAAGGACCAGTTGTCGGTCACGTAGGCCTGGTAGGCGGTGCTGATCGAGTTCCAGTCGCGGCCCTGGTACAGCGAGCCGTCCGGACGGGTGATGTTGCCGCTGTCCAGCCACACGGTGCTCAGGTTGCCGGCGTTGTCGACGTACACGCCCGGCTGGGTCTGACGGTGACGGGCGCGCTCGTACCAGATGCCGGCGCGGATCGCGTGGTCACCCAGCTGGGCCGACACTTCGGTGGTCACGCCAGGACGGAAGGTCTTGGTGACGCTGGCGCGGCCGATGATGATGGTGTCCAGCGTGTCGCCGTCGCCGTTCAGGTCGCCCTTGATGTCGTTCTTGTGGGTGACCGGGTTCATGAAGGCCGAGCCTTCCTGCAGCGTGGTCTGCTGGACGCCGCCGTTGCCGAAGCCGTACCAGAGGTAAGGCTGGATCTTCAGCTGGACGTTCTCGGCCAGCTTGAACGAACCGGACACCGACACGACCGCGTTCTCGAACGGGTTGTTGGCCAGCTTGTAGTAAGCGGGCGACGGAGCGATCTTGCTCTCGTCCTGGGCCGTGCCCTTGACCGGGGTCAGGTGGCCGGGGAAGGTCGTCGAGTAGTCGTAGTAGTAACCGTTCGACTTCAGCTGGGCGACGCTGATGCTGTTGATGTTGTTGTTGACGGCGCGGTTGTACAGGACCGAGCCCAGGATCACGTTGTCCTTGTCCAGATCCAGGCGGAAGGCGGCGTCGACGTGGTCCTTCTTGGCCTCGCCCTCACCCTTCCACTTGTCGGCCTGGGTGTGCGAGTAGCTCACGTAGACCTTGGCCTTGTCGTCGAAGAAGCGGCCGGTGTCATAGCGCAGGAAGGTGCGGGTCAGGCTCAGCTGGCCCAGCGTCTGCGAGAAGCGCACGCGGCGCTTGTCTTCCGGATCGCAGGAGTTGACGGTGATGTTGCCGCCCGTGGCGCCGGCGTGCGGGGACTCGGAGTCCGGGCTGCCTTGCGTCAGCGACTGGGTGCAAAGGTTTTCCTGGTCCGCGTATTCCTGCGGATAGACGGCGAAGTTGCCCGAGTCATTGACCGGCACGCCGTTCACGGTGAAGCCCATCTGGTCCGAGCCGAAGCCGCGGACGGTCAGGCCGCCGCCGTACAGGCCGGTGGCGTCGTAGCTGAAGGTGTTCACGCCGGGCAGCAGCGCGATCGCCTGGAACGGGTTGCCGGTGGAACGGTCCTTCTCGGTCGCGGCGCGGGTCACCGTGCTGCGGGCCTTGGCGGCGTCCTCGTTCAGCATCTGGCCGACGCCGAGCTTGTTGCCCTCGCCGGTGATGGTGATGGTGCCCAGACGGACCTTGTCCTCGACCGCGCGCGGAGCGCCGTCGTCATCGGCCTTCTTGGCCTGCTGCGCGAACGCCGGCACGGCGACGACCAGCGCGGCCGCGGCGGCCAGGGCCGTCTTGTTGAAACCCAACCAATTCTTCTGACTCATTCCTGCGCTCCTGTGCGACGAGATCAACTTTGAAAAAACCGAAACCACCGATCCTGGTTGGCGAAGGCTTCCCGCCCTTCCCGGAAGGCTTGTCGGCAGCGCGCAAACGTTTTGCGTCGCCCCTTGCGGCCCGAAAACACCATCGAGCCGCCGCCATCTCGAACCAACCTGACTGCATGTGGGGACCGTCGACCGCGGTCCTCCAACAGATACGAAGCAAAAAGCCTACCAGCCGGTTCACCCGCCAGCAATGCGGCTCAAACCGCGTTGCCGGGGGATCGAAGCTGCCGTCAGGCCCGGGTTTCTGGGGGCTCCCGGACCCGCCTCGGCGATGCACGGCCGTGAGTCTCTTTGCCCGATGTTGTGGGTTTGTGACAAGGAATGACAGGCTTCCCCACCTGAATATGCGTGTCAGCGGGACGCGACGGAACGGGCGCTCCGCGCGCGCCGACCGCCATTCCGTGCGAACCCCATGACTCGTTCCGGCTAAGGGTTTACACGGAGGTCGGGCGCGCCCCGGCCTGCGCCGGGACGTTGCGCGGAGTCGACAGATTGGGGCGGCGTCAAACCTGGAAGGTCGCGCGCGGGCCTTCCTGATGGAGGGCGTTGATGGCACTGGCGACCAGGCACCAACCCGGTTCGAGCGCACCGAGTTCGCCATCCGGGCGCACGACTTCGAACACCCAGCCCGAGCCGGGGCGTCGGGTGTCGCGTTTCCAAAGCGCGAAGGCTCGCGCCGGTGCGCCGTCGCGCGAACTCAGCTTCAGCCGCCCCTCCAGGCGCTCCAGCACCACGGGCCCGCAGGCCGGCGCGCTGAGCCAGGGCGTCTCCGGTGGGATGGCGGCCTGGATGTAAGCGCCGGCTCGCAAGGTGTCCGCGATGCCCCGGCGATTCTTCAACAGGGCGACCATGCTGAAGTGGAGGTGGCCGCCGGTGGCCGGCGCGGCCCGCATCAGATCGATCTCGACGGGAATCTCGTCCAGCGGCCAGCCCTCGGACTCGTTGGCCGCCTTGCTGGTGAACAGCCCCGGCCAGACATGCCGGCCCAGCGGGTTGACCGCCTGCCAGCCGCGCAGCAGGGGCTCGAAGGCCTGCGCCTTCTGCGCGCGCGGCCAGTAGAGCTGAGGCGCCAGATAGTCCAGCCAGCCCATCTGCATCCAGTGCTCCACGTGGGCGTAGAGCTTGTCGTACTGCGAGAACCCGGTGATTCCCGCCGGTCGCAGGTCGGGGCGCTGCAGCCCGAAGGGGCTGATGCCGACGCGCGCCGTGGGGCGCAGCTCGCGGACCAGTTCATACAGGCGGCGCACCAACTGATCGACGTTGTCCCGCCGCCAGTCCGCGCGGGCCAGCGTGCCACCGCCGCGCAGGTAGCGCTGCCAGCTCGGCTCGTCGGGGAAGTCGATGTCCTGCTTGGCCGCGTCCTGGATCGGGTAGGGATAGAAGTAGTCGTCGATGTGCAGGCCGTCGAGCTCGTAGCGCGTCAGCAGGTCGCGGCACACGGCCAGGGTGTGCGTCGCCGCGTCGGGTTCGCCCGGATCGATCCAGAGCTGGTCCCCGTAGCGCTTGACCCATTCCGGATGCGTCTTGCTCAGATGCGTGGCCGAGGCCGGCGCCTTGGCGCCGCTCTGGCGCGCGCGGTAGGGGTTGAGCCAGGCGTGCAGCTCGATGCCGCGCGCCTGGGCCTCGGCGATCCAGAAGGCCAGCGGGTCGTAGCCCGGCCCCTGGCCCTGGACGCCGGACAGGTATTCGCTCCAGGGCTCCAGCGCGGAGGGGTAGAGCGCGTCGGCGCTGGTGCGCACCTGCAGCACGATCGCGTTCAGGCGCAGCGAGCGGGCGCACTCCAGGATGGCGAGGGTCTCGGCGCGCAGCGCGTCGTCGCTCAGGCCGCGGCGGCTGGGCCAGTCGATGTTGGCGACGGTCGCGACCCAGGCGGCGCGGAACTCGCGGGGCGCGGGCGGCGGTTGATCGGCGCCGGGGGCGGGGGGCTGCGCGGGGACGGTCTCGGGGCGCCTCCAGGACGCGCAGCCGGAGAGCCCCATCAGCGGAGCCAGCACGGGAGCGGCCAGCGCCGCGGTCATCAGACGTCGTCGTTGCATCGAGGGTCCACCGGCGGGCGCAGCGCGGCCCCGCTCACACTTTCACGAACCAGCCGCGCGCCCACATCGCGCGCGCGATGCCGTAGAACACCAGCACGAAGCCCAGCGCGAACAGCAAGGACGCGACGCGCGGATCCACCGGCAGCGCCTTGATCGGCGCGTAGAGCCAGCCTTTGAGCGTGAGGCCCTCGGCCACGTGGATCAGCCCGAGCAGCCGGGCCACCAGACCCGACAGCGCGAACAGGAACAGCGCGTTCATGCCCAGCACCACCAGCGGCTGGAAGCGCCGCGCCATCGCGGCACGCATCCGGGGCAGGGGAGCGGCATCGAGCAGCCAGTAGAACACGCCGAACACCAGGCACCCCCAGCCGGTGCACAGGAAAACGTAGGCGGGGGTCCAGAGATTCTTGTTGATGGGCAGGGTCCAGGCATCGAGCACCTGAGCCGCCCACAGGCACAGCAGGCCGGCGACCATGAACCAGGTCGCCTTCTCGGCCGGGTCACGACCGCGCAGCGCCAGCCAGCGGCCGGCGAGCAGGCCGGCGATCTGACTCGCGACGGCGGGCAGCGTGCCGAGCAGGCCTTCCGGATCCCAGGTCTTGCTTCGCACCCAGAGGTGGCCGCCGAGGAGCGTCCGATCCAGCCAGGCGCCGACATCCTCGCCAGGCTGCAGCGAGCCGCGGTGCCAAACGCCTTGCGCGTCCGGGACCGCGACGACGCTCTGGACCAGCCCGTAGGCAGCGAGCAGCCCGAGGAACCACGCCAGCTGCGCGCGCCAGCCACACCACAGCGCGATGGGGGCGGCCAGGAGGGTGATCAGGCCCAGCCGCTGCAGCACGCCGGGGATGCGGAAGCTCTCGAGGTGGAAGTAGGGGAAGAGGTTGAGCAGCAGGCCGATGGCGATGATGGTCGCCCCGCGGCGCCAGGTGTGGCGCAGCACCGCGCCGCGATCGGTGACCTGGCCGCGGCGGGCCAGGCTGAAGCTCATCGAGATCCCGCTGATGAAGACGAAGAACGGGAAGATCCAGTCGGTGAAGGTCCAGCCGTGCCACTCGGCGTGGTCCAGCGGCTTGAAGAGCGCGGACCAGTCGCCCGGGTTGTTGACCAGCAGCATGGCCGCGATCGCGAAGCCGCGGAAGGCGTCCAGCGAGAGCAGTCGGTCGCTGCCCGGGCGAAGGGTGGAACTCAAGCGTCGCGCTCCTTGCGGCCGAAGCCGTCGGGGATCTGGATCAGGGCGGTCATGACCAGCGAGGGCACGGCCGCCGCCAGCACCCAGCCGAAGAAGTGGAAGTAGCCCAGATGCGCCTGCAGCCAGCCGCTCCACATGCCGGGGATCATCATGCCCAGGGCCATGAAGCCGGTGCAGATCGCGTAATGGGCCGTCTTGTGCGGGCCCTCGGCGATCAGGATCATGACCATCAGGTAGGCGGTGAAGCCCAGCCCGTAGCCGAACTGCTCGACCGCCAGCGCGCCGCTGACGATCCACAGGCTGCCGGGATGGACCCAGGCCATCGCCAGGAAGACGACGTTGGGCAGGTGCATCGCCAGCACCAGCGGCCACAGCGACCGCTTCAGGCCGAAGCGCGAGATCACCCAGCCGCCCATCAGTCCGCCCAGCGTCAGCGCGGTCAGGCCCACGGTCCCGTAGGCCAGGCCGACTTCCTTGTTCGTCAGCGCCAGGCCGCCAGCGTCGAGCTTGTCCAGCAGGAAGGGCGTGGCCAGCTTGAGCAACTGCGCCTCCGGGAAGCGGTAGAGCAGCAGGAAGCCGATGAAGACGACGATGCCGGGCTTGCGGAAGAAGTCGATGAAGATCTCGAAGAAGGCGCGCACCTGGCGGCCGTCGCCGGTGGCCCGCGCGTCGGCCGCGGGCGTGGGCAGCCGCAACCAGTGCCAGGTCGCCAGCGCGAGGAAGGCCGCGGCCAGCACCGCCATCACGACCTGCCAGGCCATCACCCAGCTGTCGCCGCGCTCGTAGAGCTCGCCCGCCAGCCAGACCAGCCCGCCCTGGCCGCCGATGTTGGCCAGCCGGTAGAAGGTCGAGCGCACGCCGACGAGGGCCGCCTGGTCGTGCTTCTCCAGCGCGAGCAGATAGAAGCCGTCGGCGGCGATGTCGTGCGAGGCCGAGGCGAAGGCCATCAGCCAGAACACCGCCAGCGAGAGCTGGAAGAACCTGGACATCGGCAGCGTCAGCGCCACCATCGCCAGCGCCGCGCCGATCGCGAACTGCAGCGCCACCACCCACAGCCGCTTCGTGCCCATCAGCTCGACCAGCGGCGACCACAGCGGCTTGATCACCCAGGGCAGGTAGAGCCAGCTGGTGTAGAGCGCGATGTCGGTGTTCGAGATCTCCAGGTTCTTGTACATGATGACCGAGAGCGTCATCACGACCACGTAGGGGATGCCTTGCGCGAAGTAGAGCGAGGGCACCCAGGCCCAGGGGCTGCGCGCGGCGCGCGGGGCGGGGGAGGATCGATCGAGGGAGGCGGACATGGGCCTCAGTGTCGGTGCAAACGGGGCAGCGGCAGGCTCGGGGAATGCAGCGCTTGCGTGCGGGGCGCCGGCGAGGCCGGCGATGACGCTCCCACGCCAGGGGCCGAGGCGGTGGACGTCGACGTGGGGGGCGCGGACGGCATCGCGGCGCGCGACGCGGAGGCGCTCGCGATGACGCTGCGCAACTGCTGCCGTCGATACTGCCGCGCCTGCTCGGCATCGGCGCGGGTCTGCTCCATGCGGTCCGGCGTGACGCCGGCGCCCGATCGCCAGGCCTCGTCCAGTCGGCCCTCGCGGCCGGCGCGGATCCAGTTGCGCAGCGTCTGCTCGGGCAGGCCCAGCTCGCGCGCCGTGGCGCAGGGGCCGAGTTCCGCGGCGCGGCGCACCGCGTCGTGCTTGAAGTCGAGCGTGTACTCGCGACGGGGCAGACCGCGCATGACGTCGTCGATCGGATCGATCGGAAGAGGGGGAAGGGGCCGGACGGCGCGCGGGGGCGGCGGCGGGATCAGCGCTCGGCCAGCGCGCGACGCACGCTGCCGTCGTGGCGGGCCAGCAGCGCCAGCGCGGCCGCGGCGTCGACGTGCTGGAGCAGCATCACCACCGCCGTCTTCACGCTGAAGTCGCAGCGGTCCAGCGCCGCGCGGGCGGTGGGCTCGTCGACGCCGGCGGCGCGCATGGTCAGCGCGACGGCGCGGCGCACCAGCTTCGCGTTGGTGGCCTTCATGTCCACCATCAGGTTGCCGTAGACCTTGTTGAGCCGCACCATCAGCGCGCTCGAGAAACTGTTCAGCGCGATCTTCTGCGCCGTGCCCGCCTTCAGACGCGTGCTGCCCGAGATGATCTCGGCGCCGGTGTCCAGCAGGATGGGATGCTGGCTGGCGGCCAGCACCGCGGCGTCGGGGTTGTTGGCGACGCCTATCGTCAGGCTGCCCGCCGCGCGGCCGGCCGCCAGCGCGCCCAGCACGTAGGGCGTGTGGCCCGAGGCGGCGATGCCGATGACCACGTCGTCGGGGCCGGGCCGCAGGGCGTCGATGTCGCGGCGGCCTTGCGGTTCGTCGTCCTCGGCGCCCTCGACGGCGACGAACATCGCGCCCTCGCCGCCGGCCAGCACCGCGACCGCGCGCTCGCGCGGCCAGGAGAAGGTCGGCACCAGCTCCACGCTGTCCAGCACGCCGAGCCGGCCCGAGGTGCCCGCGCCAGCGTAGAGCAGCCGCCCACCCGCGGCGATGCGCGGCAGCGCCGCGTCGACGGCGGCCGCCAGGGCCGGGGCCGCGGCGTTCACCGCCTCGATCGCCGCGCGCTGGTCGTCGACGAAGGCCTGCATCAGCCGGGCGCTGTCGTACAGGTCCAGGTCGGGATGCTGCAGGCTCGGGGTCTCGGTGTTCAGGGTCTTGTGCATGGGCGGGCCGAGGCGGAAGAAGACGGCCTCAGGCTGCGGGCAACTCTAGTGGTCTGATAGTGGGCTCCGCCAATGAAAGGCTTCGGGAGCGCCATAACCCTCGGTAATCGCCCGGCGCCCGCCGCGGGATCGCCGCGCGCGCAAGGGGCGCGGCGGCCGAGGCGCCCGGTGCGTCCGGGCGCCTGCGCTCAGCGGGCGGCCGCCGTCACCGGTGCCGACTGCTCGGCCTTGAGCACGGCACCGATCACCTCGGCCAGCGCCACCGGCGTGGGCGCGGCGTCCAGCTCCACCAGCACCATGTAGCCGCGATCGCGCCCCTGGTTCGTGAAGGCCTGCAGCAGCGCGATCTGGTCGCTGTGGGCCATGGTGCCGTCCGGCGCCCAGTACTCCATCGCGACCAGACAACCGTCCGACGGCGTGCCGGGGAAGTAGCGGCTGCCGAAGTAGTAGCGCGGATCGATGGTGCTGCCGTGCATCAGCATCTCGTCGCGGCCCGCGCGACCGGCCAGCCAAGCCTCCTGCAGCGGGGCGTAGTCGCGCCAGCTCGCGGGCAGCAGCGCGCGGTAGCGGTCCAGCGACCAGGGCTCGGCGCCGGCGGGCGCGCGTTGCTCGTACTCGGCGATGCTGGCCTCGAAGGGGACCTTGGTGTGCAGATAGGGTGTCGGCCCGATCCAGATGTTGGTCGCGGCGCGGCCGGCGCCCTGGATGGTGAACAGGCCCTGCGGCGTGTTGCCCAGCGTGATCGTGCCGGGCAGGCCGCTGCTGGACAGCGCCAGCTGCGCGACGTTGAACAGCCCGCCGTCGGGACGCCGCACGAAGCGGCCATCGGCCTGCCGCACCAGGGCCAGGCCCATCTGCTGGCGGCCCGGACGCTGGAAGCTGAAGACGACCGGATAGCCCGGACGGACCGTCAGCAGGTCGGCCAGCGGCGGACGCGCCGGCTGCGGCACGCCCTGCGCGCCACCGACGGCCTGGGCCAGGGCCTGCAGACGGGGCTCGTCGCGGTCGCGCTGCGCGAGCTGGGACTGGATGAGCGCCAGATCGGCCGGCTGGCGCGTCTGCATCAGCGTGTAGGCGGCGATGGCGAACTCACGCGGCGTCGCCAGCCGGGGCAGCAGGTCGCGCAGCAGCGGCGCGGCGTCGGCCGCGTAGAGCGTGTAGGCGGCGGTCAGCAGCGGGCGCTGGACATCGGCCGGCTGGCGGTCCAGCGAGGGCAGCGCCGCCAACAGGGTCGGGCCGGCGATGTCCAGGTCCACGCGGTAATGCGCGACCAGCCGCAGCGCCTGCGCCAGGTCGCGCAGCGCGGCGGCGTCCTGCGGCGCGGCGAGCGCCCGGGCCGAGGCGGCGCGGATGGTCGCGCGGTCCTGCTCGAGCCGCTCCCGCGCCTGCGCGGCCGTGCCGACGGTGGAGCGGAACTGCTCCGGTCGCAGCGCCTGCAGCGCCGCCGGGCTGAAGGGACCGCCCGGCGCGGTGGACGGGGGCGCCGGGCTCTTCGGCAACTGGCCGCAGGCCGCGAGCAGGATCGGCGCGACCAGCGCCAGCCAGCGGGGCCAGGTCTTGCCATTGCCCGGGGCGGCGGCACGCCTGGTCGTGGTGGACGTGCACGATGCGGCCCGAGCGGGCACGTCGGAGGAGATCGACGATCGAGGCGAGTGAGGCGAGCGGGCTGGGTTCGGCCACGTGAACGCCGTGGCGGTCGTGAAGGGCAGGGCGGTCATCGGGCGG
Organism: Mitsuaria chitosanitabida ATCC BAA-476 = NBRC 102408; assembly: GCF_001598255.1. Taxonomy (GTDB): domain Bacteria; phylum Pseudomonadota; class Gammaproteobacteria; order Burkholderiales; family Burkholderiaceae_C; genus Roseateles; species Roseateles chitosanitabidus. The sequence goes on from NZ_BCYP01000022.1 coordinate 183,703, forward strand.
GCTCCTCGGCCAGTCGGATCATCAGCGCGTTGGCCAGCGGCCGCGGCACGGGTTCGTTGAAGGGGCGTTCCATCACCGCGCGGCCCTGGATCAGCAGGCTGGTGCTGCCGCCGCCGTCCAGGTTGAAGGCCTGCGTCACGCCGCGGGCGGCCATCAGGGCGGCGAGCCGGTGCAGGCTCAGGCCGGCGACCGGACCGCGCCGGCCCTCGGCCAGCACCAGGGTCAGGTAGCGGCCCGTGTGATCCAGGCCGATCGCGGTGCGCGGATGCGGCATCGCGCAGAAGCGTTCGCAGCGGGCGTCGTCGGCGTCGCCGCGCACCTGGCCGTCGCGGATCAGCCACGGCGTGCCGGCGACGGCCAGCCAGGTCGAGCCGCTCACCGCATAGGGCGGCCGCAGCTGCAGCGCGCAGGTCGAGGCCGCGTCGCAGGCGATGAGCGGGCTGTCGTCCGGCGTCATCACCGGCGCCCAGGCCTCGCCTTGGGAGACCGTCCAGCCGCGCGGCTCGAAGGTCTTGCTGAAGAAGGAGGCGTTCAGCGCCGCCAGCGCCGCGCCCGCCCCGTCGAAGCGGTCCAGCGTCCGGCCGCGCTCGCCGGGGGGGCTGAGCGTCAGGCGCAGCGTGGGGTCGCGCAGGTCCAGTCGCAGCCAGTGCAGGACTTCACCGGGCTGGCGGTCGTCGCGCTCGTAGCGCAGACCGGCATGGCCGCCGACCGGCTGGCCCCAGCCGGGCTCGACGGGAAGCGGCGTCGGGGCCGGTGCCGGCAACTGCGCGCAGGCCGCGAGCAGCGCCAGCGCGAAGGCGGCAAGCCCGGCGCACGTCGCCCGAGCACGCCGGGACGTCCGGGCGGCGGAGGCCGCCGGACCGGCGGCACGACCTTCGCAGCCGTTCGGAGCGGGGCGCGGGGGCAGGTCGTGCAGAGCGGGCGTCGGCATGCAGGCGATTCTAGGGAGCGCTCCCCGCGGTTCCTGCCGCGGCCGGGAACGCCGTTTGCACCTGTCGCCCGCCGCGCGGCCGGACCAGGTCGCGCTCACAGGGAGTTCCCACATGCAGACGAACCGGGACCGCAGTCCCCGCCAGGGCGCCGGGGGCGTCGTTTCCACCGGCCAGGCGGCCGGCAGCACCGTCGACACCCGCTTCTCGGCCTCGACGAGCCGGTCGATGGGCGCGTCGGCCTGCGCGCCGCGCCTTGCGGAAAGGGCCGGCTGGCGGCTGCCCGTGGGCGTGATGGCGCTGGCGCTCGGCGGGCCGGGCGTGGCGTTCGCGCAGGCGGCCGTGATGCCCGCCGCGGGTCTGCCTTCCGGGGCCGCGGCGACGGCCGCCGCCGCGGCCACCACCCCGGCCGACTGCACCGCCATCGCCGACAGCCAGGCGCGCCTGGCCTGCTACGACCGCCTGCACGGTCGCGCGCCCGACGCGCCCCCGCCCTCGGCCGCCGCCCGGGCCGAGCCGCAACCGGTGCCGGCCACCCTGCCCGTCGCGGCCGCCGCCGCCTCGCCGCGCGCCGACGACCCCTGCACCCGTCTGCCCGAGGCCGCCGGCAGCGCGCACAGCTACCTCGGCTCCACGCTGTCGGAGCGCTGGGAGCTCTCCTGCCGCGACCAGATGCCCCGCTTTCTGCCCCGCCCCTACAAGCCGGTCTATCTGCTGCCGGTGTCCTGGAGCTCGCGCACCAACCGGGCCCCGTTGCAGTCGGAAACGCCGGACAACAGCCTGGTCACGGCGCTGGACCTGGACAAGAACGAGGCCAAGTTCCAGGTCAGCCTCAAATCCAAGATCTGGGCCCTGGACGACGCCGGCACCCTGTCGGTCTGGGGCGCGTACACGCAGAGTTCGCGCTGGCAGGTCTACAACGGCCGGGAGTCGCGGCCCTTCCGCGAGACCAACTACGAGCCCGAGCTCATCCTGGTCCACGGCACCGACGTGGCGCTGCCCTTCGGCTGGAAGGCCAGCATGCTGGGCCTGAGCCTGAACCACCAGTCCAACGGCCGCGCGACCACGCTGTCGCGCAGCTGGAACCGCGTGATCGGCGAGGTCGCGCTGGAGCGCGGCGAGACCACGGTGAGCCTGCGGCCGTGGTGGCGCATCCTGAACACCGGCGTCGACGACAACCCGCGCATCCAGGACTACATGGGCCGCGGCGAGGTGCTGGTGACGCAGAAGATCGGCCGCCATGTGCTGGCGCTGACGGCGCGCCACAGCCTGCGCTTCGGGGACCGCTCGCGCGGCTCGGCGCAGCTGGAATGGGCCTTTCCGATCGGCGGCGGACTGCACGGCTACCTGCAGCTGTTCAGCGGCTACGGCGAGAGCCTGATCGACTACAACTTCCGCGAGTCGCGCATCGGACTGGGCGTGTCGGTCGTCGAGTGGCGCTGAAGCGCCCATGCCCAGGCCGCCCGCCTGCCGAGCCCGAGCCCGAGCCCGAGCGCCAGCCCCAGCCCCAGCCCCAGCCTCAGCCTCAGCCTCAGCCTCAGCCTCAGCCTCAGCCTCAGCCTCAGCCTCAGCCTCAGCCTCAGCCTC